>NZ_JAGWDK010000574.1 GCF_018398875.1 Bradyrhizobium sp. sGM-13 | reverse complement strand
TTGCCGTTGCCAAGGCTGCGCCGGCGCCGGAAGCCAAGGAAACTGCGAAGGAAACCAAGGCAAAACCGGCCAAGCGCGCCGCCGCCGTCGAGGTCGATGGCGAGGTCGCCGACAAGGTCGCCAACCAGTCGATCCGCGTCAACGTCGACACCCTCGAACATCTGATGACCATGGTCTCCGAGCTGGTGTTGACCCGCAACCAGC
>NZ_JAGWDK010000573.1 GCF_018398875.1 Bradyrhizobium sp. sGM-13 | reverse complement strand
CGAATACGTCGCCCGCATGGAGGACGTGCTCGATCTCTATTCCGAGGCGCCGGATCTCGAGCGGCCGCTGGTCTGCTTCGACGAGACCCCCATCCAGCTGATCGGCGAGGTGCGCCAGCCGATCCCGGCCAGGCCCGGACAGCGCGAGCGCTACGATTATGAGTACCGCCGCAACGGCACCGTCAATCTCTTCGTCACCTTCGA
>NZ_JAGWDK010000572.1 GCF_018398875.1 Bradyrhizobium sp. sGM-13 | reverse complement strand
TGACGCAGGGACGCAGAATGCGCGTGGATACGACGGTGGTGGAGACCAACATCCACTACCCGACCGACAGCATGTTGCTGGGCGACGGGGTCAGGGTGTTGATCCGCACCATGAAGAAGGTCACCAAGATCGTCGGCACGGCCGGAACAAAACTGCGCGACCGAACGCGAAGCGTAAAACTGCGCCTGCTCGATATCTCGCGAA
>NZ_JAGWDK010000571.1 GCF_018398875.1 Bradyrhizobium sp. sGM-13 | reverse complement strand
ATGTCGGTATGGTGAAGCTGGTCGAGGAGATCGACAAGGCGCTGTTCAACCCGATGTGGGAGCAGCTGCGTCGACCGGCGCCGTGGGAGGTGGGCAAGAATCGGCAGACCAAGGGGATGGCGCAGATGGACGCGCAGGCCGCCGAGGTTGCCGCCGATCCGGAGACGACCCGGCGCGCGAAAAAGGTCTGCTTCTGCAAGGAAG
>NZ_JAGWDK010000570.1 GCF_018398875.1 Bradyrhizobium sp. sGM-13 | reverse complement strand
AGGATGCGAACTGGCGCCGTCCCTATGGGCGTAAGAGCAACATCAACGCGCTCGACGATCATCCTGTCGTGCACATCTGCCACGCCGATGCGGCGGCCTATGCGAAATGGGCGGGCAAGGAATTGGCGACAGAAGCCGAATGGGAGTTTGCCGCGCGCGGCGGACTCGACGGCGCGGAATATGCCTGGGGCGATCAACTCACGCCT
>NZ_JAGWDK010000569.1 GCF_018398875.1 Bradyrhizobium sp. sGM-13 | reverse complement strand
ACGTCAGCCGGCGCTACGGCGAGCACAAGGAATGGGGCGTTCGGGTTAACAGCACCTATTCGAACGGCAATACACCGTGGGACCGTCAGACCGATGAGTTCGGCAACGTCGTCCTCGGCCTCGACTACCGGGGCGAGAACGCGCGCATGGCAGTCGATGTCGGTTATCAAGCCGACAATTTGACTCCTCCGCTACGCTTCTTTGGA
>NZ_JAGWDK010000568.1 GCF_018398875.1 Bradyrhizobium sp. sGM-13 | reverse complement strand
ATGATGGGTGCGGAGAAGCTGCTGCACGAGCTGCAGGATAGCGCCGGCCCCAGCATTCGCGTCGTGCGCGCGCCCTGCGTCGGCCGCTGCGATACGGCGCCCGCCGCCGAAGTCGGCCATCACTTCGTCGATCATGCCACAGTGACGGACGTGCTCGCCGCCGCCGAGGCCGGCGACACCCATGCGCATTTGCCAAGGTATACTGA
>NZ_JAGWDK010000567.1 GCF_018398875.1 Bradyrhizobium sp. sGM-13 | reverse complement strand
TCAGCGGCAGCCCCGATAGCCGCACGAACGCCGCCGGCACCATGTAGTCCGGCAGGTACGCACCTAAGTGCGTGCGCAAGGCGCTGGCAAGGTCAGCGCCATCCAGCTCATCCGATTGAGCTTCGGGCGCACACACCACATAGCCGACGATGTGCTTGTCGCCGGACCGGTCCTGGCGCGCCACCACAACCGCATCGCGCACCCAG
>NZ_JAGWDK010000566.1 GCF_018398875.1 Bradyrhizobium sp. sGM-13 | reverse complement strand
ATGCCGCCTTTTACCCGGCGCTTCAAAGGGAGCGAACGTCTGAATTTGATGTGGTGGACGGCGCCCGCTCCCGGCATCGCAGTGCCATAGGGTGGTTCGTCGAAACGAATCACATGAGGGGAGCCGTCCACATGCAAATTACCACGATCGGTTTGGATATCGCCAAGAACGTGTTCCAAGTTCACGGCATTGACGCGGCCGAGAAGG
>NZ_JAGWDK010000565.1 GCF_018398875.1 Bradyrhizobium sp. sGM-13 | reverse complement strand
ATGTCTTGCTATTGCGCCGGGCAGGGATGACGTTGCCCGTCATAGCCAAGATACGTTCCTGACGCCGGGTCGTAGGACTTGTACCTCCGCATGCAATACGCCACGGCATCATCGCCGACCGGGGGCCCTGCGGCGACTACGGTCTCGTCGTAATAATAGGGGTCGTCGTAATAGTAGGGGCTGCCGTAGTAGCCATAAGCAGACCCG
>NZ_JAGWDK010000564.1 GCF_018398875.1 Bradyrhizobium sp. sGM-13 | reverse complement strand
GCGGCGGGAAGCGTCCAGCCGAGCGGGCCGGCCTGCCCCGCATTGATCCAGTTGCGCGGACTGTAAACACCGAGGAATTGCGCGCCGGCGATCTGCGACAGCCCGATCACGCTGACATAGCAGGTTTCGCGTCCGAAGGCCCTGCTCATCTCCTCATAGACGCGCTGCGGCTTGATCGGGATGTCGTCGAAATGGCTCTTGCGCAGC
>NZ_JAGWDK010000563.1 GCF_018398875.1 Bradyrhizobium sp. sGM-13 | reverse complement strand
ATGCGCGAGGCGCGGCGTGGCTGCAGGGCAGGCCGCTTAGCTGATCTCCTTGCGCACCGTCGCTGCGGCGTCGCACATCGCTTTCAATTTCCCAAACGCGACATGGCGCGGCATGTATTTCATGCCGCAATCGGGCGCGATGACCAGTCGGTCGGAGGCGACGTGCTTGAGGCCGTTGCGGATGCGGCCGGCCACCACATCGGCGGC
>NZ_JAGWDK010000562.1 GCF_018398875.1 Bradyrhizobium sp. sGM-13 | reverse complement strand
AATTTCGGCGAACGCGAAAGCCTGGCCGCTGCTCACCGAGGGCATTCGCCTGCTTGGCGTTTGTGCAGGGCCCGACGACGTATTCCTGGCGCTGCGTGGCACACGCACGCTATCGGTGCGGCTCGCGCAGCATTATCGCTCGGCCCTCGAAATGGCGCGCTGGCTCGCCGGCCGTCCCGAAGTCCTGCAAGTCCTGCATCCGGCACT
>NZ_JAGWDK010000561.1 GCF_018398875.1 Bradyrhizobium sp. sGM-13 | reverse complement strand
GGATGGAGCGAAGCCGCAATCCGGGAATCTTGCCGCTTGTGAGATAGACCCCGGATTTCGCTACGCTTCATCCGGGCTACACCAAACAAATCACTCACGCGTGTAGCTTCTGCAGCTCCTTCAGGATTGCCTCGCCCATCTGCGTGGTCGAGGCCGCCGTCGTGCCCTCGGACTTGATATCAGCGGTACGCAATCCACTGGCTAGCA
>NZ_JAGWDK010000560.1 GCF_018398875.1 Bradyrhizobium sp. sGM-13 | reverse complement strand
GAAGCGGATGCTCGGCATACCCTTGATCGGGCAGTCGGGATCGTTTGCGACCACGTCGACGGCAAGATCGCCCGACGAGCCGAACACGACATCATCGGCGAGATGGGGATCGTCACGCAGATAGAGCGCCGTGACCAGTTCGCGATAGCCGGCTGCACCGACCAGGAAGTGAATATGCGCCGGCCGCATGCCATGCCGCGCCTGCGC
>NZ_JAGWDK010000559.1 GCF_018398875.1 Bradyrhizobium sp. sGM-13 | reverse complement strand
CGGGAGCTGTCTCGCTCACCTCAAGCCAGGCACTGAACAACGCCACACTGCCTTTTGGGTTTGGCTCTCGCCAACAAGGGATTTTCGGCCGTACTCGAAAATCCCCATCTTCGGGCGGGTCTCAATGTTTATCGTGGCCGGCTGACTTATAAGGCCGTGGCTGAAAGTCTTGACCTACCATTCTCACCGATCGAGCAGGCTGCGGCC
>NZ_JAGWDK010000558.1 GCF_018398875.1 Bradyrhizobium sp. sGM-13 | reverse complement strand
CCACCACCATCGCCAGACTGCGCTCAAGACAGATCGCAACCGGCTGATCCGGCCTCACCCCGAGCGAGATCAGATGATGCGCCAGCCGGTTCGCCCGCGCATTGAGCTCGCCATAGCTCAGGTGTTCCTCCGCACAGACCACCGCCACCGCATCCGGCGCCTTGCGCACCTCCGCCTCGAACAGCTCATGGATGCACCGCTCCGCTG
>NZ_JAGWDK010000557.1 GCF_018398875.1 Bradyrhizobium sp. sGM-13 | reverse complement strand
CATTTTTGCCGAATGGATCGATCAGGCCGCCCTCGACGTTGAGCGCCACCAGGGTCTTGGTCGGGTAGTTGCTCACCGGCTGGAACATGCTGAACGACAGCTCCGGCCGGAGGAACTCGTTGTCGCCGCCCAGGAAGCCGCCCGCGTACTCGACGGCCAGCGACAGGCGCTTGCCGCGAGTGGGCTCGAAGGGGTTGTCCCGACTGTC
>NZ_JAGWDK010000556.1 GCF_018398875.1 Bradyrhizobium sp. sGM-13 | reverse complement strand
ATTAATTGATCTCTGTCACCGGCTTATTGCTTCCCAACGATACTGGGGCGGCACAAACGAGTTCCGCCTAGGATCAGGGGCATGGCATTTCGAACTAAGTGCGTTGGCGGAGGGTCTTCCTGTGCTCCTCCAGCTCGGCTGCGCGCCCTCGTGGGCGTGTCTTTATCTGCGGGAGCTCGTGTGACCTACGAGGCCGGATGGATCCTTC
>NZ_JAGWDK010000555.1 GCF_018398875.1 Bradyrhizobium sp. sGM-13 | reverse complement strand
GGCGAGGTGGTCTATAACGCTCGGTAGCATCTGAAAATTTTCACTCGTCAGTGCCGCTGAGTCATTGAAGAAAGTTGGTCGACCGCCCTGGCTCGGCGTGGGGCGGTCGTACTATGCCTTCAAGTGCCAGCGAAAGCGCCTTTCATAAGGGAAGGCAGCGCCAGACCTCCGTGTCCGCCTTGGTTATTTGCGGCATCCGCCAGAGCCC
>NZ_JAGWDK010000554.1 GCF_018398875.1 Bradyrhizobium sp. sGM-13 | reverse complement strand
CTCGCAGATCGCGTTCGGATGCGTGACGAGATAGCAGTTCAGCGCCGCCGTCATTTCTTTCGCGCTGGTGAGGTCGCGCCAATCGACGCGATGCTTGTCGGTCGAAAGCTTCGGGAGCTGCCCGTCCCTTTCGGGGTGTTCAAGCGCCGGGTAACACGCTCGCGTATCTTGGCCGCTTTCCATTCGCCCATGCGGTCGCCGCCCGGCA
>NZ_JAGWDK010000553.1 GCF_018398875.1 Bradyrhizobium sp. sGM-13 | reverse complement strand
CCGCTCGACCCGCGTATCCAGAATTTCCAGCGCCGGCACGACGAAGTCGGTGGCGTTGAGCACGTCGAACATCGTGCAGTCAGGTCCGGACAGCCGCGACTTCATCACGAAGGCGAGTTCGGCCTCGACGCGGGTGCCGATGAAACGATCGGAGGGCACAAGCCCGCCGTCGGCAAAGAACATGTCATCGAGCAGGATGCCGGAGTCA
>NZ_JAGWDK010000552.1 GCF_018398875.1 Bradyrhizobium sp. sGM-13 | reverse complement strand
CAATGGCAATCGCGTTGACGACGACTAGCGCGATCAGAATTGTTCGAGTGTCTAACTGTACCGACATCGCCCTTCCCAGCAATTGATCTGATTACTCTGCGCTGGCGCTAATCTCGCAAGAATCGGCGGCTGCGCAACGCGACCACGAGTATAAAGTGGGCAGCCATGCTCGGCCAGAGCTGGCCCGCTTCTGAATGAGAAACGGCCC
>NZ_JAGWDK010000551.1 GCF_018398875.1 Bradyrhizobium sp. sGM-13 | reverse complement strand
CCTGTTGCCGAAATTGGTTCGCCTCGGCAGTTCGTCGGGGACTGCGCCTAGCTCATCGTCCCATCGCGACAGAGCCGCGGCGCGCGATTTCGCGTCGCGATGCGCATCCTCCGTCGAAGCCGTTTTGTGGGCCGGCATGGTTCTTATGCTTGTGCAGGTTACGCGTTACTCTTTGAATCAGGCGAGCGCAGCCACTGGGTCATGTGCGC
>NZ_JAGWDK010000550.1 GCF_018398875.1 Bradyrhizobium sp. sGM-13 | reverse complement strand
ATCTGACAGACGCAATTGCGCGGCATCGGCGTCGGCAAAACCTTCCGCCGCATAATCGCCGACGTTCAGAGCGGCGTCGTAGTTCTCCGGACCAGGCCAGTGTCTGCCGCTGTCGGTAAACGGCGCGAACCATCGTGTGACCACGACGACCGCCGCGTCGCGACCCTGCCGCCGAGCGAACGCGATGAAGTGGTCGCGATGCGGCCCGC
>NZ_JAGWDK010000549.1 GCF_018398875.1 Bradyrhizobium sp. sGM-13 | reverse complement strand
AAAGTTTAATTCCCCAGCCAGCGCGCGGTAAGGCGGCAAGCCCCATCTTCCGTCCTGTCAGGTGCCCAGCCCCGCACCGTCGAAATTCACGCTCCGGAGATTTTAGAAACATGACAGAACGTCCCGTCGATCTTTCTTCGCTACCGTCGTACGGCGCAGCTCGCCGCTCGCTGTTCTCCGCGCGCAAGTTCGCGCTGATGGCTTCCGTG
>NZ_JAGWDK010000548.1 GCF_018398875.1 Bradyrhizobium sp. sGM-13 | reverse complement strand
CGACGTGTTCCCGCAGGACAATGCGTCGGTACCGATGGCCGAGGCGAAGCCTTCCAAGCCGCAGGATCGCTTCGTCAGTTCCGCGATGGAGGGCGACGCGCAACAGCAGACCGGTAAATCGACCAAGACTGCCGAAGCCGCGGTTCCGACCGGCTCTGCGACCACGCCGGCGCAGCCGGCTCAGCCGGCTCAGCCGGCTCAGCCGCAGA
>NZ_JAGWDK010000547.1 GCF_018398875.1 Bradyrhizobium sp. sGM-13 | reverse complement strand
CCGTCGCGGTAGATCGAGACGCGTCCCGGCAACAGCGGCGCGTCCTCGTTCTGCTTGAAGCTCGCCTCGAGGAACGCGGTCGGGTCCTTCACCGGGGCGGCGCGGACCGCGAGATCGGGCGCGAGCGTCGCGCTAGTGACACGCAGGCTCTTGGCGCCTTCGCTGGCACCGAGGCTGACGCGGCCGGGAATTTTGAACACCACCTGGAA
>NZ_JAGWDK010000546.1 GCF_018398875.1 Bradyrhizobium sp. sGM-13 | reverse complement strand
AGCCTCACATCGGACTACCGCCTGCAGGACCATTTCGGCGGCATCAATTATCTGACGATGAACTATCGCCAGGGCTTCGACATTCTCGATGCCTCGCATCGGGACGACGATTATCTGTCGCGCGTCGGCGCGTCCGGCACATTCTCCGCGCTGAATTTTTGGTTCACGCGCTATCAGACGCTGACGGATGCATGGTCGGTGAAGCTCGC
>NZ_JAGWDK010000545.1 GCF_018398875.1 Bradyrhizobium sp. sGM-13 | reverse complement strand
CGGGCCAAGACACCAGGCTCTCCCCGAGCGAAGTCCCTCGCCGGGACGATGGATCCGGTCAGGCCGCCATCCGGGAAGTCGGCTCACAACCACGCACCCCGTAGATTGGCCGGCCGGTTCCTCATGCACCCCAGAAGGTGACGGCCTCAGCGCCGATCCCGTACAGAAGCAAGTGCCCGGCAAGTGGACCAAGCAAGAGGGATTGACAA
>NZ_JAGWDK010000544.1 GCF_018398875.1 Bradyrhizobium sp. sGM-13 | reverse complement strand
ATCAGGCCGTCGAACACGAAGGCCTAAGATACGCAGCGATTGATACGACGGGCGGCGGCCATCGGGGCTGGCCTAACTCGCTCACGTCGGCAGCGGTCTAAGAAACCTACTAAATGAGTTTGGCAGTTATTCGTAGCGGCTGGCTCGGAAACCGGAGATAAGATGCTGTCGTCGCCGATCTGCCGGCGATCGGAACCAACCTGCAGGAT
>NZ_JAGWDK010000543.1 GCF_018398875.1 Bradyrhizobium sp. sGM-13 | reverse complement strand
GTCAGGCCCGCTGGGTTCCAATCCCACGCGATCACGCCCCCGAATTGGCTCTGCATCGTCGCACGGGCGAGTAGCGTACCAAAGCCCTCTACCTTTGCTTGACGACCGACCGGTGGTCCTCCGCGTTCCGTCCAGGTTACCGCAAATTGGTCAGTGTTTTCGGAGCACGCGATATTGATGGAGCCACTTTGGGTCGAAAGTGCCCCGTA
>NZ_JAGWDK010000542.1 GCF_018398875.1 Bradyrhizobium sp. sGM-13 | reverse complement strand
ACGGAAAGGCCCGCTGGAGCCGTACCCTGAATCGGCAAGCACACAGCCGAAACGCGCACCGGAGGCGATGACGCGGTCGATCTCCGCCAAGGCGATCTCTGGCTTGGTCGCTGCGCGGTGCTCGACTGGAACGCCCGCACGCTTCAAACCACCGGATTACTCGTCCAACTCTCGGGAACGAAGAGACGTAATGCCACCATGACCGGCAC
>NZ_JAGWDK010000541.1 GCF_018398875.1 Bradyrhizobium sp. sGM-13 | reverse complement strand
CGTCGGTGCATAGGAGCGCTCGACGCCCATGTTTGGCGGCGACGGCGGAAAGCGCGTGGCGTTGACCCTTGCCAAATAAAATCTCGCGGGGCAGCCTCAGGGCGGCGAACAGGGTCATAATGCATATCCTATGGCGACGGACGAATTGGACTGTGCGAGACCGTTGAGTTCGCTCCAGAGGCGGGGCTCAATCTCAAAGCCATTCGCGGC
>NZ_JAGWDK010000540.1 GCF_018398875.1 Bradyrhizobium sp. sGM-13 | reverse complement strand
CCGAAGGTGATGAAGTAGAAGAACATGAACCAGCGGCTGTCAGGATCGCGCAGCAAAGTGCCATACGCTTTCAGCGAAATCGGTTTGCGCTCTCCGGGCGCGTCCTTGGCGGCGACGACGTAGTAGGCGAGGATCAGCACCATCGGAACCAGCAGCACGCCGAACACGGCCTGCCAGCCCCAATGTTCGGCAATCGTCGGCGCGAACATC
>NZ_JAGWDK010000539.1 GCF_018398875.1 Bradyrhizobium sp. sGM-13 | reverse complement strand
TGTGATGCAACGAGCAGATTGCAGCAACTGTTAACCCTCATGGTGAGGAGGCGCGCAGCGCCGTCTCGAACCACGAGGCCCGGCTAGTGCCATTCATCCTTCGAGACGCCGCTGCGCGGCTCCTCAGGATGAGGTCTGATACTTCGTAAGGTGCGCAAAGGCGTTGCGCCGCCGCCCACCATTCATTCGGCAACGCTACATGTTGTGGGC
>NZ_JAGWDK010000538.1 GCF_018398875.1 Bradyrhizobium sp. sGM-13 | reverse complement strand
CCAGACCCCATAAACAACCCCGTACCAATGGCACCGCCAATGGCAATAAGCTGAATATGTCGGTTTGTGAGATTGCGCCGTAGCGACTGTTCAGCCGGAGCCTGATCATCGGCAACGACTTTTACCTGATCTACCATGTTTTTTTCTTCCTGTACCTGTCTGTGTTGTTCAGGCTCTACGGCCTTTAGTCAGTCTATGATACGACGAATC
>NZ_JAGWDK010000537.1 GCF_018398875.1 Bradyrhizobium sp. sGM-13 | reverse complement strand
AAGCCTCAAAAAAGAAACGAGGCCCGGGGTGCCTAGGAGTCCGGACCTCGTCACCCCAACGGCCAGGTGCTTCCGGTCGCTCGGTGTGAACGGAAACACACAGCGGATGGGCCAGTTCCGAGTGATCTCGATCAAGCGAACCGCTTTACACTTGGCTCTGAGCTACGCCAATCGTAGGACCACTCTAGGTGAGGATTGCTAGTTTTGCGT
>NZ_JAGWDK010000536.1 GCF_018398875.1 Bradyrhizobium sp. sGM-13 | reverse complement strand
AAGCGACCCATGCTGCGCCGTTCTGAAATCCCGAAGCGGGTCCAACCCCGGGGTGCGCGGGGCCACCGAAATGGCTCCGTCCACGGGTGAAAGCATCACGCGCTGCGGGCACAATTGAACTCCATTTGGTCAGCGGCCCTTCGTCCTGCTGACGTGGTCGGACCCGAAGGCCAACGGGCAGAATACAAAGACGTTCCTGCGCTGTCCCTT
>NZ_JAGWDK010000535.1 GCF_018398875.1 Bradyrhizobium sp. sGM-13 | reverse complement strand
ATCCCTTACAGCGATGAGTTTGGCCCGGAGGGCTTCGTCCACGTCGGTGGGCTGAAGGCCAAAGTTTCTCGCCACCTCTTCGACTGCTTGCCTGCGCCGCTCTTCGACGGGGAGGATCTCTGCAAGCCCCAGTTTGGGCCTACTTTGCTCGAGGATCAGTTCGACGAGAGCCCGGAGAGCCATGGGGCTAGCGAGTAGTTCCCGGGCACCC
>NZ_JAGWDK010000534.1 GCF_018398875.1 Bradyrhizobium sp. sGM-13 | reverse complement strand
ACTGATCTCTGTCGGATAACGATGGCGTCCGTCTGCTGAGGGTATCAGAGGCGATGCTGTTTCAGCGAAATTGACAACGCGCCGTGATGAATGCGTAGGCTTTCACTTCCACTGGGCGGGAGGCCCAATCTCGCGCACGAAGGTGGCACACCAATTTTGGCGATGCGTCCGGATGTTAGCTGGCGCCATGAGGCTTTCGAACGCAAAGTGC
>NZ_JAGWDK010000533.1 GCF_018398875.1 Bradyrhizobium sp. sGM-13 | reverse complement strand
ACTTCGGTCGAACCATCCGGCTTCGGCACCAGGATGCGAGTCGCGAGTTCGACCTCGATCGCGCCGTTCATGGTGCCGTAGGCACCGACGATGTCGAAATAGACCACCGGAGCCATGGCTCCAGTGTCCTCATAGATGAGACCGGGTTTGGCGGGCGGTTGTTCGGCCAATGGGAGACTCCGTGATCGTTACGTCGTGATTCGCTGATCAAG
>NZ_JAGWDK010000532.1 GCF_018398875.1 Bradyrhizobium sp. sGM-13 | reverse complement strand
GTACGAGGGCAACAAGGACACCCTGTACCGCATCCACGGCACCAACCAGCCGGAATATATCGGTCAAGCCATCTCGTCCGGCTGCATCCGCATGACCAACGAAGACATCATCGATCTCGTGAACCGGGTGAAGCTGGGCGCGATCGTCGTCGTCCTCCCGCCGGGCCGGAGTGCGTAGCGAGTTGCGCAATCCCACAAGCCGGTGCGTGAAA
>NZ_JAGWDK010000531.1 GCF_018398875.1 Bradyrhizobium sp. sGM-13 | reverse complement strand
CAGCCTCAAACTGGATGTCGTGCTCGCCCGCCTCGAGTAGATGCGCGGCAATCTTCTTGCCCTTCACGATCACCTTGTCGCTGGCCTTTGAGAGCGCGGCCCCGCCGACCACGAGCGAGCGCGAACCATAGGTGCCCATGCCGAACTGCACCCGGTCGGTATCGCCAAAGGCAATATCGACGCTGTCGAAGGGCACACCGAGCTTGTCCGACA
>NZ_JAGWDK010000530.1 GCF_018398875.1 Bradyrhizobium sp. sGM-13 | reverse complement strand
CATTCTCTCTACGCTGAGGCTGGATTTCTGGCTCTCCACCTTCACCGGAGCCGTCGCTGCCGTCGAGCTGTTTTGCATGGCGATGTTCTATCATCCGCCCACGGGCGATGCCGAGCCTAGCATTTACTACCACGCCGCGCGCAGTCTGATCATCCTGATCTGCGGCTTGCTCGCTGGCGCTGTCGGCCATCAGTTGCGGCGACAGTTCGAGGC
>NZ_JAGWDK010000529.1 GCF_018398875.1 Bradyrhizobium sp. sGM-13 | reverse complement strand
GAGATCGACATCAACCTCGAGCATGTAACTGATCGCCTTGGCCGCGTCATCGACAAATGGATCTGCGGTTGCGATCAGTATGCGCCGTCCGTCAAACGAAATCGGCAGCAGCCGGTTAGCCTTTAGAAACGGAAGTTTCAACCGATCTGCAAGCACCGGTTGATCTGGAACATTGTCGCTGCCGACCAGGGGAAGCCTGCAATAAGTTGCATA
>NZ_JAGWDK010000528.1 GCF_018398875.1 Bradyrhizobium sp. sGM-13 | reverse complement strand
AAACATCGGCGCCATCTTCGCAACTCATCCCCAGCGGCCTCCGGACCCATCACTGCTCGAGGCGTGCGTTGCGGCCTGCTACGATTGCGGTGGAGTATGCGCCGCCTGTTCCGATGCATGCCTGGGCGAGGCTCACGTGGCTGACTTGGGCTGCTGCATCCGAACCTGCCTTGATTGCTCGGATATATGCCTCACCACCGCGCGTATCGTCTC
>NZ_JAGWDK010000527.1 GCF_018398875.1 Bradyrhizobium sp. sGM-13 | reverse complement strand
AAATGCCTACAATCCGCTTCAGGCACAGTATTTCGGAGTTGCAAGCCTCTCCATTAGGGAATTTCGGCGTCTGGAGCTTGCTAATATTTATTACAAAGAGATGAACAATCAAAGCCTGCGAAGCCACTGTCTCACCGATAGGTTTTATCTCCAATCGAGCAGCATATTGATTGGGCATGCTACCAAAGGGTGAGGGATCTGCACCGAGGACAA
>NZ_JAGWDK010000526.1 GCF_018398875.1 Bradyrhizobium sp. sGM-13 | reverse complement strand
CCACGAAGGTGCCCTTGTCATGACCGGGCGGCGTGACGTCGAGATAATAGGTCTGCGAGCGAACCGCGGTCGCCTCCCGGCCGACGGCCTCGCGCATCGCCACCTCGCAACGCTGCAACAGCTCGGCATCAGAACTGGCGCCGACGATCTTGCAGGCGTCCGCGAGATGCGGCGTGAAGTCGGCGACGATGGTCGGGTCCGCCTTGATGGCCC
>NZ_JAGWDK010000525.1 GCF_018398875.1 Bradyrhizobium sp. sGM-13 | reverse complement strand
GAACTGCGGATGCTGGAATTGATCTCGGCCGGCTACGGGCATCCCTTTGACGTCTTTCCCCATCACAGGCAGCGCTTTCAGCGACGCGTGTTCGGTTACTGGGAAGCCGGTTTGCTGCTGGAGAGACTTGCGCTGGCACCGATCCCGGCTGTGTCGGGCCTCGCCGAATGGCCATTCACTCTCGAGATGCACGACGAGCATGAGCGTTTCGCGC
>NZ_JAGWDK010000524.1 GCF_018398875.1 Bradyrhizobium sp. sGM-13 | reverse complement strand
ATTGCTGATCGCACATCTTCTTGAGAATCTCGATCCCCACACAATCACAACCCTGCTCGCCGCTGCTGCCGGCATTGCGCTTTTTGGTAGTGGAAACTTGGGAAACGATAGCTCCCGCGACCCCCTGACTACTATCCTCGCCCCTCTCTGTTTGCGCTCGCCCTGCCCGTTGAACTCGCTGTGTCTTGTGGGGATAGGGTGAACAGACGGCGGG
>NZ_JAGWDK010000523.1 GCF_018398875.1 Bradyrhizobium sp. sGM-13 | reverse complement strand
CCGCCGCCAGCGCCGCCGAGCATGCCCATGAAGTCACTGCCGCCAATGCCGCCGAAATTCATGCCACCGGCGTTCACGCCGTAACCCTCGGGCACATAGCCGCCGCCAAGACCGCCGCGAATGCCGCCGCCCATCATGCCGCCGAGCCCACCGCCGCCCTCCATCATGCGGCTTATCATCGGGCCCATGGTCTGCATCATCATGGCGAAGCGGC
>NZ_JAGWDK010000522.1 GCF_018398875.1 Bradyrhizobium sp. sGM-13 | reverse complement strand
ATGTAACGCGAGGAGTTTGATTGCCGCGCCGATGGAAAATAGACGGTCGCGCGGCACTTCAAACGTCGTGTTCATAAAGGGCATCCCGTTAGCTGGGTGTTTCGGAAAAAGCGGCTGCGGGATGATCATCGCCGACTCACATATTGCGGCCGTCGTTCAGGGCTTCCAGGTATTGCGCACCGGTACGTAGCATGGTCAGATCCATTGGCTCGGG
>NZ_JAGWDK010000521.1 GCF_018398875.1 Bradyrhizobium sp. sGM-13 | reverse complement strand
ATACTCTGAGTTGCATAACGATTGTCATTTGGCCGATCTGGCCGTTGATCCCGGGATTCAATCATGACCAAAATCGTGCGCGCGACCGCGTTTTCCAACAATGAGGTCGCTTACATTGCTTGGGAGATCGATGGCCCGGCCATACCGGGCTGCCTCGGCTTCAACATCGTCCGTGAATTTCTCAACTCCGCCGGAGATGTCATCGAGGCAAAGC
>NZ_JAGWDK010000520.1 GCF_018398875.1 Bradyrhizobium sp. sGM-13 | reverse complement strand
GAGAAGCTGGCAAGGGGCGCTCAAGACAAGGAGCACGCCATGTCTCAGAAAATCAACGCAGCGATCGCCGTGATCGGCATTGATATCGGCAAGAACTCGTTCCACCTCGTAGGTCATGATGACCGCGGCGCCATCGTGCTGCGGCAGAAGTGGTCACGTGGCCAGGTGGAAACGCGGCTCGCCAACCTGCCGCCGTGCTTGATCGGTATGGAGG
>NZ_JAGWDK010000519.1 GCF_018398875.1 Bradyrhizobium sp. sGM-13 | reverse complement strand
AACACCGACACTGTTCATCGGCGGCGCTTATACCAAAGGCACGCTGCCAAAGGTGCTCAATGCCTTGGCCGCCAACGTCAGGGGATCGCGCGTCGAGATGATCCCCGGCACCACGCACCCGATGTTCGAACAGGCGCCGCAGAAATATTGCGATATCGTGCTGTCGTATCTCGCAGGAGATTGATCACGATGCAGACTTTGAACGTCAATGGCTA
>NZ_JAGWDK010000518.1 GCF_018398875.1 Bradyrhizobium sp. sGM-13 | reverse complement strand
CTGTGCGTCGGCGATTGCGGCGTCGGAAACCAACACGGTTTGTCGTGCGTATTTCTGTACGATCGGGAAGACCTGTTCGCCGACGCGCCGCGGCGCAAGCGAATCCGCAGCCAGCCCGCCGGCCTCAGCATCGATCGGATGGCCGGCTTCAAGGGCCCTGGTCAACGTGGGCGATGCAAGCGGCTCGACGCCGACTACGTTGATGCGGCCGGCAT
>NZ_JAGWDK010000517.1 GCF_018398875.1 Bradyrhizobium sp. sGM-13 | reverse complement strand
CCGAACACGATGACCACCACCGCCGTGACGATCGCCATCATCGGTATATGCCGCGTCACCATGTATGACGCAACCATTGCAGCCAGCACCGCCACCATGAACACGCCGGTGGCGACGAACAGGTTGGACTTCGCGTTGGCGACGAAAAAGATGAGAAGGGGACCAAGCTCGGTCGCAAGCTTGAACAGCGGGTGCGGTACTTTCTTGTCCATTAC
>NZ_JAGWDK010000516.1 GCF_018398875.1 Bradyrhizobium sp. sGM-13 | reverse complement strand
TATCGATGAACATCTGATGCATCGCCGCCGGTGCATCCATATGCCGCGTAAAGAAGCTCGGCTCCTCTTCCTTCAAGAAAATGATCAGACCTTGCGGCACATAAGCAGATTTGCTGGTGTAGCCGGAAAGATAGGTGATGTTGGCCGGACTTGTGACCATCAGCACATCGACCTCGCGTCGTTTCATTTCTGCCTTAACGGCGGATAATCTTCGCA
>NZ_JAGWDK010000515.1 GCF_018398875.1 Bradyrhizobium sp. sGM-13 | reverse complement strand
ATGTCTTCACTGAACCGGCCCAGGCGGCCGAAATAAGTGCGGTGGGCCCGTCGCCAATAATCGAGGCTGCGGTCGCCTTCGCCTTCTTCATAGGCAAAGGCGGCGTCCACTTCGGGGAAGCGGCGGTAGGTGACTTCGATGGTCTCAATCACACAACGCGGCTCGCCGCGCCCGTCGAGCACGATCCATTGCTCGCCGGGCGTCGTCGTGTTCGGC
>NZ_JAGWDK010000514.1 GCF_018398875.1 Bradyrhizobium sp. sGM-13 | reverse complement strand
CCAACAACGCCGTCCGCGCCAACCATCGCAGCCTCGACCATTTTCCCCGTTTCGAGCGTAACGACCAAAGACACGGCAGGACGGCAGTCAATGCCGATCACCTAATCCAAGCTCAAGACCGAGTTGCCCCCTGGTGTGCCGGCTGGGCGGGCGCGCCTACCGGCTGGATGTTCTCCTTGAACCTAACGACTTTGCAGTCTCAAGGTGCTTCTGCAG
>NZ_JAGWDK010000513.1 GCF_018398875.1 Bradyrhizobium sp. sGM-13 | reverse complement strand
AAGAACGCGATATGACCGAGGCTGAGTTGGCCGGTGAATCCGAGCAGCAGATTGAGACTCATCGCTCCGATGATGAAGATGCCGGTCGTGATCAGCGCGTTCATGAGATACGGATCGCGCAGCCAAAGCGGCACCGATGCGAACGCGAGGATCGTGAGAATGGCGACCCCTGACTTCATCCGACGCGCTCCGAGCGCGCGAAAAGTCCGGTCGGCT
>NZ_JAGWDK010000512.1 GCF_018398875.1 Bradyrhizobium sp. sGM-13 | reverse complement strand
GCCTGGAAGGCCAGGGTGATCTTCGCAAATGGCGGCATAGCGAGGTGCGCTTCAAAGACTGAGCGGGCGGCGACCCGGCTCAGCGGACCGGTGCCCGCTATTGTCCATTCAACAGACTAATCACGAACCCCCGGCTGGCTTCTCCGAAGATCAGGCCTTCGTCGACTATCTCGCTGAGCGGTCGCGCGGAACTGATCCCTTTGACGTGCAGCTCCGC
>NZ_JAGWDK010000511.1 GCF_018398875.1 Bradyrhizobium sp. sGM-13 | reverse complement strand
AGAAGGCGGCTTGATAAAGCTCCGCAATTCTCGTCACTCCATCCGAAGTCAGTTCAGAAAACTCATTCACGCGGGCCCGCTTGAGAGTCCGCCTGCATTCTGTTGCAGAAACCCGAAGAGATTATTTAGCGTTCGTTCCGGCATGTCGACGATATTCTCGACCCCTCGTGCGGAAGTTATCGAAGCTCTGCAAAATCGGGTTTCCTTCGGAAGATCC
>NZ_JAGWDK010000510.1 GCF_018398875.1 Bradyrhizobium sp. sGM-13 | reverse complement strand
ATCGTCGATCTCGTGGAGGATCAAAATCCGCATGAGGTAACGTCAATCGGCTTACGGAATGCGCGGCGAATAGGCTAAATCGCCTCGAACAGATAGCAGCCATCCACACCCGCTCTATGGCCATTTGACACGGGGAGACCAAATTCGTCAAAGTGGAGAGCTGTCAAGAACTCCCTATTTTCGCGCGGCGTCCTTTGGTTGAGCACCGCGGCATGCC
>NZ_JAGWDK010000509.1 GCF_018398875.1 Bradyrhizobium sp. sGM-13 | reverse complement strand
CTCGCAGAACAGCAGTTTCGTGCGATCGAATTCCGGCGCGAATTTCTTCAATTCGTCCGCGAGCAGGCTCTTCTGAAACAGCTTTTCCTTCAGCCAAAGCGGGATCGACATCTTGAAGGAGGAAAAGCCGCGCGGCGCCAGCGCGACATAGGTCTCCAGCAGGCGCTCGAATTTCAGGAACGGCTTGTCGTAGAACACGACATGGTCGAGCGCGTCC
>NZ_JAGWDK010000508.1 GCF_018398875.1 Bradyrhizobium sp. sGM-13 | reverse complement strand
ATCATGTCGTCCGCACCGCTTTCGCTGGTCGAGCCGGACAGCATCCACATCGCGACCATGATCGTCAGGATGCCAAAGGGCACGGTGGCGACCGGAGGGATGCCGCGGACCTGCATGAGGTAGGCGGCGATGAAGAGCGCGCCGACGAAAAGCGCCCCGCTTGGCAACAGGAGCGTTCCGGCGTCGGTGGGCGTGAACGCGAGAACCGACACGGCAA
>NZ_JAGWDK010000507.1 GCF_018398875.1 Bradyrhizobium sp. sGM-13 | reverse complement strand
ACGTCTCATGCCCAAGCCCCGGACGCCCCACCAGAGCTCCGGTAGCGCTGGTAATGTTGGGTGAAGGATAAGTGTAGTCGATCTTGCTGTCATGATAACCAAACGAGGCATACGCGGTCATCCAGTCAGTCACGTCCACTTCACCTTTTACGGTGGTGAAGAAGTCCTTCGGCTTATAGTAGGCCCACGGCACCTGGAAATTAGTTCCGGCTTTCGG
>NZ_JAGWDK010000506.1 GCF_018398875.1 Bradyrhizobium sp. sGM-13 | reverse complement strand
AGGAGGACAGCATGCTCATGATGACAGGAAAGGTCAGGCGTTGGCTGACGGCCGCGATGACCTCCGGGACGCCACCGTTCGTCAATCGTATGGTGCGCCGGTGGATTTCTCGCCATGCATGCGAGACCGAACGTATTTCATCGCCGGCGCATCGATGAACCGGCGAAGGCGCTTGGCCCGAGGATGCGATCCCCCAAGGAGCCACCCGATCACCGGG
>NZ_JAGWDK010000505.1 GCF_018398875.1 Bradyrhizobium sp. sGM-13 | reverse complement strand
ATTTCGTCCGTCAGGACGATGCGATCGATTCTACGGCGCATGAGTTGGTAGCACTCACATGTCGCCGCCTCGAGCCGCGGCCTGTCAATCTCGATCGAGCCGCGCCGATTGGATCGGATTCCGCCCGACTCGCGCAGCTTGCATATGACATGCGTCACCGTCGGGCGGCGCACACCGAGCAATTCCGAAAGCGTGTCTTGCGTCAGCGGCAGGATGTC
>NZ_JAGWDK010000504.1 GCF_018398875.1 Bradyrhizobium sp. sGM-13 | reverse complement strand
CCGATCGAGGCGTTTGCGATCGGGTTCATCACGTCGGCGCCGACCCAGTTGGTGAAGAACATGTTCCAACCTCCCTCCTTCGGAGGCTTCTGGCTGGCGCGGCGGGCCACGACGGTCTGCCAGTCGGTGGCCTGCAGATCGACCTTGAAGCCGGCGTCGCGCAACAACTGCGCCGCGACAATCGGCTGCGCCTTCAGCGTGACCACGTCGCCCGGCGC
>NZ_JAGWDK010000503.1 GCF_018398875.1 Bradyrhizobium sp. sGM-13 | reverse complement strand
CAACAATTATCCGGCCTATATCGAAGGCGTCACCGAAAGCGTGATCGAAGACAACAAAGGCGGCGACGAAGTCGGTGCGGTCAGGCGCTTCTGCTATCTCGGCAACTGGATCCGGCAGCGGCTGGCGGGCCATTCCGACCAGGCGCATTCACTGACCTATGCGGGCATCGATCCGTTTCCATTTCCGTCCGAGTCGCAATCCAAGGTTCCAGCGCCGA
>NZ_JAGWDK010000502.1 GCF_018398875.1 Bradyrhizobium sp. sGM-13 | reverse complement strand
CGCGCATCACCCCGGGATGCGGGAACGGCACCTTCGTGATGACGTGGTTACGGAACCATTCGATGCCGCGCTGTTCGGCGAGGTTGTTCACTGAAGTAGGATTGCGGCGGGTATCGATCGGGCCGCCCATCAAGGTCATCGACAGCGGTACGAAGGGATCGCGCGCGGCTTCCATCATGGAAACCGCCGCCACCACCGGCACCGAAGGCTGGCACACC
>NZ_JAGWDK010000501.1 GCF_018398875.1 Bradyrhizobium sp. sGM-13 | reverse complement strand
ACCAAGGCCCTCAAGGGCGCGGTGAACGCCGGGCTGAAGATCAAGCGCGTCGAGATCGATAAAACCGGCAAGATTGTCCTGTTCACCGGAGCTGCAGGCGAGCCGACCTCAGCTAACGAGTGGGACGAGGTGGCGAAGTCAAACAGCGATATCCTAAATACACTCACGGATTCGTCGATCACGATGGCACACCGCGTTTGTATCTGCGTGTACCGGGCC
>NZ_JAGWDK010000500.1 GCF_018398875.1 Bradyrhizobium sp. sGM-13 | reverse complement strand
AAGCAGATACCGCGGTTTTCCGATGATGGCCTGCGCGAGCGCCACCATCTGCTGCTGTCCGCCGGACAAATCGCCCGATCGAACACGCAAGCGGTCGCGCAGCTCCGGGAATGTGTCGAGCGCAACGTCGAGGGCCGACCGGAGTTCAGCACGCGTGAGATGGCAGCCCGCCACCTTCAGATTGTCCTCCACGCTCAGGTCGTTCAGCACCTGATGACC
>NZ_JAGWDK010000499.1 GCF_018398875.1 Bradyrhizobium sp. sGM-13 | reverse complement strand
CCCGCGTCATCAATTCATGGGCGCGATTGAGCGCCATGAGCCGTCCTTCGAAGGCCTGCGTAAAGCCATCGAGATCGGTTGCTCTGCGCCGGGTCTGCATCGCGACGGATTGGACGGTGGCCAGCATGTTCTTCACGCGGTGGTTCAATTCGTCGAGCAGTAGTTTCTGGCGGGCCTGCGCGCGCTTGAGTTCGGTGATGTCCTGCACAACGCGAATGC
>NZ_JAGWDK010000498.1 GCF_018398875.1 Bradyrhizobium sp. sGM-13 | reverse complement strand
GCCGCTGAAGGCTCCGCTTGTCATGCGCCTCGTTACCGCCATCCCTTGGCTGCAGGGCGTCACAGCGCGATTTGTAGGGCTCGGCGTACGCCCCGAGCATGTGCAGTCGCCGATCCGAGCCTAGCGGACGATGGGTGCAGCAGGCATTCCAGCGAGCAGAAAGCAACAAAAAGCCCCGGATGATGCCGGGGCTTTGAGCTGTCGAGGGCTATCAGGTAGC
>NZ_JAGWDK010000497.1 GCF_018398875.1 Bradyrhizobium sp. sGM-13 | reverse complement strand
CAGTTCCTCCTGCGCAGCATCGACAAGGTCAAAGCCGAATGGGCCATGATCTGCACCGCCCACAACCTCGCAAAACTCGGCCGCACGCTGAGGAAAAACTTGTCTCCCCAAAAACCCTTCAGAACTCGCTTCGCTTGATCCCAAGTCCATTACTGGGACAGGCTCCTAGATTAGCGTTTTCTTGGTTCGAATCATATCAGGCGGCGTCGGCGAGTTTGTA
>NZ_JAGWDK010000496.1 GCF_018398875.1 Bradyrhizobium sp. sGM-13 | reverse complement strand
ATGCGCTGCGCGCCTGCGTTTCCGACGCGGCTGACGATCCAACCATCAGCCCGGTCGCCGCCAAACGGCTGAAGGAAATGCTGGCTTTCACCGAACTGGTCGACCGTTGGTACACGCAGATGCTCAACGTGCCGCGGCCGAGGTTGGTCGCGCTGATCAAGCTTGGCGAGAAGATCGTCAGCTTCCTGCCGGCGGGCAAGTCCAAATAGGGCAGAGGGCAG
>NZ_JAGWDK010000495.1 GCF_018398875.1 Bradyrhizobium sp. sGM-13 | reverse complement strand
TCGGCCTTGGCCTGGTCCCAGTAGTCGCGGGCCGCCTGCCCCTGGAGGACCGTCCAGCTCCCAGAGGGAGGCATAGGGTAGTCCGAGGGCAACGGCGTGTCGGACAGGTTCAGATAGAAGTTGTTCGCGCCTTCTATTTGATACTTCCACGCGTCGGCCGTGCTGCAGAAGCTGTGGTGCGTTGGATCCTCGATAGCAACAACGGTATTAAAGACCTGCAA
>NZ_JAGWDK010000494.1 GCF_018398875.1 Bradyrhizobium sp. sGM-13 | reverse complement strand
CCTTCCTGTCAACTGCGTCTCCAGGAAGCACCGCCATCGTCTTCCGTTGCTCCGAAGCCACGTCGTCCGGTCGCCGCCGCCCTAGGGTTTGTCATGTTCGGTTCCTTCTTTCTTGATTTCTCTCTACCGAGGCCGATTGAACCTAGATTTTCTCCTGACCCTAATTTCTAGCCCCTTTGGTTGTTTTACTTATCAGTCACTTGCTTCTATGAAGTGGAATA
>NZ_JAGWDK010000493.1 GCF_018398875.1 Bradyrhizobium sp. sGM-13 | reverse complement strand
AAGGTGAGCCGGCGGCATCGCTCTGCGCGCTGCCCGCTGAAGGCACCGAGGCCGCCGCGCGGGCGGCGATTCGGGAGGTGGCGACCGCGATCGGGCTGAGCGCCACCGATCTGAAGGCGATCTTCCGGCGTGGCACCTATGGGGCGAATTGCTGGGTGCAGGGCGGCGAGGGCGAATGGCTGATCGAGCATGTCGCCACGCTGCCGGCCTATCGCGGCCGC
>NZ_JAGWDK010000492.1 GCF_018398875.1 Bradyrhizobium sp. sGM-13 | reverse complement strand
GGCCGACACCGGGCCGGCGACGGAAGACAGCGCACCCACCGCGATAGCGGACGATGTCGCCTTCATGAAACGCCTGCGGTTGATCAAACGGTTCACGTTCCCCTCCTCGCGTGTTGAATTCCGGCCCTCCGGAAGCTTGTCCCGAGTAAATGCTATCGATTCCGGGGGTCGAATTTCCACGATCTTTAACCTATTACAGCCGAAGTTCTGCACATCCAACC
>NZ_JAGWDK010000491.1 GCF_018398875.1 Bradyrhizobium sp. sGM-13 | reverse complement strand
CAGTCACGCGTTCGCCTCCCGTGTCCGATTGTCTGCACTGTATCTGCAAACCAGTTGCGCAACGACGGAGGTTCGTCATGGAAAGTGTCATCGTCGGCGTGGCGATCGTTATCGCGAGCTATGGAGGATGCCAGGCGCATCCTCGGAGAATACATCGCGCCAGGCCCACGAGACGCCACGCATACAGTGCACCGGCTCATCGCGGTCCTCGATAGAGATGA
>NZ_JAGWDK010000490.1 GCF_018398875.1 Bradyrhizobium sp. sGM-13 | reverse complement strand
ACTCGTGTCGGAATTAAGCCACGGCGAACAGCGCGAGCTCGAGCTGGCGGTCGCGCTCGCCACAAAGCCGCAATTGCTGCTGCTCGACGAGCCTATGGCCGGCCTCGGCACCACCGAATCCGCGCGCATGGTGGCTTTGCTGAAGGAGCTGCGGAAGGAAGTCACCATCGTGCTGGTCGAGCACGACATGGAGGCGGTGTTCGCCCTCGCCGACCGCATCA
>NZ_JAGWDK010000489.1 GCF_018398875.1 Bradyrhizobium sp. sGM-13 | reverse complement strand
CAAATCTGTCGAACTCACCATCGCCATCGTCCCGGCTGGGACGTCTTTTCCCGCCGTTTGGCAGAAACTCTGTAATGCCCTCGCTAGGCAGCAATTTCCTTTTTCGACCAGTTGAACTCGGTTCCGTCGATCCACATGCGATGCAGAATGACCGCGAGCTTACGCGCGACTGCGACCTTTGCCTTGCGGAGTCCGTTGCGCTTGACGAGCCTAACCCCCCA
>NZ_JAGWDK010000488.1 GCF_018398875.1 Bradyrhizobium sp. sGM-13 | reverse complement strand
AAGATCGTCTCAATCACAATTGCCGCAACTGGATCGGTCACCGACCAGATGACGCCGGTCATTGGCCGCCATTGCCAGTAGAGCAGCAGCAACGAGAGGCTGGCCAACAGCACGAAGGTCGTGCGCTCAACGGATTGCGGCACGATTCTCGTCCACCAGCGTTTGAAGGCGGGACGCGCCATTACGCTGTGCTGGATTGCAAACAAGCCAAGCAGGACGAC
>NZ_JAGWDK010000487.1 GCF_018398875.1 Bradyrhizobium sp. sGM-13 | reverse complement strand
ATGCCGGCAGCAGAAGCGGTAGCAGCACCGACAGGCGGGATCGACCCGTGGGGTGCGAGCGCCCGACGCTTACTCGGCTACATGGATGGTCAGCAGATCGGCGTGCAGATCTTGCAGCAGCGAAGGCGCTGACGTTAACGCCCGCCAACCCGACACCGGCCTCACGCCGCTCACCTCGCCGTCGCCACGGACTATTTTCTCGCTTCGCGCCATCTGATCGAG
>NZ_JAGWDK010000486.1 GCF_018398875.1 Bradyrhizobium sp. sGM-13 | reverse complement strand
GCGGTGCGTCAGCAGCTCACGGTTCATGCCCTCGACCGCGGATAGCTTCGAAGTGCTGATCACGCGCGAGCTTGAGCCGCCGGATCCTTCGGTCCCTTGGGACTCTATGAATGAACAACTGGTCTCGCGTGGGTGCCCCGCAATGCATCGCCGGGCGTCGACGTGCCGCGCTACTTCTATCCCGCTGCTGACGGTTATCTCCTGACCGGACGAGCTTCCCAC
>NZ_JAGWDK010000485.1 GCF_018398875.1 Bradyrhizobium sp. sGM-13 | reverse complement strand
AGGGCGTGCCGATCAAGCTGACGGTGTTTCCCGGCGCTTATCACGCATTCGATGCCCCGCAGCTCACGACGCCGCTCGTGTTGAAGGGCCATCATCTCGAATTCAACCAGGCAGCGGCGGATCAGTCGAGGGAGACGCTGCGCGATTTTCTTGACACGACCATCGGCAAGGGGGCGCAGTGACCATCAAAGCCGTTGTGTTCGACGCCTATGGCACACTTTA
>NZ_JAGWDK010000484.1 GCF_018398875.1 Bradyrhizobium sp. sGM-13 | reverse complement strand
ACGCTGTCGGACCGACGAACATCGCCTGCCCAACAAGTTCCTCCAAGCCGATCCCCTCATACTTCCGCGAGTACCGCGCCTCACCGCCCAGCAGAAAACCCGGCCGCACCTGCGCCAGCACCCCGAGCGCCACGCCCGCGGCGGAGTCACGCTCCATGGCGCTACTGCCGACCAGGCGCGTCCATTCCGGTTCGTAGATCAAGTTGAACGCCGCGATGACGC
>NZ_JAGWDK010000483.1 GCF_018398875.1 Bradyrhizobium sp. sGM-13 | reverse complement strand
ATCAGGGTTGTTGCATGACGGCAGTTCTTGGCCGACCAATTGGAATTCACCTTCCTCGGGGTAAGTCGTTGCAAGTACGACATGTCGTCAAAAGGTTTCATCTGGCCATCGATCCAACCGACGCGGATGGACTCAATAACGCAATCGTTCCACGTCACCGACGGCATGCCCGTGTCTGATTTGAAGATCCGCACCCAGAGTTCGGTCGCAGTGCCATGGTGC
>NZ_JAGWDK010000482.1 GCF_018398875.1 Bradyrhizobium sp. sGM-13 | reverse complement strand
CGATCGGTCGAGCAGGAGCGGCAGAAGGCTGCAGCCCTGGCGGAGGAAGTCGCGACGGCGCGAAAAGAGCTGACCACAAGCGCGGCGAAACATCGGGAAGCGCTCGATGAGGAACGCGCACGCAGTGCTGCGCTGAAGAGCGAGCTCGCCACAGCGCAGCGCGAAAACGAGATGCAGTCGGCGCAGTTGCGCAAGGCGAGCGAAGAAATGGGGCAGCTCAAGC
>NZ_JAGWDK010000481.1 GCF_018398875.1 Bradyrhizobium sp. sGM-13 | reverse complement strand
AGGCAGGCAATCCGCCGCCGGTCAAGCTCTACTCGTTCGGCGGCGAGGCGATGCCGAAGGCGGGCTTCGACAAAGTCAGGCGCGTTCTGAAGCCGCGTATCCTGATCAATGGCTACGGTCCGACCGAAACCGTCGTTACGCCGCTGGTATGGAAGGTCGATGGCGCCTCCGAATGCGAGACACCTTACGCGCCGATTGGTTTGCCGGTCGGCGACCGCCGCGC
>NZ_JAGWDK010000480.1 GCF_018398875.1 Bradyrhizobium sp. sGM-13 | reverse complement strand
CTTGGTCGGTTCGGGGATGGCCGTCTCGATAAAGGGGGGCGGCTCTGCTCGAAGGGATGGTCACGCGCGCCAGCTCGTGCTTGCGTCGAGCGGCGGATGGTGATCGGGCCAAGATAGTCCGATACGGCCGATTTCTCGCCAATGAGAACGTGAGCTTGGAAGCACTGCTCGCAGGCTGGGGCGAACAGACGGCGGTTGCGGCGGCCGGCCGGCACGTGCTGGC
>NZ_JAGWDK010000479.1 GCF_018398875.1 Bradyrhizobium sp. sGM-13 | reverse complement strand
CCCCTGGATGTTGCCGAACAGGAATGCGATCGCCAGTCCCCAGGCGACCGTGCTCAGCGACAGGAAATGTCCGCCCAGGCGCAGCGTCACGAAACCCAGGATCGCCGCGATGCTGCAGGTCAGGATGACGGCGAGCACCAGTCCGAGCCATGGCGAATAGCCGTTCAGCGCGGTGACCCACGCTGTCGAATAAGCGGCGACGCCGACAAAAGCTGCCTGGCCG
>NZ_JAGWDK010000478.1 GCF_018398875.1 Bradyrhizobium sp. sGM-13 | reverse complement strand
CGCGCGCCAACGAGCAGGCGTTGCGCTATCAGTTGCAGAACATCGCGGTGTACGCCGCGGTCACGACCAATGCCGCCAATCCGAACTCAAAGGCGCAGGTGAACGCGCTGCAACAGCGGATTTCGGCAAACTTGGCGCCACAGAGCGGCCAGCAGTCGATTCAGGACATGCAGGCGGAGTTCGCTGGCGCACAGAGCGCTATCAAGGCCTCGACCGACCGCCAG
>NZ_JAGWDK010000477.1 GCF_018398875.1 Bradyrhizobium sp. sGM-13 | reverse complement strand
ATCAGGTCGGCGTCCTCGGCGAATCGCTCCACCAGAATCGCGCGCGCCCCCTCAAGCGCAGCGGCGACGTCTGCCACCTGCTTTTCGGGGTTGACGAAACCCGCCGCCACAACCTGCGGATCGTTCTGCGGTTGCGTCAGCAACAGCTCGGACAACGGCTCGAGCCCGGCTTCCTTGGCAATCTCCGCTTTGGTGCGGCGCTTCGGCTTGAACGGCAAATAGAT
>NZ_JAGWDK010000476.1 GCF_018398875.1 Bradyrhizobium sp. sGM-13 | reverse complement strand
AATCTCGTACGGCGTGCCTGCTGAAACCCCGGTGAACGGAAGCCAGATCGCCAAGCTTCAATCGGATTTTCACAGCGCTTTGCCACCAGCGCATTTTCGTTTTTTCAGAGATTTGAGAAATTCATTCGAGTGCGGCGATTTCTTCTTTGCTCATGCCGGCGTGAAACCCAACGTCGCGCTGTCGCGCCAAAAGGAAAATGACCTGCTTTGGATAAGGCGGGAAT
>NZ_JAGWDK010000475.1 GCF_018398875.1 Bradyrhizobium sp. sGM-13 | reverse complement strand
AGCGGCGCCCAATAGGCTTGTTCGGTGATCTTCTTGATCGCCGCCGAATAGGCCTCCTTGCGCACCTCCGGGTTGATAGATGAGCCGCCCTGGACCAGCCATTTCTGCACGTCGGGATCGCGCGCATAGTCGTCGGCGCCGCCGTCGAAGTAGTTCGGCAGAATGGCGGAGACGTCGTTGATCGAATAGCTGCCCCAGCTCCCGAGATACATCCTCAATTCGCC
>NZ_JAGWDK010000474.1 GCF_018398875.1 Bradyrhizobium sp. sGM-13 | reverse complement strand
CGATCACCCGGGAGCGATGGAATAGACTCTGGGCAAGGCTGCAGGTTCCTAAGAACGGCACCGACGCAGGGGCTGGCGGGTTCAACAATCGACTGCCCTTCTGTTCACTATTGGACAGACGTTGCCACTTTTTCCCGCTTCTATCGGTACGCCAGATGGGTACCCACACTACTCCGTCTGGCACGTTGAATGGGAATACTTCAGATGGCCTCGGCGCAGAACCTC
>NZ_JAGWDK010000473.1 GCF_018398875.1 Bradyrhizobium sp. sGM-13 | reverse complement strand
GTTTCGGCAAAGACGCCAATACCTTTTTTGATCCCCACGCCGAGGATGAAGATAGAGATAATCGCTGCAATAAAAATAGCGGTGCCGCCAGCAGAGAGAGGGTCGAATTTAAACACCGCATCCATTGGCGTTGGCTGGGCGACAATGGGTGCCGCTTTCAACACTTGTTGATGCAAATGAGGGATCTGGAAATTAATCACCAGCGAATAAAACGCGCCGCCCGGA
>NZ_JAGWDK010000472.1 GCF_018398875.1 Bradyrhizobium sp. sGM-13 | reverse complement strand
ACTGCAGGATGCGGAAGGCGCGATCGACCGCAAACGGTGTCGAGCGCACCGACAGCCACGACACGATTGCGACCAGAACCAGCGCCAACAGGAATCCAACCAGCGGCGACAACACGATCGCCAAGAGCGTCTTGGACAGCCCGCTCCAGACCGCGGCCGAAATCCCGGCCTTCGCCACGCCGGCGCCGACCAGTCCGCCGATCAACGCGTGCGAACTCGACGATGG
>NZ_JAGWDK010000471.1 GCF_018398875.1 Bradyrhizobium sp. sGM-13 | reverse complement strand
CCGAGCAACGTCGGGCAGCCTGAAGACAAGTTCCCCCTTGAGGTGATATTCTGCGAGTCATGCAGTCTCGTTCAGGTGAGCGAAACGATCCCCCCGGAAGTTTTATTTGGGAGGGATTATCCCTATTTCTCGTCCTTTCTGCCGGAGCTTCTCGAGCATAGCCGTCATCATGCGCTTGCACTGCTGCAGACTTATGCGCTTGGACGTGACAGCCTGGTCGTGGAAG
>NZ_JAGWDK010000470.1 GCF_018398875.1 Bradyrhizobium sp. sGM-13 | reverse complement strand
GAGGTAGAGGATCCAGCTCGCGATACTTTTGATTCACAGCTGACGAGGACTTTTCCACTCTTATTGGGTCTCCTCACATTTGCGGCAGTTTGGACGGGCCTCTTTCTATCTCGCAAAGACATCTTAGTCTGCGAGCAAATCCAGACGGGTGAACGGCTTAGATCATGTCTAGGCTACGCGTTCACTCAGGACCTTGGGGATCTCCAAACGGCGCAGGAAGCAGCCA
>NZ_JAGWDK010000469.1 GCF_018398875.1 Bradyrhizobium sp. sGM-13 | reverse complement strand
TGTGATGAGCGGGACCGGCTCAAGAAGGAGGAGGGCGGTGCAACGAAGGGGCGCGTGCTGGGGGCCGGAGTTGGTGATGCGCGATCAACTGAAATGGTACGACGACAAGGCCGACAATTCGGCGTGGCTCGATGCGCTTGCCGAGTTGCGCCAGCGGCCGCGCGTAAAGGCTACTGCTATCAGCACGTCCAGGCGATCACGGTCGCGATCGATCAGTACGCTGAGAA
>NZ_JAGWDK010000468.1 GCF_018398875.1 Bradyrhizobium sp. sGM-13 | reverse complement strand
TCGATCAAGACCGCAACGACATTGCCGCCGGCATGCAGCCAAGCGTCATTGAGATTGCGGATGCGATCGTCTCCCATCAGGTCGATCACGCCCACGATCGCCGCGAGCGCAGCCATGATCAGGCCTATTCCCAGCAGCCAGAGCGACGCGCTGGCCCAGAATTCGTTCGAGGTTCGCCAGAACGCCACGTCTGAGACGAATGCGAGGACGAAGCAGGCGACCGGAAA
>NZ_JAGWDK010000467.1 GCF_018398875.1 Bradyrhizobium sp. sGM-13 | reverse complement strand
CATGCTATGGGCGGCAAGGAACGGCTTTGTCGGCGTCAACGTCACCTATCGGCTCGCGCCACTGGCACCCTGGCCGGCGGGCACGGAGGATATCGCCCCCGCGGTCAAGTGGATCACCGACAAGATCGGCGAGCATGGCGGCAATCCCGCGCGCATCTACCTGATGGGACATTCCGCCGGCGCGGTTCACGTCGCAAACTATGTCGCGCATCCCGAATTCCAGAAGGT
>NZ_JAGWDK010000466.1 GCF_018398875.1 Bradyrhizobium sp. sGM-13 | reverse complement strand
AAGCGGCGTTGCAGGGGAAGGCAGCATTCGCATCCGCCATTGCCGAGGCTGCGCAGCAGGCGAGTTCCGGTGCAAAGCCGCTGCCAATGACGGGCTATAAGCTCGATCTCTTAACGGGCGTCGTGCAGGACTTGCTGGAGCGGCTGGCGCGGTAGATTTCACGCTCTTGCGTTGATGGTAGATATTCCATATATTTCTACCATGGATATGAGACGGCTATGCACCTGA
>NZ_JAGWDK010000465.1 GCF_018398875.1 Bradyrhizobium sp. sGM-13 | reverse complement strand
GACGGGCCGGCCGTGCTCGGCGATCCATCGCTATGGCCCAACCAGACTGCGTGTCTTCGCACGACGATGCAATCGATCCAGGCGCTTATCGACGAAGGAACGGTGAAGCCGATGGATGCGGAAGCTGCCGCGCGGCTCATCAACGGAGCGGCGCTCAACGCCTCGCTCTGGATTGCCGCAGCCGACGATCCGCACGCCGTCTTTGCAAAGGCTGTCGAGGCTTTCCGA
>NZ_JAGWDK010000464.1 GCF_018398875.1 Bradyrhizobium sp. sGM-13 | reverse complement strand
CCTTGGCGCCGATCAGGTCGGCCTGTCGCAGATGTTCGCAGGCGTCGTTCGGGTAGCAATGAGCGGTGTGCTGGACCGAACTGGCCGTGCTTGCCACCTGCTCACCGTACTGCGTGACCTCACGCGTCGCGCTCGATATCCGCGAAGTTGGCACGCAAAGCGTGATCTTCCGAAGTGCTCTCCACCGCGCATGCCGACGACGGCGAGCCCTGATCTATCACAGCCGCA
>NZ_JAGWDK010000463.1 GCF_018398875.1 Bradyrhizobium sp. sGM-13 | reverse complement strand
AGCCTGATTCCCAGAAAGTCCCAACCCGCCGCACGGTGCTGGGCCTCGGTACCGGCGCTCTGCTTGCGACGACGCTTCCCGTTTTGGCCGCCCCGCCCGGCTTCGACCAGTGGCGCGACAATTTTCGCGCGCGTGCTCTGGCAAAAGGCATTTCGGACGCGACCTGGACGCGGGTGATGGGTCGGATCGAGCCCGACATGAGCGTGTTCCGGCAGATGCAGAAGCAGCC
>NZ_JAGWDK010000462.1 GCF_018398875.1 Bradyrhizobium sp. sGM-13 | reverse complement strand
GTGGCGAGCAGATCAGCGGTCGACTGGAGGGAGAGGAGGTTCTGACGAACCGACGCGGAGAGGACAATGCCTGACATGTCTATTTCCTTCTGGTTTCGAAGCCATTTCTTTGGCCATGCCAGCAATACAGAGCGAGATTTAACAATGCCTCAACTTGACGGCTCTGATTTGCAGCAATCGGACACTGAACTGCCAATGGTTAAAGCTGACCTAAGCAGCAAACCGTAAA
>NZ_JAGWDK010000461.1 GCF_018398875.1 Bradyrhizobium sp. sGM-13 | reverse complement strand
GATGAGACGCAGGCGGCAAGCAGTTCGGAGCCGTAAAGCAAATAAGGTCCGACGGTCGAAATCACCGATTTGGTTTGCGCGACCATGTCTTTCAACGACGCGGGGTCGCCCGCATCAGCCACGATCAGGGGCGTATCCTTGGGCGCGCCGATCGCGTCACGGACGGAAGCGAGCTTGTCCTTGCTACGTCCTGCCATCGCCCACTTGAGGCTGGCGTCACCTTTGTAGC
>NZ_JAGWDK010000460.1 GCF_018398875.1 Bradyrhizobium sp. sGM-13 | reverse complement strand
CCGACAAGTCGCCTATCAATCGCAATTCAACGACGCCACAAACCGGGCTCACGGTGGAATAGCGCGGATCAAGTCTCGGCTGATTGGTAACCTCGATCCAGACGAATGGGATTTGCCGCCTAAGCCGAAATGGATGCGGTGGGCGACTTACAATCGCTATTCGGAACAATACGACCGTCACGAGGACGTTCTGGACCGTGGTTGCATTACGCTCGCGGCAAAATTCCTC
>NZ_JAGWDK010000459.1 GCF_018398875.1 Bradyrhizobium sp. sGM-13 | reverse complement strand
CCGATCTTGATCTTCTCCTGCGCTACCGCCGGCCCTGCGGCAACACCCAGCAAAACGGCCAGCCCGGTCAGCTTCAACGACTGCTTCATAATTATTCCTCCGTTCGGCGGCTCTGCAGCCAACCCACGCTACATCAAATGCTCGGAGTGCAGCTTATTCTGGCGGTGACTGCAGCTGCAAGCAACAACGGAGCCATGCAAGCCATGCGCCAATTGCTTGAAACTTAAACA
>NZ_JAGWDK010000458.1 GCF_018398875.1 Bradyrhizobium sp. sGM-13 | reverse complement strand
CGCGCCACAGCGCGATCCGGTCCGGCATCCGATAGCCCTGAATGATGGCGAACCACGGATTGCCCCGATAGAGCGGGATGGAGGCCGGCGGACGGAAGTCAAAGGCAGAGTGCGCCCCCTCGTCGTGTCCCATGAGCTTGCGGGCCGGACCAAACGTCGCATTTTTCATCGAGATGAACCGCCAGACGGCTATGAATCGCGTCAGGCGCGACTCGGAAAGTCGATTGTCC
>NZ_JAGWDK010000457.1 GCF_018398875.1 Bradyrhizobium sp. sGM-13 | reverse complement strand
AGATAAAGTTAAAGGCGAATGGGACAAAATTAAGAAAGATATGTAATTCCGGGAATGCGTTACATCGTACTTCCTTGCATATTGAACAGGCCGGAATATCTTCTTTAAAAGCAGCTATTCCTCCTGTTCATATATAATCTCTATATTGAATGGGTTACAAAATGAATATTTCATCTCTCCGTAAAGCGTTTATTTTTATGGGCGCTGTAGCGGCTTTGTCACTGGTGAACG
>NZ_JAGWDK010000456.1 GCF_018398875.1 Bradyrhizobium sp. sGM-13 | reverse complement strand
TCCGGGCTCGGCCTGAAACTCGATAACCAGGACGTTGGACGGGCCGGGTTCGTGCGATGCCTGCCGAATGGCTGCGTCGCCGAGGTGGTGATGGACGAAAAACTCTTGGGCCAGCTCCGGGGCGCCAAGACGGCAACTTTCATTATCTTTGAGACGCCCGAAGAGGGAATTGGGTTTCCGCTCAGCCTGAACGGGCTCGGCGAGGGATATGACAAGCTGCCGTGAGGGCGA
>NZ_JAGWDK010000455.1 GCF_018398875.1 Bradyrhizobium sp. sGM-13 | reverse complement strand
CGGCAGCTTCTGGATATCAACCTTGATGCCGATCTTGGCCAGCGATTCCTTCACCAGGGCAGCCATCGGTTCGGCGGTCGAGGCCTGGCCGACATTGAAGCTGAACGTGGTCGAGAAGCCGTCAGACATGCCCGCCGCCTTCAGGTATTCCTTGGCCTTTTCGAGGTCGAGCTTCACGGGCTGCGGGATCGGATAGGCGCCGCTCGATGGTTTGCCATCTGCCCATGTCGC
>NZ_JAGWDK010000454.1 GCF_018398875.1 Bradyrhizobium sp. sGM-13 | reverse complement strand
ATGAACCCGAGGGCGTTTCAGCCAAAACCACCCTGTACAAATGTCCGACGTCGAATTGCTGGCGGCCTATGTAGAGGCACGGCGACAGTTCGTCGAAAAGAAGTTCGCGCGCGATACGCAGCGGGCGCGGCTGGAGCGGCTCAGAGCCAAAATGTCCGTCGGCAGCCCGGGCGGGGTCACCGAGCGCAACATGGCTATCGACGTTTCCGAGGAAATCGCGCGCAAGGGCAC
>NZ_JAGWDK010000453.1 GCF_018398875.1 Bradyrhizobium sp. sGM-13 | reverse complement strand
CTTCAGATAGCTCATTGTCGTCTCCCTGCTACCGTGGCCGAAGCCCACGGCCGTCTACGGCCGCGGCCGAAGCCCGCGGCTGTATCCAAGAGGTAGGAACTCCCCCGCCAGCGCTTCAAGACGTCGGGGTGCGTCGAGGCGCCGCGTTTGGAAACCAATTTCCGGCACCGGATTACCGACGCGTAATCTGCCAGTTCAGGCCGCCTCGCAGACCTCCCGCCGGTTGCCACC
>NZ_JAGWDK010000452.1 GCF_018398875.1 Bradyrhizobium sp. sGM-13 | reverse complement strand
ATAACTGTTCCAGTCCTTCGGCAGCGTGGCGTAGGGGCAGAGACTGTTGTCGACCCCGTCGACCTTGATGATCTTGTCGACTTTGGTCGAGTGAAAGCTTGCCTTCGGAAAACATGCCGTCAGCAATCGCCAGCGCCGCTCGGATATTCTGACATTGTCGAGATGGAGACGCGCCCAGTTCATCTGCCTGATGGTGCGGGCAAAGGCCGGAATGACCTTGTGCTCCGCCTC
>NZ_JAGWDK010000451.1 GCF_018398875.1 Bradyrhizobium sp. sGM-13 | reverse complement strand
ATCCTCTACTACATCTATCCAAACGTCATCTGACCGCGGGCGCCGCTAGCTGATGGATCCTTGGCGTTACTCCACCGAGGGCATCAGTGTCGCACTGCGAGTGACGCCACGTGGAGGGCGCGATGACATCGACGGCGTTGAAACGCTCGCCAACGGCCGTTCCGTGGTGAAGGTTCGCGTCCGCGCCATCGCTGATGGCGGCGAGGCCAACCGTGCGGTCACGGAACTGCTG
>NZ_JAGWDK010000450.1 GCF_018398875.1 Bradyrhizobium sp. sGM-13 | reverse complement strand
CGTCCAGCGTCTTTCGGCCCTCTCGTTGCAGCAGCGCGATGAAATGCGCCGCGCGCGCTTCCAACAGGTCAGCGGCCTTTTTCAGCACGGCAGCGCGCGTTCCGGCCGACGTTCTGCTCCAATTCATAAAGCGGGCGCGTGCGGCCGATACCGCCGCATTCGCCTCCATCTCCGTCGCATCCGCAATGCTTCCGGATGCGGGCAGTCGTTCCGCAGCGATGGCCGAGACGAG
>NZ_JAGWDK010000449.1 GCF_018398875.1 Bradyrhizobium sp. sGM-13 | reverse complement strand
CCCAGGCTCTCGATCTGGGTCATCACATAGCGCCGCACCAGCGCATCGTCCTCGACGACGAGGATGGTTTCGTTGCCGCCCTCGATATTTCCCGAGACCAGCGCTTCCGCCGCGGTCTGCTGCAAGCCCGTTGCCCGCGGCAAATAGATCTTGACGGACGTGCCGTGGCCTTCCTCGCTGTAGATCTTGACGTGTCCGCCCGACTGCTTGACGAAGCCGAACACCATGCTCA
>NZ_JAGWDK010000448.1 GCF_018398875.1 Bradyrhizobium sp. sGM-13 | reverse complement strand
AGTCCTCAGAACTCCACGGCCACGATGCGCCGGACTGCGATCGTGCCGATGACCTGCAGTATCACGGCTGCGATAATCATGCGCACGCCGAGCGGATCCTCGATGAACGTCTTCATGTGTTCCGGCGCGATGAAAAACATGACGGCCGCCAGCGCCGGCGGCATCATCGACAACACCCAGCCCGTGATGCGTCCATGCGCGCTGGCGATGCGCACCTGACGTCTCACCCGGG
>NZ_JAGWDK010000447.1 GCF_018398875.1 Bradyrhizobium sp. sGM-13 | reverse complement strand
CGGCATCGTCTCGGCAATCTCCGCCGCGGTCAGCGGGCGCGTCGCGATGATGAAGCTGCCGACGGTCACGATACGCCGGCGGAAATAGCCAAAATTGGGTGTCGTGTAGGCCCCGGTGGCGACGAGGACGCTGTCGGCCGTCAGCGTGCCGCGCGCCGTCGTCACAGTGTGCCCGCCGTTGATCTGCCTGTGAGCTGTCACGGCGGCATTTTCGAAGATTTTACCGCCATGAC
>NZ_JAGWDK010000446.1 GCF_018398875.1 Bradyrhizobium sp. sGM-13 | reverse complement strand
CAGGATCAGAATCGTGGGCAGGTTGGTCAGTATGTCGAAGCCCGAGAACTGGCCGGTTTCCTCGAGCAGCGGATGTGCCGCGGTGAACCCCGACGAGGCCACGAAGCCCGGCCGCATCAGATCCGCCGCGCTCAGCGAACCGCCGCTTGCCTTCAGCCCAATGCTTGAGAACGAACTGAAGACGATGCCGGCAAGCGACTTGAAGTTGCCAATGATGAAGGCGAATGCCCCGAC
>NZ_JAGWDK010000445.1 GCF_018398875.1 Bradyrhizobium sp. sGM-13 | reverse complement strand
TGGTATCAATGGCCGGCGTGCTGTCGTCGCAAAGCTTCAGCATTCAGCGACCGACCACTTGCGAACGCAAGACAGTGTTGATGTAGCTCCGCGCATCATCCTTGGACTTCAAGTCCTTCCGAATTACGCGACCCGTCGATTGTTTAGAATGGCCCAGCCATCCTGCAGGCCGAGATGCCTGGTCTCGAACTGGGTGTCGTCGCGGCGGTGCAAATTGCCAACGGTACCTCAAAA
>NZ_JAGWDK010000444.1 GCF_018398875.1 Bradyrhizobium sp. sGM-13 | reverse complement strand
ATCCCATCCTGCTCAAGTGCCCCGCCTTCAAGCTGCGCTTCATCAACTACATCGAACCAATGGCGCCATGCATAAAGGCGTCGTACCTTCGCGATTTGCTGCCGTATGTCGAGAAGCACTTCACGGGTTGGGGCATCGATCACATCTGGGCGTTGCTGATGGCAGATCCTCCGTTTCGCGCCGCTGTTCTTGACGAAGTCTCCGTGGTGCACACGCGTCCGTTCGAGACGGGCG
>NZ_JAGWDK010000443.1 GCF_018398875.1 Bradyrhizobium sp. sGM-13 | reverse complement strand
ATCACGCCGCACTCGGAAGTGAAACGAGGAAATGGCGCAATTCATCCCTTAGGATGAGCGTACGCTTGCCGCACTTGCGAGCCTTGAGGCGGCCTTCACTAATTGCTTGATAGATTTTCGTCCGGCCAATTCCGGCTACCGCGCAAGCTTCCGCTACGGAAAGGCCTTCGCGCAAGGTTCCTGATGCATGTTCGATCAATTCAACGTCTCCTTACGTCCGCACGGTTATCGGCGG
>NZ_JAGWDK010000442.1 GCF_018398875.1 Bradyrhizobium sp. sGM-13 | reverse complement strand
GGACTTCTCCGCCTTACTGGAATTTGTGTGGGGGGAGGCGATCGAGCGGCTTTTCCTCCCATTCGTCGCGTTGAACCATTTTGCGGAGGTCTGGGGCGCTAAGGGAGTACTGCTGCCCTCTCTGAGGGAGATCTATACAGCGGGTGAGCAATTGCGGGTCACCCCAATGCTCAGGTCGTTCTTCGAATTGCACCCGAGGGCGAGATTGATCAATCAGTATGTGCCTACAGAAACC
>NZ_JAGWDK010000441.1 GCF_018398875.1 Bradyrhizobium sp. sGM-13 | reverse complement strand
GCGGCGGCTCTGCTTGTAGTTGAACGGACCCGGGTCTCCGACGCAGGTGAGGATCAGTCCGTGCTTGATCAGCTTGGCGCGGTCGCCATGCGCCGCGAGCCAAGTGATGGCGCCTATCGTCGCGGGAGCGAAAAGGAAACGGTAGCTCAGATGCCTTTTCCGGCTGCGCACGTGCGCGGCGAGCGCGGTGGCGACGACGATTCCCGAGAGATTGTCGTTGGCGAGGCTCGGATGA
>NZ_JAGWDK010000440.1 GCF_018398875.1 Bradyrhizobium sp. sGM-13 | reverse complement strand
CAAATCGTCGGGCAGCACGTCCTTGCCGAGCAGCGCCTTTGCAACGCCTGCGCCGAGACGGTCCGCCAGCTCGATCAATTGAGGGGCCGTGCCACGCGCGCCTGCGCCGATCAATATCGCAACCTTGGTCCCGGCATTGAGGATTTCCGCGGCCTGGGCGAGTTCGGCATCGTCAGGCATGATCTTCGGCCGGCGATATCCGACACCCGAGCGTGTAAAGCCGTGTGCAACCGCA
>NZ_JAGWDK010000439.1 GCF_018398875.1 Bradyrhizobium sp. sGM-13 | reverse complement strand
CCGTCCTGACGCGCCTGATCGACGACTCGGAGTATCTATCATCGATCGCAATTGTCTTACCGGCCAGGTCCGCGACCGACTTGACGTCGGGACCTGCCACGAGAACGGCTACGAGAGCGTCCAGCAACGCATCCAAGGTCGGGGCCGACATTCGCTCCGCGACGGCAGATGCGGCCGCCACCTGTTCCTCTGTCGTTCGGGTTTGCGGTACGTCAGTCGTTGTATGCGGATCGGCA
>NZ_JAGWDK010000438.1 GCF_018398875.1 Bradyrhizobium sp. sGM-13 | reverse complement strand
ACCCATGCCCACTGTAGAAGAAAACGACCTCGTCGTCTTTCCCGGCCCGATGGACCAGGGATTCCATGGCTGCGAGGATGCCCTCGCGCGTGGCCTGCTCATCCCGCAGCACCGCGATCTGATCGTCACGGAAACCGAAGCGGCGTCCCAGCGCGTCCCGCAGCACCGCCACGTCATGGCCACACCCTTCGAGCTGCCAATCCGGAGGGAAATGGGGATACTGATCGATCCCGATG
>NZ_JAGWDK010000437.1 GCF_018398875.1 Bradyrhizobium sp. sGM-13 | reverse complement strand
ACTCCGCCCTTGGTCGGCACGCTTGTCGCTATAATAGGCGATTGCAAACAGCAGGCCGAGATAAAGAAAGGCGACGGTGATGATGACGGGGCCGCTAAGCATCGCTGGGCTCCCCCGCTGCTTCCCCGGATTCCTTGTCTGCTACGTTCGCATCGGCTTCGGCGAGATCGTTGGCCGCATGCCGGCGCTCGACCGCGAAGGCAACGAGCGCGATGAGGACTGCCCAGACGGTAAAC
>NZ_JAGWDK010000436.1 GCF_018398875.1 Bradyrhizobium sp. sGM-13 | reverse complement strand
ATCAAGCTGGCCGAGCCGGTCTCGCGCTGACTTCGCTGTAAGGTTTGAGGATCGGAGAGACGAGATCCCATCAGTCATACACGGTGGGTGTTCGTCGACTGGATGTGGTTCGCAGGTGAGCAGCCGATCGGTCTCGCGGCTTTTTTTCGGGGCCAGTACAACAGCACCCATGAGCGCAAAGGAGAACACCACCATGAAAATACGATCGATCTTCGGCGCGGCCTATGCTGCGATTG
>NZ_JAGWDK010000435.1 GCF_018398875.1 Bradyrhizobium sp. sGM-13 | reverse complement strand
AGGTACAGCGGGAGCATCCCGGCCTTCCCTGCGCAATGGCTTTACGGCTTACTTCATGCTCTTCCCGGAGAACGGCTCTTTTGCCTCCGTCGCCGACGGGATGTTTCCCACCGACTTAACCGCGGCGCCCGAACCACACGACTTCGCCATACGCTTCCTGCGCCTACGTCTTGCGCATTCGGCGTCCATCGCATCTCACCGCACGTTCGTGACGATCGCGAGCCGCCCCTCCATCG
>NZ_JAGWDK010000434.1 GCF_018398875.1 Bradyrhizobium sp. sGM-13 | reverse complement strand
CCGCTATCGACGACGACGACTTTGCGCCGATATCGCGCCAGATAGATCGCGCAGGTCAACCCCGCCGGTCCACCGCCGACGATCAGCGCATCAAGATCTCCGGGTTCAACTTCTGGCATTCCTTCACCGCTCTCCCTGGCGAACCAAGCGCGATGAGTATCGCAACGTTCCTACGCGCCGGTTGCGAGGGGGACATCGGCATGGCTGAGCGCACAGGAACGAAGGCGGCGGTCGGAC
>NZ_JAGWDK010000433.1 GCF_018398875.1 Bradyrhizobium sp. sGM-13 | reverse complement strand
GCATTTGGTCCAGGCCTGTTCGAACGGCTCTGGTTGCTTGGGCCCCTCCTGCGCAGGCTTGGCGCCGTGCGGCGCTTTGTGCTCGACGTGCGGAAGGCCATTCTTGGCATCAGCCCGTTCTGGCTTGCCATCGCGACTCTGTGGCTTGCGATGACCTATCTTGTTGATGTCTGGTCGATCTGGTTTTTGGCGGACGCGTTGGGCACGGCGCTGCATCCGATCGCCGTCAGCCATGCC
>NZ_JAGWDK010000432.1 GCF_018398875.1 Bradyrhizobium sp. sGM-13 | reverse complement strand
ATTGTGTCACAGAAAATCGCCCGGATGAGCCAACGGGTCGAGGCCAGCCCCGGAATTGCGGCATCTGCTTGGATCAGCTACTCGAACCGCATCAGCCGATCAGGAGACAATCATGAAAGTCGCAGTCGTCGGTGCCGGAGCGGTCGGATGCTATTACGGGGGATTGCTGCTCAAAGCCGGACATGACGTGACGTTTATCGGCCGGCAGCCGCATGTCGACGCCATCAACGCCCATGG
>NZ_JAGWDK010000431.1 GCF_018398875.1 Bradyrhizobium sp. sGM-13 | reverse complement strand
ACTTTTTTCGTCACCGCAGAAAGCGGGATGAACTACAGCAAGTAGCCCGCCTGAGCGCATGCGATATGCGGCACCGCTCCGCCGCCTACGGGCTAACGAGCGAGCTTATCGGATCGCACCGGTGCTAACACACGGTTCACCTTATTTCTGAGGACGAGATAGGTGACGATTAAGGCTACAGCCTTGGTTGTCGTCGGAACCATTAGTGAATATAGCGCCCAAATGCGTGCACTCGCT
>NZ_JAGWDK010000430.1 GCF_018398875.1 Bradyrhizobium sp. sGM-13 | reverse complement strand
GAACCGACGCTTTCAGATCGGACCAAGCATGCCCATCGAGTATCACAGAACTCCTTCACGGCCGCCGTGACACCACTGCTGATGATGCCCCGGTGTTCCGCCGAGTCCATCTTGAGCTCTTCGTCCCGGCAGATTGTAAAAATGGGCTTTTCGTCTCGTGAAAGTGACGGACGATCGCCTGGACTCGTTTGTCGGTGCGGATATATTCGGACCACGGCTGCCCGCGCAATAGATCGC
>NZ_JAGWDK010000429.1 GCF_018398875.1 Bradyrhizobium sp. sGM-13 | reverse complement strand
AATGTCGAGGACGCTCGGCCAGTCCGTCGTGATCGATAACCGGGCCGGTGGTGGCGGCACCGTCGGCACCGAGCAGGTGGCGCGCTCAAAACCCGATGGCTACACGATGATCTACGGCACGCAGGGCACCATGGCGGCCAATGTCACACTGCGCAAAAGCCTATCGTATGATCCGCTCACGAATTTCCTGCCGGTGCATCTGGTCGGAGAAAGCCCGAACCTGTTCGTGGCCTATCAC
>NZ_JAGWDK010000428.1 GCF_018398875.1 Bradyrhizobium sp. sGM-13 | reverse complement strand
GATCAAACATTTCCGCGGCGACGGCGAACCAGCTTGGCCATTTGATCAGATTCAAGACGGACGAAGAAAATGCCGTACGCGCCTTTCCATGCTTGGCGAGAAGCGCGTCCAGCTCGGCATCGCGGAAATGGCTTAGCTTTACGCTCGCAGGGCGAGGTTCCAAGGATTGGCCCGATTTGAAGCGCGACTGCCAGTGGTTGGGTCGGTCGGTCAGAACGATCCGGATAGTGCCGCGCCA
>NZ_JAGWDK010000427.1 GCF_018398875.1 Bradyrhizobium sp. sGM-13 | reverse complement strand
GGCGCGCTGTAGAGATCGACGCTTCAGGGTGGCGTGTAATCGACAACCCGCCGGTGCGCTTCCGCCGCGCCGCGGGAATGAAACCTCTCCCCGATCCCGTAGCCGGAGGGTCGGTTAAGGACTTGCGTTCTTTCCTAAATGTCAAATCCGACGCCGACTTCGTGCTGGTGATCTGCTGGGCGCTCGCCGTGTTGCGTAATTTCGGCCCGTACCCGGTGATGGTGGTGTCGGGAGAGCAA
>NZ_JAGWDK010000426.1 GCF_018398875.1 Bradyrhizobium sp. sGM-13 | reverse complement strand
AACTATGCGCTGCTCTACGGTTCGGCCTCCCAAGGGGCGCTCATGTTCGCGCTTGTTCCCGCCGCTGTCGTCGTCGCCGCGGTCATCGGTCTCAAAGAAACTCCATCGAGACGCCGTGTCGCCGGCATTGCGCTGTCCGTGTGCGGCGTGGCGCTCGTTGCGCTGACCGGCGAGAGGGATTGCGCCTCGCCGCAGCCACTGCTTGGCGCGCTGTGGATGTTGGGAGCGATCGTTGCATG
>NZ_JAGWDK010000425.1 GCF_018398875.1 Bradyrhizobium sp. sGM-13 | reverse complement strand
CAAGGGCAGAATTCCCTTGGAGCAAGCAATTCATCGCCTCTGCGACAGCTTCTTCAAGCCCCTTTGGACCTGTGCGCTTCACGAGCTTGCGCCTTGCGTTTTCTAGAAGGTCAGTTGAACCAGCTTGCCACTTACTCAATTCTGCCGGAGTTGGAGCGGAAATTTCCAACGCGACTTGGGTGAGGGCGGTCATGCCCGCGGCAATGGCACTCGGTGCGAAAGACTTCTGATCGTCGATC
>NZ_JAGWDK010000424.1 GCF_018398875.1 Bradyrhizobium sp. sGM-13 | reverse complement strand
ATCGGGTGCGTCCATGGCGCCGTTGAAAAGCTCCTGCTTCTTGCAAGAAACGGCAGCGCAGGGCTGGCTCGTCGGGGGCCGCCCTGTCCTCGCGACCGTCTCGGACGCCAAATTAGCGTACCGGGAAAAATGGCAGTACCGGTGTGTTACCTGGAAGCTATTGCAAATTAAAAAAATGGACAGGGCCTCTGTCCCAATCGCCCGCAACTTTGACCCGCGAGAGTCGTTGTCACGAACAGC
>NZ_JAGWDK010000423.1 GCF_018398875.1 Bradyrhizobium sp. sGM-13 | reverse complement strand
AGCGGCGAGGCGTTTCCTTACCGCGACATGATCCTGTTCATTGCCTTCGGCGTTATCTTTATCACGCTGGTGGGATTGGGGCTCGGATTATCGCCGGTGGCACGATGGCTCGGCGTCACCAGGGATGGCCGTACCGAGCACCTGGCGGAGCATGAAGCCGAGATCGCGGCGCGGCGCGAAGCGCTCCATGCAGCGCTCAAATCGCTCGACGTCATTACCGACGACCGCGAACTCTCCGAT
>NZ_JAGWDK010000422.1 GCF_018398875.1 Bradyrhizobium sp. sGM-13 | reverse complement strand
CCGCGCCCGCGACATCGGCTGGTGTTGCCAAGCGACCGAGAGGAACATCCGCCGTGGCCCGCTGAAACGTCGCTGCGTCCTCAAGAGCCTTGTCGTTCTTGTGAGTTCGTACCGCGCCCGGGGCGACACCATTAACGGTGATGCCGTTGGGCGCCAATTCGGTTGCGTGCTGCTTCAAAAGGACAGCCAGCCCACCCTTTGCAGCGCAGAAGGCGCTGTATCCACGGTCTCGGAAGCCAA
>NZ_JAGWDK010000421.1 GCF_018398875.1 Bradyrhizobium sp. sGM-13 | reverse complement strand
CTCATATATCAAGCAAAGTGACAGGCGCCCTTAAATATTCTGACAAATGCTCTTTCCCTAAACTCCCCCCATAAAAAAACCCGCCGAAGCGGGTTTTTACGTTATTTGCGGATTAACGATTACTCGTTATCAGAACCGCCCAGGGGGCCCGAGCTTAAGACTGGCCGTCGTTTTACAACACAGAAAGAGTTTGTAGAAACGCAAAAAGGCCATCCGTCAGGGGCCTTCTGCTTAGTTTGA
>NZ_JAGWDK010000420.1 GCF_018398875.1 Bradyrhizobium sp. sGM-13 | reverse complement strand
AAAGCTTGCGATGCAGGGTGTCGGCGCCCTAGTGATTGCCCGACTAGCTGTCGTTTGGGCAATCGAAACGTTCAAATCTCAAAGAAGCTGGGAGAGAGAGGCGTCGACCTTCGCGAGCACGCTCTCGGCCCTTCGTGAACTGGACCGTGCTAACGACATAATGTGGAACGAGGCCATCGGTGCCAAGCTTTACACCGACGAGTATCTTGATGAGGCGAGTAATTGGTGGACATCAGCAAAA
>NZ_JAGWDK010000419.1 GCF_018398875.1 Bradyrhizobium sp. sGM-13 | reverse complement strand
CCGTCATCCGCCGCAACGTGCCCTGGTTGACCGCGAGCGCGGAATCGTCGGTGAGCTTTTCGCCCCTGCAGGACCTGCACGGCATCATCACGCCAAACGGATTGTTCTTCGAGCGCCATCATGCGGGACGGCCCGACATCGATCCGGCGCAGCACAAGCTGATGATCCACGGCCTTGTCGAGCGGCCGCTGCTTCTCTCCATGAAGGACATCATGCGCTTCCCATCTGTGTCGCGCATCCA
>NZ_JAGWDK010000418.1 GCF_018398875.1 Bradyrhizobium sp. sGM-13 | reverse complement strand
GAGCCCGCCGACCTTGGCGAGCGCCATGAGAGGTCCTGCATCCGAGACGATGGTCACAGGCCGAAGTCGTTGGATTCCGTCGTCTCGACTTTGGGCGTCAGACCATGGGCATAGGCCAGAGGGATCATCTCGCGAAGGGAGACCCCAGCTTTCTGGGCTGCGTAGGCGAGAGACCCCTCGCCGCGCCCGTAAGCTTCGAGAGCTTTGCGGACCTTCCACTCTCGGAGCCCCAGGACGAGAA
>NZ_JAGWDK010000417.1 GCF_018398875.1 Bradyrhizobium sp. sGM-13 | reverse complement strand
TGGCCCGCAAGGACAGCGGCGAGGCGTAACCTGCGTGGTTGAGCGCGGCACGCTGCGGATCGGTTGATGATGACGGACGCTTCGGAGACCCGCTACCACCAGCAGAAGCAGCACGCGAGCGTGCTCTGCGCGGTGCATCCCGACAAGCCGTTCGATTTTGCCGAGAAGGCCTACTGGCTTCAGCGATATCGCGCTGAAGGCCTTGTCGATCGATGGCTGCACATTGCTATCCAGGACGGAA
>NZ_JAGWDK010000416.1 GCF_018398875.1 Bradyrhizobium sp. sGM-13 | reverse complement strand
AAGCCGTTGAATTGATCGACGATCGGGCGATAGGCTTCGCGCGAAGCGGACGAAAAGCCGGCGAACACCACGTCGACCTTGTCACGCTGCAGCACCCGGCGCATGAATTCCTGATAGCGGGTGTTGTCGGACTGGGTCGTAAGTAACGAGCTCGATCGGACGGCCGGCGATGCCGCCAGCCTTGTTGATCTCCTCGGTCGCAAGCTGGATCGCGTGCACCTTGCCAATGGTGGCCGCCGCG
>NZ_JAGWDK010000415.1 GCF_018398875.1 Bradyrhizobium sp. sGM-13 | reverse complement strand
ATCGCAACATTGTAGGGAATCCGCTTCGGAAGCCGAAATAAGGCGCCTCCGACCGCCACCACGTTGTGGCGTACTTCAGGTAGTCCGAATTTTGCGCTTCGCGCCGCGACGACGAGATCGCAGGATAAGCAAAGCTCGAACCCACCTCCCACCGCGAAACCTTCGACCGCAGCAATCGTCGGCTTAAGCGAGGGGCGCGCAAAAGCACCGAAGCCGCCGCGTCGTTCGGTGATCGAGCTCTC
>NZ_JAGWDK010000414.1 GCF_018398875.1 Bradyrhizobium sp. sGM-13 | reverse complement strand
GGAAGGTCAAAATAATATGCAGATGATGTTCTCGCCCGTTGATATCTCCCGGCGGGAACCAGAAATCGTCGCGCTCAAAATGGTAGAGATCTGATTCTGGCGATAGCAGCAGAGTTAAGGCGTCCAGCAAGCTGGATTTACCCCACGCGTTCTCCCCAATCAGGACGTTGTTTTGTTCCAGCATCAACGACAAACGGTTGATACCGCGAAAACCCACAATTTCAACGCGCTCAAGAATCATA
>NZ_JAGWDK010000413.1 GCF_018398875.1 Bradyrhizobium sp. sGM-13 | reverse complement strand
CGATCTACCGGTGGGAGTATCATTTCCGCGCTTCCGCCGTGCTCGGCATCGTTGGCGCAGGGGGAATCGGTTTCGAGCTGATCTCGGCTCTGCGCCTCCTGAACTACGACCAGGTTTCGGCCATCCTGCTTTCGATCCTCGCATGCGTTGTAATCGTCGACAGCGTCGGCGCGTACTTGCGAAAATCGCTCAAGTAACCGTGCCTCGATGACAGAGTTGCCGCTCATCGTTCTGACAAACCG
>NZ_JAGWDK010000412.1 GCF_018398875.1 Bradyrhizobium sp. sGM-13 | reverse complement strand
ATGATCTCCGACACGCCCATGCCACCCACCTGCTCGCCAATGGCGTCCATCCCAAGGTCGCCAGCGAGCGGCTGGGGCATAGCAAAGTCGGCATCACCCTGGATCTCTACAGCCACGTCATTCCCGGGATGCAGGAGGACGCCGCCGCGATGGTCGATCGCGCGCTGTCGGCAGCCCGTGACAAGTCGAAAAGGTAGCAAAGCGGTAGCAGCCCCGGTTCCGGCGAACAAACGGAGAAAGCCA
>NZ_JAGWDK010000411.1 GCF_018398875.1 Bradyrhizobium sp. sGM-13 | reverse complement strand
GCCGCGGGAAGCCGTACAGCGCGCCGGAGCGATAGGCGACAGGACGCCGGGCAAACCGCGCCAGCGCATCCACAGCCCATCGCGCGACAGGGACCCCGCGCAAGGGACACTATACGGACGCCACTTTTCCGTTTAGCCCGCTGCGTCAATCGGTTAGGTAGAACTCCCTCAAGGGCAGAAGGGAAGGGCCAAACCCATCGGCGAGAATGCTTACGCCACCGACACCAAAAACTCGGCGGAAAC
>NZ_JAGWDK010000410.1 GCF_018398875.1 Bradyrhizobium sp. sGM-13 | reverse complement strand
AGGATCAAGATCGGTTCGCCAGACTCCATCGCCAACTTCGTCGGCAAGGCGTCCTGTTGCGTCATCAAGCAATCGTTCAAGTGCCGCCGTCGGCACGGATGGATCGGCCGCCGTCGATGTAAGACTAGCTAAATTAAGCCACGTCGTAGCGGCGGCCTCCAGGTCGCGGGTGATAGCTTCGGTCACAAGATCAATGGCAAGATCGGTCCGGCTGGCACGGGTGAGTTCCGCGAGTTTGTTCAA
>NZ_JAGWDK010000409.1 GCF_018398875.1 Bradyrhizobium sp. sGM-13 | reverse complement strand
GAAGGCCAACTGGAGGTCGCGCATCTCCCGCCAATCGACGACATCGGTCTGAAGGTGCACTCCCAACTTGGTAGTTGCATTCTCGATGTTGCTCGCGGCCAACTCCGAGTTCCACCCGCTGTCGAAATGGACGGCCAGGGGTCGCAAACCCATGTCAACCGCACGCAGGAGCATGTAGGTGCTGTCAACACCGCCACTCACTCCAATGACGCAGTCGTACTCTTTGCCGGCTCAGACCTCGCAA
>NZ_JAGWDK010000408.1 GCF_018398875.1 Bradyrhizobium sp. sGM-13 | reverse complement strand
CTTGACCGACAAAATGCAACAACGCCTGATGCTGCGCTGCTGTCCGCTCAGGAGCCGTCATCGCCGCCATCGGCTCGACACTCTTGCGATCGCACGGCATCATCAGCCCAGTGCAGTAATCGCGAAGCGGTTTGGCCCGTCCCGCATGTCCGATCACGCTTGCAAGACCTTCAATATATGCCGAAAACCGCGACGCTACGTCTCCCGATTTTGTCAGACCCATCTCAGCCTCCCCATGCTGAAA
>NZ_JAGWDK010000407.1 GCF_018398875.1 Bradyrhizobium sp. sGM-13 | reverse complement strand
CTTCGATCGGATCGTGCGGTGGCGCACGGTAGCGAAGGTGCTTTCAATGGGATTGATCGTCCGCAGGTGCTTCCAGTGCTCGGCCGGGAAGTCGTATAACGCCAGTAGCGTGTCCCGATCCTTGCTCAGGCAGTCGGCCGCCTTCGCGTATTTGGGCGGGTAGCTTTCGATGAAGGCGTCGAACGCCAGCTCGGCGGCGGCCTTGGTTTCGGCCATCCAGATCTCCTGCAACGCGCGTTTGGCC
>NZ_JAGWDK010000406.1 GCF_018398875.1 Bradyrhizobium sp. sGM-13 | reverse complement strand
CCTTTTGCGATGAGCAGGCTATGACGGCACACCAAGCCTTAAGCCATCTTGCGGGTCATGCTGAATCTCTTGCCGAGTTCGATACATTTCTTTTCATATCGAAAGGTCGAAAGGTGAGCGAGGGCGAACGTAGTCGCTATGCTGATGGGCCTCTTGAGCAGGTACTTCTGCCATGTGGCGCCTTCATTCATCCATCCAGATGCCATCAGAGGATGAATCACGTAGAGAGCATAAGAAATCTCAGC
>NZ_JAGWDK010000405.1 GCF_018398875.1 Bradyrhizobium sp. sGM-13 | reverse complement strand
AGTTGGAAGCGCCGGGAGGCGTGCAGCATTTGTAAAGCGCCTTGTAGGCTTCGAGCCCCTTGACGGCGCCCGCCGAGTTGACGAAACCGTCCATCGCATATGGCTTGTTGGGGTCCTGGTATTTGAAGCCATAGTCGTAGAGATAATTCGAAACGCCCATGGTGATGCCTTCCGAACCTCGCTCGGTATAGATCGACGCCCCATAGACCTTCTTGCCGTCGATCTCTCGCCCCTGGAAGAATTTG
>NZ_JAGWDK010000404.1 GCF_018398875.1 Bradyrhizobium sp. sGM-13 | reverse complement strand
ACGTTCGACTTCAATAGCGTGGTGGCACCGCGGGTGCCGTTGAGGCGGGCATAGGATTCATTGCCCGGACGGATCGCTGTGCGCGCGATCAACTCGATCACGGCCGAGAGCGCGAACTCGCGCGTCGGCTCGTCGCCGGAAAGATAGGCCGAAACTTTCCGACGGATCTTCGGCAAGGCCGCCACCAGCCGCGCCAGGCGATGGGCCTTGCGGTGCTCGCGGACCTTTTCCCAATCGGCATGGTA
>NZ_JAGWDK010000403.1 GCF_018398875.1 Bradyrhizobium sp. sGM-13 | reverse complement strand
GCGTGCCCACGAGCAAGAACACCCACAGCGGATACTGATTCTGACGCGCCGCCGCTCGTTGCTCGCGATTGGTGATGGCGCTGATGCGCCGGTCGTCGATCGAGCGCAAGCCCAATCCTTCCGCCGCGATCTCGCCCGCCGCCAGCGTGATGGTCAGCAAAACAAGCACGCCCAGCACCGGCTTGAGGGCGCGGCCCCGTGGGGTCGGCGGCGCCTCGACGCGCGAGCCGGGGCGTGTGGGCAAA
>NZ_JAGWDK010000402.1 GCF_018398875.1 Bradyrhizobium sp. sGM-13 | reverse complement strand
CCAGTGTTCGCATGCGCCGGGAAGACCGATTCTCCATCGTCGTCTCATCTTCTCGCAGACCTCGGCGGGTAAGGGTGTTGTTACGTCATCGATAGCTCCTCACTTCGCGCTGTTCCTTTGTTTGTGCCTGGCGGTCGTTCCTTCGTCCCGGCCTGCGCGCGCAGACGCGCCGCGCGCAGGGGGTCGTCAAGGCCGGCCGTCGTGCTGTCCTGACGCCTTGCTCTCTGCTGCCAGGCTGCGCCTTG
>NZ_JAGWDK010000401.1 GCF_018398875.1 Bradyrhizobium sp. sGM-13 | reverse complement strand
CCGTTGCATCCGCGTACCCGGCAGGCGGCATCCCGAACGGGAGTGAACCTGGATCACCTGAAGATCATCGAGCCGGTCGGTTACCTCGATATGGCAAAACTGCTGCACCATGCTGTCGAGGTCTACACCGACTCCGGCGGGGTTCAGAAGGAGGCCTATTTCCATCGCGTGCCATGCACTACTCTGCGAGACGAGACCGAATGGACGGAGACGGTTACGCATGGATGGAATCGTCTCTGGAAAGGAC
>NZ_JAGWDK010000400.1 GCF_018398875.1 Bradyrhizobium sp. sGM-13 | reverse complement strand
ACGTCGCGAATTACCCGCTGACGACGACGGGTCTTGTCAGCTACGACACCGAAGGAAAGATCTACGCCAAATATCTGACGAAGACGCTGCCAAACGCCAAGTATGCCATCCTCTATCAGAACGACGACCTCGGCAAAGACTACGTCAACGCCTTCAAGGCGTTTCTCGGCAAAGATTTCGACCGACAGGTCGTGACGGCTTCCTACGAGGTCACTGAACCGACGGTTGATTCGCAGGTCGTCAACCT
>NZ_JAGWDK010000399.1 GCF_018398875.1 Bradyrhizobium sp. sGM-13 | reverse complement strand
CTCCGCGCTATGCAACCCGATGCCGCTCGTGGCGCCGGTGATCACCGCTACCTTGCCGTCCAGCCGTCCCATGTTGTTACCCCCGTCAAATTCGTTCACAGCAATATTCCCGCCCCTCGCGGACAAGGCAAGCGAGCTTGTTCCATCGCGACCACCCGGCGCTCGGCTGGCTTTGCTGCCTTGGTCGCCACGAAATCCCCGATTTTCGGCGTGATCGGCCATATTTTGGATGCGCTGATCACGTGAA
>NZ_JAGWDK010000398.1 GCF_018398875.1 Bradyrhizobium sp. sGM-13 | reverse complement strand
CGCATAGCTTACCGTCAGGACATGCACCTGGTGCCCTTCGCCGCGCGCGCATTTCTGGCAGCCGCTCTTATGACGAACCGTGCGCTCCAGCAGCGAGCCGCGCAGCAGTTCGCCAGTGACCGGTAGCTTGTCGACAAGCTTCTCACGCGTTTGAAGGGCTCGATCACGAATCATTCATAAGAATGAATCAACGCTGCCGCTTCAAGTCAACGCCAATCCGTCCGACCTTGCAGTTTTCGCCACAGCG
>NZ_JAGWDK010000397.1 GCF_018398875.1 Bradyrhizobium sp. sGM-13 | reverse complement strand
CCGTCGCGCCGACTGTTAAGCGCTCGCGTATCCGCGTTCCTGGATTTTCTCAGGCAATCCTTCCCCTCGGGGACGCCCGAGGAACTTGCCGGCTTCATCGATTAGCACAAGCGCTAAACCGCGGCCCGAGAAAAGATGCGACCCAGCCGACAGGGAGACGGACGCGCGCAAAGCGCGCGCCCAGAGGATATGCGGTCATCCGTTGGAGAGGTGCTTGGCCACGTTCTGCAAGCAGACGTCGATGTAAC
>NZ_JAGWDK010000396.1 GCF_018398875.1 Bradyrhizobium sp. sGM-13 | reverse complement strand
ATGAGACCAGTCGGCTCAGGTCGACTTAGGCGAAGGTTATCTTGGCTCTCATGATTGAAAAGACGTTTTCTGAAGTGCCGCAACTCATTGAAAAAGCTGGGGGCCGTTTCATAAATCGAACATCGCACTCGTATGGCTTGAGTCGTCTCGCATGCTGCTCGGGAGATCAGCGGTGGTAGTGCGCAATTGTCACTTAACCTTGGTGCGGCACAGCCATCACGGCTGAACTGAATTCGGTAGCGACCACA
>NZ_JAGWDK010000395.1 GCF_018398875.1 Bradyrhizobium sp. sGM-13 | reverse complement strand
GTTTGGCCCCCTCGAGCGCCGCCGGATAGGGCGCCATGCCGCGTTCGAGGTTGCGGTACATATTCTCGATCATGACGATGGCGTCATCGACCACGAAGCCGACGGAGATCGCCAGCGCCATCAGCGACAGATTGTCGATCGAAAAGCCGGCGAGCCACATCCCGGCGCAGGTGCCGGCCAGCGCGAGCGGCACGGAAACGCCTGCCGCAATGGTCGGCGTCAGCCGCCGCAGGAACGCGAACACCACC
>NZ_JAGWDK010000394.1 GCF_018398875.1 Bradyrhizobium sp. sGM-13 | reverse complement strand
CATCATAAAGTCCCGGTAGTGGAATGACAGGCAAAGTGGTTTATTTCACTGTGACTTGCCAAAGTGATTGGTGTTTTCACAGCTATACCTGGGACTAACAATAAGTGTGCCAGAATTATCCGCGCGGCTGCAAAAGACTAATTTGACGGATAATGTGTGGGGTTGATCACAAATTGATGCCAGCTTCTGGTTGTTTGTAAAATACGAAAACGTTTGGCTTTTTTTATCGCGTTATTTATTTGCTGCTAA
>NZ_JAGWDK010000393.1 GCF_018398875.1 Bradyrhizobium sp. sGM-13 | reverse complement strand
TCAACCCACAGACCGGGCCATTCTTCATCGAGGGCGCCGAGCCCGGCGATACACTCGTCGTGCGTATCGACAGGATCGGCCTCAACAGAGACTGGGGCTGGGGAGCTTCGATCCCCTACTTCGGAGCATTGGCGCCCGAATACAAGACCGCGATGGTAACCGATCCGGTGCCGGACCGGCTCTTTATCTGGCGGTTCGACAGATCGAGAATGGTCGGTGTGCTCGACCTACCCAACAGCAAGATCGGCA
>NZ_JAGWDK010000392.1 GCF_018398875.1 Bradyrhizobium sp. sGM-13 | reverse complement strand
CCTGCCGTCGCAATGCCCTCGCCGCCGGTCTCGCTCTGCGCTGCCGAAAACGTCCAGCGCCTGCCGGGTGAGGCTCCCCCTCTGCTCTATCGTCCTCCGATCGCCTGATCCGACATCACGACGGGCGGCTGCGCTTCGACTGCGCGCGCATGCCCGTACCTTCCTTCCCACGGATCTAGCCCAACATGCCGCGCGTCGCCGCGGCTGATCGTTGACGAACGAGAGAGAGAGAGAGAGAGAGAGAGAGAA
>NZ_JAGWDK010000391.1 GCF_018398875.1 Bradyrhizobium sp. sGM-13 | reverse complement strand
GATGCCACAAACTGCTATTCGCCTACCTGCACTCGGCGCCAACCTCAGCATCCGTCGGGTTGGCCACGGCTGTTCGGTTCACGAGTCGCAAAGTGCGGTGTCGGATCGAATTGTCCGCAACGCTCGGCCCGCCCGAAAACGCCGCGCTCGTTGAAACGCGACGCAGATCTGTACGTTGACCCATCTGTGCGGTGAAGACGGAGCGCGGACAATGGCATCATCCGATACGTTGTGACGGATATAGATAGA
>NZ_JAGWDK010000390.1 GCF_018398875.1 Bradyrhizobium sp. sGM-13 | reverse complement strand
AGCGAGAGGCTTCTATTTCTATATGATGACCCGCGCCCAACCAAATCGATTTGATCTCCGTTGCTGGATCGCCACCAACGTCTGTGCAGCCGCGGGCGCCGGTCTAGGGCTGCTAGTTCTCACTGCGCCGGTGCTGGCTTGCCGCGGCCCCCAAAACCATCGGACGATCCTACTCGATGCGATTCCACCGGCAGCGGAAGGGAGCGAAGTCATCGCCAGGGTCGAAATCATCGGGGTGCACATCCGCGA
>NZ_JAGWDK010000389.1 GCF_018398875.1 Bradyrhizobium sp. sGM-13 | reverse complement strand
ACTGCGATGCGGACCAGCGTCTCGCGAGGCGAGGCGGAGCCATCGGCTTCGGCGGCCGTGAGTGTGGCGTCCAACCGCCCCAGTGTCCGCGATCCGACCCGCAGGATCAATTCGTCCACGTCTTCGACGAGGTTATAGACCGCGCCGTTGGCGATGCTGATGTCCCGAGCCAGATCGCGCGTTTTTAGGCCCGCCAGACCGCCTGCGGCAATCCGTCGCTCCGCCGCTTCGATCAGAGATTCCCGAAGT
>NZ_JAGWDK010000388.1 GCF_018398875.1 Bradyrhizobium sp. sGM-13 | reverse complement strand
TCATGGCCGCGATGTGGATGCTGTCCGGCTCGACCAGCGAAAGTGGCGCCGACGATATGATGGCCGCCATCCTGCTACGCGGCTTTGGACTAGGCTTCCTCTTCCTGTCGATCACGCTTATCGCTTTCAGCGACCTCAACAACCGCAATCGAGCCTCCGGCATCGGCCTTTTCAACGCGGGGCGCCAGCTCGGCGGCCTCATGGGGGTAGCCGGGCTCCAGACCATGATCGACCACAATGTCACCGCCA
>NZ_JAGWDK010000387.1 GCF_018398875.1 Bradyrhizobium sp. sGM-13 | reverse complement strand
GCTGGCACTACGGTCCTGGACGAACCCTGCGTGGTCGACGGCAACCTGATTACGGCCCGTTTCCCTTATGACCTGCCGCGACTAATTAACGCGATGGTGAAGCAGCTGGTGTCTGCAAAGGGCTAAGCCGCGGAACTGGCCCCAGATCGCCTGCTGTGGGAAAGCTCAATGGGGAGGCACGAATGAAGTACGGATTCAATCTGCTGCTCTGGACAGGGCATGTCACCGACGAACACGCGCCTGTGCTGAA
>NZ_JAGWDK010000386.1 GCF_018398875.1 Bradyrhizobium sp. sGM-13 | reverse complement strand
CAACCAGATGCCCGCCATTGTCGCGCACGACGCCCTTCGGGATGCCCGTGGTGCCCGAGGTATAGAGAATATAGAGCGGATCGGTCGCGAGCACCGGCGTGCAGGGCGCTGCCTTGCCGGCGTCGAGCGCCGCGCGGCGCAGCGTCGCCCAGTCATGATCGCGGCTCGCCGCGAGTTCGCAAACGTGCTGCGGCCGCTGCAGGATGATGCAGCCTCGCGGCTTCGCGCTGGAAAGCTTGATCGCCTCGTC
>NZ_JAGWDK010000385.1 GCF_018398875.1 Bradyrhizobium sp. sGM-13 | reverse complement strand
GGCTTTTGTTGATTCGCTCAATGCGCGAAAACGAAAATAATTCCAGGGATTTAGAAATGAAACAAACACAACGTCACAACGGTATTATCGAACTGGTTAAACAGCAGGGTTATGTCAGTACCGAGGAGCTGGTGGAGCACTTCTCCGTCAGCCCGCAGACTATTCGCCGCGACCTCAATGAGCTGGCGGAGCAAAACCTGATCCTGCGTCACCATGGCGGTGCGGCGCTGCCTTCCAGTTCGGTTAACAC
>NZ_JAGWDK010000384.1 GCF_018398875.1 Bradyrhizobium sp. sGM-13 | reverse complement strand
AATGGGTGGTCACAATCCGTCGTAGCGGGTGGTCGCGATCGTCGGAATACGCAATGTGGGGTCTCCTACGCCCTTACGAATGATCTCCGTCGAGGGCTCGAACACGCTGAAGAGCTTGTCCTCTGCCCGCGTATTGCCGCGGAAGATGCGTTCCCGGGCCTGCCGCATCACCTGCCGTACCAGCGGCATCATCGCTTCCAGCTCCTGCCGCAAGCCTTGCAGCGCCAGCCGCTTCAAGATGCCCCTGGCC
>NZ_JAGWDK010000383.1 GCF_018398875.1 Bradyrhizobium sp. sGM-13 | reverse complement strand
CTGGCGTGACCACGGCCTATGCGTTGACCGAGCGAGGCCATGCGGTCACGGTGCTAGATCGGCACCGGTATCCCGCCATGGAAACGTCGTTCGCGAATGGTGGCCAGTTATCAGCCAGCAATTCTGAGGTCTGGAACAGTTCCGCGACAATCTTGAAGGGATTGCAATGGATGTTCCGAAAGGACGCGCCGCTTCTGATGCGCCTCACTCCCTCTTGGCATAAATATTCCTGGATCGGCGAGTTCGTCTGGA
>NZ_JAGWDK010000382.1 GCF_018398875.1 Bradyrhizobium sp. sGM-13 | reverse complement strand
CAACAGGTTGAGTCCGCGTCGTGCGATCGAGGTGGCGGACGCACTTGTCGCGGCTGCGCGGGCGATAGAGGCGGCGACGGCGAGGGATTGACCGTGAACCAAGATCGCGTGGAAAGGACGTCCTTCGAGCCGGCCTCATGTCCCGGACGCGGTGCGGCGTGCGACGCCGCTCCGCAGAGCCGGGACCCATGCTATGCCGTTGGACGGGACCCCGGATCAGCAGCGCACCATGCCGCAAGTGCGGCACGATGC
>NZ_JAGWDK010000381.1 GCF_018398875.1 Bradyrhizobium sp. sGM-13 | reverse complement strand
CCATCGGCAAACCAGCTAATCACCAGTGGATAAATAGCGTGTTCCTGGGTTTGCACGCGGGCGGTGATGTCATCTTCCGTATCACCAGCAAATACCGGGACTTTCGCCTGTAAAATAACCGGGCCACCGTCCAGTTCATCGGTGACGAAATGCACCGATGTACCGTGCTCTTCATCGCCATTTTCCAGCGCCTGACGATGGGTGTGTAATCCGGGATATTTCGGCAGCAGAGAAGGGTGAATGTTCAGCAAA
>NZ_JAGWDK010000380.1 GCF_018398875.1 Bradyrhizobium sp. sGM-13 | reverse complement strand
CGCGATTCTATCGGACGGTGTCATCAGACACTGGACTCTCATTTAAGGGCACGCCGATCGAGCGAGCATTCGCTAAAGGCTTGCCTGCACGCTGCTAAGGTACCAAAGCTGACCGAGGTGACGAGGCAGGTGGCGCCGACGACCGGGAGGAACAATCGTGCGCTGCGCCGGTAGTTCAATCGATATGCATCCTGCCTCGACGCGCCAACGTTAAAGTGCGCGCGCGCCGAGCTCAATTGTACCGAGGTAAGC
>NZ_JAGWDK010000379.1 GCF_018398875.1 Bradyrhizobium sp. sGM-13 | reverse complement strand
CGACAATTCATGGAATGGGAGTGATCCAACAAGAATCCGTGCGGTGAACGACTATTACGGGGTGGGATTTAACAAGGACAACGAAGGGCCGCTGCGACGGCCCTTCATTGCTCCAAGCGCGGGGGCCTACTCTTTCGCCGCCGATCCAGCCCGTCGCCCTCAGAATTCGGCTTTCATAGACTGAGTCCCGTCATTTCCCGACAGGCAAACCAAATATCATTGCGGCCTACCGCAATGACACGCACGATGAAG
>NZ_JAGWDK010000378.1 GCF_018398875.1 Bradyrhizobium sp. sGM-13 | reverse complement strand
GTGAAGAAGGCGTCAAGAGGTCGACACAAGCCGGAAGCGGATGGAGCGCCGGCTGGACGTTAGGAACCTCTCGCAGACCACTACATTGATTCGCATCCACGTCTCCCGATGCGACGCCTAGCGAAATCCAAAGAGTCGGAGTCGATCCATGAAGAAAGCATATTGGGGCTTTCCAATCATCCCGACAGCAAAGAATTTCGTACGCGGGCAATACTCTGTGGAAATGATGAGAAAGCTGCTCATCCGGCTTAA
>NZ_JAGWDK010000377.1 GCF_018398875.1 Bradyrhizobium sp. sGM-13 | reverse complement strand
CTCACGCACCATTGTTTTTTCAGAGGACTTGGAGCGGTGGCTCAAGTCATTCCCGGAGATCGAAGCGAAGCACTCAAAGCGTACTGAGATGCTTGGGCACACCGAACAGCCTGGCAACGAGGTCATCAAAAAACAGGCGCGCCGACGCCGGAGTGTCAGATGAGCACCGCAGACGCGCAACTGGCTCCGCTGACCGCTGGATGCATTGACGCCCACACCGCGTCGGGCGCGCGTGTCACCTCCGCAGCTGAG
>NZ_JAGWDK010000376.1 GCF_018398875.1 Bradyrhizobium sp. sGM-13 | reverse complement strand
TGAGATACATTAGCGAGCCCATGATCAGGAACTTGGCAGGCAGGTTGCGCCCGAACTCGTGCCACTTGCCCGTCATCGTCCCGAAGAAATTCACCAGCACGGTCCACACCGGAATGATGAGAAGCATCGAGGTGATGACCGCCAGCGTTTCGGCCCAGTCGGCAATTGGACTGTAGAGATAATGATGGATGCCGACGAAGGGATAGAACAGGGCGAGCGACCAGAAGCCGACCAAAGAGAGCTTGTGCGCAAA
>NZ_JAGWDK010000375.1 GCF_018398875.1 Bradyrhizobium sp. sGM-13 | reverse complement strand
GTCAGCGCGCGTGCCGCCCAGTCGCTCTCGCTGTTGTTCTTCGAACTGGCCTCGCACTCAGACGAGGGCCTGTCGCTGGTCGGCAAGCATCCGCATATCGTCGCGAACTGGGAAGTCTCGGGCGAGGAGCCCGACACGATCTTTCATTTCCGCTGGGAAGAGTTCAACACCAGCGCAGCGACGCGGCGCGAAGACTCGGATTTCGGCCTCATCCTGCTCGACCGCGTCGCTCCCGAAGCGCTCGGCGGCACGG
>NZ_JAGWDK010000374.1 GCF_018398875.1 Bradyrhizobium sp. sGM-13 | reverse complement strand
CCAGCGAGAGAAGCTGTGCGCCACCGCGCCGGTGACTAAATTCCTCGCATGCGCTCTTGCAGCCAGTGCCGATAGCGGCAACGGCGCAAGGCCGGGCATGACGAGTTGCCTGTCCTTCCACTGTGCTTTCGCCCAAGCCTTGGCACGAGGATCGTTCGACGAAATACGCCAGATGTCCAGCGCGGCCGGCCAGAGACCGAAACGGAAGATGACGCGCGCTGCCTCGGCAGCCGAATGGGTGCCGACATGCGCAC
>NZ_JAGWDK010000373.1 GCF_018398875.1 Bradyrhizobium sp. sGM-13 | reverse complement strand
CCGCTGCCAGATGCAGGAATTGACGGCGTGGAAGTTTCATTGCGGCCTCCCCAAATTGCTGGCATGCGGAGACAGTACAGGCAACATAGCACGCCTCGATCAGACGTTCAGTGACCTGCTTCACTTCCAAGGGCACCGATGACCGCAATTGGACCCTGAACGGACAATCTCCTCGGGGCGCTAGGCCGAAATTGAGGCTCTGGAGCGGCAGGTTTCTCGGACCGTCAAGATGCCAAGCCCCCATCGAGGGCGAG
>NZ_JAGWDK010000372.1 GCF_018398875.1 Bradyrhizobium sp. sGM-13 | reverse complement strand
ACGGAGCGCCAAATGACCGGCTGGCGCGGGTTATCGAGGCGGCATTCGGCTGGCTGTTCCGCCCGTTCAACCGCCTCTTTCAGGTAAGTGCAGGAGGCTATCAAGGACTGGTGCGCAAGTCGCTCGGCCGACGCGGTGTTGCGCTTGCGGTTTATGCGGGTCTCCTGGCGATCACGGCTGTGCTGTTCCAGTCGGTGCCTGGCGGCTTTATCCCTGCCCAGGACAAGCTCTACCTGTTCTCGGGTGCAAAGCTG
>NZ_JAGWDK010000371.1 GCF_018398875.1 Bradyrhizobium sp. sGM-13 | reverse complement strand
CTGTCCGACATGCAGATCGTCAAGATAGAGGCGGTCTGACAGGGTCGACTCGTCCATGTTCAACCTCTTTCGTTACGGCTAGTTGCAAAGGCCCTTGTCGCACGGTGGAGAAAGCGTTCAGCCGCGCCGCCCCGCGGTTCGACCCCCGTTACTCGCGACATCCACTGCGTCACCAAGTGGTCGAAGCCGTCGTGCCAGCCTGATCCTCAGGTGAAGCGAAAGTCTGAGAGGTCAATGGTCACCAATGGCGCATC
>NZ_JAGWDK010000370.1 GCF_018398875.1 Bradyrhizobium sp. sGM-13 | reverse complement strand
CACGGCGTCGAATTCCGCCAAAACTTGCGTACACCCTGAAGTAGCGTGCCGCCAATTTTCTTTTTCAAGATCGTCATCCGCATCGCATTGAAGGCGGACCGTTTCCATACTTTGCGCCTTTGAGATTGAAGCCATGTCAGATAGCCCCATTGGACAGATTCCCGTTTCGCCCAACAATCCCTGCCCGTTTCTGCGCGCATTGGTCGCCAATGGCTATGTCGGCGGCCATGTCGTGCCGCTCTCGCAACTCTCCG
>NZ_JAGWDK010000369.1 GCF_018398875.1 Bradyrhizobium sp. sGM-13 | reverse complement strand
GTAATTCCAGGCGCTGCGACGGTTGCGAGCGTATTCTTGATGCGGTGGTGCCAATTCCTCGAGCATCAGCTTCTGCAGCTTGTCGGCCGCCTCCCGTTCCCTGGCGTCGATGCCGGCCGCGGCCAGCAAACTCTGCGCATTGATCTCGGCCTGCGCGAGCAGAAGCCGCAGGCTGACTGCCGCCAGTTCGTCTTGGTATGGGGATGTGCTGCTTGCGGGACGCGGTTCCGTCCGGCGATCGCCTTCAGACATTA
>NZ_JAGWDK010000368.1 GCF_018398875.1 Bradyrhizobium sp. sGM-13 | reverse complement strand
CAGATCAGCATTCCGCCGCCGAATGAGAAAAATGCCAGGAAGAAGCTCGAGGCTGCGAACGCGATCGACAGACCGAAAACGATCTGGATCAGGCGCCGAAAACCGCCCGAAGTGTCGCCGAAGGCGAGCGTAAGGCCCGTGACGATGATGATGATCACGGCCAGAATCTTGGCGACGGGCCCCTCGACCGACTGCAGGATCTGGTTAAGCGGCTGCTCCCACGGCATGTTGGAGCCAGCGGCCTCTGCAGTGGG
>NZ_JAGWDK010000367.1 GCF_018398875.1 Bradyrhizobium sp. sGM-13 | reverse complement strand
ACATGCTGCTTGCCTTGATTTCTCGGGGGAATTTTTCCAACTGAGCCAAGACCCGATCATTACAGATCAATGGCTTACAGCGAAAAATCCAACCGTCTGCAGACCCAGCGTCCGCGCGCGATCCCGAGGTTCACGGGTGGGTTCATAGCTGGCAGGTGCAACTATCGATCCCAACATTCGCCGGTGGTGGCCGTCTAAAGCGGAGATTCCTGCGTCCCGAACGTAAGTAGCAGTCGAAAAATTCAACAAAAACA
>NZ_JAGWDK010000366.1 GCF_018398875.1 Bradyrhizobium sp. sGM-13 | reverse complement strand
ATACTACAACCAAACGTTTTTGCATTTCTGCGATCGGAGATGGCCATCACCATTGCGGAGTGGAGGGCCCAAGAATGCCGCCCGCTCCGGACTGATAAACCTTCTGTGAAAACCTCATCAGTGCGCAAGATCAACTGCCGTTCTCGGGCGGCAGTCGTCACGTCCTTCCACTCGAATTCAGATTGTAAGTTGCTCAGTTGATGCCAATGCTGGGATACGCAATTTCCAGCCGACAAATAATTCATCTGCGTCGTC
>NZ_JAGWDK010000365.1 GCF_018398875.1 Bradyrhizobium sp. sGM-13 | reverse complement strand
CGAAACGGCCGCAGAGATCGAAGCAGCGAGGGCGCGAACGGGAGCCACATGCGTGCTGGCCTCGGATTACGGCACCACCGGCTGGCTCGCCTTCTATCTGCCGAACGGCACCTGCGTCGCGCAGCAGAGCCAGCGCATCCGATGGGTCAACATGCCCGAGCCCGACGCGACGCAGCTCGCCGGACCGCTGCTTTATGTCCGCGAGGTCTGGCCGGGGGATCTTCCGTTAAGGGACAGGTTCGCCAGCGTGGAGAA
>NZ_JAGWDK010000364.1 GCF_018398875.1 Bradyrhizobium sp. sGM-13 | reverse complement strand
TGTGAGCCCTAGTCGCGCGCCGACCTTCGACCGGTTGTTTGCGTCCACCGCGTTTTCGCATTTCGCTCCCTCGGGTGGGTCAGGACAAGGACGGGGGTTAATCTTATGCAAATGCTCAGTTTCGCGCCATGGAAGGAAGTCCGCTCCGGAGCACTGGACCGCGGTAGAGGCCAATGTCCTCTCTGGGTCGACTTCGTTGTAAAAGTCTTTTTGGGGTGACGAACGAAAATTTTCAGGGACGCTGACGCGTGTTGC
>NZ_JAGWDK010000363.1 GCF_018398875.1 Bradyrhizobium sp. sGM-13 | reverse complement strand
GCCTGGCAGTAATGCATGACTGGCGGTGATCAGGTTTTCTCCGACTTCTAACGTTTGTAATAAACCGGATTGATGAATAATGGAGATCACTTTTCGCGCCTGCCATAGGGAGAGTCGGGGACTTTTGCGCAACGTTAAATAGCAAAAACCTAAACTGATGCCACTACTGACCTGGCTGACCCGTTGCAGCTCCTCCGGTTTGCCGATGGTGATTTGCACGGGATGCCGACAACTGGTTCCCAAATCTTTTTCGAAA
>NZ_JAGWDK010000362.1 GCF_018398875.1 Bradyrhizobium sp. sGM-13 | reverse complement strand
GTCGAAGGATGATAGGCCGGCCTTCCTGTCGCCTCCGGCTCGACGCCGCCAAAGCCGAGTTTGGCTAGATCAAGCTCATCGACGAAGACATCGATCGCCCGGACCGGATTGTCTTCGCTCAAATAGTCATCTAACCGCTCGGGAAACAACGTGCTCTGACTGCGGTCATCGCCAACGACAAAGCGCGTCATCGAATCCTCCGGCCAAATCGCAGGAGAATCATATCATTGATGGTGTTTTCACACAGCCTGGACCC
>NZ_JAGWDK010000361.1 GCF_018398875.1 Bradyrhizobium sp. sGM-13 | reverse complement strand
GATTTGCTTTAGAGCCTTAGGCGGCACCTGCGGCAGGGTGAAAAACTCGCGCCATAGCGTCGAATTGACCAACATGCGATGGAATTGAGTCACATGCGGATGCATGTCCTCGAACTGGTTGTAGCGCTGACAGTCGTGCGCGGCGGCGAAATCTGTCGCCAAGTCCACGAGAGACTGCCACGCAACACCTGGCTTGCGGGCGCTGCAGGGGCGATTGAGAAAGCGCATGGCCAGCGAGAATAGCCAACCAACCGGGA
>NZ_JAGWDK010000360.1 GCF_018398875.1 Bradyrhizobium sp. sGM-13 | reverse complement strand
CCCCGAACACCAGTTCCCGATGATATTTCAGCGGAAGTCATGTTTGAGCATGACCGGACCTGCTGCGTTTGCCACCAGCGAGAGTTGGCGGTCCAAATCCATCACATTGACGAAGATCCGACAAATCACACGGTTAGCAATCTAGCCGTTCTTTGCTTGGAGCATCATGAACAGACGCAGGTGAGAGGCGGCTTTGCGAAGAAACTCAAAGCTGCCGATGTTGTGCGGAGTCGTAATGATTGGATTCGTCGCGTTCG
>NZ_JAGWDK010000359.1 GCF_018398875.1 Bradyrhizobium sp. sGM-13 | reverse complement strand
AAGCACTGCTTTCGATCTGATATCGGGCCTCACCACCGTAAGCACCGGCGAGATTTGCTTCAGAGGCGAAGCGATCACACATATGGCCCCCGAGGCTCGGGTGGCTTCCGGTGTCTGCCGCACTTTTCAGACCCCAAAACTCTTTGACGAAATGACCGTGTTAGATGTCGTCGCAACAGGGCGGCATCTCCACAACTCGGTCGGTCTATGGGGAAGCATGTTCTCGATCGGCAGAAAGCGGAGGGAAGAAGCGAAAA
>NZ_JAGWDK010000358.1 GCF_018398875.1 Bradyrhizobium sp. sGM-13 | reverse complement strand
CGTAGAGAGCGGTCTCGATATCCCACGTGCAAACACGATCGTGGTCTGTTGGCCCGAAAAGTTCGGTCTTGCGCAACTTCATCAGCTCAGAGGAAGGGTGGGCCGCAGCGGGATACGCGCGTTTGCGCATTTGCTGACCGATTCGGAGTCGGAGCGATCTGAGAAGCGATTGGCCGTTCTGGAGGAATTCAACAGACCGGGCGCGGGTTTCGCGATCAGTGCGCGGGATCTGGACCTCAGGGGAGCGGGGGACGTGC
>NZ_JAGWDK010000357.1 GCF_018398875.1 Bradyrhizobium sp. sGM-13 | reverse complement strand
AGAATGGCCTGCCCAACAAAAAGAAAAGGCTCCGACAACTGGTACTACCGCCGCACAATCCCAGCGGATGTCCGAGTGATCTTGCAGAAGCTACCGAAGGAGCGTCGCCCTCGCGGCTGGTACAAGACGCACATTAGCATCTCACTCGGCACTGCTGATCGCGTTGCCGCCAAGGCGAAATGCCCGGAGGTGTCTGCCAGCGTAGAGCGACAGCTCAAAGCATTGCGTGAAGGCCCCAAGCCACTCGCAGCCAAGCA
>NZ_JAGWDK010000356.1 GCF_018398875.1 Bradyrhizobium sp. sGM-13 | reverse complement strand
AGCGAACGAATTGCCGGAGGAGCAGCCAAATAGCTGCGGGCCGCACTGTCCGGCAATCCATTGGTTATAAGCTGTTGAAATTCTTTGATGATTTTGAGCCGGAGAGCTTCGGGCGCGATAAGTAGTAGAGGCGTCGCAACGATGGTCCGACGGATTGAGATCCATGCTTCGTTTGGCGAGGTATCATAGGACATGGAGAGCGCATCAAAAGATCGGTGGTTCAACAGACCGTGCAGGGCCTCCAGGTTGAATACCAGG
>NZ_JAGWDK010000355.1 GCF_018398875.1 Bradyrhizobium sp. sGM-13 | reverse complement strand
CAGATGCTTCGATGGGTTTCTTTGGCCATCTGCTCGGCGTCTGACGCTGATCCTTTGATTTCTCTACTCGGCTCGGACCACCGTCGCGTTCTTGTTGACGGGCCCGTAGGAGATATAGTGGGTCTGGTCGCCCCTGCGCCTAGGGTGAGCTGGCGAAGGCGATGAACTTGTAGGCGGCGTCCAACCGCGGACTGCCCTTGGGAATCAAGTTCCAGTCCAGTGCCTGGGCGTCCCACATCATCTCGAAATGCTTGCCGG
>NZ_JAGWDK010000354.1 GCF_018398875.1 Bradyrhizobium sp. sGM-13 | reverse complement strand
ACCGAGCGAATTGGCTCCGTTCTGTCAAAATTGGTCGTCTCCGTTGCTTTATCGTGCAGATGTGTAAACGGAAGCCGCAGGAACCAAGATTGAGAGCAAATTAGCCACCGGCTGTCCCGGCGCGGAAAGCCGAATGAAACGTGCTGCGCTTCAGCGCGAATTCTCAATCGTTTTGGCGTTTTGTCGTATTCTGTTAGCTCAGCAGGGAGATATCTGCTCCGGAGGCTGATAGGAGGGTGCGATGAAATTCATGATCAT
>NZ_JAGWDK010000353.1 GCF_018398875.1 Bradyrhizobium sp. sGM-13 | reverse complement strand
CGCAGGCCTTCTTCGGCGTGGTGACGATGGCCATGACGCCGTCCTATTCCGCGGCCTGCAGCATGGCAGGCGGCGAGGAGACCGGCATTTTCGCCAGCATGTCCTCGATACGCCTCTTGCAGCAGCCACCGAACGCGTTGGTGTGCTGCCTGACTGCCTCGACGCTGGTCAGGCCATGCGAGCGGATTGCGTCCTCGAGGGTGCCGAGATCGACTTCCTTGCAGAAGCAGACCTTTTTCGCGCGCCGGGTCGTCTCCG
>NZ_JAGWDK010000352.1 GCF_018398875.1 Bradyrhizobium sp. sGM-13 | reverse complement strand
TTTGCCTATCGAGCAACCTGTGAAATTCGAACTTGTTATCAATCTCAAAACCGCCAAGGTCCTCGGGCTCACGGTACCGCCTTCATTACTCGGCCGCGCCGACGAAGTGATTGAATGAAGCGGCTGATTACTGCGACGCATGAGTCCGCATCTGGCGCGTTTGGGACATGCAGACGGGACTCACAGAATGTCCGTTCGTATGGGGATAGTGTTGCAAAAGTCGAAAGTTGCAGCGGTCCAAATTTTTGGCGAAAACCT
>NZ_JAGWDK010000351.1 GCF_018398875.1 Bradyrhizobium sp. sGM-13 | reverse complement strand
CTACCGAGGCCGAGATCGCGGAAAGCGCAAGCTGCAATCGTACATAGAAATGACTGCGAAGCGTGAGAAGGGATCCGGCACGAGATCACAGAGACCTTTCGTCCAGCCGTGAGTTGCCGAACAATGCGGACAGGCTTTTGAAATCGATGGTCGGAAATATGCATATGTTTAACGCGTGCCTTACTCTCATCAATTAAGTTCAAAACTTGCTCAACATGTCTCGGCCCTGAGATCGTCGCGAAGATCGTTGAGCCATCTC
>NZ_JAGWDK010000350.1 GCF_018398875.1 Bradyrhizobium sp. sGM-13 | reverse complement strand
AATATGAGGCGGGATTGGGTGTGATGCCTCCGTTTCTCGAATGGATGCCTTAAACCACTCGGCCCCCTTCTTTGGGGCGCCCCGGGGAAAGCGCCGAATCCGGCCGGGTCCCGCCTGCCGGAAAAGATGCAATCGCCAAAATAGTGCCGCACGAATCGGCAGTCATGGCACCAGGCGCTGGGTGCCCTGACCGACGAGGCCCGCCATGTCCCGATGGACCGCCGAGGAAATCCGCGAACTTGTCACCCTGTGGCCGACG
>NZ_JAGWDK010000349.1 GCF_018398875.1 Bradyrhizobium sp. sGM-13 | reverse complement strand
AACATCCCATAAGCGCTAACTTAAGGGTTGAACCATCTGAAGAATGCGACGCCTCGGTGCCTCGTTAAGACGATGCCTCGCGTTCTTCAATTGCGTTTTGTAGGCTGTCAGGGATACTGTCCCACGAATGGCCACCTGTAAGCTCCAGATGACCATTTTTGTTATTCTCCACAACGAGTTAGTTCTTCTTTTCGGATCCGGCACTTCTGGGGGGGAAATCCAGCGATGGCTGGATTATGTCGTCAATTAAAAATGCGGC
>NZ_JAGWDK010000348.1 GCF_018398875.1 Bradyrhizobium sp. sGM-13 | reverse complement strand
CGCCGATCCGGCGGAACGCGCGCGTCGCCGCGCGGAACAGGGCCAGCACGACCAAGTGGCCGAACGCGATCGCCTCGATTCACAACGCAAGACCGCGCCCCTGACCTGTCCGGCGGGGGCCACGGATATCGACAGCACGTTCCTCACCTTGGAGCAGGTCGTGGAGACAATTTCGGCGCTGATCGTGGCCAAGCTGCCGCCGGCTTGAGCCGACCCTGAATCTTCATGAGCCGGCGTATCGACCACCTCGCGATGACTC
>NZ_JAGWDK010000347.1 GCF_018398875.1 Bradyrhizobium sp. sGM-13 | reverse complement strand
ACCTCCAACAAAATAGGCCGGCATTTCTGCCGGCCTACTTTACTGGAACAGATGTAATAGGACGAGGTCAGTATCTCGCTGCGACCGGTGCGCCGTAACCACCGAAGCGGTAGTTGATGCGGACGGTAACGATATCGACGTCCTGGCTGATCCGGTCGGTGCCGAAGAAGGCGCCGGTCGTGTCGACGAAGGTGTGGTCGCGGTCCTCCATGAACAGGTGATTGTATTCGACGCCGACCGACCAGTTCGGGGCGAAGCC
>NZ_JAGWDK010000346.1 GCF_018398875.1 Bradyrhizobium sp. sGM-13 | reverse complement strand
CTATTAACAAAGCAAATGCTCTCACCGTTAAAAATACGGGACCAGCGGCCTAAGGCGCTCTTGTTCGGATCACGCATTTTCGTCAAAAATATCGAATTTCGAGTGATTTTTAACCCAATCTAGTCAGGCGGTGGGACGCGCTGGCGGAATTCTCCGTATTCTTACCGGTTAAGAAATTAACTATGGAAGAGGGTGGAACCGATAAAATAGTTATATGTCGGGACAAGATCATCGCGCCGCTGATTCGCACTTCACGAAG
>NZ_JAGWDK010000345.1 GCF_018398875.1 Bradyrhizobium sp. sGM-13 | reverse complement strand
AACTATCTGCATCTGGTGCGCAACGTGCCGGACACGCTGCGCAGCATCCACGTACTGCTGAAGCCCGGGGGACTGTTCATCTCGAAAACGCCTTGCTTGGGAGACATGAATCCGCTGATCCGGCTGGTCCTGCTGCCCGCGATGCAACTCATCGGAAAGGCGCCACATGTCAGCTCCCTCGGCGCGTCCGAACTCAAGCGGTTGATCGTTGGCGCGGGTTTCGACGTGCTTGTCAGAGAGAGCCACGCCAGCAAGGGCAA
>NZ_JAGWDK010000344.1 GCF_018398875.1 Bradyrhizobium sp. sGM-13 | reverse complement strand
CGGGCTGACCTTCTTGAGCAAATGCCGGACCAGGGTTGTCTTGCCGGATCCTATCTCACCGGTAATGACGGTGAAGCCGGCATTGTTCATGACGCCGAACTCCAGCATCGTGAATGCCATGGAGTGCATTTTGCCCCAATAAATCAGGTCGGGGTCGGGGAGAATTGAAAAGGGTTTCTCCTGGAGCTGATAAAACGCCTCGTACATTGAACTTCCTTAGCCCGGCTACACACCCTTATAGCGTACTTCGGGGAATTACC
>NZ_JAGWDK010000343.1 GCF_018398875.1 Bradyrhizobium sp. sGM-13 | reverse complement strand
CCTTTGAAGATCGACTAGGCCAAGCCCAACGACTGTTCCGTTGGGACAACTATTTGTCCCTATATTTCGAGAATGCAAAAGACTCTATCTCCACGTGCTGCTTCGCTACCCACGGCGACGGCGATCGACCCGAATTGGACCAGCTAGAGCAAGTCACTCCGTGGGCTCTCCTTCAGAATCTAGACTATTGGGTTAGAGAATTTGGTTCGCCATGGATCATAAACATCGATCTCGACTATTTCTTCTGTGACGACAGCGAAG
>NZ_JAGWDK010000342.1 GCF_018398875.1 Bradyrhizobium sp. sGM-13 | reverse complement strand
GCGGTGTTTCATTACATTCCGCTGCACGGTTGCCCTGCGGGGGAACACTTTGGTGAGTTCCACGGTGAAGATCGCTACACCACCAAAGAGAGCGAGCGCCTGCTGCGCCTGCCGCTGTTCTACAACCTGTCGCCCGTCAATCAGCGTACGGTAATTGCGACTTTGTTGAACTACTTTTCCTGATATGTCGTTGGCAAAAGCGTCCTTGTGGACGGCGGCCAGTACACTGGTCAAGATTGGTGCCGGGTTACTGGTCGGTAA
>NZ_JAGWDK010000341.1 GCF_018398875.1 Bradyrhizobium sp. sGM-13 | reverse complement strand
ACAACAAAGGACCGCTTAAAAGACTGCTCGGGCCGACATGATCTGTGCTCCCCATGCTGGTGCGAACCACAAACGCCTATTCGAGACAGCGCTTTCGCCCTCAGCGCCACGTGGTGCCGCGCGGCCGGCCGTTTCGGGCATGTAGGCAATTATCCAGTGTTAGGTACCCAGTCTAAATCCTCGTCGCTCTTCTTCTCTTCGTCAGGAGAACACGGTTTGATCGTCAGTCCACTCACAAGCGTCGGCTTTCCGTTGGCATCG
>NZ_JAGWDK010000340.1 GCF_018398875.1 Bradyrhizobium sp. sGM-13 | reverse complement strand
ATCGGTTCGCGCCGCGCTGGTGGCGACGATCGCGATTTCAGCCTTCACGCTGTCGATCGCAACGTTCGAACTATCGATGGCGGACTGGCCCTCCGGCTTTGTCCTGCTTGTCATCGTGCCGCTGGTCGCGCTCGTGTTCTTCGGCTGCATCGTGTGGTCGGCTTCGCTGCTCCCAAGGATCCGAACCAGCGGCGCGAAGTTCGCCCTCCCCTTCCTGATCTGCGCGCTGACGCTCGCCATTCTCGCCTACGCCCCGCTGCA
>NZ_JAGWDK010000339.1 GCF_018398875.1 Bradyrhizobium sp. sGM-13 | reverse complement strand
CGCTCGGCGGTCACATGGATCATGTGCGTCCGTTGGCATCCTTGCGGGAAAACAGCGAATTCCGGCCGATGCCCTATATGCCCGGACGGCGCGCATGAAACGGCTCCCGCAAATCGCGCTTCTTCCTGACGGCAAGCGGCTGCATTTGCAGGATGGTCCGATCGATCTGGTCATCGAGGCGAAGGGAAGTGAAGGTGAGGTGCGCGCCGCTTATGAAGCCGCTGCTTGGCGCTTTACCGGCCTGCTCGATGAACTCTGCGA
>NZ_JAGWDK010000338.1 GCF_018398875.1 Bradyrhizobium sp. sGM-13 | reverse complement strand
ACGGTCACCTCGATCGTTTTTCCAGGGATCACCGCTGTTCGGCCACAGTCTGCGACGCGTCCTCACCCAGCTGAAAGCTTTGCTGCACTCAATCCCTTTCTGGGCCTTTGTCCTGGCTCCGACCGTCAAACCGGCTTCTCAACGGACGACTACCTCGAGCCGTTCGACCTTGGCACTGCAGCTTATCACTGTATATAAGGACAGATCTCAACAGCGCGTCTTACTCCCCAACGCGGCCTCCGCCGGACGGATACACGTTTCG
>NZ_JAGWDK010000337.1 GCF_018398875.1 Bradyrhizobium sp. sGM-13 | reverse complement strand
CATCCGCAGTTCGGAGGCGCCGAGCCCGGTTGCGCGTCCTGGAAGCTCTTCGAGCATTTCCAGAACACACCGCCTGAGCTGCGGCAAGATGCTGAGGTCCCTGCTCAGCAGATCGAACCACGGTTCTGGCGTGAGTGAACGGTAGGCCTGCCAGGCAAGGCTTGCGACTTCAAGATGACCGTCGGTTATCTCCACGCCCGGGAAATTCAATTCGGCAAGACGCGCCGGTTCTATTTCGTTAAGGGAGGCATCCACATGTCGC
>NZ_JAGWDK010000336.1 GCF_018398875.1 Bradyrhizobium sp. sGM-13 | reverse complement strand
ACCGAGCTGGATGAGCTCTCGATGAGAGCATGAAAAAGCTCTCTTGAGTGACCGCTGCTATTGCTACCCGCGACTAGCTTCCGGCACTGCGGATGTACGATGACTGGGCTGCCGACGCTGAGTTGGCCTTGCCGGTCGGACCGAGGGAATAGACCTCGTACTCACCGCTCGAAGCGGGATAGGCGTACTGGTACTGACGTCCCAGGGGTCCAGCAGGTTCTTGGCCTTCTAGAGATAGGGACTGTTGCACCGTAGCGCCTCT
>NZ_JAGWDK010000335.1 GCF_018398875.1 Bradyrhizobium sp. sGM-13 | reverse complement strand
ACTACTGCGGTAATCAGCCCCAGCCAGCCACCCATCATCGCGCCACGCGTGGTCAGTTTCGACCAGTACATAGAAAGCAGAATGATCGGGAAGTTACAGCTCGCCGCGATGGCAAACGCCAGCCCCACCATAAAGGCGATGTTATGATTCTCAAACAGCACGCCGAGGATAATCGCAATCACGCCGAGGATCAGTACGGTGATTTTTGATACCCGCAGCTCTTCACGTTCGGTCGCGCCTTTTTTGAAGACGTTAGCGTACAA
>NZ_JAGWDK010000334.1 GCF_018398875.1 Bradyrhizobium sp. sGM-13 | reverse complement strand
ACGACGCGGATGCGAACCCACGTGGAGATCGATCCACGGATTGCGTTGCGCGGTTTTGAGGCGATCAAGGCGCTCAAGCGCGATTATGCCTGGGCGCTCGATCTCTCTATCTGCGTGTTTCCGCAGGAAGGACTGACCAATGATCCCGGCGCCGAGGAACTGCTCATTGCGGCCTTGCGCGACGGCGGTGAGGTGATCGGCGGCTGCCCCTATATGGACACCGATCCGAACTCGCATCTCGAAAAGATTCTCGACCTGGCGCA
>NZ_JAGWDK010000333.1 GCF_018398875.1 Bradyrhizobium sp. sGM-13 | reverse complement strand
AATGTCATGGGCGACTGGTGGTTTCGAGCGTGGGATCGCGTGCTCGCTTTCAAAGACCTCGTAGGATTGAGCGCCAGCCCGAGCGATCAACCCTGCGACGGATGGCAGAGACGGCTCGCTTCAGACGAAGCCTGCCGCTCCAAAGATCCCTCCCCGACAGCTGCCAAGCGAACACCCTGCCAAGCGAACACCCTTGCAGGATATACAACATTGCTGTATATTACAGCAATGCTGGAGACCGATCAATGACCCAATATTCAACC
>NZ_JAGWDK010000332.1 GCF_018398875.1 Bradyrhizobium sp. sGM-13 | reverse complement strand
GGTCATCGATGAGGACCTCGGTATTTCCGGTTCCGGCCTTTCCGAGCGCACCGGCTTCGCGCGTATGACCGCGGAGGTCGGCCTCGGCCAGGTGGGCATCGTGCTCGGCTTGGAAGTCTCGCGACTAGCGCGCAATAATGCTGATTGGTACCGTCTGCTCGATCTATGTGGCCTGACCCACACGCTCATCGGTGATGGAGATGGGATTTACGATCGATCATGTTGATACCTTCATTTGTTTGCTCTCGGGTCGAAAACGAGGT
>NZ_JAGWDK010000331.1 GCF_018398875.1 Bradyrhizobium sp. sGM-13 | reverse complement strand
CAACCTGATCTTGGTTGACGCTAACAAAGAGCCAACAATAAAAATCATTTTGTATCGAAATAATACTGTCCACTTTTGAATGCTCTGTACTCTTTTTTGGAGTAGCCATGCATGATTTTCCGAAACTCGCTGCGCAGGTGAGGGGCGCACGCGCACTTCTTGGTTGGTCTCAATCCTATTTGGCAGAAGGTGTCAGTGTTCGTCGTGCGATTATCGCTGATCTCGAAAGCGGCAAGCGCGAACCGCAGGCGTCAACATTATCC
>NZ_JAGWDK010000330.1 GCF_018398875.1 Bradyrhizobium sp. sGM-13 | reverse complement strand
GAATGTATAAACAGACATCAGATGCGATCATTTGGAGCGTGCCGGAATGACGATCGATCCGTTGGCGATGGTTGCTGGGCCGCGAGCGGCCGGTTTCATATGCTCAAGCGCATCTTCAGGAGACCTGAAAGGGTAGGGGCAATGAACACTTGTTTTGCAAGTGTGAAAGCTCAAGTGCAAATCTGCCTATTGCTGAAACCGCGCTCTGTTCGGTGAGCTCAAGTCAGCACTTGCTGTCGTCAATGAGCAAGATGCGCCGCCAAA
>NZ_JAGWDK010000329.1 GCF_018398875.1 Bradyrhizobium sp. sGM-13 | reverse complement strand
ACACGATGCGCTCGCATGCGTTCCTGTCTGTCAATCACAGTTCGTTGCTGTTCCGCCGAGATGACCCACTGGCCACAATTCTGAAATCGCGCCGATACATTTCGTGCTCAAATCACAACTGAAGATTGTCTGATTGAACTTGCCGCGCTATCAAGGCCACTAAGAACCGTCCCGCCCGGTTTGCCTGGAATGCGCCAATGCCCGTTGCTCTCGTCATTTTGCTGCTCGACATCACCCTGATCTGGCATGCATCGAAGACCGGAC
>NZ_JAGWDK010000328.1 GCF_018398875.1 Bradyrhizobium sp. sGM-13 | reverse complement strand
AGCACAAAGCGCGCTACGGCTAGGTGAGCCCGAGCCGGTATCGCCAACAAGGACAACAACAAAATGGCCCGCCTGCCCTATCTCGAAGCCGATCAGGTTGCGCCCGAATACCGCGACATGCTCAAGCGCAACACCAACCTCCACAAGCTGTTGGTGAACTCGCCCGACATGGCGCGCGCCTTCAACGGCATCGGCGGCTATATCCGCTTCAAGAGCAAGCTCCATCCCCGCCTGCGTGAACTCGCGATCCTCCAGGTCGGCTGGA
>NZ_JAGWDK010000327.1 GCF_018398875.1 Bradyrhizobium sp. sGM-13 | reverse complement strand
GATAAAAAGAGGGAAGGGTTGGCGTTGTTTCTGGAAAAATTAAAATCGGTCTAGTCATTAGATTAAAGATAATTTTCATTATAATCGCAGAAAACTCCCCTTGGGGTATTAAAACTAGCTGATATGAAACTTGTTCCCTATGTGATTCTTGGCTTTTTGGCTTTATCGATTGTTAGCTGTGACAAGTCAAAGGAAGATGATGGTCCTGAACCCACTCCTCATACATTAACGTTACAGCCCGGACCCGGAGAAGGTCAGGATACAC
>NZ_JAGWDK010000326.1 GCF_018398875.1 Bradyrhizobium sp. sGM-13 | reverse complement strand
CCATGTGAAGTCTCCCTGAGTTGGTTGCACGCTGTGCGTCCCAATTTGGACGGTCCAACTTTGGTTTTGCGCACCGTAACGGCCAAGATGCCAAAACTGGTACCACCCCGACCCGAAGGGATTACGCCCATGTCGCTGCCAAGTCCGCTGAGTTGCTGGCTATCCAGCCCTCGACATCATCCCTCATCGAATCTTCCTTAGCCATCGGTCCGCCTTTCTGCAGATAGCGGCACGGACTGTCTCGCAACTCAGGCGGGAGAGCAAG
>NZ_JAGWDK010000325.1 GCF_018398875.1 Bradyrhizobium sp. sGM-13 | reverse complement strand
CAACACGTCCGGTATCGCCGGCGTCGCGCGCCATCACGACGACCCGGGCATTGGCCGCGAACGTCGTCATGAAATCGCCGGCGCGGTCATCCTCGCGGAGAAAGGTAATCAACCCCTGCGACCAGGCGACATTGGCCACCACGGGCGCGAGATCGAGGTGGCGGTTGGAAATATGCGCAATGATCACGCCGCGGTCGGAAAGCTTCGAGAGATAACCCGCGAGCGCCTCGCGCGTCAGCAGATGCACCGGAATACTGTCAGACGA
>NZ_JAGWDK010000324.1 GCF_018398875.1 Bradyrhizobium sp. sGM-13 | reverse complement strand
GAGCGCGCCGAGGTGAGGATCGAAACCGCATCGCCTTGCCGGATCACATCGAGCTGGTCGAGCGTCTTCTCCGGGGATTTCGCCTGGCACTCGGTGTCGCGGAAGGTGGTGAAATCGTGCTTGCCGAGCAGCCTCTTGGCTGCGACGTCCATCGCATCCGTATCGAGATGCCGCGGCACCCGCCAGCTCCGCTTGATATCGAGAGCGAGATTGGCGCGGTGATTGGTGATCCGGTAGCGGTAGTGGCGCCGCTTGGCGGAGAAAC
>NZ_JAGWDK010000323.1 GCF_018398875.1 Bradyrhizobium sp. sGM-13 | reverse complement strand
GCCTCACCTTAGATGTCCCGATGGAGCGCTTTGAGCGAACCGGACCCGTTTCCCTACGGGAGAACACTTGTTTCCCCGCAATCTGGCGCTACTTAGGGTGCTATCGGCACTAGCCTCTGCCGAAATCGCATATGTGGTCCGCGCGCTCTGTAACATAGGCATTAGCGCGCGGCAAAGCACTGGAACGGGCTAAAACGCCCCGTCGTTACGCTTGTTCCTCTTAACCTTGGGCCAGTTCTAGTTGCGAAAAACTTGCATCTACCTG
>NZ_JAGWDK010000322.1 GCF_018398875.1 Bradyrhizobium sp. sGM-13 | reverse complement strand
AGGCGGTCGAGGCCGAGGTCGCGGACTTTCTCGGCAAGCATGCCGATTTGAAGACTGCGGACGGTCACCAGCGCGTCGTGCGCCACGGTCACCTGCCGGAACGCGAGGTGATGACCGGTATCGGTCCGGTCGCCGTGCGCCAGCCGCGTGTACGCGATCGCGAGGCGGACGTGGCCTGCCCCGACCGCATCCGGTTCTCTCCGTCGATCTTGCCGCCCTACATGCGCCGCTCGAAATCGATCGAGACGCTGCTGCCGATCCTTTA
>NZ_JAGWDK010000321.1 GCF_018398875.1 Bradyrhizobium sp. sGM-13 | reverse complement strand
GCACCATAGATTATTGGGAAACAGGTAGGACAATTGGTGGAGTCCGATCCCGCAACAACAGAGGATGCGGTGTGTGCTGTCCCCGACGGCATTATCGCCGATCGCGTTGTAGTCCGTTGTTAGAAGTGGTGACTGAACTCAACTATCACTACCATCAAGTCGGGCGGCCATTACAAGAAGCATCCAGCGCGGGCTTATCGGTCAACGTGTACAGCGCCGCCCCCTGATATGCGAAGAGGTTGGACTTTCTCCTGATGACAGCAACC
>NZ_JAGWDK010000320.1 GCF_018398875.1 Bradyrhizobium sp. sGM-13 | reverse complement strand
CGGGAAAAAGTGGTAAGAGGCAGAAGTATTGTGACGATCTGATGTCAGAACGTCTGATGCCGGAAGATCTGCCATGTGTTCTGCGTCAATAAAGATCAGCCAGGACTCAACCCGCTTCATCCAAAGGAAAGGCGCATCGAGGCACCCATCCGTCATGGTCAAGTTGCGCATACGATACTTCTCAATCCCGGCTAGCGTCCTTTTTCGTTGTTGCGACGATCGCCGCCGACGGCTCGGATAACCGCCGCGTGTCGTTGCTTGATGAA
>NZ_JAGWDK010000319.1 GCF_018398875.1 Bradyrhizobium sp. sGM-13 | reverse complement strand
GCGCGCGGAGCGCATCGCGGGCGCTCTGCGGCGTCATCGTTGCGGGATCGCGCAGCGGCAACAGCGGAATGATCTGGGCGACGACGGGATCAAGCGGCGGAATCATGCGACGGCCACCTCGTGCGGAACGGGACGGCAGCATAGGTAACGGGCGCGGCCGCCGCAATCGCGCCGTTTTCCAGGGCAGACCGGGCCCGCTTTCTTCAATTGATAATGATTCCTTCAAGCCGATTTGCGGCCGGCGTCGATAGAATGCGGTCCGTTTA
>NZ_JAGWDK010000318.1 GCF_018398875.1 Bradyrhizobium sp. sGM-13 | reverse complement strand
AGCCAATCTCGGCGGCTACTGCAACAAGAACCTCGACGCCCTCACCGACAAGGTGCTGCAGGAATCCGACATGACCAAGCGCGATCTCCTGATCAAGCAAGCGTACGAGATCGCTCAGAAGGATTTCGCATACATCCCGCTGCATCAGCAGGCGCTGGCATGGGGTGTGTCAAAGAAAGTGAAACTGAGCCAGCGCGCCGACAATCAGGTCCTGCTCTACTGGGCGACCAAACAGGACTAGTCGGGCTCGACACAGGTCCCGGCGG
>NZ_JAGWDK010000317.1 GCF_018398875.1 Bradyrhizobium sp. sGM-13 | reverse complement strand
CCGACATCTCCTTGCGATGGGTGTCGAGATTGCCAACCACGGTCGCCTGAACGCGTAAAGCATCCTGCAAGCCCGCCACAGAATTCTGCCAGCGTGTTTGCGCATTCGCGATCAGCGCTTGATCTGATTCGTTCGCCGAAACGGGCGCATAGGTCGTCGAGAACGCCCGATCGATCTGATTGATGTCATAGGCAATGCGCTGCGCCTGGGCGAGAAGCTGTTGGGTTCGCTGGATCGACTGCTCGAGCTGTTGCAACGAGGAATAC
>NZ_JAGWDK010000316.1 GCF_018398875.1 Bradyrhizobium sp. sGM-13 | reverse complement strand
AGACGAGGCAATCGAGCCATCGGTCCGCCACCGGGGACTAGGCCGGCGCCGACTTCCCATTGCGACAAGATGGCCTTTTCGCGGCTGGCAAAACGCATGTCGCTCGCCAGCGCAAGCTCACTGCCGACCCCTGTCGCTCGCCCACGGATCGAGGCGATCGAGACGACCGGCGCTCGGCTAAGCCGTACCAGCATGTCAGGGAGTGCTTGCAGGCCAGTCGGTCCGGGCGGAATGCTCGTCGAATCCTCAAGGGGTGAGAGGAAATCG
>NZ_JAGWDK010000315.1 GCF_018398875.1 Bradyrhizobium sp. sGM-13 | reverse complement strand
CAGACGGATCAGCTGTCTCCAGGTAAATTTCTGGCGTACGGCTAGGTCGACGAGCAGCTTCTGACGGCTCTGGATCGAATTCGTCTGCGGTAAAGTCTCGGGGACCAATGAGTCAAGGTTCATGGAACGCAGATCGGTGACAGACCCCAGCCAAAGATCGGCCGCCCCAATTAGAACGTCGATGTGCGTGTACGATTGCAGTCTTTGAAGCTTCTCAGACGCCTCTTGCTTTGTCCTCCCGATGATCGGGACAATGCCCGGCATGAC
>NZ_JAGWDK010000314.1 GCF_018398875.1 Bradyrhizobium sp. sGM-13 | reverse complement strand
CGCCGGTAAAGACCTCTCCGGGCCGATAGTTTCCAGTGCACGGCAAGGCCGGAATATTCGACGTCCAGTCGTCAAAGCTGCGCAAGATATCTGGATCGGTTCGCGGCGCATGCATGCTCACGATCCCGTTCGCCGGATCGTAAAATCCGAACACCACCTGCGGTCCGCCAACAGCATCGCCAATTCTGTTGAGGACGCCCGGCCAGAGCTGCGCGTCGAGCGCGGCATCGTAGATAGATCCGACAAGGTCCAGCACCTTGTCCTCGC
>NZ_JAGWDK010000313.1 GCF_018398875.1 Bradyrhizobium sp. sGM-13 | reverse complement strand
GGCCGCATTCGGCCGCGTGGACATGCTGGTGAACAACGCCGCCATCGCCCGGTTTGCGAAGATCGACACGGTGACCGAAGTCGACCAGACGGTGGCCGTGAACGTCAAGGCGGCGTTCTTTGCCTTTCAGCAGGCCGCGCTGCGGATGGCGGATGGCGGTCGGATCGTGAGCATTTCGGCGGCCATGACCGCGGTAGGTTATGAGAACACGGTGCTCTATGCCGGCACCAAGGGCCCACTGGAGCAATTCGGCCAGGCGGCCGCGAA
>NZ_JAGWDK010000312.1 GCF_018398875.1 Bradyrhizobium sp. sGM-13 | reverse complement strand
GCGAACTACGCCAGCTTCATCGAGCCCAAGGTCGCACTATTCTCAAACATTGCTTTGATGACGACGATACTCCTTTGGCGCCCGAATGGGCTCTATCCGGCGAGTGCGCGGTGACTACGTCGATCGATTGGACACGCCTGATATCCAGAGACCGGCCAGGAAGCCGGCTTCTGATCATACTGCTGATCGCAATCATTGCCGTGCTCCTCGTAGCGCCGTTCGCGTTAACCGGGGCAAAGGCGATCAGCATTTGCGTTAAGATCATGA
>NZ_JAGWDK010000311.1 GCF_018398875.1 Bradyrhizobium sp. sGM-13 | reverse complement strand
ACGCCATTGATCTTGCGCACATCGTCCGGCACGTCCCACGGGCCGTTGTATTTTGTGCCTTCGATCGCGGCGAGCAGCGTGCCGTCACCGACGGCGGTCGATCCCGCCGCCAGCCCGCGCCGGTACCAACGCATCCCTTCAGTACGATCTACTACGTTCTTGCGCGATCTCGCTACTGTCGCGATTTCAGGCATCGGCGGCAATCTGCATGATGCATCGGCACCATACGACTGGAAGCCGATTTCGGCAGCTCAAGCTTAGACGGAT
>NZ_JAGWDK010000310.1 GCF_018398875.1 Bradyrhizobium sp. sGM-13 | reverse complement strand
AGGTCGTATGATGCGTCACGAGACGGGATCTGTAAAGGTCGGGAATTTGGACGCCTCGAATTGGACGAGAGAAGCCGCATCGGTTCAGTCGGACGAAGCGGGATTAGAAGTATCGAGCAAAGAGCTCATCCGGAGGCTCTTCAACTCTCTTGAACAGAATGGGATCCGCCACTGCCACTGGAAAAGCAATGTCCGCCTAGAAGCGACGCTTGCGGCTGCAGAAGATATCGATCTCCTCGTCGACCAACGTGATGCCCGACTGTTCCA
>NZ_JAGWDK010000309.1 GCF_018398875.1 Bradyrhizobium sp. sGM-13 | reverse complement strand
ACGCTTCTGACGGATCGCGCTGGCGCGAGTTTCAGACGGCGCGGTGCAGTGGATCTGGTAAAACTCGTGCTCAACCGGCGTTGCCCTTGACTGGACAAGCTAGATCATTTGCCCATGGCGAATACAAGCAGCGGCTGCCATCCGGGCTGCGATCTCATGGGGGGTGTGGCGCGTTTGCTCCGCCCTATCGGGAAGCCGGAACTTCGTTTGATCGGCCGAGGGCCGCAAAAAGCAGCGCGGCGACGATGCCGGACAGCAGCGAAGCCG
>NZ_JAGWDK010000308.1 GCF_018398875.1 Bradyrhizobium sp. sGM-13 | reverse complement strand
CGCGTATTCGAGCTCGTCGGCGCGCCTCTTCTCCAGCGCCCGCCGCGCGATTTGCGGATTGACGACGAAGGGGGGACATTTTTCGGCAGGGTTGAACACAAGAGGGGACGGCGGATTCGGGGGAGGTTGCGCATCGAATACATAGCGGCGGTTGCACACATCCACCCTCGGTTCGAGTTGCGTCGTCTCGAAATGATCGTTGCCGATCTTGAGCATTTTCCAGAAGGAGAGGTTCGGATTATTTCGATGCCGCGCCAGATTCGCTGGC
>NZ_JAGWDK010000307.1 GCF_018398875.1 Bradyrhizobium sp. sGM-13 | reverse complement strand
CGTCGGACTCGGCGACAAGCCATTCGAGCTAGCCGGCAATCTGCCGCTCGGCAATCAACGCGTGCTCGAAATCGCCCGCGCGCTCGCCGCCGATCCGACGCTGCTCGTCCTCGACGAACCAGCAGCCGGCCTGCGTCGCCAGGAGAAGCTGAAGCTTGCCGAGCTATTGCGGTCGCTGCGCGCCGATCATCTGACGATCCTTTTGGTCGAGCACGACATGGAGTTCGTAATGTCGCTGGTCGATCGTATCGTCGTGCTCGATTTCGGC
>NZ_JAGWDK010000306.1 GCF_018398875.1 Bradyrhizobium sp. sGM-13 | reverse complement strand
AGCGGCACAGTGCAGCCGATCATCTGCCCGCTATGGCTTACTGACTCCGAGAGGCCGCATGGGTCAGTGAAACTTCTCGCCACGATCCAGTTTCGCAACAATTTGCGCGGTCCGTCTAGCGCGTGTCTCGGGCTTCTTCGCTGTATGAAGGCGATAGTAGATTGAATAAGAGATTTCTGCGATCGAGCGTCGCGAAGAAAGCTTTCGCCGCGGGCATGTCCTCCAAGGCGTCGAGAAAGTCTTGCGGGATAGTCATGTCCGCTGAGCC
>NZ_JAGWDK010000305.1 GCF_018398875.1 Bradyrhizobium sp. sGM-13 | reverse complement strand
GGCTGAGCCGGCAGCATGGCACGACGTTGTTCATGACGGTGCTGGCGGCCTGGGCGGCGGTGCTGGCGCGTCTATCGGGGCAGGACGACCTTGTGATCGGCGTGCCGAGCGCCAATCGCGGCCGCCGCGAGATCGAAGGGTTGATCGGCTTCTTCGTCAACAGCCTGCCGCTTCGGCTGGAGCTGTCGGGCGAGCCGAGCGTGTCGCAGCTTCTGGAACGGACGCGGCGCACGGCGCTGGCTGCGCAGGAGCATCAGGACCTGCCGTT
>NZ_JAGWDK010000304.1 GCF_018398875.1 Bradyrhizobium sp. sGM-13 | reverse complement strand
ATCGCTCATGCTGCACCAAATATGCGGAAGAACCCCAGATTGACGCTCCACTTCCATCCTGATTGTCGCGCTGCAATTGGGCGGTCAATTCGCTGTTGCGACCGCGCTGGCTCGATCAGCTTCGAGCCGAGATGGGTGTTCTAGGCCAGCGAGATGCGACTGACCGAACTTTGGGTCATGCCGAGGCTCTTCACAGCGCGCGGCACGTTCTGTTCCCGAGCGATCTCCACGAAGGCGCGCACCGCTTTGAGCGACAGCCCTAAGCCTCG
>NZ_JAGWDK010000303.1 GCF_018398875.1 Bradyrhizobium sp. sGM-13 | reverse complement strand
ACCTTGCCAGCGATGTGGTACAGCGGCGCAATGGCCAGCAACACGTCGTCGCCGCGCAGTCCGTTGCAATGGGCCGCCGCCGCGCTCTTGAAGAGCGCGTTGCGGTAGCTCAGCATCGCGCCCTTGGGCATGCCGGTGGTGCCGGAGGTGTAGGTCATGAGCGCGACGTCATCCATGGACAGGGAAACCTTGGGTGCCGACGCGCCAGACCGCGCAACGGCCAGGAAGTCCTCGCAGGCTGCGGGCACCTCACGCCGGCCGCGCATCGC
>NZ_JAGWDK010000302.1 GCF_018398875.1 Bradyrhizobium sp. sGM-13 | reverse complement strand
GGTCGTGACGCTGGCAATGGCGGCATTCGCCGTGCTGTTCGGCACCCGCCAGACCGACGCCACCGAGCACCAGCACGGCCTGATGCTGGCGATCGCCACCGAATCCATCGTCAAGCTGGTGGCCTTTCTCGCCGCCGGCGCTTTCGTTACCTTCTGGATGTTCACGCCCGTCGAGCTGATCGAACGCGCGATGAAAACGCCGGAGGCGGTGCGCGCCATCAGCTACGTGCCGTCGATCGGCAATTTCCTGACCATGACGCTGCTGTCGT
>NZ_JAGWDK010000301.1 GCF_018398875.1 Bradyrhizobium sp. sGM-13 | reverse complement strand
CGACTGTCTCATCACCTCGGAATATTTGATGATGGACTTCCCTCTGATCGTCATACCAGACTTTACCACCAGGCTTCGGGAAAACCGTCTTGATGGACAGCAAGAAGCGCATTTGATGAGGTTTGAAGATGCCGCGCTGAGGATTGACTAACGGAATTCGCTCTTCCCGAAAGAGAAACCCGGACGTTAGCTCAGTCGCGGATAGGTGGTCATGAATCTCATTCAGCCCGCGGACGCGTTCGAAGGCAGCGACTCGCATCAGCGTATCTAG
>NZ_JAGWDK010000300.1 GCF_018398875.1 Bradyrhizobium sp. sGM-13 | reverse complement strand
TGATGGACGCGCTGTCCGTCACACCCGTGCCGGGACCGATTGCCGGGGCGGGCCTCCCCGCTCTGGCCGTTCTCGCCGGCTTGTGGACGCGGCGCCGCCGCGCCGCCTGAGCCACGGGCGAACTCCTCGGCGAAACGGAAAAGGCCCGCTTGATCGTCAAGCGGGCCTTCGTTCGTTGCATCCGCGAGTGGCGGCGCCTCAGCCTGCCTCGGCCATGGCCATGCGGCGATCGAGGTAGTTTGCGCAGTCGCCGATCAGCTCGTCGACCTTG
>NZ_JAGWDK010000299.1 GCF_018398875.1 Bradyrhizobium sp. sGM-13 | reverse complement strand
AGCCGACGCCCAGTTGCGACGGGCCGTTAAAATCGTGATTGAAGGCGGCACCGGTTTCCTGCGCCGCACGGACGAACGCAGCATTCAGGGGGTGCCGATACGGTGTATCGACGACATGCAGGGGTCCCTCGGCGCCGTGATAACGATCCGACAGGCGGGCATTGGCCTCCGTCTTGCGGAACCAGGGCAGAACGTCGTCATATCCCCAGCCTTCGCAACCCTGCGCTTTCCAATCCTCATAATCGTCGCGGTCGCCGCGAATGTAGATCATG
>NZ_JAGWDK010000298.1 GCF_018398875.1 Bradyrhizobium sp. sGM-13 | reverse complement strand
AGCGCCGGCGCGCGTCGCAGGAAGAACAGGAGCTGAAAGCTCATCGGCGATAATCGACCGGGCCTGGCCGCGGGAGATGGTCGTCCGTGAAGAAGAGCGATTTCACGCCGGATTATTCAGCGGGCTGAGGAAGAGTGTGGTCAGGAACAGGCGCAGCAAGAGCCTGAGCCAGCGGATGAGACGGCGGAAGTTGTAGCCGGCGGCGGCGAGGACGGCGTTGGCGGCGTCGCCGCGACGGAACCAGAGATAATTGCGGCCCATGCGGTGCTCGGC
>NZ_JAGWDK010000297.1 GCF_018398875.1 Bradyrhizobium sp. sGM-13 | reverse complement strand
AGACACGGTTCACACCGTGGTCTTCGGGGCGCCCCGTAGGGAAAACGGCCCGCAAAAATACGCAGTTCAGCACCCGCGCGTTTTCTGACGCGGCACGGAATAGAACGCTCAGGGAATACAGATTGCGTTGACAGTAGAGGCGCGACGCGGACGATTCGCAAAGCGTAGAATTACGGTCGCCCTGTCGGAATGGCGATGACTGTCGTTAAGCGGCAACAGTTCTGTATTGCATCGGGCGGACTCGCGATGAGCGTTCGCAGGAAAGGGCGCAGC
>NZ_JAGWDK010000296.1 GCF_018398875.1 Bradyrhizobium sp. sGM-13 | reverse complement strand
AAGTCGATGCCGGCACCGGCAAGACCTCCTTCGTCAACTTCGTGGCGGCCGACGATTTCGGGCGGCTGATCAACCCAATGATCGTCGAAGGCCAGGTCCATGGCGGACTTGCCCAAGGCATCGGCCAAGCGCTGCTGGAAAACGCAGTTTACGACCCCTCAGGCCAGCTCCTGACGGCGTCGTTCATGGACTACGCCATGCCGCGGTCTGACGACCTTCCCTCGTTCAAGCTGTCGCACACGACCACGCTCTGTCCGGGCAATCCGCTCGGCG
>NZ_JAGWDK010000295.1 GCF_018398875.1 Bradyrhizobium sp. sGM-13 | reverse complement strand
ATCTACCTGCCGCTGTCGCGCCTGTTGTCGATCTACGTCGATGCGACCCACCGGCTCTACCAGGCGCAGCGCCAGTTCCTCGGCATCCGCGACCGCAAGGTGCCCTACATCATCGGCGTCGCTGGTTCGGTCGCGGTCGGCAAATCGACCACCGCGCGCGTGCTGCAGGCGCTGCTGGCGCGCTGGTCGCCCCGGCCCAGGGTCGACCTAGTGACAACAGACGGCTTCCTGTATCCCAATGCTGTGCTCGAGCGGCAGGGGTTGATGCAGAAGA
>NZ_JAGWDK010000294.1 GCF_018398875.1 Bradyrhizobium sp. sGM-13 | reverse complement strand
AGCCCCAGTACTGCGGAGTTAGTTCCTTCAGACCAAGCTCTCTCGCAAGCAAATCGTGTATCCGCTTCCAAAAATCCTTCCCTTGCTTGTCTACTTTCCCGTCCACGAAGTACGGGCAAATATCGTTCAGGAGCTGGTACCCTGCACGAGTAGGCGGCGGTGCTCCTCGTAAAACGTTTCCCACATACGGGGTTGTGCGTAACGGTGAGCAAAAATATCAGTCAACATCGGTAATTTTCGATCTCCTTGCGAATCGGGAGCCTACACGGTGACAC
>NZ_JAGWDK010000293.1 GCF_018398875.1 Bradyrhizobium sp. sGM-13 | reverse complement strand
CGAGGTAGATGATGCTGACAGCGGAGGCGCCCGCCATCGAGAGGCCGAAGATCGTTGGCCGTGGCACGGAGAAGCCGTCGGACGACCCGAGGCTCTGCGACTTGAGCAGGATACCATACAGGATCATGGACAGGGCCATTGACAGCATGGCGAAGAAGATTCCGCGATAGCGCCGCAGCAGAAAGCCTGCGGCCAAGGCGATCACGCCGGCGGAGCAGGCCGCAATCGCCAGCAGAAGGAAGATGTCACGCACGCCGCCGAACTGCGCGGCGATAC
>NZ_JAGWDK010000292.1 GCF_018398875.1 Bradyrhizobium sp. sGM-13 | reverse complement strand
CCGTTGCAGCGCCCGAGCATTCATGCGGCCGCCGGCGACTAACTGGCCTACCCGGCTTCGGCGTATCGCAACGAGGGAAAATTCGGACGCGACGAAGAAACCATTTGCACCGACGAGTACGATAATCGCGATGATTCCAAGTATGTTGATCAAACTATCATCGCTCGTGGACATAATCTTCTCCCGTGGGCATTGACGGTTCCATTCCGTTCGACGCTGATCCATTCGGTGTGATGTGCCGCCCCCCGCAAGACTCGTGCATGCATTGATGCAACG
>NZ_JAGWDK010000291.1 GCF_018398875.1 Bradyrhizobium sp. sGM-13 | reverse complement strand
ATCAGACAGCGCAGGATGGATTGTTGCGGAGTTGACAGTGGCGTGAGGCTGGCCATGTCGCGCGGTACAAGTTCATTCGTTTCACCCTTGGTCCCGATCATCGAGCCAGCATCGCCATCCTTGTCGTCAGGGGCATTTATGTGGTGAGCTGCGTGGCCACTGTGGCTGGCTGCGCGGCTGCGGTCTTGCTGGTGACAAATGAAACTCAGTATTTCAGGAGGCAAAAATGTCACGCCAAGCATGACCAATTCAAGGGTCTTGATAAAAGTGTCGCAC
>NZ_JAGWDK010000290.1 GCF_018398875.1 Bradyrhizobium sp. sGM-13 | reverse complement strand
TCAGCATTAAACCACGGGAACGACTGTCGGTCTGCAATTTTTCACATTAGGCCACTTTTCAAAATGGCCATGAGGCCCACACCCGCCGCGCTTGGGACAGATTGGCAAACCCAGAACCTTTCTGAATTCAGCAGATGCCGACCGAACGTCCGTTGAGGGTCAAAAGTGCGTTTCGGCAGTCGGCCGGACACTTCCGGTCTTCCCCAAGAAACGGACATATTCAGTTTCAGTTGGCATGTCTCAAATGTGCCAATAACGGTCATTCCGGCATCCCCG
>NZ_JAGWDK010000289.1 GCF_018398875.1 Bradyrhizobium sp. sGM-13 | reverse complement strand
TTGCATGGCGACGGGCGTGGCCATCATCGCGACTTCAACGGTGTGGGTTCCGCTCCATTGCGGACCATCCACTACCAGGCCAAGCTTGCTGACTCGTTTGCACTGCATACAGAAATCCTCCCGTAACGGCTCGCTTTTTTTTCGGCCGATCGTTATTGGAGCTTCCGCGCGTATTCGTGGGTCAGTGATCGGATCGATCCCCGCCCGGCGTCTGTAAGCCCCCAGGATTCTGTTGGGGTACCCAACTCATTGGCGAATCAGGCTGACGAGACTATG
>NZ_JAGWDK010000288.1 GCF_018398875.1 Bradyrhizobium sp. sGM-13 | reverse complement strand
AGTATGCTCGGGATCATTTTTGACAAACGAAAAGTATCGCCACTTGATATCGATTTCATTGATTTTAGTCCCGCATGGGCACAGAGCTGGCAAGGACCTTTCGGGCCGTCCACGTGCGGTCCGATTGCGTCGGAGATATGGGCGGGCTCGCGGCATTACATGAGCGCGGCGTTGATCCACAGATGGGTGAGGATGCTTGCCACGTATCCCAGCCCAATGGCCCAGCTCCATCGAAGGTGGTTGATAAACGTGTAGTGGTTGCGCAGCAGTCCCATCA
>NZ_JAGWDK010000287.1 GCF_018398875.1 Bradyrhizobium sp. sGM-13 | reverse complement strand
TTGGAGGAAGGCGTAGGCGATCATCGTCATCAACGCGTGTCGATGTAATCCCGTCCAGGATCTACCTTCGAAGTGGTCGAGCCCAAGCTCCTCCTTGAGCTGCTGGTGGGCCTGTTCACAGATCCACCTGGCCTTGATCGTGGCAGCAAGCGTCTTGATGGTGGCATCGGCCGGCAGGTTCGACACATAGTATTTTTGCTCCCCGGTCGACCGCCGCTCGCTGACGAGCCAGACCTCGTCACCAGGCATGCACTGCATACGGCTATTGAGCATCCGG
>NZ_JAGWDK010000286.1 GCF_018398875.1 Bradyrhizobium sp. sGM-13 | reverse complement strand
CTGCAGCAAGGTGACCGGTCGCTGGCTGTTTCCGCGCACGGCGCTCGACCGCTGGGTATCCGCCGGCCTGATCTCGCCCGCCGCGCTGGCGCAGGTGGCGGCGCTGCCGATCGTCGGCGGCAGCCATGATCCGCTGCTGGAATGGGCGCTGCGTGAGAGTAATTCCGGCCTTGCCAGCCTGCCCGAAGGCAGCGAGGAAGGCCTGCGTCGGCTGACCCGCGGCGAGGTGATGATCGCAGCGATCCACCTGCATCGGCTGGATGGCGATGACGAACGAG
>NZ_JAGWDK010000285.1 GCF_018398875.1 Bradyrhizobium sp. sGM-13 | reverse complement strand
CAGAGAGCAGGTCATTCAACTCGTTGTCTGGCTGCCCCAAAAGTGCCATCCGCGCCACGTCCCCGATGTAGCCTTGAAAATTGCCACCGGAATCGAGCGACAGCACGTCACCTTCTTGCCAGCGCGCATCCGACGGTGCCCGGTTGTGATTTGCTCCGCAAGCAATGAGACAGTATTCGAACGTTAGTCCGCGTTTCACCTCTGCGATTCGAAGCGCTTCTGCCATTGCCGCCTTCGCGCTGCCCGGTCCGTGATGTGCAATCACCTCCAGCATGGCT
>NZ_JAGWDK010000284.1 GCF_018398875.1 Bradyrhizobium sp. sGM-13 | reverse complement strand
ATAGCGACAGCCATCCCTCATTCCTCCTTGCCACCAAAGGCAACGGAGACGAATTACAGGGCGGAGCCCGCATCTGTCTCGATGGCCGACTTCACATGCGCCATCGCAGTGCGTCTTGCCTCGCCCAACTTTGACCGGTCGCGACATCCAAACGTGGCACCAAGCACACGTTACGACCGCTTCCTTCAGATCTGGGGCGTCAGAAATGAGGATGGTACGCGTCGGCGCTGGCGTCAATAGATCACTTGAGCGTCGGGACGCTGCGCGGGTGCCGCAAG
>NZ_JAGWDK010000283.1 GCF_018398875.1 Bradyrhizobium sp. sGM-13 | reverse complement strand
AGTGAACCCGTCGGGGAGCACCCACATCAACCCATCGCCGAGCGGTTCGACCCTGTCGCCGACAGGTCCGGGTTCGACTACTGGCCGATAACGAAAAGCCCCGCTCCGCGGGGCTTTTTCATTGCATGATCGCTGAATACTATTTCTTCTCTTCCAGCAACTTTTTGTATTTCTCGACGTCCCGGGTCACCAACTGACCGAGCACTTCGCTCGCATGCTCGTTGGCATCGGGCGCAACTGTGGAGAGATCGTGAAAACGCTTCTTCACCGCCTCGCTC
>NZ_JAGWDK010000282.1 GCF_018398875.1 Bradyrhizobium sp. sGM-13 | reverse complement strand
ATCACCTCGTGCCACGAACCGATATTGGTCGGTCACAGCTCTGCAAGTGTGCTGGTCGCAGATCTCGCGCGCAGGCTACCCTGCCGTGGCGTTGTTATCGTCGACGGAGAGGTGCCGCCATCGCGAGGCGCTGCCTCGCCCGTCCGACCTGCTCTGCGGGATTTTATAAGAAGCATCGCAGCCAGCGACGGAACGCTTCCGATCTGGTCACGATGGTTCGCGGGCGATATCAAGCGCACGTCCCTCGTTGGCCTGGACCTCTTGGCGAGAGACCCGATCG
>NZ_JAGWDK010000281.1 GCF_018398875.1 Bradyrhizobium sp. sGM-13 | reverse complement strand
CGAACAGCGCTAGCCCTATTAGCTCGTGATGAGCGATCGGGTCTATTACGAGAGCAGCAACGGCGACATCTGGCTTTTGGTACGCCACCCGGTTTCCAACACGCCAGTGGTAAAGCATCAGCCGAATGCAAACTCAAGGGGGACAGACTTCGTACATCGAAATCGGCAAATTCCTGCGGGACGGTGCGAACGGTCCGGAGCACCAGGCGCTGCTCAACCTGATCGGAACGTTGATACGCGAATAAGGAGCACGCAAATGATGCGGGATCCTTGGACGGTAGCG
>NZ_JAGWDK010000280.1 GCF_018398875.1 Bradyrhizobium sp. sGM-13 | reverse complement strand
GTTCTAGTAGTGGTCCTTACGTTCGCTGTAGCTTCGTATACAGGCGACTATCAACATCACGAATACAATCGCTCTAGCCAGAATTACTTGCAGTCCATACTCGGCCCTGGGTGAACTGCGACGCTATCAAAATGAGATCAGGACATCCGGGGTCAAATACGGATGGTACCGCGGTCCGGGTACTGGCCGAAATAAGCCAATCGTGATTCCAAAGCAGCCCACCCTTTGTGCCATAAGAAAGCGGCAATTGCGGGCTTGCCTTCTCATGTCGGAACCGCGGATGGC
>NZ_JAGWDK010000279.1 GCF_018398875.1 Bradyrhizobium sp. sGM-13 | reverse complement strand
CGTAGAGCCCTTCGAATTCACGATAGGCCTGCGCGCACCAGATAACCCTGAGCGGTGGGTGGTCCGACGCCGCCGCGGCACCGACAAAATCCTCGTGGCAGCGCTGCGGCGTATACCACTTGCGGAACGGGCCGCCGCCGACAAGCCGCGGCTGACTCATCTGCGTCAGAAGGGTTGCAAGCTGGAACTGATTGAGATCGGTGGCCTTGACGTAGGAATGATCGATCTGGATCGCTCCCGTGTTCAGGTCGGGAGCGACATACAGGCCGGTATCGGCCTTGCAGT
>NZ_JAGWDK010000278.1 GCF_018398875.1 Bradyrhizobium sp. sGM-13 | reverse complement strand
AGCGTATTGCCAGCCTGCTGGAAGCGCTCGAATATCTTCTCCTGGTCCTTCTTGGCGATGCCGATGCCGTTGTCCTTTACATCAACGCGGAGGAAGCCAGCCTCCTGCCAAGCCTCAAGCCGGATCCAGCCGTTCTCCTTGGCGCAAAACTTCTCCGCGTTGGAGATCAAATTCACAATTACTTGTGTGAAGCGATCCGCATCAGCCCGGATTGGCGGAAGATCGTCGGGGATCCTGGTCTCGAGCGAGACGTGACGCGCCTTGGCGAAGAGGCCAGCCATACCG
>NZ_JAGWDK010000277.1 GCF_018398875.1 Bradyrhizobium sp. sGM-13 | reverse complement strand
GAGAGCATAGCCCGCTACCTCTCGCAGCTCGACAGCGCCGATCGCCAGGGTGAAACGGTCCCGGAGGCCAAGCGGCTCAACGAAAAGATTGCAACGCTGCGCCAGGAGATACAGCGCCTGGATGCGCTGAACTCCCAGATGATGCAGACCGAAGACAAGCAGATATCGCTAACCGATCCCGATGCGCGCTCGATGGCCACAAGCGGCCGAGGCAGCGGGATGGTCGGTTACAACGTTCAAAGCGCCGTAGATACCAAGCATCACCTCATTATTGCCCATGAGGTGACC
>NZ_JAGWDK010000276.1 GCF_018398875.1 Bradyrhizobium sp. sGM-13 | reverse complement strand
GAGCAGATCCCGATGATCTCCGGCTTGGCACGATTGTATATGTTGAGGATAGCCTGCTCGACATTTTCATAACCGCCGAGCACGGTCGCCACTTCGCTCATCGCAGTCGTCTGCAGCGGCACCGCCTCCTTGAAATGCCGCACGAACAGCGTGAGTCCGAGGGATGTGCACCCTTGCGAGCCGTGCAGAAGCGGCATCGCCCCACGCAGGCCCATGAAGGCGAATGCGCCGCCGATCGGCTGACTCATCTTCAGCGGGTTGACCGCGCAGGCCTTCTTCGGCGTGGTGA
>NZ_JAGWDK010000275.1 GCF_018398875.1 Bradyrhizobium sp. sGM-13 | reverse complement strand
TCCGCTACCCACGCGCCCGCTGATCACCGCAGACGTGGGAACTCATACCGGTTACCTTCGAGGACGGGGCTCTGGCGCCGTGGGCGCGGCGAACGGCGCGGCTCGATCTGGTCGTCCATCACCTAGGCTCTGCCTTGGGTGGCCGCCCAGCGGCGAGTTTTGCCCGTCGACTTATGCTGCCCGTGAGTAATGATACGTTGCTTCGGGTCGTTCGAAGGCGCGGTTGAGCGCCCATGCTGCGCTGACCTTTTCGATGCCGCGCAGCAGGAATTGCCTGAACCCTCTTGCCTG
>NZ_JAGWDK010000274.1 GCF_018398875.1 Bradyrhizobium sp. sGM-13 | reverse complement strand
GCGGCTGCGCGGGGCGCTCGACCGCAGCGCCTGGCAGCGCAGCCTTGACCGTTTGTTTGCCCGTCACGAGGCGCTGCGCAGTGTCTTTGTCGCACCGGAGGGCAAGCCCCGGGTTGAGGTTCTGCCGGCGGATGCGGGGCTGCCGGTGCTCGAGCACGATCTGCGGGGCCGGCCGGATGCTGAGGCGGCGCTTCTGGAGCTGTGCCATGAAGAGGCAGGCACGCCGTTCGATCTTGCGCGCGGGCCGCTGATCCGCGGGCGTCTGATCCGGATGTCGGATGAGGAACACGTC
>NZ_JAGWDK010000273.1 GCF_018398875.1 Bradyrhizobium sp. sGM-13 | reverse complement strand
CCGCTGCGGAAGCTGAATGCGAGGGCGGGGTGTCGCCGCGCGTCGTGCCGTTTGCGGATTTGCGCGATATCGGTGGCCTGCTGCAGCGTGTAGGCTTGGCGCTGCCGGTCACCGACCTCGATCGCGTCGTGGTGCGCTACGACAGCGCGTTTTCGCTGATGGCCGATCTCCGGCGGATGGCTGCAACCAATATTTTGATCGAGCGGCGGCGGACGCCGACCCGTCGCGCCACCATGTTGCGGATGGCGCAGATTTACGCCGAACGCTTTGCCGATACCGACGGCCGCATCCGC
>NZ_JAGWDK010000272.1 GCF_018398875.1 Bradyrhizobium sp. sGM-13 | reverse complement strand
AAAGAAATCGGCGTGCTTCTCCAGTACCACGACATCGATCCCGGCGCGGCCCAGCAGATATCCGAGCATCATTCCGGCCGGTCCGCCGCCGACAATGCAGCAACGTACTTTCATCGCTCGCTCCTGTCGCCGATTTGTCGGCGAGGCAAGTCAATCACGTTGTTCCGGACCGGCAAAGCCAAATGCGGTGCGAAAACCGCTCCGCAGAAAATCCAATTTGCTGAACAGGCGCAATGCGCCGCGAGAACGCCGACACGCATTCACCTGTCATCGCCCGGCTCGACCGGGCGACCC
>NZ_JAGWDK010000271.1 GCF_018398875.1 Bradyrhizobium sp. sGM-13 | reverse complement strand
GGCGTCCCGGGTACGAGGCCGGATCGAAAAGGTCCTCGATGCAGCCAAGGCCAGAGGCTTCCGTGGCGGCGATAATCCCGCGCGGTGGCGCGGTCACCTGGATCACCTTCTGCCCCGGCCCTCAAAGCTGTCTCGTGGTCACCACGCGGCCATGCCCTATCAAGAGGTCGCGACCTTCGTCGCGAAGCTCCGGACGCGTGAGGCGATTGCCGCGCTGGCCCTGGAACTCTGCATCCTAACTGCTGCTCGGTCAGGCGAAATATTGGGAATGAGATGGTCCGAAATCAACTTGGA
>NZ_JAGWDK010000270.1 GCF_018398875.1 Bradyrhizobium sp. sGM-13 | reverse complement strand
GAGTTCATCTTCGGAAAACAGCTGTCCTCCAGAGCGACGCCGGCAGCGCCACGCTGACTTAGTTTGCGTGCCAGGAGGCGGGCATTGTTGAAATTCCCGAAGCCGTTATCGCCGTCAACGAGCACAGGCAGTTTGGTCGAGTCGACGATGCGCTCGACCACGTCGACGAGTTGGCTCCATGAAGCCTCGTTGGCATCGCGGTAGCCGAGACAGCAGGCAATCGACAAGCCTGATGCCCAGAGGCCTTTGAACCCCGCGCGCTCGGCGATCGCGCCAGAGAGTCCATCATGCGCTTCC
>NZ_JAGWDK010000269.1 GCF_018398875.1 Bradyrhizobium sp. sGM-13 | reverse complement strand
GCGAAGCCGGCGCCAATGATGATAAGTCGCATGTGTTTGCTCCTGTGGGTTGAATTTTCTCGAACGTGCGCAGGTCATCGCCGCCGCCCTGCATTGGCGGTAAGCCTCTTGCGATCGATGACGCAAAGATGATGTGAAACGGCTGTTACGGTGCGGGGCAGTCCAGCATTAGCGGCATTGGCATGGGGCGTTCACATGCCGCTCGACAGCCTCCGGATCCCAAAGGCGAGCCGCGTTGGAACGCCATCAACGGAGCGGGCTTCGCGGGCCAGTCCTTGTAGAAGATGATGGAACTGA
>NZ_JAGWDK010000268.1 GCF_018398875.1 Bradyrhizobium sp. sGM-13 | reverse complement strand
GCCGGAGAAGGATGCCGAAAGGGAGCTGATAGGCACTCATTGCGCGAGCCTAGCGCCCGAACCGGCTGTTCTCAATGACCTCAGAGGTCAAGTTGGCTGCGCAGAACTGCTGTTTTTTGACCTGTGGGGTCATCGATTTCGGCCGACGCTCACGCGAATGCTGGCGCGGGGCTTTGGTTCGAACTGAAACCGCGAAACTTCGAGGTGGAACATGCCCAGGATTGATTACTACCTGCTCGCATTTCTGATGAGCGCAGTGCTTGCGATCCCTGCTCTCGCTCAGAACGCCAGATCGCCA
>NZ_JAGWDK010000267.1 GCF_018398875.1 Bradyrhizobium sp. sGM-13 | reverse complement strand
AGCAGAACCCCGGCTGCTTCAAACAGGTAACTTCGTAGCATCGCGTCGCCGCACTTCGAGATGCGACCTGACCAATCGAGCTCTCCGGAGGCGTGGCGTCTACTGGTTAGCCCGACATAAGCACCTACGCTTCTCGATCGCGCAAACCGTGCCGGATCGTCAATCGTTGCCTTGAAGGCGAGCGCGGTGATCGGACCGATCCCAGGCATCGTCATAAATCGGCGGACCTGCGCATCATGGCGGGCCAGTTTCATAACCTTGCGGTCAAGCTCGCTAACCTGCTGCCCAACGGCATTGC
>NZ_JAGWDK010000266.1 GCF_018398875.1 Bradyrhizobium sp. sGM-13 | reverse complement strand
TTTTGAGCAAATATTAACCGCTCACCTATATTCTTTGTTCATCGTGGTCCGATCCGAAAAGCGGCATCGCGGGAGCATTGCATATTGATCCGTCTCCTTGGCGGTCCCATCGTCATTCATTTTAGTTCGCCTTGAACTCCGGCACAGCAAGCAGTCGGCCGGGCTTTGTGGACGGACCGCATTTTAGGCTCAAGATGGCACGCTTTGAGCAAAAAGACCGTTCCTCGGTGCAATTTGAGCGAGCGCCGTGCGAGATTCACCGTCTGGTCCAGCCCCGTGGCGTTGGGCAAGCATCAAC
>NZ_JAGWDK010000265.1 GCF_018398875.1 Bradyrhizobium sp. sGM-13 | reverse complement strand
CCGCACCAGATCTGTGCATGCCCTAGTGCGAACGCAGGGACCCATACTCCGCGGCAGTTCTTGTTGGAAAAGACAAGATAGCAACGACCTCACAAAACAACTTGGGTCAGTGGCTATGGGTCCCTGCGTTCGCAGAGACGACGGAAGAGTTTTCGGATTCAGTTCTCAAATCCGAATACACGTTCGCGATTACAATGAAATTGCGCTTGTGCGCGCGGCAAATCAGTTCGCAGTTTGTAGGGTAGGCAAAGCCAACGGGTCGCGCGAATGCGCGCCCGATGACAGGCTCCGCGTGCCCA
>NZ_JAGWDK010000264.1 GCF_018398875.1 Bradyrhizobium sp. sGM-13 | reverse complement strand
CGTTGCCGTCCTTCGTCAGCGTGCCGACGTTCGGGAATCCGAAATGATAGCCCGCGATCATGCCCTTTTCGGCGATCACGCGATCGAAGAACGCGCGCCGCGTGGCTTCCGCCTTGGGTCCATCCGAGTCGAACATCGAGAACCATCCGGGATTGCGGACGAACAACTGGTGGATACCCGTCACGTCGCTCTGGATGAACAATTGCTGGCCGCCCGATGCGACCAGGAACGACATGTGCCCGATGGTGTGGCCGGGCGTGGCGATGGCCTTCACGCCGGGCGCGAGCTCGGCGCCGTCAT
>NZ_JAGWDK010000263.1 GCF_018398875.1 Bradyrhizobium sp. sGM-13 | reverse complement strand
GTTCTGCCAAGCGACTTTCCAGCCCTCGACCGTAAAGCTCGGGCCTTCCTTCTGCACGACGTCGAGCGGTTTGACGTCCTTGCGCGTTTGCGGAATCGACGCCCGGTCATAGTTGCGCGACTTTTTCGGGATCGGGATAACGTCAGGCTCGTCGACCAGATGGACGATCCTGTTCTCGATCAGGTCGACCAGCGCGACTACGCCCTCGATCGGGTGCGCATAGCCGTTGTCCTTGATATTCTTGCGCCAATAGGACACCGCGCTGACCAGCCTGCGGCCCTTCTCCACCTCGCGGTCGAAATAGC
>NZ_JAGWDK010000262.1 GCF_018398875.1 Bradyrhizobium sp. sGM-13 | reverse complement strand
GGACGGCGACCGGACCGATCCCGGTCATCACCTCGCGCTCCGGCAGGTGACCGTGGCGCACGACCCGCTGGTGGCCGTCTGCGGTCTTCAAATCGGCATGCTTGCCGAGAAAGTCCGCGACCTCGGCCTCAATCGCCTGGGCCAACAGAGTACGTGCCCCAGTACGTAGGATTTCCGTGAGTTGATCGACGACGTTCGTTGGCTGAATCAGCTGGATGATGTTATCTTTGGACACGGCATATCGCTCCTTTGGTGGAGAAGTGGAGGCGTCAAGCACCCCCACGATATGCCGCCTTTCCGATTCCC
>NZ_JAGWDK010000261.1 GCF_018398875.1 Bradyrhizobium sp. sGM-13 | reverse complement strand
AAGTGTAACCCATGTGTCCGGTACGTTCTGTCACCTATGTCTCGGGCCGCTCACTCGCTTCGCGAGAGTCGGATAGGCAAGCCCGTGCCACAAACGCCCAGCGAAGCGAGCGAAGGCTGTCGCGCCGAAGCCCGCAGGGCGAAGACGGACCCGTCCCACCCCAACCAAAATATCGAAAACAACCCCATGCAAAGTAGCGCGACCGTCTCGCGGTCGGCACGGCTCTCGCCGGCTTCCAAGGCGGTAACACCGCTTGCGACAAGAGCCGTCGCGGGCGCGGCAGAAACCTATCCCTTTGGATTCTGATC
>NZ_JAGWDK010000260.1 GCF_018398875.1 Bradyrhizobium sp. sGM-13 | reverse complement strand
CGGGTTCTTCCCGAGATTGGCTTTGATGGCATCGAGCAATGGCGCAAGCTGCGCCTGATCGCTTGGCGAGTTGGTCAGCGTGTGCGCCACGATGATCTGATGGGCGCCATCGACGGCGGCCTGTGCGTTGTAGCCCTGGATGAAGCCGTTTTTGGTCGGCATCACGCGGCTGTCGGGATCGGTGAAGTTGCGCTGCGCCTTGTCGCTCGGCTCTGCCGTGACGGGCTTGGACTTGCGTCCCGGCCGGCCCTTGCCGCCGTCGCCGGAGCGGTCGTCGCCCGGCTTCGAGGCCGCTTTGGCTTTGGCTT
>NZ_JAGWDK010000259.1 GCF_018398875.1 Bradyrhizobium sp. sGM-13 | reverse complement strand
AGTTTCAGCCTGAGCAGACAAGGTCGCGCATCCTCGCAGCCTCTTTCTGGAGAAAAGCCGCGAAACCTGACGAATCGAGATAAGCGTCGACGCAGGAAATTTGGCGCACCCGCTCACGCACCGAGGAATCAGCAAGCGAGATCTTGATATGTTCCGACACCCGCACGACGATGTCGTTCGGAATACCTGCCGGCCCAAACATGCCAAGCCACGCGCTGACCTCGAAGTTCGGCACAACCTGTTCTGCGACCGTTGGAATATCGGGGACTAGATCAACCCGCCGGGCCGACATGATCGCAAGGGGCACGAC
>NZ_JAGWDK010000258.1 GCF_018398875.1 Bradyrhizobium sp. sGM-13 | reverse complement strand
GATCCGCGATGGTGTGGTGCATCTAAGTGCAACGCAGCTCGCGATGCTGCTCGACGGACTTGAGTGGACGCGCGTCTCACCCAAGCCTGTGAAGCAGCCGGCCGTTGTTGGCTGAGAGGTGAGGATTTCGCTGGAGCATGGAGTGGGCGCATGTATCGTCTGACCATGGCGATTCGCCCCGATGCTCTCCCGACCGATCCGGCGGCTCTGACCGAGATGGTGCTCGCGCTTGACGTCGAGAACGAGAAGCTGCGCGTGGCGATGCAGACGCTCAAGGAGATGATCTTCGGGAAGCGCTCGGAGCGGCTTGCC
>NZ_JAGWDK010000257.1 GCF_018398875.1 Bradyrhizobium sp. sGM-13 | reverse complement strand
GTTCCTTGCCCGGTCGCGGGCGATCGTCGAGGGCTGCCAGCGGGCCATCGGCCAGCGCCCGCTCGACACAGCGCTGCACCGTCTGATGATGGACCCCAAGTCTCTGGCCCACCGCGCAGAACGAAGGATTTTCCCGATACGCCAGCAGCATCTGCGCCCGCGACACCCGGCTCGCCAGTTCGATCCTCGACCGCGAAAGCGTCGTCAAGGTCGCTATCTCTTCATCACTCATTGCCAATTCGACCGCTCGCCGCCATCCTGCCATGATACAGCTCCTCGTTTCGCCGACCGCAAACGAGGAATCCGCCAACA
>NZ_JAGWDK010000256.1 GCF_018398875.1 Bradyrhizobium sp. sGM-13 | reverse complement strand
ACCGCCGCCCAGCAACAACGCGCCGGTCATCCAGACCGACCAGCTCAGCATCACCGACCACCGCGAGGGAACGACCACCCTTTTCGGCCTGTACGTTGCCGATCCCGACGCGGGAGACACATTGTCGGTCAGCGTCGTGCCCGCAAGTGTTGCCGGTAGTGTCGAGCTGTCGGAGGTCTCCGGCACGCTGGCGCAGGTCAACGATGCGCTGAGCGTCGTTAACTATCATGACGGCCAGGGAACCCAAGAAGCCGACATTGTGACGGTTACGGTTTCGGATGGCTCCGCCACCGACACTGTAAACTTCATTTTCAAT
>NZ_JAGWDK010000255.1 GCF_018398875.1 Bradyrhizobium sp. sGM-13 | reverse complement strand
AGGCCCCCGGCCATGAGGCGCGTCGTGTATACGCGAATTGCCGCAGCGATGGGCTAAGCCCTGTATCGCGGGACTTCCGCGGGGGCGAGTGGGTCCGCTCCTTGACGCTGATTAAGAAGGACGCATGCATCCGCACAAGGATGTTGGCGAGCCGCTCGTCTTTGCGGGCGACACTGGAATCGTGCGGCAGAGCCGGCGTTTTCTTCGTGATCTCTACTACACCCGTTAGGGTTCTTCGTCATCGCACTTACGAGATGATTCGTCTCGGCGAGAGGGTGGATCTCTCGGCGGAGTCGAGAGACACCTGCCCGTGCCGC
>NZ_JAGWDK010000254.1 GCF_018398875.1 Bradyrhizobium sp. sGM-13 | reverse complement strand
AAGAACTGGATCCAGAAATCGCGCAGGAAATAATGCTGCTGGTGGAACACGATGCTGAAATTGTTCAGCGTCGGATGATCAGGCCAGAGTTTGCCGGAGAACGCATCTTCCTTCGGCGAGATCGCGAACAGGAACATGTGGTAGATCGGCACCATGGTCCAGATGAACACGGGAATGCCGATCAGCAGCAGTTTGGCTTCGGTGCCGACTTCGCGGAGTGTGGGCAGCTTCATCGCGACAACCGTTTCATCATGAAATAGACCAGGGGCAGCACCAGCGGCAGCGCGCAGACGATGGAAGCCATCGCGAGCGAGAGC
>NZ_JAGWDK010000253.1 GCF_018398875.1 Bradyrhizobium sp. sGM-13 | reverse complement strand
GCTTTGGCGGCGTCGAGCCGGAGGCGACAGGAAGGCCGGCCTATCATCCTTCGACGCTATTGAAGATTTACGTCTATGGCTACCTTAACCGGGTGCAGTCGAGCCGGCGCCTGGAGCGGGAGTGCCAGCGCAACATTGAGTTAGTTTGGCTGACCGGCCGCCTGATGCCGGACTTCAAGACGATAGCCGACTTCCGGAAGGACAATGGCGAGGCCATCCGCAAGGTCTGCCGTGAGTTCGTGGTGCTGTGCCGACGCCTTGAGTTGTTCAGCGAGGCGAGCGTTGCGATCGACGGCAGCAAGTTCAAGGCCGTCAAC
>NZ_JAGWDK010000252.1 GCF_018398875.1 Bradyrhizobium sp. sGM-13 | reverse complement strand
AAAGGGTGCCGGCCAGCGCCGACAGCAGGACGAACTTCTTCATGGTCGCGGTCTCCTCGATGTGTAAACGGCTACCGGTGCGATGGCCGTACGGTGGAGACTGCGCCCGCTTTGTCAGCGCGATATTGCCGCGGAGAAACGGTTCGTATCGTTTTGTCGATCGCGTGTAACAGTGTGTAACAACGTCGCCGGCGGTCTTGCGCGGTGCGCGGCGTGGTTCAGAATGCGGCGATGACCGCACCTCCGCCGCTGATTCTGATTGTGGAAGACGACCCGGAGATCAGCCGGATGATCGCCGATTTCCTGCAGCGGGAGGGG
>NZ_JAGWDK010000251.1 GCF_018398875.1 Bradyrhizobium sp. sGM-13 | reverse complement strand
ATAAGCCAGCGTCTCGAGACCGGCGCCGAGCACTACGAGCTGCGCCGTTCCGGCCTCCACCGCAGCATTCAGGGCGTCCTCAGCGATCCGCGACCGCGCGGCAATGAACCACCGCAGTCGCGGCCCGGACGTGTGGGCCCGCGCATGGTCGAGCGATATTTCAATATCGTCTCCGAGAATGCGCAATGCGAGCGGATCGACCAGGATCGAGGCGTTATCCAGTACCTGATGCGCCGCACGCAGGCGGGCAGCACCCAACGCAGTCAGACTCGGCCGTCCCGTCTGCATGATACAATCGTATCGCAGTTCGAACCGGGCGCC
>NZ_JAGWDK010000250.1 GCF_018398875.1 Bradyrhizobium sp. sGM-13 | reverse complement strand
CCCGCACGTCGAAATATAGTGCTTCCCAACAAGCCAAAAAGTCGGCCGCGAGGCGATCGTTCCGCCGCAATCGCGTCGAGGGCCGGCTCGGACCTTAGGAACCGCTGGGGGGCGGTGGCGGATTAAAAAGATGTAGCTTTGCCGGGATGCGAACGGGTCGCGCCTAGCGGCACGGCCGTTCTGCCCTTAGAATTCAGCCGAGCTCCATCTCGACGGCGATCCGAATCAGGTCCGAATGGCTTTTGGCACCGAGCTTCCGCTTGAGCAGGGACGTAATGTTGGCCACGGTCTTGTAGGAAATTTCCAGCATATCGGCGACTTC
>NZ_JAGWDK010000249.1 GCF_018398875.1 Bradyrhizobium sp. sGM-13 | reverse complement strand
CCGACGACTCCGGGCAGACCCGAAATATCGGCGATTTCGACGTATCCATAATAGGGGTTCGCCGGCTCATGGCCGCGGTTTACCCAGACCTTGTTTTTGATGCCGAGATCATGGGCCGACATCAGGTCATAGCGGAAGGAGGACGAGCAATGCAGAATATCTTCCGGACCGCAGCTCAGTCTATCGAGCATGTATTCGAAGGCCTTGAAACGCGGCTTGTAGGCTTGGGCTTGCTGGGCCGTGAACACCGCGTGGAAGGGAGCACCGAGCTTTTCGACATTGGACATGATCTGCGAATTCATAGCATTCGACAAGATCACGAG
>NZ_JAGWDK010000248.1 GCF_018398875.1 Bradyrhizobium sp. sGM-13 | reverse complement strand
CTTGGCTGGCGGCCGAGTCCGCCAGCATCTGTTGCCCAAGCACATCCAGATGGCTCGGGGTGATGTTGACGAGCCCACATTGCGAGCTGATCTTTGCTTTTAGCCCCTCGACCTCGTCCCCCTCCCTGACAAGCAGTGCGTGGCCACCACAGATCAGAGGCGCAAACAGGCTATTAACTGTCGCATCGAAGGTCAGAGGCGAGGAGACCAGGGAGGATGATCTGGGCGCGTAAGTATCGCCGGCCCACCACAGATAATTGGTCATCCCCCGATGCTCGACCATGACGCCCTTGGGCGTACCTGTTGAGCCGGAGGTGTAGATCACA
>NZ_JAGWDK010000247.1 GCF_018398875.1 Bradyrhizobium sp. sGM-13 | reverse complement strand
CCACATCGCGGCCATGATCATCAGGATTCCGAACGGCACCGTGGCGATAGGGGGAACGCCTCTCACCTGCATGAGAAAGGCGGCAATGAGGAGCGCGCCGACGAAAAGCGCGCCGCTCGGCAGCAGGAGCTGGCCGGCATCGGTAGGCGTGAACGCGAGTACGGACACGGCAAATGACGGGATCAGGAACGCGCTCCCGAACAAGGCGGCACCGGCGACGAAACTGACGATGAAGGCGAAGGAAAAATCGCTCGACCGGAACAGGGTGAAATCGAGCAGGCCTTGGCTTTTGGCCATTACCTGTTGGCCGAGAAACGCCAGCAAAGCGG
>NZ_JAGWDK010000246.1 GCF_018398875.1 Bradyrhizobium sp. sGM-13 | reverse complement strand
GAGGTGTAGATCACATAGGCGAGATGGCGTGAGGTCAGGCCCAGCGCGCGCGGGTCCGGATCCGAGGCCGGCAGCTCGGCCCAGGCTGGCGTGGCCGTCTCAAGGTCAACCACCGTCACGTCCACCAGGGCATCGGCGCCCAGCGCGGTACGGCCCGCCGCATCGGCAAGCACCAGACCCGGTGCCGCATCCTCGAGAACCTGCCGCAGCCGCGCGGACGGATAGGCCGGGTCCAGCGGCAGATACGCGCCACCCGCCTTGAGGATCGCCAAAACCCCCACCACCATCGCCAGACTGCGCTCAAGACAGATCGCAACCGGCTGATCCGGCCT
>NZ_JAGWDK010000245.1 GCF_018398875.1 Bradyrhizobium sp. sGM-13 | reverse complement strand
CAGGATTCGGATCGCGAATAGGTACTTCCAATTCGATACAGTCCGCTCATCGATGCTTAACCCTGCTCCGCACCACGCCCTGCCCGCCAGCCCAAATTAACATTGTACTGGGATTCCCCATGCAACCTCTCCGGGCACTCCGGGGACCCGCATGCCATCCACCAATGACGAACCGCAACTCGAACTTCCGTTGCCGCTCCCTGCCCGGCAATCGTCGCGGCTCACGCCGGCGTTGCTGCTGCTCGGGCTGATCGGTGGCGGCGTCTATGCCGCAACCGATGCCGATCCGAAGTCCGCCGCGAAGATTCCCTCCCAGCCCGAAGACCTGTCGGCC
>NZ_JAGWDK010000244.1 GCF_018398875.1 Bradyrhizobium sp. sGM-13 | reverse complement strand
ATGTGGAGACCCTGGAATGGCTTGAGGGGCTCGTCACAGACGAGGACGCCCGAGAGCGGGTCCTCGGCGAGACGTCTACTGCGCTCTACGGATTTCCGCAACTAAAACCTGTATGCCTGCGGAAATGACCAAATGAGCATATCCACGGCGGGCCCGTGTTCCTGGCCTTGGTGGGGCCGAAAAAAACACTTCGCTGGAGGGGAGCCGGTAGATCGAGGCGGTCCATCAAGGCTTTCTTAGACCCCACACGGCAGTACGCCTAGAACCAGCATGCGCAACAGATAGACCGGCACCCGCCTAGTTGGGCTATGATGCAGGAATGCAGACTACGGGTA
>NZ_JAGWDK010000243.1 GCF_018398875.1 Bradyrhizobium sp. sGM-13 | reverse complement strand
CCACAAGCATTGGGCGCAGCATCGCCGCGAGTCGTGGATGGCCATCTGTGAGTTCATTCGTTTGCTGCTCAAACGTTACTTGAGATATACGACCAGACAGCTTTAAGCCGAAGACGCGTAAGACGCCCCGAATTTCATTCTCGATATCGATCTGCTTAATCAAAAGCGTCTTGCGATTATTGAGAAGCATTCGTAGCTCCTGGCTCACGTCACCCTTGATATGAACAACGGTGTACCAGCCGACCCGCATTACCTGCGCAATAGCGCGAGCGTCGTTTCGGGTCTTAATCGGCATCGTCCTAGTCACGCCGCGCAGTCTTCGGGGATCGATGCAG
>NZ_JAGWDK010000242.1 GCF_018398875.1 Bradyrhizobium sp. sGM-13 | reverse complement strand
CGCCCTATGGCACTTCGATGCCGCAGAGTGGGCGCCGTCCACAGCATCAATCGCGCCACTTTGGCCGTGTGCCGGTCCCTTCCGATCTACCCTCAACTCCGGACATTCCGTTGCATCGCATCAACTGACGCGGTGGGCCAACAACAGACCTCAGCCAAGAGAGCTTGCCACTGGGCTTATTGTCCGCAGATGGAGGCTTTGCTGCCTACGTGGTAGAGGTGCCTATGGTTCGCAAAAAGCAGCAAGCCCCGTTGGCATTTATGAACGCATCCAAGCTTGGGGACTGGCTTGAGAAGCACCATGGCACTGCGACCGAACTCTGGGTGCGGATCTTCA
>NZ_JAGWDK010000241.1 GCF_018398875.1 Bradyrhizobium sp. sGM-13 | reverse complement strand
GAAGGGCCAGATGCGATCTATCTCGGCGGCCACATGGAGGTAGCCCGAGGCATTGGGCTGCACCAGCCGCGCATTTGGGAACTGCAGGTGGCGATCCACGATCGTGAGGCCGTCGGTGCTGTCGGCGGCAACCTCCGGTCCGGGAGCCCGATCGACGATCATGGATGCACCTCGCGCACGTGGCTGGTCTCGATCTCAGAAAGGCGGTCGCGTTTCGACGGCTGCGCCACCCGCTCGAGAAGGGCATCAAGCCGAGGCCCGACAGGCAGCTTTAGGCGAAACTCGGTTCGCAGTACCTCGCCGAATTCGACAGCACTGGTCAGAGCGCGCGGCTCCAC
>NZ_JAGWDK010000240.1 GCF_018398875.1 Bradyrhizobium sp. sGM-13 | reverse complement strand
ATGGAAGCCGCCATGCGCCAGCGCCTCGATCTTGCCGAAACGATGTTGCGCGAACGCGCGCAGCTCTCCGACATAGGCAAAATCAGGCAAGAAGTGATGGATGAGTTCGAAATCGTGCTCATTCAGATGCCCTATGTCGGTGGTGCGGCTAGTCGCATGAGCGACTTCTTCATGCGATTAATGGGCTTTATGGCTATCGGGCGCGTGCTCCGTCGGCATTGCGTGGCGCTCCCCGTAATCGGCGATATCGAACGAGAAAGCTACAAGGCTCAGTTGCTGACCGTGCCGGAGGCCAAACGGCTCGCATCGGGGCGTCAATTCATGTCTCCGGAAAATCGG
>NZ_JAGWDK010000239.1 GCF_018398875.1 Bradyrhizobium sp. sGM-13 | reverse complement strand
ACGGGAAGTCTCGACGGCTGAAGCGAAGGAGTGAGGAGGCCGAACGTGTCGGCGACCATTCCAGACGCAACGCGTAGCATGGCTACCGTTCCTCTCAGGTCGTGCGGGCTGCGGAACGCTCTCGCTCGACGCGGTCCGTGACGTCGCGTGCCATGGCGACCGAACCCAACACTTCGCTTTCGTCGCCTTTGACGACAGCGAAGGTCATCTCGACGTAGAGTTTGCGTCCGCTTTTGTGCAGCGCCCGGGTCAGCGTCGGACGGCCTTGACGCTTCATTACGCCCTTTGTCATCGCCGCGTTGAAGCCGCTCCAGTGCGCAGCGCGCAGATGCTCCGGAA
>NZ_JAGWDK010000238.1 GCF_018398875.1 Bradyrhizobium sp. sGM-13 | reverse complement strand
CAAACGGTCAAGGCTGCGCTGCCAGGCGCTGCGGTCGAGCGCCCCGCGCAGCCGCGAGGCCAGCGGAATGTGGTAGTTCGTGCTGCCCTCGTCCAGCTGCGCCAAAAACCACAGCCGCTGCTGCGCAAACGACAGCACCAGCGGCTCATGACGCGACACGGCCGCAATCGCCGGCAGCTCTTGCGGACCGGAGCGGCTCAACACCTCCACGATGCTTGCCGCCAGCTCCGCCAGCACCGGTTTGGCAAACAGCCCCGTCAGCGGCAGCGCGACGCCAACAGCCTGCGACAGCCGGCTCAAGAGCTGCACCGCCAGGAGCGAGTGGCCGCCCAGTTCGAA
>NZ_JAGWDK010000237.1 GCF_018398875.1 Bradyrhizobium sp. sGM-13 | reverse complement strand
CATGCTTGCACCGTCGGCCAGCACGCGATCATGCATGCTCCGCGTCAACAGATGGAAGTTTGAGGCCGATACGCTCGCCCATTTGGCATAGATGTCGCCCTCGCGATCGTCGATCACCGTGACCATCGTGGCCGCAGAGAGCACCTGCTTGGCTCGATGGGCCGTGCTGATCCAACGTTCCGACTCCTTCTGCTCCAGTGGCCGCTGATCGTGCGGCACCGTAACCCGGCCCTGGCGCGTCCAAATCTTCCCGCCTACCAGCCCCAGACAGGCGTCACTGGCGGCATCCACGGCGGCCATCGCATGCAACAGCAAGCCGTGGCTGTTCCCTTTGCCGATC
>NZ_JAGWDK010000236.1 GCF_018398875.1 Bradyrhizobium sp. sGM-13 | reverse complement strand
TCATGAAATCCGCCCGCTCCACCGCCGCCCTGGCGATCCGCCGCGACGAGTAGATGCCGCTCGCATAGCCGTGTAGAAGCAGCGCCGTCATCATCCGCGGATCAAACGGCGGCTGACCCAGCCCGCTCCGGTAGCTGCCTAGGATCGCCGATAGATCAAGGCTTTCCTTGACCAGCGACACGATCAACCGCGAAACGTGGTCCCTCGGCACATAATCCTGCACGCTCGGCGGCAGAAGCTGGACCTCGTCGATCTTCCAGGGGCGAAATTCCTTGCTCATGGCCACGCAAGGAATCAGACTCGCTCCCTCTTGACCAGTCACTACTCAGACAGGCTCCTAG
>NZ_JAGWDK010000235.1 GCF_018398875.1 Bradyrhizobium sp. sGM-13 | reverse complement strand
CAGGACGGTTTCGTCGTCCCAGGAAAATGGTTTCGTCCGGACGTTGCTCCGATATGTTTGATACAAAATCTAGTCCCACCGCCATGCTGCGCCTTTGGGCTAGGTCCAGTTCAAAATCTCGACAATCCATTTCAAAATTCTCGGCCGGATTGTGAGCCACGCCTTTTAATTAGGATCATTCGGTACATTATTGATCCGATGAAGACTCATGATCGTGGCAGCGCACCATGAAGAGGGACGGGAAGTCTCAGTGGGAATCGATGACGATCGATGAGCTGCTTGCGCTCCGCGAACTGATGCACGATGTCCTTAGCGAAAGGCTGAAGGCCAAGAAGGTCGAGC
>NZ_JAGWDK010000234.1 GCF_018398875.1 Bradyrhizobium sp. sGM-13 | reverse complement strand
TGTCATGACACAGCCTGCATTGGTCGTTTGTCGATGTTGCAATGGAAGTAATCACAACGAGGTAGATGCACCCACTCGCGGCAATTAAGTTGATTGCGTGCGCTTTGTGCTGAACGATTCTTGACCCGAGTATTCGCGCCTGACTACGCTGCGGCGACACTTGAGCCGAACCCCTCGCGCACTCGAGGAAAACAACATGAACAGATCATTCGTCGCCTTCACCGCCGTTGCATCGGGTTCATCTTAGTGATGAGTACCCAAAGCAGCCGCTCTGCACAGAGCAACACTTCTCCGACACTCAATGCTGCCAAAGTCAGTGCTGCCAAACCAATGGTAAGGTCAA
>NZ_JAGWDK010000233.1 GCF_018398875.1 Bradyrhizobium sp. sGM-13 | reverse complement strand
GACAGTCCAATCAAGGCCGCGCCCAGCGGGCTCAACACCGAAACCGCGTTCGGTTCGCAAGACGTTTCGTCTGGCAGGGCGAGGACTATTCGCCTGTTCGCGCCGGCGACGTTGTCCCGTACATCTACGCGTGAGTTGACAGCCACAACATTCGTTGGAAGCTGATCATTAGGGACAATTGTCGCTCGATAGATCTCCCGTAATAGGTTTGAGGCAGCCGGCGCCATGCGACCATGCGTCAGCGCGGAGGTGGCAACAGCATACAGCTTCTCTCGATCCGCCTCTGAGATAATGACCGGGGGAAGTCTCACGGGATGATGGTAGTCGGGGGTATCCATTTTCCAG
>NZ_JAGWDK010000232.1 GCF_018398875.1 Bradyrhizobium sp. sGM-13 | reverse complement strand
GCGTGCGACTCGCTTGGGAAAGTCGGGGAGCAGACCGCAGTCTTGTCTGTACTCGAGGGCGCAGATGTCTTGTACGTCGCCTGCCGGAACAGCCCGAAGCCCCTCGGCATCACCTTCAAGATCGGCATGCGACTTCCCGCCTGTTGCACGGCAACCGGAAAAGCCATGTTGAGTACCCTGACGGACGACCAGGTGAGATCCTTGTACAAGAAACATGATATCGTGACCCTAACAAAGGCCGGTGTCGCCTCCATCAACGATCTGCTCGCTCAATTGGCCCGGATCCGGCAGAACGGCGTGTCGATCGACGATGGCGAAACACGGGAGCACATGTATTCCGTCGGAGCC
>NZ_JAGWDK010000231.1 GCF_018398875.1 Bradyrhizobium sp. sGM-13 | reverse complement strand
GACCTTGTCGATGCTGCGCAGGAGGAACTGGCGGAAGCCTCTTGCCTGCTTGATCTGACCGAAGACGGGCTCGACGATCTGTTTTCGCAATCGATATCGGCTTCGATAGCCTGCGCGCTTGAGCTTTGTGCTCATTCTGGCGACGAGCGTGCCGGATTTGAGCTTTCTTTTTGTCGTGGCCGCCTTGGTGCCGTGCTTTTGCCGTCCGGTGGCGACGTAGCCCTCGATCCGGCGTCGAATGAGCGTGCGAAGATTGGCTTGCGAGCAATAGCCTGCATCGGCCGACGCTTCATCCGGGTTCTTCCCGAGATTGGCTTTGATGGCATCGAGCAATGGCGCAAGCTGCGCC
>NZ_JAGWDK010000230.1 GCF_018398875.1 Bradyrhizobium sp. sGM-13 | reverse complement strand
CGGTTCAGATAGCCCCGCGCAACCCCCGCCCCGCCGATGTAAAGCTCCCCCACCGCACCAAACGGAACCAGCGCACCATGACCATCCAGAAGATACACCCGCGCGTTCGCAATCGGACGCCCGATCGGGACGTTCGCAGATACAGCTGGCCCTGTCGGAACCTCATAAAAGAGACAGCCGACGATCGTTTCGGTGGGGCCGTATTCATTCACCAGTCTGGCCGTGGGCTGGATCCTGCGCCACAGCTCGATTGTCGAATGCGACAGCGCTTCACCGCCGATGATAAACAGTCCAACCTGGCTGGCGGCCGAGTCCGCCAGCATCTGTTGCCCAAGCACATCCAGATGGCTGG
>NZ_JAGWDK010000229.1 GCF_018398875.1 Bradyrhizobium sp. sGM-13 | reverse complement strand
AGACCATGATCGACCACAATGTCACCGCCAATGCCACGGTGCTCGGCGCCAGTGTCACCGCAGGCCTTCCTGCGGTCAGCGAGTGGCTGACGACAATGAGCGCCATGCTCGCGGCACGAGGGATGGACGGCGTGGCCGCCGGCCGGACTGCGATGGGTCTGTTGGGTCGAGCCCTCACTGGTCAATCCACAGTGATCGCTTTCGACACCGCGTTCGCTGCAGTCGCTCTTCTTTTCGTCATCGCTGCGCCCGTGCTGGTCACCATCAAGATCGCCTTCGCCCTGCACGCAAAGATGGATGTGGCGCAGTCAGCCCGGACCGAGGAGCCATACATGACACATCCCGCGCCGAAAC
>NZ_JAGWDK010000228.1 GCF_018398875.1 Bradyrhizobium sp. sGM-13 | reverse complement strand
CTTCCTTTCAATTACCCATAATTTTTGCCTCGATCGCGGCTCCCAGTTCGATGTCGGTCAGCCGCGATAGTCCTCGCCAGATCACGGTATTTCCTGGAGGCGGATCGTTGGCTCGGGCCAAGTACCCGCCGAGCCGCGCGATCTTGACCACATAGTGCGAGAGTGTGCTTCGTCGAGAGCGATTGCCATCCCTGTCTTTCACCAAGTGATCAAGAAGCCTGATTTCAGGATCTGTCAGCGCCGTTTGCGGTAGGGCATTCGGCGAGGAACGATTGAGCATCGTCATCCAGAAGACGCGCCAACTCACAATGCAGAAAACCGCGATCAGATTGACCAGACGCTCAGCGGTTCGCAA
>NZ_JAGWDK010000227.1 GCF_018398875.1 Bradyrhizobium sp. sGM-13 | reverse complement strand
GCGCCTCCTTCTCGGTACGTGCAGCCTTCAGAATGATCTTGGCTTCATCATCCGAGTATCCTCACCTCTTCTCTGACGATCGGCTCCTCAGATCAATGTTGATACGAGCGGCCGGATTGGCGTCGAGTTTTCGGTTATCGACCGCGCACTGAAAGGTTGCTCGCACAGGGGCCAACTTGCTGTCGCGAATGGTCTTGGCAGCCCGCCCGCCGCTTCTTAAGGAGTTCTGCTTTCCAGCCAACAAGGTCGTCCGGGCTGATCCGGCGCGCGTCATCATGGCCTAGGAACTCCGAAAGTTCGCCATGACCCGACGCTACGTATACTCCGTCTTTTCATTTGGCTTCTTCTCAACTATA
>NZ_JAGWDK010000226.1 GCF_018398875.1 Bradyrhizobium sp. sGM-13 | reverse complement strand
TGGGAGCGGATTTTGTACTCATGGGCACTACCTTCATTGCAACGCAAGAAAGCGAAGCCGATCAAAGCTATCGAGACATGCTCATCGAAAGCGGCGCTGACGACGTTGTGACAACCGACAAGCTGACTGGGATCCCGGCAAACATCCTGCGTGCCAGTCTGGAAAAGTCGGGCTTTATCGACCGCGGAAATCACAAAGGTTTCAGCGTAAATCGCGATACCGACCTCATGAAAATGTGGCGTGATATCTGGAGCGCTGGCCACGGAGTAGGAGGCGTAACAAGAACTGTGAGTGTACGCGATGAGGTCGAAAGGTTGGTGCACGAGAGGGCGGCTGCCCTCGAGAGAAATCAGTCAA
>NZ_JAGWDK010000225.1 GCF_018398875.1 Bradyrhizobium sp. sGM-13 | reverse complement strand
AATGGGTGGTCACAATCCGTCGTAGCGGGTGGTCGCGATCGTCGGAATACGCAATACCGAGGTTTGTTGGCCCATTATGGTCGAGATCGCTCGGCGTTCTCACCCGCCAATGCCTCAATCGGCGCATCGACAGTTTCGCCCGCCTCTCGCCGATAACCGTGGCCTGGCGGAAACAGCGCAATGCCCACGTTCCGCGTCAAATGGAGGTTTATATCGGAAAAGGCGCGTGCCAAACTGGCGCGTGGCTATCCAAAGCCTCAGCGAAATCAGGCCAAGTTCAACGAGTTAAAATCTCTGTGTCTAGGTACTAGGAGCCTGTCCAGTTAGCTTTGGGAAGGCAGTTTTATCTTGATAATGGCGG
>NZ_JAGWDK010000224.1 GCF_018398875.1 Bradyrhizobium sp. sGM-13 | reverse complement strand
GGGACACCCGAAATCGCGGCTGACCTAACCAGGGGCCGTCACCGGACGCGTACCCCGATGCCGGGGCCGGTATGTCCGCTCCGAAGGACAGAGCGAGCCGGGACATTGGACCGAAGAACGCCGTGCTGCCCCGTAATCATGCTTAAACGCCGCTGTAGACGATAGGAACGTAGCTCGAAGACCGGCATTTGCCGTCGCCGAGGCAGTCCGCTTGGCAATGGCATTGCAGTCTCCCGCGTTTCATGTCCGGCGGTGGCTTAGATTTACAATGCATTCACTCGGCATGACCGACAAAATTGTATCGAAATAGTCGCAATGAACGGATATTGGTGATTTGCTTCCGTCGAGCAGGACGCGGGCA
>NZ_JAGWDK010000223.1 GCF_018398875.1 Bradyrhizobium sp. sGM-13 | reverse complement strand
ACATCGTCTCGGACGGCTGGTCGCTGGGCGTGCTGGTGCGTGAACTCAGTCAGCTTTACCGGGCGTTTGAGGCTGGACAGGACGATCCTTTGCCGCCGCTGGCAATCCAATATCCGGATTATGCCGCCTGGCAACGGCAGTGGCTGTCGGGGGAACGGCTGCAGAAGCAGGCGCAGTATTGGCGCGACACCCTGTCCGGTGCTCCGGCCCGTCTGGCGCTGCCGACGGACCGGCCGCGGCCGGCCCAGCCGTCGTTTGCCGGGGCCAGTGTTCCGATCGTCATCGATGCGGATCTGACGCGGGGGCTGAAGCGGCTGAGCCGGCAGCATGGCACGACGTTGTTCATGACGGTGCTGGCGGC
>NZ_JAGWDK010000222.1 GCF_018398875.1 Bradyrhizobium sp. sGM-13 | reverse complement strand
GGTCTTAATCGGCATCGTCCTAGTCACGCCGCGCAGTCTTCGGGGATCGATGCAGACTGCGTGTAAGCCGGCAGCACGCAGTTCGCCGTACAGCCAACGAGCGAGACCACCAATCTCAATCCCGACCTTGGCAATGGGCAATCCGCTTTCGTTGAGCCAGGCAACAATAGCCTCCGGTTCCGAAAATGTTTTGCCCTCGCGAATGACGACGCCATTCTCGTCCACAACACAGATAGCCGTCTCCTTTAGCGAAACATCCAGACCGACATAGTGCTTCATGTTCCCGCTCCTGCTGCCGCCGGCTCGCCGGCTTCCCTTCCAGGCTGAGCCTTTCGAGCAGCAACTGCAATCACCCCATCTA
>NZ_JAGWDK010000221.1 GCF_018398875.1 Bradyrhizobium sp. sGM-13 | reverse complement strand
ATAGGCAAATCTGCCGGCTTCTCCCCGTTTAAGACCTTTTGCACATAGCCCGCCAGACGTTTGGCCTCAAAAATCCGACTCGGCCCGTAGGACAGCAACGCACCGCTGTCTGCGAATTCCCGCCACGACGCAATCACCGGAAGACGACGCTCTTGGCCGTGTTGTGCGATTTTAGAGGCAACAATGCCAGTGAGGCGTGATGAGATGACGAGCAGGCTATCGGCGCCGACTGCACCCACCCCCTGCAGCGCAGCGTCGAGATCGGCGATCTTATTTATCGGGTGGGTCGTTAGCTCAAGGCCGAGCGACTCGGCTCCGCGCCGTGCAAAAGTCACTTCGTCATCGAAATGCTGCGGATTGAATA
>NZ_JAGWDK010000220.1 GCF_018398875.1 Bradyrhizobium sp. sGM-13 | reverse complement strand
TGGCTGGCGGCCGAGTCCGCCAGCATCTGTTGCCCAAGCACATCCAGATGGCTGGGGGTGATATCAATGATCCCGCAGCCCGAGCTGATCTTTTCCTTTACCCCCTCGACCTCGTCTCCCTCCCTGACAAGCTGTGCGTGGCCACCACAGAGCAAAGGCGCAAGCAGGCTCGTGATTATGGCATCGAAGGCCAGGGAAGAGGAGACCAGGGAGGATGACCTGGGCGCATAAGCTTCGCAAGCCCAGGACAGATAATTGGCCACTCCCCGATGCTCGACCATGACGCCCTTTGGGGTTCCGGTTGAGCCTGAGGTGTAGATCACATAGGCGAGATGGCGTGAGGTCAGGCCCAGCGCGCGCGGGT
>NZ_JAGWDK010000219.1 GCF_018398875.1 Bradyrhizobium sp. sGM-13 | reverse complement strand
ATCTACTCGTCGCGGCGGATCGCCAGGGCGGCGGTGGAGCGGGCGGATTTCATGATGATCGTGGCGGGCGATGCGCCGGACTTCCGCACGATCTCAGAGTTCCGGCGGCGGCACCTGAAGGCGCTGGCCGACCTGTTCGTGCAGGTGTTGAAGCTGGCCGAGAAGGCCGGGTTGGTGAAGCTCGGGCACGTTGCGCTCGACGGCACCAAGATCAAGGCGAACGCGTCCAAGCACAAGGCGATGAGCTATGATCGCATGAAGAAGCGGGAAGCGGAGCTTGCAGCGGAGGTCGACCGCTGGCTCAAGGCGGCGGAGGCCGCCGATGCGCAGGAGGATAAGCTCTACGGCGACAAGCGCGGCGACGAGAT
>NZ_JAGWDK010000218.1 GCF_018398875.1 Bradyrhizobium sp. sGM-13 | reverse complement strand
GGTCCAATAGCGACGCAGTATCTTGCCGTCCTCTTCATTGGAGTAGTGATAGGTTAGCTGCTCACCGGCGGGACAAAGATAGACGTCATCCGCGGCGACATAGACGAAGTCCTGCTTGCCGAAGCGCCCTTTGGCGTTGATGCCCGAGGTCATCGGCTTCGGCAGATAGACCGTGACGCCGGCTTCCTCGCAGGCCAGAATTTCCTCTCCGCTATAGTACCCGCGATCGGCAACAGCTTCGATGGCCTCAGAACCAATCGCTGCGCGCGCCTGTTCGGACATGCGAGATAGCTCGCCCCGGTCAGACCCAACGTTGGTCACCTCATGGGCAATAATGAGGTGATGCTTGGTATCTACGGCGCTTTGAACG
>NZ_JAGWDK010000217.1 GCF_018398875.1 Bradyrhizobium sp. sGM-13 | reverse complement strand
CGCGATGGGCGGCCTGACCGACCCACGCGTTACCTATTGGGAGCCGGCGAAATGGATCGCGCGGTTGCGCGCGACCATGACCGGTGGCGGGCCGGTGCTACTGCGCACCAACATGGGCGCCGGCCACGGCGGCGCGTCGGGCCGCTTCAACCGGCTCGATGAAGTCGCGATCGCCTATGCGTTTGCTCTGTGGGCGGTGGGGCTGACGGAAAAGGGCGAGGTATAGACACTCTTGTCCCGGACGCGGTGCAGCGTGCAACGCTGCTGCGCTGCGTCCGGGGCACGAGATCACCGCCCGTTCTTCTTCCGCCACTCCGCGAAATCCGTCAACGTCTGCGGATCGGTGGCCGGATAAAGCCCGAAGATGCCGC
>NZ_JAGWDK010000216.1 GCF_018398875.1 Bradyrhizobium sp. sGM-13 | reverse complement strand
CGCAAGGAATCAGACTCGCTCCCTCTTGACCAGTCACTACTCAGACAGGCTCCTAAGCCATCAGCACGGAGTGCGACTTGCGAAAGTTGCCAGCAGCGCATCTGCTTGGCGAAACAGCTAACGCAATTCTGTCTCCCGTTCAACAGTTGGCCCTTGTTCACGAACTATGAATTATCGGCCGAGCTGAACGGTCGCCGGCGTGAGCTCAGATGAAACGCTTGTCGACTCCGACGTAATGAACGATTTTGATAACCCCGCTTCTAATGAACAGCGATTCTTTCGGCCTAGACGACCGATTCCATGAAATCCGCGAGCTGTAACAGGCCGAATTGGTGGAACGGACGGGCTGTTGGCGGATTCCTCGTTTGCGGTCGGCGAAAC
>NZ_JAGWDK010000215.1 GCF_018398875.1 Bradyrhizobium sp. sGM-13 | reverse complement strand
AGCACGGTTTGAAAGAACACCATCGCAACCGACCACACGGCCGGCGCGCCGCCGAGCTTCGGCAGCACCATCTTTGCAAACATCGGCTGGATCGAGAAGAGAAGCAGCGCCGAGACGAACAGCGTCAGCCCGTAGAGCAACGGCATCAGCCGGACGCTGGCAGCCTGCGGATCGACTGCAGGCGATACCCGGTCCGAAGCTTGGAAGAGCGACATCGATATCTCCGGCACCGGCAATTGCCAGCACGGTATCGAGCCGCCCCTAAACAAGGCTTAAAAGATGGTCGGGAATGGCGGACGCAATGGTAAACGTCGCCTTGATCCGGGCAGGACGAGCCCGCTCATCCCTTTCGCGTGTGACCCCACGCCGCGTCCCAGTCTTCGCCCGCAGCAT
>NZ_JAGWDK010000214.1 GCF_018398875.1 Bradyrhizobium sp. sGM-13 | reverse complement strand
CCATCGCCCGCAGCAGCGCCAGCAGATAACCACGCTGCCGCTCGATCGTCGCCTGATCGAACAGCGCCGTGGCATAATCAAACGTTCCGGCTATGACCTCATCACACTCGCCTAGGCTCAGCTCCAGATCGAACTTGACCTGATCGAGCCCTTCCCCGGCAGCCTCCACGCTCAGCCCGGCAAGGTCGAACGACCCGACGGCGTTGTTCTGCCAGGCCAACATCACCTGGAACAACGGCGTGTGATCGAGATGCCGGGGCGGCTTGACGATCTCGACTACCTGCTCGAACGGCAGGTCCTGATGCTCCTGCGCAGCCAGCGCCGTGCGCCGCGTCCGTTCCAACAGCTCTGCCACGCTCGGCGCGCCCGACAGGTCGAGGCGAAGCGCCAGGC
>NZ_JAGWDK010000213.1 GCF_018398875.1 Bradyrhizobium sp. sGM-13 | reverse complement strand
CAGGAACTCAATCCACCGAGCGATGGCCGGCCGACCAAGTCTCGCCGTCCTTAATGCGGCAAGTCAGACGCGCAGCTCATTACTGGCGGGCGGAGCCACGACCGCAGCGATCTGACCTTGCGCCGTGGCGGCGCGCCGCTACCCATTTGATCGGAGCAAGCGAGTTCTGTGGCAGGACACTGCGCACGTGGACGATGCCGTCGATGCGGACCTCCGCGCCGGCCGACGCGTGCGCCCTGATAGATTTTGGCACCCGTCGCCAGGAAGCACTCGTCCTCGACGATGCAGCCCTTGAGCGAAGATTGCGGCCCGACGGGGCCATAGCTTCAGCAGCGCCCGCTTGTCTAGTTTTGGAATCAGGCCGACAGCTTACGGTCCTAATGCCTCCTTCGAAA
>NZ_JAGWDK010000212.1 GCF_018398875.1 Bradyrhizobium sp. sGM-13 | reverse complement strand
ATATGGGAGGCGCAGCTTTGGTTTCAGTAACGGCGTCCTTGCTTTGATCTGGTGGTACTTCTCCCAGGTCAAGCGTCGCCCGGCCCAACTGCGGCTGCGCAACATCCGACGCCAGTAACGCTCCACGGCGCGGTACACCTTCACGAGACACCGAAGATTCCCGGCGACACCGTAATAGGCATAGTGGCCGCATAGGAAGGCGTTGATTTCGCCGACCTGGTCACCGATCGTGTGATGTCGTATTCGCCGCATGAGCTCCTGCAGTGACAAAAGGCTGCGCCGCAGCCGAGATTTCTCGGTGCGCATCCCAACCTGAAGTTACCTTTCAGGTTTCGCGTGCAATACAGCGTCAGCCCCAGGAAGTAGATGGTTTCCGGGCGGTTTCTGCCGCGGTTGCC
>NZ_JAGWDK010000211.1 GCF_018398875.1 Bradyrhizobium sp. sGM-13 | reverse complement strand
GCTGGATCGTTCCAGAGCGCTGGAAGGTCACTGGCGAGCGCCATAAGCGCCATGCGCTCGTCATCGACGATGGCGCTCGGCTGCTCGCCGCGCAAGGTCCGGATCTGATCTTCTAGTCGCGCGACCGTTGCGAGACAGTCATTCCACCGCCGTTCGAGCTCGCCAGCGACCAGCCGGTTATCGGGATCAACGGCGTCATATTGGCGACGTGCGTGCGCCGCCTCATAACGGGCCTGATCCAGGGCGAGCCCAGTTTGCCGCAGCCGCTCGCTGCCGGCTTGCTTTCGACCGGAAATCACCTCCAGCGCCGCCTCGAGCGCCAGCGGCGAGATCGCCCGCAGCACTTCCGCCGACACCGCTGCATCGATCCGCATATTGCTGAACGCGCTACACGCTTTCTCG
>NZ_JAGWDK010000210.1 GCF_018398875.1 Bradyrhizobium sp. sGM-13 | reverse complement strand
AACCTATCACTACTCCAATGAAGAGGACGGCAAGATACTGCGTCGCTATTGGACCACCGCCTGCCAGGCGTGCGCGCTGAAGGCCAAGTGCACAACAGGCAAAGAGCGCCGGATCTCACGTTGGGAGCACGAAGCCGTCCTTGAGGCCGTGCAGGCGCGGCTTGACCGCAACCCGGACAAGATGCGTCTGCGTCGCCAGACGGTGGAGCATCCCTTCGGTACGATAAAGTCTTGGATGGGATCGACGCACTTCCAGATGAAAACGCTCAAGAACGTCAACACCGAGATGGCGCTGCACGTCCTGGCCTACAACTTGAAAAGGGTAATGAGCATCCTGGGCGTTGGCGGATTGATCGAAGCGATCCGAGCATGAGACAGGCTGCAAGGCCAGCTCGTCGGGCT
>NZ_JAGWDK010000209.1 GCF_018398875.1 Bradyrhizobium sp. sGM-13 | reverse complement strand
CTAGTTTTTGCCCATCAGGTCGGGCGAACCCGCCGGGCCACAACGGAAAGAGCAACAACATGCGTGTCTGGTTCATCACAGGAGCTTCCCGGGGTTTTGGCGCTCTGATCGCCGAAGCCGCACTGAAGGCAGGCGATGCGGTGGTTGCGACCGCCCGCGATCCCAACACAGTTACCGCCCGCCTCGGCGGGCATGAGCGGCTGCTGGCAACGCGGCTCGACGTCACCAGCGAAGCCGAGGCGCATGAGGCCGCCGGCCAGGCAGTGAAAAAATTCGGCCGCATCGATATTCTCGTCAACAACGCCGGCTACGGCCTGCTCGGCGCGATCGAGGAAGCAAGCGCGTCGGAGACCGCCAAACTGTTCGGCACCAACGTGTTCGGCCTGCTCGGCGTTATCAGAGC
>NZ_JAGWDK010000208.1 GCF_018398875.1 Bradyrhizobium sp. sGM-13 | reverse complement strand
ACTGCGGCAAACGCGTTGCCGCCCATGTGCGCTCTTCCTCCGACCGCAAGCATACGACGGTGCGCGAGCACATGCCGTCGAGCCACCGGCGCTATGCCGACTGGACGCCAGAGCGCCTCCGGCGAAGCGCCGCCGAGATCGGCCGCCGCACGTCGGCACTGATCGCGACTATCCTGCGGGAGCGCACGCATCCCGAGCAAGGCTTCCGCGCCTGTGTCGGCATCCTGCGGCTTGCCAAGACATATGGCCGCGAGAGGCTCGAGGCTGCGTGCGGCCGCGCGCTCGAGATCGGCGCGCGCTCCTACAGTTCGGTCAACTCGATCCTCAAGAACAATCTCGATCGCCAGCAGCCCGCAACGCCCACGGACGGGCCAGCGATAGCGCACGACAACATCCGTGGCCCGACCTA
>NZ_JAGWDK010000207.1 GCF_018398875.1 Bradyrhizobium sp. sGM-13 | reverse complement strand
ACATCGAATCATTTGGATGATTTTATAAGATGCTCGACGCAATAATAGGCGGTGCCCTTAGTCGTCGAGCTTTTCGGATGTGATTTCGCCAGTCTTCGGGTCGGCATGAAAGTCCATCTTCTGGCTGTTCTTGATGCCTTCGCCTTCCCATCGACCGTCGTCGGCTTCAAGTTTGCTGACCTGCGTGTAACCCGACTTGAGAACCCTCTCGATCACTTGCTGGGCGGGCATCCAGTCCGGTCCCGGCTGGTCGGCCCTTGCCAGCGAACCCACCGAAAGGACCACGGCGAAAGCAACAGACGCTAGTTTGTTCATGGCGAGCCTCCTTGCTGACGGGCTTCCTCAGCCTGCTTGCGGAACCTGGTTGCATCGTCTTCGGATATGACGACGATAATGGACAAACGCGGTCTTAAG
>NZ_JAGWDK010000206.1 GCF_018398875.1 Bradyrhizobium sp. sGM-13 | reverse complement strand
CGCACCGGACCGCCGCTGGCAACACGCTTGGCAATGTCCGCGGCATATTCGGCGAAGATGATCGGGCCAAGGCCTTGATCGTAATAGTGCGGGATGCTGCCCGTGAAACTCGCGGCGTTGTTGTTGTTGTCCATGATCATCCTCCGATCCCGCCAAGTATAGCCTGCCGGGCGCCCTGCAACTGTGAGTCCTCCCACAAGCCCTTGACGGCGCCAGGGCCGGTCGCTAACTTCTGAATTCGGAATTCCGTATTCCAAATGGAACAGCCCGGCATGATCCCGTTAGATCCGCTTCCCAACCTGATTGACCAGGTCTATGCCCGGATTCTCGAGGCGATTACCGACCGCACGCTGCCGCCCGGGCATCGCATCCGGCAGAACGAGCTTGCGGAGAAGCTCGGCGTTTCGCGCCAACC
>NZ_JAGWDK010000205.1 GCF_018398875.1 Bradyrhizobium sp. sGM-13 | reverse complement strand
CGCCCTATGGCACTTCGATGCCGCAGAGTGGGCGCCGTCCACAGCATCAATCGCGACCGGGTCGCGGCAATGGCAAGTCCAGCATGTCCGCTATGCCGCCGAAGACGGAAGTAGATTCAGAGCATTGGCTGTAACGCATAGGCATGGCGGGTTGATCTCGTATGACGGAATCAGCCGTTCTCCTTTGTTCTTCGGGTCCGGTCGGGGACCCGGTTGGGTCCCGTATGAACGTGAACGAACGCAGAAGATCGCAAATTGTCGACGTAAAAAGCCCCGAGAAAACAAGAGCGTTCTGCTGATCCAGATTGCTCAGAACGGTCGGGTTGCAGGTTCGAGTCCTGCCGAGCCCACCAGCCTTCGCGTGTGTCCGGCCCGGACACATAGGTAACAAACTGTACCTAAGACATGGGTGACAAC
>NZ_JAGWDK010000204.1 GCF_018398875.1 Bradyrhizobium sp. sGM-13 | reverse complement strand
TTGGGCGATGGCGCCGTGATCATGATCATCGACCCCAACGGCATTGCCAAAGCGCTCGGCGCCTCCGGCTCCTCGGCCCATGAGATGGCCGACGAAGCCTCCGCGGCGCATGGCTTCGGCAGCGAACAGCTCACCTCGCTGCTCGTGTTCCGCGCCGGCTCCTCGCAGCCCAAGGCGGTGCCGCTCGGCCTCGTCACCCGGCTGGAAGAGATCGCCACCGACAAGATCGAGCTCTCCAACGGCCGCTACATGGTGCAGTACCGCGACCAGCTCATGCCGCTGGTGCAGATGGCCGGCGTCACGGTCCAGACATCAGGCGCGCAGCCGATCCTGGTGTTCGCCGACGACGGCCGCTCGATGGGGCTCGTGGTCGACGAGATCATCGACATCGTCGAGGAGCGGCTGCACATCGAGGTCGC
>NZ_JAGWDK010000203.1 GCF_018398875.1 Bradyrhizobium sp. sGM-13 | reverse complement strand
CGGGTGTGACGGGCGCCGTTGGGTGATCTGCGAATCGGCATGGTTTCGCTCCTTTCCACGAGGAGCGGGGGCAAATGCCAGGACCGAGATTACCTATGCGCAAAATTCGCGACGTGCTGCGGCTGTCCGCCGCCGGCATGTCCAAACGCAAGATCGCTGCCAGCCTGGGGATGAGTGCAACGGCCGCCGGGGAGTGCATCCAGCGGGCACGCCGCGCCGGCCTCACCTGGCCGGTACCGGAAGGCCTGACGGACGAGGCGCTGGAGGCCCGACTCTACCGACCTCCAACGGTCGGCGCAAAGCGTCGACCGCAGCCAGACTGGGCGGCGGTCCACCGTGAGCTTCGCCGGCCAGGGGTGACGCTGCAGCTATTGTGGGAGGAGCATCGCGCGGCCTACCCGGATGGTTACGGGTACAGCCG
>NZ_JAGWDK010000202.1 GCF_018398875.1 Bradyrhizobium sp. sGM-13 | reverse complement strand
CGAAAGACTACTCGACAGACTACCCACCACCGCGCTCATCATCTCGACGACTATCCCGATCAGGTAACCATCGTTCGGTCGCGCCATCCCTTTGAGGGATCTGCGCTTAATGTGCTTGGCTGGTGTCATCGACGCGGCGAACTTCATCTGACGCTTGTACTGCCCGATGGTACCCGTGCCCTTGTACCGGCCGCGTGGACAGATCTGCCTATCGCACAACATTTACCGCGTGCAAGCCCGCAATGCGCTCGAGCGGCATTCCTGGCTTCCCACGCCGAGCTGCTGCACGCCCGGACGATCGTCGACGCTTTGCTGCGGCAATTGGATGCCGCGCATACTGTCCTGCCACCGGAATCGGAGGACAGCCATGCAGCAGCTAAGCTTTCTCGACCCACCACCTCAGCGCGGGGCCGTACCCGTATGGGGG
>NZ_JAGWDK010000201.1 GCF_018398875.1 Bradyrhizobium sp. sGM-13 | reverse complement strand
TAGAGCACCCCCTCGCGAATCAGGTGCTCAGAAAGGAATCACAAGTGATTCTTTCAATTCTAGATTTCGCCGATCAGCGGATCAGCCCGAGTGGTCAACGTTATGGGTAATTGAAAGCATGGGAAAGGGGCGTCGCGAGCGAGTCCTGCCGCTCTGGAAAGAAACGGCGGCCGCGGTGAAGGCTTGGCTCAGAGTGCGTCCGGCCAGCGCTGCTCCTGAGCTGTTCCTCAGCGCACGAGCGCAAGCCATGACGCGCTCGGGCTTCGAGTACATCCTCGCCAAGCATGTCGCCACAGCCTCGCGCGCTGCGCCGACGATCGCCGGCAAGGGGGTCAGCCCGCATGTCCTGGCATACCTGCGCGATGCACACCCTGCAAGCAACCCGTGACGTGCGGAAGGTCTCGCTCTGGCTCGGACACGCCAACCTGCA
>NZ_JAGWDK010000200.1 GCF_018398875.1 Bradyrhizobium sp. sGM-13 | reverse complement strand
CGTGCCGGTCCACCACCCGCTGAACCGCGGCAAGATAGCGGTCCAACACGCCACGGTCGGCAAACGCCATCTGCGACACCAGCAGGTACGGATCGCCTTGGCGGGCCAACAGATGATGGAACAGGATGCCGTCCTGCAGCGGCGACAAGGCATAAATATCCTGGATGTTGCCGACGCCGCCGGGCACCGTGGCGAGGATCCGATCGATCTCTCCCTGCGTCAGCTCGATCAGCGGCAGCATCTGCGGCGTGATCGAGCGGCTCTCTGCCGTGATCAGGTTGGCCGGCACCGCCACCTCGTGATGACTGCGCAGGCTCGCGGCCAGATCCGCCAGCACCGGCCTGGCGAACAAAGTCCGCACCTTCACCCCCAGCGACAGCCGCCGCAGACGCTCGATCAGCTGCACCGCCAAGAGCGAGTGGCCGCCCAG
>NZ_JAGWDK010000199.1 GCF_018398875.1 Bradyrhizobium sp. sGM-13 | reverse complement strand
TGTCGCCGGCGCTTGCCAGCAGGAAGGCGGTCTGACGAGATGGATTGAACGGGCGGTCGTGTACATCCGGCAGTCGACGACCCATCAGGTGGTGACCAACCAAGAGAGTCTGCGATTGCAATACGCGCTTCGCCAACGCGCCATCGAGCTCGGCTGGCACGAAGCTGGCATCGACGTCATCGACGCTGATCTCGGCATCAGTGGAGCGTCGGCGGCTCAGCGCAGCGGCTTCAAGGAGCTGGTCGGACGGGTTGGACTCAAAGAGGTTGGTCTGATCCTGTCGATCGACGTGACGCGCCTCGCCCGCAACTGCTCGGATTGGTATCCGCTGCTCGATATCTGCGGGCTGCACGGCTGCCTCATCGCCGACCGTGATGGCGTCTACGACCACACAGCATGATGCCCCCATTCGGGAGCCATCTGATCAGTTGGAG
>NZ_JAGWDK010000198.1 GCF_018398875.1 Bradyrhizobium sp. sGM-13 | reverse complement strand
ACAGTGGCCGAGGCCGCCGGAATTAGCGTTCGGTATGCCAACGCACTCCTCGGCGAGCAGAGCACCTCGATTACGCGCCTGATCCGAACCCGGCGACTTGTGAGATGTCGAATAGCGCTTGAAGACCCTCTGCAAGGGCATCGGACGATCAGCGATATCGCGTACGGCTGGGGATTTTCCGATATGACCCATTTCGGTCGAAGCTTCAAGGCTATGTACGGTGTCTCGCCCCAACACTACAGAAGTTTACACAAGAGTCCTCGTTCGGGCGCCCAAAGATGACGACTATCTTGTTTCTCTCTCGCACGCATCTCGGATACTGCCGACAAGTAATCCGTGGCGCGTTCAATATGGCCCATGGATGGGCGCGCGATGGATGTTCGCGCCGCCCTCCTCGAAGGCGAGCCGCAACCCCGGCGGCTCTGAGATGTCGTTC
>NZ_JAGWDK010000197.1 GCF_018398875.1 Bradyrhizobium sp. sGM-13 | reverse complement strand
CAATCGCCATCCCGTCGTCCATACTTGGTCCTACAAACTCGCCGACGCCGCCTGACATGATTCGAACCAAGAAAACGATGATCTAGTATTCCACATCTGGACGAGGAACAATAATGAAGGCCGATATGTCAGCGCATGATGTAACCGAAGCTGAAGAAGCAGCCGCAACTTCTGGAGGGTGGGTTCTCGAATTACTTGCAGCGGTTGTTGCAACAATGTTCGCAGCTGTAACTGCATGGGAGATAATGCGTTAGTGGCGGCTTTCGGGTCTGAGAACAATGGGTGGCGCACACTCCCCGTGCGTCGCTCATTAGTCGTTTGGAAGCGCTAATCATCATAAAAGCCGTGACACAACTATTATGACTGATGTCTTACTGCCTCCGGAGGTGCCGTCCGGGAAGTGGTGGGAATTTGGCGTGGCGCATTCTCCGGGAACATGA
>NZ_JAGWDK010000196.1 GCF_018398875.1 Bradyrhizobium sp. sGM-13 | reverse complement strand
TCGGAGGGGGCAAGCGGAAATCGCTCAGGACTGTGCCGAGGTCCGAATCGGATGTCGGTTACGCATTCTCGCAGCCGTATAGTTCGTCCAGATGGGCTGACGCGAGGCTCGCTCTGCCTCCGAGAGCAGACATCCCTGACGTCGCTCACCAGATCCGTTTGGTACCAAATTCAGGCTTTCGCTCTCTATGAAGCGCCGGTGGGAGGCGGCATTGTGCCACGCGCTGCTTCACGTTGATTGCAGCCGGCTCACTTCGCTATGCCGTCTTTGCTCGTTTTCAAGGTGGCGAGCAAACCCTCCGCTGACTGGTCAAAGCCGATCGTGCCGCCGAGCTGTGCGGCCATGCTCCGATGCACCAGTTTGTTACCAAAGCCTTCCAGCGTGGTGGTCCGCCACTGCTATCAGCACGTCCAGGCGATCACCATTGCGATCGATCAGTACGCAGA
>NZ_JAGWDK010000195.1 GCF_018398875.1 Bradyrhizobium sp. sGM-13 | reverse complement strand
GTGGAGGAGAAATCAGCAATCGCGCAGGACAAGCCCGCAGCGATGGAGGAGAAGTCGGCTGCAACGGACGATAAGCCTGCCATCGTAGAGCAGAAGCCGGCGCCCACGGAGGAGAAACCAGCTGTCGTGCAGGACAAGCCGGCGGCCGCGCCGCAGAAGCTGGCCGTCCCGGACGCGAAACCTGCGGTCGTCGGGCAGAAGCCGGCTCCTACCGAGGAAAAGCCAGCGGTTGCGCTCGAGAAGCCCGCCTTGAAGCAGAAATCTGTCGCCAAGCAATCAAAAAGCGCTGTCCAAAGCAAAGGGGCAGAGCACAGTGAACCGGTGCAACCGGCCAGGGCAGCCCACAAGCCGCGCGAGCGGACCGTGGTCATGGTCTGCACCCAATTCCGCACCTACAATCCGTCGTCCGGGACTTACCGAGGCTACGACGGCCAGACGCATTCTTGCCG
>NZ_JAGWDK010000194.1 GCF_018398875.1 Bradyrhizobium sp. sGM-13 | reverse complement strand
CCTTACAACACCCGCTGCCGCGGGGAATCCCGCCGTCGAGCACAAATCAGGCGCCCGGTGAATCGGCCCGGGATTGACGATCACGTAGCCGACGGTCGAGCGGGATGCGCGTCAGGTGCCGGCCGGAATTGGCGTCATAGGCAAGCCAAGTGAAACCCCTCGCCGTGGCGCAGCTCGTCAAATCTGCCGGCCGTGCGCGGTGATGCGCTGGACTGCGCCAGCTGGCTATGCCTTTGAGTCCGCGTCGACGTGCTGCGAGCATTAAACGCTGGGCAAGCCCGCGACCCAGATGCAGCCTGGGGTAAGAAAGCCAAGCGCATTGAATTGTGAGATGACCGTTTGCCGCATCAATGAACAGCAATTGAGAAAATTGCGGGACGGCGGCAGCAATTGCCGAACCCGCAGATGTCAGATCGGGCCATAGTGGGGGAGCTTGGCGTCAGCAAGATTCGACGGTTC
>NZ_JAGWDK010000193.1 GCF_018398875.1 Bradyrhizobium sp. sGM-13 | reverse complement strand
GGACCACCCACGCCCGGCTGGCCGAGCTGCTGGCGCACGAGCATGCCTCGCTGGCCTTGGCGCAACGCTGCAGCGGGGTTGCGGCACCGGCGCCGCTGTTCAGCGCGCTGTTGAACTATCGTCACACCACGCCAGCGGCCATGTCCGGTTCTGCACCGAATGATGGGCTAGAGGGGGCCGAATGGCTGGGCGGGGAGGAGCGCACCAACTATCCCCTGTCCTTGTCGGTGGAGGATTTTGGCGAGGCGCTCGGTCTGACGGCGCAGGTGGCGGAGGGCGTCGCTGCGGACCGGGTCTGCGGTTACATGCAGCGCGCGCTCGAGCAAGTGGCTGAGGCGCTGGAGCACGCCCCCAATACGCCGGTGCGAGACCTGGACATCCTGCCAGCCGCTGAGCGCGCCTACCTCCTGGAGGAGTTGAACCGGACGGCGGCCCCCTATCCGGCGGAGCAGTGCATCC
>NZ_JAGWDK010000192.1 GCF_018398875.1 Bradyrhizobium sp. sGM-13 | reverse complement strand
ACAGATCCAAGTCCTTCAATATCTGCTCGACAATGAGTTTACTGCGGCCGTAAGGATTGATCGGCGCTTGAGGGTGGGCCTCATTGATCGGTATTGAGGACGGAACGCCGTACGTCGCGCATGTCGAGGAGAACACGATCTTGTCGATTCCTGCAGCTTGCGCCGCTCGAAGCAACGTTATCGTGCCGACGACATTGTTCTCGTAGTAGCTGGCCGGGTCCAGAACCGACTGGCCCACCTCGATCGATGCGGCGAAATGCACAATGGCGAGCGGCTTGTGTTTCCTGAGCACGTCATCGAGCCTGCCACGGTCCCGAATGTCGCCGATTTCAAGAGGACCCCACTTGACGAATTCAGCATGACCATTTGAGAGATTATCATACACGATTGGGGTGAAGCCCTTATTGAATAGATCGAGGCAGGTGTGCGCCCCGATGTATCCTGCTCCGCCAGCGACAAGAATGTTT
>NZ_JAGWDK010000191.1 GCF_018398875.1 Bradyrhizobium sp. sGM-13 | reverse complement strand
CTGGATACGAGACCGACGTCCGGTTCAGCTCCTCCAACAGGTAGATGCGCTCATCACGTGGTAGGATGTCCAGGTCGCACACCGGCGTGTTCGGCGCGTGCTCCAGCGCATCAGCCAGTTGCTCGAGCGCGCGCTGCATGTAGCCGCAGACCCGATCCGCAGAGACCGGCTCCGCCGCTTCCGCGGTCAGCCCGAGCGCCTTGCCAAAATCCTCCACCGACAAGGTCAACGGATAGTTGGTGCGCTCCTCCCCGCCCAGCCATTCCACGCCAGACAGCACATCATCCGATCCGAAGGACATCGCCGGGGTGTTGTGGCGGTAGTTCAACAACGAACTGAACAGCGGCGCCGGCGATGCAACGCCGCCGCAGCGTTGCGCCAGCGCCAGCGAGGCATGTTCATGCGCCAGCAACTCGGCCAGCCGGGCGTGGGTGGTCCGCACGCTCGCCTCGACCCCGGTGCCGTCC
>NZ_JAGWDK010000190.1:279-489 GCF_018398875.1 Bradyrhizobium sp. sGM-13 | reverse complement strand
TCGATGCTCACCTGCCATTTCGTGATTTTGAGCTCGCGCGGCCTGGCCCCGACGGCAGCAAGCGTTACGTGTCTGTCTCCGGGCTGCCCGTGTTCGACGAGACGGGACGCTTCGTCGGCTACCGCGGCGTCGGGCGGCATATCACCGAACGCAGGCGGGCCGAAGAAGCCTTGCGCACCATGCAGGCGGAGCTGGCGCACGCCAATCGCG
>NZ_JAGWDK010000190.1:0-269 GCF_018398875.1 Bradyrhizobium sp. sGM-13 | reverse complement strand
ACTGACAGCCTCGATCGCCCACGAGGTCAACCAGCCGATTGCTGCGACGGTGACTAACGCCCAGGCAGCCTTGCGCTGGCTCAGCGCTCAACCGCCCGATCTCGGCGAGGTTCGCGATTCCCTTCGCCGAATCGTTGAGGACGGCATGCGCGCCGGAAACGTCATCAACGGCATCCGGGCCCTCATCAACAAGGTGCCGCCGCGAAAGGATCGGTTCGACCTCAATGAAGCCATTCTCGAAATGGTCGCGCTGACTCGGAGCGAAATGC
>NZ_JAGWDK010000189.1 GCF_018398875.1 Bradyrhizobium sp. sGM-13 | reverse complement strand
ATACTGCAGCCGCAGGCTTTCCTGGTTGGTCATCACCTGATGAGGCGTGGACTGCCGAATGTAAATTACGGCTCTGCGACACAGGTGGCTCCCCGTCACGAGATCCGACCTCATGGCTCTCCTTCCAGCGAACCACGCGAGCTTGCCAATTTTGACTCGGAGCCGTGCCCTAAAGAATCATTTGTGGGCTGATTCGCCAAGCTCCTCAGCACCACGTCTCTTGAAAGCCGGAGCAAGTCTCGAATGCTTGCGAGCGAAAGCTTGCTTGACGCGACAGGCAGCCGCTCGCCATAGAGGTTGGTTGCTGAAGCTCGAATTCTCAGCAAAATGCCGTCGCGATAATGAACGAGAACGCAGCCGCCGGGTCGGAGCGAGCTTCCGGCCGATACCAAATCAAAGCGCCGTCCGTATAGTGGATGGGTTGGGTCGGTTACGGTAATCTGCTCCAACTGATCAGATGGCTCCCGAATGGGGGCATCATGCTGTGTGGTCGTA
>NZ_JAGWDK010000188.1 GCF_018398875.1 Bradyrhizobium sp. sGM-13 | reverse complement strand
ACTTCCGAAGCTGCCGTCCGATCATCTCCCAAACCCGGGAGGTCCAGAACATGAGCGGCATGCCCGTAAGATGCGAGCGCCGGAATGAGGTCATCCCAACACCACGCGCCGTGCCATGCGCCATGTATCAACACAAACTCGGCCATCCGCGACTCCTCCAAAGAACAACGCTATCGACTAGTGAAACCCAGCCTGCACGGATCGCCGACCTCATGACGAAGAAGCTGACGCTTCCGACCGGCGACGGAGCATGAGCAAGCTCCATTTTTCTCCGGGAAATTTGCGATACGGGCGGCAGAAGCGCCTGCGCGAATGATGCGCCCATCGCTTCGTGCCTGAACGGCGCAAACGCAGATGTTGGTGGCTCGTCGAGCAACAGCTCCGGCATTTCGCATCCCTCCCTCTCGCAGCGATGTCGCCGCAGCTAATTTGACAGACCATACTGGATTAAATTAACAGCGTCAACTTTTGCGGCCAATCTGAAGATCTGCACGCC
>NZ_JAGWDK010000187.1 GCF_018398875.1 Bradyrhizobium sp. sGM-13 | reverse complement strand
GTGGCCTCATGCATCGCGACATTGGGAATGGGGAGGCCGGGTAATGGCCGGAGCGAGAGACCAGGTCGCACGCGTCGTTCGCGCCGGGCCGGAAACGGCCGGCGACGAAGCTGCGCAGGAGGCAGCGGATCAACTGCGCACCCAGGTCGCGGAGGAAACCCGGCGTCGCCCCGCCGAAACCCCCGGCGCTGTGGAGATCGAAAAGCCCGATGGGCCTGTCGCCAACGCTGCCGATACCGCCGCGGCGAAACCGGGCAAGCGCAAATTCGTGATGATGGGCGTGCTCGGCTTGCTGGCGCTCGCCGCCATCGGCTACGGCGTCTATTTCGTTTTCGTCGGACGGTTCTATGTCTCGACCGACAACGCCTATGTGCGCGCCAACAATACTACGCTTGGCGCCCGGGTCTCGGGTCATGTCGCGGCAATCCTGCCCGCCGACAATTCGATCGTTCGCACTGGCGATGTGATCTTCAGGATCGATGACGGTGACTACCGTATTG
>NZ_JAGWDK010000186.1 GCF_018398875.1 Bradyrhizobium sp. sGM-13 | reverse complement strand
CAAACGGTCAAGGCTGCGCTGCCAGGCGCTGCGGTCGAGCGCCCCGCGCAGCCGCCACGCCAGCGGAATGTGGTAGGTCGTGCTGCTCTCGTCCAGCTGCGCCAAAAACCACAGCCGCTGCTGCGCAAACGATGGTACTAGGACGCTTTTGCGTCCGACCTTTGGTAGCAACGTAGTTTCTCGGCTGCCAGTCCGGCTTCTCTCTTTGGCAAGTGAAAAAAGCTCAGTTAGGCTTTCTGCGTCCAGTTCTTCCAATCCGGATCTAATCAAATCTGTCATTTCTAGACTCCAGAAAGAGCAGCTTCTCTAGAGTCCAGAGAGAGCAACTTCAGAAGCTCTTGGCGATCAAACTCTTGTTCGATCAAAGTGATCGAAGTTGCGCGAGCCAGATCCGCCAGCACCGGTTTGGCAAACAGCGTCGACAGCGGCAGTTCCACGCCAACAGCCCGCGACAGCCGGCTCAAGAGCTGCACCGCCAGGAGCGAGTGGCCGCCCAGTTCGAA
>NZ_JAGWDK010000185.1 GCF_018398875.1 Bradyrhizobium sp. sGM-13 | reverse complement strand
GCGGCTGGGGCTGAGCCTAGCCAGCCTCTGCCATCTCGCCTGGGGGCAGGTGGTGGCGCGAAGCAGCGGACGCGAGCGCGTCGTGTTCGGCACGGTTCTGTTCGGCCGCTTGCATGCCGGCGCCGGCGGCGATCGCACCATGGGACTGTTCATCAATACATTGCCGCTGCGGCTCGATCTCGATGGCACCGCGGTTGAAGACAGTGTTCATCATGCGCACGCCCGGCTGGCCGAGCTGATGGCGCATGAACATGCCTCGCTGGCGCTCGCGCAACGATGCAGCGGTGTCGCCGCGCCGGCGCCCCTGTTCAGTTCGATCCTGAATTACCGGCACAATGCGATGCCGGCGAACTCGTCTACGGACCAGAATAACGCAGGCGTGCACGGCATCGAGTGGCTCGGCGGCGAAGAGCGCACCAATTATCCCTTGATGCTGGCGATCGAGGATTATGGTCAGGCACTGGGGTTGGCCGCTCAGGTTGTCCATCCGCTCTCGGCCGATCGCATCTGCGCCTT
>NZ_JAGWDK010000184.1 GCF_018398875.1 Bradyrhizobium sp. sGM-13 | reverse complement strand
TCCAACAGCTCTGCCACGCTCGGCGCGCCCGACAGGTCGAGGCGAAGCGCCAGGCTGTTGACGAAGAAGCCGATCAACTCTTCGATCTCGCGGCGGCCCCGATTGGCGCTCGGCACCCCGATCACAAGGTCGTCCTGCCCTGACAGACGCGACAGCACCGCGCCCCACGCCGCCAGCACCGTCATGAACAACGTCGTGCCATGCTGCTGGCTCAGCCGCTTCAACTCCCGCGTCAGATCCGCATCGATGACAACAGGCACAGTGGCCCCGGCAAACGACTGCCGGGCCGGCCGCGGCCGGTCCGTCGGCAAGGCCAGACGGGCCGGCGCGCCAGCCAGGGTGTTGCGCCAATACTCCGCCTGCTTCTGCAATCGCTCGCCAGCCAGCCACTGCCGTTGCCAGGCAGCATAGTCCGGATACTGGATCGCAAGCGGCGGCAGCGGATCGTCTTGTCCCGCCAGGAACGCCCGGTACAGCTGACTGAGTTCACGCACCAGCACGCCCAGCGACCAGCCGTCCGAGAC
>NZ_JAGWDK010000183.1 GCF_018398875.1 Bradyrhizobium sp. sGM-13 | reverse complement strand
GGATCCACCGGAACGCCCAAGGGCGTCATGGTCGAGCATCGGGGATTGGTCAATCATACAATCTGGCAGGCGGATCGATTCCAGTTCGCTGCCCACGACATTTTCTTGCAGCGAACCTCCCCCTCTTTTGATGCTGCGGTTTGGGAGCTATGGACACCTTTGTCGATCGGGGCACGTTCAATTCTTCTTCCTCTCGACCGGCAACTAGATATTCGAACAATTTTGAGTCTGCTGGGTAAGTACCGAGTGACGGTTCTGCAATTGGTTCCGTCGCTTCTTTCAGCATTGCTTGGGATCACTGACGTTGAGCAAAAGGAAATCGATTATCTACGCTACATATTCTGTGGTGGAGAGCTCTTCAGAAACGGGTTAGCCACTAAATGGCTGCGATTGGCATCGACGGCACTTGTCAACCTCTATGGACCTACTGAGGCGACGATTGACGCGACAGCTTGGTTTTATCGAGCTGGATTTGATGGGGCCGTTGTCCCGATTGGCCGTCCGATTGCGAACACGCGGATCTATC
>NZ_JAGWDK010000182.1 GCF_018398875.1 Bradyrhizobium sp. sGM-13 | reverse complement strand
GGCGGCCACTCGCTGTTGGCGGTACGGCTCTTGAGCCGGCTGTCGCAGGCTCTGGGTGTAGCGCTGCCGCTTACGGCGCTGTTCGCCAAGCCGGTGCTGGCCGACCTGGCGGGGAGCGTTGTCGAGACATTGAGCCGCTCCGGTCCACAAGATCTGCCGGGCATTGTGGCTGTGTCGCGCGATGCGCCATTTGTGCTGTCGTTTGCGCAGCAGAGGCTGTGGTTTTTGGCGCAGCTCGACGAGAGCAGTACGAACTATCACATTCCGCTGGCGTGGCGGCTCAAAGGTGTGCTCGAGCGCAGCGCCTGGCAGCGCAGCCTTGACCAGTTGGTGGCGCGGCATGAGGCGCTGCGGAGCATTTTTGTCGCGTCGGAGGGTGAGCCTTGGGTTGAGGTTCTGCCGGCGGATGCGGGGTTGCCGGTTGTGGAGCACGATCTGCGGGGCCGGGCAGACGCGGAGGCGGCGCTGTCGGAGCTGTGCCAGGAAGAGGCGCGCACGCTGTTTGATCTGGTGCGCGGGCCGCTGATCCGCGG
>NZ_JAGWDK010000181.1 GCF_018398875.1 Bradyrhizobium sp. sGM-13 | reverse complement strand
GCACAGGCGCGCCATGGCCGTCCAGCAGATACACACGCGTGTTGGCAATCGGACGCCCGATCGTCTCAACGACAGCCTCTCTCCTGGGCATGCAAATCCAGGTCGAATACGTCGTCGTTTCCGAAGGAGCGTACAGGTTACAGATCTTCTCTACGCCACTGCCCTCGAAGACCCTCTCGATCAGACCTGCCGTCAGCGGCTCACCGGCCAAATTGATGACGCTTGTCGAAGCCGGCACGGCTTGTTGGTCGACCAGAGCGGCGATCGCCGAGGGGACGGTGTTGATCAAGGAAACATCCAAGGACGTCTGCGCCAGCGCCAGTGCATCCTCGACAAGATACAGAGTGCCTCCTTGCGACAGCGGTACGAAGCACTCATAGACGGACAGATCAAAACTGATCGAGGTAGAAAACAGTGTGCGGCTAATCTCTGACTCCGCAAATACGCCGCTGCTCCAATGCAGCAGGTTCACGGCGCTTTGATGCTCGACCATGACGCCCTTGGGGGTTCCGGTTGAGCCTGAGGTGTAGATGAT
>NZ_JAGWDK010000180.1 GCF_018398875.1 Bradyrhizobium sp. sGM-13 | reverse complement strand
GCCGCGCGCCCCGCGCCGATCGGCAGCCAGGTCGTGGTACGCCTTTACGAGACCACGATCGAGATCCGCGACCGCAGCACCCAGGCGCTGCTGCGCGTTCATGCCCGCGCCGCACGGCCGGGTTCGCTCAAACTGCCGCACAACGAGCGCCCGTTCAATCCATCTCGTCAGACCGCCTTCCTGCTGGCAAGCGCCGGCGACATCGGACCGCAAGCGAAGGCGCTCTGTCAGCACCTGTTCGACACCGAAGGTCGCGTTGGACAACGCGCGATGTGGGGCATTGTCGGACTTGCGAAGAAGTATCCCGCCCGGCTCGTCGAGCAAGCCTGCGATCACGCGATGCGTCATCACATCCATCGCTACAAACAGGTGCGCGCCATCGTTGAGCGATTGTTCGAGCGGGCGCTCGAGCGCGTCGATCAGGCACCACAACTCACGCTGTCTCTGACGCAGGATCATCCACTGATCCGTCCCGCAGACGAATACGGCGAACTCTTTCGCCTCGGCGCCCAGAACCGTGCCAGCATCGAGCGCCGGC
>NZ_JAGWDK010000179.1 GCF_018398875.1 Bradyrhizobium sp. sGM-13 | reverse complement strand
ATCGACAAGAGTGACAACAGCTTTTCCTTCAAGATTGCGAGCCAGAATGGTCGTCAGCCGATAATTGTCGTGCTTAATGGAGTCGCCCCCAATCAGGAATTTAGTATTGAAGACGGATGGAAGGCCATCAATGGTGCCCTTAAAGCAGCCGGTTTCGATATGGGCGACGTCGGCCCCACCAGCAAGAATACTTGCATCACCACTGTAATCACCAGCGGAAACAACGTCCAGACCATCGTGACATGCACCATACAGTAGGGCTGATAATCGCAGGGTGTTGAAAAACTGGGCGTGTCGCAAAGTCTTCGGCGCCGCCCTATGCACGATGCGCTGAACAACGGCATGCCGCACGAGAGTCGAGGCGACTGTCCCATACAGCGAGCTTCTCCGGCATTGCGCCCTATGGTATGGTCGCCTTGCGAGTTCATCTTCCACGAGAAATGATCAAGAGAGGGAGGTAACTATGCGATTTATGAAAACAATCGTGATGGTCGCTATTCTAAGCGGAACGACGCTCGTCACAACAGACGCCTTTTCCCAG
>NZ_JAGWDK010000178.1 GCF_018398875.1 Bradyrhizobium sp. sGM-13 | reverse complement strand
GTGGTCGCCAAGATGCCATGAAGCGCCATCCGATCCAGAGCAAGTGAACGATCCGCATCGACACGCGTCGCGATCAGGTCCGAGAGGAGGCGTACGTCATATCCACGCTCGGCGGCCTGCAGAGCGGCAATGAAGATATCTTCTTCGAGCCAACCTCCTCCAAAGAAAATGATACCGGTCTCGCGTGAAGCCAGATTGTCCGTAAACCGCCGATCGTGCCAAATGGAAAGAGCGTCAACGTCCAGCTGCGTCATCGAGTGCACGAGTTGCTGACCCTTAATCCCGAACGGCTGGCATTCGCCGATGAGGGTCGACGCGACGGCGAACATCTCCAAGCCCGTCTGCAGCAACGAGAAACTGACGTGCCGCGGGGCAAGACCGGCCGAAGCCGGCGTCTCGCCGCGCGTCATATTGATCAAAACCACCCGACTATGTCGTGGGTCTGCAAGCATCTACGTGTCAAATGACCTTGGCTGGATGCTGCTCACGGGGCATCAGGCGGCCGCATTAACAAGATCCGATGACACAAGCACGGGGCCGTTGACG
>NZ_JAGWDK010000177.1 GCF_018398875.1 Bradyrhizobium sp. sGM-13 | reverse complement strand
GCCTGGCGCTTCGCCTCGACCTGTCGGGCGCGCCGAGCGTGGCAGAGCTGTTGGAGCGGACGCGGGGCGCGACGTTGGCGGCGCAGGACCATCAGGACCTGCCGTTTGAGCAGGTGGTGGAGATCGTGCAGCCGCCACGGTCGCTTGATCACACCCCGCTGTTCCAGGTGGGGTTGGCCTGGCAGAACAACGCCGGTCAATCCTTCGACCTTCCCGAGCTGAGTGTGGAGACTGCCGGAGATGGGTTCGATCAGGCCAAGTTTGATCTGGAGCTGAACCTTGGGGAGCGCGGCGCGGTCATCGCCGGAACGCTGGGCTATGCCACGGCGCTGTTCGATCAAGCAACGATCGAGCGGCAGCGGGGCTATCTGCTGGTGCTGCTGCGGGCGATGGTTGCCGATGCGCATCGAGCGGTCGGGCGGATTGAGCTGTTGTCGTCGGATGAGCGCATCTACCTGTTGGAGGAGCTGAACCGGACGTCGGTCTCGTATCCAGCGGAGCGGTGCATCCATGAGCTGTTCGAGGCGGAGGTGCGCAAGGCGCCGGA
>NZ_JAGWDK010000176.1 GCF_018398875.1 Bradyrhizobium sp. sGM-13 | reverse complement strand
TTGTCTAGTTTTGGAATCAGGCCGACAGCTTACGGTCCTAATGCCTCCTTCGAAACCTCGAGGACCCCCCTGTGATCAGAAAGGTTCATTTGGGGCGAGATCCATTTGGGTGAGATAGGAGGCGGTGTGTTGCTGATCGAGTCACCAGATAGCGCGCAGGCCATCGTCAACCCGCGGGATGCCGCCGAATCTGCGGGTCTGAGATATGTTTCCGACGAACGGCCCGGTATTCGGCGAAAGAAGGCAGGGACGGGGTTCAGCTACACACAGCCAGATGGCACGAAGCTCATCGAGCCTGACGGGCTGAAGCGGATCAGGGCACTCGCGATCCCGCCTGCCTGGACCGACGTGTGGATCTGCCCGTTTTCAGATGGCATATCCAAGCAACCGGCCGTGACGCTAAGGGACGCAAGCAATATCGCTATCATGCGCGCTTTCGCGAGGTGCGGGAAAGCACGAAGTAGAGCATGTGGTGGCATTTGCAGACGCGCTGTCTTCCATTCGGGAAACAGTGCGCGAGCACATGGCATTGCGCGGCCTGCCGCGGGAAAAA
>NZ_JAGWDK010000175.1 GCF_018398875.1 Bradyrhizobium sp. sGM-13 | reverse complement strand
GTGTCAGGGGCGAGCCCGAGCCGCGTGGCTTGCCGCGCGAGAAGCCGACCTGCTGCCGGTTCCCTATTTCCACGTCGTCTTTACGCTTCCTGCACCGATCGCAGCGATCGCTTTCCAGAACAAGGCCGTCGTCTATGCCATCCTGTTTAAGGCCGCCGCTGAGGCGATGACGACGCTTGCTGCCAATCCGCGACGGCTCGGTGCAGAGATCGGCGGCGTCGCGGTCCTGCATACCTGGGGACAGGCGCTGACGCATCATCCTCACATTCACTGTGTCGTGCCGGGCGGCGGCCTGTCACCTGACGGAACACGCTGGATCGCCAGCCGACCGAACTTCTTCCTGGCCATCAAACCGCTGTCCCGGCTCTTTCGCTGGCTTTTTCTCAAACGCCTGATCGCGGCCTTCAACGCCGGCGCCTTGCGCTTCTTCGGCGATCTTGCATCTCTTGCCGAACTCGACGCTTTCGCTGGTCGAATCAAAGCCATGCAACGCGTCAACTGGGTTGTTTACGCCAAGCGGCCCTTCGGCGGACCCGCCCAGGTCCTGGCCTATCTCGGCC
>NZ_JAGWDK010000174.1 GCF_018398875.1 Bradyrhizobium sp. sGM-13 | reverse complement strand
CTCAGCGGTTCGCAATTTCGACTCCTCCGCCTTGCAGCCCGATTTGAGGATCTTATGGAAGACCTCGATCTTCCACCTCAACCCGTACCATTCGATCTTCTCGATGGCGTCCTTGCGCGATTGGACCGGGAGATCGGTGAGGAGCTTCCACTCGATCTTCTTTCGCCGCTTCGGCCTTCCCCGCTCTTGAGCATGGATCACGGTCAGAGTGAGTGCGGGATATTTCTTCTGCTTGCCGATCGGCGGCAGAATTCGAAGCTTGCGGAAACGAATTTCGAGAAGCGCTTCATCCGGATCGCCTTTGTCGTCCTTGAACTTGATCCGATGTAGGCCTTTGACCGTGACCTCGTCCATTTCGTCGGCAATTGTATGATTGCCGTCCCCGGCAAGCCGATCAACACAGGTTCGCACCAGGAAATGCGTTCCAACCTCCTCGGCCAGGCAAAACAGCTCATAGATGTCGCTCTCGCGATCACCAATATGAACGCATCGTGCAGGGGCAGCGAGAAGTTCGGTCGATTGCCGTAAATTCTCCAGCCAGCGGATGCTCTCCTTCTGCTCGATAGGAAC
>NZ_JAGWDK010000173.1 GCF_018398875.1 Bradyrhizobium sp. sGM-13 | reverse complement strand
TGCGTATTCCGACGATCGCGACCACCCGCTACGACGGATTGTGACCACCCATTCCGATCGATCGCGACCAGTGTGATGGTGCCGTCAGGTGCATTTTCTGATCTCAGTGTTTTGGCTCGACGTCAAGCGCGGTGGAGGCCGTCCCCGTAGTCGACAGGAGGGACCCGCGCGCGCTGCGGAGTGCCCCCACGGCTGACGCAGCAGCGCGCGCGGGAGATCCCTGTTGACCCACGGGGGCGGCCGGTGGGCTGGCGATGCGCTTCATATTTTTGCTCCCGTGGGCGGCTTGCCGTTGGCTGGCGGTGTGGCCGCGGCCGGCGCCAGCCGTTCCTCGTCGGCTTTGAGCTTGCGCATAGACGGGCCGTCGAGCTCGATCCGATAAGCGTTGTGGACAATACGATCCAGCACGGCGTCGCCGACGGTGGGCTCGCCAATAACCTCGTGCCAAGTTGCCACAGGGAGTTGGCTGGTGATGAGGATGGAGCCGCGGCCATGACGGTCCTCGACGATCTCCATGAGATCGCGCCGCTGACTGGCTGAGAGGCGGTCGGGTCCCCAATCGTCCAATAC
>NZ_JAGWDK010000172.1 GCF_018398875.1 Bradyrhizobium sp. sGM-13 | reverse complement strand
CGGAGCGGTTCATCGCCAGTCCCTTTGTGGACGGCGATCGGCTGTACCGGACCGGGGACCTTGCGCGGTACCTGCCGGACGGCAATCTGGAGTTTTTGGGCCGCAACGACGATCAGGTGAAGATCCGCGGCTTCCGGATCGAGCCGGGCGAGATCGCAGCGCGGCTGTCCGAGCACGCCTGGGTGCGCGATGCGGTAGTGGTGGCGCAAGAGGATCGCAGTGGCGAGCCGCGTCTGGTGGCCTATGTGGTCGCGGTGGCCGAGCATGCCGGCGAGGCGGAGGGATCTGAGCTTGCCGCCACCTTGCGCGCACATGTAAGTGCGCGATTGCCGGATTACATGGTGCCGAGTGCGTTCGTGCGGCTCGCGGCGCTGCCGCTGACGGTGAACGGCAAGCTGGATCGCAAGGCGCTGCCGCGGCCTGCGGATCAGGCGTATGCGCGAGGCATCTATGAGGCGCCGCAGGGCGAGATCGAGACGGCGCTGGCGACGATCTGGGCAGAGCTTCTGGGTTTAGAGCGGGTCGGTCGCCACGACAACTTCTTCGCGCTGGGCGGCCACTCGCTGTTGGCGGT
>NZ_JAGWDK010000171.1 GCF_018398875.1 Bradyrhizobium sp. sGM-13 | reverse complement strand
CGCGCCATCTCGCCTATGTGATCTACACCTCGGGATCCACCGGAACGCCCAAGGGTGTCATGGTCGAGCATCGGGGATTGACAAATTATCTGTGCTGGGCCTGTCATGCCTACGATTCCAGATCATCCTCCGTGGTCTCCTCTCCTCTGGCCTTTGATGCAACAGTTACCAGCCTGTTTGCACCTTTGATCTGTGGTGGCCATGCAGATCTTATGATGGAGGGACAAGAGGTCGAGGGGTTAAAAGCAAAGATCAGCGCGGAATGCGGAACAATCAAGATCACCCCGAGCCATCTGGATGCTCTTGGGCAACAGATGCTGGCGGACCCCGCTGCCAGCCAAGTTGAATCATTTATTATCGGCGGTGAAGCGCTGTCGCATTCAACAGTTGAGTTGTGGCGCAAGATCCAGCCCACGGCCCGAATGGTGAATGAATATGGCCCAACCGAAACAGTTGTCGGTTGTATCTTTTATGACGTTCCGACAGAAATGGCTGTATCTGCGAACATCCCGATCGGCCGCCCGATCGCGAACACGCGGATCTATCTGCTGGATGGTGATGGCGCGCCTGTTCCGTTTGGGG
>NZ_JAGWDK010000170.1 GCF_018398875.1 Bradyrhizobium sp. sGM-13 | reverse complement strand
GGCCCTTCGGCGGACCCGCCCAGGTCCTGGCCTATCTCGGCCGCTACACCCATCGTGTCGCGATCGCCAACAGCCGGCTCGTCGCACTCGACAACGATCATGTCGCCTTCTCATGGAAGGACTATCGCCAAAACAGCGCGACAAAGATCATGAAGCTCACGCCCGACGAGTTCATTCGCCGCTTCCTGCTTCATACGCTGCCCGACGGTTTCCACCGCATCCGCCACTTCGGCTTCATGGCCAACCGCCATCGCGCTGCCAAGCTCGCCCTTTGCCGCGAACTTCTCGATCGCGAGCGAACAGCCCCAAACGATGGCCAGCCGCCGCCTGTGGATTCGGAAGCTCAAACCTGGGCCGAGGTTCCTGCCTGTCCCGATTGTGGTGGCGTCATGCGCATCATTGAGCGCTTTCGACACAGCTTCAGCCGCTCCAGCCCTCGAACATCGCCGTTCCGATGCGACACATCGTGAGCCAAGTCATGCCGTGCACGACGATCATCATTCGTCATTCAGCTCCCAGCGTCTCGATCATCGCGGACGATGTCGAATCCGTGCTGTCACACTGCGCGACAACAACCGTCCG
>NZ_JAGWDK010000169.1 GCF_018398875.1 Bradyrhizobium sp. sGM-13 | reverse complement strand
GTGATCTACACCTCCGGCTCAACAGGTACGCCCAAGGGCGTCATGGTCGAGCATGGTAATTTGGTGAACTATTTGCAATGGTCAGGTCGCAGCTATTACAAACGAGCTTTGAACGGCTCGCCCATACTGCATCCGTTGAGCTTCGACGGCATCGTTACAACCTTGTTCGGACCTCTGTTGGCCGGTGCCAAACTCCGTCTTCTAAAGCCGATTGCCCAAATCGGTTCGGTTGCTGCTGTAGAGCAGGGGCAGACCTATGATCTGATTAAGCTGACTCCTTCGCATCTGAGCATGCTGAACAAGCGGCTTGATGCCTATAAGGGACCAGCTCCGACAAGAGCTCTGATGGTCGGCGGCGAGGCGTTAATCCCGGCAGATATACAGTTCTGGCAAGAGCGTTTTCCGAACGTGCGTCTGATCAATCATTATGGTCCGACAGAAGCAACGATTGGGAGTGCCACATTCGAAATATCTCACGCTGTCGAGGGGCTAAGCTCGATCCCGATTGGCCGTCCGATCGCGAACACGCGGATCTATCTGCTTGACGGTGATGGTGCGCTGGTTCCGTTTGGTGCGGTGGGGGAGCTTTACATCGGTGGGG
>NZ_JAGWDK010000168.1 GCF_018398875.1 Bradyrhizobium sp. sGM-13 | reverse complement strand
CTCGGCGGCGGCCTTGGTTTCGGCCATCCAGATCTCCTGCAACGCGCGTTTGGCCTTCGGCTGCTGGCTCTTCGGCAACTTGGCGAGCACGTTCGCGGTCTTGTGCACCCAGCAGCGCTGCTCGCGCGTTTTCGGCCAGACCTCGCCGGCGGCCTTCCAGAACCCGAGTGCGCCATCGGCAATGACGAGCCGCGGCGACACCTCGAGCCCGCGCCGCTTTAGATCGAGCAGCAGATCGCGCCAGTCCTGCGCGCTCTCGCGGGCGCCATCGGTGAAGCCGACCAGTTCCTTGCGGCCTTCCGGCGTCGCGCCGATCAGCACCAGGATGCACTGCTTTTCGTCTTCGAGACGTGCCTGGAGATGGATGCCATCGGCCCAGATGTAGACGTAGCGCTTCGCCGACAGATCGCGCCTCTGCCACGCGGTGTGTTCGTCAAGCCAACCGTCCTTCAGGCGGCCGATGGCGGATGCCGACAACCCAGCGGCATCCTTGCCGAGCAGCGCCGCCAGCGCCTCGGAGAAGTCGCCGGTGGAGATACCCTTCAGGTAAAGGATCGGCAGCAGCGTCTCGATCGATTTCGAGCGGCGCATGTAGGGCGGCA
>NZ_JAGWDK010000167.1 GCF_018398875.1 Bradyrhizobium sp. sGM-13 | reverse complement strand
GATGAACCGCTCCGCCGTCAGATCGGGCCGCTTCAGATAGCCCCGCGCAACCCCCGCCCCACCGATGTAAAGCTCCCCCACCGCACCAAACGGAACCAGCGCACCATCACCATCCAGAAGATACACCCGCGTGTTCGCGATCGGGCGGCCGATCGTCTCGACGATAGTCTCTCCCCTTCGCATGCAGATGCAGGTTGAATACGTCGTGGTTTCGGAAGGAGCGTAGAGATTACAGATCTTCTCGACTCGACTGCTCTCGAAGACCCTCTCTATGAGGCTCGCCGTCAGCCGCTCGCCCGCCAAATTGATGACGCTCGTCGAAGTGGCGACTGCTTTCTTGTCGACCAGAGCGGCGATCGCCGAGGGCACTGTGTTGATCAAGGAGACATCCAAGGACACCTGCGCCAGCGCCAGCGCATTCTCGACAAGATAAAGTGTGCCTCCTTGCGAAAGCGGAACGAAGCACTCATAGACGGACAGATCAAAACTGATCGAGGTAGAAAACAGCGTGCGGCTGATTTCGGTTTCCGCAAACACGTCGCTGCTCCAATGCAGCAGGTTCACGGTGCTCGCATGCTCGACCATGACGCCCTTGGGCGTACCTGTTGAGCCGGAGGTGTAGATCA
>NZ_JAGWDK010000166.1 GCF_018398875.1 Bradyrhizobium sp. sGM-13 | reverse complement strand
CGGTTCAGATAGCCACGCGCAACCCCCGCCCCGCCTATGTAAAGCTCCCCCACCGTCCCCAACGGCACAGGCTGGCCGAACCGATCCAACAAGTACAACCGAAGATCGGGGATGGGCTCTCCGATCAGGTTGGCCGAGTTGGAGGTGTCAGATTGATTAAGAGGTCGATAGGTTACATGCACGGTAGCTTCCGTGATGCCGTACATGTTGATCAATTGCGGAACGCTGTCTGAATGCCTTGCATACCACGGCTTTAGAATGGACGGTTCCAGAGCCTCCCCACCAAAAATCACATAGCGAAGGCGGTTTCGAACATTGCTCTGGCATTCTACATCCATGAAAGCTTTAAAAGCCGAGGGGGTCTGATTGAGAACCGTGACGCCAGACTTGCAGACTAGCTCATGGAAGTCGGAAGCAGAACGGGCGGTATTACTCGGCACGAGTATCAAACGCCCGCCATAGCGCAGTGCGCCCCACAATTCCCACACCGAGAAGTCAAACGAGATGGAATGGAACAGGCACCATACGTCGTGTTCGGTGAAGCCATACCAGTCCTGGGTCGCCTCGAACAGACGAGCCATCTGAGCATGCTCGACCATGACGCCCTTTGGGGTTCCGGTTGAGCCTGAGGTGTAGATGA
>NZ_JAGWDK010000165.1 GCF_018398875.1 Bradyrhizobium sp. sGM-13 | reverse complement strand
GCCGTCTGATAAGCCGCGCAAGAAGGCGCGCCGCAACATCGGCGCGCTGCCCAAGCACCTGCCGCGCTGTGAGCAGGTGCTGGAGCCGGAGGCGACCGCCTGCCCGTGCTGCCAGGGCAAGCTCCACAAGATCGGCGAGGACGTCAGCGAGGTACTGGACATCATCCCGGCGATCTTGCGGGTGCTGCGGACGATCCGTCCCAAATACGCCTGCCGCGGCTGCACCGACGGTGTGGTCCAGGCGAAGGTGCTGCCGCGCTTGATTGAGAGTGGCATGGTGTCGACGGCCCTGGTGAGCCACGTGGTGGTCTCGAAGTTCGCCTGGTATTTGCCGCTGTACCGGCAGGCGCAGATTTTGGCCGGCCAGGGCGTCCATCTTGACCGGTCGACGCTTGCCGGCTGGGTGAAGCGTGCGGCCTGGTGGCTCAAGAGCCTTTATGAACTTCAGCTGCGGACGATCCAGGCCGCGCCGCGCGTGTTCTGCGACGAGACGCCGATGCCGGTGCTCGATCCCGGGCGACATCGCCCCCGCATCTGCCAGTTCTGGGCGCATGCCATGGATGACCGCCCCTGGGGCGGGCCTGCGCCACCGGCGGTTGCCTACGTGTTCGCCGACGGCCGGGGCACCGAGGAGATCGCCGCACAATTGACGGGCTTTTCCGGCATTCTGCAGGTGGA
>NZ_JAGWDK010000164.1 GCF_018398875.1 Bradyrhizobium sp. sGM-13 | reverse complement strand
GATCGCCGTCCACAAAGGGACTGGCGATGAACCGCTCCGCCGTCAGATCGGGCCGGTTCAGATAACCACGCGCAACCCCCGCCCCGCCGATATAGAGCTCGCCGACCATCCCGATCGGCGCGACGTTGAGGGCGTGGTCCAAGATATAGAGCGTGGTGTTACCGATCGGGCCTCCCAGCAACGGACGATCGTCCTCGCCATCGAGGCGGTGGCGCGCCGACCACACCGCGGTCTCGGTCGGACCATACAGGTTCCAAACCGCGCTGGCCTGCATCAGCAGTCGCCGCGCGAGATCCGGCGCAAGCGCCTCGCCGCCGCACAATACCCGGCAGCCTATTGGCAGCGGTGGACCTGGCGGATCGTCGTGATCGAGCAGCATCCGCCAGGTCGAGGGTGTCGCCTGGATCACCGTCACGCCTTGTGCAACGATGAGAGCCTTGAGCTGACCCGGATCATGAGCCGCCGCGCGATCGGCCAGCACCACTCGTGCCCCCAATGTCAGAGGCAGCCCCAGTTCCAAAACCGCGATGTCGAACGACAATGATGTCAAGCCAAGCACTCGATCGCGTTCGTTGAGCCCCGGCCGCTCCGCCATCGTCGTTAGAAAGTTCGTCACCGCCCCGTGATGCACCATGACGCCCTTTGGGGTTCCGGTTGAGCCTGAGGTGTAGATCACATAGGCGA
>NZ_JAGWDK010000163.1 GCF_018398875.1 Bradyrhizobium sp. sGM-13 | reverse complement strand
TGGCCGATGCGGCGGGACGATCGGCGCTGGGCAGCGATGCGCTACTCGATCTGACGGTGGTCGACCTGGAGACGGCGACCCCGGCGTGGGCGCAGCTGCCGGCCGCGAAACCGGACCCGCGTGCCCTCGGCCTGACCTCGCGCCATCTCGCCTATGTGATCTACACCTCAGGATCCACCGGAACGCCCAAGGGGGCACAGAATGAGCATCGGGCCATCATCAATCGGCTGATCTGGATGCAAAGAGCCTATGGTCTCAAGGCAACTGATGTCGTGTTGCAGAAGACGCCATTTGGCTTCGATGTCTCGGCCTGGGAGTTCTTCTGGACGCTGCTTGAAGGGGCGACCCTGGTGCTGGCGCCTCCGGATGCGCACAAAGACCCCGATGCATTGGTGGACTTGATCATCAGCCAACGCATCACCACGGCACACTTCGTACCATCGATGCTGGTCAGCTTTATCGATGCGAAGGGGGTTGATCGCTGCACATCGCTGCAGCGCCTGTTGTGCAGTGGCGAGGCGCTTCCTGCCGCCAGCTTGCACAAGGTTCGGCGCGTACTGCCTTGGACTGGCCTGCATAATCTCTACGGTCCGACGGAAGCTGCGATCGACGTGACAGCGTGGAGCTGCCCGGATAATTTTGATGGGGCCGTTGTCCCGATTGGCCGTCCGATTGCGAACACGCGGATCTATCTGCTGGATGGTGATGGCGCGCCTG
>NZ_JAGWDK010000162.1 GCF_018398875.1 Bradyrhizobium sp. sGM-13 | reverse complement strand
TCGTCCTAGCAAGCTCTTCCAGATCCTCGAGATCGCCGATCAGCACCTCCTTGGTCCCGATCCGCTCCAGCACCGGCGACGGCGTGGTCGTCACGGCCGCCGTCACCTGCGCGCCCATCTCGTGAAGCATGCTGGACAGGTCGAACAGGAGGTCAGGCTCGGCACCGATCGCGAGCTTGCGGCCGCCGACATGGAAATGCGCGTCCAGCATCGCATCGCTGAGCTGGCCGCGCTGGCGCCGATATTTTGCTGGCACAGGGCGGCCACTGATGTCGCTCAGGAAAGCGATGAATTCATCGTTGGGGATGAGGCCGCACAGCCGCTCGAACAAGCGAAACGGCACCCCAGACTTCGCCTGCATGGCTTCTGCCGCCCGCCGCATCTGCGCACCGATGGCAATGGTCCAGCTGGACCGGCCCATGCCCGCGACTTCGTCAACCCCGATGCCACCAATGGTCGTTGGCGTAAACTCGTCCGGGATATGCCCGTCCAGCGATCCCGCGAGATCAGGCAGGAAGGATGGCTTCAGGCCGAAATCCTCCAGGATCGTCCTAAGTTCGTCGAGGTCACCCGGCGTCAGGTGACATCCGGGGAGGACATTCACCCGCGCGGGATCACGCTCCGCCCCGACCGCCGGCGCCTCCACCAGTACCTCGACCATGCATGCCACTGTCTTTCCCCACCCGTCCTGGAAGGCGTCCTTGAAATCGGGCGTCGAGACAAAGAC
>NZ_JAGWDK010000161.1 GCF_018398875.1 Bradyrhizobium sp. sGM-13 | reverse complement strand
ACAAGTACCGACGAAGCCGCAAACCCTCGTACCGCAGCCGATGTCGGTTGATCAACAGCCCGAGCAGGTGATCCCGAAGGCGTAGCCTTCGAGTATGAGGTCCTCGAATGAAAGAGGCCGGCATCTGAGGCGGCCTCCATTCGCTGGGAGTTTATGTCGGAACGCGCAGGCCGGGCGAAGTCAGCCACTTAGTGACCTGAGCGGCAGCATCTGCCTGGCTGGCCTTCCGCAGAATCTCGTCGCGACGAATGCTATGGGGCATACCCTCAGCCTGCTGGCGCAACCTAACTGCCTCTTCCTCTAGCCGGAATTCGAATGTCGATGATTGCTTGAAACGTCGCCGATGCGGCATGGCGGTGCTCCCCGTTTGATTGGGCGGGAGCGCAACCGGCGTTCTCATCACCGGTAATGCCGTGGGCCGGGCGGTGATAATCTCGATATGGGGGCTTGATCACACTCAAACTAGGTCCACTGTCAAAATCATTAGGTCGCCAGGGATCAAAACAGGCCAGTATCCGGCCGCAAAACAAGAGTAAACTAAGAAATGAGAGTGAAAATGGCCCGCCAGCGTGAACCGGTACCGCTTCCGACTGGCTTGCTTTCATGTTATACAAAAAGTATGAAGAAAGCAAAAGCTGTTAAACAAAACGTCATGGGTCGGCCCCGCACTGGTAGCAGGCCGCTCATGGGATTTCGGGCTGATCCGGCTATCCGCGCTGCTATCGTGCGG
>NZ_JAGWDK010000160.1 GCF_018398875.1 Bradyrhizobium sp. sGM-13 | reverse complement strand
GCCGATCGCCGTCCACAAAGGGACTGGCGATGAACCGCTCCGCCGTCAGATCGGGCCGCTTCAGATAGCCCCGCGCAACCCCCGCCCCGCCGATGTAAAGCTCCCCCACCGCACCAAACGGAACGGGCGCACCAAACCGATCCAACACGTACAACCGAAGATCGGGGATGCGCCTTCCAATCGGACTGCCCGAGTTGGAAGTGTCAGACTGATCAAGCGGCCGATAGGTGACATGCACGGTCGTTTCCGTGATGCCGTACATGTTAACCAGTTGGGGCGCGCAATCGGAATGCCTTGCATACCACGGCTTCAGAATCGCTGGCTCCAGAGCCTCTCCACCAAAAATCACATATCGAAGGCGGCTTCGAAGCCTGGACTGACACTCCACATCAATGAGAGCTTTAAAAGCCGAGGGGGTCTGGTTCAGAACTGTGACGCCGGACTTGCAGATGAGATCATGAAAGTCAGAAGCAGAGCGAGCCGTATGGCTCGGCACGAGAACCAAACACCCGCCATAGCGCAGTGCGCCCCACAACTCCCAAACTGAGAAGTCGAACGAGAAGGAATGGAACAGACACCATACGTCGCGTTCGGTGAAGCCATACAAGCTCTCGGTCGTCTCGAACAAACGCGCAATCTGGGCATGCTCGACCATGACGCCCTTGGGCGTACCTGTTGAGCCGGAGGTGTAGATCACATAGGCGAGATGGCGTGAGGTCAGGCCCAGCGCGCGCGGGT
>NZ_JAGWDK010000159.1 GCF_018398875.1 Bradyrhizobium sp. sGM-13 | reverse complement strand
CTTTGCGATGCGGCCGGCCGCGCCGCGCTCGGCACCGAGGCGCTCGCCGATGTGACGGCGCTCGATCTGGATACGGCCACCCCGCCCTGGGCCGCGCTGCCTGTTTCTGATCCCGAGCCGCGCGCCCTCGGCCTCACCTCGCGCCATCTCGCCTACATCATCTACACCTCAGGCTCAACCGGAACCCCCAAGGGCGTCATGGTCGAGCATCGCGGACTGGTGAACTATTTGCATTGGTCGGATCGCCGCCATTGCGAACGAGCTGGGAACGGCTCGCTGATGCTGCTGTCGTTTAGCTTTGACGGCAGCATTACGACCTTGTTTGGGCCTTTGCTGGCCGGTACCAAGCTCCGCATTCTAAACCAGACTGTCCCAATAGATTGGCTTGCTGCTGTCGAGGATGGCCAGACCTATGATCTGATCAAGCTGACGCCTTCGCATCTAAGCATGCTGAACAAACGGCTCGAAGCCAACAAAGGATCGGCTCCGACAAGAGTGCTCATGGTTGGGGGCGAGGCCTTAATTCCGGCAGACATGCAGTTTTGGCAAGAGCGTTTTCCGAGCGTGCGTCTGATCAATCATTTTGGTCCGACGGAAGCAACGGTTGGATGTGCCACATTCGAGATATCCGAATCCGTCGAGGGGCTGGCCTCGATCCCGATCGGCCGTCCGATTGCCAACACGCGTGTGTATCTGCTGGACGGCCATGGCGCGCCTGTGCCGTTGGGGGCGGTGGGTGAGCTTTACATAGGCGGGGCGG
>NZ_JAGWDK010000158.1 GCF_018398875.1 Bradyrhizobium sp. sGM-13 | reverse complement strand
CTCCCGGCACGCGCAGATCGCGATCAACCAGCAGCCGGCCGAAATTGTCGCGTTCGGCGGGAATCTGCTGGGTCAAGGGCGCGGCGCGAATGCCGGCGGCCCAGACCACGGTCTCGGCTTCGATGCGTTCGCCGCTGGACAAGGTGATGCCGGATTCGTCGAGCGCGGCGACGCCGGCACCGAGCCGGGTCTCAACACCGAGCTTGCGCAGGGCACCCTCGATGACGGGGCGGGGGCCTTCGCCCATGTCGGGAGCGATCGCCTTGTTGCGATCGACGATGATGACGCGCGGCTTGGCATTCTGGCCGAAGATCTCGCGCAGCCGCGCCGGCATCTCGGTTGCCGCCTCGATGCCGGTGAAGCCGCCGCCGGCAACGACGACCGTGTCGCGTCCGTTCACGGCCGGCCGGTCGGCGAGGGCATGGAGATGCTTGTCGAGCGCGATCGCGTCATCCAGCGAGTCGACGCTGAAGCCGTGCTCGGCGAGGCCCGGAATATTCGGACGGAATAGTTTGCTGCCGGTAGCCACGACCAGGCGGTCATACGAGAGCGACTTGCGCGTGCCTTTGGCCGTTGCGATCTGCACCATGCGCGACTTGGTGTCGATCGTTTCAGCGCTGCCTTGCACGTAGACAACGTCGATGGCGTTAAGGACGTCGAGCAGCGGCGCCGTCAGCGTCTCGGGCTTCGATTCATAGAGCCGTGGGCGAACTACTAGCGTCGGCTCGGGTGCGATCAGCGCGATTTCGAGATCCTCGGGTGAG
>NZ_JAGWDK010000157.1 GCF_018398875.1 Bradyrhizobium sp. sGM-13 | reverse complement strand
AACCTCTTGTCTGATTGCGGTTGCTGGCACAAGGGTTCAGCTCGTTACCGACAGCCTGCGAGGCTCGCTCTTGTCTACGAGGTCGACGTTCATAGCCGCCTCACGATGGTAGTCCGAAGATCGGGAGCTGCTATCTATTAGGCGCGTGCTGCAGGCACAGAGGTTGCAGCGCAGTCACCCCGACCTCGTCCTCGCAGGACGTCGTTCCGCCTTTTCGGCGGATCCGCTGAATTGCTAATCGATCATGCGGTCGCCTCCTCGCGGGTCCATCGGAACTCGCTTCCATCTGCCCAGATCCGATGCATCACGATCGCTAATTTTCGCGCGACCGCCACGACTGCTCGGCGAAGACCGCGTCGCTTGGCCACCCTTACACCCCAGGCTTTCAATGCAGACCAACGCTGGGTGCGGGTTAGAAGTGCAAGCGCTGCCTGATAAAGTATGGTCCTGAGCATCACATCGCCGCACCTCGAAATAGCGCCATTCCGATCGGTTTCGCCAGATGCGTATTTGCGTGGCGTAAGGCCAAGATGCGCGCCAACATCGCGGGAGCGTTGAAAGCGATCCGGGTCATCAATAGTTGTTAGAAAAGTGATTGCCGTCAGTGCGCCTACGCCTGGTATCGTCATGAGCCGCTGGCATGTCGGTTCGCGACGTACTATTTCAAGTACCATCTTGTGTAGGACGCCGTACTGTTCACGCAGCGCGGCTCGAGCCACAAGCATTGGGCGCAGCATCGCCGCGAGTCGTGGATGGCCATCTGTGAGTTC
>NZ_JAGWDK010000156.1 GCF_018398875.1 Bradyrhizobium sp. sGM-13 | reverse complement strand
TGACCGTCAGCCCATAACCGCCGCCGCCTGACCGGCCGCGCCGTCACCAAAATTTAGCGATAGCTCGCGAGAGCGCGCCCGCTGCTGGTATCCTAAGACGCCAGACAGTCTACAAATCTGGATTCTATTGTCAGGGGCAGAGAGATTAATGAAACGCCTCTTGACCTATGTCGTGTTCGCGCCTGTTCGATTTGTCGCGTTCGCAACAGTGATGTTCGAGCGGTCTGCCGCACACGCCCATTTAAGTACTTGAAAGAGCGTGCAGATTTTTTTTGCCGTTCCTGCGAAGGTTGGCACGAGACTTGAACTTCCCACGCCGCCTGTCAGCATTTGCTGACCGGCCACACTGACTGATCTTGAAAAGGAGAACACATTGAGAAGCGATATGTCAGCTTATGCTGTGACCGAGCTGACCCCTGAAGAAGCATTTGCGGCTTCGGGAGGCCAAGCCTGCGACGTCTGCGACGTCGTTATCGTGGACTTCCCCGATGGCAGCTTTGACATTATCGTCGACTGCCCGGCACCGGTAGCGTAAGAGTGCCTACGAGCCTGTCTACGACGCGGATAACCTATCCGCGGCGCTAGGCAGGCTCTCTTATGCATTCCGTCGTGCGGCACGAACGATTTTCGCTCGCTAGCAGACGTTTAGAATTTCCGTTCAACGTCTCAGTCGCGGCCGCAGCCGGGCGCAATCACACAATTCTTCCTCTCTCTTTTCGGGCTGCCGAACAATCGGCAGACCGGCACCACCTAGACGACCGATTCCATGAACTTGGCAGTCATGGAACGGGAGGTTTGTTTGTGG
>NZ_JAGWDK010000155.1 GCF_018398875.1 Bradyrhizobium sp. sGM-13 | reverse complement strand
TGGTCTCGTAAAGGCGTACCACGACCTGGCTGCCGATCGGCGCGGGGCGCGCGGCATAGTCGCTGTGATCCACCCGCACGGTGGTGTCGTCGTAGACGGTACGCACGAGCTCGGAGAAGTAACGGAAGCCGGTCGCGGGCAATGGCCGCAGATGCGGCTTCTCCTCCTGGAACATGGCCTCGACCTGACGCCTCATGCTGCCATGGATGCGTTTGGAAGCCCAGTTCGTCTCCCAGTGCTCCAGAAAGCTGTTCTGAGCCTCGAGTGATTCGAAGCGCCGCCCGGCGAGCGCGGTGCCCTGGGTGTGCTGGATCGCGTTCTCCACGGTCCCCTTGCGGTTCGGGTCCCGCACCCGTGCCGGATCGGCGACGACGCCGTAATGCGCGAGCACCGCGCCGTAGAGCCGGTTGAGCTCGGGCTCGTAAAGGTCGGGCGTGACGACGCCTTCCTTCAGATTATCGAGCACGACATAGCCGACGGCGCCGCCAAAATATCGAAAAGCCCCTTCGTGGAGCTGTGCCCAGATCTGCTGGCTCGACTTCCAGACCACCCGCCGGAAGCTACGCCGCGAGTAGCGCAGGGTCATCACGAACAGGCGCGGCCGGCGGTAACGACCGCTCTTCGGATCACGGGTCAGCGCGCCTTCGCCATAATCGACCTGGGCTTCCTCGCCGGGGGCAAACTCGAGACGGTCAAACTGTTTGGGATCGATGTGGCGCAAGGCGCGCACGAAACGCTTGACGCTCTCGTAGCTGGCAGTGAAGCCGAGCTGATCAACCAGATCCTGGTAGATCGCCTGCGCATTGCGCTTCAG
>NZ_JAGWDK010000154.1 GCF_018398875.1 Bradyrhizobium sp. sGM-13 | reverse complement strand
CTCGGGACCACGCCATTTCACATGGCTTTGGATGCCTCCGGTAGCGGGATCGCCCACTGGAAACATGACCCATTGCACGACGTCGTCGAACCCATGGCCCATCACGTCATCATGGCTTACAACGGCACGGTGCAGCGCATGGAGCGGCGGACAGGGAGATCGGTTGCGATTGGAACGTTTCGTCGCGGGGTTGTGATAATCATTCCGGAAGGATCAAGCTCCCGGTGGGATATTCCGAAACCTGTTGATGTCGTTCAGCTCTATCTTCCTCACGCAATGCTGAAACGCGTTGCCGACGAAGCCGAGATCGCATCACCGACCGATCTCCTGGAGCGAACGGCGTATCCCGACCCCATTACGTCCCGATTGCTCTTGAGTGCAGCGGATACCTTGGAGGGCAATGGGGCCCTGGATATGCTGTTCAGGCATCAGTTGACCGACCTCCTGGCCACACGCCTCCTGGCTGCGCACACCGGCTCGCCAGCCACGTTCCAGCCGACCATGGGTGGGCTGGCGCCGAAGGTCCTGCTCCGCGCCATCGAACGCCTGCGCTCGGACGGCGACGCGGACGTCTCGCTCGCTGCGCTGGCGTCAGATGCCGGACTGTCGCGCTTCCACTTCTGCCGCTCCTTCAAGGAAAGCACCGGGCTTTCACCTCATGCCTGGCTTCGCCAGCACCGGCTCGAGCAGGCCATGAACATGCTGCGCGACACTGACGAATCCGTCGTCTCGATCGCGGCCGCGCTTGGCTATTCGTCGCAGACCGCCTTCGCTGCGGCGTTCAGGAAGATGACCGGCGAAACCCCGAGCGATTGGCGGCGGCGCGTGCGTTAGCAGCAATCG
>NZ_JAGWDK010000153.1 GCF_018398875.1 Bradyrhizobium sp. sGM-13 | reverse complement strand
GAGCATCTATGGCCCGCCGGTTCACGCTGGCGGGCCTATTCCACGAGGCGAAGGGTTCGGCGTCGCTTCATTCGATCGATAGCGTGGACAACCTCATCTCTATCGAGAACGGCGGTGCACCGTTGCCGTGGCGGCGCGCGGGCCGGGTGCAATGTATTCTCCAAGGATGCGCCTGGCATCCTCGATACCCCGCAGCACGGTGTCTTGATCCGGCTCGGTCATTGGTACGCGCCTTACTGAGCGCGGACTCAAATCATTATCTTGAAGTTCGTTCCTAGCCAATTCGGCAAGGAAAAGGCCCCAGCCGGGGGGAAGCTGGGGCCGCTCTTGAAACCGTGCCAACCGGGGACGGTGGTCGGCACGCAAAACTAGCAATCCTCACCTAGAGTGGTCCTACGATTGGCGTAGCTCAGAGTGTACAGCGGTTCGCTTGATCGAGATCACTCGGAACTGGCCCATCCGCTGTGTGTTGCCGTTCACACCGAGCGACCCGAAGCACCGGGCCGTTGAGGTGACGAGGTCCGGACTCCTAGGCACCCCGGGCCTCGTTTCTTTTTTGAGGCTTCGGTCCGCGTGAACAACTTCCGGGTTCCGCTGTTCTGTCGTAGGGGATGAAAGCAGGTCCCGACGCGACGCTACTATTTCGATGTACGAAAGGATGACTCTTTCGCTCCAGATAAAGAAGGTCTTGAACTTTGCACCATCGAAGCTGCGCAGGAAAGAAGCAGCTCGTTCACTGGCGGACATGCACGGGACAGCTCCGCAAGCGTCACGCCGGCGGCGTGGTGGCCGGGCGACGAGATATGCAAGCCGTCGCGGGTTTTGAGCGATGTCGGCCAGAACAAGCTCATCCTGGG
>NZ_JAGWDK010000152.1 GCF_018398875.1 Bradyrhizobium sp. sGM-13 | reverse complement strand
CGAGAGCTTAAGACAGGAGCTCGAGATCACCTCGTTTTCGACCCGAGAGCAAACAAATGAAGGTATCAACATGATCGATCGTACGATCCGCGGCTCGTAAATGATCGCTTGCTGCTCGGTATGAAAGGTACTTTCAGCGAACTCGAACTGTCGACGCTGCGGCAACGATCGCAAGAGGCCTTACGCCTGAAGGCGGCGCGCGGCGAGCTGCACACGACAGTCGCTGTAGGATATCGGCGCAGCGCAGATGACCGTCTGGAACAAGACCCCGACCAGCGTATCCGCGAAGTGCTGTCTCTGGTGTTCCGAAGGTTTCGGGAGATCGGTAGCGTGCGTCAGGTGGCCCTGTGGCTCTGCCAGGAAGGAATCGAGCTGCCAATCGCCGTGCATGGTCCGCTGGGACGGACGGTGCGCTGGGGCCCGCCGCGCTATCACACCGTCCATCGATTGTTGACCAATCCAGTCTATGCTTATGTCTACGGACGAACGATTTCACGCACGCGAGTCGAAGACGGCCGTAAAGTCACCATCCACGGCGTGGAGCGCCGGCGCGAGGACTGGATGGTTCTAATCCGCAACCATCATGATGGCTATATCTCCTGGGAAGAGTATGATCGCAACCGAGCGATCATTGCCGGTAATGCAAGCATGAAGGGGGCGGTGGTGACGGGTGCGGCACGCAATGGCAGTGGACTTCTCGTCGGCTTGCTGCGCTGTGGGCGTTGCGGACGCAAGTTCAAGGTCCTGCATCATTCGAAGCGGGACGCGCGTTACATCTGCGTCACCCACGTGGATTCGTCGAGCGAGAAAGCGTGTAGCGCGTTCAGCAATATGCGGATCGATGCAGCGGTGTCGGCG
>NZ_JAGWDK010000151.1 GCF_018398875.1 Bradyrhizobium sp. sGM-13 | reverse complement strand
TATGTGGCGCGGGCTGTCACGCCTCACTGACATCGCGCTGGGCGCCATGGTCGGAAGAGAATTTGTGGGTAATTGAAAGTTTCCCATGACGTGTACGCTGGACAACGTCCGGCGGTCGATCTGATCGAGCCGGAGACCGACCAGCTCCGACACGCGCAATCCCGCGGCAAAGGCCAGATGCAGCATGGCGCGGTCCCGAATGCCGGACATGGTACTCGCGTCCGGCGCATTGAGCAGCGCCTGCAGCTCTTCGCGCGTGAGGTACCCGATAAGGGCCTGATCGGTCTTTTTCATCGGGATAGCATGGATCCGCCGCGACTGGTCGAGGCAAGATGGCAGCCTGTACTCCAGGAAGCGGAAGAACGAGTTGATCGCAGCGAGCCGGGCGTTGCGTGTTCGCGCTGAGTTGCCGCGCTTCTTTTCCAGATGCTCCAGGAATGCCAGCATCAGCGGCGCATCGAGCTGCTCGACCTCGATCTTGGCCGGCGTGGTCTTGAGCCGGCCAGCTGCGAAGACGAGCAGGAGTTGGAAGCTCTGCGCATACGCCTCGCAGGTATGCTGGCTTGCCCTGCGCTCTTTGGGCAGATGCTCGCGCAAGAAGCCGCTCAGATAGGGGGCGAGCGCAGTCATGCGGCACCTCCTGTGAGTAGCGCCTCGCCAGCCTCGGCGATCTGGCTCATCAGAGCCGGCGTCGCCTGCAAGTACCAATAGGTGTCGGTTACGTGCGCATGACCGACGTAGGTGCTGAGCGCGACGATATGCCGAGCGACTGCAGCACGATCGTGGCGGCACTGCTCTAGCGATCGGACCGCGAAGGTGTGGCGATAATTCCGCCGACGGAATTAGCGGCATAATTCCGGCAACTGGATTATTCCGGCAACTGACGGACAACGTCGGCAT
>NZ_JAGWDK010000150.1 GCF_018398875.1 Bradyrhizobium sp. sGM-13 | reverse complement strand
TGCGGCCGTCGAACTCAAGCAGATGACAATGGTGCATGAGGCGGTCAAGGATCGTCGTGCTCATGGTGTTGTCGCGGAGATAAGCGCCCCAATCCTGCACGACGCGATTGGACGTGACGATGACGCTGCGGTGCAATTTGTAGCGTTGATGGATCAGATTCTGCAGCAAAGCGCCGGCTTCGTCGGGGATGGTGCGAGCGAGGAACAGATCGTCAAGCACAAGCAGATCGCAGTCAGAGATGCTCCGCAGTCGAGCTTCGCGCTGAGCGGCGGGGCTGAGGGCGTAACGGTTGAAGAAGTCATCGGCCTCGAGATACTGGACCTTGTGGCCTTGCAGGATGGCCTGGTAGGCGACGGCCTTGGCCACGTGCGATTTTCCGGTGCCGGGCTTGCCAATGAACAGAGCGTTTTCACCGACCGCGACAAACTTCAGCGCATGCAGCTGGAAGCAGGCCTGACGCGGCAGTTTGGGATTGAAGGACCAGTCGAACTCCGCGAGCGTGAGCTTCTCTTCAAGCCCGGATTGCTGGTAGCGGCGAGCGATGAGACGGGACTGACGACGATCGAGTTCGTCCTGCAGGAGCAGGCAGAAGGTCTCGAGGAACGGTTGGCTGGCGCCCTGGGCCTGCAGGACGCGGGTCTCGAGCGTGTCGCGTATGCCCGACAGCCGCAACTGTCGTAGGCAGCGATCAATTTCTGGCAAGGTCATGGTCATTCCGAATGATCTCCTGTGGAGGTTGAAAGGCAGAGTTGATCGGCAATCAAGGTCTCGGCGGGAGCGCTCGCGTCGTCGGAGCTGGCCGGGATTGCGGAGACGACGCGAGCGCGGTTTGGTGCGGGCTGATCATTGCCGTTGTTTCCGGGCCGGCGCTCGATGCTGGCACGGTTCTGGGCGCCGAGGCGAAAGAGTTCGCCGTA
>NZ_JAGWDK010000149.1 GCF_018398875.1 Bradyrhizobium sp. sGM-13 | reverse complement strand
GGCCCCGAGCACGGCGCGAGGATCAAGCAGGTCGGGACGCCGTCTCCTCCGTCTTGACGCACGCGAAGGCGCGTCCCTTGTTGAGGACCGCCCAGGCAATTCGGGCGAGCTTGTTGGCGAGCGCAATCGCCAGCACGTTGTGATGCAATCGTTTCCTGGCGGCTTGGATCCAAGAGTTGAGGCCATAGCGCTCCCAACACCTGATTTTGACCAGCACAACCCACGCGGCTTGCACGAACAGCGCGCGCAGGTAGCGATTGCCGCGCCTTGATATACTGCCGAGGATCATGCGGTCGCCGGTCGATGTCTGCTTCGGCACAAGTCCAAGCCAAGCGCCGAAGTCGCGGCCTTTCGAGAACACGTCTCCAGCGCCGATCGCGGCCACCATTGCGCTCGAGATGATCGGGCCAATGCCAGGCACCGTCATCAGTCGCTGGCAGGCCTCATCTTGATGGGCCAGTGTTTCGATCTCGCTAGATAGCCTCTCGATACGCTGATCCAGCCGGCGCCAGTCTTCCACCAGGCCCTCGATGATGAGCAACATGCGAGGCGAGAGGACATCGGTGCGTGTCGCCAAGATGCCCGGCAACTCGAACCGCAGGGAATGCAGGCCTTGCCGCACGGCGATGCCCCGCTCCAGCAGGAACGCACGGATCTGATTGATGACACCGGTACGCTGACCGACCAATCGATAGCGGACGCGGTGCAGTGCTTGAAGGTCGAGCTGATCGGCGGTCTTGGTCGCGACGAACTTCATGGTTGGGCGTTGGACAGCCTCGGCGATGGCTTCCGCATCTCGGAAGTCATTCTTCTGTCCCTTCGAATACGGGCGCACGTACTTCGCCGGCATCAGGCGGGCGTCGTGGCCAAGCATTTGGAGTCTGCGGCTGAGATGATGGGCGCCTACGCAAGCCTCCATACCGATCAAGCACGGCGGCAGGTTGGCGAGCCGCGTTTCCACCTGGC
>NZ_JAGWDK010000148.1 GCF_018398875.1 Bradyrhizobium sp. sGM-13 | reverse complement strand
GGAGTGGACGGTGTCTTCGCGACCGGCGATGCCGCGCGCGCCGCCTGCGACGATGAGGGCAACTACGCGCTGATGTCGTGCCAGCACGCCACGCGGATGGGCGCCTTTGCCGGCAACAACGCCGCCGCTGAGCTGCTCGGCATTCCGACTAGGCCCTATCACCAGAAGGGCTACGTCACCTGCCTGGATCTCGGCGAGGCCGGTGCGCTGTTCACGACCGGCTGGGAGCGCAAGGTGGCGATGGTCGGCGACGTCGGCAAGAAGACCAAGCAGGAAATCAACACCGTCTGGATCTATCCGCCGCGTGCCGAGCGCGCTGCCGCGCTGGCCTCTGCCGATCCGGAGCGTGTGACTGACGTGAGTGGCTTCTTCTAGATCCTTCACGCGAAACGGGCCGCGCTTCTCGCTGGCTGCGTGGCCTGCTCAACCGAGACCAGCCAGTAACCTTGAACATGAAACAGGAGACGAACATGGACGTAGACACGAGCCTAGCCAACACCTCACATCCCGGTGGACCGGGGTCCAACGAATTGGTTCCGTCGCGCTACGCGGTGAAGGTCGGTGAGATTGACGTGCTGGTGGTCAGCGATGGCGTGCTACCGCTCCCAACCGCAATGTTGGCACACAACATCGACCCGGCCGTCCGGGCGACCTGGCTGAAAGACATGTTCCTGCCGCCGGACGCTTACGATTGGGCGCTGAACGTGGTCGTGGTGCGTAGCGGCGACCGGACCATACTCGTCGATGCTGGGCTTGGGCTCGACCCGGACTTGCACTTGCCGCGGGCCGGGCAATTGATCAAGCGACTGGAGGCCGCCGGCATCGATCTTGCGTCCGTGACCGACGTGGTGCTGACCCACATGCACATGGACCACATTGGCGGGCTGCTCGTCGACGGGGTCAAGGAACGGCTACGTCCGGACCTGCGGATCCACGTGGCGGCCGCCGAGGTCAAGTTCTGGGAGGCGCCCGATTTCTCCCACGTCTCCATGCCGCC
>NZ_JAGWDK010000147.1 GCF_018398875.1 Bradyrhizobium sp. sGM-13 | reverse complement strand
ACAAACTCGCCGACGCCGCCTGATATGATTCGAACCAAGAAAACGCTAATCTAGAGGGGAAAGTTGGATCAAAAGGCTCAGTAGCGCTCCTGCTCGCTCCCCAGAGGCGCGGTGATGTCCGAGGGAGCAATATACTTGAGCAGTCCAGGGTACTCTTGATGAGCTCGATCAGGTCATCGATTCCGAAGTCGGTGAACACCTGGACGCCTCTTCTCCGACACCATAGACCCAGAAGACCCTGTCCTCGATCTCCATTATTTCATTGGCGATGTCCCACAGCCAATCTTCATCTTCGCCGGGTCCTTGGCGACCTTGGCAATGGTGGCGACGTGATGGACCTTGTTGACGTAGGTGGTCATGCCGCCCGAGCAGAGATCGCTGATGCCGGCGTCCAGTTCCAGGGCAGAAGCTGGTACAGCCGATAGGCCGGATGAGTGGCGATGCCGGCAAGGACATCGGCCAACCACGCCAGCGGGCCGATGCCGCTCATTTTCGCCGGGACGATCTAGCTGTACATGACTGCGGCGCGTCGCCGTCCGCAATCAGATCCGCAGAACAGCCAAGCCTTTCGGCCAAGTGCGATGCCTCTTAGGTCGCGCTCGGCGGCATGTTGGAAAGGCACACACGTCCGTCCTCCAGGAACAGCGTGAAGCTCGCCCATCGCTTCAGGATGTAGTTGAACGCCTTGGCCAGGTCGTGTCCCCGGGAGAGCTTGGCGAGTTGCTCGCGCATATCGACCTGAAGGTCCTCGACCAGAGGCCGGCTCAGCTTCCGCCGCATCTAGAGACGCTCCTCGGCGTGGCTCCGGGGAAAACGCGGCACACAGCGACGTGATCGTCACATCACCGAAAAGTCCACCGCTGCTCGACGGAGGACGGCGGTCTAAGGTAGACCGGTGATCGACCGTGCTCAAGGCTGGCGCGATGCGCCACCGCCTCGGCGGCTAGGAGCCTGTCTGAGTAGTGACTGGTCAAGAGGGAGCGAGTCTGATTCCTTGC
>NZ_JAGWDK010000146.1 GCF_018398875.1 Bradyrhizobium sp. sGM-13 | reverse complement strand
TTCGGGTGGTTCAGAACTCTGGACCCAGATAGCCGCTCAAGGGGACGCAATGGCCAAAAAGCAAAGCATTCCGAGGCGGCTGTTCAAGTACCGCGCGTTCAACAATCTCACACTCGATATGATTATTGCGGATAATCTATTTTGGACGAACCCGCTCCGCGGGAGAGTATCCGCGTTGAGTGCGGCGTACCCCCTTAAAGCCAGCCAGCGTCCCTGACTCCGGCACCACGGGCACAGAGCGACGTAATCGATACCATTTCAGAGGAGCTTGCCCCTGGCAAGATGGCGTTGCTGCCCGCGCGCAGCGTCCCTCTTGCCAAGGAGTTCGCTATGACCTCGCTACGGTTACGCATGGTGGAAGACATGCAGGTCTGCAACCTGTCGCAACACACGCAGGATTCCTATTTGCTGCAGGTTTCGCAGTTCGCTCGGCATTTCGCTAAATCGCCGGCTTTGCTCAGCCCGGAGGATATCAGGTCTATTTGACGAACGAGAAGAAGCTGGCGCCGCGCTCGGTGCACGTCACCGTCGCAGCGCTTCGATTTCTCTACCGCGTCACGCTCCGCCTCGATTGGGATCTCGCCCAGATCATTCCGTGTCCCAAGGCGTCAAAGACATTGGCCATCATTCTCAGCCCCGAGGAGGTGCTGCACTTCCTTGGCTGCATCGAGAGCTTCAAACACCAGGCGATCCTGACGACGTGCAATGCCGCCGGCCTGCGTATTTCTGAGGCGACCCGTCTGAAGCCTGAAGCTATCGATCGCCAGCACATGGTGCTTCGCGTCGAGCAGGGCAAGGGACAGAAAGACCGCTATGTCATGCTGTCGGCCAGGTTGCTGGAGGTGCTGACAAACTATTGGCGCGCCGTGCGCCCCACCGGGGCGTGGACGTTTCCCGCCGCCGTTGTTGGAGAACCGATATCGACAAGCGCCGTGGATGCCCACCTGCCATAAAGCACATCGGGTGTCGAGCTGCAGGCGATTTCCGATTTTCTTGACGACCAGAAGGACATAATCGACCAGGTC
>NZ_JAGWDK010000145.1 GCF_018398875.1 Bradyrhizobium sp. sGM-13 | reverse complement strand
TTCCGTCAGGTGACAGGCCGCCGCCCGGCACGACACAGTGAATGTGAGGATGATGGCACCCACGCCCACAATACCCTGAGCGCCGATAATACAGATGTTCAGGTCTTCTACCCCTTTCACCCGCTTCATGGTGTTACCCTGCGGATTCTTCGCAGACCAACGCGAGGAGATGCGGCGGTCTGTGTCATGGATCCAGCCGGGAGACGACTGAAGATTCCCATCTGGATGCTGTTGCCGGAGTGTGCCGAGATCACGATCTCGCAATGACCGCGCCTCGGTAAGCAAGCCCTCCTATCTCTCGCTTCATTGATCGCCTCACGACTCGACTCACCCTGTCCACGATAACCTTCGGCGACCGCGCGTTAGCGGAAGCGAGGGAGGTCGTCGTGGTGCAACTTCAACTTTTAGATTTGATGATCTCAAGGGAATGCGGCGCCGTGCCAATGGACGCAGCGACACGCGCCGATCTGATCGATCTCATAGCCCGCGTTATAGCAGCGGTGTTTCACGAGGAGAGGAGACGAGGAAATGACAGAGCTCTTGCACAATCCCAAAATCAAACCGGAGCATCTGGCTCGCAAGGCGATCGTCTACCTTCGGCAATCCAGCGAAAAGCAAGTACGACAGAATAAGGAAAGTCAACTCCTCCAGTATGCGATGGCCGAACGGGTGCGTGTGCTGGGCTGGCAGGAGGTCGAGATCATCAATAATGACCTGGGATCGAGCGCGGGCCTTGCCGCCGCCCAGCGGGAAGGCTTTGAGCGCGTCCTCAGCTCGGTAGCGCTGGGAGAGGTCGGAATCGTCGGCAGCCGAGAGGTATCACGGCTATCCCGAACGGACAAAGATTGGTGTCGGCTGTTGGAGGTATGCCAGATCTTTGGAACGCTAATCGCTGACGAGCAACAGGTCTACGATCTGAATAATCTCGACGATCAGTCGGTGTTGGGTATCAAAGGGACACTCAGCGTCGTCGAGCTCAAGGTTATACGCCAACGAATGCTGGCAGGGCAGGAAGCCAAAGCGCGCCGC
>NZ_JAGWDK010000144.1 GCF_018398875.1 Bradyrhizobium sp. sGM-13 | reverse complement strand
TGCTCTCCGCGTACCATCATGGCCCAGGCCATGCGCGCAATTTTATTGGCAAGCGCCACGGCGGCGACCTTGATCGGCCGGCGCTCCATAATATGCGCAAGCCAGAGGCGCCGCGTGCCATGCTGCCGCGCATATCGGATAACGGCCATGGCGCCCGTGACGAGTAGCCATCGCAAATACCGGTTTCCCTGCTTTGAGATTCTACCCAGACGTTCCTTGCCACCGGTCGAATGCTGCTTGGGAACAAGCCCGATCCAGGCGGCCAGGCTTCGTCCGGACGAGAACTCTTTCCAATCACCGACTTCTGAGACCAGGGCGGTGGCGACGATGGGACCAACGCCTGGGATCTGCTCGAGCCGGCGACTTTCTTCGCTTGAACGATGCCAGGCATGGATGCGCTTCTCGATAGCTCCGATCTCAGCTGCGATCGCGGCGTGTTGGCGGGCAAGAACATCGAGGCTGAACCGTGCGGCCGCGGGTATCCGACCATCCTTCTCGTCAGCAATGATCTTGAACAGCTCGGCTGTGCCGTTGCGCCCCTTTGCCGAGATAATGCCGAGCTCGGCCAGGTGACCGCGGATCGCGTTCGACAGCATCGTTCGCTGACGGACCAGTAGCTGTCGGCTGCGATGCAGCATCAGGCCTGATTGTTGCTGCTCGCTTTTGGTCGGCACAAAACGCATCGACGGACGTGTCACTGCCTCGCAGATCGCCGCAGCATCATTAGCGTCGTTCTTACTGCGCTTGAGATAAGCCTTCACATAACTGGGCGGCATCAGCCGCACCGTATGGCCGAGCGCCTGGAGCTCACGGCTCCAATGATGGGCACTTGGGCAGGCTTCAATGCCAACAACGCAAGCCGGCAAAGTCGAGAAGAACTCCAGCACCTTGGCGCGGCTCACACGCTTGCGGATCACAACCGCGCCATCAACATCTGCGCCGTGAACCTGGAAGACTGACTTCGCAATATCGAGACCAATCGTGCTAACCTCGCCCATGGACGGCTCCCCTCAAAGTGGTTTGCTTCAACGC
>NZ_JAGWDK010000143.1 GCF_018398875.1 Bradyrhizobium sp. sGM-13 | reverse complement strand
TCGGGCGGCACGACAACTTCTTTGACCTCGGTGGACATTCGCTGCTAGCGCTGCAGCTGATGGCGCGTCTGCGGCGGCTGTCGCTGGGGATCGAGGTGCAGACCTTGTTCGCCAAGCCGGTGCTGGCGGATCAGGCCGCAAGCCTGGGCAGTCATCAGGAGGCGGCGGTCCCGGCCAACCTGATCACCGCGAGCAGCACGGCGATTACGCCGCAGATGCTGCCGCTGATCGAGCTGACGCAGGGCGAGATCGATCGGATCGTCGCCATGGTGCCTGGTGGCGTCGGCAACATCCAGGACATTTATGGCTTGTCGCCGCTGCAGGACGGCATCCTGTTCCATCATCTGCTCGCCAGCCATGGCGATCCGTACCTGCTGGTGTCGCAGACGGCGTTTGCCGACCGTGGCCTGTTGGATCGCTATCTTGCCGCGGTTCAGCGGGTGGTGGATCGGCACGACATTCTGCGCACGGCCTTTGTCTGGGAGGGGCTGTCGAGCTCGGCCCAGGTGGTGTGGCGTCGTGCGCCGCTGGAGGTGAGCGAGGTCGAGCTGGATGGCTATGATTGTCCCGGCGCCGATGAGCTCCGGCGCCGGTTTGATCCGCGCCAGCACCGCATCGATCTTGGTCGGGCGCCGCTGTTGCGGTTTGTGACCGCGCGCGAGCCCGGCAGCGCGCGCTGGCTGCTGCTGGAGCTGCAGCACCATTTGATCGGGGATCAAACCACGCTGGAAGTGATGCATGCCGAGGTCCGGGCCGTGCTGGAGGGGCGCGAGCATGAGCTGATAGCCCCGCAGCCGTTCCGCAATCTGGTGGCGCAGGCGCGTCTTGGTGTTGATGCCAAGGCGCATGAAGAGTTCTTCCGAGGGCTGCTGGCAGACATCGACGAGCCGACCATGCCGTTCGGGTTGAGCGAGATCCGCGGCGACGGCCATGGGGTCCATGAGGCGCGGCGGATGCTGCCGCAGGCGCTCAACGCGCGGCTGCGGGAACAGGCGCGGCGGCTGGGGGTGAGCCTGGCGAGCCTGTGCCATCTGGCCTGGGGGCAGGTGGTGGCGCGCAGCAGCGGCCGCGAGC
>NZ_JAGWDK010000142.1 GCF_018398875.1 Bradyrhizobium sp. sGM-13 | reverse complement strand
GGTTATGCCGCCTACAAGGCGCTCGCCCGCGATCATGGTGGCGCAATCCAGCTCGCCTTTTGTCTCGCCCATGCCCGACGCAAATTCGTCGAGGTGTTCAAAACGACCCAGTCGCCGTTTGCGCGCGAGGTGATCGAACGCCTGCAGGCGGTCTATGCCATTGAAGCGGAGATCCGCGGCAACAGTGCGGAGCAGCGGCTGGCCAGCCGCCGCACCAGAAGCGCAGCGTTGATGGCGGCGCTCAAGGCGCGACTCACCGAGATGGTGGGCCAGCTCTTCTCCCAGTCAAAGCTGGCAGAGGCGATCAACTATGCGCTCAATCACTGGGATGAGCTGACGCTGTTTCTCCGCGACGGCCGCGTCGAGATCGATTCCAACACGGTCGAGCGTTCCATGCGCCCGATTGCCATGGGAAGACGCAACTCATTGTTCAGCGGCAGCGAGGGCGGCGCCGAGAGCTGGGCGATCCTGGCATCGCTCGTGAACACGGCAAAGCTCCATGAACTCGATCCTCAGGCCTATCTGACCGATGTGCTGGAGCGCATCGTGTCCGGGCGAACCAAGAGCCATCAGCTGCACGAGCTGCTCGCCTGGAACTGGAAGGCGGCGCGCCAGCGCACCGCACGGGCCGCGGCATGAGCCCGCGTCGCCATAAAGCAGCGTCGTCGATGGCGGCACCTGCGATGCCACTTGAGGAGCTTGAGCAATGGCTCCAGGCACGCGTTGATCAGCATCCTGTCGCCACCAGCATTCCCATGCTCGACGGCTACGTCGCCGCGATCGTGGCCGGACCGGTGTCGATGAGCCCGCTCGACTGGATCTGCCCGCTGCTCGCCATCGATGCCGATGCCTTCAACCACGGCGGCACCCCGGAGTTCGCGGCGATTTCCGCCGTCGCGCTGCGCCATAACGAGATCAGCCAAATTCTTTCAACTACGCCTCGCCAGTTCGAGCCGATGCACCTGCGCAACCCCCATGGCGACGTCGATCCGCGACCCTGGTGTCAGGGTTTCTACGCCGCGATGCGGCTCAAGCTGTCGGCATGGGCGCCGTTGCTCGACACCGGCAACGTCAATCATGGTCTGCTGCTGCCCATC
>NZ_JAGWDK010000141.1 GCF_018398875.1 Bradyrhizobium sp. sGM-13 | reverse complement strand
ATGAACAGGCCCATGGTGTGGTCGGCGCCGGCACCGCCATGCATGCGGCCGAACAGCACCGTGCCGAACACCACCTGCTCTCGTCCGCTGCTCCGCGCCACCACCTGTCCCCACGCCAGATGGCACAGGCTCGCCAGGCTCACCCCAAGCCGCCGCGCCTGGCTGCGCAGCCGTTCGTGCAGTTGCTGCGGCAGCATTCGCCGCGCCTCATGGGACCTGCTGCCGTCGCCGCGGACCTCACTCAGCCCAAACGGCGTGGTCGGCTCATCGATGTCCCCCAGCATCGTCCGGAAGAACTCTTCGTGCGCTTTGGCTCCAACGCCCAGCTGCGCCTGCGCCACCAGATTGCGGAACGGCTGCGGCGCTGCGAGCTCATGCTCGTGCCCGCCGAGCAGCGCACGAATCTCGGCATGCATCACTTCCGAGGTGGCGTGATCCCCGATCAAATGGTGCTGCAGCTTCAGCAATAGCCAGCGCCCGCTGCCGGGCTCGCGCGCGATCACAAACCTCAACAACGGCGCCCGGCCAAGATCGATGCGGTGCTCGCGCGGATCAAACCGATGCCGGAGCTGCGCGTGGCCAGGACCGCCAGATCCATCCAGCTCAACCTCGGTCACATCCAGTGGCGCTTTCCGCCACACCACCTGCGCCGGGCGCGACAGCCCCTCCCAGACAAACGACGTGCGCAGAATGTCGTGCCGGTCCACCACCCGCTGAACCGCGGCAAGATAGCGGTCCAACACGCCACGCTCGGCAAACGCCATCTGCGACACCAGCAGGTACGGATCGCCTTGGCGGGCCAGCAGATGATGGAACAGGATGCCGTCCTGCAGCGGCGACAAGCCATAAATATCCTGGATGTTGCCGACCCCACCGGGCACCGTGGCGACGATCCGATCGATCTCCGGCTGAGCCAGCTCAATCAGCGGCAGCATCTGCGGCGTAATCGCCCTGCTTCTCTCCGTGATCAGGTTGGCGGGGACCGCCACTTCGTGATGGTTGCCAAGGCTCGCGGCCAGATCGGCCAGCACCGGCTTGGCGAACAAGGTCCGCACCTCGACCCCCAGTGACAGCCGTCGCAGACGCTCCATCAGTTGCACCGCCAACAGCGAGTGGCCGCCCAGCGCGAAGAAGTTGTCGTGGCGACCGAC
>NZ_JAGWDK010000140.1 GCF_018398875.1 Bradyrhizobium sp. sGM-13 | reverse complement strand
TACGGCGCCGCCGTCCGGTTCAGCTCCTCCAACAGATACGCGCGCTCAGCGGACGGCAGGATATCCAGCTCGCGCACCGGCGTGTTCGGCGCCTGCTCCAGCGCGTCGGCCAGTTGCTCGAGCGCGCGCTGCATGTAGCCGCAGACCCGATCCGCGGAGACGGGCTCCGCCACCTGCGCCGTCAGACCGAGCGCCTCGCCAAAATCATCCACCGACAGGGTCAGCGGATAGTTGGTGCGTTCCTCCCCGCCCAGCCATTCCACGCCGCCCAGCCCAGCATCCGGTCCGCAAGCGAGCGCCGGCGCGGTGTGGCGGTAGTTCAACAGCGCGCTGAACAACGGCGCCGGCGCCGCAACGCCGCTGCAGCGTTGCGCCAACGCCAGCGAGGCATGCTCGTGCGCCAGCAGCTCGGCCAGCCGGGCGTGGGTGGTCCGCACGCTCGCCTCGACCCCGGTGCCGTCCAGATCAAGCCGCAGCGGCAGCGTGTTGATGAACAGGCCCATGGTGCGGTCGGCACCCGCGCCGCCATGCATGCGGCCAAACAGCACCGTGCCGAACACCACCTGCTCGCGGCCGCTGCTGCGCGCCACCACCTGTCCCCACGCCAGATGGCACAGGCTGGCCAGGCTCACCCCAAGCCGCCGCGCCTGGCTGCGCAATCGCGCGTTGAGCGCCTGCGGCAGCCTCCGATGCGCCTCATGAACCCCGCAGCCGTCGCCGTGGACCTCGCTTAAGCCAAACGGCGTGGTCGGCGCATCGATGTCCCCCAGCAGTCCCCGGAAGAACTCTTCATGCGCTTTGGTACCAACGCCCAGGCGCGCCTGCGCCACCAGGTTGCGGAACGGCTGCGGGGCGGCCAGCTCATGGTCGCGCCCGCCGAGCACGGCCTTAACCTCGGCATGCATCACCTCCAGCGTCGTGTGATCCCCGATCAGATGATGCTGCAGCTGCAAGAGCAGCCAGCGCGCGCTGCCGGGCTCGCGCGCGATCACAAACCGCAACAGCGGGGCCCGGCCAAGATCGATGCGGTGCTGGCGCGGATCAAACCTCAGTCTGAGCTGCGCGTGGCCAGGACCGCCGGAGCCATCCAGCTCGACCTCGGTCACATTGAGTGGCGCGTTCCGCCACACCACCTGGGCCGCGCGCGACAGGCCCTCCCAGACAAACGACGTCCTTAAGATGTCGTGCCGGTCCACCACCCGCTGAACCGCGGCAAGATAGCGGTCCAACACGC
>NZ_JAGWDK010000139.1 GCF_018398875.1 Bradyrhizobium sp. sGM-13 | reverse complement strand
CTAGACGACCGATTCCATGAACTTGGCAGTCATGGAACGGGAGGTTTGTTTGTGGATTCCTCGTTTGCGATTGACTGAACGAGGAGTTTCATCATGGCAGGATGGCGGCAAGCGGTCGAGTTGGCGATGACCGACGAAGAGATTGAAACGTTGACGGCTCTTTCGCGGTCGCGGACCGAACCGGCGCGCCGGGTATCGCGGGCTGCGATGCTGCTTGCCTACCGCGAGACCCCGTCGTTCTTTGCGGTGGGACAAAGACTTGGCGCCCATCATCAGACGGTCCAGCGCTGCGTCGAGCGGGCGGCGGCTGATGGCGCGCTGGCGGCGCTCGATGAGCGCCCGCGACCGGGCAAGGAGCCGGTGATCACGCCGGCGGCCAAGGCCTGGCTGGTGTCTCTGGCGTGCGACAAGGCCAAGGAGCATGGCTATCCGCACGAGTTGTGGACGACGCGACTGCTGGCCCGCCATGCCCGCGAGCACGGACCAGAGGCCGGACATGAATGTCTCGCCCGTCTGGTTCAGGGCACGGTGTGCAAGCTTCTCGGTCAGCAGGAAATCAAGCCGCACAAGGTGCGCTACTATCTTGAAAACCGCGACGCCGAGTTCGAGCAGAAGATGGCTGAGGTTCTGTATGTCTATCGCGAGGTCCAGGTCCTGAAAAAAGCCGCCGCCCGATCGAAGAAGTCGGACAAACCGGTAGCGATCGTCTCCTACGACGAGAAGCCGGGAATACAGGCCGTCGCGACGACAGCGCCGGATCTGCCGCCTGTGCCGGGCGTACATGCGACCTTCGCGCGCGATCATGAGTACAAACGTCACGGCACGCTCAGCCTGTTGGCGGGCATTGACCTGCTCACCGGGAAGGTCCACGCGCTCGTCAAAGACCGCCACCGCAGCCGAGAGTTCGTAGAATTCCTCAAGCTTCTCGATGCCGCCTATCCGGCCAGGACCGCGATCAAGTTGATCCTCGACAATCATTCCGCGCACATCTCGAGGGAAACCAGAGCCTGGCTCGACACACGACCGGCAGGCCGCTTCCAGTTTACCTTCACGCCCAAGCACGGCTCCTGGCTCAACCTCATCGAGGGCTTCTTCTCCAAGTTCGCCCGCTCCGTCCTGCGTCACATCAGGGTTACATCAAAGCACGAACTCAAAGAGCGCATCATGGCCGGAATCGACGACGTCAATCGCCATCCCGTCGTCCATACTTGGTCCTACAAACTCGCCGACGCCGCCTGA
>NZ_JAGWDK010000138.1 GCF_018398875.1 Bradyrhizobium sp. sGM-13 | reverse complement strand
TGTCCGGCCCGGACACATAGGTAACAAACTGTACCTAAGACATGGGTGACAACCTCGTGCCGAACGGGTTGTCGAGTGGTTGCAAGGTTTTCTGCTCCAGGTCGAAATATCCGAGATCATAGTGCATGAAGCTGACGAGCCAAATGCCCTCGTCGACTTCCTTGATGCCGAGCTTTTGTCCGGCCAGCACAAGGGAGATATTGATTTTCTTGCGGTGCAGGCAAAGGCGACCGCAGGATGTGATGACGACGTCTCGATCGTGGAAGGGATAAGTCAGTTCGGGCAGGCCATCGTAGCGGCGTATTGAGGCGGTGTAGAGGTCTATGGGGCGCTTCATGTCGAGAGCCTCATGGGGGCGTTCCTCATTGAACTCGTGCCGGAAGCTATCAAAGCGATCCTGCTGCTGGAGACTGTTGAACCCAGGCGGTCTGGTGGCTTCCCTTTTGAGCGTGAGATGCATGCGCTCATGACGGCCGTTCTGCTGTGGATGGCCTGGCTTGATGCGCTCGATCGCAATGCCGAGCCGCAGCCACCACACCGACAGCTTTGAGAGATTGAACAGAGCATTGGGACTGGCAAAGGGCACGCCATTGTCGGAGCGGATGGCAAGCGGCAGGCCGCGCTCGCGGAACAGCCGCTCAAAGGCCGTGATGGCAGGGTCTTCTCGCGTTGAGTCCAGCGCTTCGCAGAGCAGCAAAAAGCGCGAGGCATGATCGGTGACGGTCAGCGGATAGCAGTATCGGCCATTGCCGAGCTTGAACTCGCCCTTGAAGTCGGCACACCACAGATCATTGGGAAGCGTGCCCTGCGACAGCGGCGTGCCGCGCGCGCGGTGGCGCGGCACGCCGCTGCGCCTGACCAGGCCATGGCGGTCGAGCACCGCGTGGATGGTGCTTTTGGCGGGAACCTTGATGTCGCCATCGAGCCGGCGCACCAGCAGCTCGCGGATCTTGCGGGCGCCCCAGTGCGGCTTCTCGCTCTTCAGCCGGACAATCAGGGTCTCGACCTGTTGCGGGAGCTGGTTGGCGTAGCGTATTGGCCGCCTGGAGCGGTCGCTCAACGCTTCCAGCCCGTGCTCCTTGTAGCGATCGAAAATCTTGTAGCCAGTCTTGCGGGATATGCCGAACTCCCGGCAGACCTCGGTCATGGCTTCCCCATCCAGAAGCCGGGCGACAAAGCGCAGGCGCTCTTCCATCACCGAACTCGCCTTCCACGGCATCCACACCTCCCGCAGAACAAAAGCGGAAAGTGTAACCCATGTGTCCGGTACGTTCTGTCACCTATGTCTCGGGCCGCTCA
>NZ_JAGWDK010000137.1 GCF_018398875.1 Bradyrhizobium sp. sGM-13 | reverse complement strand
GGGTTATTTCGCGATTTTCGAGCACGTTTTTTCTTGCGGCGTACATGTGCATGGTATCACATTCTTCATATGAAGCATGTTGATTCGGAATCGCCTTCGGATGTCGCGCGCTGGCTGCGAAGCGAATCGACGAATCTCTGGCCTGCGCTTCTGGGTTCGCTGAGCCTGCGTCGTAGCCGGTGCATCCGCAAGAATTGCCCTGCGTGCCAGTCTGGCGAACAGCATCAAAGTTATGTGCTCTACGGTCGCGCGAACGGGCGTCGCGTTGCCGTCTACGTGCCGGAAGAGCTTGTGCCGGAGGTTCAGCGCAACCTGGACAACGGGCGCGCTCTGCAGGATCTGCTGCACCAGGCGGCACCGCGATACATCAAAGCGCTGAAGCGACAGCGCGCCGAAGCATCCAAAAGCAAGAAGAGCCGAGCGGTGTGAGAGCGACAGCGCGACAGATCAGCTTTGCCGATTGGGAGCTGATGCGGCAACGTGATCAGGGCATTCGCCTGGAGCCGCTGCTGGAGGCGATATCCGGCTTTCTCGACGACCAGCGGGACGTCATCGAGCGTGTCCGGCGGGATCTGGTGCGTGGCCTGAAGCAGCCAGATAGCGGTCGTCACGGATTGACGGCGACACAGGTTCTGCGCTCGCTGGTTCTGATGCGGCTCAAGAACTGGGACTATCGCGAGTTGCGTGAACGCATCGCAGATGGATTGACGCTTCGTCAGTTCACCGACTTCTACTGCGCGCCGGTGCCGAAGCACGACGCCTTCCAGCGTGGCTTCATCCGTCTGACCCCACAAACGCTGAAAGCGGTCAACGATTTGGTGGTTCGGGCAGCGGTCGAGCTCGAATTGGAGGATGGCACGAAGCTGCGGGTCGACACTACGGTGGTGCAGACCGACATTCATCATCCGACCGACAACACGTTGCTATGGGATGTGGTCCGCGTCGTCACACGCTTGGTCCGCCGTCTGGCCAAAGCGCTGGAATTGCGAAGAATCAAGGGCTTTTGCGACCGCACGCGCGCGGCGCGGCGCCGGATGTACGAGATCCAGCGCATGACGACGAGGCAGCGTCACGAGCAGCAGACCCGGATATACCGGGCGCTCATCGACATTGCCGAGGAGGTCGTAGGAAACGCACGCGCGGGGCTCGAGAGGACCCGCACGATGCGCGGCAAGGACATGTTCGCCGACATGGCCATCGAGGAACTGCGCAGTCAGATCGAGCACTTCTGCGGGCTGGGAGATCGTGTCATCGATCAGGCACGTCATCGTGTGCTCTTTGGTGAGCAGGTGGCTACCGACGAGAAGATTTATTCCATCTTCGAGCCCCATACCGACCTGATCAAACGCGG
>NZ_JAGWDK010000136.1 GCF_018398875.1 Bradyrhizobium sp. sGM-13 | reverse complement strand
GGTGCCGTCCGGGAAGTGGTGGGAATTTGGCGTGGCGCATTCTCCGGGAACATGAAGGTATCGTTTCAGGCGGCGAGGTCAATCGGCTGATTGCCAGGCTTTGCGGCGAGCGTCTGCCATCCATCGACCTTGCGCATATTGATCTGTCCGGAGGCGAGCAGCGCCCAGAACAGCATGGCTGCGGTGTCTGCTGACGGCAGCACGGTTTGCGTCTTGATCCTTCGCTTGAACTCTTCGTGCAGCCGTTCGATTGCATTGGTGGTGCGCACGCTGCGCCATTGGCTCGGCGGCAAACGCGTGAAGGTGAACAAGCGTTCTCCTGCCTCCTCCAGGCTGTCGGCGACGGCGCGATGCTTGAGCCTCCATTTGTGGATGAAGGCTTTGCGGCGCGCCTCGATCTCCTCAGGCGTCGTCGCGTAGATCATGTCGTTGTAATCCGCAGTGATCTCGTCATGCAGCCGCTCGGGGGCATGTGCGAACAGGTTCCTGTGCTTGTGGACCGTGCAGCGCTGGACCGGCACGCCGTCCCAGACGGAGGCGATGGCCTTGTCGAGCCCCGGCGCGCCATCGACGATGAGGAATTCCGGACGCCGCAGCCCGCGATTGATGAGGTCAGCGAGGACAGTGCGCCAGGCCTCGGCGCTCTCGCCGCCCATGCTCTTGATCGCGAGCAGCACCTTCTGGCCGTCCTCGCGCACGCCGAGAACGACCAGCAGCGAGATGGAGGTCGCCTTGCGGTCGAGCCGCACGCGCACCACGGTGCCGTCGAGGATCAGGCGCACGATCGGCTCCCCGGTCAGCGAGCGGGTGTGCCAGGCGTCCCAGTCGCTCTTCACCTTGCGCCAGGTCCGGCTCACCGTGTCCTTGCCGACCGTCCCGCCGAACAAGGCCGCGAGCGCACGGCGCACCCGCCGCGTGTTGGTGCCGGCGAGATACGTGCTCGCGATCAGCGCGTCGGCGGCGAGTGTGCGGCGCTGATAGGCCCGCAGCGTCTGGCTCTTCCATTCGGTCGTCTTGCCATCGGCAGTGGTCAGACGGGCGCGCGGCACCGCGATCTCGATCGGTCCGAACGTGCCGGTCAGCGATCGCGTCCGGCTGCCGTGGCGGTGGCCCGCAACGCTCGCTCTTCCTTCCCTGCCGGACATCTGGCTGCGCCCGTACCGTGGCCGTGAAAGCGCCGCCTCGAGCTCCCCGCGGAGCAGTTCTTCGATGAACTCACGCGATCGCGCTCGCACTTCGGCCTCAAGCGGATCAAACCAGTTGTCGAAAAGATCGCCGGCCATATCGGCCGCAGACTGCAAAGAATCAGGCTTCGTGGTAATGCTCGTCATGGCGTGGTCTCCAGTCCGACGCTTCAACGCCGGATGATTCGAGGTTGATCACCCCGGAGACTACGCCACACTCAATTCCTACCAACCCCGCGACGGCACC
>NZ_JAGWDK010000135.1 GCF_018398875.1 Bradyrhizobium sp. sGM-13 | reverse complement strand
GCCAGGACCGAGAGAGCCATCTCGGCGGCTACTTTTGGAAGCGTTTTGGTGAGGAAGTGTGTCGCCCCCATGCGGGCCTCATTGTGCCGAACGGATGCTCGACCGTCTCGCGACGCTGGCGCATGGCGAGCGGGTTCGCATCAAGGCGCTGCTGCACGGCATCGAGCAGGTGCTCATGCTCCCATCGTGGAATCCGCCGCTCTGGCCCTGTCGTGCACTGGGACTTGAGCGCACAATTCTGACAGGCTGTGGTCCAGTAGCGCCTTATCCGCTTGCCATCTTCCTCGCTAGTGAAGCGATATGGCAGTTGCTCTCCAGCCGGACAGCGATAGGCGTCCTCCTCCGGCAAATAGACAAAGTCCTGCTTGCCCAAGCGGCCATCCGATTTGGCGCCCGACGTCTGCGGCTTGGGCAGAGTTACTGTGATGCCGGCCTCGTGGCAGGCGAGGATCTCCGCGCTGCTGAAGTAGCCGCGATCGGCAACAGCCTCGAGCGTCTCGGTCTGTAGAACAGCCTTCGCCTGCTTGGCCACATTGGCCAATTGAGCCCGATCTGAACCGCTGTTCGTTACCTCATGCGTCACAATCAGGTGGTGCTTGGTGTCCACGGCGACCTGCACGTTGTAGCCGACGACGCCGGAACCGCGGCCGCTCGTCGCCATCGAACGGCTGTCGGGATCGGTCAGCGAGATTTGCTGGTCAGGTGACGCAAGCATCTGCCTCTCGTAAACGGCAAGCTTGCCCATCTCCTCCTTCAGTTTTGTGAGCTTCTCGGTAAGTCTTGTCACCTTCGCGGCCAGCGCCTCCGTCGGCTCGTGCCGGTCGGCCGTGTCAAGTTGGCTCAGATAGCGCGCGACGCTCTCCTCCAGTTGGGCCCGCCGCCGTTCCACCTTCGCCCGTGTGAAGTTCTTGTCCCGGTTATTCACGGCTTTGAACTTGCTGCCATCGATGGCAACGCTCTCCGTCGCGAGAAGACCCATCTCACGACAGAGTTCGACGAAGCGCGCACATACCTTGCGAAGCGCCAGGTCATTGTCTTTGCGGAAGTCCGCGATCGTTTTGTGATCAGGCGCGAGCCGACCCAGCAGCCACATGACCTCGACATTGCGTCCGGCTTCTCGTTCGAGCCGCCGGCTCGACTGAACCCGGTTCAGATAGCCGTAAATGTAAAGCTTCAGGAGAACCGAGGGGTGGTACGACGGCCGGCCGGTTGCCTCGGGATCGACCCCGCCGAACCCAAGCTCGGCCAGATCGAGGCCGTCGACCAGGACGTCGATGACGCGAACTGGATTGTCCTCGCCGATCCAGTCTTCCACGCATTCAGGAAACAGCGTGCTCTGCCCACGATCCGCACCCTCAATGAAGCGCTTCATCCAAGCCCCCCGCAAATCGTGCGGGAATCATATCGCGCGAATCACATCAAGCGCAGCGTTTTCACACAGCCAGGGTCA
>NZ_JAGWDK010000134.1 GCF_018398875.1 Bradyrhizobium sp. sGM-13 | reverse complement strand
GAAAGAATCACTTGTGATTCCTTTCTGAGCACCTGATTCGCGAGGGGGTGCTCTATGGGGCTGACATTAAGGGATCGATCGGCAAAAGGCTGTTACCGGTCCTTGGAAGGTGAATGTTGGATTGATCGAGAGAGTAGTGGATGCGGCTTTAGGGACGCGCGGCTCGGCGGCAGATTCCGCAAACTGCTCACGCAGATTGGAAGCGCCATGGGACAAAGCATTCCGCTCGTCTGCCAGGATTGGGCAAATACCAAGGCAGCCTATCGCTTCTTCTCCAATGAGCGGGTCAGCGAAGCGGACATTCTGGCCGGCCACTTCCAATCGACACGTGATCGTGCCGCCGCCGCTGAAGGTCTCGTTCTTGTGCTGCATGACACAACCGAGTTCAGCTATCAACGCGAGAAGTCAGGAGCGATCGGCATCACCAAGAGCATAAACAGTGGACGGGATAAGGCGGGCCGCCTCAGATCGCACACGGTTTGCGGCATCCTGATGCATTCGAGCCTCGCGGTTACAATCGAGGGGGTGCCGCTGGGGTTGGCGGCCGTTAAGTTCTGGACCCGGAAGAAATTCAAGGGGACGGCAGCGCTTAAAAAGAAGATCAATCCGACCCGGATTCCCATCGAGAAAAAGGAAAGCGTCCGGTGGTTGGAAAATCTCAAGCAGTCTACGCAGCTCTTGGATCATCCGGGACGATGCATCCATATCGGTGATCGCGAGAGTGACATCTACGAGCTCTTCTGCGCAGCACAAGAGGTCGGAACTCATTTCCTGATCAGGACCTGCGTCGACCGCTTGGCTGGAGATGGGGATCACACGATCGCCGACGAAATGGACGAAGTCGCCGTCAAAAGGCTGCATCGCCTCGAAGTCAGAGATAGCAACGGCGATCCCGACCAGGCCGTTCTTGAGATCAGATATCGCAAGATTCGCGTCCTGCCGCCGATCGGAAAGCAGAAGCGCTATCCCGCCCTGACCCTGACGGTGATCCATGCCGAAGAGCGCGGGACCCCGAAGAACAGAAAGAAGATCGATTGGAAGCTGATCACCGACCTGCCTGTTGGTTCCCGCACGGACGCTATTGAGAAGCTCGAGTGGTATGCTTTGAGATGGAAGATCGAGGTGTTCCACAAGATCCTCAAATCGGGCTGCAAAGCTGAAGAGTCGAAGCTCAGGACCGCCCAGCGTCTGACCAATCTGATCGCGCTCTTTTGCATCCTAAGTTGGCGGGTCTTCTGGATGACGATGCTCAACCGTTCCGCCCCAGACGCGCCGCCAACCCTCGCCTTGACTGCGACTGAAATCGGCGTGCTCGATCGCCTCGTCAACGACAAACCAAAAGGAAGACAGAAAACGCTCTCGCATTATCTGATCAAGATTGCCCGGCTCGGCGGTTATCTCGCCCGCGCCAGCGATCCGCCGCCCGGCAATACCGTTATGTGGCGCGGGCTGTCACGCCTCACTGACATCGCGCTGGGCGCCATGGTCGGA
>NZ_JAGWDK010000133.1 GCF_018398875.1 Bradyrhizobium sp. sGM-13 | reverse complement strand
GCACTAGGGCATGCACACATTTCTGAGGGTCCATCCGATTGCGACGGCATGGAAGTATTCGAGACCATGTTTCATGGTGATTGGACCCGGCGGCTTGGACGAGGGGTAGCCGTCCCAGCCGCCGAGACGGCCGATGATCCAGGCGGCCCAGGCGAGACTGTCCGATGGATGCGGATTCTTGAGCCGTTTGCTTTTGGCTTCGATATCTTGGTTGAGGGCGGTGAGCGCCGCGACTTCGTTCGTATTGAAGGTGAGGTGAATCGGCTGTTGGCCGCGGCCATCCCGCGCCTGCAAGAGCTGGATGGTAATGACGGCGGCTTTGGCAGCGATCGCGACCAGCTTGAGGAGCCGATCGGCGGTGGTGAGCTGACTGTCTTCGAGCCTGAAGCCTTGGGTCTTTAGGACGCGGAAGAACTGCTCGATCAGCCAGCGCCGCTTGTACCAATCGACGATACGCCAGGCCTGTTCTGCATTCGCCACCGGGTGGGTGGTGAGAAGCCGCCAGTGCAGCGGCTCGGTGCCGGCCTGAGGATCGACCTCCCGCACGTCGACCAGGGTCAGCGGCAAACTTTCTGGCAGATGGCGCAGGAATTTGTTTTGCGGCCGGGCCAGGTTCACCGCGCCGAAGCGCAGTTCGAGAGGCACAACCCGCTCGGCCCGCTGCGCCCGCGCCGGCAGCACGATGGCGCGCTGGTCCACGACTGCCATGGCCTCACTGGTCACGTACAGGCCGCTATCGTCCGCGAGCTTGCGATCATGCATGCTGCGCGCGATCACGTGGAAGCGCGGTTCCGCGGCGCTGGCATAAAGGGCGAAGATGTCGCTCTCGCGGTCACCCAGCGCCGTCACCATCGCGGCCCCGGCCAGCAGCGGCTTGGCCGCCAGCGCCGTGTCGATCCAGCGCTGCGATTCCTTGTCCGAGGGCTCGCGCAGATCGTGCGAGACGGTGCGGCGGCCCTTGCGCGTCCATATCTGACCGCTCAGCAAACCGAGGCAGGTGCCGTCGTCGGCATCTACCGCCAGCATCGGGTGCAGCAGCAACCCGTGGACATTGCCCTTGGCGGTCTCCCCGAGCCCGCGGCGGCGCTCGGCCGTCGTTGTGAAGTTGATCTCACTGGTGTCCTGAATCGCCAGCACGTGGCGGCCTTCTGCCGCGGCAACCGTGCCCTCGCTCCAGCTTTCTATGATGCGCTCTGTCGTCACCTTGGCGTTGCCGAGAAGCCGGTTGAACCGCACCTCCCGGGCGCGGTTACCCTTCGAAAGCCGGCGCAGACAGACATCCTTGCCCGCGACCATGCATTCGACAAGCATCGCCCCCCTTTATCGAGGCGACGATCCCCGAACCGACCCACCGACCAATTGATATGTGACAGCATCCCGACACCTCCGCCATCGCCGAAGTGCCGCAATAGAAATCACACGAATTCCCGATTCTGGAATCCCCCGCACGCGACCCGAGTCAATCCGCCGCACCAGATCTGTGCATGCCCTAGTGCG
>NZ_JAGWDK010000132.1 GCF_018398875.1 Bradyrhizobium sp. sGM-13 | reverse complement strand
TGCACCGCTCCGACGGATAGGCCGCCGCCGTCCGGTTCAACTCCTCCAGCAGATACGCGCGCTCAGCGGACGGCAGGATGTCGAGCTCGCGCACCGGCGTGTTGGGGGCATGCTCCAGCGCCTCCGCCAGTTGCTCGAGCGCCCGCTGCATGTAGCCGCAGACCCGATCCGCAGAGACAGGCTCCGCCACCTGCGCCGTCAGCCCGAGCGCTTCGCCATAATCCTCCACCGACAGGGTCACGGGATAGTTGGTGCGCTCCTCGCCGCCCAGCCATTCCATCCCCGACAGGACATCATCCGTTCCGGAGCCGGGCGTGGCCGCCGGCCTGTTATGGCGGTAGTTCAACAGCGCGCTGAACAGCGGCGCCGGCGCCGCAACGCCGCTGCAGCGTTGCGCCAGCGCCAGCGAGGCATGCTCGTGCGCCAGCAGCTCGGAAAGCTGCGCATGGGTGCTGCGCACGCTCGCCGCAACCCCGGTGCCGTCGAGATCAAGCCGCAGCGGCAGGGTGTTGATGAACAGGCCCATGGTGCGGTCGGCACCGGCGCCGCCATGCATCCGGCCAAACAGCACCGTGCCGAACACCACCTGCTCGCGGCCGCTGCTGCGCGCCACCACCTGCCCCCAGGCCAGATGGCACAGGCTGGCCAGGCTCACCCCGAGCCGCCGCGCCTGTTCGCGCAGCCGCTCGTTGAGCGCCTGCGGCAGCACCCGATGCGCCTCGCCGACGCCGCTGCCGTCGCCGTAGACCTCGCTTAGCCCGAACGGCATGGTCGGCTCGTCGATGTCGGCCAGCAGTCCCCGGAAGAACTCTTCATGCGCCTTGGCATCAACAGCAAGACGCGCCTGCGCCACCAGATTGCGGAATGGCAGCGGCGCGGCCAGTTCATAGGCCCGCCCCGCAAGCATGGCCCGCACCTCGGCATGCATCACGTCCAGCGTCGTGTGATCCCCGATCAAATGATGCTGCAGCTCCAAAAGCAGCCAGCGCCCGCTGCCGGGCTCGCGCGCGGTCACAAACCGCAACAAGGGCGCCCGGCCAAGATCGATGCGGTGCTGGCGCGGATCAAACCGGCGCCGGAGCTCATCGGCGCCGGGACAATCATAGCCATCCAGCTCGACCTCGCTCACCTCCAGCGGCGCACGACGCCACACCACCTGGGCCGGGCTCGACAGCCCCTCCCAGACAAAGGCCGTGCGCAGAATGTCGTGCCGATCCACCACCCGCTGAACCGCACCAAGATAGCGATCCAACAGGCCACGGTCGGCAAACGCCATCTGCGACACCAGCAGGTAGGGATCGCCCCGGCTGGTCAGCAGATGATGGAACAGGATGCCGTCCTGCAGCGGCGACAGGCCATAAATGTCCTGGATGTTGCCGACGCCACCAGGCACCGTGGCGACGATCCGGTCGATCTCGCCCTGCGTCAGCTCGATCAGCGGCAGCATCTGCGGCGTGATCGCCGTACTCTGCTCGGTGATCAGGTTGGCAGGCACCGCCACCTCGTGATGGCTGCCCAGGCTTGCGGCAAGATCGGCCAGCACCGGCCTGGCGAACAGGGTGCGCACCTCCACCCCGAGCGACAACCGCCGCAGCCGGCTCAAGAGCTGCACCGCCAGGAGCGAGTGGCCGCCGAGTTCGAAGAAGTGGTCGTGGCGTCCGACCCGCTCGACCCCGAGAAGCTCCGCCCAGA
>NZ_JAGWDK010000131.1 GCF_018398875.1 Bradyrhizobium sp. sGM-13 | reverse complement strand
TGCAGCGCTAGCAGCGAATGTCCACCGAGGTCAAAGAAGTTGTCGTGCCGCCCGACCCGCGCCACACCGAGAAGCTCCGCCCAGATCGTCGCCAGCGCGGTCTCGGTCTCGCCCCGCGGCGGCTCATAGGCCGCGCGCGCATAGGCCGCATCCTCAGGCATCGGCAGCGCCTTGCGGTCGAGCTTGCCGTTTGCCGTCAGCGGCAGCGCCGCCAGGCGCACAAACGCAGCCGGCACCATGTAGTCGGGCAGCCGCGCACTCACATGCGCGCGCAAGGTGCCGGCAAGGTCAGATCCCTCAGCTTCGCCGGCGTGCTCCGCAGCCGCAACCACATAGGCGACAAGACGCTTCTCGCCGGTGCGATCCTGTTGCGCCACGACGACCGCATCGCGCACGAATGCGTGTTCGACGAGCCGTGCCGCGATCTCGCCGGGCTCGATCCGGAAGCCCCGGATCTTCACCTGGTCGTCGTTGCGGCCCAAAAACTCCAGATTGCCGTCCGGCAAGTACCGCGCAACATCCCCGGTCCGGTACATCCGCGCCCCCGCCTCAGCGCTGAACGGATCGGCCACAAACCGCTCCGCCGTCAGCTCGGGCCGGTTCAGATAGCCACGCGCGACCCCCGCCCCGCCGATGTAAAGCTCCCCGACCGCCCCGAACGGAACGGGCGCGCCATGACCGTCCAGCAGGTAAACCTGCGTGTTCGCGATCGGTCGGCCAATCGGGAGCCGCTGGAATGGCTCATCAATCGCGTTGATCTCGCAGACTGTCGCAAAGGTCGTCGTCTCGGTCGGACCGTAGCAGTGCAAGAGATGTTGCGGTCGGTTCTGCCTCAACACCCGTGCTACTGCCGCCACATCAACCGTATCACCACCAACTAATAGCAACCGCAAACTTGCCAGCACCGGGCCTAGATCATTAGCGCTCTGCCTGAACAACCCCGCTGTCAAATGCAGGACGGTAATGCGGTGCTGCTGAACCAGACTGCGCAGCACTTCTGGCTCCAGCACATTAGTGTATGGAATCGCAATCAGGCTCGAACCGTGTAGCAGCGGTGCCCAGACTTCCAGCGTACTGATATCAAACGCGGGATTGCCCAGCCATCCCACACGATCCCTCGAGCTGAACTCCGCATAGCCGTTGTTGATGACGAGCCGGTTGACAGCACGATGAGGAACAACAACTCCCTTGGGAACGCCGGTCGAGCCGGAGGTGTACATTACATAAGCGGCGGCCTCGGCGCTCAATGCCAGGCCTGGATCGGTACTACATCCTGTTCCGGCCATGAGCGGCTCAATGGGCAGAACAGGGATTGTCACCTCAACCAGATCGTCATCGTCACTCTCGCTAAGCACGAGGCGCGCATCACAGTCGGCCAGTATCCAGCTTTGTCGTGCAGATGGAAGAGCGCGATCGATCGGCACATAAACTCCCCCCGCCTTCAGGGTCGCCAACTGCGCCACCACAAGCGCAACGGAGCGGTCCAGCATTGTCGCAACACTATCCCCGGGCCTCACCCCGAGCCCGATCAGATGATGCGCGAGCCGGTTCGCCCGTGCATTGAGCTCGCCATAGCTTAAGCGCGCGTCCGCATCGACCACCGCCACCGCGTCCGGCGCTTGACGCACCTGCGCCTCGAACAGCTGATGGATGCACTGCTCCGCCGGATAGGGGGCCGCCGTCCGGTTCAACTCCTCCAGGAG
>NZ_JAGWDK010000130.1 GCF_018398875.1 Bradyrhizobium sp. sGM-13 | reverse complement strand
TGCTAGCCCGGATATCTCACACACCCGGGGTTTGTAAGCCCGGGACTTGGTGCCGGACAGCATTTTGTCGCTGGGTGGCTGTCAGGTGAGCCAGTAGGCTCGCTGAAAGCGAGTCTTGGCTCGACGGTACACGGCATGAGGGTGAAGGCGGGCGAGCGGCAGCGGCGCTGGACCAACAACGGTTATGTAGGAGAGGCACGCGCGGCTCAGCAGGTGTCGGCGGCAGCCGCGACAAGGGCGCGATGCGCGGTCGCAAATGTAGCCTTGTAGGGACAGCCGGACGCCATGGCGAATTTGACGCGGCGAACGCTGATGGTGACCAGCGCGCCGATCTTGAGCAGCTTGCGGCGGATGGTGCCGCAGGCGGCGTCGGCCAGTTCGGTCGCCTGCAGGGCGATGCGACGTAGGCCCTCAAGCAGCACGTAAGCCATCGAGGCGAACCACAGCCGCAACTGATTGGCCTTCATGGTGGCGGTGGAGGTGCGATCGGCGAACAGGTCCATCTGGCATTCTTTGATGCGGTTCTCCATCTCGCCGCGGGCACAGTAGACCGCTTCGTAGAGATGCCGGCCGTCACCATCGGCGTCGGTCAGCGAGGTGACGATGAACCGTGGATTGGCCTCGCCCTTGGTCCACTCGGCTTTGGCGATGACCCGTCGCTTGCGGCTCCAGCTCTTGTGGGTCGTCCAGATCAGCTCCTTGAAGCGGCGCGCGGCTTGCCCCGTCGTTTGGCTCTCGGCGCGCGCCTCGGCCAACTCGGCTCCAATCGCCCGGGCGAGGCGCACGTTCCTGGCCAGCCCGAAGATGAAGTCGACCCCATTAGCTTCGCACCAGCTCATCAGCGCATCGCGCGCAAAGCCTGAATCGGCGCGCAGGATGATGCGCGTTTGCGGCCAGCGTGCCCGGATCTGCGCCACGATCCGCGAAACCTCCTCGACCGAACCCGCCGCGGCATCGATGTTGGCGGGCCGCAGCTTCGCCGCCAGCAAATGACGGCCGCAGAAGATGTACAGCGGCAGATAGCAGTAGCTGTCGTAGTAGCCGTGAAAGAACCGCCCCTCCTGATGCCCGTGCAGCGGATCGTCCGTGGCGTCGAGATCAAGGATGATTTCCCCGGGTGCCGTCTTGTGCGCCTCCTGGAACAGCGTGACAAACAACGCTTCAATCGCCGCCGGATTGTGCGCGATCTTATGGTAACGCGTCGCCACCTCACGGCTCAGCTCCAGCCGGTTGAGCGTCGACTTGCCGGCCACCGGCGCACAATCCGTTCGGCCTGCTTGCAGCTTACCCGCCAGCACCGCCATCACCGGATCGTGCCGCAGTTCGTCGTGGTCGTTGAGGTCCTCGTAACCGAGCGCAATCCCGAATATCCGCTGCCCGACCAGCGTCGGCACAAGATGCTCGACAAGTTCGGGCCGCCGCCGATCGATGAAGCATTCGGCAAACCGGCCAACCAGCCCGATCGCCCGATCCGCCGCGCCCAACAGCAAAGCCCCGGCATCTGAGGTGATCGCTCCACCGTCAAATCCCGTCACCACGGCGCGGCCCTCCACAGGGCCAAACTCAAACAGTTCAGCGCGAACCAGTTCTGCGCTACACTCTGTCGGCATCGGGGCGCTCCTCGAATCGTCCGAAAGTCCTTCTCGCAAAAGAACTTTCGCTGATTCGGCGCCCCGATGCGCCTAATGCTGTGAGATATCCGGGCTAG
>NZ_JAGWDK010000129.1 GCF_018398875.1 Bradyrhizobium sp. sGM-13 | reverse complement strand
AACTACTAGCGTCGGCTCGGGTGCGATCAGCGCGATTTCGAGATCCTCGGGTGAGACGCCTCGGATGTCGCGCAGGCGGGCAGCGGAAAGTGCGGCGTACATGCCGGCGAAGCCGGCGCCAATGATGATAAGTCGCATGTGTTTGCTCCTGTGGGTTGAATATTCTCGAACGTGCGCACGTCACCGCCGCCGCTCTGCATTGGCGGTAAACCTCTTGCGACCGATGACGCAAAGATGATGTGAAATGAATCCCGGCTGTTACGGTGCGGGGCAGTCCAGCATTAGCGACATTGGCATGGGGCGTTCACATGCCGCTCGGCAGCCTCCGGATCCCAAGAGCGAGCCGCGTTGAAAGGCCATCAACGGAGCGGGCTTCGCGGGCCAGTCCTTGTAGAAGATGATGGAACTGACAGGGTTGGCGGTTTGGACGGCATGTGCCGGAATTTCCGTTTCTTCGCCCGCTGCCGAGGTGAAGCGAACACTCAACGAAAGTCCGTACATGAGTGCGGTCGCGACGACTCTCCGTCGCGGTGCGATTGCAAGGGGGTTAACGACGTTCATCCAGGCCATCGTTTGTCTCCATCCGGTGTTGGCGTTGGGCGTAACGTTGATTTAGCGAATTAGCTTTGCGACTGCCCCAGAGCGATTGCCGTACCTGTAGAGCGATTGCTGTTACCGAATGCGTCGCCGCCAATCGCTCGGTGTCTCTCCGGTCAGCTTCCTAAACGCCGCAGCGAAGGCGGTCTGGGAGGAATAACCAAGCGCCGCCGCGACCGAGACGACGGATTCGTCCGTGTCGCGCAGCATGTTCATGGCTTGCTCAAGCCGATGCTGGCGCAGCCAGGCATGCGGTGAAAGTCCGGTACTTTCCTTGAAGGCGCGGCAGAAGTGGAAACGCGAGAGGCCGGCGTCTGCAGCCAGCGCCGCGAGGGAGACGTCCGCATCAGCGTCCGAGCGCAGGCGCTCGATGGCGCGCCGCAGTGCCGTCGGCGATAATCCACCGATGACTGGCTGAATCGCGACAGGTGAACCCGCATGCGCGGCCAGCAGGCGTGTCGCCAGCAGATCTGTCAATTGCTGCCTGAACAGGGCGTCCAGTGCGGCACTGCCTTCCAGTACATCTGCCGCGCTCAGCAGCAGTCGGGACGTAATGGGATCGGGATGCGCCGATCGATCCATCAAATCGCCTGGGGAAGCCGTGCCGGCTTCCAGCGCAACGCGCTCGAGCGTTGTCTGCGGAAGATACAGGTGGATCACGTTCAAGGATTCGGGAATCTCCCAGCGCGACGTCGAGCCGGCCGGGATGACCGTCACAGTGCCGGGACGCGCCGTTCCAACCACGACCGATTTCCCGGTGCGCCGCTCGAAGCACAGTGAGCCGGAGGGGAACGTCATGAGGACGTGGTCGGCCATCGGCCCGACGACGTCGTGCAGCGCGTCATGTTTCCAATGGGCGATCACGCTGCTCGACGGCTCAGATGCCATGCGAACTGGTGTCATCTTGAGCACGCGCGCCATTTCCGCATCGGCGTGAGGGGCCTCGCCGATCGGCACGTCGCGCGAGCTCGCCTCGGAAGTATCAGGCTGGTCCTGCGAAGGATCGCGCAAGGTTGGCTTGCAGCTCATGCACGTGTCCTCGGCAGTGTGGAGAAGCTTCGCTTACCGGAACGATTGCTGCTAACGCACGCGCCGCCGCCAATCGCTCGGGGTTTCGCCGGTCATC
>NZ_JAGWDK010000128.1 GCF_018398875.1 Bradyrhizobium sp. sGM-13 | reverse complement strand
AGCTTCAGAACCCGCTTCGCTTAATCCTAAGTCCATTATAGGGACAGGCTCCTAGCGCTGCCCTGGCTCAACCGAGGAGGGCGGCTTGATGCAGGTTTAGAACACTTGCACTTCCGATCGATCTATGGGCTTCGCATTTCGGGTAAATAGATCCAAAGATTCTAGGTCGGTTCCATCTTGGTCAGGCACGAGACGTGGTCGACTAGGCGCTCCGCAATGTCGGGTCGGGGTTGTTGAGGCAAACGGTTTAACTCAATTATCGGTAGATGCCCTCTGATGTTCCTTGTCTTACAGCGCGGGCTGCCGGCGCCATCGCAGTAGAGTCACATTCGCTTCGAGACTTCGGTGTGACTGATCCGAGCGCTGGGTCGCATTGATGCTAAGCTCGGCCTGGATCGTCGTATCGATCTTGCCCGGTTCTTGTTTGGAATCCTGCAAAATAGTGCCAAATATTGCTGTATTTCTGCTTCACATAGCGCTTGCTTCGCAAGTTTGCAGGAAAACAAACCGATCTTCCGACTAGAAAAGGTTGTCCAAGTACGGAGATTGCAGGTGAAGATCGGTGTTCCCAAGGAAATCAAGACGCACGAATATCGCGTCGGTCTGACGCCTGGAGCCGTCCGCGAATATGTGGCCGCCGGCCACAGCGTGCTGATCGAGACCAATGCCGGTGCCGGCATTGGCGCAACGGACGATAAATATCGCAAGGCCGGCGCAACGATTCTGGACTCCGCTCATGAGATATTTGCATCGAGCGAGATGATCATAAAGGTCAAGGAGCCCCAATCTTCCGAATGGGCGCAGTTGCGAGAGAACCAGATTCTCTTCACTTATCTGCATCTGGCGCCGGATCCGGAGCAGGCTAAGGGCCTGCTAAAGTCTGGGTGCACCGCAATCGCCTACGAAACTGTCACCGATGCGCATGGCGGTCTTCCGCTGCTTGCGCCGATGAGTGAGGTCGCTGGCCGGCTTGCGATCGAGGCGGCAGGTAGCGCCCTGAAGCGGTATGCGGGCGGGCGGGGGCTGCTGATCGGTGGCGTGCCCGGTGTTCAGCCGGCCCGCATCGTGGTGATTGGAGGCGGCGTAGTCGGTACGCATGCGGCACGGATGGCGGCGGGCTTGGGTGCCGAGGTCACGATCCTTGACCGGTCGATACCCCGGCTTCGTGAGCTAGATGAGCTGTTCGAAGGTCGCGTTCGTACCAGGTTTTCGACAATTGACACCGTTGAGGAGGAAGTATTTGCGGCCGATGTTGTTGTCGGTGCGGTGCTCGTTCGAGGCGCGAGCGCGCCGAAACTAGTCAGCCGCCGCATGTTAAGCTCGATGCGCAAAGGCTCTGTGATCGTGGATGTTGCTATCGATCAAGGCGGATGCTTCGAGACATCGCGTCCGACGACGCATGCTGATCCAACTTACGAGGTCGACGGCGTCATTCATTACTGTGTCGCCAACATGCCCGGAGCTGTCCCGCTTACCTCAAGCCAGGCACTGAATAATGCCACGCTGCCATTTGGTTTGGCACTCGCCAACCAGGGATTTGCAACCGTGCTCGAAAATCCGCATCTGCGCGCAAGCCTCAATGTCTATCGGGGCCGGCTAACTTATAGGGCCGTGGCCGAGAGCCTCGGCCTGCCATTTTCACCGATCGAACAGGCTGCGGCCTGATCCCAGAGGCCCCTCAAGGGCGTTTCCTCCCTGACTTGGGCCACTCCATTGGAGTGGCCTTCTTTTTTGTGCGCCCAGCATGAGCGTACTCTTGTGGGTGCAAGTCCCACCGCGAGTTG
>NZ_JAGWDK010000127.1 GCF_018398875.1 Bradyrhizobium sp. sGM-13 | reverse complement strand
TTGTGCGCCCAGCATGAGCGTACTCTTGTGGGTGCAAGTCCCACCGCGAGTTGATCACAACGAGCGAAGCGAAGCGCAACTGCATGAGGGCGACCGAATGTGGGGAGGAAGCGTGGAGCGAAGCTGCGGGCCGATGAACGAGAACCGGATAGATGGCGTTGCCGACCAGGGCGAGCGGGCAAGAAACCGCGAAGCTCTCGTGATCAAGGGGAAGCGGCGTAAATCCGGCGGTCGTGCAGTGAAGGAGTGCGTTCTTACCTGGGGAGATCTCGCCTTATGCCTGAAAGGGCGACGGTGTCGAGCCGGAGCGAGAAGTCAGCCGAGGTCGTAGTAGTCGGTGGGAAGGCTGCGAAGCCGTCCTGCAGGCGAAGGGCCGAACGAGAGGAAGTGTTCGACGCCATGTCGATGTGGCGAGCATCGCATCAGATGCCTGCGCAAGCAGGGCGGCCCGGGGTAGGACGCGGTGAACCCGCGTGTGGCCCGGGCAGCGATGAAGCTCGTCGCCCGCGATATGGATTGGAGAGCACAGGGTCAGCGCTGTTTTTAGCGGCGCTGACGAGAGAGAACCTGCAACAGGCGTGGAAGCGGGTGCGGGCCAACAAAGGCGTAGCCGGTGTGGATGGTCTGGACATTGACCAGACGGCCGAACGTCTGCGCACGGCGTGGCCCGCGATCCGTGAGCAACTGTTGTCGGGGACGTACCGGCCCAGTCCGGTACGACGGGTGACGATTCCCAAGCCAGAGGGCGGCGAGCGCGAGCTCGGCATCCCGACGGTGACGGATCGTTTGATTCAGCAGGCGCTGCTGCAAGTGCTGCAGCCCATTCTTGATCCGACCTTCAGCGAGCACAGCTACGGCTTCCGACCGGGCCGAAACGCACATGATGCCGTCCTCGCGGCGCAGTCATACGTCCAATCGGGCCGCCGGATCGTGGTGGATGTGGACCTGGAAAACTTCTTCGACCGGGTCGATCACGACATCCTCATCGACCGCCTTCAGAAACGGATCGGAGACGCCGGTGTCATCCGGCTGATCCGGACGTATCTGAACAGCGGGATCATGGACGATGGCGTGGTCCAGACGCGCACGATGGGGACGCCGCAAGGCGGGCCGCTATCGCCGCTGCTGGCCAATGTCCTGCTCGATGAAGTGGACAAGGCGCTGGAACGCCGGGGCCATTGCTTCGTGCGCTACGCCGACGATGCGAACGTTTACGTCCGCAGCCGCCGGTCAGGTGAACGGGTGATGGCGCTGCTTCGGCGGCTCTACGGCAAGCTGCGCTTGACGGTCAACGAGACCAAAAGCGCAGTGACCAGTGTGTTCGGTCGCAAGTTCCTCGGCTACAGCTTCTGGGTAGCCCCGGGCGGAGTGATCAAACGCAAGGTCGCCGTCAAGCCGCTGAGGACGTTCAAGCAGCGCATCCGGCAACTGACCTGCCGCAGTGGCGGGCGCAGTATGCAGGAGGTGGTGGATCATCTGCGGCCCTATGTTCTGGGTTGGAAGGCGTACTTCCGGCTGGCGCAAACGCCGAAGGTCTGGCGAGAGCTCGACCAGTGGCTGCGTCATCGGTTGCGCGCCATCCAGCTCAAGCAGTGGAAGCGCGGTACGACCATGTATAGGGAACTGCTGGCGCTGGGAGCCAAGCCTCACGTTGCGCGACAGGTGGCGGCCAACAGCCGTCGCTGGTGGCGTAACAGCGGCATGCTCCTCAACGCTGTGTTGACCCTGAACTGGTCGGACCGGCTGGGACTGCCCCGGCTCTCATGACCTCAACCCCTCGAACCGCCCGGTGCGGACCCGCATGCCGGGTGGTGTGGCAGGGGAGCGACCCACAAGGTCGCCCCCTATGCCGATT
>NZ_JAGWDK010000126.1 GCF_018398875.1 Bradyrhizobium sp. sGM-13 | reverse complement strand
TGTTTGCTCTCGGGTCGAAAACGAGGTGATCTTGAGCTCCTGTCTTAAGCTCTCGCAACGCAACAATGCTGGCTTCCGTATCAGGAAAGAGGAATCGCTTGTCCCAGGGATCGCGCTGGATATCAATGGTGCCGCTGCGGATACGTCGCTTGATCCAAGAACTCGAAACTCCTAAACGCTTTGCCATTGCGGTCACCGGCAGCCAGCCAGCAATGTGACGAGCACGCGTTGCGACGCCGTCCTGCAGTACGCGATGGCGCTGCCGCACGATCTGAACGGTTCGTACTGGAACATAATTTCGGCGCGGTGAGCGGTGCCCCTCCTGGGTCAAGGTATTGGCGATTTCGGCATCATCGAAACCCTGACGGGCCAGCTCAAGGATCCGTGCTTGCATCTCAGTCCCTCGAGTTAGAGCATGCAGTGCATGGACCCTCGGCTCGACTTCCAGTTCGGATATCTCGCCACCACACCAGACGATCCGGACCGCGATTCGATCGCGCGTGATGCGGTGGAGAACAACCTTGTCAAGCAGCGTTCGTAATAACTGCTTCTTATCTGCCCGGCTCACATCAGGCCGCTGCCAGAGCTCAGGCAAGTGTGGACCAAGCGCAAGAAACTCATTCTGCTCCTCTGGGGTCAACATGGCTGATTTGCTCTTCGTGGCTCGGCGGGTGGTCAGCGCCTCTTCAGCCTGCCGGAGTTCGCGTAGCGCTCTTTCCCATCGCCGCTCCAGCTCAGCGGCGATGAGGCGATTGTCAGGATCGACTCGATTATACTGTCGTTCGGCCAGGAGTGCCTGATAGCGCAGTCGCTCAACCTGCTGCTCTTCGGCGCGATCAAGCGCTTCGTCAGTCTGCTGCCGCGCATTGAGCGCACGCCTCCAGGCCTCCACCTCAGCGGGAGCGATCGCTGCAAAGAAAGCAGCCACCACCTGTGCGTCGATTGGATCGGCGGGAAGATGCTGGCATAGCGTCTTGCCTTGGTGGTTCAACAGGGAATTGCAGACGTAGCGAGACCCGCCCTTGTATTGTATCGACATCTTGTGGCCGCACCGGCCGCACCAGGTGATGCCCTGCAAGATAGCGGCCCCTTCTCGGGGCACGCCACGCGTTTGATTGCGTTGGTATTCGGCATGGTTATCGCGCAACATGGCCTGGATCCGCTCAAAGCCATCCCAATCGATGTATGCAGGATAGCGGTCCTTTACTACTACCTTCCACTCTGCCATTGGGCAGCGGGCCGTCTTCAGTTTACCACTTGCATAGGTCGTGCGGCAGGACTTGGTACGGCCATAGACGAAAGCGCCAGCATAGGCCGGATTCCTCAAAATTCCGGAAATCATGCTGGCTGATGGTGTCCGCCACGCAATATCGCCGAACCGGTCCCGCCGCGGTATGGAGAGCGCACGATCCCGGAATGACCGGATTACCTTGCCCACGGAGCCTCCCTCCAGAAATGTCGTGAAAACCAGTGATATCCGCTGCTGCACCTCCCTGCTCGGATCCTTCGATGCCACGCCATTGGCGTCACGCTCCAAACCCGCCGGTAACAGTAACGTCAACTCGCCGCGCTCGGCCTTGGCGCGCAGCCCCGCCGTCAGACGGCCGCGCAGTGTGTGCAACTCCACTTCGGAGATTGTGCCCTTTAAGCCGAGTAACAGGCGCCCATTGGTTGAGCCAGGATCGTAGACGCCGTCGCGATCCGCAATGAGGCATTGCCGGTAGCCGCACAGATCGAGTAGCGGGTACCAATCAGAGCAGTTGCGCGCGAGACGTGTCACCTCGTAGGAGAGAATGATTCCGATTTCACCCAATGTGACGCGGGCGATAACGTCCTTGAAGCCCTCGCGATGCGCGGCTGTCGATCCACTCAACCCAAGGTCGGCATCAACGACATCAATATTGGTATCATCCCAACCGAGATCGTTGGCTCGCTGTCGCAGTG
>NZ_JAGWDK010000125.1 GCF_018398875.1 Bradyrhizobium sp. sGM-13 | reverse complement strand
TACAAACTCGCCGACGCCGCCTGATATGATTCGAACCAAGAAAACGATGATCTAGCACATTGACGAAAATGGTGATGGAGACGTCGTTCAGGAAGCTCCTGATTTTCACCGCGTCGTTCATCCGGGAGACGATTTCTCCCATGCGCATGCTATCGAAGAACTTTTGTGGTAAGCTTAGGATGTGATTGTAGTAGCCGAGGATCAAGCAGACATCGATCTTCTGCCCTGTCTGCAGGACTAGCCGGTTTCTGAGGACATTGATTAAGATCTGTGGCACCAGGATCAGCAGCATCGCGACGCTCATTAGATTTAGCAAATTGCGGTTGCCCGCTGTGATCACGTGATCGACGATCTTCTGGACATAAATGGCCGTCGAGAGGCCAAGAAGGGTTGTTACCAGTGCGCCGACGAGAGCCTGCGTCAGCGCCGCTTTGTGTGACGCAAGCAGTCGGGCGAAGCGGAGAAGAGGTGAGGTGGTCTCGTCGCGGCGCTTGAAGGTGTCTGCCGGAACCAGGAGCACCAGGACGCCAGTCCATTGCCTCTTGAATTCTTCATGCGACAGCTTGCGGATTTCGCCATACGCCGGGTCCATGACGGTGACCCACCTCGCATCGATCGCCTGGACGACTACGAAGTGGTGCAGGACTTCCTTGACGATCACATGCGCGATGGCGGGCTTGGGGATCTTGTACAAGCTGTCGAAGCCACCCTTGACGCCCTTGGCAATGAAGCCCAGCTTTTGAGCCGCTTGCAGGAGACCCGAGACCGTGGTGCCCGATCGGTCGGTCGAAGCATACTGGCGGATGCGAGACAATGGCAACTTGTAACCATAGAAGGCTGCAACGGAAGCAAGGCTGGCAGCCCCGCAATCGGTGATGTCGCGCTGCTTGAATTTGATGATCTGACCCGACATGGCGGCTCACTCGCTCTTTGGAAAATAGATAATTAGCGAGCCGCCAGGAGCGGGTTGAGCCATTCGTCGATCTCGCTGTAGAGGAGCTGCAGGAGAGTGCGCTCCGCCACGAGGAAGCGGGCTCGCACGGTCATGCCTTTCCTCAGATGACCAATGATCCCGTTTGTGAGTTCGAGGTAACTGCGAGAGAGCGCGCAGCGGACCTTGAAGACCGGGTTCTTGTCCTGCAGGGTGAAATCATGCGCCACGTCTAGTACTGTCGCGTCGATCACACCCCATTGATTGTAGTTGAATGCATCGACCTGGAGCCGCACCGCCTGGCCCGGTTGCACGAAGCTGATGTCTTTGGGCGAAACGTAGATTTCCGCCACCAGTTCGCGGTCGGGCGAGACCCAACCGACAGTTTGCCCCGCCTGGACGTAGCTGCCGGGGGTGAGGCCGGTGAATTGCTCGAGAGCGCCTGATACGGGAGCGCGAATGCGGGTCAGATCGCGTTCGTTCTCGAGTTGATGCAAGCTGGCTGTGAGTTCCTGGAGGCGGAGGTTAGTATCGAAAAACTGCTGATTCCATTCGGCGGATTTGCTCGAGGCGAGGATCTCGCCTTTCACCTCGAGGCTCTGGAGAGCGAAAGCCGTTTCATCGATCGTCTTTGCGGGTGCTGCAGCAACCGAGACGAGACGCTGAGCACGTTTGAATTCTAATGCGGCATTGCTGCGGGCATATTGGTTCTCCCGCAACAAGTTGAGAAAATGCAGCCGCTCGGCCGTGGCGGACTCGGTCCGGAGGCGGATGGGGGCATCCGCCTGCGCGCCGGAAGAGATAAGGGTCTGGAGGTCAGTGGCACGATCGCTCTTCACACGGATTTCGCCTGAAAGCGCACCGATCTTTTCCTCAATGACCTTATCATCGAGAGCGAGGATTTCTCGGCCTTGTGCAACGAGATCGTTCTCAAAGGCAAGAACACGAGAGATGCGTCCGGACACGGGCGCGATCAGAGGAGTCTTCTCGATGACGGGACGAATGGTGCCGGCACTTTGAACAGACAGCGTCACGGTGATGACTGGCAGCGACACCAACGCCCCAACGACAGACAACACAATGATCTTGTAGATCGCCAAAGATCGTCCTGACTCTCGCGACAGGATGCTCTCTGCAGTGTAGCTGACCATTTCCGGAGGGGTGCCGTCGCGGGGTTGGTAGGAATTGAGTGTGGCGTAGTCTCCGGGGTGATCA
>NZ_JAGWDK010000124.1 GCF_018398875.1 Bradyrhizobium sp. sGM-13 | reverse complement strand
ATCGCGAAATAACCCTCATTTTAAAGGGCGAAATGTTTTTCGCGACAGAAACTAGCTACTTTCCGGCGCAAAATTAACCGACCTTGATCGCTGTGCGGAGTCGGTCGGTAGGGCGAAAAGTGCAAGGTCGGACGAGGTCGACGTTGACTTGCGTGGGCGGCGCTGATTCATTTGTATGAATGAGTCGCAATCGAGCCCTTCAAACGCGCGAGAAGCTTGTCGGGAAGCTGCCGGTCACTGGTGAGCTGCTGCGCGGTTCGTTGCTGGAGCGCACCGTTCGTCACAAGAGCGGCTGCCCGAAGTGCGCGCGCGGCGAAGGGCACCAGGTGCATGTCCTGACGGTGAGCTATGCGGGTGGACGCGTGCGCCAGTTCAGCGTGCGCCGTGAGCGCGTTGCCGAAGTGCGCCGTTGGCTGGAGAATTATCAGAAACTGAAAGAAACGATCGAGGCGATCTGCGAACTCAATCACCAGCTGTTGCGCCCTGATGCGGCGGTGCCGCGGGGCGAGAGGAAGAAACGTGATTGAGATGCGCAGAGCGCAACTGAGCTTCGGCGACGGCTTGATCGCCGGGGAAGTGAGCGATCTTCGCGAAGGTTGGATGGCACATGCTGACCGGGTTCTGGCGGATGAACAGATCGTAGGTGCGGTGTACGAAGCGCTGGCGAGACGACACCCCAAGAGTCGTGGTCGTGGTCGGCTGGGCGCACCGGCCGAGGTGGTTTTGCGATTGTTGATTCTCAAGCACGTTCGCAACTGGAGCTATCACGTGCTGGAACGCGAAGTGCGCGCCAATCTGGTGTATCGCGACTTCACCCGGGTGGGCGGCGGCAAGACGCCGGACGCCAAGACAATGGGGCGCTGGGGCTTGGCTGTGGATCCGGAGACAATCAAGCAGATCCACGACCGGATCGTGCAAATCGCGCAGCAACAAGGGGTGACGCAGGGACGCAGAATGCGCGTGGATACGACAGTGGTGGAGACCAACATCCACCACCCGACCGACAGCACGTTGTTGGGCGACGGGGTTAGGGTGTTGATCCGCACCATGAAGAAGATCACCAGGATCGTCGGCACGGCCGGAACCAAACTGCGCGACCGAACGCGAAGCGTAAAACTGCGCCTGCTCGATATCTCGCGAACCGCACGTGCCAAAGGACCGCTCAATCACGAGAAGCTCAAGCAAGGCTACCGGCGGCTGTTGAACTCGACGAGCCGTGTAGTGGGGCAAGCGAAGCGCTTCTCCCATGAGATCTCCGCAGGCGTGAAGCGGGCCAAGGGCATCTTGAAACGGCTGGCGCTGCAAGGCTTGCGGCAGGAGCTGGAAACGATGATGCCGCTCGTGCGACAGGTGATGCGGCAGACCCGGGAACGCATCTTCCGCGGCAACACACGGGCAGAGGACAAGCTCTTCAGCGTGTTCGAGCCCTCGACGGAGATCATTCGCAAGGGTAAGGCCGGCAAGCCCAACGAGTTCGGCAAGATGGTCAAGCTGCAGGAGGCCGAAAACCAAATCGTGATCGACTACGAAGTCTACGATCGGCGGCCGAGCGATTCGGACCTGTTGGTTCCGGCCATCGAAATCCACCAAGCCAAGCTCGGTCGCACGCCGCGCCTGGTCGCAGCAGACGCCGGGTTCTATTCCGCCAGGAATGAAGCCGCGGCGAAGGCGAGCGGCGTCAAACGCGTCTGCATCCCCAATCGCTCCACCAACAGCGTCGCGCGCAAGCGCGAGCAGAAGAAGCGGTGGTTCCGCAACGGCCAGAAATGGCGGACCGGATGCGAGGGGCGTATCAGCGTGGCCAAACGGCGGCACGGGCTCGATCGCTGTCGCTACAAAGGCAGCAGCGGAATGAAGCGCTGGGTCGGGCTCGGCGTTGTCGCCGACAACCTCATCAGCATCGGTCGCGTGATGGACGAACAGTCACTCCAAAGGTAGTCCACTTCCAGCGCAACCTTGGCCTCACATCGCCCCGCCGCGCCCCCCGGCGGGGCTTCTCGTTGTCTGCGGGGTTGACCGCGCCCTTCAGAACCGGGATTTTGCGCCGGAAAGTAGCTAGCCTCCTTCCCAGCCAGCATGTTGAATCAGAAGCCTGCTGATTTGGGAATCTGGAGGGTTCTGTGAGGTCGCGCTCACGCGAGGGCGCGGCAGGCGCTT
>NZ_JAGWDK010000123.1 GCF_018398875.1 Bradyrhizobium sp. sGM-13 | reverse complement strand
TGATTTTCTGAGACATGGCGTGCTCCTTGTCTTGAGCGCCCCTTGCCAGCTTCTCATGCTGGTAGGGCCGGAGCACGGCGGACCATCCCATTAGCCGACTTTGGTATTGCCACTGATTTCTCAAGGACGCGTTTGCTTGCGTTCGTCGGCTTGATTTTTAAGCCTCTGGTGAAAAGCGCGAACCTCGCCGGTGTAGTCGTAATAGGCCCCTACTTGCGTTATCTTCAATGCACCATCAGCAGCTGCGTCAGGGTTGAAAGACGGGGGGACAGGATTCAGTATCTGGTGGACGGTTGCTATTAGCTTGGATCTGATGCCGAGGCGTAAATCTGCGCACGCTTCCTGAACGATAAGTTGAGCTTGCTCCTTGGACGCTGCTTTGGCGACTTCGGCCTTGAGGCATTCCCTGTAAGGCTTGAGCTGCTCGGCCATCGCTTTACCGACTTCGACAGCCTCTTGTTGAGCCAGGGCCGTCCCGCTCAGGCCAACAAGAAACACGACGGACAAAAGCTTCATACCAGCCTCGTTGTGTGGTCGACGCTAGATTGTGAAGATTAAGCAACTACTACCCTGGGATATTAGATTTTTCGGCGCAATATCCCTCAATGGCACTGATATCTCGGATTGTCGCTTCTGCAGCGCTGAGGTTGCAGTCTGCATCTGCCACGAGGTATGGCGATAAGTCGGCATAAGACGGCTATTGGCCCTCAGCCGAACTGCCTTTGAGCGGCCGCAAAGGCCGCTCGCAGAGCAAAACCGGACATGACGAGATGAGCGGCCGGACCGCCGCTTGTGACCCAGGCTGTGTAAAAACGCGGACTTATGGTTGGGCAGCCTGACCTTGCCCCTTGGGCTTAATCCAGTTTGAAGTTCGTTCTGGCCCACGACAAGGACCAGAGCATGAAGCGCAGCCGCTTTTCGGAAGAGCAGATCATCGGGATTTTGAAGGAGCACGAGGCCGGCGTTTCGGTCGCCGATCTGTGCCGCAAGCATGGCGTCAGCGACGCCAGCATCTACAAATGGAAAGCCAAGTTTGGCGGGCTGGAGGTCTCGGAGGCCAAGCGGCTGAAGACGCTGGAGGACGAGAACACGCGGCTGAAACGGCTGCTGGCCGACGCCATGCTGGACAATGCGGCGCTGAAGGATCTCGTGGGAAAGAAATGGTGACGCCCGCGGCCAAGCGGAAAGCTGTCGCCCATCTGCGAGACGCATTCGGGATGAGCGAACGGCGGGCGTGTAAAGCCATCGGCTGCTGCCGCATGACCATGAGATATCAGACGACTCGGGCTGACGATGCCAGCCTTCGCCAGCGCATGAGGGCGATCGCCCAGGAGCGCCGCCGCTTCGGCTACCGGCGGCTGCATGTGCTGCTCAAGCGGGAAGGCTACCTGATCAACCACAAGAAACTGTTCCGGCTCTACCGGGAAGAGAAGCTTGCAGTGCGCCGCCGTGGCGGCCGCAAGCGGGCGATCGGGACCAGGGCACCGATGACGGTGCCGATGGTGCCCAACGATCGCTGGTCGCTCGACTTCGTGTCCGATCAGCTCACGGACGGCCGCCGCTTCCGCGTCCTGACCGTGGTCGACGACTGCACCCGCGAATGTCTGGCGCTGGTGGCCGACACCTCGCTCTCCGGCACCCGGGTGGCGCGGGAACTGGGCCGGCTGGTGATCGAGCGCGGCAAGCCGAAGATGGTGGTCAGCGACAACGGCAGCGAACTCACCAGCAACGCCATCCTGACATGGGCGGATCACAGCCGCGTCGAATGGCACTACATCGCGCCGGGCAAACCCATGCAGAACGCCTTCATCGAGAGCTTCAATGGGCGCTTGAGGGACGAATTCCTGAACGAGACGCTGTTCACGTCGCTGGCCCAGGCCCGCATTGCCCTCGGATGTTGGCGAGCCGATTACAACGATGCACGACCACACTCGCAGCTCGGATGGAAGACGCCGTCCGAGTTCGCCTTCACCTGCCATCCGCGACGGGATCTGGCGCTGCGCTATGTCGAGGGCTCCGCGCCAGCTCCCGTCGCTCCCACCGCCCAACCGGGTAAATCCAACAGTCGGGGCGAACTCAGAACTGGATAAAACTTGGGGGCAAGGTCAAGCCCGACGAGCTGGCCTTGCAGCCTGTCTCATGCTCGGATCGCTTCGATCAATC
>NZ_JAGWDK010000122.1 GCF_018398875.1 Bradyrhizobium sp. sGM-13 | reverse complement strand
AGGCGCTCTACGCCACCTCGCCGTTCACGCCGCGGTAGCGGCTTCGTTCAATCCTCAATCGACTCAGACTAGACCCATCCCGCTCTAATGGGCGTCGCCCATTACCTGCCTTATGGGCAAAGCCGGTAATGGGGAGCTGGCAATCGCGATCACCGTATTTTCCTGTGTATTGCCGCTCTCGAGCTCTCCATTACAAGTCGCCCGTGCGGCCCCGTTGGGTCGGCCACTGATGGCCGGTCACATACGGAGACGGACATGTTGGAGACGTACTTCTCGGCAGCGAAGATGCTGGGGCATCTGCGCAGTGGGCCGAGCGGGCCTTACCTTGACGGGTTTGCAGCGGCGCTGGAGCAGCAGGGCTATGGCCCCGAGACAGCGGTACGCTATTTGCGAGCGGCGGCTCACATCGGCCATGTCATGGCCGAGCAAGGCGCGGGCCTGACGGACGTTGATCTCGCCGCGTTCGGCGAGCACCTGCGCACTTGCCGGTGTCCACGCGCCAAAGGCGGCCGGCGCAACCACCACACCATCTACGGTGCCAGGCTCTTTCGTCGGCACCTCGTCGAGCTCGGCCTTTGCCGGTCCGCGGCCGTGGGGGCAGCACCCGCCGAGCCGCAGCTGCTGGTCGCGGACTTCAAGACGTGGCTGCGCAAGCATCGCGGCGCATCCGATGCCACCGTCAGGCTCTACGCCCGCGACGCCGCGGGCCTGATGATGGAGCTTCGATCTGACCCGGCCGGCTGGAGGCCGAACGATGTCCGCAGTTACTTCCTGGAGCGGGCGAGCAATAGCGGGAGTGGCACGATCGAGAAGATGACGACGAGCCTGCGGGCTTTCCTGCGGTATCTCGCAGTCGCAGGCCGTTGTCAGGCAGGTCTCGACGGCGCCGTCCGGCCTACGCTCATTGGCAGCTTGCCGACATGCCCCGGTATCTATCGACCGAGCAGGTCGACCGGCTGATCGCTGCCTGTGACGGCGATGCCGGTGCGCGCCGGCGTGATCGTGCGATCGTACTTTTGTTGGTGCGCCTCGGCCTGCGGGCCGGTGACGTGGCGCAACTGCGTCTCACCGATGTCGAGTGGCAAACGGGATCGCTGCGGGTCTACGGCAAGTCGCGCTACGAGGTCCGGCTGCCGCTACCGCAAGACGTCGGGGATGCGATCGCCGCCTACCTCGAATGCCGGCCGTCTACTCGCCGGAACGATGTCTTGTTCCTGCGCACGATCGCGCCGTGCCGGCCATTCCGACGAGGCGACGGCATCTCGTCGGTGGTGAAGCGTATCATGAAGCGGGGCGACATCGTGCCGCCGGTCAAAGGGGCCCACGCTCTGCGGCACACCGCGGAGACCGAGATGCTGCGCCACGGCGTGCCGCTCGACAAGATCGGCCTCGTCCTTCGGCATCGCGGCATCGACACGACGGCCTATTACGCAAAGGCCGACGTCGCGCTGCTGAAGCAGGTTGCTCAGCCCTGGCCGGAGGTGCTCTGATGCTCGACGCCATCGAGACCTATCTCGCGCTCCGCCGCACCACGGGCTTCGCGATGTCGACCGCGGAGTACCAGCTGAAGAGCTTTGCCGCCTTCGCGGCCGAGCGTGGACAAACGTACGTCGAGACAAAAACAGCGATCGACTGGGCCGCGCTCGGACCATCCGTCGCGCAACGCGATGCACGGCTCAGGGCCGTCTGTCGCTTCGTACGCCATGTCCGGGTGGAGGACGTCGGGCACGAGCTGCCGCCGGCAAATCACTTCGGCGCCCGTAAGAAGCGTCGCACGCCGCACATCTACACGACAGACGAGATCAGTCGGCTGGTCGAAGCTGCGCTCCGGCTTCGGCCAATGCGCGGCTTGCGCCCGCACACGCAAGCGACCTTGATCGCGCTGCTCTCATCCACCGGGCTCAGGATCTCCGAAGCCCTGAAGCTGACGATCGCGGACGTGACCCGCGACGGTCTGCTGATCCGCGAGACCAAGTTCCGCAAGACGCGACTGGTGCCGCTGCACGACACGGCGGCCGCCGGCTTGCAGCGATACCTGGCACGTCGCGGGCCCGGCTCAGACGATGATCCGGTGTTCATCGACAAGCGCAATCGGCCGCTACGCTACATTGCCGTCAAGGAGACCTTCGACAGGCTGGTCGACAAGGCTGGCATCAGATCGACGTCGGCTCGCCGTCCTCGCCTGCACGATCTGCGGCATAATTCCGGCAACTGGATTATTCCGGCAACTGACGGACAACGTCGGCAT
>NZ_JAGWDK010000121.1 GCF_018398875.1 Bradyrhizobium sp. sGM-13 | reverse complement strand
TTCCCGGACGCGCTTCGATCGACCGCCAAGCGGTTCGTGAAAGAGTACCGCAGCCAGCTGCGGCCGTTCGAGGAGGAGTACGAGGTTGCACCGGGAGTGGTCGTCACTCGCACCGGCGGCCACACCCCCGGGCACAGCGTGGTCCGCGTGGCGTCCGGCGGCGACCGGCTGACGTTCGCCGGAGACCTCGTGTTCGCGGTCGGGTTCGAGCACCCCGAGTGGTATAACGGCTTCGAACACGACCCCGAGGAGTCGGCCCGCGTTCGTATCAGTCTTTTGCGGGAACTGGCTGAGACCGGTGGGCTGCTGGTGGCCACTCACCTGCCGTTCCCGTCCGTCGGCCATGTGGCAGTCGACGGCGATGCCTTTCGTTGGGTGCCGGTCTTCTGGGACTACTGACCGCACGGTCCGAACGAGAGGCGACTCGTAAGCGCTTCATTCGATACGGGCCGCGTTACCAGCGCCGGAGCGCGGCCCGCTCACCCAAAATCCTCTTGGACCTCGACCTCTCGCTCGACTTCGCCTCGCCGGCGCAATTTGGCGGCGCCGTCGCTTTTCTGCGGTCGGCTGCGGCGGATCACGGGCACGGCAATCTCGGTCGACGGCGGCTGGACCGCACGGTAGGCCCGGGTGAGTGAGCGGTCGCTTCAGCGAGACAACTGTTGCAGGAGCATATCGTGGCGCATCTTAACAAGAAAAAGATGATCGGCGTGGTGCTGTGCCTCGGCGCCGTCGTGCTCGTGGCTGGCGGCTGGGCCTATGCCCGTTCGAACGAGACGTTCACCGATAACGCCTATATTCGCGGCGACATAACCTCGCTCGCGCCGAAGGTTGCAGGCTACGTCACGGCCGTAGAGGTTCAGGATAACCAGACCGTTCGTGCAGGCGACGTCCTGTTCCGGATCGACGATCGGGACTACCGCGCGCGCCTTGCGCAAGCCGGGGCCAATGTCGAAGCCGCCCAAGCCCGCCTCGCCAATGTCGATGCGGAGACCCAACTCCAGCATGCCCTGATACGACAGGCCGAAGCTCAAAGACTTGCGAGCGTGGCCGAGATGAATCTGGCCCGCAAGGCCTCCGATCGCCGCCGTGAGCTGATCCGCACCAACGCCGTCAGCCAGGCGCAGGTCGATGAAAGCGATGCGGCGCTATCGAGAACCGAGGCGGGCGTATCGGCGGCATCGGCGACGGTGGAGGCCCAGCGGCAACGCATCGCGGTCCTTGCCAGCCAGCGCGAAGCTGCTGCTGCTGCCGTGGCGCAGGCGCACGCCGCACGCGATCTCGCCCAGATCGATCTCGATCATACCGTGGTGCATGCGCCGGTCGACGGCGTCGTCGGCAACCGCCAGGTCCGCGTCGGCCGGCTTGTCGCGCCGGGCACCTCCTTGCTCGACATCGTTCCGGTCAAGGACGTGTGGGTGGTAGCGAACTTCAAGGAAAGCCAGATCGAACATATCCGGCCCGGACAGCGCGCCCGCATCACAGTGGATGGCTATCCGAACCAGACGATTGAAGGCGTGGTGGACAGCTTTGCGCCCGGCAGCGGGTCTGCGTTCACCCTGCTCCCCACTGACAATGCGACGGGGAACTTCATTCGTGTCGTTCAACGCGTGCCTGTGAAAATCCGCTTCGCCAGAAATCCATTGCCCGGTCGCGTCGTACCCGGCCTGTCCGCGCGTGTCGAGATCGGTCGAGGAAGCGGCACATGACCGCGATCGCCGACGCCACGCCAGGCTACGACAGGCGCGCGGCAGGAAGCATTCTTGTCGCAGGCATCGTGCTCGCCACTCTGACGGAAGCGATCGCAAGCACCCTCCTGTCGCTCGGGCGCAACGACATCATTGGCGACACCCATGCGACTCCCGACGAGTTCGCCTGGCTGGACATCGGATACACCGCAACGAAGCTGATCGGGTTTATGGCCGCCTCCTGGCTCATGACGCGCACCAGTCCGCGCCGCCTGATCATCGGTTCGACGCTGGTCATGGGCACGGCCTGCGGCATCGCCGCCATCACATATCGGTTAGATCTGCTGGTCGCACTCCGCATCATACAGGGCTTCTCCGGCGGCACCTTGCTTGTCGCGGGGCAGTCGATCATTTTTCTCGCCTATCCGCGATCCTGCCAGCCAATCCTGCAGGCACTGTTTGCGATGGGATCTGTCGTCGCTCCTGCGACCATCGCCCCGGCGCTCCAGGGATGGTTGATCGACAGCCAGTCGTGGGCATGGATTTTCTTCGGCGTTGTTCCGGTGGC
>NZ_JAGWDK010000120.1 GCF_018398875.1 Bradyrhizobium sp. sGM-13 | reverse complement strand
GAATCAGCTTGATGATGTTATCTTTGGACACGGCATATCGCTCCTTCGGTGGAGACAAGCACCCCCACGATATGCCGCCTTTCCGATTCCCGCCGTCACCAACTTTCAGCGATAGCTCCGCTCTCGCCATCGCTTCTGACAATCAACCGCCTGGCATATCTCACCACACTAGGCTAATGCCGAGATCTTGGTGATGTGCTCTATCCTATCAGGGCGCCTGCCCAGAATGCCCCGCCGAACGTCGGTAATTGGTGATGTGCCTACCAATGGTACGTTTACTGAGCTGAGGAAGGCGCAGTCCACGAGTACCTAACGCAGATTTCGTTTGAGGCTCGTCATTGGCTTCTGGCCGTTGCTTCTTTCGCGGCCTCGCCCGCAATCAGCAGCAACATCTCGTTCTCGCCGGAGGCGGCCTTCTTTGGCTTCTTCGATCTTCGATGCCTACGGGCGACACGGCCGTTCTCTTCTTGTTGTCTGCTGCTCATCAGCCCATTCGGCATCAATCCCTCGTGTCGCGCCTTTTGTCGGGCTTGTCACGTCCGCGCAGTAACGTTAGGCGGTCTGCCGTACAATCCCAGCCTTTAGCATGCAAAACCCTTTTCTGCCCTTTCTGCGCAGTTCGCGCGATACTTGCTCCCATGCAACGGCGGCAGCAGCCGCTGACCGGCCACACTGCGTGAAAGGAGAAAACATTGAAAAGCGATATGTCAGCCTATTGCGACCGAATTGACTCCTGAAGAGCATCTGCAGCTTCGGGACGCTTTGGCTGCGCACTTGGGATCGAGTTCTTCAGGAGTGGGTGGGTTGGCCTGAGGGTCCCCCCTTACGTTGAGCATCGGGCCTTCTTCAAATTGAGCGGCAACGCTTGACGTTGTCATCGCTTTTAGGTCTCGCACTCCCAGTTCGATCAGGCGGCCGCGAAGTCTAAAAGGGTCGTGGTCGAGTAGCTCGGCCACGATCATCTAACGTTCTCTGCCATCGAGCGTGAGAGCTGGCGGGCCAGCGCATCGTCGACCGGGACCAAGCGCTCGGCGACCGCCAACTGCAGCCGACGCGCACGCGCTCCGGACCGAAATCGCCAATGTCGCAGGCCGCGCAGATGTTGCATCCGCCAGCGACTGATCGAAATCAATGGCGCCGCAGATCACGCAAGCCGGTCCGAACTCACTCATCCTCCGCTCCTGCATGTCGAGCCGCCCGGGCGGTGCGGTCCTCGATCTTGCACGGCAGCCTCACGCTCTTGGGATAGTCGGGGGCGGCCCGCGGTCGTCACATCGCGGTGAAGCCGCAGAGGTCGCATGCGACCGTGAAGTAGCCGAGACGCTTTGCCGGGTAGGGCAGCGCGGTTTCGCAGAACGGCGTCCTGCCGCCGGTCAGATCGACATCGATGCCGTAGGGATAGTCGGGGTCCGGCGGTTGCGTCGCCTTGCCACCGCGATCAATCCAGTGGATGTGGATCATGGGACCTCCCGTCACATCTCGGGCAGCGCGGCATACATCGATCGATGGAATCGAGATCGACTAGGGTCCCTGCGCCAGCGCGCGCTCGCGATGCTCCTTCTCGGGCGTTGCGAAGGCGAATCCGGTAGCTGTATGGATGCTCTTTCAGGTACAGCGCAGCCCAGCCTTTCGCGCTGGCGCACAGCTGCATCGACCGGCCGCGGTGGCGAAATGCTCGCAGCCGAACCGGCGCAACAGCTTGGTGATCTCGTCGCGCGCTGCGATGGTCGCGTTCTCATAGGGCGTGGTCATCCCGTCTGCTCCCGTGGGCTGGCAACAGGAGCTGGTCGACGACGGTGCCAAGGATCGAGGATGGCGCCCCGGCGCCGTCGCGCGTGATCGCGGTTGCAACGTTGTCGATGTCGGCTCCGTACTGAAGCGCCAGCAACAGACGACTGCCGCGTGGCGCGCGATGGCCTTCGACGCTCTCGCCGAATTTGCCGCCATTGATGAACGCATCAGCCCAGGACCCGTCGTCATGAAACCCCAGCCTCAGCAAAGTGGGGACCAAAGCCACCCCATTCGATCTCGAATGTCTCGGCTCGACGACGCTGGAAGTATCCGGCGCTCGGACATGTCACGCCATCGCTGCGACCTTCGGCTTGCGCGGGCCGCGCTTCTCAACCTCCAGCGCGCCGGAGACCTGACGAATGCAGGAGATCAGTTCGGCGGCCTGAACTGCCCCTCGATTCCTTCTGCGGCTATAATCCGGCGAGATGAATTGGCCTAGAATCTGACCGTCAAACAGGAGGGCGCCCCCGCCCGGGGACGATGATAATCTCGGCTAACCCATCGCGTGTCTCGTACGCCCACTTCATAACTAGACGACCGATTCCATGAAACCTGCGCTGATGGAGCAGGCTGAATTGGTGGAA
>NZ_JAGWDK010000119.1 GCF_018398875.1 Bradyrhizobium sp. sGM-13 | reverse complement strand
GCCGTGCTCGCGTTACTGCGCGGCCGGCTCGCCAAAGAGGCGGAGCAGCCGGAAGCGCCGATCCCAACGAGTCGTCCGGCAAGCGGCCGGCGCACGCTGCTTGACTGTTAGTTTGCCGATTCCATCAACTGATCATGCGATTGCCACCCTGTCTTCTCCATTGACTTCGCTGCCTTTACTACAGCCGGTGCCCTTGTTTTGGCTCTTCCCTAGCCGATACGCCAACTTCTTGCCTCGAGGCGGGGTGCTAGGCTCGGCGAGCGTCCGGTTTGCGCAAAAAGCCGCCCTCTCCGCCAGGTCGCTTTCTGATCGTCCTGATTTGGCTTGAGACAGTGCGCGACCAGCCAGTCCCCACCTTGCCCATGTAGACCAGCTCTCTGCCTTCCCGTTTGGCGAGGTACAGCGCGGCGACGCCGCTAGGGTCTTTGACAAAGCCAACGACGGGAAACTTGCCTTTTGTGCACGGCCTTGATCTTCAGCCAGTTCTCATTTCGCTCCGACCGATACGGGGCGTCAGCCCGCTTAGAAATGATGCCTTCCCAATTCAACTTGGTGGCATGCTCAAACATCTTCTGACCGTCGCCGACGAGATGTTCAGAAAACAGCACCGGAAGCTCGATGTCGTTTTCGCCGAGCAGGTCCAACAGGAGCTGCTTGCGTTCGATCTGCGGTCGCCTGCGAAGGTCTCCGTCGCGCCAGAGGAGATCGAATGCATAAAAGACCAATCGATCCTGTTTGCCCGCGGCAAGTTCGGCTTGGAGTTCGGAAAAGTTGGTGCGGCCTTCATGAACTACGACGACCTCCCCATCGACGATGGCTTGGCCCGGAATATCGAGGGCACCAGCAATGACAGAGAACCTTTTGGTCCAGTCCAGCCCGGTGCGGGTGTAGACCTTCTTCCGTCCACTGTTTACGTGAACCTGCACGCGATAGCCGTCGTACTTGATCTCATGAAGCCACTGGTCGCCCTTCGGCGCCTTCGACCTCAGCGTCGCAAGCTGGGGCTTAATGAAGCCCGGCATCTGAATTTGCTCTTCTCGAACAATCAGGGACGTGATCGCTTCTGCCACTACCTTGCTATCAAGGTGGGCTCGAAGACGACTCGGCTGGTTCAAAGGCGTCCTGGCCTAGTCGTAGATGCCCGTTTTATCCTCAGGTGCGGACATCGCGCGTTATGGCCGCATGTCCGTTTGTGCCAATTTCAGACTCGTGCACGCAACGAAGAGCCCCTATTCGATCACACGGTCCGCTCGCGCGACAAGGACGGGTGGAAGATCGAGGCCAATTGCTTTCGCGGTTTTAAGGTTGACGATCAGTTCAAATCGGCGAGGACGCTGGATCGGCAGGTCGCCCGGACTAGAACCCCGCAAAATTTTGTCGACCGAAGCGACCGCATTCTGCACAAGCTCTCGATTTGTGGGTCCGTAAAACAGAAGGGGATAGAGTGGCGCGGCGAAGCGTGTCCAAACATCAACATCGGCGATAGTGGGCAGGCCTTTGCCCACGGCAAACTGCATCACGACCGACCTCGCCTTCTCGGAAAAAAAAGAGGTCAGCAGTAGGCCGCCTGGTTTCAATTCGTCGATCTCGGCGAGCGCAGCCTGTGGCTGATCGGAGTTCGCGACCTCGACGATGTGAAGCTCCAGGTTAAGCGAGCGTGCGGCGCTATTGAGCTCAGCGTAGGCTGGCTCGATCTCCTCTTTAGGAAAGGCGGGTATGACGTAACTCCACAAGGCGGCGACTCGTTTGATGTCCGGCTTGGCCTCGCGGAGCAGTTGCAACATCTTGCCCCAGACCCCCGTCTCCGTATAGATCGCGTTGCCTGTGACATTCCTTCCGGGCTTGGCGAGGCTGTCAGCCGCGCCAGCCTCGACCGGGTATCCAGAACCCAGCATCACAATAGGAATTGACCCCGTTGCGCGTTGCAGAGCGAGCGCGTAGGCGGTTGTGGTAGTGAAAACGAGGTCAGGCTTGTTCTCTACCACGCGCTGTGCGGCTTCATCTAATGAGCCGCGGCTTCCCAGCTCTTTCCCTGACTGCATAATGACGAAGTCCTGCCCCTCGATCCAGTCGAGGACGCGCATTTCTGCCCGCCAGGCTTCGAGCGTTGCCGGGTGGAGATCTGGCAAGAAGGTGATCCGTCTGGGAGCTTTGTTGGTATTCTGCGCGTGAGCGACAAACGGGGCTGCGAAAGTTGCACCCGCGAAAAGCGCAATAACGTCTCGTCGCTTCATGCCTGCCTCCGAGGATCAGAATGCGGCAGAGTATCAACCTAGACCCGATACTTGGAAGACTTTGGGACCGGTCCAATATGATATCTTTGGGGTCGCCCAATGTCTCAGTTGGGTCATTTCGCGCTGGTTTGGCCGGACCACGGCGACTTCTGGTCTAACCCGGTGAACGGACATTCTCAGGATTGGCGGGCAAGCTTTCGCCACGGAGGCTTGGTCCACGGGACGTTCGTCGTCGCTCAAGGGCTGGCGCAACACAACAAATGTTAGGACTTGGTCAGTCCCTTGAACGAACTTGCCAGCAAGATGCCTTCTGACGTGATGTCGCGATACTTAACGTCGGCGGACCCTTGCGCGCTTCCTTATCGTTGCGCACCCGGTCGGT
>NZ_JAGWDK010000118.1 GCF_018398875.1 Bradyrhizobium sp. sGM-13 | reverse complement strand
CTCGGGATACGGCGCCGCCGTCCGGTTCAGCTCCTCCAACAGATACGCGCGCTCACCGGACAGCAGCTCAATCTGCGCGACCGGCTGCCCTGCATCGGCCACCATCCCCCGCAACAGCGCCAGCAGATAGCTACGCTGCCGCTCGATCGTCCTCTGATCGAACAGCGCCGTGGCATAACCCAGCGTTCCGGCGATGACCGCGCCATGCTCGCGCAGGCTCAGCTCCAGATCGAACTTGACCTGATCGAACCCGTCCGCCGCAGCCTCCACACTCAACCCAGGAAGATCGAACGACGCGACGGCGTTGTTCTCCCAGGCCAACATCACCTGGAACAGCGGCGTGTGATCCAGCGATCGTGGCGGCTGTACAATCTCCACCACCTGCTCAAACGGCAGGTCCTGATGCTCCTGCGCTCCTAAGGCCGTGCGCCGCGTCCGCTGCAACAGCTCTGCCACGCTCGGCGCGCCCGACAGGTCCAGCCGAAGCGCCAGGGTGTTGACGAAGAAGCCGATCAACTCGTCGATCTCGCGCCGGCCTCGATTGGCGCTCGGCGCCCCTATCACAAGGTCGTCCTGCCCCGACAGATGCGACAGCACTGCAGCCCAGGCCGCCAGCACCGTCATGAACAACGTCGTGCCATGCTGCCGGCTCAGCCGCTTCAAGTCCCACGTCAGATCCGCATCGATGACAACAGGCACAGTGGCCCCGGCAAACGACTGCTGGGGTGGCCGCGGCCGGTCCATCGGCAGCGACAGATAGGCCGGCACGCCAGACAGGGAGTTGCGCCAATACTGCGCCTGGCCCTGCAGCCGCGCGCCCGAGAGCCACCGTCGCTGCCAGGCGGCATAATCCGGATACTGGACCGCAAGCGGCGGCAGCGGATCGTCTTCTCCGGCCAAGAACGCCCGGTACAGCTGACTGAGCTCACGCACCAAGATGCCCAGCGACCAGCCGTCCGAGACGATGTGATGCTGGGTCAGCAGGAACACGTGCTCCTCATCCGACATCCGAACCAGCCGCCCGCGGATCAGCGGGCCACGCGCGAGATCGAACGGCGTGCGCGCCTCTTCACGGCACAGCTCCAAAAGCGCGGCGTCCGCATCTCCCCGGGCGCGCAGATCATGCTCCGTGACGGGCCGCCCCGCATCCTTCGGCAGAACCTCGACCCGAGGCTCACCCTCTGAGGCGACAAAGACACTGCGCAGCGCCTCATGCCGTGCCAGCAACCGGTCAAGGCTGCGCTGCCAGACGCTGCGGTCGAGCGCACCTTGCAGCCGCCACGCCAGCGGCATGTGATAGCTCGTGCTGCCCTGATCCAGCTGCGCCAAAAACCACAGCCGCTGCTGCGCAAACGACAACACGAGCGGCGCATCACGCGACACGGCCACAATGGCCGGGAGGTCTTGCGGACCGCGGCGGCTCATCATCTCGACCACGCTTTCCGCCAGATCGGCCAGCACCGGTTTGGCAAACAGCCTCGTCAGCGGCAGTTCGACACCAACAGCCTGCGACAGCCGGCTTGAGAACTGCACCGCCAAGAGCGAGTGGCCGCCCAGTTCGAAGAAGTGGTCGTTCCGTCCGACCCGCTCAACACCCAGAAGCTCGGCCCAGATCGTCGCCAGCGCCGTCTCGATCTCGCCTTGCGGCGCCTCATAGGCGGCGCGCGCATACGCCTCATTCTCCGGCGGGGGCAGCGCCTTGCGGTCCAGCTTGCCGTTCACCGTCAAGGGCAGCGCCGCAAGGTGCACAAATGCCGACGGCACCATATACTCGGGCAACCGCGCACCTAAGTGCGTGCGCAAGGTGGCGGCAAGTTCAGCCCCCTCAGCTTCGCCGGCGTGCTCGGCAGTCGTAACGACATAGGCGACCAGCCGCTGCTCGCCGCCGCGGTCCTGGCGCGCCACCACCACCGCGTCGCGCACCGCGGCGTGCTCGACGAGCCGCGCCGCGATCTCGCCCGGCTCGATCCGGAAGCCGCGGATCTTCACCTGGTCGTCGTTGCGGCCCAGAAACGCCAGATTGCCGTCCGGCAGATAGCGCGCAAGGTCGCCGGTGCGGTACATCCGCGCCCCAGGCTCAGTGCTGAACGGATCGGCCAAAAACCGCACCGCGGTCAGCTCGGGACGGTTCAGATAGCCCCGCGCCACCCCCGCGCCGCCAATGTAAAGCTCCCCCACCGCCCCAAACGGAACAGGCGCGCCATGACCGTCCAGCAGATAGATCCGCGTGTTCGCGATCGGGCGGCCGATATGCGGCACAATGTCGACGAAAAGCCGTCCCGAGGTCGCCACGACCGTCACTTCAGTAGGGCCGTAGTTGTTTACTAGCTTGAGAGCCGCTGGTAGAGGCGCAGGCACACGCTGGAGACGATCCCCGCCAACAAGCAAGTACTCCAATGTGGGATTTACCAGCTTATCTTCTAACGCGATCGTGGCGAGCGGCGTGATCAAAAAGGCGGAGTCCAGCGATTGATCACGCCACCATTGCAGCAAAAGGAGAGAATCTCCTGCCGGCGCTCTGGGCGGGAGCAGCAATGTGCTGCGGTTACATAACGCAGACCATAGCTCCCAAGTGCTGGCATCGAATGCTACTCCAGCCGTGAGCGCACAGCAGGTTTCGGGTTGCGGACAAAACGTTTGCACATGCCATGCTATAAGATTGACCAATCCCCGATGCTCGACCATGACGCCCTTGGGCGTTCCGGTGGATCCCGAGGTGTAGATCACATAGGCGAGATGGCGCGAGGTCAGACCGA
>NZ_JAGWDK010000117.1 GCF_018398875.1 Bradyrhizobium sp. sGM-13 | reverse complement strand
TCGCTCCTTCGGTGGAGAAGTGGAGGCGTCAAGCACCCCCACGATATGCCGCCTTCCCGATTCCCGCCGTCACCAACTTTTAGCGATAGCTCTGTCGGCCTTCGATTCGATGCCTTTGCCGAAGTCACGACGACCAAACAGTTTAGGACAAACAGCCGGCAAATTGAGACTGATGCCGAGCCCAGATCCATCCAAGGCCAACTACAGCCAGAACTTCGGCAAGACTTCTTCGATTCTGCCCCGACATCCCTATGGCCCATACGGATTTGGGCCCGACCCGGACCATAGGCGATGTGGGCTTTCGCGTCGCTACCAGGGCGCTTAGCGGAGATCAAACATGTCTTCATCCGCAGCGCGCATGAGTGCATATCCCAGCCTTGCGGAGCTAGAAGAAGACCGCCGTAGACGCCGAGAAGTTCAGAGCATGTCCGGTCTGGGGCGTGTACGTAATGCTGGTGGGGTGATCGATATATGAGAATCCTAGGTTGAGATATACTCCGGGTGCAAGATGTGCGGTGTAAGTTGCCGAGATCGCTTTACTTTCGCGATGAACGAGATTCCCTTTGGCCGCGGCAGCGTCCACTGCAAAATGGCTCCAGACAGTGTTGGTGCCAACAATAGCAATTTGATCACGGGGTCGGCTGTCCAAAAGCCCCTTCGCATAAAGACGGAGCTCGTAATACTCACTGACCTTGTTTAGGTCAGGCGGAGCGTACATGACCGAGAATCCACCATAGATGCCACGAGCTGCAGAGGTTTGGACCGCGGTCTGCCAGAGTTGCGTGTCCGCAGCGACGTAATAGAATCGGTTCTCATCAGCTCTTGGTTGGTTCGGATACTGTAAGTTCGTGTAGTTGCTGTTGTTGAAGCCGGCGCCCGCCCGCAGCCAAGTGTCCGGTACACCTACAGCCGCCTTTTCCTTGTAGCCGATTTCATTAAGCAAAAGCATGCCCGCGTTGGGCGTGCTCCAATCTAAGCCGGTGGGATTTTGAGTTAACTGCGCAAATTGACCATCGGGACTGATAGAGCGCTGGAATGACACTCTGTCATACAAGCGATCATCAACGTTGAACTTCAGATTGACAGCCGGCGTCGGCGCAGGATTGTTGCTCATTCCTCCCTGATACAGGATATTCGCCGAAGGCCCGAAGACACTAGCTCCTGCGTTTCCGCCGACCAATGTGCCTGCGAACTCGTTTTGATTTGGGAGATAGCCTATTTTGAATTCGAGTTTCCTATCGAAAAACGTCTGGTAGTAGCTGATTGTGTCGATTCCAATTCTATCTGGCCCGCCGGGCTTCCATGTCCAGTATTGCTGCTCGGCCGCCACCACGATCTGGCCGTCGGGTATCCCAAATCGGCTGAGATCATAGGTAATCCACATGTAGTTTACGGTATTAAATGTCGGATTCTGGCCGCTATAGAGTTGATTGGCGATGGTGCTTCTGGCTGCATTCGGCAGAAGATTGTTCGCAAAGCTGTTTTGGGTCCAACCCACATAGCCGATTCCGACGTCCGCCAGCGCGGATCTAACGCCGCCCGCATCCTGATCTATCGTATCCGCGGGACCAGGTATGCCGAGCCACATACCTTTTGGACGGAGGTTTTCGAATTTTGCGAATGGGTCGATCTTCTTATCGGTCTTCTTTTGAGATAGATCGGTCTTCTTTTGAGCTTTCCTTTTAACAAGCTCGTCCGGACTGTCGCTCTTTGGGTTGAGAATGTTGGCAGTTTGTGCCAGCGCCGAGCTGCCGATGAGACTCGCTGCTAACGACAATGCGATAACAAGCCCCCGTTGGTTTGTAGTTCGTCGAACGCTGAAAACAGGCTGTGCGGATAAACTGGCCGAGCTTAGCGGCTTCATCTGAGAATTGTGCGGAACGTGTACGATGGCAACTTCGGTGCTGTTTGTCTCAACTCGCATAATACCCCTCCGATAACAACGAGGATTCTTGACGCGTGACGCATCGCATTGAGACCGCAACAGATGGATGACACCCATCGAATAATTCGATAAGAACTCCCGGAACATGCGATGGTGTGTAGCGCTCCAGGGAAATCGCGATGTCGCGAGAGGAAGAGCTGTCGCTCAATGTGCTGCCGTCCACTTAGCTGAGTGCACCTTCACAAAGCTCCAGCTTCCGACGCCGGCACTGTTCGCTTTGGCCGAAGGGCGTGCTGTGTGGCTCCGACAACCGGGCAGCTCGTCCGAGTCGAGGCCTACAAGCGCATGCAGCGATGCAACTGGAAGGCCTTTTGGGAAACGCTTGGAATATGCTGATGCGCTTCTGGCGCCTCCGCAACTCGAATCGACCACTTCAATTCAATCTCTGGGGGCCGCGATCCATTTGATGTCTGCGTAGTGTTCACCATTGGCGCGCCCCTCGATTCGCTTTCCTTACACGCTAAGCTGGTGGTGCGCGCGACGTAGTCTCTGATCTTGCTGCGGAATGGCTCGTGCGGATATTACGGCGCAAAATCGGGCGCAGGCCTTTGCTGAAGTCGAAATCAGCGCTGGAGCAGTGCAGCGGCCGTACTGCTCTGCAAGAACGAATTGGCAGCGGCGTCGAAGCGGTATGCCAGTCGCGCTTTACGCATGCTGGCGCTATCCTGCGACGCAGCCGCGAAGGCGCGGCTCAGGTCTGTCTTCAGAATACGAAGACAAGAAAATGCAGTAATAGTACAGCATCGGTGAGATCGAGCGGCGGTTTCTGGCTCCGCTCACCCCTTGGCTCGAACTGCTTCAAGCCAAAGCCAGGCGTCGTCATCGATGAGGCCTAGACGACCGATTCCATGAAACCTGCGCTGATGGAGCAGGCTGAATTGGTGGAACGGACGCGCTGTTGGCGGATTCTTCGTTTGCGGTCGGCGAAACGAGGAGC
>NZ_JAGWDK010000116.1 GCF_018398875.1 Bradyrhizobium sp. sGM-13 | reverse complement strand
TTCCATCAATTCAGCCTGCTGCAGCACGCGGGTTTCATGGAATCGGTCGTCTAGTGCAAGAATTCCTCCGACAAAGAGGAGATAAATTCCATTTATGGTTCGACTGCCGAATGCCATAGGTTTCTCCAAATTGACAATCTCGGCCTGGAAAACCCGCTCTGGTCAATTGTCCTGACTCCGACATCTTGAAAATCCAAGAATTCACCAGTTGCTGGCGCATATGATTTGTATACAGCTTCCTTTATTGCGAAGATCAATTTTGGACCGAAGCGACTACTGGACCACTCCCTGCGCTCTATTTCCGCAGGGGTGGTGCATATGATCGGCAGAAGGTCGGTTCCTAGCAGTTTCGATGTCCAATCCCAGAGCGAGCACGTTGCTGGAGCATCCGGCAACCGCTCAGCCTCAGCGGGAAATGGGACGGGAACTGCGGCACCTATCGGTCCGCCGGAAAACGTTGTGTCATACGCCAAAGCTGCGCAGATGACAGCCCCTAACGTCGCAAGCGTTTTCATAGCTGGAGCGAGTCCTTGTTATGGTCAATGTGAAGCTGCAAACTTGAACTGGCTTTGCGGTAGCTAGCCTGAGATCGCGGGCAACTCAAGGTCCCGCCGCGCGCCGACGTGGTCGGTCGCCTAGGCATCCAATCAATGAAATACCGACAGACGGCTTCCCTGCAGCCGGCCGCGAGTACGAATGTCTGCTCTCGTGGCCCAATTAGAACCATTTTTCTCAATCTGAGGTTTGTTGGTCTTGAACTCGAACCAGACATCACTCGAACTGTCAATTTGGAGTCAGATGCCGCGCCGTGAACTATTCCAGCCGCTAGAAATCTGCTTCGGGAGTGCTTAAGAAGAGCTTCCCGTTGCTGTAATAGGTTGTTGCGAAGATGAAGCTAGAGATATTCTCCTTGCGGGACCGGCCGGATCTGATCCCCTTGGTCTTTTCGAAGGCTTTGGATGGTGTGTGGCCCGAGTTCATGCGTCATGACGCGACGGCAAAGCTCTATTTTGGCGGATCTGTATTCTTCGACTACCTGGACTACGCCTTTGGAGGACTTGTCGATGGCGACGTCGTCGGACGCGCATTCGGTGTTCCATTTGCTTTCAACATCGAGGGCCGCACCGAACTGCCAGACGGTGGCTGGGACCAGGTTATACGCTGGGCTCATGAAGACAGGCTTATTGGGCGTACGCCAACCACAATGAGCGTACTAGAAATAGCGCTTGTTCCCAAAGCGAGAGGCATCGGCAATGCGCTGGCGATGCTGGATGCGTTGAAGGCATGCGCGAAGAAGCTGGGCTTTGCAGAAGTGTTTGCCCCTGTCCGGCCCACCCAAAAGCAACTCGGCTCGCGGACGCCGATGCGCGAGTATATCAAGTTGAAGCGTGCCGACGGTTTGCCTATGGACGCATGGTTGCGAACACACGTTAGTGTTGGAGGCAGAATAGTGAAGATCGCCCCTTATTCTATGACCATCGTTGGAACTATTGCGGAGTGGTCACAATGGACAGGGGAAGCGTTCGAACAGTCAGGCACGACAGAGGTCGAGGGCGCATTGGTACCAGTGATTGTGTCGGTTGAACAGAATTATGGAATTTACGTGGAACCGAATGTGTGGGTCCAACACTCATTATGATATCCGCATCCCTCTCTGAACAACGAAGGAAGCGGGATCGGCAGCTACCTCGTTCTACATCTACAACGTCCCTTTAGAAGCCGGAGCAATGGTGAGCTCGCAGCAGAGTCAGGGATGGAGGGAGCCGAGCATGAACCAGAAGGCAGCGCGTCGACAACCAGACCTGTTCGACATGGACGATCAACCGACGGCGCCAATTCCCGCACAGCGGGAGCAGTTGGCAGCGTTGGTGGAAGCGCTGCTGCGCGAGATCATCGCCGCGCTCGCGGCCGAAGAGGTCGACGATGACCAAGATCACCGCTGACCATCTCGCGCGCGCCGCCTTCGTCTACATCCGCCAGTCGACCGCCGATCAGCTCGTGCACAACCAGGAGAGCCGGCGACGCCAGTATGGCCTCGCCGATCGCGCCAAACAGCTCGGCTGGACCAGCGTCGAGGTCGTCGATGACGATCTCGGTCGCTCGGGCGGCGGTGTTAACCGGCCTGGTTTCGAGCGCTTGCTCGCAGCGATCTGCGAGGGACGCGTCGGAGCCGTATTCTCGATCGAAGCCTCCCGGCTCGCCCGTAACGGCCGAGACTGGCATACGCTGATCGAGTTCTGTGGATTGGTCGGGACCGTCATCGTCGATGAGGACGGAATCTATGATCCTCGGCATCCCAATGATCGCCTATTGCTCGGGATGAACAGGACGGTGACATAATGCAGTACCTCATGATCTCATTGAAGAGAGAGAGTTTTTTGTCGGGGGTCAGCTGATATTGGGTGGCCTCTCGCGATTGCCTGTCGGATGGTTGGCCGGGCCAAATCATCCTCGCGAATGACATAGGGTGCGCCGGGGCAAACCTGCTTTGCCGGCAGCAACCCGTCTCGGATCAGGCGAACAACAGTCATCTTGCTGACATCAAGACGGATTGCAGCCTCGTGTAGAACAAGCTCACGGCGTTCGGCCCGTTCGCCTTCTCGGTAGACTGGTATGTGATGCGCACCGCGGAAATTGCGCACGCGCAGCTGGGTCCAGGTCTGGCCTCTGGCCGAGCGGATACCCAGCCGATTGAGAACGGGGGCGATGCTGTGGTCTGGCAACAGACGGGCCAGTTCGCGCACCAACTGCTCGGTTGCCACATCGGTCTTGTAGCGATTTTGGCCCGACCGGTTCTTCAGCACTTCAAGCCGCGTGTGATCTCCACCCTGCCAGTGCAGCACGAGTTGCAGCCGACGGATCTCGACGGTAACGATGATCTCCTTGATCGCGGCGCGCAAAATCCGCTTGCGCGTCTCGACGGAGGCCGCTGGATCGTTCCAGAGCGCTGGAAGGTCACTGGCGAGCGCCATAAGCGCCATGC
>NZ_JAGWDK010000115.1 GCF_018398875.1 Bradyrhizobium sp. sGM-13 | reverse complement strand
GCATCAGGCGGCCGCATTAACAAGATCCGATGACACAAGCACGGGGCCGTTGACGTCGGCTTGTTCGTACATCCTGTGAAGCGTTTGTTCGGACATGTCGAGAAAGCCGGCGACCGCCATGGTCGATCCGACCTGCTGCGGTGCAGCGATCCGCCTCAATGGCCAGCCCGCTCGCCGAAGAATGCGCTCCATACGTGTATCAGTGACTGTCACGATGCTGTCTGCGCGCGCGCCGCGTACTGCCTCCATCATGGCGGCGAAGAGGATAAACGTTGCGCGGTTGAGACTATTGGGCGCCTGCTCCGCGACAAGACTGGTGTCAACGCAAAAGCGTGAGCTTTCGAGAATTCTTTCGTCATGCGGCGCTGGCGTCCCGCCGAGCAGAACGGGAAAGGTGTCGGCCAACATGGTTGGTCCGGTCGTCGGAAGCAGACGAACCGAACCAACCGGCTCTCCGGCGTCTGCCATGAGCATGAGATAAGTCGGCCCGAGAGTGTCATACACATCGAGCTCGAATTCACCCGAGACCGACACTGACCAGTCGAGGCGGTCCTTGAAGACCCGGCGCCGCAGCCGATACATCGCCGCGAGCAACTCCAGATGACGACCAAATTGAGAGGTGTGAAGTGCGATGGCATGCATAGCGACCTCCTGAAATTATCGGGAGGCCTCAAAACCAGAAAGAGAGTTGCTAATCGCCTGTCAAATTTTACAGGTAACACTTATTCAGTTTGATTACGCTAGACCTTTTTGGACAGAACACAATACAACATGCCCGGCGCGACGAGCGCCAGGTCTTTTGTGCATCTCGCGAAATGGGAGGGTGTGGATGATTAGGACAACAAACCGCGCCGCAGCGCCTCGGCGACGCATTGGGCAATAGATGCTGCACCTAGTTTGCGGCGCGCGTTCTCAAGATGAAACACGACAGTTCGCGGTGCAATCTGGACCAGCACCGCGATATCGACGACAGCTTTTCCGCGCGCGGTCCAGGCAAGGCATTGGCGCTCGCGCTGAGTGAGTTCACTTGCGGCGAGTTTACTGGCAGAGAGTTCGTCAAGTCTGGCGGCGACATAACAATGAAAGTGCAACCCGACGAGGTGTACCAGATCCTTCCCGTCGGCCACGAGCCGCTCCGGGTGAACCTCCCGGTCGCCCGTCGCCAGCGTAAATGCAGCCATCCGTCCAAATCCACTCCTGATTGGCACAGTGATGCCTGATCTAATCCCGAAGGTCGTCGCTTCATCGAAGAACCGGCGCTGCTCGCGGTTTCCGGCCAGGGTTGACGCCTCGCCTCCCCAGCTGAACAGCGCGTGCTCGGCACGCGCGCGGCGCACCACAGGATCGAGCTGCTGATATCCAAGCTGGAAGTACCGGCTGGTCCAGGATTTTGGATAGGACGAGATCAACATCGGCGTCTCGCCCGTCAGGCGCAGATAGGCAAATCGCTGGAAGCCGAGCCTCTGTGTTAGCCGCGTTGCGACACGCTCGAATTCATCCGCGTTGGTTGCGGTTTGGATGGCATCAATAAATTCCTGGAAGATGCTTTCGACCGGGCTCATTCCGGCTCTACCATTTGAACATAATCGACGTGCTTCCTAATGACCTCACCCTCGCCCTTGGCGAAGAAGCTGCTCGGCCTACCAGGTCGCGCGAGCTCCCGCCAGAACAGCCACGCGCTCGAGACCGGGTGGCCGAGCTGGAGGCGCACACGAAGACCCTGCCCGTCGATGTACCGGCATCATCTATGCAACCCATTCGGACAGGATTTCGGCAAACTCGGAAAAGCCGTGCGAACGGTGAGCCCCGCCAAGAGACTAAATTGCCATCTTATCCTTTTTCAAAGTGAAAACCTGCAACGCAGCCGTACAAGAGCTAGAGAATCTCTTACAATCAACCTTGTTGTCGTTTCCCTTGAAGACTTTCAATCGCCCGAATTAACAGGGTTTCCGTCATCTTGAAAGTATCATTTCTTGAGATCCATGTTAGAGAATCTAACACCTAGGCATGCGCAAAATTCCACCTTTCACCGCTCTTCGTGCCTTTGAGGCGGTGTCACGCCATGAAAGCGTCACGCAAGCTGCCGCTGAACTGAATGTCAGCCACAGCGCTGTCAGCCAACAGTTGCGCCTGCTGGAAGGATATTTCTCCCGCAAATTGGTGCGGAAGGCTGGCAACCGCATTGAATTGACGCCTGCAGCACGTTCTTACGCTCATGATGTACGCAAGAGCCTCGATCTGTTGGCCGTTGCTTCGGAGGACTTTGCCAGCTCCGGCTCCGCACACTGCATCCGCATCAACGCGACGCCGTCGTTTGCGATGCGATGGCTCATCCCCCGTATCGCGGCCTTTCAGCGACTGAATCCGCGTATCGAAATTCGACTTGAAACCTCTAACACCGATGAGTTCGAGTCGAGCGTCGAGCAAAGTGATCTTGTCATCCGCCGCTATCCTATGAAAAAGGCCGGACTAGCTTGCCGTCATCTTCTCGATGACGAAGCCGTGGCGGTCGTCTCGCCAGTGCTGCTGTCGGAATTGAAAGTACGTCATGCTAAGGATTTGACGCGGTGCCCGCTACTGCACATGAAAAGCCGTATCTCGGCTTGGCCAGACTGGTTCCGCAAGGCTGGTATAGATATCAGTCAGACGCCACGTGGCCAAGTCTTTGACCACTTCTTTCTCTGCATAGAGGCAGCAATCAACGGCTATGGTATTGCTCTTGTGCCGGAGGCTCTCGTTTCGCTGGACATTGCAGAACGGCGCCTTGGAATTCTTTTTCCTCAATCACGCATCATTGGCTCTGGGTTCTACGGCCTATTCAACCCCTCAGCGCGCAAAGCAAGAAGTGTTGAACAGTTTATCACATGGCTGACTCAAGAAGACTAACTCCACGTGAAGACGTCGACTGGGTTGAGTGGCTCTGCCTGTCGCCCCCCGCAATTAAACACTTCGCGGCAAAGCCGGGCACGTCAGGTTGAAGAGCTCCCACATGGACCCGGATCTCGGTGGTGCCGCTTTCGTCCACATCTTCTAGGTGGTGTGGACATTTAGCGGAGCCATAGGACGATGGCGGCGAGAGTAACG
>NZ_JAGWDK010000114.1 GCF_018398875.1 Bradyrhizobium sp. sGM-13 | reverse complement strand
CACAACCTCGTCAAGCTGGCGAGGGCCGCATGAGCCGCTATCATTCGGATAAAACCGGCTTCCCGATGCTAACTGGACAGGCTCCTAGGACGGAGAGGTCGGCTTCCGGGCGATGCCAAGGCTGGCACGTATTCGGCCTGACGCGGCCGCTGCGGAAGCCGCTATCGGCCCGCAGAACCTTCGGAATGAAAACGCCCCAACCGAGTTACCTTAAAATGGGTACCTCGGCCTGCATGAGGCTCTTAGGATTGACGATCCAAAGTAGGCGCTTCAGTTTCACTGCAGCCGTCGATTCCGACTTCCAGACCATCAACCCTGAGCGGCACAGGCCCTATCATCCGCAACCGCCGAGCAATAGGCGCGAAGCGCGCCGAAGCGCTCCCAGAAATGGGAGTTGCTTTTTAGCCAAATCAGTGATGAGGCGTCAGGCGGAGCCTAGGAGACTCTCGCCAATTGCGGAGGGAGGATTCTGGTTCATCGTAGCCACCAGGAGCGAAGATGAAACAGAAATCCGGGCCGGGCAAAGCGCCGGCAGAACGAGTGCTAAAGGACATTCGGCGCCAGACGCCGACAGTATTCAGCGGAGGAGAAGATCCGCATCGCGCTGGAAAGACTGCGGGGCGAGGAGAATACGGATCGTTTCAGAAAACACGGAAAGGATTCGCCGATGTCCTCTGACGCTCTCGTGGCAGTCGAAAGGCTGAGCAAATGCTATCATATTTTCGAATCTCCGCCCAATCGCCTTAAGCAATCGATAGTGCCCCGCTTGCAGCGGGCAGCCGCTCCGCTCGCCCGCATCACCGGCAAGAGCTTGACCCCGCGTCGCTACTACCGGGAATTTTGGGCTTTGCGGGACGTGAGCTTCACCGTTGGACCCGGCGAAAGCGGTGCGCGAAGTGGGACACTGTGAACTGCCGCGCGTCCAGATCAAAAGCGCTCTTTGTGGTTCTGGAACAGCGTGGTCAACAACCTCCGGGCGTGCGTGTGTGGCGTTCGTTAACTTGCATACGCTGCATCGTGGGCCTCGTTCGGAGAAGCGTCAGTCGACGAGAGGGGTGTAGGCCAGAGGGCGTTTGCCAACGCGCCAACCATGTGGCGCTAGCTTTTGCTGCTTCGGTCACGCCATCTCGCTCATAAGAACGCCCCGACGACCCAGCGGATACCGGCCCAGAGGAGCGCGTTGAGGAGGATCGCCGCAAGCGGCCAAAAATTCCACGCTGTCCGCGGCTGCGAAGCATCAGGACGCAATGGCGATTGGCTTTACCGCCTTCAATCACGCGTGGTTTTGGTTTGCTCCAGTGGGTCATCCGTACCATATCCCTGCGCTGCGCTATCGATCAGAGCCATGGCTAGGATCAGAGAAAAATCGAAGATCACCAAGCCAAGAGAACGGCGTGCAAATGCGGTAGGACCACGGTCGTGAGGCTGGCGAGCCTGACCGTCAGCCTAGCCGACGGGCAGATGCCAGCCGAGACGATGTTCATGCGGTCCAACTCTGGTTCTCGGGCATCTAACCGTAGCGCTCGATGATCGCGTGAGCCTCCGGCCCTTTCGGAAAGTCAATGAAGCCCTGCGCCGCTTTGCTGTCGGCGCCGCTCTTCAATGGCGCGGCACCTCGCCGAATGGGTCTATCGAGCTCCTGCCGCATCAGCCAGCGCGAGGCGGCCTCATTGTCAACAAAGGCGAGCTCGTCATAGCCCGCCTCGTATTGATCGGCCCGCGTGATATTCGCGCCCTCGACGCCCTTCGGATGCATGGTCTCAGAAACGCCGGGCGAACTCACCGCCTCCACTGCGACTACGTCATAAAGCGTCGTGGCGGGATTGCAGATCGACAGTTCTGCGAAGGCCACCGACTTGGGCATCTCCGCGCCATTCACGAAAACCGCAGGCTTCTTCCAAAGCACGAGCTTTCCGGTATTGCAGATGAGGCGGCTTTCCGGTACGGCGATCCCATCCACGACCAGCTCCTTTGGTCGCGCATCCTCGGCCGAGAGAAAGATCTGGAATGACGCGCCTTGCATAATTTGGCTATGACATTGGCCATTCGCGCCGAAGCTTAACGCCGATGATGACCAGGAGTCCGCTTGATGCTCGCGACTATCTCGTTGGTCGGTTCGGTGAATTTGGCGGCGACTGCCACATTGATCTCTGCCGGTTGTGCAGTTACGACCAGCTTCAACGCCGCATTGATCAGGGTCAATGAAGCAAGTCTCATTGTGAACTCCTGGGGCCAGCTCGCCACGTTTTTTGTGCGGCGGTTTTCATCTCAGCAATCGGCGTGCCGCACGCGAAGGCCTGCGGGCGTCGCTTGAAGAGAGAAAAACCACGTGTTTGCCGCAGCAGCCGCGGAAAATGACTTAGCTACTGTAGTCGGGTTTCCCACATCGACGTCTTCAACCGGACACGACTGGTACGACAACATAGAAGGTAAATGACTCAGGTCGCCTCCGTGCCGGCAATTTGCCGCGTGATAGAGCCGCAGGTCGAAGCGCTGATCGCTGCGAGCGGCATCGATTTCCGGATTGGCGGTAATAAGCCTTTTACTGTCCTTCCGAGGACTACGTTCAGGTGCGGCAACCGGCTGCCTATTTCGAACTGATCAAATGGCATCGGACAGCGCTTCACGAATTGGCGCATGCCAGCGGCCATTCTACCCGTCTCAACCGCGATCTGTCAGGTGCTTTCGGTACGAAGAAATACGCTTCGAGGAGATCATCGCCGAGATAGCCTCGGCATTTTGCTGTGCCTCGCTCGGCATCGTGCCGACCGTGCGTCATGCCGATTACGTTTGCTCATGGCTCGCGGTGCTGTCATGGCAAAGGCTTGAAGATCTGCCGCAGGCTTTGGGGGCAATCTGGCTCGATCGCAGGCTCGTTGGGAAGGAGCCCGATGAGTTCGCGTCGACCGGCTTTGGCGCGGAAGTCGAGACGGCGCTCCGAACGAGACGGCAATGGCTGATCGAGCAGGGGCTGGCGCGAGAGGAAGGCGGACAGGTGCGTTTCGCGCGGAACATGCTCGAGGCGCGCGAGCTGGCGCGGACGGCCGCAAATATATCCGCTCGCACGGGCCTTGACCATGTCGATGCCAAGGTCGGCGACAACGTCAATGGCGTCTAAACTCTCCGAAAGTGAACTCACTCAGCGCGAGCGCCAATGCCTTGCATGGACTGCGCAGGGAAAAACAGTCGCGGATATCGCGGTGCTGGTCCAGATTGCGCCGCGCACTGTCCTGTTTCATCTTGAGAACGCGCGCCGCAAACTAGGTGCAGCATCTATTGCCCAATG
>NZ_JAGWDK010000113.1 GCF_018398875.1 Bradyrhizobium sp. sGM-13 | reverse complement strand
GTCAGGAAGGCCAGAATACGATCGGTGGGGCTGGTAGCGAGAGGACCGTCACAAAATGGCTGATGGGTGAAGAGGTGATGAATCGAATTCGTCGCGAGCATGTATTGTCGATTCCGATCTCGACGTTGCTGTCATGTTCGTCTCTTGTCCCGCGCTGGGGATGTTCCCCCAGCTTTGCGGAGACAGATCATGACGATAACTCTCAAGAGCGCTGTTACGGTATCAACCCAACGCGTCTGCATCGGCTCAATCGCCGCTCATATAGATAAATTTGCGGAGTCCCTCGCGGGCGAGGGTTACGTTTCGCAGACCGTAAAAGCCAAATGTGCACTGGTGGCGGATCTCAGCCACTGGCTCAAGCAGCGTGGAGTGCCACTGGCACAACTCGATGAGGTGAGGCTCAAACAGTTTCACACCCACCGTCGTGGCTCAAGGCGACGCGGCGATGTATCTACCGGTCATCAGCTGTTGGATCATTTGCGGTGCCTCGGAGTCGTTTCTGCATTGCCGCAAAAAGTGGACTGGACCGCCCTCGGGCAGCTCACACGCGACTACGAGAGCTTCTTAAGTTCGGAACGCGGCTTGGCGCCCGCGACATTGATCAGCTATCTGCCCATCGTGCGAAGGTTCTTGACCGCGCATTTCGGGAACAAGGCGCTGCGTCTTCAGGATCTGCAGCCGCAGGACCTACATCGGTTCATTCTTCGTCAAGTTCCGCGGGGCAGTCGCACCTATTCCAAGCTCATGGTCACGGCACTGCGCTCGTTCCTTCGCTTCCTGTGTCAGCGCGGAAGCATCAAGACTGACTTGGCCTCCGCCCTATTCGGGGTGGCCCACTGGCGATTGTCTCATTTGCCAAAATCGCTCCCGCCCGACCAGGTCGAGCGACTCCTGCGCTGCTGCGATCGCAGCACTGCGTCCGGCCAGCGTGATTACGCAATCTTGCTGCTTTTAGCTCGCCTCGGTTTGCGCGGCGGAGAAGTACTGGCCATGACCTTGGACGACTTGGACTGGGAGCGCGGCGAGATCCTCGTGCGCGGCAAAGGCCAGCGATTGGAACGATTGCCGTTGCCTAAAGATATCGGCACGGCTCTGGTTCAATATCTGCGCCAGGTTCGTCCAACGTGTTCGACGCGCAAGGTTTTTATCCGCCTGAAAGCCCCGCACCGCGGCCTTCGCCAGACCTCCATTTGCTGTGTAGTTCGTCGTGCCCTCCAGCGCGCCGGATTGAACCCCGATTTCAAAGGGGCGCATTTATTGAGGCATTCTCTAGCCACCAAGATGCTGTGCCGAGGTGCGTCCCTCGGCGAGATAGGTCAACTGCTTCGTCACCGGCAACCCACGACGACCCAGATCTACGCCAAGGTCGATATCAAAGCGCTACGCGGCATAGCCCTTCCGTGGATGGGAGGTGCGTCATGAGTTCGTTGCAAATCGCACTCGATGAGTATCTCTCCGTGCGTCGTGCTCTGGGATACAAGTTGGTTCTGGAAGGGCGGCTGTTGCGTCGATTCATCGAATTTGCCAAGCACGCGCGGGCCGATTACATCACCACCGAACTGGCCTTGAAGTGGGCAACCCAGCCGGCCCATGCACAGCCGTCCCAGTGGGCCAACCGCTTAGGAATGGTGCGCCGCTTCGCGCGGTACTGCTGCCCCAACGATCCGCGCACCGTTGTACCGCCGCCTGATTTGCTTCCGCATCAGTACCGTCGGGTGGCACCCTACATCTACAGTGACCAGGAGATCATCCGTCTACTCGAGGCGGCGCGGCAGTTGCCGTCCACAATCGGTTTGCGGCGCCACACCTTTGCCACGCTCTTTGGATTGTACGCGGCCAGTGGCTTGCGGGCCAACGAAGCATTGCGTCTCGATCGCGACGATGTGGACCTGATCAACGGCGTGCTGACAATTCGGGATACCAAGTTCGGTAAGACCAGATACGTTCCCGTGCATCCTTCCACGCGACACGCTTTGCAACGCTACGCAAATCTTCGAGATCGCTTGTGTCGCACCCCGAGCAGTCCCAGATTCTTCCTTTCCGATCGTGGAACCCGCGTGACTTACGATATGCTGCGATGGACGTTTGTCAAAGTGTCTCGCCAGATCGGCCTGCGCGGTCCACGTGATTCGCACGGCCCCCGTCTGCATGGGTTACGCCACCGGCTTGCCATTAATACGCTTGTCAAGTGGCATCGCCGTGGAGTCGATGTCGAACGTAATCTGCCAGCGCTCAGTGCGTATTTAGGCCACGCACATATCACTGACACCCAGTGGTACCTCACCGCGACCCCGCAGTTGCTGCGCTACGTGCTGCGGCGTGTGGAGCGATCCGAGCGCAGGGGTCGTCCATGAAAGGAATCAGCCAATTTCCTACTCTGCTGGAGTCATTCTTCATGGATCGACTGATGCGGCAGCGACAGGCGAGTCCCCACACCATCGCAAGCTACCGCGACACCTTTCGCCTGCTGATGCAATATGCACAGCAGCGGCTACACAAGACACCGTCACAGTTGATCATGCCGGATTTGGATACTCCGTTCCTCGGCGCCTTTCTCGATCATCTTGAGCAAAAACGGGACAATAGCGCCCGCAGCCGCAACGTGCGTCTCGCTGCCATCCATTCGTTCTTTCGCTACGTTTCGTTGCATGCGCCGGAATACAACGCGTTGGCGCAGCGCGTGCTCGCCATGCAAAGTAAACGCTACGTGCGTCGACCGATCTGTTTCCTCACGCCGGTCGAAATTGAAGCTCTGCTCGCCGCGCCGGACCTCAACACCTGGAGCGGACGACGCGATCGAGCCCTGTTGCTGCTGGCCGTGCAGACCGGATTGCGCGCAGCAGAACTCACCGGCTTGCGCTGTGAGAACATCGCCTTGGGTACCGGTGCACACGTGCAGTGCTTGGGAAAGGGACGCAAAAGCCGGTCCACTCCGCTTCGCAAAGAGACCATCGCAGTGCTGCGCGGTTGGCTGCGAGAACGTCAGGGGCAAGCTTCCGATCCAGTCTTTCCGACCACACGAGGGCATGCCTTAGGTCATGACGGCTTGGAATACCTGCTCAACAAGCACATGGTCGTGGCTCGCCGTCATTGTCCCTCCCTGAACAAAAAACGTATCACGCCCCATTCCTTGAGACACTCGCTCGCGATGAACCTTCTTCACCACGGTGCTGATCGTTCTGTTATCGCTCTCTGGCTGGGTCACGAAGACGTCCAAACGACGTCTGTTTACTTACAGGCCGACATGCAGATCAAAGAGCAGGCGTTGGCTAAGACCACGGTCACGGGGGCTCGCGCCTCTCGCTACCAGCCCACCGATCGTATTTTGGCCTTCCTGAA
>NZ_JAGWDK010000112.1 GCF_018398875.1 Bradyrhizobium sp. sGM-13 | reverse complement strand
CAGGTGGGGGAGTTTGAGGTGACCTCACCCGGGGGATTTTGACCGACCGTCGGGGTTATTCGGGAGCTGTTTGGCTGTTCTGCTGAATTGCTGGAGCGTATGATCGGGCAATTCATCGTCGCTTGAATGGGAAGCGAAGAGGAGCGAACAGCTACGAATATGTTTGCCTGTTCAGCTGCCATCACAACCACCGTGCTCGGCATTGTTGGCATGTCCGTGGCTCTTCAATAAGCAGGCGAGGTTGAGATTTGGCCGAGCTGAAAGAAGCTCCATGATCTTAAGCCCTCTAACCTGAATACGGCGCGGTTAGAGCACTTTACACTTCGATGATCATAGATGCAGAGCGACGGAGTTTTTCTCATTTCGACTCTGGATCAAGCGAGCATAGCGGAAACGCTTATCATGTGGCGGACCCACTCTTGTGATCGTTCTGGTGGAGGCGCAGATCACTACTGATCATGTGAAAGAGCTAGATCGGACACAGCCCTCGTTGTCGAGGCGCACCTTTCGTTAATGAAGTAGTCCGGCCGTACTCCCGCCCTTTGCCGGCAACGAATGCTGGCAGGGGCACCGAACAAGGAGCACACGATGTCACCGAAGCTCGATGCTCCGCCCGGTCAGCGATTCGGACCGCTGGCCAGTGCGGTGTGGCTTGCACGCCTAAAACGCTGTTGGGCCGCTCAGGCAGCGACGGCTTCGCAACTCTCGATGGCTTGAGGGACCCGGATAAGACGGTGAGTGCCGCGATGATGCCGAGGACGGCTGCGAACATCAACCAAAAGCGAGTAAGCCTTGTCATCGGTCCGTTGATCAGCCAATTCGAGGCCAGTGGCGTAAAGGTGCCGAACAAGGCGGACGCGAGCGTGAAGGCCAGGGAGAAGCAGGTTGTGCCCATATGCTTCGGCACGATCTCGACCGGAGCGCCCAGCATAGTGCCGCTATAGATGCCGAAGTAGAAACGAGAACATCATCGCCGGCACGAGCATCTCGCCGAACGTAGGGGCGCTTACCAGCCAGTGCTATGCCGGATAAGCGGTCACTAACGCAAGGCCGGCAATGGCTAGCAGAACCGGACTTGCGGCCGATTCGGTCAGAGACGGCGACGCCCTCATTGGATTCCATATAAAGTTCGTCACGGCGACCAAAAGCGCCACCAAGAGCGAGTCTTGTAAGGACAGCTTTCCAACACGTTCTTGCCGAATGTGGGCGCCTAAACTCTCCGGTCCGTGCATCAGCGACGCGCCGGTCTGATCGAGCAGGCCCTTGATCGCCTCGCTCCTGCGCTTCAGGTCGTCGCGGTCGGCGTTCGCCTTGGCGAGCTGACGGCGCAGGCTATCGTTCTCGAATTAGATGATGCCCTTGTTGTGCCTCAAAGCCTCGTTCTCCGAACGCAAGGTGCGAAGTCGGTGGGTCCGATCGCAAACCCGCCCATCGCAAGCGAGAAGAGGATGATGCCACGATGAAGGAGCCCAACGCCGCGGTGGAATTCGCGTGGTCGAGCTCGTCATGTTTCCTCCATTTGAACTCTTCAAAACATTACTCCGATTAAGGTCGCCCACATTCGCAGAGCTTGAGTGTTCAGACAGGAAAGGGCGCGCACCTGAACTTAGGTAGCTCACGATGTCCCTTGCTTAGGTCAAAATCGACCGTGATGTCGCGTAGGCTGACCCTAAGTCGCCTTGCGTTCCGTAAGCGCTCGACTGCTTCATTGGCGTCCAATTGCCAAATCCAGAGATAGCGACCGTCCTGGCTTACCCCAGCATTGCGCCGTATTATCGGACCATCGTCTAGCCTGTAGCTCACGTCAATCCCTGCCGAGCCAATGCGCATGTCGAACTCCAGGACAGGCCTTGCCTCGCCGTTGATGCAACCGACGTACAGCGTCGCGCCAACGCTGCGCAGTTCTGCTAAGATCTCGGTGCGTTCCGGGCGGCTTTTGAACTGGTGGATTTCCCAGCCAAATGCCGGAGATGCAATGGTGGCGCTAAGCGCAATGAGCAGAGCGTGTTTCTTCATTTGATGCTTTCTAGTACGAAGCGAGTGTGGGTTCGATCACATGGTGTGTTCATTCTGCCGATCAGCCATCATCGACAACTTTAGCTGCCTCCGGTTTGCGTCCACCACAAGCGAGCGTAAGCGCCTTCTCCCAGCAGATCAGTATGCCTGCCCTCCGCAACGATCCGCCCCTTATCTAAGACGACGATCTTGTCGGCACCACAGATGGTGCTGAGTCGGTGAGAGATGACCACGATGGTCTTCCCGGCACGGCGCAAATCCTCAATCAGCCGGTGAACAGTGGCTTCGGCAACGGAGTCGAGAGAGGAGGTCGGCTCGTCAAGGATCAGGATCTCCGGATCCCGGTACAGAGCTCGGGCCAGCGAAAGACGCTGCTTCTCGCCGCCAGAGAGCCGTACGCCGTTTTCGCCCAGATAGGCCTGGAAGCCTCCGGACCAATGCTCGATCACCTCCCGCAGCCCGGTGTGATCGCAGATTTTCATGATCCTGTCGATCTCCGGCTCGAACTCGCCAAGCGCGATGTTCTCGATCACCGAGCCTGAGAACACGTCCGTCGTTTGCGGTACTGCAGCAATAACCTTACGCAGGGATACGGTCGAGAGGTCTTTGAGGTCATACGGCCCGATCCGAATGCGCCCACTCTCGAGGGGGTAGACGTTCTGCAGCAGCGCTGCAAGGGAGCTCTTGCCCGAGCCGCTTTCTCCCACCACGGCCGTCATTTCGCCTCGACGAAAGGTGACGCTGAGATCTTGAAAGAGCTTCGGCTGTGCGCCATGGCGGAACGTGACGTTCTCCAGGCGGATATCACCAAGCTCTGATTTGGTGGCATCAATGCCGCCGCCGCGTGCGGGCTCAAGGTCGAAGATCTCGAACAGGCGATCCGCGGCGATAAAGGCGTCCTGAACGATTCTGTTGGTTTGGATCAGGTTGGCGACAGGCCGGGTGATATAGCCGAGCAGCGCGTAGCAGGAGAGCAATTCACCCGGAGTGACGGCCTGATCCAGAACAAGCGTCGTACCAAACCACATTAGCACGATTGTGAACAGAGTTGAGAGGAAACTCGAGGCATTGTCTCCGACGATCGAGATGAGGCCGGAGCTGTAGACCGAGTGCAGGGTCTTGACGAAGCGAGTTTCCATCCTAAGGCAAGCGAAGCTCTCCACACCGAATGTCTTGATCGTGGAAACAGCTCCGAGCGATTCAACCAATTGCGCTTCCAGATCGGCGGCATTCTCCATGATCGCGCGCTGGCGCTTCCTATTCAGCCGGTTAATGGTCCAATAGATTAAGACGTATAGTGGGATGGAGATAGCCACGACCACAGCGATCTTCCACGAGTAGATGAACATCAGCCCGAAGGAGAACAGTATCACTAGACGACCGATTCCATGAACTTGGCAGTCATGGAACGGGAGGTTTGTTTGTG
>NZ_JAGWDK010000111.1 GCF_018398875.1 Bradyrhizobium sp. sGM-13 | reverse complement strand
CGTTCGCCAGTATGTGGGTGATGCGGATAGTGAACAACAACTTCAAGCGGCCGTTGCTGGGTAGTATGTCGTGTGTTCGAAGGGCACGATGAGCGAGCTGGAGCTATCGCTGTTTCGCCAGCGCTCGCAGGAGGCGCTGAAGCAGAAAGCACGCCGCGGCGCGCTGTTCCTCGGTGTTGCCGCTGGCTATGTGAAGACCGGACGCGACCGGATCGAGAAGGACCCCGACCAGCGGGTGCAGGACGTCCTCAAGCTGGTCTTTGCAAAGTTCGCCGAGCTACAGAGTGTCCGACAGGTGCATGTGTGGCTGCGCGAGGAAGGCATCGCGATGCCCACCGCATGCCTCAGCACGGCGGAGGGCCGCATCGCTTGGCGGTTGCCACTCTACAATACCGTGCACAATATCCTAACCAACCCCGTCTACGCTGGAGCCTATGCCTTCGGGCGAACAATGAGCAAAGTCAGCGTCGAGGAGGGCCGAAAGCGCGTGAGGCGCGGAGTGCGCCGCCCATTGGCCGAGTGGGACGTGCTGCTCAAAGACCAGCATGAGGGCTATATCTCCTGGACCGAGTTCGAGAGGAACCAGCGGGTGATCGCCAACAATGCGACTGGCAAGGGAAGCGCCATCGCCAGAGGCGCGGCGCGGCAGGGGGAGCTGCTGCTCGCCGGCCTTCTGCGCTGTGGCCACTGCGGGCGCAAAATGTATGTGGCCTATGGCGGCAAGGCGGGGCGTTATCATTGCGAGGGTGCACGCGTGAACCACGGCACGCAGCGCTGCATCTCGTTCGGCGGATTGCGTGCCGATCATGCCGTCAGCACGGAGGTGTTGCGGGTTTTGAAGCCGCTCGGCATCGATGCGGCGGTCAAGGCGCTCGATGCCCAGGCGGGCGAGACCTCGGACGCCAAGCGGCAACTGGAGCTGGCGCTACAGCAGGCACGCTTCGAGGCCGCGCATGCGCGCCGACAATACGATGCCGTCGATCCCGCCAATCGTCTGGTCGCCAGCGAGCTCGAGCGGCGCTGGAACGAGGCGCTGCAGGTCGTGCACCGGATCGAGAGCGACATTGCGGCCATCGAGGCGAGGAAGCCGCTGCCCTTGGGCGAGGTGGAGCGCCAGCAACTGATGCAGTTAGGCACCGACCTCGCACTCGCCTGGTCGCATCCGGCGGCAACGTCAGCGACACGCAAAAGGATCGTGCGTGCGGCTTTGAGCGAGATCGTCGTGCGCGTCGAAGCCGAGCACATCGAGATGATCCTGCATTGGCAGGGCGGCGACCATACCGCGCTGAAGCTGAAGAAGAACGGAGCCGGCAAGCACCGCTGGACGATACCCGAGGATACACTGTCGCTGGTCCGTGAGCTGGCGCGGCTGATGCCGGACCGGCAAATCGCACGGCTCCTCAATCGTGCCGGCAAGCCGACGGGGCGCGGCAATGGCTGGACCCAGGCGCGGGTATGCTCGTTCCGCAGCCACCATGGCATTGCCGTCCATCGCCAAAGCGAATGGGCCGAGCGGGGTGAGATCAAGCTCGAAGCGGTGGCGCAAATCATGGATGTGAGCGTCATGACCGCGCTACGGATGGTCCGGCTCGGCATCATCAAGGGGCGGCAGGTCTGCCGGGGTGCGCCCTGGGTGATCAAAGCTGAGGATGTTGCCGCGTATCGCACGCAGGATGCCTCGCGGTGCCCGCTAACAGCCAATCCTGCTCAGCAGACCTTTGACTTTCAATGACATAGAAGGAGCGCATTATGACGCGTGGCCGCTCGGGCACAATAATTTGTCGTCGACGGCGCGCTACACGCAGGTCGCCACCGATACGATCCGGGCGAAGCAGAGCCCGCTCGACCGTCTGTCGCTGGAGGTGACGCCACCGGGATGACGACGCGTCCGGGATGCGGGTTATGGCCCGCCCCGACGTCCGTCCGCACAGACCCGCCATCGAGATTGCCGATATCTTGCGCCGGCATGGCGACGCCTATCGCCGTTTGCATGCCGGTCATCTCGGTCGGATCGAGCGGCGCGTGATGAGTGCGATCGTTGCGTGCCGAACCGAGGCGCTCGGCGGTCACATGGAGGCTTGCGACGACTGCGGCATGACACGCATCGCTTATAATTCCTCCCTTATGGGCAAAGCCGGTAATGGGGAGCTGGCGGCAATTTGATCGCGCTCCTGCACCAATCACCGCCAACCCCGCTCTCCATTACGAGGTACGCCTGAGGAGTTCGATCAGCCGGTCGGTGGGCTGGAAGACGCCGCGCCGCAGGTGGGGCGGCACGATCGCCTCCATCGCATCGAGCTTCTCGGTCGGATCGCCGCGCGTGTAGACCTCGGTGGTCGTCAGCGTAGCGTGGCCCAGCCACAGCGACACCTTCCGGATGTCCCCGGTCGCTTGCAGAACGACCATCGCGCAGGTGTGCCTGAGCACGTGGGGCGAGACGCGTTTCCTGGCGAGACCGGGCTGCTTGCGAGCCACAGTCGCGGCGTGCTGCCTGAGCAGATAGGCAAAGCCCCATCGGCTCAGCGGCTCACCGCGGGCGTTGACGAACACCTCGGGTGTCGCGACCTGCCCGCGGATGGCCAGCCAGGCACGCAGTGCAGCGGCCGCCGGCTTCCACAACGGCAGCGTCCGCTCCCGGCGTCCCTTGCCGAGCACGCGGATGCTCATCGAAGGCAGGTCGATGTCATCGACCTTGAGGCCCGTCAGCTCGGAGACGCGCAGCCCTGCGCAGACGGCCACGTGCAGCATTGCGCGATCGCGGATGCCATCGCGTGTCGCCGGATCGGGAGCGTCGAGCACGGCTTGGAGCTCTTCGCGCAGAAGGTAGGGCACCAGGCGCGTGTCAGTTTTCTTGAACGGGATCGCCAGTACACAGCGGATCTGCTCGAGCGCTGCCGGCTGCCGGTGCTCGAGGAAGCGAAAGAACGACTTGATCGCCGCCAGGCGAACGTTGCGCGTCACGGCCGCGTTTTTGCGCTCGTCCTCAAGATGCTCGAGGAAGGCGCTGACGAGCCCGGCATCGATCTGCTCGAGCGTCAGCGCCGATGGTTTGACCTTGAGCCGGTCGGCGGCGAACACGAACAGCAGCTGGAAGCTCGAGGCATAGGAGTCCCTCGTGTGCCGGCTCGCGCCCCGCTGGCAAGCGAGTGTGTCGCGCAGGAACGTCTCGATGAGGGGAGCGATCGGCGTCATGATGACCTCCCTTCGGACATAAACGCTTCGCCGGCCGTGGCGACATCGCGCAAGAGGTCGGGCGTGGCCTCGAGGTACCAGTAGGTCGCGTAGATGTTGACGTGACCCATGTAGGTCGCGAGTGCCGCCATGTGTGCCCCGCACCGGCCTCGGCCGGTAGGGCTGCCTTGCAGCGCGCGCAACGCAAACGTGTGACGGTAATTCCGTCGGCGGAATTATCGCCATAATTCCGGCAACTGGATTATTCCGGCAACTGACGGACAACGTCGGCATT
>NZ_JAGWDK010000110.1 GCF_018398875.1 Bradyrhizobium sp. sGM-13 | reverse complement strand
GGGTCGGTCGCCACGACAACTTCTTCGCGCTGGGCGGCCACTCGCTGTTGGCGGTGCGGCTTCTCAGTCGAGCGCTAGATTTTGGACTTGCGTTCAGCGCAGCCGATCTCTTCCAAGCTCCTGCCTTGAGCGAACTTGCCGCGAAGATTGATCTGGAGCAGCACCATAATACGGCTCGAGTGCTTCCCGTTCGTTCCACGGGATCGCAACTGCCGCTCTTCTTTGTTCCGACAGGTTTTGGAGATTGCTCCTATGTCCTCTCCTTGGTGAAAGAAATGCACATAGACTGTCCTGTCTATGCTCTGCCATGGCCGTCTTTCAATGACGCTTGTCCACTAACTCTTGAAGGGATAGGCGAGCAACTCATCACGGCGATTAAAGGGATTCAGCCTCGGGGTCCATATCGCTTCGCTGGGTACTCTTCAGGTGGAATTTTGGCTTACGCAATTGCCCAGCGCTTAAAAAGCGTCGACGAAACCGTGTCGTTCATGGCTTTCATCGACGTTATATTGTCTGCAACTCCATCGAGCCGATCGAAAGCCCAAATAGTACTAGAAATGGTCTTAGAAACTCTCGAATCCTTGGACGACGAGGAGTTCGAAGTGTTGAAGCAGTTTGCTAGAGAAAGTTCAGTCGTTCAGCTGCTTGAAAAAGCGCAGCAAATTGGCGCGATAACTGCAGATGATCTCCACAAGGAGGCTTTGATATATGAAAGAATAGCCAAATTTCAAAGCGCACTGCAGTTGTATCAAGTCCCTTCCCTGCCGGTAGAAATACATCAGTTCTATGCCGCAGAGTCTTTGTTAGGTCGTCGGGAACGAGCCGCCAAGATTTCGAGAGGTCCAGAGGAAAGTTCGCCCATGAGGGGGTGGGATCAGGTTTTAAGTCCAGCGGCCATTCATACCGTACCCGTTCAAGGTAACCACGTTACGATGATGACTATTCCAGAAAACCGCCGAGTTCTGGCGCGATCGTTATCAAAGGCCTTAAACAGTTCACCGACAACACCTCCATTGTACCAGTAAAGGCTGAACGTGTGATGATGACGCGCTTACTCCGTCCTGGCCCTCAACTTCCGTCAACTTGCGAACTGCTGACTGAAGGAGGCGACGAGCGCATCGAACTCAATCCGATAGTAATGGCCAACAAGTACGGTTGCCGACCGAAACCCGATAGTGGACTACTTGCATTTGGATCTGCGACGGCATCCACTATCTCTGAAGCTGGATTTTCCTCCGCTGAGGAGGTTCGTCACAAGCTCTTGCAGACGTTGCAGGACGGAAATTCGGCAGAACTCTACTTGGCGGAAATCTGCAGACTACGAAGCGAATTCGTTGGTCTCTGCGGCCTGAGACAACTTTCCGGACTTGAGACCATTGTGTCTCCGTCTGGAACAGACGCTCACATGCTCGCCGCCAAACTAGTGGCTGGAAGCACTGCAGCAAAGACGTTGGCAATTATGGTTCAGTCGGAGGAGACCGGGAGTGATGTCGCGGATGCTCTAGCTGGAGCCATGTACTCTCGGTATGCAGCGCTGGGTACCCCGGGAGCTGCAGGTAATCTTGACGATTCCATCGATGTTAGAGCCATAAAGATTCGCACAGAGGACTGCGGCCTCCGATTGATTGCGGCGATTGACGACGAACTCGAGGCGATCGTATCCACGGCTGCAACGCGGTACGATCGCATTCTGGTAGTATTGACCGACGTTTCAAAAACCGGAATGTTAGCTCCCAGTCCGAGTCGTGTGCTGGATCTGAAGCATCGCTGGCCCCATATCATCGAAGTTCTTGTCGATGCAGCTCAGTTCCGGCTGGCACCGAGCACGCTACGCAGTTATCTCGTCGCGGATTGCCTGGTGGTCGTCACCGGATCAAAATTTGTGGGCGGTCCTGCATTTTCTGCAATGCTACTGGTACCGAAGGCTGCGGCATGTCGCCTGATGAAGCAAGAGTTGAGTCCTGCGATCAGTGTGACTAGCGCGCGCGCAGAGTGGCCGCAACATTGGAATGGCGTCCACTCACTTCACAATGTCAGTAACTTTGGATTGCTTCTACGGTGGTGCGCTGCACTCGTGGAGTTGCGCGCTTTTCGCAAAATTCCAGAGGAGGATGTCCGAAGGGTCGTGCAGGCTTTTTACAATGCGATTACCTCCTGGATCAACGATGCTCGGCACTTTGAGTTACTGGAACAGCCGGCCTTGCATCGCCGTCCGTCTGTAACGGGTGAGCCCTGGGACCAGATTCCGACAATCTTTCCTTTCCTTCTGTTTCGGATCGGTCGGGACGGGAGACGAAGGCCGCTGGCTGCGGAAGATACAAAAACAATTTTCCATCAGATGAGGAAGAACCTGGTCGCGAGAACGGGCTTACCGGAGGCCTGCGAGGAAATATCTTCAGTACGTTGTGAACTAGGACAACCTGTTCTCTGCGGCGAACGAGAGGGAGCCCGGCTAGCTGCCTTGCGCCTGTGTCTTAGCGCGAGGTTAATCGTGCAGGCCATCGATGCGGGAGATCGAGGTGTCAATCTCCTGATCGAACGAGGGCTCACTGTGTTGGAAAAAGTGGCTTTCCTCGCCAAAAATTCGCCAACCGCCTTGTGACAAGCAAATCTGTATAGATGCTCATGCCTTGCCTTCGGGCATCCGTGTCTTCCTTGAATTCTTCCCGCACGCGTTCCTGCACGAGCGCTTGTAAGCGGCTCTCTGCCTCCACCTTGTCGGGGGCGAGCTGACCGGCAAGATGCGAGCCGTCACATACAGTAGGGTTCGCATACATGGTTGACCATATCGTTGACGCTTCGGGGTTCGGGGCCGTGATATCCAGGTCGGTGCGGGACGTCGCCGCCGGTGGAGCGTAAGCGGTTCTCTGCCAGGAAAATAACCGCTTACGAGCGCTCGGACCTAACTAAGTACCATCCGGCCGGCACCCCGGGCAGGTGTAGCTCGGTAGAGCAAAGCCGCCCGGACGCGCGCCCCCCAATAGCGCCGTAGCGGGCGGGCGGCTTTGCGGTGGTCACCGGCAGTTCTCCGGTAGGATCGGGTTGCGACACGCCAACGCAACCGAGGAACCACCGATGACCGACGACATGATGAACCTGCGCACGCTGGTAGAGAAGACCCCCGATGCCGATCTGCTGCGCGAGATGATCGGCTTTGCCGCCCAAAGGCTGATGGAGCTGGAGGTCGAAAGCCAGACCGGGGCGGCCTACGGCGAGACGAGCGGCGAGCGTCTGGCGCAGCGCAACGGTTACCGCGACCGGATCTGGGAGACCCGGGCCGGCGCGGTTGAGCTGCGTATCCCCAAGCTGCGCAAGGGCTCCTACTTCCCGGGTTTCCTGGAGCCGCGCCGCATGGCCGAGAAGGCGCTCCGCAGGCCATTCTTCCGTCCCGGCCACCGATCTCGCAGCCGCCGCGCGTAGGGGTGGTCAAGGCTGGCCGCATTTGCGGCCACCGCAGGGCTTGGCCTTGACCGGCCCGAGCACGGCGGCACACTGGCGTGGAATGGGACTGCATTCCTGGCTAGAGCGGGATGGGTCTAGTCTGAGTCGATAGAGGATTGAACGAAGCCGCTACCGCGGCGTGAACGGCGAGGTGGCGTAGAGCGCC
>NZ_JAGWDK010000109.1 GCF_018398875.1 Bradyrhizobium sp. sGM-13 | reverse complement strand
AGCGCCCCTTGCCAGCTTCTCGTGCTGGTAGGGCCGGAGCACGGCCGGACCATCCCATTAGTGGACGTAGCGTGGACACCGTTAGCAGCGTGTGAGATAGCGGCACACGACTTCGCGAACGAAACGCAGGCGACGGTTGGCATAGGTGCGGCCGCCATAGAGGCGAAAATCGACAAAGCTGACATAGGCCACGACGCCATTCGTGATCGACATCGTGTATTGGCACAAAAATACAGGGTTCAGCCTCCCCTCGCACCGCGCTGAGAAAAATTCGTCATCGGACTGGCCAATGTAGTGGGAGTAGCTGGCCACTCCCCGGTAGTGCGCCAATCCTTCAAAGCTGTCGTCTTGGCGGTTTGGTGCAGACCTAATGACGTTGGCGCGCGCAAACTCGCCAAAATCTACACGCGCGTTGGCTTTGATCTGAACGTCAGTCTGCTCGGCACGCATTCGATTGCCGGCAGTACTGCCATCTATACCGTCCCGCCGTGCGCGCTGGGATACCGCTATGCTCCAGGCTTCGCCGCTGCCGTCAACAAACATCAATTCGACGTCGTCAGATTTGAGCCGCGGCGGCAGCGGCCCCTGGCTGCTGTGCGGAGCACCTTCAACGAACACAACATATGCCCTCGGCACAACGAGATCCGGGATATCAGCATTTGCTTTGCTTACAGCATCGTTACCGAGGCTGATCCGAATCTTGGTCATGTCGAGCGAGAAGTGCAGGTAATCCGCCGGGACGCGATTGGGCACGTCGTCCGCGTATGCGAAATCGACGCCGTAGCTCGCCAATACGATTGTAGCCGCTAGAATGGCGCGATCGATCCGTCTCTTGGTGACTACGTACTCCATTGCCAAAACCGAAGATCCCATTCGTCGCAACTGTGATCATTTCAATCACAGCTTAAGCGCTAATCGCTCAAGTCGCACGTGAGGCGCGCGCTCACGATTAATAGATGGTTGCTGAGGGACCTATTGGCGGCGGACGTCCGGAATTGGCCCGTTTGAGACATGCCGACCGGCCCTTACAATGTCCGTTCACCGGGGTACACCGGAAGTCTTCGTCAGACGGTGAAAACGACGCTTTTGACCCGAAGCGACATGGCGCATCGCCGCACGACACGGATCAACCGAAAGTAAGAACTACTAGTTGGCGGCCTCTTTCTTCCTGACGGATTGCCCGAAGCAGTTCAGTTGAACCGCAGCGGCGTATCCCACCTCAGTAAGCCTGCTCAGGGCGGCGTCGCCACGGTGGGCACATTCAATTATTTTGCTGGCAATGATCCGACGGGCATTGTGTTTATCGCTGCCAGTTGGAAGTAGTAAGCACGCACGCTCAAGAGCTACTTCCATTTTAGCTATAGTTCGGCGATCAAAGGTATCAGTGATCATTGATCTTCCCTTCCTCGGCCTCCCAAATATTTCGCTTAAACGCCCGTTTTGTCCGTCCGGTTCCGACCATCGTCAAAAAGAACCGTTGGATGCCCTGAAATGTCGGGTGCCCGACACGGCATGGGACTCAATCTCAACATCTAACTGTGTCTGCCGCCGGACAGACGGGCGCGTTAACCTTCATTACAGCTGGCGTGTGTCCCTGCACCAGCTCGGCATTCGAGCGAACGTCAAGATAATCGACAGGACAATGCACTAGAAGCAGGGGCGCCTCCGTTCACTTTGGCCGCTGGTTCTCAGGGATCAGCTTTAGAGCGTTCAATGGAAGAATATCGCGCCTATGTGATCGGGCCGGACGGTCACATTTTTAATCGGGTCGATATCCGCTCCCCTGATGAGAAGGAGGCGCGGAGGCTCGCAAAAATCGCCGTTGATGGCCACGCCGTTGAGCTTTGGCAAGCCGACCGCTTCATAGAACGGTTTGAACCAGAGCAGTAAGGGCGCCTCAGTTGGCGGATATCTGTCCCGCACTTCTTCAAGAGGGCAAATAGGTCCGCCAGACTGTCGGATACCCGACTTTTAGCGCATAATTAACTGGCTATTGCCCCTCTTTGCGCCCACCATAACTTATCACCGAATTCGGCCCTCAGGTATCGGTGACCGAGAGAGTTGAAGCTCCCGCCTGATTTTGTGCTGGAGCTGATGTGGCCGTTGAAAATCACCTTTTGAGTTTGCTCGACTCTTCGACACGATCTCTATTGAAACCTCACATGAGGACAATTGCGGTCGAACATGGGGAGGTGCTGCATGGCTCCTCATCGGACATCGAATTCGCCTACTTCCCGCAATCCACCATCATCTCGGTCCTCGCACGCACCGAACAGGGCCAGACCGCCGAGACTTCAATCGTTGGCCGAGAGGGAATGATCGGCTCGTCTTCGATCCACGGCATTATGACTTCATTTGCCGAGTGCATCGTTCAAGTCGCGGGCGAAGCTGTGCGCGTCCCGGCTTCGGAGATCTACCGCGTCGGGAAAGCCAGCGAGAGTTTCCGAAAGGTCCTTGCGCTGTTCGATTTGTCCCTGCTCGCGCAAGCGCAGCAATCGACTGCCTGCCAGGCGTTGCATCAAGTTGAAAGCAGGGCAGCAAGGTGGCTTCTCCAGTGCAGTAAGCGGTTAGGAAGCAATGACATCCGGCTGACGCAGGAATTTTTCGGACAGATGCTTGGCGTCCAGCGAACCACCATCAATTTGGTCGAGCGCACCTTGCAACATGCCGGTCTTATTCAAATCGGCAGGGGGCGCATCTCCATTGTGGACATCGAGAGCCTCCATGCAGTTGCCTGCGATCGTTACGATCGGATAGAGCGGCGCTATGACGAACTTCTCGGCCCCCTCAAGCCAAATTCTCTGATCATGTGAAACTATCAGCCGGAAATCGCCGCGCACGAACCACTAGGTTCGTGCTCGTTGCCCATGTCTGTTTCTGGCCCGTAGATGAAGTGGCGGCACGTTGCATTGAGGTCCGCTCATGGACGTGTAGCGGAGTAGGTTTGCTCACGGTGAGTTCTTCGCAATTTGACCCAAAGGCGACAGTTTAGGAGTTGTTAGAATTGTACCGTTTTCCTATCTATCCGATTGATAGAATGCCCTTATGCAAGCATGGCGTGAAGAGGCCGCTTTCACAGTGGGTGCATACACAGAGGGTGATGATGTGTCTAAGCTCTGGCGACAAATCAGGAGGCCACGACGGGATTACACTGCAGATGCGGTGTCGCTATTCACGCGCTTCTCGCAGCGACATGGACTGAACTACAAGCCTTTAGATGACCCCACAGTCGAGGTAATGTGGGAATTTCCGGCCCAAGAGAAACTCGTATGGCCCGTGACTTTGGGTCTCAGAACCTCGACGAGCTAACCTTCGGCGTTCCAGGGTTTTGGTCGCATTTCTTCCCATTCCCTTCTGCTGAAGAGAAATTCGAAAGCTATATCGATGCGTGGGTGCATGGCCATGCGAGAATTGTTCGACGACCGGGCCGCTTCCGGATTACGTCAAGTAGCAATCTGGAAATACTAGCAGGCGGAGCTTGGGAAAAGGTCTATGGCGGATACAGCGATCTGTGGCCTCATCAATCGATAATAATACAGAACACGCGTGACTGAGCATCTTGCTTAGTTAAAGGCCCGACGCCGGACCAAAGTCGGTTTTGGCACATTTGAGACGTGCTGACGTACCCTGCGCATGTCCGCTGATCGGGGTGGACCGGAAGTAGCTGACCGACCGCCAAAGCGACGCGATTGATGCTGTGGACGGCGCCCACTCTGCGGCATCGAAGTGCCATAGGG
>NZ_JAGWDK010000108.1 GCF_018398875.1 Bradyrhizobium sp. sGM-13 | reverse complement strand
ATCTACGAGAAAAGCCGCGGCGGCCGCAACATTCCGCCGCGGACTCTGCATAACCATGCGCTCCGCATAATTACGGAAGTCGACCGGCGTGCTGGCCACGTAAACCTGAACACCTGCCGGGATCATGCCTGCCGAACCGCCCGGATTACCGCAGCAAGCCGCTCAGGCTCCACATCGCTGCCGATGCGCACCGCGACATCGCCGACCACAATTTCCATCGTCTCGCCCGCCACAGCTTCAAAACGCGCGAACTTGACCGGTCGGGCTCGCTCGGAAAGCGGCGCAACAATCCCCGAGGCCAGCGCCTTGCGCTGCCAGGCAAACACCTGCGACGGATCAAGCCCGTGAGCCCGCGCGATCGCCGACACGTTCGCCCCCGGCGCGAACGTTTCCCCGACAATCCGCTCCTTCGCCTCCCGCGACCAGGTGCGATGGCTCCGCCCCGGACTGACGGGAAGCCGCTCGGGTGTCGCCGTGATAACTTCGAAGCTCTTAGTGTCAGACCTATGTTCGCTCATATGATCTCCTGGGAACAAATCACCGGGAGATTCTCTAACAATCAAACACCGCCCGCTATGCGGGGTGACCTACACGCTAACCTTTCTTCAGGCCCCACCTCACGATGACGCCCTTGCGCTTCGCTAACCCTTCGCCACCATCAGGCTGGGTAGAGGACTTCCACCCCCAAGTTGTCGTTCATACTCGGCACACAAAAAATGGGCCACTCCAACGGAGTGGCCCAAGTAAGGGAGGAACGGCCCTTGAGGGTCTTTGGGATCAGGCCGCAGCGTGTTCGATCGGTGAGAATGGCAAGCCGAGACTCTCGGCGACCGCCTTATAAGTCAGCCGACCCCGATAGACATTGAGGCCTGAGCGCAGATGCGGAGTTTCAAACACCGCCGCGAAGCCCTTGTTGGCCAGAGCCAAACCAAATGGCAGCGTTTCGTTGTTGAGTGCGTGGCTTGAAGTCTGCGGGACAGCTCCCGGCATATTGGCCACACAGTAATGAATGGCGCCGTCCACCTCGTAAGTTGGATCAGCGTGCGTCGTCGGGTGCGACGTCTCAAAACAGCCTCCTTGATCAGTGGCGACGTCGACGATCACCGAGCCCCTGCGCATTGAGCTCAACATTTTACGGCTGACCAGCTTCGGCGCGCTCGTGCCGGGCACAAGAACCGCGCCGATGACGACGTCTGCCGTAAACACCTCCTCCTCGACACTGTCGATCGTCGAGAACCTGGTACGAACGCGACCTTCGAACCATTCGTCTAGCTCGCGGAGCCGGGGTATCGATCGGTCAATGATGGTGACCTCGGCACCGAGACCCGCGGCCATGCGTGCGGCATGGGTACCGACAACGCCGCCCCCGATCACCACCATACGGGCGGGCTGAACACCGGGAACGCCGCCGATCAACAGCCCCCGCCCACCTGTATATCGCTTCAGGGCCGTGCCGGTCGCCTCGATTGCAAGCCTGCCTGCGACTTCGCTCATTGGGGCAAGCAGCGCAGGCCGCCGTGTGCGTCAGTCACGGTTTCATAAGCGATAACGTCCCTCTCGCGGAAAGCTTTCGCCAATTCAGTGCCCATTTCGGGGCTACAGTCTGTATCCAAGTAGCGTCGTGTGGTGACCTCGTTCCACAAAGGAACCAGAGGGCGAATATGACAGTAACAACCGACGAATACGCGTCGTAAAATCGTCACGACGGGGCCCGAGAACGCCTGACGCACCCACGGACGTCGAGTAGAGATAGCCAAGGAGGCCATCGATAGTCCAGTGGTGCTCGTAATAGTGACGAAGCTCGGTGATTTCACTGAAAACGGAAGCGCCTAGGATTTCTCGATCGGTCACCGTGAGCACAGGCCGGACGCCACCGGGACCAGCCGGAAGCTCACGAGGCTTATCAGCCAATCGATAACATGCTTCTATCACCCGACCAACTACTGAGGTTGGCAGTTGGCGCGGGCGCAACTTCTTGCATCTTGCTAGCGGATCGATGCAAAGGCGCGGGTAAGCCTTACAATTGCATGATGATAAATGGCAAAAATTTCATGGAAACGCACGCATTAGACAACGTCCTGTCCAGTCTGCCTGCAGCACCTGCATCACGGCCTGCTGGACGAAGCGGTCGAGGCCGAGACAAGTGTGCTGTTCGAGCTCATCAGCGCACCCTACGAGCGGCGCTCGATGCTGATCACTGGATCATACTTTCCAGAACAACAAATATCGACCATCGATCCTAGTAGTTTCAAAGCTCGACTGGCCATGTAGACTGAGCCATACGCTCGTTAAGACCAATGAGCTCGTTAAGACCCATGAGAAGACATTTTGGTCAAGAAGAAGTCCCAATGACCACTGTGCTGGCCAATGCTCCTGAGCAAACTTCAAACATGGACCCATCATACTTGGCTTCGCTGAAGTGATGCCCATGCCGTGGCTAGGCCGGTGTAAAACGCGGTGGCGTGAGTGTACCGAAGTGAATGTCCGCTTCTCTACTAAAGGGATGCTGTCGCTGGAGCAACAAATTGGCGCGACGGACCGCGACGGACCAAGAAGAGATGTTTACAGTGCAGTATTGTCAACGGGCCGCTTGCATCGGCTCGCGTGCTTTGCCGAGCAATTCGAGTGCAATCTGGTTGCGTTCATCTCGGATCGCAAGTTCATCTAATGTCGATTTTGCGGTACGCTATTGCTATAGTCTGTACGCGGAGGGAAGAGAAATGCCGGACATCGTTGTAACTGATGTAATCGCTTCTTCCATCGTAAAAGCAATCGAGGGAGGTAATGACGATTTCATTGATGCTATCACCGGCGTCGGCGATAATCGTCCCATCGCCGTGGTCTTAACGGATCCCGCATCCGAGCGCGTTCTAGGAGGCGCGATGGGAATTTCATCGGCGGGATTGTTGTTCCTAGACTCGTTCTTTTTGCCCAGGGGATTTCGCGGAAGGGGCTTGGGAACAATGATTTTGAAGGAATTTGAAGACGAAGGTCGACGGCGTGGCTGCCGATCGGCTTTCCTCTACACGACCAACTTTCCAGATTTCTACGCTCGGAATGGATGGAAAACCTCTGGCCGAATACCTAGCGACCCACCCGGAACATTCCGGGTTTTTATGACCAAGGACTTAGAAGCATCCTCTATCTAGGAGCCTGTCCAGTTAGCTTTGGGAAGGCAGTTTTATCTTGATAATGGCGGCTCAGGCGGCCCTTGCGAGCTTGACGAGGTTGTGAGCGGTGCAGATGAGCGCCCATTCTGCGCTGACCTTTTCGATGCCGCGCAGCAGGAATTGCCTGAACCCTCTTGCCTGTTTGATCTGTCCGAAGACGGCTTCGACGATCTGCTTGCGTGTCAATCGGCGTTCAAATTTGGCTCTGACTCACTTTTGATGAAGTTCGAGTGCCGGCTCACGTTGGTTTCACAAAGGAATCAACGTGATGCAGCGAGCCTTACGTCCGTCGGCCCTGGTTCCTCGCGGGTTTGACGTGGAGAGTGCCTTCTGTGACGGCGCCACGACGGTGATCACCGTGCGTCCCACGAGCGGCAAGAGTCTCTGTCCCGGGTGCGGAGCCGGTTCAAGGCGGATCCATAGCCGATATCAGCGGCGCCTAACCGATCTGCCGCTGGCGGGGCGGCAGGTCCGGGTTATGGTCGTGGCGCGCCGCTTTCGCTGCGATACAGTTCTGTGCGGTCGACGTATTTTCACCGAGCGCTTCGAGGGTAACCGGCATGAGGCCCCCACCTCGCCATCGCGAGGTTCGCCTGCGATACAGCC
>NZ_JAGWDK010000107.1:2317-3816 GCF_018398875.1 Bradyrhizobium sp. sGM-13 | reverse complement strand
CAGGCCGCTCATGGGATTTCGGGCTGATCCGGCTATCCGCGCTGCTATCGTGCGGTGGGCCGAGAACCAGTCAGACACTCCGTCATTGTCAGAAGCTATCCGCCGGCTCGTCGAGATCGGTCTGTCAAAATCCACCTCGCCTAAGCGGCCCCGCGTTCTCTCGACCGCTAAGCAAGGTGCCGCACGCGCAGTCGAATTGGCTTCTGACGTGATCGGCAATCAAATCCCCAATACAAGCGACGAGGAAAAGGCCACGCGCCGGCGCCGCCTCATCAAAGGCCCCTCGGAATTTCGAAACGTCAGGCGCGATCGGTAGCCGTGGAAATAGTCACTTGTGATCCACCGGGTGGTCGAGCTGAGGCTGAAGGTGAGGAAATGACTGGCAACAACTCACCTGTTCAAACATGGCCCAGCGATCGCTTATGCAATCTCTAAGCCGATTGGAAGCTCGCCGCTCACCTTCCCATTCCGGTGGATGAAGCCACGCTGAGCCGCATACGCGAACATGGATGGATCGAGAGCCGAGGTGAAAAGCATAAGATGGCTTCTCGAAAAACCGACAGGCATTAAGCGGCATGACTTCGAACGGAAAGCCCGGCAGGCCGACGCTCGCATAATGACGAGTGGCTGAAGTCGGCCCGGCCTGCAACCCCCGGAATAGCGAGGGCAACGTGCGTAGCGTCGCGGACTATTTGGAGAGAGCGGCCGAATTCGAAGCCTAGCTGCGACGGCTATCGTCGACTTGTTGAGAAAGCGATATGACATTGCCGCCTGCTATCGCTTGGCTAAAGAGAGCGAATGGTTGATCGGCACGGGCGCCATTGAAGGCGAGCTTCCGATTGACAGGCAGCAGGCTAACGGGCCTAGGAACTAAGCAGGCCGGGAAATAGCGGAGTTCGGTGCCGGGCCGGCCCCTACTCCTGTGACGACGGCCTCAGCGCTCCCCTGCGCTGAGGCCGTTTGCAATGATGGCCAGCTTGGGCCGCGCTATCGCGAGCGTGAATTTGACCTGGGACATGCCCGTCTGCATCGCGAACTTCGATCGCCATAGCATGCCTGACGGTGCTCCTAGATGCCTCCCTGGCCATGTCTGCCAAGGATCGCATAGCCGCATTCTGCGCGGCCTCGACGTCCCGTAGCTCTATCCCTCCTCGTCCAGCGTGAGGCCGTCCGCTTCCCTTACATCAAAATAGTAACGTGGCATGGCACTCTCTAACAGCTTACCGCTGGCTCACAAGGTTTGGCGGGCGCGCAACCGCCAAAAGACCCCAGCTCAGAAGGGTGAGCTGAGGCCCTTGAGGAGCGAACCGCCAGCCCGACACGCACGGGCTGACGCTATAAGGCTGCGCCTGTTCGGGCCCCGGCTATAACAATTGTTATCTGATTAGATTCCCGCCGGAGCGGCAAGCCGGGCCGATTTACTGTTCCTTCCTTTTCTTGGTCCGGCGTGCTTACGTCGGCAGGGCTACAGGTTGTGCCGGCTGTTCCAGTTGTTCCGC
>NZ_JAGWDK010000107.1:0-2220 GCF_018398875.1 Bradyrhizobium sp. sGM-13 | reverse complement strand
ACCTGGGCCCCCTGCACCGGCGGCACCTGCACCGCCAGCAGCGGCGCCTCCGCCACCTGCGCTGCCGTCACCAGCGCCTCCGCTATCTGCGCCGCCCGCACCGGCCCCGGCTCCCCCAGCTCCTCCGGCACCTTGGGCAACAGCCAACGTTGAGCCGAGCGCAAAGGACAATGCTAACGCGATCGCTGATACTTTCATGTTCGTGCTCCTTACCTGTGGAAGCATCGGCAATTTTTTCAGGCGCTGCTTTCGTTCCTATTTTTGCTGGGGCTAATGCGGCGACGGCCCTATAGCCTATAGGAACCATTCCTCGCGTCGAGCTTAAGCCAGACCAGCAAGCGCGCGGCGCAACGCGGGGAGGACGACATGACATCGGATTCAAAGAAGCCACTAAGACCGGAAGGTTTTCCCGTGGATGTCGAAGGTCAGAAGATAATGAAACAGGACGGTACTCCCATCGCAGATGCGGAGAATCCCGCCGTCGCTGCCGAAATCGCAGAGCGCCTTAGATGAAGCCAGCCGCGAAGAAGACAAGTGGTCAGCGTGAGGTATGAAGGCGGCGAGCATTGAGTTTAGCGGGCACGCGACTGCGTGTCTCGTTCGTAACCAGTCCGAGACCGGAGCGGCGTTGGAGCTAGGACGTGGACTCATTAGCGCGCAGCCCGAGCCGGATTGATGCAAGCTGAACGAAGGCCAGGTAGTTGGCTGCAAGTTTGTCGTAGCGCATCGCCACCCGGCGACATTGCTTGATCCTGTTGAAGAACCGTTCGACCCCGTTGCGATTGCGGTAGAGATAAGGGCTGAAGCAGATCGGATTGTTGCGATTGCTTTTGGATGGGATATTGGCCCATGCGCCGCTCTTCATGGCGAGCTCTCTATCCAATCGACGTCGTAGCCACGATCGGCAAGCAGCATCGATCCGGGCTGTAGGCGAGACAGGAGCTTTCCGGAACCGCACCATCGGTCACCGGGCAAAGGCATAAAATTTGAAATTGCGCCGGTTCCGCAAGATGCTACGCTAACGTGATGACGGCGGTCGCGCTTAGGCAAGCTTAGGTGTTCCAGCCGTGAGGGTGTGATGAGTAACGCCGAACAAGACGCCATCGATTCGTTGCTGGTCTCCCTGCAGAAGCCCAATGTACATCAGGGGGCGTGGGGATCCGACGAACTCTTGCAGGCTCTGCCGGCAGCGCTCTACATGACGGATGCCGTCGGCCGCATTACTTACTACAATGAAGCGGCGGCGCAATTGTGGGGCTGCCGGCCGACGCTCGGGACTGCCGAGTTTTGCGGATCATGGAAGCTCTATTGGCCGGACGGCACTCCCTTGCCGCACGCCGAATGTCCGATGGCGCTGGCTTTGAAAGAGCGGCGTCCGATCCGGGGCATGGAAGCGGTCGCCGAACGGCCGGACGGCACGCGCGTGCCGTTCATTCCGTATCCAACTCCCCTATTCGATGCTTCAGGTGCTTTGGTTGGCGCTGTCAACATGCTGGTGGACATCACCGAGCGCCGGGAGACTGAACAACGGCTTCGAGAAAGCGAGGCGCGCTATCGAGCCATCGCTGCGATCGTCGACTCGTCCGACGACGCGATCATTTCGAAAGACCTCAACAGCATCATCAAGAGCTGGAATCAAGGCGCGGAGCGGCTGTTCGGCTATAGTGCTGAAGAGGCGATTGGGAAGTCGGTCACGATGCTAATCCCTCCCGATCGTCAGGATGAGGAGCCGGCCATTCTTGCCCGCATCCGGTGCGGCGAGCGCGTCGAGCACTACGAAAGCGTTCGTCAACGCAAGGATGGCAGCACTATCGACATTTCGCTGACGATCTCCCCGATCAGGGATAAGGACGGCAAGATCGTCGGCGCTTCGAAAATAGCCCGTGACATTTCATTTCGAAAGCGAGCAGAGGAGCAGCAGCGGCTAATCTTCCGAGAGATGGACCATCGCATCAAGAACCTCTTTGCTGTCGCTGGCGGCGTGGTCACGATGAGTGCCCGATCGGCGAAAACAGCGGAAGAACTCGCTTCTGTGGTGCGCGACCGCTTGGTGTCCCTCGCGAAAGCCAACGACCTGACGTTGAAGCGGACAGCCGATGGCACTCATCGAACGCAACAGTCAACGCTGCTTCATACGTTGATTAGGACGATTCTCTCCCCTTATGACGGCGGCACCGACAAAAGCGGGGCGCGTGTCGCGATCAGTGGACCCGACATTCC
>NZ_JAGWDK010000106.1 GCF_018398875.1 Bradyrhizobium sp. sGM-13 | reverse complement strand
GGAATCATATCGCGCGAATCACATCAAGCGCAGCGTTTTCACACAGCCAGGGTCAGACTCAGAAATCGTGACCTGGCTGGCGATGTCCGTCCTGCTCTCAAGAACGGACATTGTAAGGTCGTTCGATCACCGCCGAAAGTGGCAATAGGCGACATGCCGAGCCAGGCCTCTGAGGGTACGCCGTGATTTTCCTATTGCGCTGTGGCGAATTGGCAGCGTCGCTTTAAGCGGACGCGCCACCACGTAGCAGGTGAAGATAACCCTGCTCGGTCATCCATCTAGCACGCGAGAGGTGCTCTTGAACACCTTCCGGGCCCGATCACAATCATGTTCCAGGTCAAGATGCAGCACCACTCGTGCGACTTCGCGCCAGTCCGCATCTTCCGCATGGGCGTCGAGCAGGCGCAGATACGTGACGAGGTGCTCCTTGTCGTAAGAGATCAACACGGTACCCGACGGCGCAGTATCGGCGATATCGGGATCACGCGGCGGCGTCTGCATGGGCGTTCTCGCAACAGGTTGTTGATTGACCGACTTTGCTTTTGACACCTTGGCATATTAATGACCCGTACCGGCGAAGTCCGCTTTGCTCCAATAAAGGGACAGGCAAAATGACGTTTCCCGTCGCAATTGGTTGCTGGCGTTCGGGTGATCAACTCACATTCACCTCGCGAGTTGGTGAAGAGGTTTCTTCGCGCGGCTGCCCAGTGAGCACACCTGCGGCTGCGGCGGTGCTGGTGCCCCCTGCCCGACCTGCATTTTGCCGGCCGACGGCGAGCGGCCTCGGCTGCCGCCCGGCTTCAAGACGGTGCTCGACGACGAGGACGGCTATCGTCACTGAGCCGGAGGGCGTAGCCTTTGAGTATGAGGTCTTGGAGTGCCGCAGGAGGCTCTGATGCGCATTCGGGCTTTAGCGATGTTGGCAGGCGCGACGCTCGTTGCAGCTGCGCCGGCGCGCGCCCAGACATACGATCCAAACTACCCCGTTTGCCTACATATTTTCGGCCGCACCCCGTATTACGAATGCCGCTACACGTCGCTGCCTCAATGCAACGCGTCGGCATCGGGCCGCTCGGCGCAGTGCGTCATCAATCCATATTTCGGGGGCGCCCAAGAGCCCGCGGATTATCGGCGGCATCGCCGGGTCTACTAAAGTGAACCGCATTGGCCGCAGGACCGCTTAATGCAGATCGTGGTGCTGGCGATCGGGACTGGCAAATCCTAGGATCGCTTTAGGAATCATCGCCAGGGGGATGTGATTGAGTCGCGCTTAGTTTAGGCGCGTACCATGAACACCCCGGATCAAGACATCGTACTGCGGGCTATGGAGGATGCCAGGCGCATCCTCGGGGAATACATCGCACCTGGCCCGTGCGACGCCACGGCAACGGTGCACCGGCTAATAGCCGTTCTCGATCGAGACGAAGTTGTCCACGCTCTGGATCGCATGAAACGGCGCCGGACCATGCGGCTCGTGGAATGAAGCGGCCCGGCAATACGCACGCACCGGGGCCGCCGCACCTGGAGATACCCCGGCTAGGGGCTTGGGGGCATGCAGCCGGGGGACTTGCAGAATAGCCGCCACCGGGGCGCGGTCTGTACGGCCGCTGACAAAGGACAGGCGCACGCCTTTGAACCGCCTGAGAATAAAAATGGCTCCAGCGCGTGGCGGTGCGCTGAGGCCATCAAGGTATTCCCATTTCAAATTGCGACGGAGTAGTGGGTACTATCTGGCGTACTGATAGGAGCGGGAAGGTGGCAACATCTGCCCAATAGTGAACATAGCGCGGAAAGCCCGCCAGCCGTGTGTCGGCCCGTCCTTGGGAACCTCCAACCTTGCTGAGAGTCGATTCCATCGCTCCCGGCGGATCGTGGAGCCAAGCCGGGAGAAAGTGGCGGCCCCAGCTTGCGCTGGAAACCTAGCTGGGGCCGTTTGCAAGCGGCCCACCAGCATGAACCGGCGGAGAGCAAGGAACGATAATCACGGCGCCAATTTTACCCGCGCACTCAAGACAACGAGGAGCCGCCATGATGATCCGCTTTGCTTGGCTGGGGACCTTCTTTGTAGCTTTTGCTCTTGCCGAACCAGCTTTGGCCGCGGGCGGATGTGGAGTCGGGTGCAGCAGCACGTCTGAAGGGGCTTGTGTCCGCGATGGATGGCAGCAAGCTTTGCCCGTTCGGAACGTGTGCCCGGCCACATCCCAGCCATCTCCCCCTTGCGGCCCATATCACCGATGGAGTCGGCAATCCATGTCGTGCGTTGTGCGTTGAATCGATCGGTTAGCGGCCCCCGCAATACGCAACGCACCGGGGCCGCCAGTCACTGCAGATTGCCCCAGCCGGGGGCGTGAGGAGGGATGCAGCCGGGGCGAGCAGAGACTAGGCCCACGTCCGGCTCCTCGTCTGTCCGGTCGCTGACAAGGGGTAGGCCCGCCAGCGTGACCGCCGGATGACTGCGCCGATCAACCTACCCTGAGGTTTTCGGCGGATTCCTTTCCGCGGTTTGCTAAGACTTCGTAGCTCACTTTTGCGCCCTCATTCAGACTGCTCAAACCTGCTCTCTCGACGGCCGAGATATGGACGAATACGTCCTTGCCGCCATTGTCGGGCTGAATAAATCCATAGCCCTTTGTCGCGTTGAACCACTTCACTGTCCCTGTCGCCACGTCAATTCTCCCCATCGATTCGAAACACGGAATGATGGTGACAGAAACCCGGCAAAAGAAAGGGCCCGCGGAGGTAATCGTTGCACGCAAAAGCCGCCGCTGGGTTGAGACAGCGGCGGCTCTACGCATTACTCTCGCGAGTGATGCCTCCGCGATTGCTTTGAGCTTACGGGCCCGAAGTTAACGAGGGGTTGTTGTGTCGGCTCAGACGCCATCGCTCAAACCTGAGCCTGTACCGGGCGGTCGTCATGTTTCGCTTTGACGGCAACAGGACGATGAATATCCTACACCGCGATTACATCGAGCGATTGAGGCTTAGTGAGATTTCGAGATCGCCCGTTGCAGCGTGCGAACCAAATCCTCCGCAGCCTCTTCCATCGTGTCTTTTTTTCTCAAATGCTTAATCATCGCGACTAGCGTGTTGATCAAGACGACTTGGGCCATCGGCGGCGAAATCTGTCTTTTAGCCAAGAGCGCACGGATCTCTCGCGTAAACGCGCCGCATTCGACTTCGTAGGCCTTCGTCATCTCTCTCCGCACTTCAGTTACTCCAGCCAGTGAAAAGAGTTGGGCTTTCAGACACGCCTGATTCGTCAGGCAAGCTGGTGGCGGGTGGGTGGCAAAAAGCCGTCGCTATGACGATCTTCGTGACGGCTAACTGCCCTAAGGGTTAATGGATCGTTACTGGCTGAGCTGGACACGATACCATGATCGAACTGATCCGCCGCCGTGATCCTCATGGTCCCGACCGCTGGAAGATCTATTTCGGCGATGTATGTATCGGCGATATCCGCCCACGCGCCGGTGTTCCCACCACCGTAGACCAATTGGAGTGGTACTGCGGTTTCGTTCCGCCGGCGCATCGCGGTGTCGACGCTGGGGGCACTGCTATCGATTTACACGACGTGCGACAAAAGTTCGAAGCTGCGTGGCGGAATTTGCGGACCGCCTTCACCGGGCGACGACTTTGCCGAGTACCGCTATGCGCGCGCCTGGACCGCATGGAAACAGAGAATGTGGAAGGGACGGCCGCAAGCTGCCGACGCAAACGCAGGATGGCCGCTCGCGATGCTTCTACGCGTAGAGATTGACATCCCGGGTATGGTAGCGCACGTCAGGGTCGCTCACATCAGCGAACCTGCCAATGTGTAACCTCTTGTCTGATTGCGGTTGCTGGCACAAGGGTTCAGCTCGTTACCGACAGC
>NZ_JAGWDK010000105.1 GCF_018398875.1 Bradyrhizobium sp. sGM-13 | reverse complement strand
CTTTTCGAAACAGACCACCGAAGCAAATCACCTCAGGGAAAGGCCGCCTTTAACTGATAATTTAGACTAGTCGGGTTGGCTTTGTATGGACTGAACCGACGGAGCGATTCTGGAACGCAGCCTTACGGATCGAGCTCTACGCTCAATCCCATGTAAATCTGGACTGGCATCATGAAGTCCAATTGGGCGATCGTGTTCAATTAAGCGCACTTGGCGCATCACGCTGTCCGCGACTTGCTGACAAGACAGGCACTATCGTCGGGCGGAGCAGCGTCTACGTAAATTGTGCCCGCGTCCTGCTCGACGGAAGCAAATCACCAATATCCGTTCATTGCGACTATCTCGATGCTATTTTGTCGGTCAATGCCGAGTGAATGCATTGTAAATCTAAGCCACCGCCGGACATGGAACGCGGGAGACTGCAATGCCATTGCCAAGCGGACTGCCTCGGGGACGGCAAATGCCGGTCTCGAGCTACATTCCTATCGTCTACAGCGGCGTTTAAGCATGATTACGGGGCAGCACGGCGTTCTGCGGTGCAACGTCCCGGCTCGCTCTGTCCCTCGGAGCGGACATACCGGCCCCGGCATCAGGGTACGCGTCCGGTGACGGCCCCTGGTTAGGTCAGCCGCGATTTCGGGTGTCCCTGACGAACATTGTCTGTGGAGATGAGTGGCTGATAGCTGCGGTCATCGGGTGCGGTGGAGGGGCCGAAAGGGACAGCGCAGGAACGTCTTTGTATTCTGCCCGTTGGCCTTCGGGTCCGACCACGTCAGCAGGACGAAGGGCCGCTGACCAAATGGAGTTCAATTGTGCCCGCAGTGCGTGATGCTTTCACCCGTGGACGGAGCCATTTCGGTGGCCCCGCACACCCCGGGGTTGGACCCGCTTCGGGATTTCAGAACGGCGCAGCATGGGTCGCTTGGGTTCTTGTTCCCGCGATCGAACTCGGCAATGCAGAGCTCGAGCCGGAGCACGTTGTCTTTCGGCTAGACCTCAACCTTGACCCGCAATCGAACCATCACGCGCACGCCGACTTCTGGCTTGCCGAGCTCGACGACGGGCGGCGGGCGCAAGGCCTCCGGTACTCCATCAACGTCATCGGCGGGCAGTCAGTGTGGCTATACAAGCCCGGCGAGCCTGGAAGAGCGCTTGGCACGGTTGGCGAGTGCGACGCGGACTTGGTCGGGGACCTGCTCCGCGGCGCGGCGGAGGAATTTGGAGAGCAGATCGGGTCAATCGAGGAACGCCAGTTCACTGGGGCCCAACACGAACGGCATTGAGGGTCATGGAGGTAAGAACCAACCCAGCGAAAAAGCCAGCACGCCTCAAGGACGCACTCGAGCGCAGCCAGCGTGACCTCGAGGATTTCTTTGAGAACGGCGCAGTCGGACTACACTGGGTCGCCTCCGACGGTTCTATCCTGCGCGTCAATCAGGCGGAACTCGATCTGCTCGGCTACACCCGCGAGGAATATGTCGGCCACCATATCGCGGAATTTCATGCCGACAAGTCCGCGATCGACGACATTCTCGCCCGCCTGACCCGGGGCGAAAAGCTCGACAAGTACGAAGCGCGGCTCAAGGCGAAGGACGGCTCGATCAAGCACGTGCTGATCAGCTCCAACGTGCATTTCCACGACGGCCAGTTCATCAACACCCGCTGCTTCACCCTCGATGTCACCGACCTAAAGAAGGCGGAAACCGCGCTGCGCGAAAGCGAGCAGCGCCTGCGTGCTACTCATGAGCGCGCCTTCGCGGGGATTGCCGAGGTCGATCTCCAGGGCCGGTTCCTTAGGGCGAACGCCCGGTTCTGCGAAATCACAGGGTACTCGGCCGACGAGTTGCCGAACCTCAGCTTTGGCTCGATTACCCATCCCGAGGATGCAGGCTCGGACATGGATAAGTTCGCCGCCCTCGTCTCCGGCCAGACCGACACGTACCAGATCGAGAAACGTTTCCTTCGACGAGATGGAACAGCAATCTGGGTGGCCGTCTCCGCCTCGATCGTGCGGGATGATCGTAGCCAGCCGCTTTACGGCATTCGCGTTGTGCAGGACATCACCGAACTCAAGCGCGCGCAGGCCCGCCAGAATCTACTGCTCGACGAATTGAACCACCGCGTGAAGAACATGCTGGCGACCGTCCAATCCGTCGCGATGCAGACCCGGCGCAGAGCAACCGATCTCGATAGCTTTACGCAAGCCTTCGAAGGACGGCTCATGGCGCTCAATCGCGCCCATGAATTGATGACGCGGGAGATCGGGACTGGCGTACTGTTGCGTGACCTGCTCCTCGAGACCGTCGCGCCCTACGAGGCCGCTGCGGCAGAACACTTCCGCCTGAGGGGCCCCGAGATCCGGCTCGGGTCTGAGGTAGCGGTGACGCTCGCCATGGTGCTGCATGAGCTCACCACCAACGCCGCGAAATACGGCGCGCTCTCCACCCCTCACGGGTGCATCAGCATAGAGTGGCGGAACCCCGCACCCGACTCCCTGACGATTGACTGGGCGGAAACGAGCGGGCCCCCCGTGGTCGAGCCGACGCGACGAGGGTTCGGCTCGGACCTCATTGAAAGAGGATTGGCGCGGCAGTTTGGCGGCACGGCGATCCTCGATTTCAACAGGGCAGGAGTGCGCTGCCACATCGCGTGCATGTTACCGCAACGCGACGATGGCATCGCGTGACATCGCCCTGCAGGGCACCGTGCCGACGCTTGCTTCCGGCGCGAACATGCCTGAGACGTTGCCCGGTGGCGCGCTGGCACCGAGGCTTCGAGCAGTCGCGACGGGAGCGCAAGGAGGTCGAGGTGCGGTTCACGCATTTGGAGCGTATCCTGAGGCTCGGTGGCCTGGACTGCCCGCCCCGCGAGGCGCCCAGGATGAGCTTGTTCTGGCCGACATCGCTCAAAACCCGCGACGGCTTGCATAGCTCGTCGCCCGGCCACCGCCCACTCAGGCTCTGTGCATCGCGTAGGTTGTAGTTGCGTAAGGAGCGTCCGGCGGATCAAAGCCGGCCGCTCTTAATGAAATGGCTAACCGCCCATCGACAGCAGTCGACTTTTGCAACAAATCAACCCATAGCCGACTTCCTCCCCCATAGTCGGCTGCTGGTGCCTCAAAGAAAGGTGTGCGAGACGTCAGCGATTGAAGGTCAGATTCGGGGTCATCGTTGCGGAGTTGTCGTCTTGAAAGCCAATAAGCAGCGCAAAGCTTCCGAACAGGATGACTACCAAGGAGCTGTATACAAGATAATAAGGCCGACCGGACTTCAGGCCGCTCATTTCGGTGGATCCCTATCTTAGCGAACCGACCGCTCAGCTCTTTGTGGCCGTCTTTGAGAGTTCAGCTTCTACGCCGGCTGCACAGGCCCTGGCGAATGAATAGTCCATACTCGTGGAGGCAATGGTCTTGACGTATTCGCCGATTACGTTGTCCTTTGAATATGAGCTCGCCGCCTTGAACTTGGCGACGTCGCCGTCGCGGCCCTGCGCGATCAGCACCCGACCAATCCTCGGCACGTTGTCGCGCGGATCGAAGGTACGCCAGTGCCCGCCGATATAGGCTTCGATCCAGCCAGCGAAATCCCATGCGGCCCAGGGTTTCGGCGTAACAATGTCGCTAAGATACCCCGTACAATAGCGGGCGGGAATGTTCATGCAGCGGCAGAACGCGACGGCAAGTCGTCGGCATAGGGGCCGTTGGCATTGAACCTTAGCTGGCGGCCCCAATTAGCATCTTTAGAATGAGTCGACAGCTCCGGCAGGAAGTCGGCCGGCGCAATGGTGATGCCGGTCAATCTTGAAAGTAAACTTCGCCCGTAGCACCGGCCCATTTTCGTCACGGACTTCGATCCCCGTTCGGTGCCCCGCCGCCGGCGTGACGCTTGCGGAGCTGTCCCGTGCATGTCCGCCGATGAACGAGCTGCTTCTTCCTGCGCAGCTTCGATGGTGCAAAGTTCAAGGCCTTCTTTATCTGGAGCGAAAGAGTCATCCTTTCGTACATCGAAATAGTAGCGTC
>NZ_JAGWDK010000104.1 GCF_018398875.1 Bradyrhizobium sp. sGM-13 | reverse complement strand
TCGGCATAACTTGGATCGGCGCCCCCAAATCCGGGCGTTTCGCGACAGAAACTAGCTAGGGCAACGCGGCCCTGGATCTCGGCCTTCTTGCCGGCGCCGTCGACGATGGTGGTGTTCTCCTTGGAGATCGACACCTTCTTGGCGCGGCCGAGCATGTTGAGGCCGACGTTCTCGAGCTTGATGCCGAGGTCTTTCGAGATGACCTGGCCACCGGTGAGGATGGCGATGTCTTCCAGCATGGCCTTGCGGTGATCACCGAAGCCCGGCGCCTTGACGGCGGCGATCTTCAGGCCGCCACGAGCTTGTTGACGACCAGCGTAGCCAGGGCCTCGCCTTCGACGTCTTCCGAGATGATGAGCCGCGGCTTCGAGGTCTGCACGCTCGACCGTCTCTTCGTCGGACAGGTCGTGGACGTGCTTGAGGTAATGCAGACCGCCATCAGCCGCGTCGGCTTGGCCGGCCTGCCGACCGGGCGATAAACCCGCCAAACGCCTCGTCAAAACGCGACCACGGCATCAATGCCGACAACCGGGCCAGCGGATGGCCCGGAGTGATGATGGCAGAAGACGGACGGGCTAGAAGCATTGCAAAAACACCGGAAAACGATGGGATCAAAGGCGGTTTCCGGCATTCTCCAATACTTCAAACCCGATGGGAATCCCTGCAACGTAAGGGGTCCAAGAATTTTTCAGATTAGGCAGTTCGGCGGCTTCCGTCTTTTACAAGGCAAGGCAACAGGAGTGCCGATCGTCTTCCATGCTGGTTCGCTCGCGATGAAGCCATTGAGCGGCACGGCAATTCTGTGATTGGCCAAAGGTCGGATTTGGTTCAATCCCGACATTTGCTTTGTTATGCTCTCGTAGCCGATTTGGGTTTGCATGCCAGCCTTCGCCTTGTCCCATGTGACAGCATTGGCGGCACTGGCGGCATACGTAGAACCGTCAATCAGCCCGACAGCCAACGTCGAGGCGAGAAACATTTTCACAATGGACCTTACCCGGGCCGGCTGCTTGGGCCAGCGCGCAGTCGAAGAGAATACGTCGCAAAAGGCGCTGCCACGCAGATCATACGTCATGTTGTTTACTCCTTCATTTCATCCTTAGAGGTTCGTGCGACAGGGCCATTAGGCAACCATCGCAGCTTCGTATAATCAAAACCCGTGCCAACTTTGGCCGCCTAGGACAATTTAAATTTCTTTCCAGGCGATTGGACCGAAAAGATTTAAGAGATGGCCAAGCAAGTCCGTGTCGCGGACCCGACAAAGGGACAGGTGTGCAACAGCTTCTAACCTCCCTGTGACAGCGCAGCACCCGTTTCAGCCACCAGCGATAGCATCAGATCGAGCACAGCGTCCCCCTGTTACCTCGTCCAGATTGCCCGGGGGTCATCAGCCAAAACCAGCGGCGGCCGGACGGCCAAGGTCCGGCCTATTACCATCCGCTGTGCTGCCCGGTCGACAATTGTTCAGGATAGCGCGTAGGACCTCGGCTAACATGGATGGGACGAGCCTATTCGAACGACCTTCGTGAGCGGGTGGTGAGGGCTGTTATCAAAGGCGGCCTGTCGCGGCATCAGGCGGCCGCCCAATTTGGGGTTGGCATCAGCACGGCGATCAACTGGGTGCAGCGCTTCCAGGAGACCGGCAGCGTCAAACCGGACCAGATCGGCGGCTATCGGCCAAAGAAGATTGCGGGGCCGCACCGCGAATGGCTGATGCAACGGTGCCGGGAGGCGGATTTTACCGTGCGCGGGCTGGTGGCCCAGCTTGCCGAGCGTGGTCTCAAGGTCGATTACCGCACGATGTGGGAGTTCGTCCACGCTGAGAAGCTCAGTTATAAAAAAAGACGCTGATTACACCGCCGAGCAGGACCGTCCCGATGTCGCGCGTCGGCGGGCGCAGTGGACCAAGTGCCGGGATCGGATCGATCCCACCTGCCTGGTGTTCATCGATGAGACCTGGACCAAAACCAATATGGCGCCGCTGCGGGGCTGGGCGCCGCGCGGTCAACGCTGTAAAAGTATGCACTTGACCTGACAACTGGCTCTTCGTCGTGGTGGGTGTCCGACGAAGATTTGTGTCCGGCGCTACGCGGCCGGCAGCAATTTCTCCGCAATGGGCAGCGCGTCAAGGAAGGTTTGCATCGGTGTTTTTCCATAGCACCATCGTCCCTGATGCGGGCGCGTTTCGTTGTACGCCGTCACCCAAACATCGAGATCATTCTGCAGCTCGTCGATGGTTCGATAGATCTTCTTGCGGAACGTCACACGATAGAACTCATCGAGCGCGGTTCGATGGAAGCGCTCGCAGATTCCGTTGGTCTGCGGGCTCTTGGTCTTGGTCCGCGTATGATCGATGTCCTCGACGGCGAGATAGAGCTCGTAGTCATGATGCTCGGGGTTGCCGCAATACTCGGTGCCACGATCCGTCAGCACCCGGCACAGTACAATACCGTGCTCTTCGAAGAACGGCAGCACCCGATCGTTCAGCATCTCCGCCCTGATTGGCGTCTTGCGGTCGTAGAGCTTGGCGAAGACCACCTTGGTGTAGGTATCGATGAAGGTCTGCTGATAGATGCGGCCCACGCCCTTCATGTTGCCGACATAGAAGGTGTCCTGGGCGCCGCAATAGCCGGGACATTCGCTCTCGAACTCGCCGTCGACCTCCTTCTCGGTCTTGGCTTTCTCCAGCGCCACGACCTGAGCTTCGGTGAGGACAAAGCCCTGCTGTGCCATCCTGGCTTCGAGCGCCTTGAGCCGCGTCTTGGTGTTCGCCAGATCGTGGCGCAACCAGACGCCCCGCACACCGAACGGCGAGATCGACAAGCCCAGTTTCTTCAGCTCGTTAGAAACACGCACCTGGCCCCAGGTCGGCTGTTCGATCGCCAGCGCCACCACTGCCGCTTCGATCTCAGGCGCGACACGGTTCTTGAGGATCGGCTTCTTCCGGCTGATCTCGGCAAGCGCCAGCTCGCCGCCTTTGTCGTACAGTTCCTTGAACCGGTAGAAGCTGTCGCGACTATATCCCATCACTTGCAGGCCTGGCTGACATTGCCCAACTGCTTGGCCAGTTCCAACACCCCGACCTTCGCGCGAATGACTTTCTGCTCTTGTGTCATGGTTGCATCTCCTGTGTGAGACGCTGCGGGGCAGCGCGGGAGCGCCAGTTCGGGTGAGCGCTCCCGCTCGCCCCGCAGCTCCATTCCCCACCAGTCCAAACCATTCTGTCAGATTAAGTCGAGACTTTTACAACGCCTCAAAGCCAAGGTGCCGCACGGCCGCTGGCACACCATGACCTTCATGGCCGCTTTGCGCCACGATCGCATCACCGCTCCGTGGTTCATCGAGGGACCGATCAACGGCGAAGCCTTCCTTCTCTACATCGAGAAGGTTCTGGTTCCGACGCTGCGGCACGGTGACATCGTCATCATGGACAATCTGGGCTCGCACAAGGCTAAGGCCGTTCGCCGCGCCGTCGGCGCCCGGCTCTTCTACCTGCCGAAGTACTCGCCCGATCTGAACCCGATCGAACAGTTCTTCGCCAAGTTCAAACACTGGCTGCGCAAAGCCGCACAGCGAACCACCGAGGCCGTCTACGATGCTATCGCTCCGATCCTCAACACCGTCTCACCCGCCGAATGCGCCAATTATTTCGCCAACGCCGGATATGACCAAACCTAGACTCATCACGCTCTAGAACTTGCCGTCAGCCGCGATTATGGTTGTTGGGCGCGGGCGACGTCGTGGCGAAGCGTGATGCGTCGGCTGCAAGCGTCACCGGACTTCCTATTTTGTCTTGCTGAGCTGAGGCACCCGCGCGCCGGTTTTTGGCCGAAGCGGCTTCCATTGCGACACGAATCGCTCGTAGCTTTGCTCGGCCTGGGCGGCAATCAACATCTCGCGGTCGCGCAGCGCCTTGATGTTGTAGGCATAGGCTGATCCACGCCGGTTGCCTTTCTGTTGCGGATGTCCGGCTTGAAGTTGCATTGCGCGGGAGACGATCGTCACCGGCTTTCCCCGCCGTTTTCCCTTGGTAGAGGCTTTCTTCAGGATTTCGACTTCGCGGTAGACGCACAGCACCTCCGCCATCTTCTGTTCGAACTCGGCG
>NZ_JAGWDK010000103.1 GCF_018398875.1 Bradyrhizobium sp. sGM-13 | reverse complement strand
GTTGTTCAGCGAGGCGAGCGTTGCGATCGACGGCAGCAAGTTCAAGGCCGTCAACTGATTTATGCTGGCAAGGTCGATCATGGCTTCGACAAGAAGTCCGCCGCCGAGCTGCGCCAGCGTCTGACGCCCCTAATCCGCAAGACGCAGCCCTATACCAAACGGATTGCCCACAAGGGCATTTGGGTGGAGCCGGAGCTCTACGCCGAAATCGAATACCGGGCCAAGTCGGCCGAGGGCAAGGTCAGACATCCGTTCTTCGAGGGTCTGCGGGAGGACCTGTGATGAAAACGGTCTGGGTTTACGTCGACACCAGCAAGCAGGTCGGAGACCCGATCACCTCAAGGTCTTTGCGAGCGGCGATGCTGCCGATGCATGGTTTGAGCAGAACGATCCCGAGGGCGTTGCATTCGAATACGAGGTTCTAGAGTGATAGCGACTTCTCCCCGAACGATCGGTTAGCCAGTGCGGCAGAAAGCCCTTTCCAATCATAACGGCCGGTGAGAAAGGTTAGTCAGCGTAAGGTCTTGATTTTGCGGTTGGAAGGCCCTCCCTCGGCGCTCACCAATAAGATCAAATACTTAGCCGCAAATACCAGCCTCTCTTATCTGATCGATTTCTGTTGTGCACACGCCCTGCACACTTACAATGCTGAACTAAGGCGCATGGATAGGATGCAATGGACTACGGGCTGTTCATTTTCAATTGTTGCGGCCTTCGCGATTTTCGCCGCTGTTCTCTACGTGATAACCGAGCTTCAAGACCGACGGCAGCCCTCCACCTAAAGCGATGCCGCCAGCTACATCATGAAGCTGCCGCAGGCTGAGCACTCCGCGCCGGAATGGCAGGCCGCAATGGAGGCGCTGATCCTCGTTGCGGAGAACGGTGGGCCGACGATGCTGGCCAGGATCGGCGTCATGCGAGCGTTGAACCGTCACGTCGAGCGGGTTTTTGATCCCGATCGCAAGGGCCATCATTGGGGCAAGCGGAAACTGAAGCGCGACGAATGAAGTGCTGACGCGAAGCTAGTTCATTCCCTCGTCTAGCTCTGGAACATCCCACAACGAAATTGCCAATATGATTAACGCGGGCCAAGCTAGCATGGCTCCAAATGCAATGGCCTGCACTGTGGTCATGGATTGCTCCTAACCGTGCCCTCATGTGCGAACTCAACGAAAAACCTTTGCACCGGAACTCCTCGACGCAAAGAAGGCCGCGTGAATCACCTGACCGCGCCGCGAACGAAAGAGGCTGCCTGAGTTAGCGGCCTCTTCGCAAAGGCTCCGTCCCCACATTGAAGCGCCCGTAAGACTCCGGATGTGGCTCTCAAATTGGACGAATCCTGTTGAAGCCGCCGCCCCCTCTTCACAATGAAGTATGAGTAATAGTTAGTGAGGGGTTTTTAAATGCCTTCTCTTCAGCCGCGTATTGACGCCTACTCCACCCTGTCCGCAAGTCTTCTGACTGAGCGCGCCGAATTGGAATTGTTGCGCGAGTTGGTCAGGCAAGCACAAGTAGCGGCTGCGGTCCGTCGTCGAAGGTCCAGGAAGGAAGCCCGCCAGCGTGAACAGGCGGGCCTTGGTCGTTAGATCAATCGCTCACCCGCCGTTGCGAGACACTTGCCCGCTTTGAGGCAATAGCGGGCCGGCTCCACGCGTGCAGTTGCTGCTAGTAGCCGGATCGCCGGCCGATCTCCCAGCTTTCAGCTTCCATGCCGAACGGCGCCTGTTGCTGCATTGTGACGCCAAGTTCTTTCGGCATCAGGCTCGCCATGACCCGGACGAACCCACCAAGCTCTTCAACGATCATCCGCTGTAGCGCGGTCTCTCCGCTCGCTTCCCAAAGCCCGAACGCAACGCGTTGATGAACGGCTCTTCGAGCTTCTGACGCGCTCCTGGAGGCCTTCCAGCCGGGTTGCCGGATTGGCCCTTTAAGCCAGCGGTGTCCTCTGTTTGTCACTTGTTGATTCACGTCTTGATCTCTTTTTCTGCGTGTTACCCTAGACACCTGACAATCTGGCCGTGCTGGACCGCCAAAGACCAAAGAGCTAAGCTCCAAAGATTAGGTCTCCGCGGGAGGCTAACATGTTCCAGAGTGCGGCCTGGTCATTTGACGATCCCATTATTGTTTTCGTAGCAGCCGTCCTGATTGTCTCCATCTTCCTGATGCTCAGTGAGATAAGGCGTCTGCATAAGAAAATGAACGGGCTAACGTACCAGATGAGCGAGCTAAAGATGCTCATCAGGACTATCTAGCTCGTCAACGCCTTCCTTTCTGTAGCCGATGGGCCTTAGTGACTCAGCGCACGGCCCGTCCGCATTTGTTGTTTAATGTCCTCTCTCTCTCTCTCTCTCTCTCTCTCTGGCGCCGAGCCGTTCGCCTAGCGCAGAGGTCAGTCGTAATTTTGCCAAGCTGGAAACACATCGGCGAAACGTCTGCGAAGGATGCCGTAGCACTCGCAGGTCCGGCTCCTCAAAGCATCCAGCCGCAATATCCTGATATGGCTGCGGCTGGTATCAATGACGCCCGCATTGCTGAGATCGACGCAGATTTGATTGATCGTTGTACGCTGAGATCCTAGCATTCTTGCAAGGAATTCCTGAGTGCGTTTCAGGTCATCCCTGACTGATCGCGTGCGGTTGCCAACCAACGGCAGAGACGCGGACCGACTTGATGGACGACGTTACAGGGGGGTGACTGACGTCCCTCGGCGATGACCATCGCCTGGTGCCGATTCATTAACGTCCGCAACCTCTCGTGGCTATGATATGCGCGAATAAAATGATGCAGCTGGCATGAAGGATGCGCTCGCGCCGGCCTCAACCGTTACCTGATCTATGCTTCATGAACATCCAAAACAATACCGGAACACACCATGGTGTCGCGTCCGACCAGCGATACTTCGGCCAATTGTCTGGATTCCATGCTAACGATGAGCGAGATCAGGCCTCCGTGCGGGAAGAAACGTGCGTCACCGGTTCGCCGGCTCGGTAGAGTACGTCAGCTTTTTTGAACTGAGCCACTTGCAAGTCGGGTTCGAGGAGTTCTCGCGCCTCTGGTGGTAGCGAACTCCGACCTTTGCAGGTATCTGCATCACACCTGTCGGTCAGGAGAGCGAAATGACGTTTAGCGGCACTCATTGCCCGCGCCCTTTCTTGGCGGATGGCGGCGGGCTGGGTAGCGCAGCTGCATTCGATCCTTGGAAGCTATCCACGCGAGCGGAAAGCCCACCCAGCTGTTCCGAAAGCAACTTACGCTGGCCCTGCTCAGCCGATATCTGCCGCTGTAGGCCGCTGATCTGTTCCGCGGCACGTTGCTGTGCGGCCTGGAGCTCTTGGATCGTTTGCTGGAGATTGGCCACAGCATCTCTAGCCGTCTTGTCAGCGAATTCGGCAGCCAGAGACGGCTCAGCATTGGGGCGAACAGCCGTTAATGGCGAGGACTCGGATCCGATTCGATTGCCGGCCCAAAGAACTGAAGCAATGGCAACCGCGAGGAGAATAAGTAGAACCCACGGCAGTATGCGGCGCGGTCGTCCTGGCCCGCTGCTGATGCGATTGTTGGACGTGAACTCGCTCATCATCTGGCTATTAAGCCGACAATTATCGATTAGTTCCCCATCAACGGGTGATAGCCGTGGCGGTTCTCGCTTTGCGCCTTGCACTCGCCTGCGATTGGATGGTTAGCAGGGCGAGGAGATGTCAGAACTCAAATCGGGCTGGAGACGTGAGTTTGACGAGCCGCCCCGCTACCAGGGGGCAGCACAAACGGCATCCGTAAACCTGTTTCGATGGTGGTCGTTATGTTGGCCATAGTTTTCGTACCTAAGCGACTGCCAAGATCGCGAATACAATCGCTCCCGCCAGAATTAACTTGCTGTCCATACTCGGCCCTGCGTGAATTAGGACAATATCAAAATCAGACCAGGACATCCGGGATCAAATACGGACAGTACGGCGGTCCGGGTACTGGCCGAAATAAGCCAATCGCGATTCCGAAGTAGCCCACTCCTCTGCCATACGAACGCGACAATTAAGGGCTTGCGTTCTCAAGTCGGAACCGCGGACGGCGACTATAGTCGGGCCAAACCAGTCGAGGTTCGGACTTCAGTACACGGCCTCAGCGCAGCAGCCCCGTGCTGACGCCGTTCTTTTTGGCCACTCCACTTTTCGAAACAGACCACCGAAGCAAATCACCTCAGGGAAAGGCCGCCTTTAACTAATAATTTAGACTAGTTTCTGTCGCGAAACGCCCGGATTTGGGGGCGCCGATCCAAGTTATG
>NZ_JAGWDK010000102.1 GCF_018398875.1 Bradyrhizobium sp. sGM-13 | reverse complement strand
AGCTATTGTGGGAGGAGCATCGCGCGGCCTACCCGGATGGTTACGGGTACAGCCGCTACTGTGAGCTCTATGGCGCCTGGGCGGCGCGGCTGTCGCCGACTATGCGACAGAGCCACGTCGCTGGCGAGCGCATGTTCGTTGATTACGCCGGCACGACGCTTGAGGTGATGGATGGTTCGACCGGCGAGGTACTGACAGCCCAGCTGTTCGTCGCCTCGCTCGGCGCGACGAACTACACATATGCGGAGGCCACCTGGACGCAGGGCCTGTCCGACTGGATCGGCTCGCACACGCGCGCCTTTGCGTTCATCGGCGGGGTTCCGGCAGTGGTGGTGCTCGATTTTGTTACCGGTAACAAAATCGAGCTTATGTGCCGGACATCGTTATGTGGCTGGCAACGGCTTGAGCCGGTCTTTCGGGGGAGGATCGCGGGCGTGTGGGCACATAATGCGCTACAGTGAATTGAGCCAGTCGAGGAGGGTTTTGTCGTCCTTCCAGGCGACGCGAGCCCGGGACACCGTTGAAATATCGGAACCCACTTCGCAGGCGCGCAGCGCCTCGGCTTTAACGCGCAGCGTCAGCTCGGCATAACGGTTTGTCGTGTCGAGACTGACGTGCCCGAGCCAACTCCGTATGACATTAACTTCGACACCGGATTCCAGCAGGTGGCAGGCAGCGGTGTGCCGGAATAGATGCGGACTGACCCGCCTGGATTTCGGCCCGTGTGTATCGAAGGATGCGCCGTGTCGTCGGACAATCTTATAGATCCCGAACCGCGTTAGAGGGCGGGCCTTCGGAGCGCAGAAGACTGGCTCGCCTGGCGATGCGCTACGCTGGGCGAGGAGCGCCTGGAGATGATTCACTGTCTCATCCCAAAGCGGGCACGTCCGCCACTTGTCACCCTTGCCGTGCAAGTGGACTTTGGCTGGCGGCTTGAGTTCGAGGTGCTCGATACGAAGATCGGCAACTTCCTGCACCCGAGCGCCCGTGTTGTACAGGAAGAGCAACAGTGTGTGGTCGCGCAGCGAGAGATGACCTTGTCGAGGCAGCGAACGAAACAATGCCGTTACCTCCTCCCGCTCGAGGAAATGTGTATCGGGCAATGATGTGCGCTTGACGGGGATCGCCGCGACCTGCTGACAGACCGCCAGCATCTCGGGTGCACGCACCGCGAGGTAGGCAAAGAAGGTGTTCAGTGCTGCCCGCCGTTGATTGCGAGTACGCACCGAGTTACCGCGCTCTTGCTCCAGGTGCCTCAGGAACGCCAGACTTCGTTCGAACGTCAGGTCATCAAGGGCCAGTGTAGCAATCCGGCGACCACGCTGCTCGGACACGAAGCACAGGAACAGGCGAATCGTGTCACGATAACTGCGGATCGAACCGAGCCGCAGGCCCTTCTGTACCGGGAGATGATCGGTGAAAAATGACTGAACCAGTGTACCGAGGGAGGGGGTCATGATTGATCCTCCCCGAGCGTTGTCGCAGCAAAGGCACGGAAGCGGCGGTTGGCGTGTTCGAGAAGCTCCGGGGTCGGCGTCAGATACACCGCAGTGGAATTGATGTCGCCGTGCCCCATGAAAGTTGAGAGTGCAAGAAGCTTCGTCTGAGGATCGAGGCCGAGCCTGTACCAGCGCGTGAGTGTACCAACGGCGAACGAGTGTCGCAGATCGTGCAGGCGCGGCGGCGAAATGCCTGGCGGGATCTGCAGATTTAAGCTCAGGACCATAGCGTGAAAGGTCTGGCTGATTGTGCCAGGGTTGATTGGCCTCCCCCCGCGCAAGCAGAACAGCGGCGCGTCGTCTGCAGCAGTGGCGGCGCGCGCCGCAGTCTGGCGTTGACGGAGATGCTGCACCAAGAGCGTTCCGAGCTTTGGTCCAAATGGGACGAGGCGGCTCTTGTAGAATTTAGTCTCCCGGATAATGAGCAATCGCCGCTCCAGATCGACATCTTTGAGGTGCAGCCGGCAGGCCTCCCCGACGCGCAATCCCAGCCCATACAACACGGCGAACAATGCGAAATACGTGTTGCCACGCTCGATCGTACCACCATGGTTCGGGAGCGCCTTGGCAAGGGCAAGCAACCGAGTGGCTGTGTCTGTGTCGAAGATAAATGGTGTGCGCTGATACCTTCCGCGACGCGGCGGTGATCTCAGCGGTGTCTGGGCGAGCTTCCCGTGATCGACGAGATACGAAAGCAGTCGTCCCACCGTAGAGCGCAGGTGATTATAGCTTCTTGGCCGCGATCGCGGACGCGAGAGAAGAAACTCATCCACCAGTTCCGGGGTTACCTCACTAAGGCTACCAATTTTGTTCTTCGACAAGTAGGCATCGAACAGCGCGAGCGTCTTCTCTTCGACAAGATAGCGCCGTCGCAAAGAGCGCTTGTGAGCGAGGAATTGCTCCATCTCGCGGCCGAGAAAACTCTGGAAACGTGCATCGGAGCTCACAGCACGTCCTCTCCATTGCTGAATGCAACCTCACGCAGCTGTTCGACGGCGATCTTCCCATAGATCTGGGTGGAGGAGGCGCTGCGGTGGCCGACGTAGTCGCCGATATGCTTCAGGGAGAAATTGGCGTTTAGCAGGCGCTGCACACAACTGTGCCGTAGGACATGCGAACCGGCGCGTGGCACGCGAATGCCGGCTTTGCGGATGAAATGGGCGGCGCGACAGACAACCGCGGCGGAGCCAATCGGGGCGTGCGGAGCACAGCAGCGCATAAACACCTCGCGGCATGTCGTGGCTGGTCGCCCGTTTTTGAGGTATTCGACGATCGCTGCTCCCACCGCCGCCGAGAGCGGATAAGTGGTGGTATTGCCTGCTTTGCGTTCCCTGATCTTAAGCCGTTCGTTGCGCCAGTCGATGTCATCGAGCGTGAGCGAGGCGACCTCCGCTGCCCGCAGCCCATAGGTCGCAAGCAACAGCATCATCGCATAATCGCGCTTGCCAGAGGCGGACCGTCTGTCGATACCCGCCAGCACTTGCTCGACCTGCTCCCAACTGATCGATCGTGGCACACCAGCGTGCCGGTACGACTGCGGAAACTCGACGAGCGAACTGAGATCCTTGGCCATAACCCCTTCACGATTGAGATAACGTAGAAAGACCCGCAGGACTCCGCATGCATTGCGCACCGTTGACCAGGACACTCGGGGCGGAGCGTACTCGGCAATGAACCCGCTGAGCACGGTTGGCGATAACTTTGCGAGGTTGTCGACGCGGATGCGTTCAAGGTAGGCCGCGAACTGACGCAAAAAAATTTGGTATTGGTATATCGATCGCTGACGAAGTCCTTTCTCTTCGATCAGGTACCTCAACAACCCCGGTGCTTGGCGTTCGAACGGGTTGTCCGGCTTATGGAGACGACCCCGGCCAATGTAGCCGGGGACCGCCAGCCTTAGCATCTGGCGGATGGGATTGCGTACTTCATCGCCGATCTGCTTGCGTCGCCGGGCTGAGCGTCGTTTAGCACGTTCACCAATCCACGCTTGCACGAACGGCTCGACGTGATCAGGTAGGTTCTTAACCTCGCTGGCGCCGTGAGCTTTTGCGAACTCGCCAAAGCTCACCACGATGGGAACCCGGCGAGACACGCTGCTATCCGTATAGCGCTGCTCCGCCATCCAGCTGACGTACTGCTCGACTTCGGGAGCGATCCAGGACTCGTGAATACGATCGATGGTGGCGGGTCGGATGTAGTACTTCTCGAGCATGACAATCTCCTAAGGAAAGAAGGAGATCACCATGCCACGAGCGCTCCGTTATGTTGCCGCCGGCGCGGAAATAGCGCTTAAAAATGCGGGTTGTGACGGCATTCGGCACATAACGATGTCCGGCACATAAGTCCGACAATCTGCGCTCGGGCGTCACCAAGGCTTGCTTCTATGAGCCGACGGTCAACCGCACCTATGCCGAGATGGCGGCTCACTACAACACCGCCATTGTTCCGGCGCGGCCGTATCGCGCCCGCGACAAAGCTAAGGTAGAAGTTGCGGTCCAAATTGCGGCTCGATTTATCGTCGCGAAGCTGCGCAACCGGCAGTTCTTCTCGCTCTGCGCATTGAACGTGGCCATCGCCGAGCTTGTCGCACAACTCAACAACCGCGTGTCGCGCCATCTCGGTGCGAGCCGCCGCGCGTTGTTCGACGAGATCGAGCGCGCGGCGCTCAAACCGCTGCCGGCCGAGCCCTACGTCTTTGCCGAATGGAAGGAATGCAGGGTCGCGCTCGACTACCACGTCGAGATCGAGAAGCACTACTACTCGGTGCCGCACCAATTGCTGCGCGAGAAGGTTTGGGCGCGCATCACGGCGCGCACGATTGAAGTCTTCCACTGCGGCAAACGCGTTGCCGCCCATGTGCGCTCTTCCTCCGACCGCAAGCATAC
>NZ_JAGWDK010000101.1 GCF_018398875.1 Bradyrhizobium sp. sGM-13 | reverse complement strand
GTACAGCCGGTCGTGATCAATCGGAACGCCCGGTCGCGATCGCTCGGTACGCGCAGCGGGCAATGAATTCTTTCATCAACGGCAGAAAAAACGCCTTGCTGAAATGGCCAAGTGGCGGCTCTGGCTCAAGGTAGAACGACTGGCCGATGACGTCCTGATTATATTCGTCAAGGATGATCCAGAGGCGTAGCGAAGCGTCGAGACCGGCACGACGCTTTTCCATCTCAGGAATTTCGACGGCAAAACGATCGGAGTAGGGCGGCTGACTGGTGATCGGAAACAGCACCAACAAGTCCTCACCTTTAGGCCTGGCAATCCGTACACCCACAGCCACCGGGCGAGGCTTGCGGCCTTCCGTTTCCCCGCGCTCAGCTTAGCGCACCCATAAATAGGAAAATCGGATCACGCATCCGGTGCGAAGCTCGTCCGGCTCACGTCTCGTCGCTCTCCCGCTCATAGGCGTCGACGGCCCGCTTGACGTCCTCAAACAAGTCGTCAGGCATCGTCTCGAGCCGACCGGCCTTCCGGGCGTCGGCTCTGGCCGTAAGCTTGCGGTAGTCTTCGATGCTGAGCAGCACCAGACGCGGCTTGTTCCGTTGGGTAATGGTGACGGGCCGGCGCAGGGCTTCGGCGATGAGATCCCCCGACTTCCTGGAAAGATCACTGGTTGAATATTGGGTCATTGATCGGTCTCCAGCATTGCTGTAATATACAGCAATGCTGTATATCCTGCAAAGGTGTTCGCTTGGCAGCTGTCGGGGAGGGATCTTTGGAGCGGCAGACTTCGTCTGAAGCGAGCCGTCTCTGCCATCCGTCGCAGGGTTCATCGCTTGGGCTGGCGCTCAATCCTACGAGGCCTTTGAAAGCGAGCACGCGATCCCACGCTCGAAACCACCAGTCGCCCATGACATTCCTCCTGAGAACAATGCGTCGTGCCCTATTTGATCATCGTGTCCGCCAGATGCGCGTGGCCTTTCATGCCGCATACGCACCCTTTTTCCAGGAGCTGGATGAAACCAAGCAGGAGGCGGACGACTTTCAGCGCAGGGTCGATGCGGGCAGTGCCCAGTGGGAGGACTATGATGAGGAAACCGGCGCTGGACGCCACTATGGCGAAGAGTTCGGAGAGCGCCGCCTGGAGGCTGAAGCTGCGCTCCTCTTGCTTCGAAAGGCGTTCGTGATCGTAATATACCACCTGTGGGAGCGTGGCGCGCGGCGATGGGTGCCGCAGGCGAAAAGGAAGCCAAACCACGCCGATCTGGTTGCCGCACTGACACAGGCGTCGATTGTCATCGACAAGGCCGGCCTGGAAGAGTTGAGGCTTCTGGTCAATTGCCTCAAGCATAACAGCGAAGACGCGCGAAAGCTTTACGTGCTTCGCCGCGATCTGTTCGAGGGTGATTTCGATCCCGACTCCATTCATCCAGCAACCGGCAAGCCCTTCGTGAATATCGATTGGGCCGAGATCGTAGTGCTGACCGGCGACAACGTGGAACACTATTTTCGGGTGGTTCAGAACTCTGGACCCAGATAGCCGCTCAAGGGGACGCAATGGCCGGGAATGTCAGATATTTTGTGTAAGAGGCCTCTGTGAAGGTTTAATTGCAGTCGTTTCTTGATCAGCCAGACATTGTCATCGATCCCATGGTGGCTAACAGTGGCCGGGCAGCAAGCTCTGTCAAGGCCGCAGCCGCCGCAGGCGGGGGCCGCAGGCCCGCCTGTGTGTCGGACATGTCCGACAGCTTGGGGGTGAAAGTCCCCTGTGTAACCTGATGGAGGTGAAGCACTAGCGAAGCGCAAGGGCGGAACCGCGAGGGACCGTCTGAAGGAAGCGTGGAGCAAAGTCGCGACCCGACGAACAGAAATCGGATACGAGGCAGCACTGGTCGGACGAGCGGGCAGGCATTCGCGAAGTCCATCTCCATCAATGGCCAGAGTTGTAAATCCGGCGGGTGTGCGATGAAGGCTGTCGAACTTACTCCGAGAGATCTGCATCGTGTCCTTCGGGACTGAGGACGCCGCAAGGTGTTCTGACCACGATGCAGAAGTCAGCAGAGGGCGTATTAGGCCGGCTCGCCGGCTGAAGGCCCGAACGGTCCCCGATGAGGGGTTGAAGGAAAGGGCAAGTAGATCGGACGTTTCATGACCGGATCGCGACCGCCATACCAACTTGAGTTGGACTTGCCGATGCCCGCGCGGGGTGAAGCCCAGCGTCGGGACACGCAAGAGGTCGAAACGATCGTGGCGACGGCCGAACCCAAAAGCCCGGCATCCACAGAACATCTTATGGAGGCGATCTGTGACCCAGGCAATATAGAAGCTGCGTTGGATGCGGTGGTGCGCAACAAGGGAGCGCCCGGCATTGATGGTATCACCGTCAAACAACTGCCGGACATATTGCAGGGGCGCTACCAGCCGCAACCGGTGCGTCGGGTGAGAATCCCGAAGCCGGACGGCGGGACGCGCAATCTCGATCGTGTGATCCAGCAGGCAATCCTGCTGCGGCTTCAGCCGCTGTGGGACCCAACATTCAGCGAGCATAGCTACGGCTTCCGGCCGGGCCGCTCCGCTCACCAAGCGGTGGCGCAGGCGCAAGCCTATATCATCGAAGGCTATCGGTTCGTCGTGGATATTGACTTGGCCAAATTCTTGGATGTTGCGTCATACTACACCTTCAGTTTTTTTGAGAGGGTCGAAGAGGTCCGGAGCAACTGCAGGTACTTGAATTCGTATGCCTTTTGCCCGTCCGCGATAGACGTGAACGGCCTTAAGCTCGCCGCGCTTTACACGTTGCAAGATGGTTTGCCGCGAGACGCCGAGTAGATTCATGGCCTTGAACATCTTCACGTAACCTTCGGGCGCGCTTCCACAAAGCGCGACCGCAACTCGTCATTGATACGGATGCGCCACGGCGCGCCAGGTGTGATCTGCTCTCCGGCAATGAAGCCATCGTTGAGGCAGCGATGCAAAGTAGAGGGTGCGATCCCGAGAGCGCGTGCTGCTTTCTCGATCGTCATGCACTCGCCGTCCTGCACTTGCTGTTTCGGCTCGAAGCACGGGATCTCCCAGTGCGTCCGCAGGCTCGACACACGATTTGCCGTAAACGACAGTCCTGTGGCCGTTGTACGGCCTTGGCGATTGAGGATGCCGGCGATCTTGGTGTCGGGATAATGTGCAGCCAGTCGCCGCAGCAGATCGATCGTATCGTCGGCGGTGCGGATCGGCGATGGATGCGAGTGCGGCAATGGGACATTAACTTCACTGAAGAGACCGCCGCGCCAACGCAGCGTCAGGTGAGCGTTGTATTTATCGCGCTCGACTCTCAAGGTGACATCGTCGAGCAGCGTGCGGAGCAACTCCTTGCGATCGCGATCGCTCGTCGTGGGAGCGAACCAGATACGCTTGAGGTCTTTACCGAGTGCAAGGATCGCGTCGCGTTCTTCGTGCGTAAGCGAGCGCGGTCGGGCATGTTCGCGGTCCGAGAGTTCGGATTCGGCAGTCTTCAGTTCCAGCAGAGCGCTTTCCCATTCTGCTTCGAGTCCACGCGCGACGAGTCTATTCTCCGGGTCCACGGCGCGATAGCGTCGCTCGGCGCGCTGCGCGTTGTAGCGCGCACGCTCGACGTCGCGACGGAACTGCGCGAGAGTCGTCTCGTGATCGGCGTCGAATTGCTCGATCGCCTGGAGCGAGGCTTGCAGGCCTGCGGGCGCGAGAGCCGCAAGGAACGCTTCGGCGACAGCCGCATCAATCTGCACACCGCCGATGTTGAGGCAGTACTCGCCCCGGCCGTTGACGATGTTCTTGCCGGCGCAGTGATATCCGGGCGCCGAGAACCGGCCGCTGTAGTGTACGGCCAGGCGCCGACCGCAGTGTCCGCATACGGCGAGGCCTTGCAGGAGTGCTGCGCCTTCTCTCACGGCACCCCCGCTCTGGTGCGGTCGAGGACGGATGTTCTGCGCCAGGCGCTTCTGGTTCGCCTCGAAGGTATTCCAATCGATGTATCCGGCATGATGTCACGAATGAACACCGGCCACTGCTCGCGGTCGCGTTGTCTGATGCGCTTTCGGATTCGACCGCCCGCATCGAGATAGCATGTCTGCTGGGTGCGGCCATACACATAAACGCCGGCATAGAACGGGTTGGTGAGGACCTGGTGGATCTTTGTGTAAGTGGGGGCGACCCAGCGGAGATCGACAAGGCTGTTGGAGTGCAGCGGAAAGCGCAGGCCTTGCGAGCGGAACCACAGCCACACGCGTCGTGCCGAGCCGAATTCGGCAAAGCGGTCGAAGACAGCATGGATCGCGGCTTGCACCGACTCGTCAGGATGCAACAGCACCTCCCCGTCGGCGTCGCCCCGTACCAGACCCACCGGCAGCCCGCGGTGCAGTTCTCCGCGTGCGGCCTTGTTGCGGATGCCACCGAGCAGCCGCGCACGCAGCACATGCAGCTCTGCCTCTGACATCGTACCTTTGAGCCCGAGCACCAGGCGGTCATTGAACAAGCCCGGCCGGTGCGCTCGGAAAGGCCGGAACCGGAAATACCGAGGTCCTCATCGATGACCTTCACCTGATCGCGTCGCCAACCAAGCCGCGCGGCGCGTTCGGCTAACTCGTACTGACGGGCAGTGGACTCGCGATTATGCTCGACCTGCGTCGTACTGGACTGACGCACGTAGACGATTGCGCATCGGCGTAGGTGCTCAGCGGTGATCTTGCTCAGTTCGTTCATCGTTGTGATCTCCGGCAGTGGCGATTGCTCGGGCGATTAGTCGGGCGAGTCGCAGCACGAGATGTGCGCGCTGCTCTTTATCGAGGGCCCCCATACGGGTACGGCCCCGCGCTGAGGTGGTGGGTCGAGAAAGCTTAGCTGC
>NZ_JAGWDK010000100.1 GCF_018398875.1 Bradyrhizobium sp. sGM-13 | reverse complement strand
TGAACAGCGCCTTGTCGATCTCCTCGACCAGCTTCACCATACCGACATAGCCCATATAAGCGTGGCAGCGCTCCTGGTTGATGTCGAGCCAGGGCATCGCCGCTTTCAGCGCAACGAACTGCGATTTGCCACCCGAGAGCATGATATCCGCATTCGCGTCCTTGAGCATTTTGTATATCTCGCGCGGCGTCATGTCCTCGATCATGTGGGCATCCTGCCCCATCAGCTCCTTGATGCGCTCCTTGTCCTGTTTGGTGGATTTCTTGACGCTGGTGCCGACCAGCTCGAGCCCTGCCTCCTGCAGCGCCGCCACTACGGACCAGGACTTGACTCCGCCGGTGATCAGAAGTGCCCTCTTACCCGCAAACCGCGGCTTGTACCGTTCGGTCGCGGCCCAGGCGCGCGCCTCCTCGCGTGCGATCACCACCTCGGTGCGCTCGATCAGTTCGGAAGGCGCGCCGCGCTCGACTAACAGCCGGGCGATTTCGCGCAGCGAATCGCTAGAATCCTGGATGCCATAGAACGAGCCTTCGAAAAACGGGATGCCGTAACGCTCCTCCATCTTGCGCGCGACATTGATCATCGCCTTCGAACATACCATCATGGCAGCGCGCGCCCGGTGCGAAGAGGCGACTTCGCGATATTTGCCGTCCCCCGAGATGCAGGAGAGGATGCGGATACCGAGCTCGTCAAGCAGCGGCTTGACCTGCCAAAGCTCGCCGGAGAGGTTGTATTCGCCAATCAGGTTGATGTCGTAGGGCGTGGTGTAGTCCGGCTCTTGCGTGCCGATGACGTGCTCGAGCAAGGCCTCGCCGGCGAGCTTGTTGCCTAGGTTCTTGGGGCCGACGAAGCCCGGCGAATTTACGGGAATGACCGGCTTGCCGAGCTTCTGCGAAGCCGCCTTGCAAACCGCATTGATGTCGTCGCCGATCATGGCGGGAACGCAGGTCTGATAGACGAAGATGGCCGACGGGTTGTACTTATTGATGATCTCTTTGATTGCCTTGTAGAGACGCTTCTCGCCCCCAAATACTATATCGGTTTCGTTCATGTCAGTGGTGAAGCCGGTCCGCCAGATGCTGGCGCCAGACGAAGCCGCACCGCGGTTGTCCCAGGAATTGCCCTCACAGGCGATCGGACCGTGCACCAGATGGGCGACGTCGGTAAAAGGCTGCAGCGCAATTTTGGCGCCGTCGAAGGCGCAGCCGCCTGCGGCGCCGCCCGGCTGCAGCTGCTTGGTGCAGCCCTTCTTGCGCTCGGCATCCGACTTGTTGGCGTTCTTGGCGCAGCCCGGCTCGTTGAACATCTCCTGGATCGTGGCCGATAGCGCACTCATCCGTCTCTCCTCTCAACCGAGCTTGTTCGCGAAGATCAGTCCATCGTGCGCTTAGGCCATCGCCGACGTTTGCCGGCGACGGCGCGCGCCGTTCGTCATCAACGAATGATGTCGAAGCTATAGTCGGTCTTGCCGGCAATGTTGGTCTTCTTGTCGATCTCGTCGAAGATCTTGTCGAGAATCTTCACCAGCACGTTCATGCCCCCCTGATAGCCCCACACCGGAGAGCGGTGATGGTGATGCCGATCGAAGATTGGGAAACCGATCCGGATCAGCGGCGTACCCGTGTCGCGCTCCAGATACTTGCCATAGGTGTTACCAATCAGGAAGTCGACAGGCTCGGTGAACAAGAGCGAACGCATATGCCAGAGGTCTCGCGCCGGATAGGCATGGCAGTTCTGCCCAAACGGCGAGCTCCCAAACAACGCCTGCATTTTCTTCTCCCAGGCCTTGTTGCCGTTCGTGGAAAGCACATGGATCGGCTCGGCGCCAAGCTCGAGCAGGAAGGCAGCCAATCCATAGCAGAGGTCTGGATCGCCATAGATCGCGAACTTCTTGCCGTGGATATGCGCGCTGGAGTCGGCCATCGCGTCGACCAAGCGGCCGCGTTCTCGTGCCAGTCCCTCCGGAATGTCCTTGCCACTGATGCGCGACAGCGCCATGAGAAACTCATCCGTTGCGGACACGCCCACCGGATAATTGAACGCCACGACATCCTGGCCATGGGCGGCGATGAACGGCAGCGTCTTTTCCGTGCACCACTGCTGCATGGAGATCGTTGCCTTAGCGTGAACCGCGTTCGCGGCGTCTTCCAGAGTCGTGCCGCCGTCATACATCCGGAACTCGCCGTCGGTCGGTGTATCGAACACATCGGAATTATCGGCAAGAATGGTGTACTGGATGCCCATCAATTCGAAGATGCGCTTGATCTCGCGGATGTTGCCGACGGTGTAGCCGTCAAAGCCGCCGATGAGGTTGATCTTCTTGTTGGGCGCGCGCTCGAGTTTCGCGGCTGTCCCCGCCTTGCCGTCCCAGAAATGCTCGAGGATGCCCTTGAGCGCATTGTCGTACCCGGTGACGTGGCTGCCCACGAAGGCTGGCGTGTGCGCAAACGGCACATCGAAATCAGCTGGCACCGAGCCTTTTTCCTTGGACGTTTTGATAAAGGCATTGAGGTCGTCTCCGATCACCTCCGCCATACAGGTGGTGGAGACCGCGATCATCTTGGGCTTATACATATTATAGCTGTTGGCGAGCCCATCGATCATGTTGTTCAGCCCGCCGAATACCGCAGCGTCCTCCGTCATCGACGAGGAGACGCAGGAGCTTGGCTCCTTGAAGTGCCGCGACAGATGGCTGCGGTAATAGGCCACGCAGCCTTGGGAGCCGTGCACGAAGGGCAGCGTGGCCTCGAAGCCAACCGAGGCGAACACCGCGCCCAGCGGCTGGCAGGCCTTGGCTGGGTTTACCGTCAGCGCTTCCCGCGCAAAATTCTTTTCGCGATATTCGGGCGTCTTCGCCCATTCCCTGATGCGTTCGACCTCCGCGGCATCGCGGGGATTCTCGAACATCTTCTTCTTGTTGGCCAGCATCTGCTGGTATTCCGGACCGCGGAACAGCTCGAAATGATCGAGCACGTGTTCTGCACTCTGCGCCATTGGTAGGATCCCTTCGAAAATCGTGATTAATGTCGGCTCCAGCTCTCAGTAGAGAGCCGGGCCACTCGAGTTATTCGGCAGCCAACAGCTTCGGCTTCGGGACGTCCTTCCACGGCGCCTTGGTCTTCTTCCAGATCGGTGAGTTGATGGCCATGTCCATGTCGCGCGCGAAGATCGCAAATCCATCATAGCCATGATACGGACCCGAATAGTCCCAGGAGTGCATTTGGCGGAACGGCACGCCCATCTTCTGGAAGACATATTTTTCCTTGATGCCCGAGCCGACCAGGTCAGGCTGGACCTTCTCGACGAAGCGTTCGAACTCGTAGCCGGTAACGTCGTCGTAGATCAACGTGCCATCCTTGACGTAGTGCTGGGCGGTGCGTTGGTAGTCATCATTGTGGCCGAACTCGTAGCCGGTGCCGACGACCTCCATGCCGAGATCTTCATAGGCGCCGATCACGTGGCGCGGACGCAGTCCGCCAACGAACAGCATCACGCTCTTGCCTTCCAGGCGCGGGCGATACTTAGCGATCACCGCGTCCACCAGCGGCTGATATTTTGCAATCACCCGCTCGGCACCCTCCTTGATCTTGTCGTCGAAATAGCCGGCGATCTTGCGCAGCGACTCCACGATCTTAGAGGGCCCGAAGAAGTTGTATTCGCACCAGGGAATGCCAAACTTCTCCTCCATGTGCCGCGAGATGTAGTTCATCGAGCGGTAGCAATGCAGCACGTTAAGCTTCGCCTTCGGCGTTGCCTCGAGCTCGGCCAGGGAACCGTCGCCGGACCACTGCGCGATAACGCGCAGGCCCATTTCCTCCAGCAGGATTCGGGATGACCACGCGTCGCCGCCGATATTGTAGTCGCCGATGATCGCGACGTCATAGGGCGTCGGCTCGAACGTCGGCTTGCTCTCGGGCGTGACCTTGTCGAACACCCAATCGCGCACCGCGTCGTTGGCAATATGGTGACCGAGCGACTGTGACACGCCGCGGAAACCCTCGCAGCGGACCGGCACGATGGTCTTGCCCCCATATTCCTTCGACTTCGCCCTGGAGACCGCCTCGATGTCGTCGCCGATCAGGCCGATCGGGCATTCCGATTGGATGGTGATGCCGTTGTTGAGCGGGAACAGCTCCTGGATCTCGTCAATGACTTTGACGAGCTTCTTGTCGCCGCCGAACACGATATCCTTTTCCTGGAAGTCGGATGTGAACTGCAAGGTCACGAAACTATCGATGCCTGTCGTGCCGACGTAATAGTTACGCCGCGAGCCCCACGAGTACTGTCCACAGCCGACCGGACCATGGCTGATATGGATCATGTCCTTGATCGGTCCCCAGACCACACCTTTGGAGCCCGCGTAGGCGCAACCACGGATCGTCATCACGCCGGGGATGGATTTGAGGTTGGACTTGACTCCGCAGTCCGACTTGCCGACCTCGTGAACATTAAGGTGCTTGGCGCGCCGTTTTGCGGTCTTCTCCGGATAGACCTTCAGCACCTCCTGAATCAGCTCTTTGTTGCGGGCTTTGATTTCTGCGATGCTCTGGGTCGGGGCTAGACTCATGCTGATATCCTTCAAAGGTTTCCTGTTGCGACGGCGGCTCTCGGCCAAGAGTTTTGCAACGACCGTGCCAGCCGCGGCGTAAGCGCAAAAATCAGCGCAGTTGAAAGTAGATAGCCACGTTCGCGCGGGTAACCGGACCGTTGTTGCAAACCCGACATCGAGCGTGTCCACAGACGTGCTCGTTTGATCCTGTTCGAAATAAAACAAGGGCGGGCGCGCGTGATATTGCACCGCATTTCCCCACAAGGGCCGCGAGAACATTGCGATACTTGGCGGGCCCGCTGCCGGAAATGGCACATGACGAGGCGCCCCAGCTGCAAGGCTGCGTCAGCCAGTCTGGTTCACCATTGTTGCGAAGCCCGACCGCTGCTCACCTCGTTGGCGACGGTCGTGCGCACATTGTGCCTGGCCTCGTCGCCATCCTGATCCGAATGCTATTGGGCCGACCAGCCAGAGAGATCGTCGCGGCCGATCCGCACGCGTTGCTCGAGTGCCTTGAGCCCGCTCGTACGATTTCCGCTCTATGGTCTTCTGCATGCGCGTCGACGCCCAGGCCGCCCTAGCTGATGCGCCTTAACGCACTAGGGGCTGTTGATGGGTGCGATCCGATGTTGCATCCAGGCTGCCGGGCGTGCTTCACATCCGGCTCCATCTACCGGACAACTGACCTCAGTTAGACTAGGAGCCTGTCCCTATAATGGACTTAGGATTAAGCGAAGCGGGTTCTGAAGCT
>NZ_JAGWDK010000099.1 GCF_018398875.1 Bradyrhizobium sp. sGM-13 | reverse complement strand
ACCGGACTTCTGCCCGCTCGTTTTCAAGACGCCAGTACTGGTGGGTCTGTTGCGCAGGATATCAAGGAACGCTCGCGAGACGGGCCGCGCTCCCCCGGAATGGGTGTGGTGGAGGATCGGCTGAGGGCTCGTTGCGGACGCCACGAATGCGCCCTTTAAGTCGAGTCGCTTAAATCGCGCCAGCGGCAGAATGAGTCTGTGTGAATCGTCGCGAAGCGGTAGTTTATGAGCAAATTGGCCTTCAGACCTTTACTTTGGGGAATTCCCTGATCTCTTCGCAGAGATAAGAACGAATGGATGCCGCACCTTCCAGCGGGATCGCGGCACTTGTAATAGGATTGCACACGGCGGATACCGATCATGCACACTGCGGATATCGAACATGGCCGCCGACGATGCGAAAACGCTTGGAGCCAGCATGGAATGGTCGGCCGCACACTAAAAGCGGCCAAGGTCACGAAGCTTGCCGCGCCGAACATGAGTAAGAGCTCACGAAGCCGAATTTGCGGTGGGACCTGGGCTTCCTCCGCCAAAGTCGCCGCGCTGGCCCGCCGGATCAGCAGCAGCCCGGCCGTGGTGGTAGCCGACTAATTCAAGCGGACCTTCAGTTACCGATGCGCGGCAGACAAAGTTCCTATAGATCGCGCCATCCGTGAATCCCGGTCCGGGAGCTGAACTCCAGTTGTACTCCTGAGGTCATTATCGCATTTCGAGATACGAACCATTCATGTCCGGAAGGCGATATGGACGCACGCAGCAACGACGATCGGCATCAACATGGATAGGAGAGAAATTGAGGATCTGCTCGGTTTTGGCTTCCACAGAACGGACATAACCGAACACGAAGGCCTATTCGCTGAAGTCTCACGACCACTGCGACTTTGGCCCTGCCCGCCTATTCTACGGTCACCGATTTCGCGAGATTGCGTGGCTGATCGACGTCCGCTCCCATTAGGACAGCGGTATAGTAGGCCAAAAGCTGCACCGGAATGGCATAGACCATGGGTGTAAATGTTGCAGCCATGTTTGGCAGCACAATTGTCATGAGCGAATCCACCGTCGCTTCCGAAGCACCTGTCGCATCGGTCATCAGGATGATGTTGCCACCACGAGCGGCGACTTCCTGCATGTTTGAGACGGTTTTTTCGAAAACCCGGTCGTAAGGAGCGATCACCACCACTGGCATGCTATCGTCGATCAGCGCAATCGGGCCGTGTTTGAGCTCGCCGGCGGCATAGCCCTCGGCGTGGATATAGGAGACTTCCTTCAGCTTGAGCGCGCCCTCCAGCGCCAAGGGGAACGACGTGCCGCGGCCGAGATAGAGCACAGCGCTCGTTTTGGCGATGTCGCGCGCGAGCTTCTCGATCTGCGGTTCGATCGCGAACGCCGCAGCGATCAGCCGCGGAACTTCAATCAGCTCACCCACGAGCTTCAATTCATCGATGTCGGACAATTCTCCGCGCTCTTTGCCTGCGGCGACCGCAAGGGCGGCCATCACCATCAGCTGACAAGTGAAAGCTTTGGTCGAGGCGACGCCGATTTCCGGGCCGGCCAATGTCGGCAGCACGGTTTCGCTCTCGCGCGCAATCGTCGACGTCGGTACGTTGACCACGGAAACCGTGTGCAGACCCTGCGCCTTGGCGTAGCGCAAAGCGGCCAGCGTGTCGGCGGTCTCGCCAGACTGCGAGATGACGATCGCGAGATCCCCCTTGCGCAAAGGCGCCTCGCGGTATCGGAGTTCAGAGGCCACGTCGATCTCGACCGGCATACGCGCGAGCCGCTCGAACCAATACTTGGCGACGTGACCGGCATAGCTTGCGGTACCGCAAGCCGTGATCGAGATGCGCCTAATGTCATTGAAGTCGAATGGCAGTTCGAACGGAAGCGCGATGCGCTTTGCGGCTATATCAACATAACGCGCCAGCGTCTGCCCGACCACCTCCGGCTGTTCGTGAATTTCCTTGGCCATGAAGTGGCGATAATTCGCCTTGTCTACCATGAGCGATGACGCGCTAGACTTCAGCGTTTCCCGGTGGGCGACGGCGCCTTTCAAATCATAGATGACGCAGATCGTACGGGTAAGCACGGCCCAGTCACCGTCTTCAAGATAGGTGATTTTATCGGTGAAGGGCGCGAGCGCGATAGCATCCGATCCCAAATACATTTCGCCGTCGCCATGCCCGATCGCGAGCGGCGAACCCCTGCGCGCGCCGATCATGAGATCGTTATGACCTTTGAATAGGAATGCCAGCGCGAACGCGCCGCGCAGCCGCGGCAGCAACGCTTTCACTGCGTCCTGCGGCGAGTAGCCATGCTTTAGATAGGATTCGACGAGATGCGCCACCACCTCGGTATCGGTCTCCGAGGCGAAGTTAGCGCCATTCTGCTCTAGCTCAGCGCGCAGCTCGCGGAAATTCTCGATGATCCCGTTATGGACGACGGCGACATTGTCCGTCACATGCGGATGGGCATTGCGCTCGGTCGGCTTACCATGGGTGGCCCAGCGCGTATGACCGATACCGGTATGACCCGACAGCAGATCGCCGCGTAGCCGCGCCTCGAGATTTTTCAGCTTGCCCTCGGCACGCCGGCGCTCGAGATGGTTGCCTTCAAGCGTCGCTACGCCTGCGGAGTCGTAGCCGCGATATTCCAGTCGTTTGAGTGCCTCGACCAGCTGCCCCGTGACCGGACCACGCCCCAAGATGCCGACAATCCCACACATACCGATCAATGCCCTCCAGCTTCAAGGAAATCATCTTCAAAACCGCAGAAACTTCTTAACCAAATTCACTCGTCTGAACGTACTCAATACTCATAGCCGATGGCGACATCGTTGGCGGTTCAACTCTGAAAACTCCCTGTCAGAGCAATTAGTCTCGCCGCGTGCACACGCGTAAGCTAGGTCTTAGAAGTTTCAACCATCATCGGTTCGCCCAACCGCAGCGCGGCTTTGGCGAGCACAATCGAATACCAGTAGGAAACGGCAGCAAGCGCTGCGAACGAACTGAGGATTTCGAGGTGAGCCAAATACTCAGGCGCGAGTCCATGGTCCCGTGCGACAGCGAGACATGGCGCAAACAGACTCTTCGTCCGGTAGCGAAGATAGCAATCGTAGTCGCAATAGGGCTGCTGGGTGGAGATACCTTGCTGGTAGCGCGACCTTAGTGATCGACGACACTCGATGCAGATCGACGGACCGCGTGGCGTCCTGCGATAGAACTTCATAATCGTCCGTCAGCTCGTCTTACTTCCTTGCCGAGAGCCATTCAGGATGCTCCGGCCCGCTTCTCGACGAGACTAAAACTATTGCGATTGATGGCTCAATTGTACGTAAGTAGGCCTTCAATATTGAAAGGGTTTGGAGGGCTATACGAAGGTTTGTAATCCGCCGCTCCTCCGTTAGTACTGATGTCAGCGGTCCCCCTTGCGCGGCCAGCTTGCGCGATCCCGTTAGCGGAAACAGTTTGCCATGAACAGCCTCGCGCACTTTGCCGTGCCGCCTAGGCCGCGGGATCTGTTCCGGAGTTGAACGCACGGTTGTTCCTAGGCGGAGCTAGTACCTCGACAGAGTTTTTGACTGATTGGTTTGGCATCCAAGACGGGTAGCTGCTGAGGAGGGACCGGCACTTCGATGCTGCGCGGCGAGTCGGGCTGCCGCCTGATGAGGCCCGCATGTTCGAGGGTTAACACCACCTCGAAGTGGCGTTTGATTTAATCGAAGATACCTGCCCGAGCGCCCACCGAGCGATTGACGTGAGCGGCTTGCGAAAAAAAGCCGTGCCACGCTGCCCTCGACAGTACGCTCGGATTCGTCTTGGTGATCGAGTTGACCGAGATCAATGACGGCCGCGCTGGGCTTCTATTGAGCTGTCAAGGCGATGCTTCAGGCGAGTTCTGAAGGAGTGCGGCCCTGGAATTGCAGGCCACCAAAACAAGGAGGCGACAACATCTGTGTGTAGCAAATATGCTTTGCGAGCGTTCGGGAAGAAAATGCGTCTGCCAGACTGCTCGTATCGTTCGTGATTCGGAAGAGTCGGACGATCACGCCGGTTCGACGGAATTGGTGTCCCAAAGAGTTGTTCAATGCTCTGACGCCGGTGATGTTCACCGCCGAGCTATCCGTTTTGCGCGCACGTTGGAACAAGTTGTGGCCAGAATTGTATACTGAGTATGACGCGAGGCATCTGGAAAAGGAGTTGTCCATCCGCAACTTGATCTCTACCGAGAAGCTGCGGCGTTCTTTGATGCCTGGGCCGCGGACGAGGAGCGTCACGCCGAGGGCGTTATCCAGATTATGGAGCTCGTCGCTGATGGATCCGAAAAGGATCTTTGGGAGAGATTGGACGCTCGATCACACAATTTTAGTGCAATCAATGAATACCTGAAAGACGAATTCTCTTTGATGGTTATAATCGCCTTTGATGAAATGTGCACCTGCCACGCCTATGCTGCGGATAAGGGTTTTTATGCCGGACTTGGGAACGATAGATTCGTTCGTTGGCTAAGAGAAGTGACTGCCGATGAGGCAGTTCACTCGATGAACGCGGTTACGTTATCCGCGCCCGGTACTCCGATCGCATCCGCGAAGTCGGCACAATCCTCGACGGCCTAACCAGCGGTGTCGCCGATGAGTCGGACTATGGCGGCACCTTCGTTCTGGATTACTTCGGCGAGAAGTACACGAAAGAGATGCTAGCCAACTGCCGCGCCACGATCCTGAGAAATGTTGCCAAGCCGCTCACGACCGCAGAGCGAGATGGACGGAACGGTCGGCCAAGTTGACCTCAACGACGTCGCACCGGCTGCGGAGTGATTCCGGCGCCGAGGCGCCCAGCCTGCTCCTTCGGCTCGTACATGAGCGGCTGCCGCGCAGCGGAACAACGAACGCAAATGACCGCGGTCGCTTCGGGCGTCGATCGATTGATCGTTGTGCTGTTTCAGCCTTCCACGTCGCTGAATTTTCTAGACCTGAAATTCCGCCAGACCTCGGATCAGCGACCGTTGGCCTCTAGCGCATGCCGCAGTCGACCATGCTCTATGCCTACACCCGTGGCTCGTGCTGATAGCGGTCCGATATGGGGCTGATCGACCGGGATCTGCTGACTGTAGACGAACAGGCGATCAAAGAGACCCGGGTCGTTCGGATGATCTTTCGTGGGCGGACTTGCCGATGGCAACCCAGATCACGATAGAAGCTGCTGAACTTTTTGCGTCAAAAGCGGTTCATGCAGACATACCGCCCATTCCAGCAGCATCTGGCGCACAGTGGTCGCCAAGATGCCATGAAGCGCCATCCGATCCAGAGCAAGTGAACGATCCG
>NZ_JAGWDK010000098.1 GCF_018398875.1 Bradyrhizobium sp. sGM-13 | reverse complement strand
CCGCCATTATCAAGATAAAACTGCCTTCCCAAAGCTAACTGGACAGGCTCCTAGGGACAACTCCGCCTAGCCGGGAGGATCGCATGGCCTGCAGTACGTTCAGAGTTTCTGGGCGAGAGCTTCGGCATTCGGGACGCAGTGGATGATCATGGTGGCCTTGCAAGTGCTTGATCAGAGCGAGCCGTGCCGGTCGGGGTGATCGCGGGTGTGCTGGATGCTGACGCAGCGTTCGTTACGACGTAGTCGAGCTTCTCGCAAGGAGAGGCTTTGTCCGACAAACCGAACAAGACGGATTTATCTATCTCTCACTCACGAATAAGGATCGCAAACTTCGCGGATCTCGCTCGCTGCAAACCCAATTCGAATCGACATCATGTCGTTGGCACGTCGGTTGCTGCTCCAAAGGTTAAGTTAAGGATTACGAATGTCTCAAGCTGTTAGGCTCACGCCCCACGAGACGGTCAGAAGGCTCGAGCACTTCCGCAAGGAGCGGATTGTCAAAGTGCTCTATACGCCGGATGGGGTGCCGCCGCCGGCATACTTGCAGCTAAAACAGGACGACCAACCAGAGATCAGGGCGGGATGTATTCACGTCGCCGTTGCCGGACAGGAACGGGAGCTCGGTCCGAGTTCGGTATGTGACGTCTCAGGCGCCGGTCCTCACAAAGTATGGAATACAGGCGACGAACCCGCAGACTCCATATACGTAACGCCGCCGCGGGAATGGACATGCGAACCGTTTGCCGTGTTCGATCGCTTGCAGCGTCAGGAGCGCGTCGGACGTGATGGAATGCCGAGATTGCCAACGTTCGGCGTGTATCTCACTGCTTATCGCCACGTCTTTCCTATAGCGGGACCGCAATGGTTGTTTCGCTCTGCCACGGCAGGTCCGGAGGCATCGGCCAGCCGCGGCTTACGCGCTGCCTTGAGGCATCCAAAGCTGGCGTTATCTCATAACCAAGCGATGCCCTCGCATGGGCAGGAACGGCAAGCTGATAGCAAACTCAAGCGAACATCCGGAGCTCTAAGTGCCAATTTCTCGAATTACTGCAGCTGCAAGTGCAGCATTCCTCTCTTGTGCTTTGGCTTCGACCGCGCCAGCTGCCGACGTTAATATCGCCGTGGTCGGCCCGATGACCGGAAGCACTGCTGCGCTTGGCGTACAGATGCGCGACGGTGCTACTGCGGCTGTCGATGCGTTAAATGCTTCGGGCCTACTTCCCGGTATCAAGGTCATATTGAGCGTCGCCGATGACGCGTGCGATCCCAAGCAGGCCGTCGCAGTTGCCAATCGGCTGACGATGGATCAAGTCAAGTTGGTCGTTGGCCACTTTTGTTCGTCTTCCTCTATCCCCGCTTCCGACGTTTACGCCGAAGCGGCACTTATTCAGATTTCACCTGGCTCAACGAATCCTCAGCTAACAGAGCGTGGTCTCAAGACGGTGTTTCGGATCTGCGGCCGCGACGACCAACAAGGACTCGTGGCGGCCGAATACATCTTGCGACATTATCCGAACAAGAAGATTGCCGTCCTTGACGACAAGAGTACCGCCGGCAAGGGCATTGCCGACGTCGTTGAGTCACGCCTTCAGGAAGCGGGCGAAAAGGTCATTCGGCAAAGCTATGTGGCCGGCGAAAAGGACTACACTGCCCTGGTCTCAAGAATGAAAAGAGACGGAATCCAGATCGCCTATATCGGCGGCTATTACAACGAGATCGGCTTGATTGTGCGTCAAGCCGCAGAAGCAGGCGCAGGTCTCACTATCATGGCGAACGATCCGTTGATGACCAGCGACTTTTCGGCGATCGCGGGCGAAGCAGCAAACGGCACACTGTTCACCTTCATGCCCGACTCCACCAAGAATGCTCAAGCGGCGGACGCCGTAGCTAGGCTCAAGTCTTCCAACATGTCGGCGGGAGGCTACACGCTCTACGCCTATGCCGCCGTCCAGGCATGGGCGGACGCGGTAAAGCGGGCCGGTACCTTCGACGGTCCGCGAGTAGCAGCTGCGCTTCGTTCGCAGCCAACCCAAACAGTAATCGGGCCGGTCCGGTTCGATACCAAAGGAGACAATGCAGCTCCCGGCTTCGTCGTATACCGGTGGCATAACAACATTGTCGAGACCGTCGAGTAGAACTCATCGTTGTGACCGCACACGAGCCTAGATATTCAGCGAAGTAATGGAAATGATGAAACGTAATTCCGGACATGACGTGCTACTCGGGTCGGTTCTCGCGCTCGCGGTACTCGCGTCGTTTCTCGCGCTCGCAGTACTGCTCGTGGAGCTATCCGATGACGCCGATGCGCCAACGGAAGAGTTTATGCCCAACGGCACAGCTCGGCCGATGTCGCTGCGTTACTTTTGCTTAGCTCTTTGCCGAACTTCCACTGTGCGATCTGAGACCGATCCGGACCAATATTTGGTACCTGGACCAACGCAGCGTGATATTGCCGCCAACTCAGAAATGACGGCAATGCCGATCCGTGACCGAGGCGGCTGATTGCTGCACTTTGGATGCCGGCCGTGCTCGCTGTCCCAACAAACACTCGAACTCTGTCCTCAGGCCGTCTACCGGACTGACTGACCGGCATGCTGACAACTGCAAGCGCCCTCCGTGGTTCAACGGGAGAAACCTATGTCCGATGCCAAATTGCAAAATGTGCTCTCTTCTCTTTCGCAGGCAGCGAAACAGTTAGATGCGCTGCCGTCCGGCCGGCCTGCGTCGGCCGCTAATTACGTCAAACTAAACACGAATGAGAACCCATTTCCGTTGCCAACAATCGTATGGCAAAGTGCAATTGCGGCGCTTGAGCGGCAGTATCTGTATCCAGAAGATGACAACATTAGCCTGAGGGAAGCAGCCGCTAATACCTACGGCGTCGCAATCGATCATGTGATTGCCGGCAATGGATCATCTGAGCTTCTCGGGCTCATCTACAGAACATTTCTTGCCCCCGGGCGACAGCGTCGCAATGCTGTCGCCAGGTTTTTCATTCAATCACAAACTTGTTATGTTGCAGGGTGCTCAACTGCTTGAAATCAGATGTAACGAACCTCAGTCGTTGCCGATAGAGCAATTGCTCTTTGGGCCAGCAAAAGATGCCAAGTTCATTCTGTTGGCGAATCCGAACAATCCGACCGGAACGTTCATCCCTATCGCCGATATCGAACGCCTCCTGGCACAATCGGACCGCCTCGTCGTGTTGGACGAAGCGTATGTCGATTCTGCGCCTGATAATGGCCTGCGGCCCCTCAGCCGTTATCCGGATCTTCTGCTCTTAAGAACACTTTCGAAAAGCTATGCCGCCGCTGGCGTTCGCGTCGGCTTCGGGTTCGGCCACCCGCAGCTTATTGGACGGCTTCGTAACATCCAGAACGTCTTCAGCATGAATGTAATCGGGCACGCGGTCGGCATCAGCATTCTTGCGCTTCGCGCCGTCTATGAAGAGAACCATAGGCACATCAGGCATGAAAGACAGCGGGTTGCGACCGCATTGTCGCAACTTGGATTTTCTCTAACGCCCTCCCACGCAAACTTCTTGCTAGCGCGTGTGCCTGCGGGACACGACGGTAGATGGTGGCAGGCCGCTTTGGAAAGGCAAAGAATACTTGTTGCCTTCCTTTCCAATAACGCTCTTGAAAATTGCATCCGCGTGAGCATCGGGACAAAAACGCAAATGGATGCGTTTCTGGGAGCCGTCAGTGACATTTCTGACAGCTTAAAGCTAGGAAGATCGCCAGTTCTAACGTTCGGCATCTTCGATCACTTAGACGAGGACGGCCGCGACATCGCCCGACAATACGCAGATCGCCTCGTCCTGGCAGAGGCGTACGACCGACTCGGCTTCTTTGCATATCACGTGGCAGAACACCACTGTACGCCGCATGGGAGAGGTCCATCGCCAAATTTGTTCTTGTCGAGCGTCGCACAGCGCACACGGCAACTTCGTATCGGGCCATTGGTGATGCTGCTTAACCTCTATCATCTCCTGCGTGCGTTTGAAGAGATCTGTATGCTCGATCACTTGAGCGGTGGCCGGCTTGAGGTGGGTATCGGACGCGGCTCTCTTCCGCTTGAATTGGGCTACTACGGCATCAGTGCTGACGCGGCGCCAAGCCGTTATGAAGAAGCAAGCGAAGCCCTTATCAGCGCTATGAAAGGCGGCATGCTATCCTATCAAGGCCAACATTTTGAGCTAAACAGCGTTCCGTTGACGGTAAAAACTTATCAGCGTCCAAGGCCGCCGACATGGATTGCCACAAATCGACCCGAGTCCGCAGCTTGGGCAGCTGCCAATGGCGCAAATCTCGCGTGCGTAGGCCCCTCCTCTGCTGTACGCAAAGTAACTGATGCCTTCCGCGCTCATCGAGAGCCCAACGGCGAGGCTCACGATCAAATGCCATTTCTTGGATTGCTTCGCATGGTCGTGATTGCGCGTTCGGAGATAGATGCCTATTCGCTCGCGGCATCTGCTTACGCACAATGGCTCGAGAGCTTTAAGTTCCTTTACGAGCTCAATGCCATCCCTACACCACCACACCTTCCGCTGACCTTCGATGCGGCAATCGAGAGCGAATTGTGCGTCGTCGGAACGTCAGCTTCTGTGCGACAAGTTCTCCTAAATCAGCTGGAAGAGTCAGGTGCGAATTACCTTCTTTGTCAACTCGCATTTGGCAATCTGCCATTAGATGCTTCCCTGTGCACCGCAACCGCAATCCAATCCGAAATCATGGCTGGACTTGGCCGACAATGATTTGCCCGTCCGGCTTTAGACATCAAACGTTGTGGCAGCGCTCCTAGACCCTTCCCGTATAGTCGGCGGGCAGCATGCGCTCACGATCAGCAGCTCCTGTTTGCTCACCACGACGTCCATGGGTCGACGAGGTGCGCTGTTGCCGCGATCCGGCAGCTCACGCTTTTCTAATCACACCTACGGAGGACTGACTAATGACGAAAGACCGATTCGCCATGGGCTTTGCCCTTGCATTGATTCTGATGGCGAGCTTTCCTGGAGCCGCCGGCGCGGAGGAGCCTGCGTACGCGGGCCTGAACGGGGGCGCGCCGATCAACACCGGCGACGTGTTGTCAGGCGAGCTCTACGCGATTCGCATACGCGATGCCAAGCACGGCAAAAAGGTCGCCTACCATATCATCTCCGCGCCGCGCCGGCTGCCCGAGCCGCACGCGCTGTGCAAGCTAGAGACCGGACCGGTAATGTTTCAGCTGCTCACAACTGGCGAAGCGCACGCCAGTCAGCTGAAGCCACTAGTCGGCAAGAGGATCTCGGTGAAGGTCGATGAAATCGCCTGTGCCGACGCTGAGCAGATGAGCGAGGCGGTGATCAAGAAGTGGAGTCTGGTGAAACAGCGTTGACTTGTTAGAGCCTGCGCTGACGATGTTCCAGCATATCGCGCAACCAGTTGCGGAATTCGCCCCACTGCCGTGGAAGGAACTAGGTCAGCGTTTTCTTGGTTCGAATCATATCAGGCGGCGTCGGCGAGTTTGTAGGACCAC
>NZ_JAGWDK010000097.1 GCF_018398875.1 Bradyrhizobium sp. sGM-13 | reverse complement strand
GCCGCCATTATCAAGATAAAACTGCCTTCCCAAAGCTAACTGGACAGGCTCCTAGGATGAAGCAGATGACTTTACATTTCCCGGAAGAGCTCTTCTTGACCAGTCTCGAACGCGCTGTGTCTCCTGTGGCAGAAAGCCGAGCTTCACGCCGCTCATTTCGAGCACTCGTCTGATCCAGCCACACTCCCCAGTACTGGCAGGTGTGAGCATCTATGCACTCGACTAACATGCCCTCCGTAGAATGCGTCATTCCCAAATGACCGGGATTGAGCGCTTAGTGTGTTGCGGTATGGAGATGCAATGAGTCAGGATGTCATGTTGATCGCGCCTAATGCGCCTGTCATCGAAGCCATGCATTTTGCACAAGCAAGGACACTGTCTATTTCACTCGTCACATTTGTCGATCCCCCTTGTCTCAAGGTAGAGGACTTCAAAGGCCCATTTTCCGCGCTCACCATAGGCGGCGCGATCGCCTCGAACGAGGTTTGTAGTGCACGTCGACAGACCTCAGCACCGGCGGTAATGTCTAGCTTGGAGCCCTGTATCACAGGTCCGGTGTGGCTGCAGCTAGCTATCATGCGCGCACGGGCGGCAATGCGATGTCTTGGCCTGCGGGGCTCGATCATCCCGTCGAGCGACGAGGCTCGAAATTCAAAGCCCCGCAACAGAGCTCGCGGTCGACGTCGAACGTTTGAAAGCCGTCGCCGGGCAGTTGAACGTCAAAATGCGCGATTTCATGCCGAGATTACTGCAACCAAGAGAGGTTCCGGCCTGGTCTAGATGAGATCCGCGTCATGGTTCGGTTATTGTCCTCGCGGTTATCGCCGTCTGATGCTCGATAATGAGCCGCGAGCGCCTCCTTGATGTCCAGTTTGGTATTCGAATCTGCAGCCGTCAGCCGAAATCGAGCATAATACGCAATCTTGCTCAGCGAAAGCCAATTACAAAACTGTGGCGAGCAACTGATCCGCTTGCATTAATGTACCTATCGAGACAACGCGATGATCAGATACCAGACCGAACATTTGAGCTTGGTGCCTCCGCAACCTCAGCACGAGGCGGAGTTGCTGAAATTGCACAACGATCCGCTGGTCCAGAAGATGATCTTCAATGATGTACCGCAGACCAGTGAGGACGTGCGCATGTGGCTCGATTGGTTTTTCGTCCAGTGGCGCAAAAATGGCTACGGCGACTGGATGGTTTACGAAGCGACGAACGATGGCCCTACTTTCATCGGCCGCTGCGGCCTGCGCGACTATGAGAGCACAGATAGCCTCGAACTCGCCATCGCACTTTGCGAGTATGGCAGAGGACGAGGTCTAAACGTGGAAGCCAGCCACTTTGCCATTAGGCATGCGCTGGGCAACTCGACGAAATCAAGAGTTGTTGCTCTCATTAAGCCTGGGAATGCACGATCGGAGTCGGGAGCAAGGAAGCTAGGTCTGCGTTACGTCGACGACCGTTGGCACAATGGCAAATTTTTGCGATATTACGAAATGACCCGCGAGGAGTATTTTTCCCGCTACGCCCCTGGGTCGCAGAAAAAGCGACATTGTTGAGGGCTCCACACGTGCGGCAGGTCCCTTATCTCGCCCAGTCTACATGCGGGGATCGGAGTTTCGAATGAACTTGGGCGAGCGTCATGTCTTCGTTAGATATATAATCAAAGCCCTAGTTTCCGATACTCAAGTGGGCCCTGTCCACCAACACATGATCGAGGATACGAGCGCCGGCGACTTCTCGCCGGCGCTCGACTATCCAGCTTTGTGAGCCGCGTGCTCGCGGAGGGCGACTGATGATTGCTTCGGATGGCAGACGAAATTTGATGCAATCTGGATTAGACACCACGACGTTGTCACGCTTGCCTAGGAAGCATCCTTTCGGGTTCGCGCCCAGACTTTCGGAACGTCCCCCACTCTCATGAGGTTCGACGATCCTCTGTTCAAATCGTCAAAGTGATGTCACCGAAGTTCGAAAGAAGACCTTCAGAAGGCGCTTTCGGATTCCAACGTGTCGCGGCACTACGCCAAGCAGAGCGCATTGGCCGCGCTTGCGCGTGACTAGCCTTCGACACCACTCCAACGCTCACCGCATCCGTTTTCTGAGTGACCTTGCCCCCATATGTGGAACGGCCCGCGTGGCAAGAGCTTTTTCAGTCGATTTCACACATTGGGACGGTGCGGTCATATGTCCGGCCTTTGCGCGCGGCACATGGCCGCTGGCCTCGATGAGATCCGCGGAACGAGGAGCTAAATCAAGTTTACGCGCTTGAGCGCATTGGGGGCAGTAGCTTCACTCGTTTCGGGATTTCGCCCATGGTTCATCGGCTGTTGTTGCACCTTGCCCTCTGCCGGCCTACGCCGGTCAGATCGTTTTGGCGGTCACTGCGTCCATCAGATGGCGACCGCAGCAATCGCCAGTGGGTCTGGACGCCGATAAGTTCCGCCCTTGTTCAGAAGCGCCCAGATGATCCGCGCCGTCTTATTGGCCTGCGCGACCGCTGCAACCTTGAAGGGCCGTCTGGCGTGGAGCGCCTTCAGCCACGGCCGCGCCCCAGCGTCGTTTCGGGCGACCCGCAAGACGGCTGTTGTCCCGACGACGAGGAGAGCGCGGAGTTCCGGATTTCCCATCTTCGATATTCGTCCCAGCCGCTCTTTGCCTCCGCTTGAATGTCAATCGGCGTTCAAATTTGACGGGGGCGCATTGCCTCATCATGAATGTTACTGGACAAGTTCCCGCCAATGACTGGGGCGACGTCACCGAATCGGGTCGGTGTCGTCGATGGCGGGAAGGATCAGCATGGGCGCGCGGCGCGAGGTGGTGTCGGCGGTAATGGAGCGTTACCGGTCGGCCAAGCGGGCGGAGAAGGGAGGCATCCTCGACGCGCTGTGCGCGACGACGGGCTGGCATCGCGAGCATGCGGTGCGCGCACTCCGGCAACACGAGATCGGCGATGTCGGGGCACTGCGAGCGCGCAGGCGCAGATACGGCGCGACGATCAAGGATGCGCTGACGGCGCTGTGGGAGGCGTCGGATCGGGTATGTGGCAAGCGGCTCAAGGTGATGATCCCAACCTTGCTGCCGGCCCTCGAGCAACATGGCCGATTGAAGCTTGGCCAGGCGGATCGTGATGGTGTTCTCGCCATCAGCGCCGCAACCATCGACCGCCTGCTCGGCGATGTGAAGATCGCGGCGAGCGGCGGCAAGCGCCGACGTGCCGGCTTTTATTCGGCAATCCGGCGCGAGGTTCCGATCCGCACGTTCAATGACTGGAATAGCCCGCCGCCCGGCTTCTGCGAAGTCGACATGGTAGCCCATGGCGGCACGTCTGTGGCAGGCTCGTTCATCCAGACGCTGACGATGGTCGACGTCGCCACAGGCTGGACCGAGTGCCTGCCGTTGGTGACGCGCGATGGCTCGCTGGTTGTCGAGGCGATGAAACACGCACAGAGCCTGTTCCCCTGGCTTTTGCGCGGCGTGGACTTCGACAACGACAGCGCGTTCATGAACGATGTCGTCGTGCCATGGTGCCGCCAACAGAAGCTCGAGGTGACACGCTCGCGTGCCTATAAGAAGAACGATCAGGCGTTCGTTGAGCAGAAGAACGGCGCCGTCGTGCGCCGCCTGATGGGCTATGGCCGCTTCGACGGCCTCGAAACGGCGCGCGTGATGGGTCGCCTTTATGCGGCGGCACGGCTCTACGTCAACTTCTTTCAGCCGTCGTTCAAGCTGAAGGAGAAGCGCCGCGAAGGGGCGAAAGTGATCAAGCGCTATCACGCTCCGTTGACGCCCTATCAGCGCGCGCTGGCTCATCCCAAGCTGGCTGCGGCCGTGAAGAAACGGCTACGCGATCAGTATCGTTTGCTCGATCCTATCGCGCTCTTGGCCGAGATCCGCGCAACACAGGAGGAACTCGGCAATCGTGTCGATCGTCGTGCCGGACAGGCGCGCGGCCTGCAACGCGCCTGCACAAGCACCGCGCCGGCGTCCGCTGCCACTTTTGCGAAGACGCTCGGCAAGGCGGTGAAAGTCGGCGAGCCGCGTGCCACGCACCGGCGACCTCATCGGCCTTATAAGACGCGGATTCGCATGCCATCCAAGCTCGACCCGCACATTGCCACCATCCAGGACTGGCTTGCTGCGCAGCCGCAATTGACTGCACTCGCCATTGTTGGCCGGCTGAGGGAGAAAAACCCCGAGGAGTTCGGGACGAGACAGCATTCGATCGTGCAGCGTCTGCTGAGGGCGCTTCGGAGGAAGGCCGCCGAGCAGCTGGTTGCTCAGGAGCCGCTCGGCGACGCCAGGACCGTTGCTTCATTGCCCGGGTCTGTGGACGGCTCGGGCTATGTAGGGCCCGACCCGCCCACAGTCCCTCCTACCGAGCCAGCCTGGACAACCATAACCGACCAGTCGACATCGGATCGTCAACAGCGACGGCACTATCAGGGTAACATTCGCAGATGAGGCAATACGGGGGTCAATATTGCAGGCCGAATGACATCGTCTCCAAGCCCTTCACACCGCGCAAATAGCCAACATATGCGGCAATCAGAGTGGCGTCGCGATCTACTGTTAGAGGTAGGACTGGAATGGAAAATCGCTCCGGCGCCAGCCGTCGCGCGTGCTCGATCGCAGTTGCGGCAGCAATGCGGGGAGATGCGGTTGGAAAGCCCTGAAGAAAGAGATCAATGACTTCTTGTGTGATCGGCTCGGTTGCTGAGACCCCGGCAGCGAACTCGCTGAACCGAGCAAGGCGACTAATATAAAGCTTGGCTGAGGCCCTCTTATATCCAAGTTGGAAGAAATGCGCCGCGATGCGGTCCATCTCTTGGCCGAGAGCCCCGCTGCGGAGCCTCCTGAGCACTCCACGATAGGCAAAGTAGAAATCAAGCATGCCGCTCCCCCCAGTCTGGCGCGCAGGGACATCCTGCGCCAACTGGGAAGGCATCAAATATTATGTGGCGGCGAACCCGCAGACTTCGTTGAACGCAAAGGCCCAAGGGGCCCCGCCGCCACATAATCCGTCCCGCCACATATGTGCGGGTCGCGTCTGAAGGCTTCCTGCACCAGCAAGGCCAGCGAGTTCATGCCGCGCCGCATATCGGTGTGGCCGGTCGCAATCCACACCCGTACGCCCGACGCAATGGGGATCACCGCGGCCGTCCATCAGCCAGTGCCGCGACCGCGGCCTTTAGCGTCCCCGCGTCCACCGTGCCCGTGATCCGCATCCGAACCCCGGCCGTGAACTCGATTTCGATCGCGCCGCCGCCGGCCGGCCCGACTGGACCACGCGTCGCCCCCAATTCCGCGACCACCATCGCCGGTACGAAGCCCGTTTGATGGGCGGCATCCTTCGGCTCGGGGCGAAACGACCGTCGCCATCGAGCAGCAATGAGCGCGAGATGCCGTATCGCCGCGCTGTCGATGAGACGGACCGTGGGTTCTGCAAGCTCTCCAAAACGATCTTGAGCTTCTCATCCTCGGACCAGCGCCGCCGCCGGCCTGTGTCCACCACTTCCAGCCGTTCAACTGGGCACTGCGCCTATCACTGTCCATAAGGACAGTTCTCAACAACGCGTCTCAATCGGCAAGGCGGCCTTCACCGGCTTTCAATTACCCATAAGGTTGACCACTCGGGCTGATCCGCTGATCGGCGAAATCTAGAATCGAAAGAATCACTTGTGATTCCTTTCTGAGCACCTGATTCGCGAGGGGGTGCTCTA
>NZ_JAGWDK010000096.1 GCF_018398875.1 Bradyrhizobium sp. sGM-13 | reverse complement strand
TCGCACGACCTCCACCCCGACAATGTCCTCACTGCGACATGTTCCTTGCAGATATCGCCAAGCCTAAAGTGCCAAAGTAGTGCTAGCGCTCCGTTCGACTTCGATAGTTCTTCGACCGACGAGACAACATCCGCTCGAGCATCCTCACCCTCGATCTTTATGAAGGCGGTGGCCAGCTCCAGAACCAGCTGTGCCAGCCCTGTTGCGCTCCGACTATTGCAGGAACGTCGGAAAGTAACGATGCCCATGGATTCGCGCTCATCGCCATCGACGAACATGCTCGTCCGGAATGCGCAGCTTGAACGAAACAGCGATGAAGAGCCCCCAGCTGATCCCGCTCCTCGCGCCCCAGCATCCCGTTGCCCAGCCGATTGCGAATCGCCGACGAAAACCAGAAATCAACCAATTCCGACTTTTTCAACGGCCCTATGTGACTTCCTGCGCAACACATGTGCCGCGCAAGGTCGTGACTGATTGTCTGCTCGAGCTCAGGATGGATGTACGACCGGCGTGATCTGGCGAGGTGCGGCCGCGTGGCTTGCCAAGTGGGGGGCAAACACCCAAGCTCACCGGCTGAGTGGAGGAGAACATCGAGGAAACGCTCACCTATTTCTGTCTGCCGCTGATCCACCGCAAGCACATGAGTTGACCAACGTCCTCGAACGCCTCAACGAGGAGATCAGGCGGCGCACCTATATCGTGCGAACCACGCTGAGAGCTGGGTGCGACTCATCCGAGCGCTGACCATCGAGCTCCACGAGGCTTGGCTCGAAGACCATCGCTATTTCAATATGAATCTGTTGAAGGAGCACAAGAAGGAGACGTTACGCTAGGCGGCCTGACCATGCTCGGGCCCACCAAGCCGATAACCCCCTCTCCGCCGCCCAACCAGACCACATGTTCACGCACAGAACTTCGCGACGATTAACTCCTTGCAGTCGAGTTATGCTGCGCAAGTTATTCTTGCGGAGGATCAGACCGAGCCTTGCGTCATCAAGGATTCCTGATCAGTGGGCGTCAATCTGCCAAGCCTGAGGGGTAGTTTCCCTTGCGGCGATTTGTCAGTCTGACGACGCCTTCTTTGCTCTTGCGAGCTCCCCTTCGGAGAGCATCGCCGTACCGATGATGTTCTCCCTCACCAATTGCGCGATCTCGGCGTCGGAAAGCCCGAGAAGCCCTGATAAGATCTCTCTGTTATGCCGTCCGAGCGTTGGCGGCGCCGTGCGGATCGCATAGGGTCTTGCACCCTCGCGAATCGGCATCGAGGGCTGCGGATGCAAGCCTATGAAAGCCCGTTCGACTTCCTGCAGAAATGCGCGCGACCTGAGATGCCGATCATTGAGCAGGTCAATTGGCAGCCGGGCCACGCCGGCGGCCACCTTTACGGCTTGCAACTCGGACAGGGCCTCGTCCGCATCGCGGGTGAGCGTCCAGGCTGCGATGCCTGTCTCGATGGCATCCTCAATAGCCCAGCGAGCTTCGGCTGATTTCAGCGATGCGTCCGCCGCCCAGTCAGGCCGGCTAATAAGCAGCGCAAGCCTACGCCACATGTCCGCGTCGGTCGCCGCCACTACGATCCAATTGTCCTCACCCGAACACCGGAAGCAGCCGTGCGGCACGAACTGAGGATGTCGATTGCCGTATCTTGTCGGCGGCATACCGCCAATCGACTGGACGGTGATCCATGGCGCCGCAAACGGCATCATGCATTCGATCTGCGCGAGATCAATGAACTGTCCTTGCCCGGTATTGCACGCGTGAATCAGTGCGACCAAAACTGCAGCGCAGCCGTTCAATCCGCCGACGGGATCCCCGAAGGCGGTGTGGCTCATAACGGGGGGCTCATCGGAGCTTCCAATCACGCTGGGCAACCCCGATGCTTGCTCGAGAGTCGAGCCGTTGGCCCGGCAATCGCGATGAAGGCTGTCCGCACCAAAGGCTGACATCGACATCATGACTAGCCGAGGGTTAAGCGTTCTGAGCACGTCGTAACCAAGCCCGAGCTTCGGCAGCACATCGACTGAATAGTTGCTGACGACAATATCGGCGCCGACCAACAGTCGCTTGGCAAGAGCGAGGCCTTGTGGCCGCGTCAGGTCAAGCGTGATACCGCGCTTGTTGCGAACCATGATGCAGAAGCGTGCCGTCTTTTCGTACATTTGGCCGTCGACGTAAGCAGACCTTCGGTCAAACCGCGCCACCAGTCCGGATACTGGATGGCCTCAATCTTGATAACGTCCGCGCCGAGATCCGCCAGTGTGCGCGTACACAACGGGCCTGCCCAGCCCATCGAGAAGTCGATAACGCGAATTGCGTGCAACGGCTGCGGGAAGGCATCGATGCAGCCGGACGGCGCCGACGCAGTGCCGGCCAGGCGCCTTCGCGTATTCCCGAAAGCCTGCTGCTCGCCGGGAGCCGGAACCCTTCCGCCCCGGCGCGGCGGCGTCAATGTCAGCCGCTGCATCGAACCAGCGGTCAGGCCCTCTTCCTCGCCAAGCAGGACAGGCACTATCGCGCCACGCGCCTTCTTCTCTGCTGGGTGTTGAAGATTTCTGGCCTGCCATACCGTGCCAAAGCGTCGTCGAGCGCAGCGAGACAGAACGAGGTAGCCATGGTATTGGAGATACGCCACGCCAGAACCGCACGGCTCGCCCCAGTCGATGATGGCGACGAGATAAAGAAAACCGCGGCCGATCTGCAGACACATGATGTCGGCCGCCCACACCTGGTTCGGCCGGTCGATCGTCATGTTGCGCAACAGAAAAGGATAGATCTTGTGGCGCGGCGGCAGCTTCGTTGTGTTCGGCTTCGGTCCCAGCGCCGCGATGCCCATCTTGCGCATCAACCGCTGCACGCACTTGCGATTGACCTGAAGTCCCTCAGCCTTCAGCATAGCGGTCATTCGCCGCGAGCCCAGGAACGGCCAGGCGGTGAACAGCTCGTCGATTCGCCGCATCAGGGCAAGATCGTTGTCGTTGGCCGGCCGTGGCGGCCGGTAGACCCCAGAACGCGCAATGCCAAGCAACACACATTGCCGGCGGATCGACAGCGCCTTGTCGGCGCGATCGAGCATTCCTCGACGGCCGGCGTGCTCATCTTCCGGACCTCCGCGCTAAAAAATCGCCGCTCGACCTCAGCTGGCCGATCTCGCGTTCGAGCGTTTCCTCGCTCTCCGCCCGACACCCGAGTCAAAGGCCCGCGCCGCCTGTTCCAGCAGTTGCTTCTTCCAGGCATAGATCTGGTTCGGGTGAGCCCCATAGCGCAGGGCCACATCGGCCACCGTCGCCTGCTCCCGTACCGCTTCCAGCGCGATCTTTGACTTCAGTGCCGCGTCTGCGGATTCCGAGACGATGGTGCGCACCGTACCGATTTGATGGCGCGCAGGGTTCCGAAATGATCGCGCGCAGCATTCCGAGCATTCTCCGCGCAGCATTCCGATTTGATCGCGCGCAGTTTCGGATGGTGTGAGGCCTGATCGTTGGGCCATTTCTCCGGCTGGAAACAGCTTGGAGAATTGGATGCCGACGAGGAGGGTTATCATGCGCCAGGTGCGCGAGATTGTGAGGTTGAGCCTTGAGGCTGGGCTCTCGACGCGCGTGGTTGGCGAGCGTGTCGGCGTCGGACCGACGACGGTACGTGACACGCTGAAGCGGTTTGCGCGCGCGGGTCTGGCATGGCCAGTCCCGGAAGCGATAAGCGACGCCGAGCTGGAGCAGCTGCTGTACGGGGTGCCTGGCGTGAAGCCGGGCCGCCGCAAGGTGGCCGAGCCTGACTGGTCCGTTATTGCCCGCGAGCTCAAGCGCAAGCACGTGACCTTGCAGGTGCTGTGGGACGAGTACATTGCAGAGCATCCGGACGGCTACCGGTACAGCCGGTTCTGTGACTTGTTCCGCAACTGGGAAGGCCGGCTGCCGCTCGTGATGCGCCAGCACCACGGCGGGGGCGAGAAATTGTTTGTCGACTATGCCGGCGACACGGTGCCGGTGGTTGACCGTAAGACTGGCGAGGTGCGTGACGCGCACATCTTCGTCGCGGTCATGGGCGCATCCAGCTTGTCGTTCGCGCTGGCGACGTGGACCGAGCAGCTCGGCGACTGGATCGCGGGACATAACGCGGCCTTCAGCTTTTTTGGCGGCGCGACGCAACTGCTGGTGCCCGACAACGCCAAGGTCGCGGTGATCAAGGCCTGCCTCTACGACCCTATGGTCAACCGCAGCTACAGCGATATGGCGCAGCATTACGGCACGGCGATTTTGCCGGCACGGCCGCGTCGCCCGAGAGATAAGGCTAAGGTTGAGGCCTGCGTCGGAATCATCGAGCGCTGGCTGCTGGGGCGGCTGCGCAACCGAACTTTTTACAGCCTGGCCGAACTCAACGGTGCGATCGCCGAGTGGCTGGCCAAGCTCAATGACGGACGGGTGCTGCGCCAGTATGGCCGCACACGGCGCCAGTTGTTCGAGGAAATTGACGCGCCGAATCTTAAACCGCTTCCCGGCGAGCCGTGGGTCCATGTCGAATGGCGCCGATGCCGGGTCGGGCTCGACTATCACGTCGAGATCGAGCGACACTACTACTCGGTGCCCTATCGCTTCGCCCGTCGCGAGGTAGAAGCGCGGATCTGTGCGCGAACGGTTGAAATCTTCCTGGGGGGCGAGCGTATCGCCGCGCACATGCGCGGCAGCGGCAACGGGCGGCACACGACGATCAGCGCCCACATGCCTTCCAGCCACCGGCGCTACGGCGAGTGGACGCCGGCAAAGATCCGCAGCGAGGCAAGCCGGATCGGCCCGATGCTGCGCCTGCTGATCGACCGGATCATCGAGGATCGGCCGCATCCCGAACAGGGCTATCGTTCGTGCCTGGGGATCATCCGTCTTGAGAAGCGCTTTGGCGCCGAGCGCCTCGAGGCGGCCGCGCTGCGCGCGATTGAGATCCAGGCTCGCAACTACCCAAGCGTCAAATCGATCCTCGAGAAGGGGCTCGATCGCGTTGCAACGCCCGCGTCCCCCGAGTGCGAGCCGATCATACACACCAACATCAGAGGCTCGGACTATTACCACTAAGGAGAGAAAATGCTGACACACCCCACACTCCACTTGCTTACCCGGCTCGGCCTTACTGGCATGGCCGAGGCCTTCACGAGCCTCGCCGAGAACGAGGAGGTCCGGGGTCTCGCTCACGCCGAATGGCTGGCGTTGCTGCTGGACCATGAAGCGACTTGAACCGGCGCCTGGCGCTTCGTCTTCGCAAGGCAAAGCTGCGTCATCATGCCGTGCCCGAGGATATCGACTATCGCGCCCCCCGTGGGCTCGACCGCCGCTTGTTCGACATGCTGCTCAAAGGGAGACTGGATCAAAAACCATGAGAATTGCGCCATTGTCGGGCCAACCGGCGTCGGGAAAAGCTGGCTTGGCTGTGCGCTTGGTCACAAGGCCTGCCGGGACAACCACTCTGTACTTTACACTCGGCTGCCGCGGTTGTTCGAAGAACTGGACCTTGCCTGGGGCGATGGCCGACTCACTTCGCGGATGAAGAGCATCGCCGCCGTCGAGCTGCTGATTTTGGACGATTGGGGCCTCCAAGCCATCGACGCCAATGCCCGTCATTATCTGCTCGAAATCCTTGAAGACCGTTACGGCCGTCGATCAACACTCGTCACCAGCCAGCTTCCAATTGCCAAATGGCATGAGCTCATAAATGACCCAACTTACGCTGATGCCATACTTGATCGCCTGCTTCACAACGCTCACACCCGGACGGTCACTTCAAATTCCCCCACCTGTGGTCGCGCAAACTCCCCCACTTG
>NZ_JAGWDK010000095.1 GCF_018398875.1 Bradyrhizobium sp. sGM-13 | reverse complement strand
ATAAGCGCCTGCCGCGCCCTCGCGTGAGCGCGACCTCACAGAACCCTCCAGATTCACGGGAGGCCGGCTCGGAATTATCGTTTGCCCACTCCTGTGCAAGCGGAAAAGACGGATGCCTACCCGGAGAGCAGAATTCTTTGAATTTTAGCACAAACGCTAGCACAAAAATATTTTGATGATGATTTATTTAAACAAAATCAGTTAGTTGCGAGATGTTCCATCGGTCTCATAACCTGAAGGTCATAGGTTCAAATCCTATCCCCGCAACCAAACTTTGATAGTGATATCAGTGACATAGACCGCCTCTGGCGGGCTTTTGATGTCTTGCAGTACTTTCCTGCCTTTTACCCATCAAATCCATAATATATCATTTGATATCAATATGTTACAGGTCTCACCTCCAATCAATTGCCGAGCGTTACAATTTTCTACATGGCACACATGATTGGCACATGAATGCGAGATGCAGGCGCCCTTGCCAGTGCCGCCGGGGCCCTCCTAAAAAGTGTGAATGTTCTGAGTAGGCGCACTTTTTAACCTTGACTGCCGAAGACATCCGCTCCATTCATCGTTCGGAGTACCGAACATTATGTGAGTCTATGGAGAATCACGTGCCCCTCAACAACACAGCGCTCCAGTACTACGACGCCAATGTCCTGCGGCTTCCGACCGACAAGCGGAAGGAATACCACGCGCAGGTCGATCGGTTGATCACCGAACTCAGCCGCACCGTTCGTGAAAAGACGGCGATCAAGATCACCAAGGTGGTCAAGGCGGGCTCCTTCGCCAAGTTCACGATCTTGCGCAAGACCTCGACCGACCCGGTCGACGTCGATGTCGTCTTCTATATCTCGGGTCGCAATATCGACCACGAGACCCTCCAGGGCCTGAACGACACCATCTACAAGTTGTTGATTGAGATCTACCCCAACAAGGATGTCGAGGATTTCGAGATTCAGCGGAAAGCCGCGACAGTTTCATTCGTTGGCACTGGGCTCAGCGTCGACATCGTGCCCGTGATCGAAGACCCGGCTCGTCCCGGCTACGGTTGGCAGTTTGATTTGCAGGACGGCTCCAAGCTGGAAACCTGCGCGCCGTGTCAGATCAAGTTTGTGCGGGACCGGAAAAACAAGGACAAGGATTACCGGACCCTCGTTCGCCTGACCAAGAAATGGCGCAACCACGCCGAGCTGAAGGCACTCAAGTCCTTCGTTATCGAGCTGATCGTCGCGTACATTCTCGACACCGAAGGCAACGCTGGCAGTATCGAAGAGCGCTTTCGACGCATTCTTCTCTACATCGCCCAGACCGGCCTGAAGGAGAAGATTCAGTTCGCGGAGAACACCGCCCCGTTCGGCACCTTCACTGATCCGGTGGTCATCATCGACCCGGTCTATAGCCTCAACAACGTGGCGAGCCGCATCACCGAGGCGGAGCGCATCTCAATCGTGGCGGCAGCGCAGGATTCTTGGGAAGCGGCACACTTTGCATCCGCTGAAGACGACAACGAAGTGTGGAAAGAGCTTTTTGGCCCGCGTTTCAAGATCGAGGAAGCCGCATGACCTATTCTGCCACTGCGAGTGAGACCTATTCCTATACCACGGCCGACGTCGAAGCAGTTGCGCGCCGTTTCACGGCCGATCTGGTTATGATCGGCCAGAGTTCGGCTGCCATCACTGAGGAGAAAGCGCGCGAGTATGCGCATGATGTGGAAGCCTTGGCTAAGAAGGGCTTTCTTGAAAAGGTCGACCTCACGCTCCTGTCGGGCGGAGTCGAGCTGCGCGCAACGCAGTATATGGTGAATACGGCCTCGGGCGATCTGACGATGAGTCGCCCCGGTGGGGTTATGTGGCCGCGGGTTGCCAATGCCTACTTGCGCATCATCTTGTTTTGGACCGACGACTATACCCTCACTCAGCAAGCGGCGATGAGCGGAAAGTTGAAGATCAACTGGAGTCCAACGAGCGATGACACGAACCACACCGGTCTTAAGGCGACTGGTGGACGCGACTACGCCAGCAATGCCTTCGGCATGCAGCGGAAGGATTTTGCCACGTGAACCAGCCAGCTCCTAAAGTTTTCGACAGCGAGACCCCGCTTCCGGACCCAGCGTTGACCGCGAAAGCGAAGACCCTGCTGGGATTTGAGGAGCGGTATACGCGCGTTCACAATCAGCTTCGACTTCTCTTGAGTTTGAACGAATTAGGTGCCTGGAACAAAAAATACCACGGCGGCAAGTTATTGCTCGGCGACCTTGTCGCCGAGCAATACCCGCTTGCAATCTTCCACGGGGATGTCGGGACTGGAAAGAGTGCAAACGCCGAGTGCTTAGCAAACCGCATCGTTGCCGAAGCGCGGGCAGAAGATTCGATCCTGTTCAAGTTGAGCAACCGCGTTCGCGGAAGCGGTAAAGTCGGCGAGATGGGAACTCACCTCTCGGAAGCGTTTCATCGTGTAACACAATCTGCTGGGCGGGGGCGGCGCGCGGTCCTTATCATCGACGAGGGCGACTCACTGGCGACCTCGCGTTCTCAGGACCACAGCCACCACGAAGACAAGGTGGCCGTAAATACACTCATTCAAGGTATCGACGATCTTCGAAAGTTCGGTGGCCGTGTAGTCACTTTTCTCTGCACCAACCGTTTGTCTGTGCTTGATCCTGCGTTGCGCAGGCGTGCGGCGATCGTGGAGGAATTCAAGCGGCCGTCCGCCGAAGAGCGCCGCCAACTCTTTAAGCTCGATTTGGCCGGGCTTGGTTTGCCGGAATCACAAATCGCTCAGCTCGTCGCGGCTACCGAGGCAAAGAGCGGTCAGCCATCCTGGACCTACTCGGATATTCGCACTCGCCTTTATCCAGGCGCGTTGGCATTAGCTTTTCCGGATCGGCCGCTTTCTTTTGAACATTTGAAGTCCGTCGTCTCGATGATGAAGGCGTCGCCGGCAGTGGAGGATCGCTGATGGCGAAGTCTTCGCTCTTTGGACGGCGTATCCATATCTCCGGTAGCGTATCTCAAGATCCAGCTATCGCGGCGGTCGCCGAGGTGACGAAGGCGCGTGCACTGGTGGAGGGACTCGTACAGGAGCTTATGTCTCGGGGAGCTACCTTTGTCCTGCCGGTCGATAGTGAGAAAACCCGTACAGCAGACGGGACGCCAATTCTGTTCGACTGGTTGATTTGGGAAACAATCCGCAACTGCCTCGCCCGCCGCCCGTCAGGCGCGCCCGGCCCGCTCGTCATCGCGGTGCAGCACCACAAGACAGAAGATCAAATTCCGCCCCAGTTCCAAGCACTTTGGGACGAATTGCGATCCTCGGACCTCATACAGATTGAGAACGTGTCGCACTGGAATATGAACAGCAAGCGCATGGAAGCACAGGCGCGATGGGGCGATATTCTTCTGACGGTTGGTGGTTCCGAGGGTGTGCTGTTCCTGGCCAACCTCTATCATGACGCGGGTAAGCCAGTGGTTCCGCTCAATTGCAAGGTGACCCCGGTTGGTGAAGGAGCACGTCGGCTATTCACTTTGGGCTTGTCGAGTGCCCAGGCGCCGCGCCTCTTCCGGACTCTTGCCCAAACCTCGCACACTTGGATGAATCGCATTAACTTTACGGATCGCGCCGACACAACCGATCAGATAAAGGGCATCATAGACCTTCTAGAAAGTCTAGAGCCGCCGCCGGCGTTCGTCGTGCGGCTCTTGAATCCAGACCATGCGGACTTCGCGGACGTGCAGAATTTTTTCGATGTGGTTGTGCAGCCGATCATTGAGGGTGAACTGGGTTACCGCATGGTTGTTGTAGACGGCCATCAAAAATACGAGCACGCACGCATCGATCAAGAGATCTTTGCCAAGCTGCACCGGAGCCGCGTGGTCTTGGCCGACATTACTGGAATGCGCCCGAACTGTTTCTTGGAGCTTGGCTATGCCTTTGGCCGTATTCTTCCGACGATGCTAATGGTGAAGGAAGGAAGCTCTCATCCGTTCGATATTCACACTTTTGCGGGCTTGCATTGGAAAACAGCGGGCTCGGTGGAAGAGCGGCGGCGCGCGTTTCGGGAGCATTGGGCCGCCATCCAGAGCAGGCCGGCCCTTGTTGCAACGGAGCCCCTTGTCTCATGACCGTCAAGCGAGAAATCTTTATCTCAATTGACGTGGAAGCCGCTGGCCCCATACCAGGAGAGTTCAGCCTCTTGTCTATTGGCGCCTGTGATGTAGATGAACCGTCGCGTGTATTTTCTTGCGAGCTGCAACCTATAAATCGAAATGCTGACCCGAAGGCTCTGGAAGTCGGCGGCTTCTCCCTGGAAAAGCTAGCTAGGACCGGGCTACCTCCAAAAGAAGCCATGGAGAAATTTGCATCTTGGATCGAAAGTTTTGTTGGTGAGTCAGATACGGCAGTATTCGTCGGGTTTAACGCCCCCTTCGATTGGTCATTCATCAATTACTATTTCCACAAATTCCTCGGAAGAAATCCCTTCGGTTTTACCGCCTTGGACATCAAAGCCTATTATATGGGTGCTACCGGCTCCACATGGCGCGATACGCGCTCCAGTGCGATTGATGCAAAGCTGAATCCAAAGTCCAAGTCCGATCATAACGCCTTGCACGATGCCCAATATCAAGCAGAGCTCTTCCGTCTCATTCGTAAGAATCTTGTATCTGGCCGAGCGGGCAATGCCTGACAGTCACTCCAACTGTCGGTCATAAAAAGGAGAAGATACAAATGTCTACAGCTTTGGGAGACAAGATACGCCGCCTTCGAAAAGAAAGGGGGTTTAGTCTCGATAAGCTCGCTGAGCTCTCTGAATCGAGTAAGAGCTACATCTGGGAATTGGAAAATAAAAATCCACCGCGCCCATCGGCAGATAAGTTAGCCAAGATCGCGCACCAACTCGATACGACCATCGAGTATCTTTTAGACGAAGGAGAGTCTCTCTCTACTGAAGATGCGGCAGATGCCAAATTCTATCGCCAGTATCGTCAAATGGATGAGGCGACCAGAGCGAAGATAAGAAAGATGGTCAAGCTGTGGGGCGACGATACATGACTGATGCGTTCTCCCCTGAGCGGTGGGCTTTCGAAATAACCCACGTGTTGAACACCGTTTTGGGAGCAGAGCATTTTCCGATTAACGTCACAGCCGTGGCGCAAGAATACAGTGTCCAAAAATTTCCGCACGATCCGATTTCACGGATAGTTGGCGGCAGTCTTCCCGGTTTCGACGGTGCTCTCTACAAAGCACCCGCCGGGAGGAAAGGCTGGGGAATTTTTTACAACAACCGGATACGTTCGACCGGCAGAATAAACTTCACGTTGGGCCACGAATTCGGCCACTACCTATTGCATCGCTTGGCCTATCCCGAAGGTATCCGGTGTGGAGAGCAAGACTTTGTTCAATGGGACTCGACTTACGGTCAGATCGAGCACCAGGCTAATGTGTTTGCGGCGAACTTGCTGATGCCGCTTGATGATTTCCGCCGACTTGTTCCGCCGTCGTCGAAAATCGACTTGGACGTCATTTCTCATTGTTCAGATCGTTACCAAGTATCCCTGATAGCCGCGACACTCCGTTGGCTCGCTTACACCGAGAAGCGCGCTGTGCTGGTCGTATCCCGAGATGGATACATTCTTTGGGCACGATCGAGTGCATCCGCGCTAAAATCCGGAGCCTTTTTCCGTACTTCCGCAGGGCCGATCGAAATTCCGGCAACATCGCTGGCGGCGCAACGCTTGACGGCAGAGAAACATGCCACGAAAGAACACGAGCTTGGAGTCTGGTTCCCGGAGCCAGTGACCGAAATGACGGTGCTGTCGGAACAGTATGACTTTGCCATTTCGCTACTTCTCCTCTCTAATGACCCGCCTCCGTTTATTGAGCGGGCACCCAGTCTTTACTAGACGACCGATTCCATGAAACCCGCGTGCTGCAGCAGGCTGAATTGGTGGAACGGACGGGTTGTTGGCGGATTCCTCGTTTGCGGTCGGCGAAACGAGGAGC
>NZ_JAGWDK010000094.1 GCF_018398875.1 Bradyrhizobium sp. sGM-13 | reverse complement strand
CCAGAACAAGGCCGTCGTCTATGCCATCCTGTTTAAGGCCGCCGCTGAGGCGATGTCGACGCTCGCCGCCAATCCACGCCGGCTCGGTGCAGAGATCGGCGTCGTCGCCGTCCTTCACACCTGGGGGCAGGCGCTGACGCAGAACCCTCACTCAAGATACCGGGCATTATCATCTCCTTGATTTTCAGTGAACAACGCAAGTTGATCTTCCGCGCAACCCCCCTGCAGAATTAGCTTGCCGGTGCGGTGGAGGCCCTCAATAACGCTGCGAATGGGTTCGGCATCCAAATCACGGCGGCTGACTTCCCAAGCCATGCGACGAATGATCTCCAGCGCCTCCATGGGCGTGGCCGTTTCCGTTACGGAACGTGGTCGTTCCATCGTGAGTTGCGTATGCGCACCTCCTTTCCAGTGAATCAGCAACTCAAGGTTTTTTTATCCTGGTCAGTGCGTACAATGATCTCTTCGATGGCGGTGCGGAAGATCATCTTCTTAAGTGTCGGGGGACAGTGGTTGCTCTGCCAGACTCCAGCAAAATGATCACCCATCGAACGTATTCTGATTTCCTCTTCAGGCGATAACGAGTAGCGCTCGGTTTCGAGACTGGAAAGCCGCTGCTTGACTGCCTCGATCTCTTCCAGCTTTCCGTTCCACCGCCGTTCCAACTCGCTGGCTGCAAGTCGATTCCGGGCATCCACCGCGTCGTACTGTTCGAAGGCCTTCCTCGCCTCATACACCAGTTGCTCGAGCTTGCGGGACAGGGCGGTACATTGAGCGGTGCCGACAGCACTCAGTTCTTCGAGAGCTCGCAGACTGGCTTCCACCCCCAATGGCGCGATCGCCTTTAATAGTTCTTGTCCTACGCACCGGTCTACCGAGCTGCCGCCGAAGCCGATGCAATACTGCCCGCCATCATCGTAGTCGCCCTTGCAAAGGTAGCGCGCATGGGTGCCACGGCCGCCCCAATACCGTACATGCAGCTTGCGCCCACAATGTCCGCAGCGCAGGAGTCCGACCAGAAGACCCTGGCCAGCGCGAATCGCCGCCATCGATTCGTCCCCCTCCCAGTTCACCGAATTGCGCCGTATCATTCGCTGATTCTCTTCGTAGGTTGCCCAGTCAATATAACCTACATGATGATCGCGGATGAAGACGCGGCACTCTTCGGCGGGGCGCATCGCGCTCTGACGTTTCTCGAGCCGGCCTCCTACCAGCAAGGTCGTTACTGGACGCCGTCCCCAAACATAGGCACCGGCGTAGAAGGGATTGCGTAAAATGTCGCGGATTAGGCTCTGCGAAGGAACCTTCCAGATCAGCCGCGTTCCCTGTATGGGATTGACCGGTAGCTCCAGGTCGTGATCACGGAACCATTGGAATGTCTGACGCACGCTCCACAGTTCTCGAAACTTGGCGAACACGAGCTGTATCGCTTCGCAGATCCGTCGGTCGGGATGAAACATGATCTTACCCACGGGGTCGCGGGCATACCCAATCGGAAGCCGTTTGAACAGTTCGCCGCGGCGCGCTTTGGCTTCCTGCCCTGCCAGCATTCGTTGGCGTATAACCTTGAGCACAGTACAATACCGTGCTCTTCGAAGAGCCAAGTCATGCCGTGCACGACGATCATCATTCGTCATTCAGCTCCCAGCGTCATCGCGGACGATGTCGAATCCGTGCTGTCACACTGCGCGACAACAACCGTCCGATGCAACAAAAAGTCTATCGTGATCTCCGGCGAAGCGCGTCTGGTCTCAACTCTTCCCCGATGCGCACATCTCGTGTCTCTGCCTCACGCGCCGAGCCAGCAGATCGGGCCTTGCGATCTCAAACAATCCCCATAGCGTAAAATCGCGCATAGCCTCCCGCGCCTTCGTTCAATCCGGCTTCAATGAGGTCGCGTCATAAGCGCCTGCCGCGCCCTCGCGTGAGCGCGACCTCACAGAACCCTCCAGATTCCGGATTTGGGGCGAATATGATTCAAGATGACCGCAATGTGCTGCAGCAAAATGGCTGAACCGCGCAATCCGGCTCAGATAAAGCTTAGCGGATGCTCGCTTGTAACCGAGCGAGAAAAAATACCCCGCGATGCGATCCATCTCGGCGCCGAGCGCCCCGTTACGAAGGCGCATGAGCAGCCCGCGATACGAAAAATAGAACTTGAGCATTGTGCCCCTCCGGCGTTGCGGCGCAGGGGGATCCCGCGTCCGCGCGAGAGGCACGAAATATTACGTGGCGGAGGAATCCAGGCGTGGCGGGACCTGGCTGGCGTTAGGGCGCCTCCGCCACATCATCTCGTCCGACACATAAGAACGGATCTGAGCCGGCATCGCGCACAAGCGCAACAAGGCCATCGATATTCTTGAGGACAATCGACTTCGATACGAGAGGTCTTGTCGCCATTGACGGTCCATCTTGGCATCTTGAGCTCTGTCCGCTTCAAGACGTCAATGTCCCAAGGTCGACAGTTGGATGGCAGTATTCCCCGAGCGAGGCGCGAAGCTCATTCTTTCGTCAGGAAGATCTTGAGGACATCCTTTGGCACGCTAGTTGCTAAGATGGTGGGCGTCACAGCACAATCTCGCCGCCTCGGCTAAGAGTTCAGATGAAACCTGTTCGATTGATCCAGATCAGTGCGATGCTGATGCTGCCGCAGTCCGTGGCACGCGCGGTGTTGCGAGGTTTCTCACATTCTGATGTCGCTTCGATTCCCGGCAATGACTTGGCCATAATAGTGCTAGGTCTGTTCACACTCACGTTTGAGTGGCATTCTCGGAGCGAAGGTCCAGCAGCGTTTTGACGCTCAACAGTCCGGCAGAACGAAGTGGCTTGCTGCCGCTCCGAAACGGGGCGTGCTCGTATTGCTGCGACTATCGACCGGGCTTCCCTAATGGATATCAGGTCGCAAAGTGGTGGTGATGGATTTTCTGAGTGAGGTCTCTAGTCGGTTTTGCGCGCCGTTTCGGGCTACCCAGGCTGCACGACGAGTTAACCAGAGCGCGAACACGGCTCCGGCTTTCCTCCGCTGCGCGCTGGCGCGCATCTCTGCTCGTGCTCAGATTTGGTGGCGAAGCGCTCGGGCATGTCACATGCGACCATTTAAGTCGCTAGTTGTTGCAGATCCTACTGCGCGTGATTTTGCGGAGTTGAGCAGTCAATCGCGGGGCCATTGAAAGTGCTGGCTCGCGTGGCACACGAGGAGTTTTCGTCTATGGGGGTGGAATACGAACATTGCGACACATGTGTGTTGGCCTCGTCGAGTTGCGAACTCGGCGACTGGGCTGGGCAACGACCTGAAGCCTCACCAATAGGTTCTACCGTCTTTGTTGGTAGTGGCACGCTAGCGATTAGGTGCGCTCAGCTAGCGATGGAGATGGGCCACGTCATCGGCGCAATCTTGAGTGCCGACGCCATATTCCGCGATTGGGCTGCTCGCGCCAATATCTTGTGCGTAGGGAGCGTTGAAGAGCTCTCCATGCTGCTCAATACCGAACCGGTGGACTGGATATTTTCTGTTGCCAATCCGTTCATGTTGCCAGCAGATGTGTTTGGGCGAGTGCGTCGAGGGGCTTTCAACTACCACGACGGTCCGTTGCCACGGTATGCAGGAACTCATGCGACGTCTTGGGCGCTGCTGGCCCAAGAGACCGAATATGCCGTCACGTGGCATCGCATCGATGATGGTGTTGATACGGGTGACCTGGTTGTTCAACGCCAACTCTTGATTGCGCCCACTGATACGGCGCTAACCTTGAACCTCAAATGTTATGAGGCTGCAGTCGAGGGCTTCCGAGAGCTTTTAACTGGTTTAGCGAATGGAGAGCTCAATACCTGTCCGCAGGCGCTAGTGGACAGAAGCTACTTTTCGAGACGTCGACGTCCAGATGCGGCGGGCTGTCTGCGATGGGATCGATCCGCGCAAGATCTCTCAGCGATAACGCGCGCCTTAGACTTTGGGCCGTATCATTCCAATCCGTTATGTCTGTCCAAGGCTCTTGTGGGCGATGACGTTGTCGCAGTCAGGTGCTTGGAGGTGTCGTCTGCCCGCTCGGGCTTTTCGCCGGGTTCCCTGGTTGAAATCCACCCGAGCCACTGGCGTGTGGCGACGGCCACAGAAGATGTTGATGTCTGGTTTGGCAGCTCAGATGGTGAGACTCTGGACGCCCGGGCACTTGCAAGGCACTCCGATCTGAATGTAGGCGATCGCCTCCCGATTCTAAGCGATGACGAGGCGCGGAGCATAACTGTTACACATGAAATGTTGGCGCCTCGGGAGAGTTTCTGGCGACAGCGGCTTGAGCAATCTAAAATATTGCAGCTTCCTTTTCTGTCGTCTCCACAAGCTGTGGCTCCCCCGAGATGGCAGTCGAGTTTGTGGCTCATTCCAAGTGCTTTGGCCGAGCTGTCCCCCAATGATCGCACCGAGTACATACTGAGCGCTTGGCTGATCTATCTCGCCCGCCTCACGGGAGAATCAGAGCTTCAATTGGGATGGACTCCCCCAGCGAATGAATCGCGAGCCGGGGTGAAGGCGGTGGAGGTGCTTGTCGCTTCTGTCGTGCCAATGGAAATTATCATAGATCTCGGTCATGATTTTGCAGAGGTGCGCAGGGCGGTGGCGGCCGAGTGTGCTCAGCTGAGGGAGCACGATAGCTTTGCGCGGGATCTTATCGCGCGCTACCCGACGTTGCGGGGCGGTGAGGCGCTACGATCGCGCCGTCCCTGGCCGGTTGGCGTTACGGTTACTGCAAATAGCGGGTCTGCCGCTGGTGATCTTGCAAGCCCGAGTTTTGAGGCGCCCCTATCCGGTGATTTGCTGACGTTTGAGGTTTGCGCTCTGGAAGGGAGCTTTCGATGGCACTTTGATGCAGGTCGCTTGGCGCCCAAGCAGATCGACCGCATGACGCAGCATTTGCAGAATTTGTTGTGTGCCGTGATGGCCGATGCGCAGCAGCCGGTAGGACGAATTCGGCTCTTGTCGTCCGCTGAGCGCGCGTATCTGTTGGAGGAGCTGAACCGGACGGCGGCGCCGTATCCCGAGCAGCAGTGCATCCATGAGCTGTTCGAGGCGCAGGTCCGCAGGGCGCCGGATGCGGTGGCGGTGGTCTATCAGGACCAGCGCTTAAGCTATGACGAGCTCAATGCGCGGGCGAACCGGCTGGCGCACCACCTGATCGGGCTCGGAGTGAGGCCGGACCAGCCGGTGGCGATCTGCCTTGAGCGCAGCATCGCGATGGTGGTCGGGCTGCTGGCGATCCTCAAGGCGGGCGGGGCGTATCTGCCGCTGGATCCGGCCTATCCGTCGGCGCGGCTGCACCAGGTGCTCAACGATGCGGCGCCGCCTCTGCTGCTGGCCGATGCGGCGGGACGATCGGCGCTGGGCGGCGATGCGCTACTCGATCTGACGGTGGTCGACCTGGAGACGGCGACCCCGGCGTGGGCGCAACTGCCGGCCGCGAACCCGGACCCGCGCGCCCTCGGTCTGACCTCGCGCCATCTCGCCTATGTGATCTACACCTCGGGATCCACCGGAACGCCCAAGGGCGTCATGGTCGAGCATCGGGGATTGGTCAATCTGGGGCTGGCTCAGATCGTGCTTTTTGGCGTTTGTTCCAACAGTAGAGTGGTGCAGTTCGCCTCCTTTGGTTTTGATACAAGTGTTTCAGAGCTTGTCATGGCGTTTGGCTCAGGAGCCGCCTTGCACTTGCCTGCGGGTGAGATCCGTCAATCGACCAAAGAGCTATCGGACTATCTGCGAAACGAAGCCATCACGCATGCGACGTTGCCTCCAGCATTGCTTCAGGGAAGCCAGCATCTGGAATATTTGGCGTCGCAACTTCTCGTACTTGCTGGAGAGCTCCCGAAGGCCGAGCTTATCCGAGCCCTGCCTGCAGCATCTATTGTCAACGCCTATGGACCTACCGAAGCAACAGTCTGCGCGACGACGTGGAGCTGCCCGGCTGATTTTGATGGCGCCGTTGTCCCGATCGGCCGTCCGATTGCGAACACGCGGATCTATCTGCTGGATGGTGATGGCGCGCCTGTTCCGTTTGGGGCGGTGGGGGAGCTTTACATTGGCGGCGCGGGGGTGGCGCGGGGCTATCTGAACCGTCCCG
>NZ_JAGWDK010000093.1 GCF_018398875.1 Bradyrhizobium sp. sGM-13 | reverse complement strand
CCGGTCAGACCCAACGTTGGTCACCTCATGGGCAATAATGAGGTGATGCTTGGTAACTACGATCTGAGCGGCCGCAAAGAACAGGAAGTAGGCCGACGCAAGCAAACCGATGTCTGCGGCATCGAGCCCAAACTCCGATATTAGCTGACCCGACACTGAGCTCGTGATGGTCCGAAAGAGATAGGAGAGATAGTAGCCCGCAACAAAGGGGAAGAAGACGCACGCAATTAGCCGCCACTTTTGAAGCGGGCTCCTGGAGCCAAGAGACGCCTCTGCCGGCTTCGGCTCAACATTTGACGATACGGCCGGCTCCGTTGGCGCTCCAGCCTTGCTCTTCTCACGCCGGCGAGCAGAACGAATTCGGGAGGTGCCGAAAGTTGGAGTTGCTGCCGTCCTCCCGGGCGGCAGCACTCAGTTTGTCTTGGATGTCTTCATCGGTTTCCGAGGCGGTTTCCTCATTCACTTGTTTCGACCCGCGACCGCTTGGCCCGCCCTCGCCGATCTCGGGCTCGGACTGGTCGAGGTTTGCGGCGCTGAGCCGGTTGATCGTCTCCTGCATCAGCGGCCGACCTAGCCGGACCCGCCGATCGACCTGCTCTGCCAAAAGCTTGAAGCGCTCGTCACCGCGAAGCACGCCTCTCGCTGCTGCGATTCCGGTAGAGGCGGCATGACCGTTAGGTGAGATCGCGCATGCAGTGCGACCGTCTCAGCGATGAGACGCATGTCCCTGTCAAAACGGTCAAGCCTGGCATGGATCTGGTCAAGTTGCTCCCGCAAGAGGTCTTCGACAGGAGGGGTTGGGCTCAGAAAACGTTCAAGCGCATCCTCAACGACCATGCTCTTGCCGACGCCTGGGCGGTCGATTGCAGCCTCGAGCTGTTCGAACACCTTCTCGGAAAGCTGGACGGTGACTTTTCTGGTTCGGGGGGTTTTGTTGGGAATTGACTGCAGATTTCTCGAACAGCGTCCTGCTTTGGCCCGTGACCTGCATTGGCATGCAACGTCAGAGATGCCCCCATCCCGTCGGATCGCTGAAGCCGGATTCAAGGACTCGGCCGTCAAAAAGCTGGCCTGTTTTCGAAGGATCCGGGCTTTCGCCAGTTGGGTAATGATGGCAACCTGAGCCGGCTGCGGTCTCCGCCAGGGTCTCCACCGCGGTTCTCCACCGTCCGAATCCGGTGGCTCGAGAAACGCTCGGTTTTATTGGGTTTTTCGCACGTCGCGGTCAGGTGGCGGAGAGGGAGGATTCGCATCCCTGTTAAGTCAGCGTTTTGCCCGAAGGGGCCAGCGCCGCGGTCAACGACCTTCACTTCATCACTCACGTAGCTGAACAGACTTCTGAGCCGAAGGTCCGGCAATCTGGCGCCATGATCAAGCTAGAGACCCACTGGACGCTCCAATCTGGCAGGCCCAAGAAGTATTTGATTTTAGGCGCCCCTAGCGGAATCGAACCCCTGTTTCAGAATTGAGAGGGCCAAGTCTGATCCCGTCTGTTGGATTATCGCAAGCGAGTTTGGCGTTGAAGGTCATTTTCACCTTGCCGCTCCACGTTCCGGATAGTCGAGCTCGCGGCGCCTGCGTGCTCCCATCCAAATCACATTGTAGAGAGCGGATTGTTCGACCAGAAAAAAACACCGTTTGAAAAACCGTTTTAATTCGGTTTCCTCAAACGGTTTCTCTGGCTAAGTCCCTGAGAAGCTTGGTGGGCGCACCAGGGCTCGAACCTGGGACCCGCTGATTAAGAGTCAGCTGCTCTACCAACTGAGCTATGCGCCCGGATGTTTTAAGTCCGGCAAGCTCTCGCGAGAGGGCGTCGTTTAGCAAAGCGATCCCGGGATGTCCAGCAAGCTGGGCGGAGTTTTCCCGGGCTTTGGCTGAGAGGCGGAACGGCGAAAAGCCGCTAGATTTCAGCGGCTTCTCGCCCATGTTCGGATCGGGCGCCGATCAGGGGCGCCTCAGAGCCGTTCGGGGCCGCCCCGGTCCGGGCCGCCGTCCCGGTCATACCTGTTCCGGTCATAGTCGCGATGGCGATCGAAGTCGCGGTCCATGCGCCAGTGCTCGCGGTGCCGCCAGCCTTCCCTGCCCCCGAACCGGTCCATTCGGGTCAGGACGGCAAGCCGGCGTTTCTGGCTGTCATCCAGCGTCTTGTAGAGCGGGTCGGCCGCGTCCGCGATCTTCTTCATCGCGGCAGCCGTTGCCGACATGGTCTCGGCGCGCTCGCGCAGCCGCGTCACCGGATCGTCCGGCCCCTGCTGGCTGGAATCGTCCCGCATCCGCGCATTGGCGCGATCGATTCTGAGCTTGGCGAGCTCCCGGACCGCGGCCTCGACCGGCGGCCACAGCTTTTCCTGCTCGGCCGTCAATTTGAGGCCGGCATGCACGGCCGCGATTCGCGCGTCGGTATAGGCCGCCCGATCCTCCGGGCTCATCCGCATATGGCCATAGCCCCAATGGCGGTGCTGGGCATAGACTGCGGTCGAGCCGGCGATGGCAAGAACCGCGACGGCGGCGATGGTGAATTTCCTCATGCGAACCTCCTTGAAAGGTTGCATGAAGATGATCCTGCGTCAGTCGGCGTTCAACTTACGGATTGGCAAGGGGGGCTTCCCTTACCAAGATGTAATGTGACCCGTTTGATCCACCGCAATGCGATATTGCTAGAGCATCCCCAACGCACGCGGCAGCCACAACGAGAGCTCCGGCACGTAGGTGACGATGCCGAGGAAGATCAGCATGGTCAAAAGCCATGGCCACACCGCGATCGTCAGCTCGGTGATGCCCATCTTGGCGATGCCGGAGGCGACGTAGAGGTTGAGCCCGACCGGCGGATGGCACATGCCGACTTCCATGTTGACCACCATCAGGATGCCCAGATGCACCGGATGGATGCCGAGCTTGACCGCCACCGGAAACAGGATCGGCGCCATGATCAACACGATCGACGATGGCTCCATGAAATTGCCGGCGAGCAGCAGCAGCACGTTGACGATAAGCAGGAAGATGATCCAGTTGACGCCGATCGAGGTGATCCAGTTTGCGATGTGCTGCGGAATGTTTTCGTTCGCCATCAGGAATGAGAACAGCACCGCATTGGTGATGATGTAGAGGATCATCGCGCTCATATTGGCCGAGCCGAGCAGCACCTTCGGCACGTCCTTGAGCGACATGTCGCGATAAACGAACACCGCAATCACAAAGGCATAGACCGCGCTGATCGCGGCCGCCTCCGTCGGTGTGAAAATGCCGGCATAGATGCCGCCGAGCACGATCACGATCAACAGCAATCCCCACATGCACTTGCGAAACGCCGTGAAGCGCTCGCCCCAGCTCGCGCGCTGCAGCCGCGGATAATCGTTCCTCCAGGCGCGGTAGAAGGTAGTCAATCCAAGCAGCGACGCCAGCATCATGCCGGGGATGACGCCGGCCATGAACATCTGGCCCACGGACGCCGACGATACCCGCTGGCCGGCGGGATCAAGCGCGATGCTGCCGCCGGTGGCCACGCAATAGATCACCATCACGATCGAGGGCGGGATCAGGATGCCGAGCGCGCCGGAGGTGGTGATAACGCCGGCACCGAAGCGCTTGGGGAATCCCTGCTTCACCATCGCGGGCAACATGATCGCGCCGATCGCGATCACAGTCGCGGGCGACGAGCCGGACACCGCAGCGAACAGCGCGCAAGCCATGACGCCGGCAAGCCCCAGACCGCCATACCAGTGCCCGACCATGGTGGTCGCGAAATTGATCATGCGTCTGGCGACGCCGCCATGGGTCAGGAAGTTGCCGGCGAGAATGAAGAACGGGATCGCCATGATCTCGAAATTATCGATGCCGGTGAACAGTTTTAGCGCCACCGACTCGGTCGGCACGTTCGTCATCACATAAATGAACGTGAGCACCGTGAGACCGAGTGCGATCGAGATCGGCATGCCGGTCAGCATCAGCAGGATCAGCAGTCCGAAGATAATGAAGGAGGTCATCGTGTCACCTCCGCGACACCAGCACCGGGCGCGTCGACGTCGACACCCTCGACATGGGCGTGGTCATGGTGCGGAAGCTCGCCCGTGAAGAAGTAGCGATACGCGACCTGCAGGAAGCGGAAGCACATCAGGTAGGAGCCGAGCGGAATGCAGAGATAGACGAACCAGCTCGGGATCTCGAGGTCCGGCGACACCTGGTCGGTGTGGTAAAGCCCGTAGACGAAATGCGCCCCCATGGTGCCGATGACGACGGTAAAGAAGGCCCCGCAAAGCAGTCCGAACAGCACGATCGCGTTCTTCCAGGGCGACTTGATCTGGTTGACCACGACGTCGACACCGACATGGATGCCGGTGCGGACGCCATAGGCGGCGCCGAACTTGGCGACCCACACGAACATGTAGATGCAGAGCTCCTGCGCCCAGGACAGGTTGATCGGGAACAGGATCGGAAACAGGAAGGGAATGCCGAGCAGATAGCGGTGGCAGACGGCGAGAAAGATGATGAGGGTCGCGAGCGCCATCAGCGTCGCGATCAATATCTCCTCAAGCCGATCGAGGATGCGAAGCAGTATCAATGTCCCCCCTTCAGGTCAGGCTTTTGCGACGCCTCACCTTCCTTCGCGGCCGTGTGTTGCCGAGCCCCAATATATAAGGGGCTTCCGTGCCTTGGCACGGAAGCCCGACAACGTCATCTCAGTTGGTCGCGCCCTTGGCTTCCTTCATGAACTCGTCGATCAGCCCCTGGCCGACACGGCCGGCGACGTCTTTATAGACTGGCTCCATCGCCTTGCGCATGGCCGAGTCCTGCTCCGGCGTCAGCTTGATGATCTCGCTCTTGCCGGTCTTGACGATCTCGGCGAGCGCGTCGTCGTTTTCCTTCTGCGACTGGCCGTTGCCGTAGGCGGTGGCTTCCTTCATCGCCTTCTCGCACTGGGCACGGACGTCAGCCGGCAGGCCATCCCAGAACTTCTTGTTCACAACCACGATGTAGCCGATATAGCCGTGATTGGTGTTGGTGATGTACTTCTGCACCTCGTGCATCTTCTGGGTATAGATGTTCGACCAGGTGTTCTCCTGTCCGTCAACGACGCCCGTCTGCAGCGCCTGATAGACTTCCGAGAACGCCATCACCTGCGGGACCACGCCAAGGTTACGGAACTGGGCTTCCAGAACCTTCGAGGACTGGATGCGGAATTTCAGGCCGCGATAGTCGGCCGGCGAAATGAGCTTCTTGTTGGCGCTCATCTGCTTGAAGCCGTTATCCCAGTAGGCGAGACCGGTCATGCCCTTCGGCTCGAGCAGCTTGAGCAGCCTAGTACCCAGCGGGCCGTCGGTGACCTTACGCACCGTGGGGAGGTCGGGCAGGATGTATGGAAGATCGAACACCTCGAATTCCTTGACGCCGATGGGGCCGAATTTGGCGTTCGAGGGCGCCAGCATCTGCACCGCGCCGAGCTGCAGCGCCTCCAGCTCTTCCTTGTCCTTGTAGAGCTGCGAGTTCGGATAGACTTCGACCTTGACCTTGCCGTTGGTGTATTTCTCGGCCAGTTCCTTGAATTTCTCCGCAGCGAGCCCCTTCGGCGTGTTGGTCGCCACCACGTGGCTGAATTTGATCACGATCGGCGACTGCGCAGCGGCCGGTCCGATCAGAGTCAATGCCGCGATCGACGCCGCAGCCAGAATCAGTTTGCGCATATGTCCTCCCAGACTTTTTTTGCCGAACGCGAATGAGACGTTCCGCAGCTTGCATGCCAGTTGCATCAATACAGACAAGCCTGCTGAATTGCCATTGCCCGTTAGCAGGGGCCGACCTGGCATCCTTTGCTGCACTGCGAAAAATGGGTCGCTACTTCTCGTCGTCTGTATCATTCGGCAAAAATTGTGCCGAAGCCATGGAAGTCGCGTCCTCGGAACGAAAGGCTTCGCCTCGAGCAGTCGCCCTCCCCGCGCGGACTGTCATCCCCGCGAAGGCGGGGATCCAGTACGCTGCGACTTCTCGGTTCAATCACTGCTGTCTCTGGAATACTGGATCCCCGCCTTCGCGGGGATGACGACTGAATATCAGGCGGCGATCTCGCGACGCATTGCGCCCGAGGTTTGCTCTTGATTTGGCCCTCTTGGAAATTAGAGGGCGCAGGGAAGGCCGGGTGCTGGCTGCACCCGCGGTCTCGTGTGCCATTGCGCAAGCAAAAGCGCACACGAGCATACAGGTACAGCGGGAGCATCCCGGCCTTCCCTG
>NZ_JAGWDK010000092.1 GCF_018398875.1 Bradyrhizobium sp. sGM-13 | reverse complement strand
CTGCTCCAACTGATCAGATGGCTCCCGAATGGGGGCATCATGCTGTGTGGTCGTACGATCCGGCGGACTTCAACGACAGCCTTGTACTTGGCATGAAGGGTACGTTTGCTCAGGCAGAGCTGCACATCATTCGCGCGCGCCTCCACGGAGGCAAACTCAACAAGGCGCAGAAAGGTGAATTGCACTTCCCTCTGCCGGTCGGTCTGGTATTCGACGGCGATAGGATCACCCTCGACCCCGATCAGGAAGTGCAAGGCGCGGTTCGAACAGTCTTCGAACTATTTGAACAAGAGAGCAGCGCCTACGGGGTAGTTAAACGGTTCAATGAACTCGGCCTTGTCTTTCCACGCCGAGCCTATGGCGGCGTCTGGGACGGCAAGCTGATCTGGGGACGACTTACGCATTCACGCGTGCTCGGTGTCCTTGCCAATCCATCTTACGCCGGCACTTACGTGTTTGGCCGATATCAATCTTGTAAGCAGGTTGGCCCTACCGGTGAGATCCAAACTCAGTTGCGCCGCATGCCACAAGATGAGTGGCGTGTTGTCATTCCCGATCACCATGCTGGTTATATTACCTGGGATCGATTCCTTACCAACCGCGAACACTTGGCGGCGAACAGGACCAATGGCGAAGTTATCGCCGGACCCGCTCGAGAGGGACTTTGTTTGCTGCAAGGTTTATTGCTTTGTGGCGCTTGCGGACGGCGTCTAAATGTGCGCTACGCCGGCAACGGCGGTCTTTACCCGATCTATAAATGCAATTGGAGGCGTCGGGAGGCACTGGCGCCGCAGCACTGCATGTCTCTGCCATCAAAACCGCTTGATCACGCCATTGCAGAGCGCCTGCTGACCGCCGTCACGCCACTGACGGCTAAACTGGCGTTGCAAGCGCTGACAAGCTTGGAGGAGCGCGATAGGTCAATTGCTGCGCAATGGCAACGAAGGATAGACCGGGCCCGTTATGATTGTGACTTGGCAGAACGGCGCTATGAAGAAGCAGACCCCAGCAATCGGTTGGTTGCCAGTACGCTCGAGAAGCGCTGGAACGATGCAATGGAGCGGCTTCTCGAGCTCGAGACTGAATTGGCCAATTTTGAGCGCCAGAACCTGCGTAGCATCACAACCGAACAGAGGCAGCAAATACTGCAGCTTGGCAGGGACTTCCCCCGACTGTGGAAGGCTTCAAGCACTTCAGCTCGTGACCGCAAGCGCATGCTCCGCCTGTTGATACGCGACATTACCGCAGCTAAGGGTCCAGAACCCAAACTGCTGCGATTGCAAATTCGCTGGCAAGGTGGGGCTACTGAGACAATTGAGGTCCGGCAGCGGCCGAACTGCCCCGAAGCAGTTCGTTATCCCGATGAGTTCGTCGCCAAAATCCGCGCGCTGGCGGAACTACATGACGATCATGAGATCGTCGCGCAACTCAAAAGCAATGGCCAGACAAGCTCGACCGGCAGGCCGTTCACCGTCAGCGTGTTTCGATGGATCCGCTACAAGCATCGTATCACTGGCCCATCTCTTCCCGCCGGAACGTTGAACGTCAGCCAGGTTTGTGAGAGATTTGGCGTCAGCCTGTGGGTCGTCCATTACTGGATCGAACGTAGTATAGTCTCGGCGCTGCAACGCAAGCCGAATGCGCCATATGCAATCACCATCGACGATTACGTCAACCGGCGTCTCCGAAAATGGGTTGCGACTTCAAGCCATCTTCACCCACCATCCCCAACGCAAACTGTATGAGGTGTATTATGCCCGGCGCGTCGGTATACCCAATGGTCTTAACTTGCCGTTGGCCTTCGCGATATGGATTCGCTTGACCGGCGTTGGGCGGTAAGTGCCGTCCAACAGGGCCCCTCGCAACCGATCCAGATGACGCTCCAGATCGACAGCAAGTCGTCGCTTATCCATTCCGTCAAGACCCGGCGTATTGGCGCCTTTCGACGCCAGGACGATCCGGGCCGCCTCAGCAAGCCAATTCCTGTCGGTGATGAGCCGGAGCAGTCGATCAAACCGGCGGGTCTGATCGGCCGCGGCCCAAGTCGCGAGCTTGTGCTGCATTTCACTGATTATCAAAGGTCTTCACCTCGTTGGGTCAGATCACGTGCACTCCAAGCTACTCAAACTGCTCCCCTTCGCCATGCGGCCGGCTTTCCCGGCCTCGGACTACTACGGGAGCTCTGCCAGCATGACGGACATCAGGGTCAACTCCCTTGTCATTCCGCTCATGCCTTCCCTCGTTCATATGTCGGACTACCAGCGTATCGGCGAGGTTGCCGGTCGCAGTCTTTTCCCTTGCTTGCTGCAAGTCGATGCCATTGCCTCGATCTGGCTGTGTTCTCCTCTCGGCCCCCCCAAAACGCCTTACATCTACGCTCGCGTTCGGGTGTCTCCGGTTACATGTCCATCGACACCATCGGCATTCCGCCTATTAAACCGTGTAGGCGGAGGCGAGATTTCCGCCCACAGACGCGGATGAACCGGTTCGTGTTCCTCAACCTTCCGATACTCAGCCTCGGGAACCATTTCGGCGTAACGGCTTTTGCCTCAATTCCCTTTACCTGCGGGCTACGTCACCCTGCCAGTTGACAGCAGGTCACCGCCGCTTGGGCTCATGCTTCCTCACAGCAGGAAGCAGGCTCGTCACATTCCCTCCTTTCTCAATGCATTCCAGACATACGCTTCCCCGATCTCTCGGGGCGAGGCGCACTGTAGGTGATATCGGCGAGCCAGATCCGGTTTGGCGCTTTGACGGTGAAGTTGCGTTCGATCCGGTTCGGCGCGATCGGCAGACTGTGGCGGCTGTCGGTAGTGCGAACCCGATGCGGCGACGCCATGATGGCCCGGATGCCATGCCGCTGCATCAGCCATTCGATCCGGCCGCGGCTGGCGCCTCGTCCCTGCGCCCGCAGCGCGGCGTGAACCGGTGGGCTGCCGTAGCGCTGATCGCTGTCCCGATGGACCTTGCGGATATCTGCTAAGATCGTGGCATTGGCGGTTGCCCGTGCGCTCACCGGGCGCTTGCGCCAGGCGTAATAGCCGGCCGGTGAGACCTGAGCACGGCACACATCAGCCGCACCGGATAGGCGTCGCGATGGTCCTCAGTGAAACGAAAGCTCATTTCCGGGGGCCGGCAATGATCGAGGTTTATTTGTAAGGCCGCCATGCAAAGGATAATAGCGAATGCGCTCGCCAAGCTTACGAGAGCTTCGAACGTCTTCTACCGAAGGCCGGACTGCGATGCGATCGAGAGCTTTCCGTTAACGAACATCGCTAAGATCTGCCCGTCATTCCAAGCAAAGCACGTGAAACTTGATCCCTTGGACGATCTCACGTGAAGTGATACTGCAGCTGCGTCGCGTTGGCTCAATAGTCTCGCGCCCGTCTTATCGTCAGAGTGGCCTGAACGTGTGGTTTCATATCGCACCTCCTGCCGATTGGCCGCAGAGAGCTGGGCGGATGGACCCGACGGCGGCCGAGGGGCGCTGAGTCGATCCCTACATCACTGGCGCATTGGTGATGATGCCTGAATAAGCAAGCAACGTGCCGAAACAAAAACGTTAGTTTCTGCAGGCGCTTCGCATGAATCTGTTCGAGCGGCTTGAATCTTACTTAGCGTCAGGGTGTATAGAGTCTCACCAAGGTAACGAATCGGGGCTTATGGTGTCCGACAGGAAATCTGGCGAGACCCGCGTTCCCCAAACGAAACTAAGTGTCCCGCCGATGCCATTTTTTATTATGCTGTCCATCTTCTTCGCCATGTTCGGCACAGTTTACGCCGTGAGCGCATGGCTCTCCCATGGGAAGCGCGAGCGCGCCGCGCCTTGCGTTCGCCCTACCCCAACGCTCAGGCGGCGAGCATTCTAACCTAACAGAAGAGCGCCTCACCGGTGGACCGCACGCTTAGCGCGTCTCTGCGCGCGCTGCCGGCGCGCAATTGCGGTACTGGATAATGCCATTCAGTTCAATCCGCGCGTTCGTGCTGAGCTCGGCGCTGGAGTGTCATTCGGATGGAATCCTGCGTGATGCTGCTCAGAATCGCTGAATCTCGGCGCTACTTGGTCGCCTGCGTCGCACGTTTGCGCCGCTCTTCGATTATAAAGCGGCCGTCCAAGTTAGGAGATTGCAATTGAAGGTCGGCGTTCCCAAGGAAATCAAGACGCACGAATACCGCGTGGGCCTGCCCCCTGGAGCGGTCCGCGAATATGTGGCCGCAGGCCACAGCGTACTGCTCGAGACCAATGCCGGTGCTGGTATAGGCGCGACAGACGACAATTATCGCGAGGCTGGCGCAACCATTCTGGATTCTGCTCGCGACGTGTTCGCGTCGAGCGAGATGATCATAAAGGTCAAGGAGCCACAGCCGTCCGAATGGACCCAGCTGCGAGAGAATCAGATCCTTTTCACTTATCTTCATCTGGCGCCGGACCCCGAGCAGGCTAAGGGCCTCATTAGGTCTGGCTGTACAGCAATTGCCTATGAAACTGTGACCGACGCGCATGGCGGGCTTCCGCTCCTTGCGCCGATGAGCGAGGTCGCGGGCAGGCTTGCGATCGAAGCGGCCGGTGCGGCCCTGAAGCGGTATGGGGGCGGGCGCGGGCTGTTGATCGGCGGCGTGCCGGGTGTCCAGCCGGCTCGTATTGTCGTAATCGGGGGCGGCGTTGTCGGTACGCATGCGGGGCGGATGGCGGTAGGCTTGGGTGCCGAGGTCACAATCCTCAACCGTTCGCTTCCCCGGCTTCGCGAACTGGATGAACTGTTCGAAGGGCGTGTTCGTACCAGGTTCTCGACGATCGACGTCGTTGAGGAAGAGGTATTTGCTGCCGACGTTGTCATTGGCGCGGTGCTCGTTCCCGGCGCGAGCGCGCCGAAGCTTGTCAGCCGCCGCACGTTGAGCTCGATGCGCAAAGGCTCCGTCATCGTGGATGTAGCTATTGATCAGGGTGGATGCTTCGAGACATCGCGTCCGACGACGCACGCTGATCCAACTTACGAGGTAGACGGCGTCATTCACTACTGTGTGGCCAATATGCCGGGAGCTGTCCCGCTGACCTCAAGCCAAGCACTGAATAACGCCACTCTGCCTTTTGGTTTGGCTCTCGCTAACAAGGGATTTGCAGCCGTCCTCGAAAATCCGCATCTGCGCGCAGGTCTCAACGTCTATCGGGGTCGGCTGACTTATAAGGCGGTCGCCGAGAGTCTCGGCTTGCCATTCTCACCGATCGAACACGCTGCGGCCTGATCCCAAAGACCCTCCAGGGCCGTTCCTCCCTTACTTGGGCCACTCCGTTGGAGTGGCCCATTTTTTGTGTGCCGAGTATGAACGACAGCTTGGGGGTGGAAGTCCTCTACCCAGCCTGATGGTGGCGAAGGGTTAGCGAAGCGCAAGGGCGTCATCGTGAGGTGGGGTCTGAAGAAAGCGTGGAGCAAATCCGCGACCCGATGGACAAGAACCGGATAACGAGGCCTACCCGACCGGACGAGCGAGCAAATGATCGCGAAGTCCACAGCCATCGAGGGTCGGGGTGGTAAATTCGGCGGGTATGCGGAGAAGGCGGTCGGTCTTACCTCGGGAGGTCTGTGCTGTGTCTCGGCAACGAGACTGAGGGCGCCGCAAGGCGGCCTGACCGCAGCGCAGAAGTCAGCAGAGGGCATATTAGGCGGCAGCGCGCCGCCGAAGGCCCGAACGGTGGAAATGGTTAGTAGAGCAGTCGATCTCGCGCGAGCCATGCGGCAGAAGAATCAGGTTGAGCTGAACTCGGTCACCGGAGCGCAGGGTGAAGCCCAAAGCGCCGCCGTCCGAGAGACCGAAGCAAGCGCGGCGACGGCTAGTCTCGAACGCCCGGCGGTCGCAGGACCGTCGATGGAAGCAGTAATCGAGCGTGAGATTCTGAAGAAAGCGCTGGCCAAGTGAAGCGCAACAAGGGTACGGCAGGCGTCGACGGGATGACCGTCGGTGAGCTGCCGGCCTACCTGAAAGAGCACTGGCCTACGATCCGGGCCCGGTTGCTTGAGGGGCCTACAAACCGCAGCCGGTACGGCGGGTGGAGATACTGAAGGCGTCGGGCGGCATGCGGCTGCTCGGCATCCCGACTGTCGCCGACCGGCCGCTCCAGCGCAGCACGGCCGAAGTATTGTCTGCCATCTATGAGCAGGACTTTCTGCCCTGCTCATTCGGTGGCCGGCCAAAGCTCAGCGCTCATCATGCCCTGGCGACCCTCAATGAGGTCATCGCCGGCGGCAAGATTAGCTGGGTGCTGGAGGCGGATCTGAAGAACTTCTTCGGGAGTCTCAATCATGATTGGGTTCTCCGATTTGTCGCGCATCGAGTCGGCGATCCACGCCTGATCAGTTTGATCCGGCGCTGGCTGAAAGCGGGTATCTTGGAAGATGGAAAGGTCCATCCGAACGAGGAAGGAACACCGCAAGGGGGATCGATCAGCGTACTTTTGAGCAACCTTTACCTACATCATGTGCTCGACCTCTGGTTCGAACGCGTGGTGAAGTGCCGGTTGCGGGGCGAAGCCCGGCTGGTGCGCTATATCGATGACTTTGTGATCTGCTTCCAAAATCGATCGGACGCCATTCGTGTTCAGGACGCCTTACGCCTTCGGTTGGGAAAGTTCGGCCTCACTCTTGAGCCGACCAAGACCAAATGGTCGAGTTTGGACGGTTCGCGCAGCGACACGCAGGCAACCGCGGCAGAAACCGCCCGGAAACCATCTACTTCCTGGGGCTGACGCTGT
>NZ_JAGWDK010000091.1 GCF_018398875.1 Bradyrhizobium sp. sGM-13 | reverse complement strand
GCAGTCTTGAATCTGATTTGCCCCTAAATGGGAATCCTTAGAGTCCACACCACCTAGAGCAGCTAGAGCGATCCCTTGCTCCCCGCACCACTGCCTCGTCCCGCCGATAGAGGCACGCGGATAATAAACCAGAACCATGCTCCGAGCTGAACTGCAAGGTTGATTGCAAAGGCTGTCTGGTAAGCAACTTCCGGGTAGTGGCCCTGCTGAGGCGTCCAGTACTGAATCACGAAGCCCACCAGATACTGGACAAGAAACGCGCAACCGATGTGAAAGACGTTGAGCGCCGCGGTGGCACGTCCAGCAAGCTCTTTTGGGAAAAAGTCGGCCAGAATCGCGTAGCTAAGGACGGTCGCCGCTCCGCCGGCAGCGACGATCATCCACGGAACAGATGATGGCAAAGGTACTCGCAGGATCACCGCCAATTGGGCTACGAAGAACGGAACTGCGACCAAGCCCAAGAGCGGTCGTGGACCTATCCCGTATCGACGAAGCTTTTGAGCCGCAACGCCTAGAACCAGGGCGCCTGCACTCGAGGCGATTGCCATGACAAAGAGATTGCGAAGCAATTCCGATCGGTCCAGGCCCTCGACATCGGAGAACCACTGGGCAGCCCACAACCCCTGTAACGCCCAGGCCGTACCAATGCAGGTCGCAGAGAGCGGAGCCAAACGCCAGAAGCGAGGATCTGTATAAATTATTCGCAGTCCAAGGCTAGTGCCCTTTGCCAATGACCACCTGCCCTTTGGCACGAGAACGAAAATTGCAAGGGCGCATCCAACCGATGCAATGGCCAGGAGCTCAAACAATCCCCGCCAGCCGATCGACGCGAGCAGGTATTCGGCCGGCAATGTTGCCGTCACAGCGCCAAAGGACCCTAGCATAATCATCAGGCCATTGAGCAGTGGCACCTGCTCGGCGGGAAACCAGAGAACGACGGCTTTCAATCCGGCCGTCAATGCTGCAGAAGCGCCAAGGCCGATTAACGCCCGGCCGAGAAGAAGAAGCCAAAAGTTGTCGGCTACGGCAAATAGCGCTGCCCCGGCGGCTGCGGCCATCAGCACGACACTCTGGATTTTCCCTGGACCGTATCGGTCCACTAACACCCCGATAGGAATCTGGGCGGCCGCGAAGGTCAGGAAGTAGATGGACGTCAGGAGACCGAGGTCATCGGCACCCACACCAAACTCATTGGTCAGTGGTGCAGCTATGGTCGCGTTGATGGTGCGAAAGAGAAAAGAAAGGTAGTAAGCTGCGACGAAGGGTAAGAAGACGCGCAAAACTAAAAGCCAATCTGTGGAGAAGGCTCGTGACCGCTGCGGCCCCCTAGCACGCCATGGCGCCAGAAGCGGCCGCAATATCGCGCCAGGCATTTGCTCTGCTGTTGCATCGGGTTCGCGCTCGAAGGCTGCCCCTCGAGCAACAGGCGGAGATTGTGGTTTGTTGCCGGCGACGGTCGCCGCAACGCCGTTTGGTTCCCGGTGTGTGGAGCGGGTCGACCCTTCTTGCCTCACCGGTTGTGTTGCAAGATGCGCCGGATCAGTCGAATTCACCCGCTCGATTGTTTCCTTTATGAGCGACGTTCCTAGATCGACTCGCCTTGTCACCTGAGCAGCAAATTCGTCGAAGCGCGCGAGTCCCAGGGTACAGGCGGCAGGTTGGTCGGCAGCTGCGAGCGGGGGCGTGACGGCGAGAAGAAATCGAGCCTGAAGTGCAACAGCCTCACTCACAATCCGCAACTCTTGATGAAGCCGTTCGAGGTTCCAATTGATGGCGTTCAGCCGGCGATCAACCGAGGTCTCTTCGATGGCGTCATGATCTGGCTTGAAGAAATGAGCGAGGGCAGCCTCAATGACCGCCGATTTGGTGGCCCCGGGACGTTGCGCTGCGACTTCGAGCCGCGCGGCGACAGGCTCTGAAAGGTAGACGCCGATCCATGGCTTCATGGAAGCGCTCCGTCGAAATGCAATCGAGCGGCCGCTGACTTCTCATGTCCCGAGACGGACTGTTTCCGCCGGTCGATATGACCCCAGCTTCCTCGCTCGACGGCGCTGAAGAAGGCTTCAATTTGCGCGTTGAAGGCCGCAGGTTCTTCGAGATTGATGGCATGGCCCGTATTGGGGCACACCCAAATGCCGGCGGCGGGAATTGTGGATTTGAGCATTAGGCCGGTTTCTAAACATGGCATGTCCTCGTCACCCACCGCGAGCAGTACCGGGACCGTCATCCGTGAAAATTCGTCGCGGAAGTTGTACAAAGCCGGTCGCACAGCTTGGCACTGAAGCAAAGTATTGGCCATCCCCTGCGCCGAATGCTGCTTGAGCCGATCTACGAACTCCTGCCAGCCCCTCGGATCCTTGTGTTTCAGTTGAATTCGCGTGGAGTGGCGTGCCATTTTCTCTGCCATGGCATCCATACCTCGCGCCGCCAATGCGCGCGCGAGAACAGACGTGTTCTTCAACCACCTTTCACGATCCGAGGCTGGAGATCCCGCCCCTGCTCCGGCTGCGACGATCGCGCTGCTCCTTTCGCGGTACCGCAACCCAAACAGCAGAGCAGCATAGGCGCCCATGCTAGATCCAACCATGTGGGCGCGCCCGATCGAGAGGTCGCGCATGACGATGCCGATGTCTTCCACGGCGACCTCCCAGCCGTATATGGCGGGATCATCAGGAACGTCGCTCGGTGGATATCCACGCGCGTTGTAGGCGATGCACCTATAACCACGCGAGAAATAACGGATCTGCGCTTCCCAGCTGTGCAGGTCGGATTCGAATTCATGAACGAAAATGATTGGATAGCCCCGCCCATATTCCTCGAAATACAGCCTTATTCCACCTGAATCGATATAAGGCATTGCCACCCCTTTTCTTGGAGCGCCGGCAAGACGCTGCCGCGCATCGAGTGGCGTTGTGGATGAGCAGGGATAAGAATGGAGGTGTCGATAACCGGCGGATCGGATTTCGACACACCTCTCTTGTCTGACGCGCTTCGGCCAGGCCCTTCAGGTCTATATCGGGAGCAACTCCTTAAGCTCGCCCGAGAGCACGATCTGGCTGAAGCGACGGGCGAGCTTCACGCGATCTCCTCGAGAATGAGCGCGTGTCCGTTGAGTAACCCCTCCGAAAGGGAGCTTAGACGCATTACTCTTGGCGCGTTGGCGTGCCGCCGACCCCAGCGCTGGTGTCCCATCGTCTTGGCGCGGCGCGCGCGAACTAGGTCTTCGCCGAAAAGTCGTCGTTCTCCGACTGTAGGCGCCTTATCGGACGCGAACAGTTTTGTTCACGTGGGTGACAATCAATATGTGCTTGACCCTCGGCAGCACCCCGACAAGTGGACGCTGAATGAGGAGGGAAAATGGCAGCGGGCGGACAAGCCTCGACTATATCTCTCCAAAGCTGAGAGTGGTGATGACGAAAACGAAGAAAGCGTCGAGGAATATTCCGGCGAAGAATATATCGAAACGGATTCGTCTGGGGATGATCCTTCTTGGTACTTCGATCCGCTCAATTTAGTCCCGGTGACCGGCTAGCAGAAGTCGCGCCAGGTGCGGCTTGGACTGAAAGTGGCCGACTTCTCATAGCCGCATGCACCGGGGCGAAAGTGGGGCTGCAACGGGAGCGCCCGCCACGCGCGGGCGTGCTGCTGATGTGACGCGCGAGCGGATATAGATTCGGAATCGGCACAGGCTCGGGTCAGCTTGCAGCTCCGGCTCAATGGAAGCATCGCATGTGCTGCGCGATGAATGTGCCGGCGACGAGCCTGCGGGGCGCGATCCGCTTTCCGCTTTCGCGTGAAACCACGATCGGAGAGATCGATCAGCTCTTGCGCGCGCTGTCCGGCATCGTGGCGCGCTTGCGCGCTGGACGCTCGCAGTCCTGCGGGCAATGTCCTTCGAACCAGAGTTGATCTTATGAAAGTCATGATTGCCGCTCGCCCGAGGCTGGCCTGTCGATTTACGTGCCGAAGAAGGACCTCGAAGAGTCGGTCGCTTGGATCGGAGCACGACACGCTGTGGGGCGGGTGGATAAGAATAGCCAATGGCTGGGTGCTCGATCTGCCTGAGATGGCGAGTGACATGCCGTTGCCGATCACGTAAATGCCAGGAACGTGGTGAGGACGGGGATGACCGATGAAGACGACCCCGCTCAATGCGAGCGACGCGGAGATGATCCTCATTGGCCTCGGCCTCAGGCAGCGTGCCCGCAGCATTATTCCCTATCTCGGCCCTTGCCTCACCGAGTTGTCCAAAGCGATGTGCCGATGACGCCGGAGGCCTTGGCTACCTTCTTCGCCGGCAACGTCGCGCTGCCCCGCCGGACCAAGGGCAATGTCTGCGCGTCGGCGCAGTACATCGAGACCAACAAACATCGCTCAGCCTTGACGGCACTGATGGCGCAGGCTTTTGCCCCACCGGTCGAGCTGACGGCACTTTATCATTATCTCGCGGCGCTGTTTCTGTTAAATGCGACCGTCTGGAATGATGATTAGGGCAATTCCATCTAATCGTCTATGCGTCAGTCCGGGCCACCATCCGAGCCATTGGCCTGAAGCGGGCGTGAGCAGTAGATCTTATAGACCTGGGCTCGGCCTGTCCCGAACCATCTCTGCCAACCGGAGAGCAGAGCAATTCCCCGAAGCTGCTGAGAACGCGCTCAAGCAGCAGCAGGCTCGGAAGAAACAAGACGAACAATGGCGCGAACATCAGAGGGGTCACACTCGAGAATGATCGGGGTAGCCGGGTTCGAAGCGAAGATGTGGCGCACGACCTGACACAAAGAAAGAAGAGACGTGGTGAGACAATAACGCCAATGAAGGTAAAACACCCGTCTTGGTAAGATCGCCGAGCTGCTCTATTGCTGGGCTAATGGCACAGGATCTCATTCCCGGAGTCCAGAAGATCGAGTTGGGAACGCGGGCGCGGGTACAGCTGTGTCCCGAAACTCGTCAGCTTCCTGACAGCTAAGCTCCCTAACATGAGAACGTGGTCTCTTGACGACGGATGCCGCCGATGGGTCAACTGGTGACAAGCCCAAGGAAAGCTCTGGCGGATTTGAGCCCACGTTCTCAAACCAATAGGAGAGCTGTATGGATTTCAACCGGATCGACGGTGCTGGGTCTCCAGGGTCCCCAAGTGCCTACGAGTGGACTCAAGAAGATCATGACCTATTTAGTCGAGTGATGAATGAAGCCGGGCCGTCCTCGTCTGCCGAGCCAGACAAGACGGTATATGATGTCTCATGGGCCGTTCCCGAAATGTTTTCGCACGGCTCCCAAGTCGCCCCGCTCCGAATGATCGAGAAACTGACCTACCACGGTCTCCTGCCCGACTCGGAGCAGCCGACGATGAGCTACGAGATCCGGGGTCACCTCTACACGGCCGCATTGGATCCGTCTCAGAGCGTACGCCTCATTCATAACCCACCGGAAGCTCAAATGCCGCGACTCGGGTCGACGGGGGCGCCAGATTTCGGAGCGTTCTTCGTTGAGACCCGGCGTGGTCGTGTGCCCCGCCCGGAGCAATGGGCCCCGCTGGCGCTTATTGAAAAGCTGCGCGAACATGGGCTCATGCCTACCGCAGACCACCCAACAACCATTTCGCTCGGCAGCAAGCTTTATAACGCCGAGCTAAAAGAAGGAGGGTTCGTTAGGCTTACGCGCCGCCAGACCTGAAATCTATGCGGTGGCTGAGCCAACTTGGCTGGGCGGGAGCCCTCCGGTCCAGCCGGCTTCTACTACATAGACAATTCACCGTTCCCCACTAACTGTCCGCATCGCCAGCGGGTGCGCATTTTGTCGAACCCGCTGGCAGCTGGCGAGCATGAACGCTGTGGCAGTTGAGTGGCTGCGCAAGCTGATGGCGGTCCGGCGGATTTCCTGAATGCAGTACCGGCCAATAGCGATGCTGCGGTAGCGCTCGCGATCGCGCTCCTGCCATATGGCGCTACTCGCAGGGAGATGGGGCTAAGCATCAAGCATCGGCAGCATAGAGGATTAAACATCGAACAGAGAATTCCCACCAGCCCGCTCGCCGAAGAGAGCGGCAGATGAAGCGCTTCAAATCGGCACGACAGGCGCAGCGCTTTCTTTCTATCCACGATCCCATCGCGAACCTGTTTCACCTAAGGCCCCATCGCTTGACTGCTAGCACCTATCGCGAAGCCCATGGGGTCGCCTTCGAGACATGGGCGGACATCACCTCGGTCGCGCTCGCTGCCTGAAAACTATGCTCTTCCCCGCCCAAGATCCGTCGGATGCCCGTTAACGTGACGATGCCCTTCCTCATGCTCTCTAAGCCGGGTAACACCTGCGCCCGTCAGCTTGTCATCAGCTTGTCTGAGTATCATGCAGCCCGACGCGCTTGCGAAGAGACTTCGCCGAAGGGAAACGCGAATCGCCATGTATAATCGAATTAGTGGCTCATCCACACGCGCTAGCCAAGCTGACGAACCGAACCAGTCGGTGGATAGCGACAGCTTTACGGAAACGCTTGCGGGCATGCCGTCCCAATCGGCGCCGGATCCCGATGCTAGTACCCGGAATCAGAGTTGAGTGATACGGCGGCCTTTGAATCTGCGTTGACGGACTTTTTTCTTGGTCCAGACGAAGGGCTCGGCTTTGTCGTTGTAGGCGTCGACGTAGGCATCGATGTGTTCCTGCAGCTGCTTGAGGCTTGTGAAGGAGGTGCCGCTGAGCGACTGCCCCTGCAGGATCGAAAACCAAACTTCGACCTGATTGAGCTAGGATGCGCTTGTCGGCGTGAAATGAAATTTCACATTGGGGTGGGCCTTTAGCCAGTGCTCGTTCTTCTTGTGGGTGTTGAGGTT
>NZ_JAGWDK010000090.1 GCF_018398875.1 Bradyrhizobium sp. sGM-13 | reverse complement strand
GGCTTCTCGCGCGGCAAGCCACGCGGCTCGGGCTCGCCCCTGACACTTCGGACAAGCAACAAAGGCAGCGCGGGCGTCGACCGGATGACGGTCGATCAGCTTGGCGACTACCTGAAGCAGCACTGGCCGTCCATTCGGGAGCAATTGCTGAACGGAACCTACGAACCAAAACCGGTGAGACGGGTGGAAATCCCGAAGCCGGATGGAGGAGGGGTGCGAAAGCTTGGCATCCCAACCGTGCTGGACCGCTTTATCCAACAAGCGGTGATGCAGGTTCTGCAAAGGCAATGGAATCCAACGTTCTCCCAATACAGCTATGGGTTCCGACCGCGTCGGTCGGCGCATCACGCCGTGGCTCAAGCGCAGCAATATATTGCGCAAGGCCACGGATGGGTGATCGATCTCGATTTGGAAAAATTCTTCGATCGAGTCAATCATGACAAACTGATGGGCCAAATCGCCAAGCGCGTCGAGGATAAGCGGCTGTTAAAGCTCATTCGGGCATTTTTGAATGCCGGGGTGATGGAGAATGGACTGGTCAGTCCGAGCGTGGAAGGAACTCCGCAAGGAGGTCCTCTTTCGCCACTGCTAAGTAACCTCGTGCTCGACGAACTCGACCGCCAGTTGGAGCGTCGGGGACATCGCTTCGTTCGCTATGCGGACGACTGTAACATCTACGTTCGCAGCGAACGCGCGGGTCAGCGGGTGATGGAGAGCATCTCGCGCTTCATCACACAAAAGCTCAAGCTCAAGGTAAATGAGGCCAAGAGTGCGGTGGCACGACCGCAGGAACGAAAGTTCCTCGGGTTCTGCTTTACGGCTGGTCCGGACATCAAGCGCACGATTGCGCCGAAGTCGCTGGAACGGTTCAAGCAACGAATCCGGGACATTACGCGAAGGGCCAAGGGCGTCAGCATCAAGACGACAATGGAAGAACTGGCCACCTATATGCGGGGCTGGCGCGGCTATTTCGGCTTCTGCGAAACGCCCGAGGTGCTAATAGCCCTCACTCGCTGGGTCCGACTGCGACTGCGGGCCGCTCTGTGGCGCCAATGGAAAACTCCACGGCGCCGCCGCGCAGCACTCATCGCAAATGGGGTCTCAGAGTGGGCTGCAAGGAACACGGCCGGCAGCGGCCGCGGTCCTTGGTATCTCGCCCGCAGCAGAGCCCTCTCTACTGGGCTCTCAAATGCATACTTCAAATCGCTCGGCCTGACATCCTTGTTCCAGTCGTGTTAGCGCAACTTCTCGAACCGCCGTGTACGGACCCGTACGCACGGTGGTGTGGGAGGGGCGGAGCTGCGAGGCTCCCCCCTATCCCGATCAATCCCGCTCCAAAGCCCCGCTTTCCGGCAAATCCACTTACGGTAAAACGCCGTTTCAGGATTCCAAATCAACGGCTTGGGAATTCTTCACGGACGACTACTCCATCATCTGCCGATGAGGTGACTCACCCTACACTGCGCGTCCGAGCGTTGCTCGGGCGTCCGAGCCGATCCTCATCACAGGAGGACGAGCCGTGGCGTAGGGAAGCCTTTGTCGGAATTGACATCGCGAGGTTGAGAAACGCCATTGCGATCGCGGAAACAGGCCGGGAAGGTGTGGTTCGCTTCTTCGGTGAAGTCGACGCGTCGGCGACCAGCATGCGCCGGGTGATTGAGCGGATCGCCAGCCGGTTTGATCGTGTGCATTTCTGTTACGAAGCCGGTCCGACGAGCTATGGCCTTTATCACCTGATCCGATCGCTCGGCCACCAATGCACCGTGTTTGCGCCATCGCTGATTCCGAGGAAGCCCGGCGATCGAGTGAAGACAAACCGCCCGGACGCTGTTTCTCTCGCCCGGCTGCTGCGGGCCGGCGAGTTAACGGCGGTATGGGTTCCCGATGAAAGCCACGAAGCGATGCGAAATCTCGTGCGCGTGGACAAACAGGGACCATCCCGCCGACAAGATGTCGGCCTGCATCACACGAGGAAGTCGGCTGAAGTCACTCTGGATGGCCGCAACCACGATCAGGTGAGCAGAAAAAGCAGCTGCTAATGAATGCGGTCCAGTCTTGGGAGCATCGCACATTGATATAGATCCAGCCGGGTCACGGTTTCCCTTAGCTTACTGGTGGACGGATCGGAAGCAAAGACTTGGCGCATGTTCCGCACAAAAGACTTGTCCGGTTTCTGCCAGCGGCTGTCAGGTCCAATACGCCGGCTGGCGAACTGCGAGTTTTTGCACAATCAGAAACTTAATGCGATTGAACAGCGCTGGCACAACAGTTGCTACTGAGAGGTCCCAACAATGAGACAGGCACGAGTGCATCTAAATCGACAAAACGAGCGATGCTGTTACCTTCTCAAGTATGTCTCGATCGCGGAGGCGCGCCATGAAAGACGATCTCACCCGCCGGGATCGGCCCTATCTTCGGACGACGAAACACATCCCGCTGATACAGGAGGATGCCTTGGGCATCAGTCCAGCATCGTGGCTAGCTGTCGTAGAGATCGAAACCGCGAAGGGATACGAAAGCGGTCTTGGCAAGTGCAAGCCGGCGAGCATTTCGACGATGCGCGACCTTCGCGGGAGGGGCGATTTGGTGCGCCAGCTCATCCTATCCGTTAGTTGAACCTGCAATTCCATCATGATCATCAGTCCAGGAGAGGGGAGGCGCAATGCCTGAATCATTTATCTACGATCACGTTCGCACCCCGCGCGGCCGCGGCAAGCCTGAAGGGGCGCTTCATGAGGTCACCGCGCTCGCGCTCGCCACCGCGCCGCTGAACGCGCTGAAGGAGCGCAACAACCTGCCGGATGATTCGGTCAATGACGTCGTGATCGGCGTGGTCGATCCGGTCGGCGAAGCTGGCTCCGACATAGCGCGGTTTGCGGCGCTCAAGGCAGGCTTTGGTGAAACGGTGCCCGGTGTGCAGATAAGCCGCTTCTGTGCCTCTGGCCTGGATGCAGTGAATTTCGCCGCTGCGCAAATCATGAGCGGGCAGCATGACCTCGTGATCGGGGGGGGCGCGGAGTCGATGAGCCGCGTCGGCATCGGCGCCTCCGGCGGAGCCCTGTCGATGGATCCCTCAATTGCAGTACCCGCTTATTTCATGCCGCAGGGCGTCTCCGCGGACCTGATCGCGACCAAGTACGGTTTCTCCCGCGAGGACGTCGACGCCTATGCGGTGCAGAGCCAGCAGCGCGCGGCAAAGGCCTGGAACGAGGGGCGCTTCAACAAATCCGTTGTGCCGGTCAAGGACATCAACGGGCTCACGATTCTCGATATGGACGAGCACATGCGCCCGAACACGACCATGCAGTCGCTGGCGCAATTGCAGCCCTCCTTTGCGGCAGTGGCGCAGATGGGCGGCTTTGATGCCGTCGCGATCCAATCGCACCCAGAAATCGAGCGCATCAACTACGTGCACCATGCCGGCAACTCGTCGGGCATCGTGGACGGCGCGGGTGCGGTGCTACTCGGCAGCAAGGAGGCGGGCCAGAAGTACGGCCTGAAAAGACGCGCGAAAATTCGCGCCTTTGCCAATATCGGCTCGGAGCCGGCTATGATGCTGACCGGCCCGGTGGACGTTACCAAGAGGTTGTTCGAACGCTCCGGGATGAAGAAGTCGGATATAGACCTGTTTGAGCTCAACGAAGCCTTCGCGTCCGTCGTGCTGCGCTACATTCAGGCGTTCGAGATCGAAAATGACAAGATCAACGTCAACGGCGGTGCGATTGCGCTTGGCCATCCATTGGGGGCCACGGGCGCAATGATCCTGGGCACTGTGCTCGATGAGCTCGAGCGTACCAACAAGGCTACTGCGCTGGTCTCGCTCTGCATCGCTGGCGGCATGGGCACAGCCACCATTATCGAACGGGTGTGATGGGTAGGAATCGGGAGGGGCGCGCAAGCACCGTTTCCACCACTCTCTCGGGCACGCTTCGGTTTGCCCACCCTGCTTCAAACACCAGTCAAATTGCCGCGCCTGAGAGCTGGCCGCCGGCGGAGAAAGCATCAAATGACCTTCAAGAATTTCAAGCTCGAAACTGACGCCGACGGCATTGCGGTCGTCACTTGGGACATTCCGGGCCGTTCGATGAACGTACTGGATGAGACTTCGGCCAGCGAGCTCGAACAGATTGTCAAGCAGACCACTGCGGATAGCGCGGTGAAGGGGGTCGTCATCACCACCGGTAAGGAGGCGTTCTGCGGAGGCACCGATCTCTCTATGGTCGAACGGATGAGCAAGGAATACACTTGGGCACTAAAGGAGAAGGGCGAGATCACCGCGAACCAGATGCTATTCGAGCAGAGCCGCCGCTTGTCGCTGGCGCTGCGCTCGATCGAAACTTCTGGGAAGCCCTGGGCCGCCACAATCAACGGGCTTGCGCTCGGCGGCGGCTTCGAGATCACGCTCTGCTGTCATTATCGCGTTGTGGCCGACAATCCTGAGACGCGACTCGGCCTGCCCGAGGTGAAGGTCGGCCTGCTCCCCGGCGTCGGCGGGACCCAGCGTGTGCCGCGCCTCGCGCCGCCGCGGGATGCGATGATGATGCTGTTGAAGGGTGATCCGGTGACGGTGGATAAGGCCAGGCAGCTTAACCTGGTCCATGCGATCTTGCCGGCTGCCGACCTGATCAAGGCGGCCAAGGACTGGATCAAGAGCGGCGGCAAGGCGGTGGCGCCTTGGGACGAGAAGGACTTCAATCTGCCCGGCGGGCCCATCTATTCCAAGAACGGGATGATGACGTTCCCGGGCGGCAACGCCATCTACCGCCGCGACACCTACGACAATTATCCCGCCGCGCGCGCTATCATGAGCTGCGTTTACGAAGGGCTCCAACTGCCGATCGACTCCGCGCTGCGCGTGGAGTCCCGCTACTTCGCCAAAATCCTGCGGTCCAATGAAGCCGCGGCCATGATGCGCAGCCTGTACCTGTCGAGGCAGGAATTGGACAAGGGCAGCCGCCGGCCAAAGAACGTGCCGCCGAGCAAAATCAAGAAAGTTGCCGTGATTGGTGCCGGGTTTGTTGGCGCCAGCGTCGGTTACATTTCGGCGCGCGCTGGCAAGGAGGTAGTCCTTATCAATCGGCATCAGGAGAACTCGGAAAATGCGAAGACGCGCGTCAAATCCGTATTCGACGATCTAATCCGGAGGGGCCACTCCAGTGAAAGCGATCGCGACGCAACTCTCGCGCGCATGTCTGCCACCGTTGACTACGCCGCCATCAAAGATTGCGACCTCATCATCGAATCGGTGTTCGAGGACAGAAGCGTTAAGTCCGCGGCCTACGCGAAGGCGGAGCCGTTTCTGAAGGAGGGTGCGATCTTTGCCACCAACACTTCGACCCTCCCGATCACTTCGCTCGCCGGAGCGTTTAAGGACCAGGCGAAGTTCATCGGCATTCATTTCTTCTCGCCGGTCGAGAAGATGATGCTGGTCGAGATCATTGTGGGCAAGAACACTGGCGATGCCGCGCTCGCCACCGCGCTTGATTACGTCCGGCAGATCGGCAAGACTCCTATTGTCGTCAATGATTTTCGCGGCTTTTTCGCCAACCGCTGCGTCGCGCGCTATATCGGCGAAGGCAACCATATGTTTCTGGAGGGGGTGCCGCCAGCAATGATTGAAAATTGCGCCAAGATGGCGGGCATGCCGGTCGGGCCGCTCTCCTTGTCGGATGAAACCGCGCTTGATCTTCGATTGAAGATCATGAGGGCAACTGAAGCCGATCTCGGTCCGAACGCGATCGACCAGGCCGACAAGAATCTGATGGTCGAACTCGTCGAGAAGCAGGGTCGATTTGGCCGCAAGAACGGCAAGGGTTTTTATGATTACCCCGACAAGGGCAAGGGCCGAAAGAGCCTATGGCGGGGCCTTGCCGACTTGCAGCCCAAGCATCTCGATCCCGACACGCTCAGTGTCGAAGAACTGAAACAGCGTTTCCTTGTAGTGCAGGCGGTCGAGGCCGTGCGTACGGTCGAGGACAACGTAATCACCGATCCGCGCGACGCCGACGTTGGCTCAATCCTCGGGTTCGGCTTTGCGCCCTTCACCGGCGGCACGCTGTCCTATATCGAGTTCATGGGAACCAAGAAATTTGTCGAACTGTGCCGCAAGTTCGAGGCCAAATACGGCTCGCGCTTCACCCCGCCCGAGCTCCTGGTCGAGATGGCTGAGAAAGGCGAGACCTTCTACGGCCGCTTCGCATCTAACAGACAGCCGGTCCCCGCTTAGTCTTCGGCGGAGCGAGATTTTTTCGCCGTTGCCCGCGACGCACGCGCGTGCTCGCAGGACATTGGTTTGAAGAAAGACGACCGGTTTGCGATGCTGTGCTGAAACCACTATGCTCACCCGGAGTATCTCGTTGGGGGCACGTGATGCACACGTTGAACCTGAGCTTAGTGCCCGACGAGACTGGCTGGACCGCACGCAGCGGCAAGGATCGCTTTCTGATTGTCGACGACATCCTGTTGCCCTTGTGGGCACTTCGATCGCGCGGCTTCTTTCGCTGTGATCGGAGCGACCCGACCGGGAACCGCATTTTACGCTGGGACGACAGTAGAGGCCGCTATCCCGACGAGGCGCTTCGCTATCGAAAAGGAGTCTGAACGCCGTCGCGCCGGGGTTCACTTGCTTCGACATAGCGCGAGGAAGAGTTCGCGGCGAGCAATCCGAGGCTGCGCAGGTGTGTTGAGGAGCGGACTATGATGGGCCGGATCGGAGAGCCTGAGGACATTGCGAATGCTGTCCCGCCAGCGTCAGCTTCGCCAGCATGTGCAGCGGGCTTCCTTAAAGGGTCAAGAGACGGGCGAGGGAGCGAGTGCGCAGCCATGAGCAAGGAATTTCGCCCCTGGAAGATCGACGAGGCCCAGCTTC
>NZ_JAGWDK010000089.1 GCF_018398875.1 Bradyrhizobium sp. sGM-13 | reverse complement strand
GAAGCCCTTGCACGCAAAACCCAGTCAACCTAAAAGCCTCTTGTCCTGCTCCACAGACCATATCTGGCGAAGACTTGGGCTAAACATCTTTTTAGCTTCACCAGCCGAAACGGCGCAACGGAGGGAGCGGGATTGGAGTGCGCCGGCCAGATGGATCGAACCAATGAAGGTCCTTGTTAGGCGCCATAGCAGCTGCCCAATCGTCACCGAAACTTGAATAGCTCGCCATAGCCGCCGTGTCGCTGGGCTCCATTCGATGTCGCGGGCGGCTCGCTGATGAGCCAGCCGGGCCGCATTCGACGCGACCGTCAACGGTAGTCTCGGCATGGTGTTCGACTCGTAGTGGCGCGGCAACAGCTTTCAGCAGGAGCGACTAACTGCAGTAACGGGCTCTCGTCGGGCCGCCCCTTGATGTAGGCAGGTGGGACGTCGGCCAAATAACGGGCTATAGAACAGCTAGTCCTTTACGCGCATCGAATGCTCGAAGTTCACATTTCTGGCTCCCATGTTTTCGCTTGAGCTAGTGCTGATTCAGCGCCAGGCGCGCGGTAAGCGGAAGCCATTGCCGAAGATTCCGGTCCATGACCACACATCGCCAAAGGATTTTGAGTCCGACTGCTCCTCCCCCGCCTTTGGCCTGCCACCGATGCGCGCGAAGTTCAGGATTGCCTTCGAGACGAGCTGCGGATGGGTGAGGAGAAAGTTGTCCGGCTGGGTGTGCATCAGCGCCGGCATATCCTTGTACTTTTTCAGATCCTCATACGACTCATTCAGCATCTTCTTGTATAGTGAGAAACTATTCGACGTGCTGCGACCGCCGCGCGACTTCACACGGAAGATCGCTTCCGCGGCAATTCGTCCAGAGATCATCGCAACGTTCAGAGGCCCACGATGGCTGGTATTATTGAGTTCGGCGGCATCCCCGACCACCACCCATCCCTTGCCGCGGAGCTGGGGTATGGTGTTGTAGCCGCGTTTCGCGATGAGGTGCGCGGAATATTCCTTGAGCTCTGAGCCGTTGATTAGCGGCACCACCGACGGATGACGCTTGAAGCGATTGAGTAGCCCGTAAGGCGTTTCGCCCGTTCGCTGGAGATCGGAGACGAGGCAGCCGATGCCGAGTGAGATGCACTCCCTATTCGCATAGATGAAACCCATGCCGTTCATGCCGCGCGAGATGGAGCCGGCGGCCTCGATCACGATCCCTTCGTCGCGCTTGAGATTGAAACGGGCTTCGATGGTCTCGCGCGGCAAAAGGTGCATTTCCTTGACCTGCAGCGCAACCTGGTCGGGCGTCGGCCGCTCGCGCAAGCCCGCACACGTCCCGAGCAAGCCATTGACGCCCTCGGCGAGCACAACTACATCGGCGTGGATTATGCCGTCCTGGCGGTCGGTACGCACACCAATGACGCGGCCGCGGCGGTTCTGCGCCAGCTCCGTAACTGTAGTCTGGTACAAGATGGTGGCGCCGGCCTCCCTCACCTTCCGGGAGAACCATTTATCGAATAGGGCGCGGATAACGATATACCGGTTCGGTCGCTCGTCGTTGCAGTCGTTGAAACGGTAGCGCAGTCCGACATGGGAGCGCCTATCCATTAACCAAAAGCGCTGCTCGACAAGGCGGCGCTCGAGCGGCGCGTCCTCGCGGAAATCGGGCGCCAGCTGTTCCACGATGTCCGCATCGAGGATGGCAGTCTGCACGTTCTTTGATCCGGAATATTCGCCGCGCTCGAGCTGCAGCACCTTCATGCCACGCTTGGCCATGGTCAGCGCCGCCGCGTTGCCGGCCATTCCGGCGCCAACCACGATGGCATCGAACCTCTCTTCGATCACGGGGCCTCTCCTTTGTTCAGTGGCGCATGTTCTCAAAATGTACGCTCGCCTGCTACGCGGTCGCGTAAATGCGGCGACCGCCGGAGGCGGCGAGATCAAGGCCCAAGATCGTGGCTCCCAACAGCAGGATCTCCGGCTTGTGGGTGTTGACAAGATCGGCCAACGCCATGCTGTAGGACTGGTTGCGGTAATCTGCGAGCACGTTGTCGGCGACGAGATGGACAAGGTCCTCGGCGTAGGAGAAGAATTCGACCGCGGCGCTGCGTGTCGCCTCGCCCTCCGGACCAATCTCGACCGCCGCGAGAACAACCTCCAGTTTTTCGGCAAGCTTGCTGCTCTCCCCCATCAGCTTCCAGGAGATTGGATGCACCTCCCCGCGCTCCTGTTCGATGAAGACCAGACATGCTTGTCAGCGTTGAATGCCCCGGCAGCGCCTTCTTGGCGGCGCGCCGTTGCGCAGGCAACGCGGGAGCTCTTATCACGTCGCTCATCGCCAAGACCCTTCAGATCAGGCATCGCGGGCTAGCGCCGCAAGGTCGGTTTCAAGCTTGGGCTGGTGCTTGAAGATGGCGTCGATCAATGCTTGCGCCGGCTGCTCGGCGGCCTCTACCAGCACCGCCTTCTCAGCGCGCGCGGACGGCGCGAAGACACGCTTGACGATGGTCGGCGAGCCCTTGAGACCGCATTTGGAGATGTCCTCGACACCGGCCTCCTGCGCACTCCATTTCACGATCGGCGTCCGGGCGGCACGCAATGCATCGGCCATGGCGCCGCGGCGAATCTGGTTGGTTGCCTCCAGCATGGTGATGAGACACGGCAGCCTGGTGCGAAGGACCTGGACGCCACCTTCGGAGCGCCGTTCCGTTTCAATTGTGCGTGCGGTGAGATCCAGGGCCCTGATCTTTGCGACGTAGGTAAGCTGCAGCACACCGAGCCGCTTCGCGACGCCGGGCCCAACCTGCGCGGTGTCGCCGTCGATGGTCTGCTTACCGGTGAAGATGAGGTCCGGCGGGCCATATTCCTTGCCGATTTTGCGGATGGCGGTCGCCAGCGCGTAAGTCGTTGCCAGCGTATCGGCGCCCGCAAAGCAGCGGTCGGTGAGCAGTACGGCGCGATCGGCGCCAAAGGTCAGCGCTTTGCGTAATGAGTCCTCGGCTGATGACGGCCCCATTGTAAGGACGGTGATCTCGCCGCCGAACTTATCGCGCAGCTCCAACGCGGCCTCGAGCGCGAAGAGGTCGTATGGATTAATGATGGTCGGCACGCCCTGACGCATGATCGTGTTGGTCACGGGGTGCACGCGGATCTGCGCGGAGTCGGGAACCTGCTTGATGCAGACGACGTTGTGCATGTGCTTCTCCAGACGTTGCAACGGCTGGCGAAGAGAACAGCAAGTGTCGTACCATTGCGCGAATTTCAAAATCAGGCAGCAATATAATGGCCTTTGGGAAGCGTCATGTCACTGTAGCCTGACGTCCGCCGGCGGAATTGCGACATTCGTCGTGACTACGACAGCCCGGTTCGCGCGGCGTGATTTGTCGTTGATCTGGATCAAGGAGAGCGGCTCAAAACGGGATGCGCTTTGCTCGAGTCGATCCATACGGGATCCCGAGTCTCCGCAGCGGCCGCTGCGCTCACGAGAGAGCGTAAGCCCTGAGCCGACTTGCACTGGACGATGCTTCGCATCGCCAGGGGCAAGACCAGCGCCGCAATAAGCTTGCGGCGCCTGCGACCGCTTGGCACACGGCGGTCCCTTCGCGCGCAGGCCCGCATCGCGCAGCGGTCGCTGCATATGACGCCGGGCAAATTGAACGAGGTCGAACACCCGATGGTCTCGCTGACTATATCCGGCGTGAGCTAATGGTCGATGCCGACACGGCCAACGAATTCGCGATGACAGCGCCGCGTTCGCACGACCGTTTCGGGCATGGGACCGCCGGTGGTCGCGCGGGCTGATCTCGAGGATGACAAAATCGGGCCGACGCGGGGATCGCATCCGATCGTGATCGGGTCCAAGTCCGCGCCAAACCAACCAAGCCTCTATGTCTGTTTCTCCAGCTATTCGCCCCAACGGCGATGGTCACGGCCCCGACATACCCCAAGGCCGACACTCCTTTCACAAGCGCTTGATCTCGATGCCATATTTCCTCAGGGCGTAGCCAATCTGGCGCGGCGTAAGTCCAAGCAGGCGCGCCGCCTTTGCCTGCACCCAGCCGGATCTTTCCATGGCCGCGATGACACGCTCGCGATCTGTCATCTTAGCACCACCTACGAGGGCTGCGCCGACTGGCGCTAGCGGAGCCAGCTCGCTGCCGAAAGGCGAGAGCGATGTAGCAGCCTCGGCCGGCGATGTGGCCGGCTTGGCGGGCACTGGTACGATCGGCCGCGGCTGCAGCGCTATCTCGTCCGATCCGCTCTTCCACAGCATCGCGGAAAGGCACTGGCCGTGGCAGCAGGCAAAGTCGTCTCTCACGATCGATGGCCCCGGTGCCAGAGTCGCGGTCCGCTGCACGCAATTCTCAAGCTCGCGGACATTTCCCGGAAAACCGCAGTTCATCAGTACTTCAATCGCACTCGTATCGAAGGTGAGCGTACGGCCGTTCTCGCTGTTGAAATTCCTGAGAAACTTGGTGGCGAGGAGCGGGATATCACCGCGCCTTTCGCGCAACGGCGGCAGCAGCAAGGGAACCACGTTGATGCGATAATAGAGGTCGGCGCGGAACTCGTTCCTTGCCACCGCCTCTTCCAGGTTCTTATTCGTCGCGGCAATCACGCGAACATCGACCCTAATGGTCTGGTTGCCGCCGACGCGCTCGAATTCCTGCTCCTGCAGCACGCGCAGTAGCTTTGCCTGGAACGAGGCCGAGATCTCGCCGATCTCGTCCAGAAATAGCGTCCCCTTGTCGGCGAGCTCGAAGCGACCCTTGCGCGTACTGAACGCGCCGGTAAAGGCACCCTTCTCATGACCGAACAATTCGGATTCCAGTACCGTCTCAGTCAGCGCCGCGCAATTGAGTTTTATGAAGGGCCGCTTGGCGCGCGCCGACTGCTCGTGAATGGCCTTGGCGACCAGCTCCTTTCCGGTACCGGACTCGCCGCGCAACAGCATCGTGCTGTTTGATTTGGCTACGACCGCGATCTTCTCGAGCAGCTTGCGCAACGCCGGGCTGTCGCCAATAATCCCCTCGACATGAACCTTCTTGCGCTCCCGCGCAGGCTGCTTGAGCTCGGACAATTCCTTTTGCAGCCGGTCCTTCTCCGCCATCAATCGCTCGCGGTCACACGCGAACAGGCGATGCAGCTTCACTGTCTGCCCCACTAGGTTGGCAATCATTGTGAGCAGCCGCACGTCGTAATCGAGCCGAACGCTCGACGCGTTGTCCAGGATGCGGTCGATCGTCAGCGTGCCCACGACATTCGCATCGATGCGAATGGGAACGCCGATGAACGACACTCGCATGTCGTCGGAGGCCCCGAGCACCTCCTTGTCCGCAGCACTAAAGGCCGGATGCACTGCTACGTTTTCGGCGACGAGCGGCTTGTCCGACGCCACGATCTCGTCGATTGCCTTCTGCGGCAGGCGCATCCGGTAGCGCTCGTCGCTGCCTTCGCTCCAGCCGGAGCCCACGGCAATATCCGGCACGCCATCATCGTGGAACAGAGAGACGATGCCGTGCCGCATCTGCACAAACGATTGCAGAAGATCGACGACGTTGGCCAGCGTGACTTCCAGCCGGCAGGGGGCGGTGAGTACTTTCGATATTTCGAAGATCCCGATAATCGCGCTCTCGTACAACGGCACATCAGGGACCGCGTCGTCCGTCTCGGAGTTTGAGTTAGGCCTTTCGCGTACGGAAGGGAGATGCAGCATGACGACGTCTCCGTTGTTATGACCATCCTCGCTGTCCTCCTGTTCGGATTTGCGAATATTGTGTTGCATGTCATCCTCGATCTCGCCGCCATTTTAGGATGACGCAAAAGATACCTTCTATTATGGCACGATGGTAAAACTTACAGCGCGTTGAGCGCGGCATGACGGTAAACTTACAGTGCTTTGACTTGCTTATTGTTCTCTGCTCTTCCGCACCTGTCGCTCGCATTCCGTGGGAACACGAATTCCATTGATGTAGATCAAATCAGCTGCGATTTGTTTGTTGCAGGTGCAGTCTATCACAGGTGTTGGCCGCCATTGATCGGCACCTCGGTGCCTGTGACATAACTTGCCGCATCCGAGCAAAGGAAGAAGATGACCTTCGCGACTTCTTCGGGTGTGCCCACTCGGCGCAGCGGAATATTTGGTACAAGGCGCGCTTCCGTGTTCGGCGACAAAATGTCTGTCTTGATCTCGCCGGGCGCGATCGCATTCACGCGAATGCCATGCGGTGCATAGTCGTGCGCCATCTCGCGCGTGAGACACGCGAGCGCAGCTTTCGATGTCGCATAGGCAGAGCCGGCAAACGGGTGCACCCGCGAGCCTGCGATTGAGGTCACGTTGACAATTGATCCGGTCGCTGCTTTCAGCTCGTCAAACAGGCCTTGCGCGAGCAGGATCGGCGCCACCAGATTGAGGTGGAACACCCTCATCCAGGTCTCGAGTGACGTCGTCAAGGACGTCAGCCGTGCGCCATTCGGCGTCTTCGGTGAAATGCCGGCATTGTTGATCAATGCGTGCAATGGCGCGCCCGCGAGGCGCTCCTTGACCTCGGCGATGGCGCGCGCCAGCATCCGATGGTTGCTGAGGTCAACCTGGACATGGTTGTCGGCCCCTGACTCCCACGGGCAGCGCCCGCCATCGAACGGTCGGCGCGCGCAAGAAATGATGCGCCAGCCCGCTTCCGAAAACAGCTTTCCGGTGGCGTGACCAATGCCGCGCGACGCGCCGGTTAGCACCAACGTCTTCTGTTCTCCCTGCTGGATGCGGACTCTATCGGTGTGAAACGGACAGCCCACGTCGGTCGCGGACAGTGGACCGGCGACCGCTTCGTCGTTTCTCAGATCGAGACTCAAACGCGCCTCCCATTCTCTTGCCCTCGCCCGTGAACGCGGTGCAGGATTTGGGCCAGTGCGATGCAGAGGAACGCTCTGCACGTTTTTGCGGCCCAATGTCGCGTTCGCAACAGCTTGTCGGGTTCCCCACATCATGCGCGTTTGCTTTCGGACAGTAGCAAACGCTGGTGCACAAGCCGATTTTCGAATCTCGCATAACGTGCGCGGCACCCCCCATTTGGCTCCGCTCTTGCTCCATGGCCCTAATGCGCGCTGGTTTATCGAAAAATATTGTCAATGCGGTCGGGCAAGGTCCGTCAGCTAAATTGCTGCGCATATCAGAACCGCCGGCGAATTCGCTTAGTTCGCTCTCACACCGTTCGATGCGCTGGAATGAGGTATTGCTGTTGAGCAATCCGCCCCTCCTCTACCGGCCACGTCATTCCAATTCATCATTTCGTGATCGAACTGGGTCTCACGACAGGTGGCAGCAAGCTCTCCCCTGCAGGCGTTTCTCGGCGGCCTATCGCCATCGCAGTCTTCTTGAGCGTGGCGAGTGCTTGCACGAGGCAAGGTTCTGCTCGCTGAAGAAGCCACGATCCGAGCCATAC
>NZ_JAGWDK010000088.1 GCF_018398875.1 Bradyrhizobium sp. sGM-13 | reverse complement strand
CAATCGCCATCCCGTCGTCCATACTTGGTCCTACAAACTCGCCGACGCCGCCTGATATGATTCGAACCAAGAAAACGATGATCTAGTACCTCGTCACAGTGATTATGACTCTTTGGCAGCGACGGGATAGGCGCGGCCCATTTTGGCGCGAGCTTTCTCGGTTGTGAACATCCAATTGATGCGAGCGCCGGCGGCGTTTCGTTGTCGTTCCCAGGCGTCGCGGCGGAGCCAGTGTGGGTCGTCGTTTCTGCGGTCCAGGCACTGGCCCGCGGAGCACGCCGATCTCGATCTCGACCATGTTGAGCCAACTGGTATGCTTGGGGGTGTAGTGGAACTCCAGGCGGCGCAGAATCCGTCGGGCTTCGGCGGGTGCGAATGCCTCATAGAGGGCGCCTACGGAGTGGATCGACAGATTATCCTGCACCACCCGGATGCACGCGGCGTCGGGATAATGGACATCGACGAGTTCGCGCATGCAGTGGGCGTAGTCTACTGCCGTCCGCCGCTCGGCGACCTTGACCTTGCGCCAAGGGCAATGGACGTCGATGCAGACGAAGAGATTGACGGTGCCGTTGCGGCGGTACTCGCAATCGTAGCGTTCGAGCTGGCCCGGTTCGGGTGGGATCGGCTGGCGAACCTCGCCGATGAGCTGGACCGGGCTCTCGTCGAAGCAGACCACCGGTCGGTCGGGATCGGGCGCCTCGGCATAGAGGTCGAGCACGTCTTCCATACGGGCGACGTATTCGCCGTCGACCTTTGGAATGCACCACATATCCTTGCGCCAGGGCTTAAGACCGTTTGCGGCCAGCCGCCGGCGCACCGTCTCGCCTGACAGGCTCTCGTGATCGGTGAGATTGACTATCGCCCCGGCCAAAAGCTCCAGCGTCCAGCGAGCGCGGCCCTGCGGGGGACTCGCGCAGGCGGTGGCCACCAACAGGGCTTCCTCCTTGCCGGTGAGCTTGCGCTCCGCCCCAGGACGCGGCTCCTCGCTCAGCGCCCGCTCCAGATTGCCTTCCACGAAACGCCGCTTGGTCCGGTACACGGTGGAACCGCTCACCGCTACCGTGCGCGCAATTTCTTCATCGCTGCAGCCGGCATTGGCTGCCAGCAATATCTGGGCGCGCTTGAGTTTGCGGGCGGCCCGTTTGCCCTTGCTCAACATCGCGGTGAGTTCACTGCGTTCGGCTTGGCTCAGTTCGACCCGATAACGTACATTCATCCCGACCTCCCTGTTGGAGGACCGGACGAATCGACAAATGAATCGAAAATCAGGCGCCGCGCGCAGCCTCAGCGCTCAAGGCTTCACGGAAAAGCAAGGCCAGTACCTGGCTTTCATCTACACCTACGCCCACATGTTCCGGCGCCCGCCCGCCGAGGCCGACATGCAGCGCCACTTTCAAGTCAGTCCGCCCTCGGTACACCAGATGATCGTGACGCTCGAACGAAATGGTCTCATCAGCCGTCAACCCGGCATCGCCCGAAGCATCCAAATCCTCGTGCCTCCGGAAGACCTGCCCATCTTAGATTGGCTCGGAATCAACCAGTCAGAACCATTGTGACGAGGTACTAGTCCCCGGCTGAATTCCAGGACGGCAACGCTGGATGAGGACAGATGAAAGGGCGCGGGCAATTGAGGCGGCACCAACCGCTTGCGACTGACGGAACTCCCGGCATCGGGCACTTGCTTGGACGAATAGGCGAAATGCATACGTTACCCTTCCACACCATTCTGATCGCCAACAGAGGCGAGATTGCCGTACGAATCATCAAGACTTTGCGAAGGCTGGGGCTTCGCTCTGCAATTGTCTACCACGATGCCGATGCGGGGACGCCGGCTGTCTCCATGGCTGACACGGCGATTGCCATCAGCGGTCGCACGCCAATAGCTGCCTATCTCGATATCGCGCCATCGCTGCTGCCCACAAGGCGAGCGCCGACGCCCTTCATCCGGGTTATGGATTTGTCTCCGAGAATGCTGAGTTCGCCAGGGCCGTGATAAAGGCGGTCATTGCGTTCATCGGGCCCGCCCCTGAAAGCATAGAACTGATGGGCGATAAAATCCGGGCCCACAACTTCGTTCAGCGGAACGGTTTTCCGGTCGCACCTTCGGCGATCGAAGAAGATGATCCAGCGACATTCACATTCAGGACGCGAGCTGTTGGAGTTCCTTTGCTGGTGAAACCATCGGCGGGCGGTGGCGGCAAGGGCATGCGGATCGTACGCGACCTCGCTACCCTGGAGGACGCGATTGCGCAGGCGCGCAGTGAGGGGCAGAGGTACTTCGGCGATGGCCGGCTTTACGTCGAACGATATGTCGAAAACCCGCGGCACATCGAAGTATAGGTGCTCGGCGACTCCTTCGGAAACGTGGTCCATCTCTTTGAGCGAGAGTGCTCGGTGCAGCGCCGGTTCCAGAAGATCATCGAGGAGGCGCCGTCGCCCGCACTGTCGCCAGAGTTGCGCAAGCGGGTCTGCGAAACGCCGCCAGCATCGCGCGCGCCGCCAACTATCGAAACGCAGGCACTGTCGAATTCATCTTTGACGGTGGAGAGTTCTATTTTCTTGAGATGAATACGCGTCTGCAAGTCGAGCATACTGTGACCGAGATGATCACCGGCATCGATCTTGTTGCTCAACAGATCTATGTCGCCGCGGGCCGCGAACTTGGATTTTCGCAGTCCAATATCGTCTCGAGAGGACACGCGATCGAGGCTAGACTGTATGCGGAAGCCCCGGAACGTGGATATGTTCCGACGACTGGTAAGGTACTTGTTCTTGAGTACCCGGACGGCGACGGCGCACGGATCGACAGCGGCATCTTGCAAGGCCAGCAGATCACGACAGCGTTCGATCCCATGCTCGCAAAGATCATCGCGCATTCGCCGACGCGCATTGAGGCTGCGCTGAAGGCCCATCGCGCGATGCGGGAGCTGGTGCTTCTCGGCTGCGAGACAAATGCAAACTTTCTCACACGTATCCTCCGCGACGAGGCATTTCTGAGCGGACACGTCCATACGGGATATCTTGAGGAAAATCCGCACATCGCATCGGCCGAGCCTGCGTCCGACTTATCTGCCTTCCTCGCCACAGCCGCCCTCCTGACGAGACCTATCCGCGAATGGACAGATGCCGTGCCCGAGCTTCACGCAGCGCTGGGCAGCTGGAGAAACTGACGTGAAACACTATTTTGAAGTTGATGGCGTAGATTATCAGTTATCGCTTTCACGTTGCCAACAGGGCTATCGCCTTCTCTTGAGTAACAAAGTGATTGGCCCAATCGTGTTCTCCCAGTAAGGCGACGTTTGCGGCGTCCTTACCATCGCTGGCGAAAGCGAACCGGTCAGGTTCGCCATCGACGGCGAGGTTATTCACGTGCACATCCGCGGCAGGACGCGCATTTTGCACTACCGCGACCCGTTGAGAACGCTCGCTTGCGCGAATAATGAGGCAGATCATCTCCTGGCCAGCGCGCCAATGCCGGGTCTCGTCGTTACGACCAGCGTTTCGCCTGGTCAACCCGTTTCCGCAGGCACGGCGCTGATGAAAATCGAGAGCATAAAGTTGGAAACCATCATACGCTCTCCACGGGACGGCGTGATCGACCGAATTCACTTCAACGGAGGCGAGAGCTTCGAGCGAGGCGCAGTGCTGGTTACGCTCTCAGAGGAAGGGCGTTGAGATGCAGCGGATCGCTTCTGCAGCGGATGTCAAATCTCACGAATTCCGCCTCAACGAACTCCACAATAGACGACTTGCGGCCGAATTGAAGGAACGACAACGTGTCGTCCGCTTCAACCGTCCTGAACGAGACCTTGAGCGCCTGCATCGGCAAAACAAGTTGTTTGTACGTGATCGGATCGAGGCTTTGCCCGATCCAGAAACTCCGTTCCTCGAGCTTTCGACGCTAGCCGCTAACAAGGCTTACGACGGCGAGGTGCCTGGCGCTGCGCAGGTCGTCGGCATCGGCATCGTAGCGGGTCGCGAGGTCATTGTTCACGCGGATGACGCCAGCGTGAAGGGCGGCGCATGGTATCCGTTGTCTGTCACGAAGATCGTGCGGGCCTTGGACATAGCGATCGAGAACTGTCTGCCAGTGGTTCATCTGTGCGACTGTGCTGGTGGTTTCCTGCCTTTGCAGGCGGAGTTCTTCGCGGATCGATACTACGCGGGTCGACTCTTCCGCAATCAGTCCATTCTCTCAAAGTCGCCATCGCAATGGGTCATTGCACCGCGGGAGGGGCGTACGTTCCGGCGCTTAGCGACTACAACATCATCGTGGAGGGAACGGGCGCGATTTTTCTAGGAGGCCCCCCGGTCATGAAACCGCCACGGGCGAGACGGTATCCGCCGAAGAGCTTGGTGGCGCTCATATGCATACCAGCGTGTCTGGGACGAGTGACTATTTCGCAAGCTCCGAGATCCACGCGATTGCCATCGCACGGGACATGTCGCTCGCTTCAATCGTGCCACGAAAGCCTCGATGGATCGAGTCTCTCCTGAACCGCCGGCGTACGACGCGTCCGAACTCTACGGCATCATTCCCAGGGATCCTCGAGTGCAGTTCGACATGCGGGAGATCATCACCCGTCTGGTGGATGGCACCCGGTCCACGAATACCAGTCTCTCTATGGCGAGTCTCTGGTGTGCGGCTTCGCGCGGCTTTATGGATATCAGATCGGGGTTATTGCAAACAATGTGTGCTGTTCAGCGACAGTGCGCTGAAGGGCGCTCACTTCATCCAATTGTGCGACAAGAACCGAACGCCCCTGCTCTTTCTGCAGAATATCACGGGTTTCATGGTCGGCCGCGAATACGAACGGCGCGGCATCACCAAGGATGGCGCCAAGCTGATCATGGCCGTCTCTGGGGCGTCGGTGCCCAAGTTCACGGTCGTTTGCAACGGCTCCTACGGAGCGGGGACGTTCGCTATGGCCGGGCGGGCTTTCGATCCACGCTTTATATTCACCTGGCCGCAGTCTCAGATTTCTGCGATGGGTGCAGAGCAAGCAGCAGGCGTGCTCACCCATGTCAAGGCAAGACAATTAACCCGCGAGGGTGGACGCCTGTCTGAGCAGGAGTTGGCAGCTATTCGAGAGCCGATTCTGGAAGAGTATCGGGAACGATCGAGCGCCTGTTATGCAACTTCCGAAATCTGGGACGACGGCATTCTTGATCCTGTCGACACCAGAAACGCGCTCGCAGTCGTCCTGAGCGCTTAGCTCAATACACCGATTGAGGCGCCACATTGCGGCGTGTTCAGAATGTAGCGATCGGATCAGGGCCGCCTTGGCGGGATCATCGAGGTAGAGCAGCGCGATCCAGCCGCACATGAAATGGAAGTCGGCGCGATAATCGCAAAGCGCAAGGCGCCGATTATACCCACCCTCGATCTGGCTGGCTTCAAATCGGCGGCCGGTCTACCTCCACACCGAACGGAAAGGAAGACAAGTGAAACGCATTACCTTCGCCGCGGCGTTGCTCGCGCTGACGCGCGCGGCGCACGCTGGCCCCGAGCTCGAAGCCAGCGGCCGCTTCCTTGCCGGCATCCGCTCGATCAACGTCACCATGCATCGCGTTCGCCCACACAGATCAGGCGCGGCAAGCCGAAAGAAATGTCCAGCCTCGGCGCGCCGTCGCACATCGACGCCGATTACAACGACTGCGGTGCGGTCGGAGCGGTGCGTGCGTCCCTTAACGGGTCGCACAAGACCGGAGAGATCATCGCGAGCAGGATTGCGGCGAGGAAGACCAGGGTGAGCGCGAAAGCGTTTCACCGAAACTACCAGAGCAAGATACAGAGGACAGTCAGAAGCAGAGCAGAGTAATCCGCGCATCCCCGATCGGCGCCGTAACAGATCGCTGGGCGTCATAGGAATATCCGTGTGCCCCCTGATGGATTCCTGACCGCACCACCACGATTCCGGTCCGTCGTCCCGTACTGCAGAACAAACACCGTCCCGTTGAAGCGAGGGATTGAATGCCACCCAGAAGCCGCCGTTTGATTGATGACAACTCCCATCATCGCCTTGGATGACGCAGCTCGAACGCTAGCATTGGTGAGGGATCGCTGGCTTGCTGCTGGCGAATACCGGCGAGGTATCGATGGCGCTCTCCACGGTTTTAATCGCAATCGTGGCGGCGTTGTTGTCAGTTCATCTGAGGACAGGCGGATCCGGTTTCAATGTGCCCATCGTCGACACTCTCGAAGCAGCTAGAAGAGATGGGCTTCAAACCAGTTTCGGTGTGGACCAGTGAGCCGCTGAAGTCTGGCAACCTCACGCAGCACTGCGAACGGTTTCAGAAATGGTCTGTGCCCGTACGACGTCATCACGCAAATGATGATCTATGAGTATCGGATGCCGATATGTCGTTGAACGAACGCGATGTGCTGTCGCAAACACGCAACCGGGCTATCGCCTTAGGCCGGATTCGCTCTTCGCGCGCGGCCGAATCGATGTTTTCGTCGCCCCCCGAGCGGGTCCAGGAGTACACTTAGTGGACAACGCCAACAAACACATAGCGCTTGAAGAACACTCGGGTCGCGAGCAGGTGGTAAAAGATGGAAAATGGCATCACGGCCCGAACCGCGAAGATACTCAGCGCGCCCTTCACAACGGCGGACTTCGCAGCTTTGTCAAAAGGGCAGCCCTCGATTCGGTCCCGTTTGCGCTTTGCGCTCTGATATTGATCAACTGTGGAGCTGCGCTTGCAGTCTTGGCGTTCCTCGAACGTATATCAACCAGAGCCACAATCGATCCGAGCCTTATCGGCGCCCTCGCCTCAGCAACGCTGTCCTTTGCGTTGGGGGCCGCGCTCGCTTTGCTCGCAATGTTCGCCTGCGCCGCAGCTGAAAGGGCGGTTTCGAGGCTCAGTACTTGTGAGCCACCAAGGATCCAAAAGGCACGCCGCTAGCGCGCTGCAAAGACCGCGCGCGTTTGCCACGTCTGTTCGCTTTCTTCCGCGCTGGCCTCGCTAGCTTTATTCGCTTTTGGAATGTCCGAGACGAGCTCCACACCCCCCGATGCTTCTGCAGAGGTAAGCTGCCCAAGTGCCCGCGAGCTGAGAACCCGCCAGGAGCCCCCGCCCATGCAGTGTCCGAAATGCAACTCCGATAACTGGTGCGAAATCGCATCGCATGATCCCTGGAGCGGTCGACCGATGATCCTGCAATGTCTGCGGCGAATATACTGAGCACAAGCTCGCTGAGCGCGAGGAGGCGTACGGCGCCCTGACCGGCGAACACCAACCGACCCGCCGGCTTATCCTGGATGCCCTTGAGAATGCTGGTCTAACGATCGTCCGCACCTTAGAAACAATGGGAGGCCTGCGCATGGGCCCTGCCATTCCTTGCCCGCCCACCCTGTATCCCCGGCTCCGGAAAACGCGGGACTGAGAGGCGGTGCCTGATCGTCATGCGGGCTTCACGCCGTTATGGCCGATCTGAAGCGGCAGGTCGAGCGAGTGGCATCGAGCCGGCGCGATGGAGCTATCGCCGAAAGTTGGTGACGGCGGGAATCGGAAAGGCGGCATATCGTG
>NZ_JAGWDK010000087.1 GCF_018398875.1 Bradyrhizobium sp. sGM-13 | reverse complement strand
TGGACGGCGAAGCCTCGCTGAAGGGACTCTCCGTGTGCTGCGCTCGGGGATAGAGTCCCTCGGCGCCGACCGGCGCGAAGGACTTGGTTGATTAGTGGTCGAAGCGGGCGGCCGTCGTCTGCAAGATGCGTGACAAAGTAGTCCGCCCTGACAGCAGCATGAAGGGCCGGTCGACGGACGGTAGTTCAAATCCCGCTCCCATCGAAATGAGATCGGCCGGAGCCAGCGCGTCGTTCATAGGATGGGACTCTATGCGCCGCGACAGCATCACAAAATGGTTGGCATTGCAGGGCCCTGCCGCGGATGGGCGTCGTAATAGTGCCGGCTCCGGCAAGCTGGCCTTCGGGAATGTTCGGTGACCTTCACCAGTGACTGCTCCCGCGAAGTCGGTCATCCTGCTCGGCCATTCCCACCAGCTTGCTGGCTCCGAGTCGCCGTCCCCGGGTAGAATCATGCGTCGTCGGCCGCAAGCATCTGAATTCTGCGAAAATGCCGGTTCGGATGGTTCATAATGTCTGCTGCCACTATGGGATCGGATGTTGGCAATCTTCAATAACTTCATTCCGCTGTCGCGAACGAGTTCGTTAGGCGCGTGACCACCTCGAGCAGACGTTCGGGCTCCTGGAAGAACTCAACCGGCCCTTACGCGTGGACGGCGGTGTAATTCCATGTCGGCACCACCTTCCCGGTTTCTTGCTTGGTCGCGAACCATGAGGGTCTCACGTAGGCTTCCGGACCCATGAAGATCGCCAGAGCTTCGCCGGTCGGAGCCGAACGCCATTGTGGATTGGCCTTCGCCAAGTGCCCGTACAGCACTCCGTGCTCTCCTTCGGTCTCATCGAGGAAGAGCGGCAAGGGTGTCGCAATCGGTCCGTCCGCGGTGGCCGTGACCAGGTTGGCGAGGCCGGCGGAGCAAATGGTCGCGCGGATGCTTTCGACCTCGTCATCTCTAAAGGCGGGGGGCACATACATGGCGGTTCTCCGTTCTCGTTCCTGAGATAGACCGAGCCTGGTACGGTTAGAATTGCCATTTATCACTGATTTTGATGGTCCAGTTGGAGGGCATGCGACTAGGACAATCGCCGCGAACGAAGCTGATCGACCGCTTGAGCCAGAAGCTGACAGCCGCGCTCGATCTGGCGCGCCTCCAGTGCGGCGTAACCCATGCTTCGGACGTTTGGGGCAGATCGCGAAACCAGACCACCACATGCAAGCCAGCGGCTGCGCCGTCGGATCTGGCGCATAGGGAAGGCTGCACGCAATCCGTCTTCAGCGGCCATGGGCAACCTGGTCGATGCGAAACGGCAGGCGGACGGTGTATGGGCCTCATCCAGCCCTTTGCCGCGCGGCCCCGGGGCATTCCGCGCGCCGATGATCTCAACAAGGCTTTCCATTTTCATGATACGATCCGTCACGGCAGCGACCATAGCCGGGGTGACGCCAAGTGTCTTGTGGACGCGGCAGAAGTTGTAGAAAAAGAAGTAGAGTGCCAACGCGTGGCAATGGTTTTCAAACTTCTTGCTGAACGCATTGGTGAAGCGGGTAAGCCGCCTCATTGACATGCGCATGGTCAGGTTCTGCCGCTCAACAAATGAGGTGCTGTTACGCTTCGGATCGGGGTTGCCCATGATGGCTTCCTTGATCGCGCCAATGCACTTGGGAGGGCTATAGCGGCCAGGACGGCATAGTCAGTCGCGAATATCTTGTTCAGCATCGCGTACTCAGCGTTGAAATCGACCGCAGATACGGCCTTGAGATAGGCTTTGTGGCCATCTGTGATGAGCTGGACGCGGTTGGCAAGACGCGCCTCCAAGTCTCCTAGGAAGACAATGCCGTTGTCTTGGCTGCGGTCGCCAACGTGCCATGACACGATCAGCTTGGAGTCGGCGTCCAGGCCCGTCCACGTCCAGATGTCGCCAGCAGCGGCCGGAGCCGCTTAGCAAATTTGACATTCTTCTGCTTGGCGTAGCTGAACGACCAAACCTCATCGCATTGGATGCGGATGGCGGGGACATGGCGGACCTTCTCATCGTGGAAGGCGGCGCAGGCCAAACCAGCGTCCACCAAGAGCTTAGTCACGGTATTGATCGACACCCCGTGCGGCGCGGCAATCAGGATGGAAGTGCGTATTGCCTCATGGAGGAATGTTCCCGAAGACTTCCCATCCAGATTGTCGCGCTATAACCCCGGTAATCCGGCTGAGCTGCTGCCCTCACAGAGCATCGTCAGAATCTGGACGCGGGTTTGTAGGGGCAGCTTGTTCATAGCGCTCATCCCACCGATGCGGAAAGCATTCCAATGACTGCTCCCACCAAGAGAGGCTGCTTCGGGGCACTTTTCCGTATGATGACGAACCGGAAGCAATTTGACAGCGGTGATCTTCACCGGTGAGCCTTTCGAGCAGGACACTTCGGCGAATTTGATCTCGTAGTTGCCAGGGCCTGCGGAAAAAACCGGAACCATCGTGCCATCCGCCTGACGGGCACGGGCAAGCCCAGGCCGGCGGCCGAAACCGGATTGGCCGCGAGGAGCGGCTGGTTCACGCCACCCTCCGCGGGCCGAAGGCCGGCGTGCCAACGCTGAAAATCACGAGAATCCCGCCTGATCGACAGCGCAATCTGCCGTAATCGGGCGCGTGACCGAATAGATGGTCAGCATGCCACGATCGAGCATTGCCGTCAGCTCGTCCAGCGAGCAGCCGGCAAAGTCGGACGCGAAGAGATCAATTTTTTGTAGCAGCCGCGGAGATGCGCGTTGTGAGCCCCGTAAAGCGACAGTGCTCGCGCGAACCCGTCGATCGTGCACGGGTCGCACCTAGTGGTGGTGCGCTTGCGACGCCGCGCGTCGAATTCCCCAGAAGGTGAGGCGATCCAGCACCCTGCGCGATTCTTGCAGGGCTGGTCGCAGGGTGATTAATGAAAGGCATCTTGTCATGAACGAGCAATGGATGCAGCCGAATACCGCCTATGCGATCTGCGGCTTCTACGACATCCCAAGCCGTGGTCCATTGTTGTGGTGCGCTGGGGCAAGCGGGTGTTTGGCTATCTCAATAAATGCCCGCATAACCGGGTCAACCTGGACTGGGAACGTAACCAGTTCCTCGATCCCAAGGGCATCCGGCTGATGTGCAGTAAGCACGGCTCGACCTTCGAGCTCGGCACCGGCCGCTGCGTTGATGGCCCGTGCAAGGGCAGCGGGCTCACGCCGGTCGCGTTGACGGGGCTGGACGGCGACATCTGCGTCACCGGCGTGCGGCTTGTTGTAGGACGAGAACGGATCCCACCGGCGAGGGCTGGACCAGCGCTCAGACCGGCCGGTTCTCGTTGCGGTTTTTGACGGGCCCCATCCTCTTCAGCCCGTCTTCGTAGGAGATTTCGTCATAGGATGCATCGACATTCCTGGCCGCGTCGAGCAAGTAATCGAGCCTGCCGCCCGCATCGAGCTTCTTGAGGCCGTTCTTGTTGACCCCGACCAGGTCCATCATCTCCTTCCAGATGACAGTGGATTCATCGCACGGCAGCACGTGGAAGGTGATATCACCGAGTTTGGTTCGGTATTTCGCCAACAGGTCTATGTTGTTGCAAAACATGAAGTAGCTGCCACCAGGGCTTAGCGCGCCGTCAAGAACGTTTGCGATATCAGCAAGATAAGCGAAGCAGTGCGTAGCCGGCCAGCACCGGAATGGTGCTTTCGCCTTCCTGCGCGAACCATCAGCACCTGCTCGATCGAATAGTCGGGCGGCCGCTCCTCGTCCGCGACCTGGGTCTGGAATTTTAGTGCGATATCGCCGCGAAAGCCGAACCGGCCCGGCTTGGTGGTCCCGCCCTTGAATATGGCATTGAGCAGGCGCCCCTCCTTGTCCAGCTGGCCGAGCGCGGTGTTCTCGATTGCAGTCATGAAAATCGTCCTCGATCTAAGCTCATCACCGGACACCTCGGCCGGCGCAACATGTGCAATGCAAATTGTTTGCCGCCGCGACTGGAATGGTTCATCCGCGTAACACTTAAAGAAAACACGCAAGCGCGCCGCGATCCCTCGAAGAGCCTCGTCAGGAACCCGACACGGGTCGCAAAGCCACTCTGCGCGATTCGAAAAAGACGGGATCAAGCGCGCGCTGGCATGCAGCTTGCGAATTCGCAAGCAACCGACTGATGCAAGGGAGGGGTGAGCCACAAGCAACCTGACGGATAGCGTAATGGATGCAGTCAAGACCGCGATCTCAACGTCGGCGCAGCCGGCGAGCGGGCAGTCATTGTTGCTTCGGCCTCGTCGTGGCGGTTCGCGTTCACGAACCGCCTCGCTGCTCATCAGTCATAGACGCGTCGTCGACACCCGGCGCATGCGGGAGTTGGCGCAGCCCTTGGCGGGTGATCTTCCTCTCTTCGCCTTCATTCAGACCCCGCAGCCATCGCTCCGGCCCCACCCAAGAGCTTCACGTTGAGGCGGCCGCCGGTGAACAGCATGTCGTCGAGCGCTTCCTCGATGTCAGCTGTGGTCACTGAGTTTCCGCCGTCACGAGCGATGCATGATTGCGCAATGCGCCGCATCAGCTCCTTAATGAAAGCGGCGCTGACGCCCTCAGTGCGGCGCACCGTCTCGGCTACGATCTCCGCCTCAAGCGGCAGGCCCATGCCGTAAAGCCGGATCAGCTTGTCGCGGCCGGTCGTATCAGGCAGCGGCATCTCGATCGCCTGGTCGATGCGGCCGGGGCGACCGGCCAGGGCGCCCTCGAGTTGCTCGGGGCGGTTGGTGGTGAGCACGAAGAGGATGTCAGCGTCTTCCTTCAAGCCGTCCATTTCATTTAGGAGCTTGTTCAGCGCGACCTCCTCACATGTTGTCAAGTCGTCGCGCTTGCTGGCGATCAGATCGACATCCTCGATCACCACCATGGTAGGCTGCAGCAGGCGCGCGAGCGCCATATAGGCGCTCAGCTCACCGACCCCTTCGGCGGTGATGATTAGCGTGGTGTGTCCCGGTAGGTTGGTGGCGAGATAGCGGATGGTGTGGGTCTTACCGGTGCCCGGCGGGCCATAGAGCAGGATGCCCTTGCGGGTCGACTGGCCGAATCGGCGGAGTGCGCCGCGCGTGGCGACAAAACTCAACACGTTGCGATCGAGCAATTTGATAGCCTGTTCCGGCAGGATCACGTCCTCGCGCTTCACTGGTGCCACTCGGTGCACCATGATGCCTCTTGAGCGGCCGCTGTAATCCGCACCTTCCTCGAGTGAGAGGATCTTGCCGCGATAAGAACGTGCCGCGTGCACCGCCCGTTCCAGTTCGTCAAAGCTGCGCTGAACAAAGGCTTCGCCGCCAGACCCCGCAGGGGCAACGATTTCAATCCGGATCATCGGCTTCGGCTCGCGCTTGAACTCCAACTCATAAGAGAGCACGACGGCATAGAAAAATTCGCTCGCCCGGCAAAGCCACAGTCCATTGTACAGGCATTTGACCGGCGCCGTCTCGCCAGTATCAACCTGGTGATATTGCGGCGGCACCAGCGAAATCGCATTCCGTCCACGCTGTTTGATCCGAGCGAATGAAAGCGTCTCGTACCTATGTTGTTCATAGACGCCGAAGAAGCGGACTGGATCGGCGAATAGCTTATCGATCGCGACCTGGACATCGGCCCGCATGTGGCCCGGGAATTGCCGCACAGTAGTGGCGAGTTCGCTCGGCGGTATATTGGTGAAGTGCCACTCAAGCGCTTCGAAGGCATATTCGAATTGCACGTCGGACAGGTCGGGGCCGTCCGCTTCGCCCGCGGCTTCGCCCGTGATCAGCAGGGGACATCCTTCAGCTCGGATACGCTCTTGCGCCGCCTCGAGGAGCGCCTTTGCGACTGAGGGAGGATAGCGTCCGCAGACGGCCTTGCCATGCTGCAAGACGAGTTTGGCGAGCGCAATGGCATCCCGCTCCTGTTTGTCGAATACCTCGCGCAGCAGGCGTACCACGAAACCGAGAGTCGTCTTGTCGTCATTGTGCAAAACAAGCTGAATGGGCGCATCGCCTGCACAGATCTTGTCGACAAAGACCCCCGGTGCGTGTTCTAGTTGTTCGGTAGTGTTCGTCATGAAAGTGGTCTCCGATCTAAGCTCATCACCAGACACTTCGGCCGGCTTAGACACGCAATGCAAATTGCTTGCCGCCGCGTTCCTTACGCTTCATCGGCGGAATCCATAAAGAAAGACACGCAAAGCCGCCGCAATCCCTCGAAGACCTTTGTCAGCAACCCTACACGCGTCGCAAAGCCAACAGGCGCGATTTCGAAAAGGTGAGCAATGTCAAGCTCGGGCGCGCTGGCATGCGACTTGCCAATTCCCATGCAAACGACTCGGGAAAATAAAGGGTGCCATGATCAATCTGACGGATAGCGCAGTGAATGCGCTCAAGAGCGCGATCTCGGCTTCGGCGCAGCCGACGAGCGGCCTGCGCATCATGGTCGAGGCCGGTGGCTGCGACGGGTTCAAATACCGGATGAAGCCTGGCCGACGAGGCTAAGCCTGACGACACCGTGATCGAGCGCGACGGCGTCAAGGTGTTCGTCGACAATAAGAGCCATGAACACCTCGCCGGCACGACGATCGATTTCGTGGTGGCGCTGTAGGGCTCGGGCTTCACCTTCGACAACCCAAACGCCAAATCGAGCTGCTCTTGCGGCAAATCCTTCAGCTGATGACAAGAGAAATCGAACCATGCTGGTGGAACCAGAACAACTGAAGCTACCGCCGAGCATTGAGACCGGTCGGGAGCAACTCATTCGCGCCGTGATCGAGGAGATCCGGCCCAATCCGCAACGCTGCCTGGGTCCTTGCTGTCGGCGGCAGAAACCTGCCTGGATCGCTCCCGCCGGATGATCTTCGAAGTGAATTGGGCGAGGAGTTCGGTCGTGCTTTCCGTGCTGCTGACGGGCACCAATTCCAGTTTCCCAGACGAGTGGCGTGTCCATCAGCACTGGAACGAATCCTTACGGGATCCAAAAGGTCCATGCCCAAAACATAATCCCCAGCACAAGGCACAGGAGGCGCTCGCAGAGCATGCCAACTCAGGCGACCCTGGCGTCCAAGTCGTTGATCGCGGTCTGTATCCTTCCGCATCAAACGCGAATCCTGAGTCTCGCATACCCGATCCAAAATGCTCGGATTGATGGGCAAGCAAAAAGGACGCTTAACTGACAAGCGGCACAAGTCTAGGGGAGGAAACGTCCAAGGAGGACAGCGACAGCCCGAGACGCCGCCGTGGTTGACTCGATACGTTTTGTGTTCGATGCCATTGGCGGAAAGCAAGGCGAGAGAACTATATTGCTACGGATCACCTCGATGGTATGGACATCTTCATTCGTGACGCCAGTCAATTTTCTCTTCCCGACTTTCTGAGCATCTTGATATCCCCGGCACACCATCTGAGGATGTCTGCGTCAACGCCTTCCGGTGGGTGCCCTCACACGAGAGTGAAACGGCGTACGCGCCACAGGCGTCTGGTATCAGGAAGATTGTCGGCTCCGAACCAAATGTCGACAATGCGACGCATGCAGATACTGCGTGCAGACTCAATCTTCTTTGTTGCGGCACGGCGCTTGCTTCTTTAGCCTTGGCATCTCCGATGAGGCATGGACGGTGATGTCTAGTGGTTCATCATAGTGATTTTGACGTTTTGATACCGAGCCATTCGAGGATGG
>NZ_JAGWDK010000086.1 GCF_018398875.1 Bradyrhizobium sp. sGM-13 | reverse complement strand
AATGCCGACGTTGTCCGTCAGTTGCCGGAATAATCCAGTTGCCGGAATTATGGCGCAGATCGTGGATGCGCGGATCTCGACCCGAGTGTGCGCCCCTGAGATTGGTGCGATCGAGGAGTTGCAGAAAGACGCCGCGCACGGTGTTGTACGACAGCGGTCGGCCGGCGACCGATATGAAGAGAGCGCGATCCATGGCGGCCAACCTCTGCCTGGCGACCAGATACCTTTCGAGCGCCAGCCGTGCTGTTGCGTGCAGTGGCAACAGCCGGCTCTTCTGGAACTTGGTCTCTTGTACGACGAGCCCGTCGGCGATCACATCGTCGATCTGCAGCGCCAATGCCTCTGCGATCCTCATGCCGGTAGCGGCAAGCAGGCCGAAGAGCGTTGCGTACATGATCGCTCTGATCGAGCCCTCCGGCTGGAGCGCCCCTGCCGCGCGAAGCAGTCGCGCAAGTTCGTCCGCACTATAGATGTACGGCGAGCACCGCTTGGCGACAGCGTGGCCGAGCGCGTCCGCCGCCGGAACTTGGTGGTGCAGGTCTTCAGCCCGCATCACCAGGGCAAACCGTCGCACGGTGAGCAGCCGGTTGCGGCGCTGCTCCGGGGATGGCGCGCGTGCGGCCCATTCAAGAACACGCGTCTTGTTGATATGCCGATCGCCAAGTTCCTCGGCGAAGGCAACGTAGCCTCTCAGCAGGATCTCCTGGACGCGGAACTTGAAGCCCAATGAGCGCTGCTGGTCCACGTATCGTGCAAGATCTCGGCTCAGCATCACGCATCTCCCGGCCAGGGCTGCGCGATCTGCTGCAGCATCACGATGTCGACCTTGGCATAATGTGCGGTCGTGTCCGGCGAACGGTGACGCAGTACGGCGCCGACCATGTCGAGCGTGGCGCCGCCTCGCAGCATCGCCGTCGCGGCCGAATGCCGAAGCAGATTGGCGCCTTTCGACGGAGCGACGATGCCACTGCTGTCTACCGCACGTCGAACACGCTTGAGACGGTCGAGCCGGACAGCGCGCGGAACGGAGCATTCGAGGTGAGGAACAACTCCTGTCGGGCTACGCATGGTCGGCTTCGCTTGAGATAGTCGAGCACAGCATCACCGGCATCCTGAGGGAGCGGAAGCCGAGTCTCTCGTCGGCCCTTGCCGCGAACGGTGAGTGTCGCGTGCTGCCAATCAATGTCGTGAAGGCAAAGTGCAAGAATGTCGCCCGCCCGCAAGCCAAGGCGGGCCAGGAGGAGCAGATTGGCTCGATCGCGAGCACCCGCCGGCGTGGCCCGGTCGCAAGTGGCAATCAGACCATCGACATCGGCGGTACTGATGTTGTGAGGCAACGCCGACAGCCGCCATTGCGGAATAATCGGCACAGCCCGTTCGAGCCCCGCCCGACACAGGCCGCGCGCGCCGAGGAAGCGCAGATATCCTCGCAGGGCCATGGTCATCGTCTTCACATAGGCGAGTGAAGCCCGCTTCGTCTCTGCAAGAATCACATCGCGAATGAGCTGGGCATCCCAGCTTTGCGACCTTCTGCCGAGCGCCGGGAGCAACCGCATGACCATGCGACCGTGCCGACCTATCGTCAGCTCCGTGATGCCGCGATGGTGGCGCAGCCGCTCCTGGAACTCGATCACATGCCGGTCGAAAGCTGGGGACGTACTCTTCGGCTCGCGTCGCACGATGCCACGCTCACCCAAAAAATCGACAAACCTGCGTGCTCGCCTCACGTATTTCTCGAATACGCCTTTCACTCGGCGAATGCCGGGACAGCGACAGCGATGTCGCGCAAAACGACTTACGACATCCTCGTCGACGTTGCCGACTGCAAGCCTTTCCCTGGTGAGCCAGCAGGCGAAGTGGCGAGCTGAACCCCCGTAGCCGCTCACCGTCAAGCAGGAATGTCCCAGCGCCCGGAGATGGGACATAAACTCCGTCACTAGCGGGGCGAGGTCGCCCGCGTCCATACTACGTCGATGATTGCTGCAACCTTGCTTCGGCTTGACCATCGTTGGCCTCCTCTCGTTGCCATCAAGACAGCGAAGGAAACCTCGAATTATGCCGAGTCAGATCCCACCGGCCTCGGTCTAAGCTGTTGATAAGAAGGAGAACTCCGATCGGCTCGCCGCGGACTCTGCATAACCATGCGCTCCGCATAATTACGGAAGTCGACCGGCGTGCTGGCCACGTAAACCTGAACACCTGCCGGGATCATGCCTGCCGAACCGCCCGGATTACCGCAGCAAGCCGCTCAGGCTCCACATCGCTGCCGATGCGCACCGCGACATCGCCGACCACAATTTCCATCGTCTCGCCCGCCACAGCTTCAAAACGCGCGAACTTGACCGGTCTGGCTCGCTCGGAAAGCGGCGCAACAATCCCCGAGGCCAGCGCCTTGCGCTGCCAGGCAAACACCTGCGACGGATCAAGCCCGTGAGCCCGCGCGATCGCCGACACGTTCGCCCCCGGCGCGAACGTTTCCCCGACAATCCGCTCCTTCGCCTCCCGCGACCAGGTGCGATGGCTCCGCCCCGGACTGACGGGAAGCCGCTCGGGTGTCGCCGTGATAACTTCGAAGCTCTTAGTGTCAGACCTATGTTCGCTCATATGATCTCCTGGGAACAAATCACCGGAAGATTCTCTAACAATCAAACACCGCCCGCTATGCGGGGTGACCTACACGCTAACCTCAAAGCTGAACAAAGGGATCGAACATCGCGGATGATGATCGTGACGCGAAGTTCGTGACTTTATCCTCCTCCTTGGTTTGCTCGCCATCCGCATATCAAGCGGTCGCTTGGATCAGATGTTTCCCTCCGAAGGCGAACCTCAGATGATCGAAAAGGAATGGGGCGCGCCTGGATTCATAGAAGCACTGCTGCGATGGCAACGATCAGATCTACACAACTCGAATGGTCAGGATCGAGATAGATGATAGCGAAAGTCTCCCGGTTCCTGGCTAACCTGATCAGGTTGAACAGGTATGTTCCTACGCGATTTCCCCCGAAACCTGATGCCTTGATTGGGCATAGCAGCGGCCTAGTCGGCCCGGCGTTCGGAGCAACACGTTCGAAGTCGACGCCCATATAGTGGATGCGAGGCCGTCCATCGACAATTCGCGTTCGCGACCGCGACGTGAGATCCTGTCACCGGAGATGAAGACGCGGCGCGGATTTGTCGCTTTGTGCTAGCCGCGATAGCCACTTGTCAACATAGGCGCGCTTGATCGGGCAACCGGCGATCTTCTCGCATCATGGTCACCGAACAAACCGGCTAGAGGCACACTCTGAGTCGTGCAGATTTGGATCGATCCGACTCGAAGGCGCACCACGATTGGGCGCTGCGATGTTCATTGCTACGTCGCGCAGCAGCGCATAGCGGAGTTACTCCACTTCAAGGCGCGCAAGAAAGATCAACGATCAAGGATCGACTATATCTTCGTCTGATCCGAGGCACGCCGGGGCGCGTTGAATAGGATTTCAAAGCCCTCTCATGATTCGTAAGACTTGATTGAGCGAATATGGAAAGCGGAAGCGATCTTGCGCTTCTCTCCAGAATTGGTAGGGGACTCTCTTCCTTTTTGCTGTATTCTTCACCATCGAGATCGACGATTGCGCGACTTGCACGCCGATTGCGGGGATAAGAAAGAGCCAACGCCAGAGCGGTGGGAGTTCATGCCCGGAGTTGCGATGACGCTTGCCCGATTGATCCTTATGAAGGCATTGACGAGTTTTGTGCTTGCCGCCCAAGCGGCAAACATTAATGTCGCGCTTGCCGCGCACCTCACTGAGCCGGACAAGGAGATTGCCGCAGCTTACAAACAGAATACCGGTCGTCAGGCGCTTCACTCGACCAAAGACTCCCGCCTGGAAACGGGTCGAAGATGGTCGCGCGGTTTCCGGAAAGTTGCATCGCGTACTCGATCAACACGCTCCCGCCATGCAGGAAACCGCGAATCTCGTAAACGGCGTGATACGCTTTTCGATGGGCCAGGTATTCGAACGCGGCAAATCAGGCGTCCAGGCTGACGATATTTGAACGGTGCGGAATGGATGTGGCAGGTGTCGGCTGAGGAGTAACCCCTCTGAAAGTCAAGGAAGGATTATGAACGTGAATCCCGTCGAACCTCGGTTGTGCAGCCCCGGAGCGCCGACCGTGCTTGTTGGCAGGAATCATCGCGGCAACTGGGTTGCCCGCGAACAGAGCGGGATGGCGGCCTGTTCGTGAACCGCGCCCAAGCTTTCAAATACGCGCTGTTCGAGAATGGCCATCATCCATAAACCATCATAGAGGTGTCCCGCGAAATCGAACTTGATATTCCCGTCAATCCGCAGATCGCCGACACGGGGCACGTGGCCTGCTACGTCGGCGCAATCGAGGAGGGTCGAGTGGCGCCCTGCTGCGCGTCCACGAGCAGGAGCAGATCGTTGACACCATGATCGCGCTCACACGACGATCCAGTTTGGATGTGTCATCATTACGGTCAGCGAAGACATGGAGGTCGATCTCTCGCTAGGAGCTCGCGGGTTTGGTCGAGGCGCCACGCCCGCGACATGCCCTACCAAAATTGCAGCATGTCGTCGACCTGCTCACAGGCGAGAACGTGGTGGCAGCGCTTGCGCCCGGACTTCACCGTTCCTCAACACCAATTCGGTGTCGCGGTTGTGGTGGAGTCTCGCGAGGACGAACTCGCTATCAAAGTTCGGATGAAATTGACGACCTGCCACTGCCCGCTGAGCTCGGCGCAGGCGATCATAACGTTCCTAGGATAGCCGCAGCTCGTCTCGGGCCGCAATAGGTGCAGAGCGGTCGCGCATCTTCGCATCAGATCGTCTTCGCAGTCGAGATTGGAGAAGGCGGCCAGAGTCCCTCGGTCCGATGCTCCCGCAGGGCTATCGCATATGGCTGAGGACAAGCCAAGAGGAAGGCATTGTCCCAGCCAGCGCGTTTGATTTTGCGGCGCAGGGACGCGCGATCTGGGTGAGTTCGGAGGACTTTGAGGGCGAGCCTGCGCAGAATAGCAAGGTTCTCCGGAGCATTGTCCTTTCGAGCACGATTGCGGTCCTCGGCGAAGTGAACATCGAGCACCCAATGGAGCTGGTTCTCGATACCCCAGTGGCTGCGGGTGACGCGCAGCAGCCGCTTGGGGGAGATGTACTTGGACCAGAGATAGTGGCGCACGATAGGGGCGTCGGGCGCGCTGCCCCCGCAAACGCCGGCGCGAGGTGATCCGGCCAACCGCAGCGACGCCTGGAAAGTCGTAACGGGCCGCCAGGCTGGCATTGCGCATGATCGTCGCGCGCCGCGTTTCTCGTCGATCGTGGCTGGCGCGTTCGATCTGCTCGGCTGTGCTGCGCTCGCCCGATCGCGCGAACTGTTGCGTGACGGCAGTGAACAAGCGTCCGCGGTTAGCCTTGATCGCCAGAACATAGTCGCCGCGCTCGCGTATCGCCGCCCCAAGGGCGCGATGGCAATGCAGCGCGTCGGCGGTAACGATGCAACCTTCGAGGGACAGCAGTTCCAGCACTTCCAAAGCTCCCGCCGTCTCGTTGCGACCGGCCGCCTTTTGCTGGGCCAGTGCCATACGGGCTTCCACCGCAAAGACGTTGACCAGTTGCAGCGGCGTAGCCCGACCACCGCGTTCGTAGGATCCGCGCAGAGCCTTGCCGTCGACGGCCGCCACTCCGGTGAGTTTGAGCCCGTTGGCCTTGGCAAAGCGGGCATGAAGCGACGGAGGCGGTCTCGAAGGCTTGCGGCTTGAGCAAGCGAAATACCCGGCTGAACGTGCCGTGACTGGGGATGCCAGGTTCCAGGCGCAGAAAAAGTCGCAGCAGCCCTTCCTTCGACTGACCGACATCTGCCATGTCCAAGCACGATTCCGCTCCGCACAGCGTCGCCACCAGCGCGATGCACAGCACCTCCAACAGATCGTGCCTTGCATTGTCCGCACGCGGGTCCGGCAGCCGCCGAAAAGCCTCCCTGAACTTCTCCATTCGACCGCCTCAATGATCCGGGAGTCGTCTTCAGGATCCTTCTTGCTCTCCAATGCAATAGATGTCGCAATTCCATATGCGATTCCCCTGGATGCTCCCGCGGCGCGCCGTCCAGTGAGCAGAAGGCGTTGTGCAGTCCTTCGTCAAGTCGACGAAGCTGTCGCTACCGAGCACGACGTGGGCGTGCTCAAGCCCGGAATAGGTGATCCGAGGATATCATAGAGGCGAAGATCGAGCGGCGCCCCCGCAATAGTGGCTGCCAATTCGCCCGTATCAGTGAAGTAGGATCCCGATCCGGGCCACCTTCGTGAGGCCAGTTAAAGATGACCACCTACGCCTCAACATGGATAGCTTCCCGGGCGCGAATTCGGCGCTTTGCCGGCAGCCACTGGCGGAGTATCGGTCGGACGGTACTTTCATGTACAGCCTTATCGGCTGATCGCTGTCGGCTGGGCTCGTTACTCCGGTCGGGTTACGCCCGTCACGCGTTAGGAGGCTGGCGAAGCTCTCTCCCAGACGACGCTTGCCTTCCATCTGACTGCCGCGAGGCACAGTCTCATGATTCCTCGATGGATGGGGGAAAATGTAGAGGGAAAGCGATCTTGCGCTCTCTACCAGAATTGGGAGGGGCAACACTCCTTCAGTTTTGCTCTATTCTTACCGCCGGGATGATCGTCTTTCAAAATGCTCAAGGAAAAGGAGATGCGATCTCGCCCAACACTATATGGACGCATAGGAAAGGCGATGAGCTACCCGTGACACCGCAGATGCAAACGACTGATTGGAGACACCATGGCCATTCTAGAAACGGAAGCTCGAGGCGCGGTTTTGGTCGCGCGGTTCAATCACGCCAACGCTCATAACCCGATGAGCCTAGAACTCGAGAACGCCATCCGCTCGGTATGTCGAGAGACAGAGGACAATCCTGCGATAAGGGCTTTAGTATTGACAGGGGGGAATGACCGATCCTTTTGCGCCGGTGGTGATCTTAACGAGGTAGCCCAGCTTTCCGGACGCGCCGAGGTGGAGGGAGCCATTGATAGGCTGATTGATTTCTATTCTACGATACTCAAAGTCACGAAGCCGACTGTTGCCGCAGTCGACGGATACGCAATAGGCACCGGCTTTGCGGTCGCGCTATCCTGCGATTGGCGCGTCGGATCGCCAGGAACCAAGCTGATTATGTGGGAATTGAAGCACGGCGTCAGTTGTATAATCGGTGCGTATATGCTTGAGAGTTTCGTGGGTCGAGCGGCGATGTCTGACGTCATTTATGGATGCGAGGTTGTTCCGATTTCGAGGGCGGTAGACCACAAATTGCTTCACGAGGTGGTCGATTCCAGCCAACTCGTGGAAAGGGCTATCGCGCGCGCGCAGATCCTCAGTGAATATCCGGAAATCACTTTTCGGAGAACAAAAGCGTTGATCAATCAATGCTTAGTTGCTGGTTTGCGCCACATCGCGGTGGAGGCGAAGGAAGCATATGTTGCTGGCGTTGCGAGCAGCGTCGCTCGACGACACTTAACACGTGCTAAGCACTAGCCGAAGCTGCGACAGATCGTAATGCAGTTAAATGCCATTCGGGTGCCGAGGCTGACCGCGGCTCTAGCACTACTTTGGCAGAATGTGGCGATTGATCGGCGAAACTGGATTGAACGAAGCCGCTACCGCGGCGTGAACGGCGAGGTGGCGTAGAGCGCCTC
>NZ_JAGWDK010000085.1 GCF_018398875.1 Bradyrhizobium sp. sGM-13 | reverse complement strand
GCCGCCATTATCAAGATAAAACTGCCTTCCCAAAGCTAACTGGACAGGCTCCTAGTCTCCGTCGGAAACGTCACGGTCTCATTCAAAGCGCGGCCACGTGAATGTTCGCTGCCCGTCGAGCGCGCGACGCCGCCGCCAGCATCGAAGTCGTTGCGCCTAATTCAGCGACTAACAGACTACAAGGCTGCATCATGAAACAGGTATCCGAAATGACCGCGCGATGCACCGCATTTTTCTCGCAGGTGTTAGCATTCAGCCTCATCGTTGAGACCGCAGCTGATCCCGCCGGTCATTGAAATCTCCGCGTTTTGCATTGTGGTCCGCGGCCACACGCGAGCAGCGCCGCAGTTGGCAATTGCGACGGACAGCGAAATCGATCATCAAATCTATCCTTGATCGTTCGGCGATTCTTGCGTCTACTCGTGCGCTGCGGTCTGTCGCATTGACATGCATCAACCGAGGGTCATTATTCCATGGAGACGCTTCGCAAGCGCTCGCGCCTGCGCGCCGTGTACGTGACTCCAAAGTTACTCGGTCGTTATCGAGAGAACCCCAGAATTTGTGACACGCTCTTCTATGGCGGATTAGAGCCAAACTCGGAATCCGGCGATGCGCGCCGCGAAGCGATTCAGCTGGCGCCGTCTCAAACCAGGAGCGCGAGCCAGATGAAAGCTCGATATGCGGGCGCCCAGAACTGGGGTCAGCGACGACCGCAGTGTCGTGACCAGGCTTCCGTTATCGCCTACCTGCGGGAATGGGCCGATGCGGCATGACGAACAGCGATCCCTGCTGCGCGCTTGGCGGCAGTCGCGGCCAGGTCAGCGCCGTCGCGATCGCCACGATGGCCGAGCACATTAGGGTTGATGAAAAAGCTCCAACGTGCAGCCAGCCAATGCGGACATCGCGTCGAAGCAGGCAAATTCGCCGATGCTGAATTGCGCGTGAAAGCCGGACATCAGCGGACGCTTCGCTGCACGTTCCAGTTCGACCGCATTGACATTCGCAGCGACATCGATCGAGCCGAGCGAGGCGCCGAAGGCAACCAGCGCGGCCTCGAGCTCCAGAGGCGTACTGGCAACCGCGAGCCACGGCAGGATGAGCGCAATTCCGAAGCCGCCGATCAGGATGATCGGTTTGCTGCCGTAGCGCGCGCACAACAAATCGCTCAAAATCATCGAGACGACCAAGCCGACGCCCAAGCAGAGCAGCAGAAAACCGAGAACTCCATCATCGACCGCCAGCCGCTCCTTCGCGAACGGCACCAGCGGCACCCAGGCCGCAATGCCGAAGCCGGCGACAAAAAATGCAAGGCGCGTCGCGAGCCGGGTGGCCAGGCGATCGACGGACATCATCGGTGACCCCCGGAGGAAAAGTTGGTGGTTTCGTGTTCGGACACGCTAAGGACATCACGGCGGAGCGTGAGCGGCTGCGACCGCAGTTGCAGCCGCCCGAACATGCTGTTTCATGTCGCCTCACAGCAAATTGGCGGGGCGGCCGGACGCCACGGAGGAACTGCCGAGTCCGCCCTTACAGCACCGCCCCGCCTCCGACCGGTGATGGTGCCCCGAATGAAGCAAGCGGCGTGCCGATTTTGAAAGTTGGAGGTTCTACAGTCGCTTCGTACTGGGTGTGTGTAGCGTCAAGTCGCGGACATTGGTCTCAAAGCTGCCAAACGGGGCGCTCTCGTTCAGTGCGCCCGAAGGCTCTGCCAAACCGTATCACTATCATGGGTGTGTGATCACGTCGGGGTTCTCGACCACCATGTCGAGCAGCGTGTCCTCGACCATCCGTTAATCCCGCCATTGATCCGGACGCGCGAGCGTCGCCGGACTGGAATACAACCCAATTGGCGATCTTGACGTCCTAGCCGTGGAAATAGGTGCCGGTTTCGGCTCATCGTTGAAGGCGGTCTTGCGCTTCTTGAGCACCAGGCCGACGGTGCCCTGCCAGACTGATTCCTTGATCGCGCCGGTCGACAGGATGAGCCCGCCCTTGGTCTTCTCCGGCTCGATGTAGATGCCGACCAAGACCTTTGTTGTTCAGCAGCTCGATGCTGCACAGATCGCCAATGAGCTTCATAAGCTCGGTCTTCTGGTCCTCCGACTCCGAGCGCCGTTCCCGTGTCGAAACGCATACCATCCCTTCCCTCTCCTCCTACTCTTTCAGGATGTCTTCCATCGTCTCAGCGAGCACCGTGCGCGCGTCGGCGGGCGCCTTGCGGCACCACCTTGCGCTGATACCGGCCCCAATCTTTGAGATTATCCGACGTGATGGCATCGATCACCTATCCAGCTCATCAAGCTTGGGCCTGAAGACGTTCGGCCAGCTTGATGGCGATGGTGACGCTCATTTACAGCCCGCCCACTTGTTTCCGAGCCAATTGCAGGAGCGCCATGCGAATCAGGCGCATCGGACAAGGAAAAGGCCGCCTGCGTTGCCACAAGCGGCCGAAGTCTAGGGAGGAAACGCCCAAGGAGGGCAGGATGCAACCTAGGATGAAAGCCATCAGCAGCTCAATTGAACGCAGGTAATCGTCGAGCATCCAAAGGTGCGACGGAACGATACGAAGGTTTATGTCGAGATCGGCAAGGGCAACGCCAAAATCGCCGCTCGCCGCCGGCATCGGCCGCCATATGCCGCACCAGGATCATTTCCGCAGGTTGGCCTTGTCGCCGTACTTTGTCTTCTCGAGAAGGCCCTCGCCGCTGCCGGCGCCATACTACATCTTGGGGTATGCCTTCACGCGGCCGCCGTTGGCAAAGCCGGCCTTGTAGCTCATTTGGCGCTTTCCGCGGAGCGGCGGGCGGCATCACCCGCGTACTTGAGCTGTCGCGTACTTCGGTCCTTTCGTTGCGGGGGTGTATGCCCGGGGCTTCTGCATCGTGCGGGAGAGCGGTACCGACCCGCGCGGCTCTGCGGCTTTTTTGGAAGCGGGATGTCTTCTCCAAAGGTCCAGTCCTTCTTGAGCGTAATCCTGTAAAGGAACCGAAGCGCCGCGACAGCCGTATGGATTGAATTGGGGGCCAACCTCTTCTCGTTCGTGAGGTAGATTTGATAAGTCCGGATGTGCTCGGGGGTCAGCGCATCCGGCGACATACGGAAGTAACGTGCAAACAGCGATACCTGTTGGAGATGCGATGCCTGTGTATGCGGCGACAGATTCCGCACCTGCATGTCCTCAGTCATCCGTTGTCGAAGAACCGTCATGGGAAGCTCCTTTGCGATATGAAAGCGCTGCAAGCAGCGCCTCCAGCATCTCGCAATCGAACTTCGTCGGGAATGCAGGAAGATCAGATGGTGGTACCGAAGCTTGCCACGAGTCGCCTACCGCGAAGCGGTGATGCGCCGGAGAGGGGCGGACTGTGTTGTATTAGCGAGGAAGCGGGGTAATGCCCGTGAGGTCGTCGCTATTGGATCGGGTCAACCAGCAATGGGAGGAAGGCGGGTTGTGCGACGGATAGCGAATATGGCTCTGTTGAGCTATATTCCCTATCATCGCTGATCGTCGGCTCTCTGATTCGCCCGTTAAAGATGGACGACCTATGCTCGACAATCCGGAGAAGACCACCCGGCTGCTCGCCGCACTCAAGGCAGCTGCGCCATTTGACGTTGAACTGGCACCATCGTTGATCGAATATCTGCAAGCCGAGAATGTTGCCGATGCTGATCGGATGCACCACGTCGTCTGGGATTTGTCATACGCCGGTGACGAGGGCGGTATCATCTGCCATTTGTCTCGCTCGGAAGAAACAGGCAGAGCGCTTGTCGTCTCCCTCACACATGTGCGCGTGCCGCGCTCGATGCCACTTGCAGCGGCCGTTCTGGATTATCAGAAGCACCGAGTGAAGAAGCTCAAGAAGCAGGGCCGGAGGTAGCATAGAAATGGCGCACACGATTATCCGAGGAAAGAATGGTCGTCGATATGAAGTGGAGTTTGAAGACGCGCCGGTACGCGTCGAAGTTCATGCCAGTGAGGAGACCGTCGAGATTTTTGTGGAGGCAGATTTTGAAACGCACCCGGAAGAACGGCGACGTTTTGCGATAATCAACATCCCCCGCCACCTGTTCAGCGAGGCCACGGGTCGGACGGCGCGACGCACAGCGAAGGATCGTTAATGCCGCTGCCGCGCACTCTGTGCCGCTTCCTTCTTCAGGCCGCCGCCATCGCTGCCTACCGCGGAGCGGTTTAGTCCAGTGCCTGCTATATCGACCAAGACATAGGAGGCACAGCGCTGCGATGGAACCGCTGCAAGCCGGCGTCGACTGTTCCGTGATCGCGCCGTGGCTCGGTCATGAATCGGTCGAGACGACGCAGACGTACCTGCACGTCCACCTCGCCCTCAAGGAAGCTGCTCTGGCGAAGCTCAAGCCGTACGAGCGCGGCAAGCGAACCCGCTTCCAGCCGAACGACCGCCTGCTCGCCTTTCTGGAAGCGCTCTGAACGACCAGACTATGCCGAATGGAATGGGGCTGCCGTGCACGCGATCGACGGTGCCAGCGTGACAACGGCGTGCCATACCAAACCCGTTCGGCATAGTTCGGCGGGCGGCATAAACGGCAAGAATTAACGGCGTTGGTTCGCAAGCCTGGCTGGCCGATGTCCTTGCCCGCATCGCCGCCCATCCGGCTCATCGGCTGGACGAGCTCCTGCCCTGGAATTGGACGCCAGCATCAGCGATCTCCGCTCCAGCGGCATGACGACACACGTCAACAAGGTCCATCACGTCACCACAACCAATGGCAGAAGCTGCGAGGAGACCAACCAGGAGTCGGGCTCTCCAGGATTCAGATCTCGGCTGCAGCTAATTATCTGCGGGCTGATACTTTAGACAAGCCGAGCGTGGTGGCGCTCCAAGAACGAGCTGAGATAGATAGGGAATGTCGCGCACGATCCAGCGTACCATTAGCGCGACGGCAACAATCGCTCCCCCAAGAATTCCCGCGACGGCCAACCTGGTCGTGAGATCCCAAAGTTCCCCGTATTGTATCGAATCCATGAGACGAAAGACCGTACCTTGTATCAAGTATAGCAGCAGCGTGCTCTGTCCCAGTTCCACGGTGATAAAGCGGGTCACTCGATTTGAGCGGCCAACTTTCCAGCATTGGAGGACGAGCACGATCACGATCGCTGAGGCCGCTGCGGAGCCAAGAAGCATCAGAAGTACGTTTTTTGCCGACTGCATATCGTGCACTAGGGCGAGATTGTTGTAGATGTAAGTGTCTTTGCGCCAGGCTAGAAAGCACACCAAAGCCGCTATGGAGAGAAACGTGATTAAGAGCGGCTTGTGAGATCGCGTTATGCTCGTCCACCATTCTCTCGACTGAGCAAAAGAGACTCCTAGGCAGAAAAACGGGAAAGTATACCTTATGAGAGGTGATATGGAAAATGTCACAGGCGCAAGTGAGACTAGTATGACTGATACGAATAGGATCCAGGGCGACCGACGATTGAAAATCGAAAGAATTTTGACTAGAAGGAAAGAAACAAAAGCAGCCCAGATGAACCAGTATGTGCCCGCGGAATCGTTTAGAAACTGCAAAACGCTGCCTGGTTGGCTTGCAGACGAGCTAAATGCGGCCAACTTGGCTGTCTCTAGGAGAGCGTACCAAAACAGCATGGGCAACAAGAGCTGCATCGCACGATCACCGATGGCTTGAGTGAATGACTTTCGCAAGAGCGCTCGCCAAGAAAGATATCCGCTTATCGCCATAAAGAGTGGCATGTGGAACATGTAGATCCATTTGAAACATGGCGACTCCCAGAAGCCTTCATCTCGGTAGACGACATATTGGATCAGGTGACCGACGATCACCAAAGTGATGAGCACTCCTTTCGCGAAATCTAAACCTAGATCTCGATCGTTTGCCTCCGGCGTGCGCGCCCCGGGCACAGTCGATCCAGTTATTTTTGGCAATGTATCAAACCTCCCGATATCCCTTGTTCCGATGAGCCGGACACCCGCTTGACTGGGAACACCCGCTGCGACCAAGTACTAGTGCAAGCTGCATCAGAAAAACAGCGGCTCATCATGGTCATTAATTCGGGGGTCCCGGCCAGCATCAAAGGCATTCCTGCCAGATGTCGCGGTCCACTCTCCGAACGGTTCAAGTGCCAGCATTAGGCAGCGGTTCAGGCGGGGTGCAATATCGGAGTGCTGCTGGAGCAAACGTGCGAGCGTCGTCCCCGACCTGGGGAGACCGAGAAGAAAACATACCTCTGACTAGTTGCTTAGGGCCAAGTTTCATGATGTGCCGGTTATACTTGAACAAGGTGAGCAAGGCGCTGACCATCTCAGGAGAGATAGGCCGAGCTGCCGAACATAGGTATAAGCTGCCGGCCACCTATTATGAAAGGCACTTCGCTGCTCCAGCTTTGCATCGCGCAATCAATTCATTCGGCGATAGCGGAGGCATTTTCCATCTACATTCTACGGCTCCCGATAGCTGACGGAGGTCGATGACATGTTCAATTGTACGGAGGTGGGCGATCGGTATAGAAAAGAGGGGACCTGCTATACGAAGGTTTACCGATGGAAGCTCTACCCCAATTCGATCGGCTTGCCTGATCGAGCGGGCGCGTTGCAGCGTGTGCAACCGGAAGAGGTGTTTGCAACCACTGCCAGGGGTCGCCATAGCGGCGTACCAACTCGAGCATGAGAGCCTGAACATATGCAGCGCAGCTTGCGCAGCAGCTCCTCCCACTGGGTGCATTCGGCGTTGCCATCACGAGCAGCTAGTACCCACCCTCCTTAGAGGGTGAGTCGTGATTCAAGATCGGGATGATACCCGAGGCAAGAGAAGTTCACCTTTCGAGGAAGGATCGCAAGGTCCTGGAGGCGCGTTGTCGTTCGCCGGCGACATTGCAGCGCGATTTGAAGCGGGCGCGGATAGTTTTGTTGGCGGCGGCCGGGCGCAGCACGCGGTCGATAGCCAAGGAAGTCGGGGTCCAGCCTCGGATTGTCAGCCTGTGGCGGCATCGCTATGCCGACCTTGGCCTTGCAGGGCTGCAGGAGAGGCCGCGGCCTGGCAAGCAGCCGATCTATACGAAGGCCACCGACAAGCGGATTCTGCGGCTGTTGGACAAGCAGCCACCGGAAGGGTTTGCGCGCTGGACCGGGCCGCTGCTGGCCGAGGCGCTGGGCGATGTTGACGTCCAATATGTCTGGCGGTTCCTGCGCAACCACCAGATCGACCTCGTGGCTCGCAAGTCCTGGTGCGAGAGCAACGACCCGAACTTCACGGCCAAAGCCGCCGATGTTGTCGGCCTCTACGTCGCCCCGCCCGAGAAGGCTATCGTGCTATGCGTGGACGAAAAGCCTTCAATCCAGGCTTTGGAGCGAGCGCAAGGTTATCTGAAGTTGCCCAATGGTCGCGCCTTGACCGGTCAGAGCCACGATTACACGCGGCATGGCACGACAACGCTGTTTGCGGCGCTCGAGGTTGCGACCGGAAAGATCATCGCGACGCATTCAAAACGGCGGCGCCGTGTCGAGTTCCTCGACTTCATGGACAGCGTCACCTCGGCTTTTCCGGACCGCCAGCTTCACGTCATCCTCGACAACCTCAACACCCACAAGAAGAACGAGCACTGGCTAAAGGCCCACCCCAATGTGACATTTCATTTCACGCCGACAAGCGCATCCTGGCTCAATCAGGTCGAGGTTTGGTTTTCGGCCTTGCAGGGGCAGTCGCTCAGCGGCGCTTCCTTCACCAGCCTTAAGCAGCTCCAGGAGCATAGTGCTAGTGGTTCATCACAGTGATTTTGACTCATTGGCGGAGGTTGGATATGCGCGGCCGAGTTTGGCGCGGGCTTTATCGGTTGTGAACATCCATTTGATGCGGTCTCGTACTTTGTTTCGCTGCCGTTGCCATGCTGCGATCTCTTTTCGGAGCCGTTTGGGGTCGTCGATGCGGCTGCCGAGATACTGGCGCTGCAGCACGCTGATCTCGCACTCTACCATGTTGAGCCAACTGGCGTGTTTCGGGGTGTAGTGGAATTCGAGGCGACGCAGGATGCGACCGGCCTCGGCGGGCGCAAATGCTTGATACAGCGCGCCGGCGGTGTGGATCGACAGATTGTCCTGCACGACACGGATACAGGCGGCATCGGGATAATGGA
>NZ_JAGWDK010000084.1 GCF_018398875.1 Bradyrhizobium sp. sGM-13 | reverse complement strand
GAGCGCGTGTTCGATGAATCCGGGGAAGGGCGCCTTTACGCCGATCGCCTCCGGTTTCTTGCGCTGAAACGCCACGCCGCAAACTCCACGCCACCGTGCCAACCGGGGGGTTAGTCGGCACGCACAACTAATGACCTCTAAGCAGGGGTCGTTCCTATTTTGCCATCTGTCCACTAGTGGACCGACAGCGGCGCTAAAGAGCGTAAGCTCTTGAACATCACCGGAAGGTACTCCGGCAGTTATCGGTGACGAGAACGCCAGTTGCGCTCCCGCCTTCCCTAAAGGAAAGGAACAGCGCATGCAGAAGCGTCGCCGTTTCAAACAAACGACCTCGCTAGACCAGCGATTGATGGAGGAGGCGGAACGCCTTCGAAAAGAAGCGCGCGGCACTCCGCCAGGTATCGCGCGTGAGCAACTTATCAGGCGAGCCCTGCAAGCCGAAACAGCCGTAAACATTCAGCAGTGGCTTACCTCCCCGGGGCTGCGAGCGCCAATCTAGGCACGCCGGGCCTCGTTCTTTTCGCCGCCTGCTTACGTGCGCGAACAACTTTCGGGTCTCATGGTTCTACTTTCGGGGCGAAGGTGGTTCCTATGCGACGCTACTATTTCGATTTGAGAGACGGTGACGATCTCGCGCCTGACGAGGAAGGATTGGACCTCCCCAATATTGAGCGGGTGCAGGAAGAGGCTGCTCGCTCACTGGCCGACATGGCGCGGGACGCGGTCAGAATGAACCATGACCGGGCGGGGGAGCCAGATGGCAATCGAAGTTCGTGACGACGACGGCCCGGTTCTGCAGGTGAAGTTCACCTTGGAAATTGATCGGCACAAGCAGTGAGACGGGGGCCGCTACAGCGGCCCCAGCCCTGCCAGATTATCGCCAGCACCAAAGCTCGCCGGTGCACGCCGGCGGGCCCGGTCTTTGTCAGCGGCCGTACAGACGATGATCCAATGGCGGACTATTCTGTACGTTCCCCGGCAATGTCCCCAGGCCGGGGCGTTTCTCCAAGAGCTGGCGGCCCCGGTGCGTTGCGTATTGCCGGGGCCGCTAGATCCTAATCTGATTTTGGAGTGTCCTAATCCCCTTCTGCAATTAAAACGGCATTAGCCTGTTCAATAGCAAGCTAGGATGCCCGAATGCCAAGATACTATTTTGATATCCGCGAGGGGGACAACTTTACCGCCGATGACGAAGGTCTGGAACTCACCAACCTTGCGCGTGCCCGGGCAGAAGCCGCCGGTGCGATCGCAGATATGGCGAGGGATGCGATCCGTAAGCAATCCCATAAAGGCCCGGGTCATCAGTTGGCAATCGAGGTCCGCGACGGTCGCAGGCCTGTGCTTGCGGTAAAAGTTTCCTTCGAGGTTGATGAACAGAAAGAGGGTTAAGGCCGCACCAGTTGGCGGCCTCTTTCATTCCAGCACCTCATACTCGAACGCCACGCCCTCAGGATCGATCTCCTCAAACCATTTTTTCCGCGGCATCCACATTGGCGAACGCCTTGATGTGCTCAGGGTCGCCAACCTGCTTGCTGGTGTTGATTAGACAAAAACGGTCATTGGTCTCTCTTCAGCTTGCGCTTGCCCCAATGATGACTCTTGCGCTCGGGATCAAAGACCCGCTCGACGTGACGGTTCAACGCCCGCATGACGCCGATCCTGGCCAACATCGTGGGGCCGCCGTTCTCCGCAACGGATCAGCGCCTCCATCGCGGCTTGCCACTCCGGAGCGGAGTACTCGGCGTTCGACGGCCTCGTGATGTAGCTCGCGGCGTCATGTCCTTCTTCCCTGCGTCGCGCCACGCGATCATTGCTGTTGCCTAAGCTCCGCGCCAGGAAAGATTCCTATTGCGCGAAGGAGCCGCTCCGCATTTGGCCGCAGCAAAAATAGGAACGAAAGCAGCGAATGAAAATTTCCGGAGCTTCACAGCTATAAGGAGATCGTCATGAAAGCATCAGCAATCGCGGTAGCATTGTTCTTTGCGCTCGGCTCAACGTTGGCTGTCGCCCAAGGTGCCGGGGGCGGCGGTGCCGGTGGAGGCGGTGCCGGTGCCGGGGGCGGCGGTGCCGGTGCCGGGGGCGGCGGAGCTGGTGGCGCAGGCGCGGCGGGCGGCGGGGCTGGTGCGGGTACGGCCGGTGGAGCTGGTACGGGTGGTGGAACTGGTACGGGTACGGCCGGTGGAGGTGCTAGTGCCGGCGGTGGACCCGGCGCCGGTGGTGGTGGCAGCACAGGTACCGGCGCGGCGACCTCGGGAACGGGGACGGGCACCGGCTCAGCAATGGGAACAGGGGTGGGTCAGACTGGCACCACGGGCGCCACGATGTCGCCGGGCAGTGACGGCGGCGGAGCCGCCGGTGGCGGCGGGCCTCCGACAACAAGCCCGACGGATCCCGACCGGCGTCCTAGACCCCGCTAACCTCTTCGCGTAAGCGGCCAGTGCGGGCACGAGGTGTTGCGGATGTTCGCGACCAGCGGACCGCCGGCGCGCGATGGTGGCGGCATGCCCCAACGCATCGAGCACCGTCTTGAAGTCGGGCGGCAGCCGAGGCCGCTCGTCCTCGGCCGCTGAATTGCAGGTCGGGCAGGGGGCGCAAGCACCGCCGCAGCCGCAGGCGTGCTCACCTTCCCAGGGTTGGTCCGGATGGTTCTCACAGACCCAGCCGCTACCCTCGCAGAGCAAGCATTTCATCAGGCGATCCTCTACGCCTTGGCTTTCTTCACCGTGGCATGAACATCTGGGTTCGGCTTGCCGGCGTTCAATGCGCGCAGCATTCCGATCCGCGCGTGCATCAGGAAATCGCGGCCCTCGGCACAATTGATCAGTGTCTCGACCGCGAGCTGCCAGTGCGCCAGGCGCTGCTCGGCCTTTGGCAGCTTCGTGATGTAGTCGGCTGCATCCATCAAGGTGACGAGGGATCGTCCCCGCGGAAGCGAAATCGGGTCTTCAAACGGTGTGGACCAGGGCAATAAAATACTCGGGCAATAATCTTGGGTGTTCCACGCCAGCACAGCCTCGTCCTAGCGGCTTGCCAACCCGTTCACGATTTGTACTATTTGCCCCATGAAGAGAGCCCGCGAAATCGAGATCCTTTTCAGGCGGCTTCGCCTTTACGACCAGCTCGGGCGCCGGGCCGAGGGGCTTTGCCGAACAATCCAAAGAGAATTGAAGGAGCGCTATGGGCCTGGATCACGTCCGTTCCGAAATCGACCACATGCGCGTCCAGGTCGGAAGACAACGCAGGGAGATCCTGCAGCTTCAGCGCGCCGGCATCGCCACAGCGGCGGCTGAGCTCTTGGCTTGGCAGGATGCTGGCGAAGATTGAAGGTCTTTGTGATGAGCGGGACCGGCTCAAAAAAGAGCAGGACGGTCCGATGAAAGGGCGCGTGCTTGGCGGCCGGAGCTGGTGATGCGCGAACAATGGAGATGGTACGACGACAAGGCGGACAACTCGCCCTGGATCGAGGCGCTTGGAGAACTGCGGCAGCGTGCCACGCGAGAGGGTCACTGCTATCAGCACGTCCAGGCGATAACCGTTGCGATCGATCAGTACGCAGAAAAGGCGCTAGGCAACCGCGACTACTTTCTCAACAAGCCTTACGGCGTCGGCTAGCGCTGCCGCGACGAAGCGGGCGGGATCTCCGTAATCTTAGGGGGCCAAATTCCGATTCCTAGGTGACAAAGCGAACCGACACCTGTGTCTATCGTGATCTAAGATTTTTGCGTTTCATCGCGTTCGGAGTGTTTGCGAATCGCCCGGCCACAAGCCGGGCCTTTCGTTGGGAGAAACGGCCCAGCGGGGGCTAGATGAGCACGTTCCAGACAAGCCCAAGCGCCAGAATTGCCAAGCGGGGGCGGGGCCGCTTCTAGGGCGACGAAGCGGCCCCTAATCGCGCAGTACACAGGCTGGGACTAGTCGCCATCTGCGCGACCTGCTGTCACGCTAGACCTGTCTGAATCGGCCGCAACTAAACTCGCGTGTTAAGCTTGACGTCCGTGTTGGGGGTTAATTCTGGAACACTGGCCAAGCCGGTTCATTCCAGAACCCACATGCAACTAAAGGGCGGACTCCAGCCCCGGGAGTCGAGACGACGGCGCAAAGAGCTAGAGCCGCAGCGGCGTCAGTGGGGACGCCGCGCGATTTTACGCCGTCCGACGGAGATCGTTCCTAGAGAGTGTTACGGCTTGCTCAGCCTGTCCCATGCATCGATGTTCAAAGAGCGGCCGGACGTCGGCGCGGCGGTGACCGCATGCCCGACAGGTGAACTTGGGCTCGAGATCCGAAAGCCGAACGTCTTCACCGCAGCGGCCGGCGCCAACCGTTACTGAATGCGCGCACTTGTAGTCGCCGCAAGTAGACCAACAGCCGAGGAGGGCCGGACTCCCGCATTTCTCCCGAGGTGATTTTTTGAGCGCGCTGCATGCGCCCAATTCTGCCAAGAATCGCACTCAGCTTGAATGGCCATTCCGGTGGGTGAGCCGTAGTGGTGCGTTAGTAAGGCCCGGCGCATGTCGTCCGGAACCTGTCGTGCGTCGGGCCACCTGGAATATTTCCATTGTCGCTATATGAACAAAACTCCGACCTCAACCGTCTTATTTGGACGGAGATGGTCAATGGACCAGAGTAAGATCCCCGCGAGCTCGATCGATCATGACAAATGACGACACTCCCATGCCGACCGCGGACCCCGGGCAAAGGATCGACAACGCTGTGGATGCCATTCGTGGCATGTCCCAGGACCTGGCCGACGAAGTCGCGCCTCGTCCGGGGTGGCTCGACAGGTTGAGCGCGGCTACGCGCGATGCGCCTATCCAGTCATTGGCAATTGCATTCTTGATTGGGGTGCTGCTGACGCGCCGATAGCAGAGTTTCAACCAGTTTGGCCCTGCTGCCGTTTCACGGCCCCGTTGACCTTCGCTCGGTCGCGCCGCTCCTCCCGTAGCAACGACATGACGGCGTGGTGGATGTCGGCGGGGATAGTGAGCTCGCTGTCCAGGGGCTTCATGTCGTCACGGCAGCGTCACGCATGACGGTGCGGCAGCGCATGTCGACGATCATGTCAGTCTGCGCGGATTACCTACTTCCGCTGATGACCTGTGCCATCTCGCCACGCAAGGTCTGGGAACCGGACCAACGGCTAAACGTTATCAGCTTGAATTCCAAGCTACGCACTGCGCATACGCAGGAGGCGGAGGAAGGCGCATGGATGCCACCACACTTCTGGTCATTGTGCTTGTTATTTTGCTGGTTGGCGGCGGCGGCTGGTACGGCCGAGGACGCTGGTACTAAACGTTAGCTCGATCCGTGGTCAATCTTCACGTGCCCGTCCGCCTAAAGTGCCGTTAGTTGGCGGCAGGTGCGTGCTGCAGCGCTGTAGTGAAGGGGAAGGGCCTCGCCCTTTTTCCAACCATTCCGTCGCAATCGGGTGGTATCTTCCCTTGAAGGTTCAATGTTTGCAGGACGGCGGTTCACGCTGGCGGGTCTTCTGCGATATACAGTCCGGAGGGAACCTCACCAGCATGGCGCAGTTGGCCTTGATCGAAAAGGAGGAGGTTTGAAATGCGTAAAATCATTCTGCCCGTCGCTGTTCTGGCACTAGCCCTATCCAGTGCTGGGGCCATGGCTCAGACAGGTGGTGCGAGCGGTACCGGTGGAGGTGCCGCGGCAAAGTCGGGCTCCGACGCGACCGCGCCGATGGCTGGTGGTGCAACAAAACCGATGACCAAGACAAAGACAGCCAAGGCGAAAAAGCAAAAGAAGATGTAACGGCAGACGTTTGCTCTTTATCAAGGCGCTCCGGTTCACGCCGGAAGGACACGGCTTGGGCCGTCGGCCGTGTTGAGCCGGTGATGGCCGCGAGTTCATCGGTAATGCGGAAGTTGAATGCAGGAAGATTGGGCGCTTCTTCGGGAGCGATTCGATCCACTGAGCGGCGAGCTTGGCGCAGGCGGAGATCGACCGGCTGATGAAGCAGGCGTATCAAGAACACGAGGCAAGGGAAGTCGCGCTCCGCGAGTGAAGGATACTGCTATCAACACGTCCAGGCGATCACCGTCGCGATCGACCAGTACGCAGAGAAAGCGCTGAGCAACGCGATTACTTCCTCAACAAGCCCTACGGCGTCGGCTGATCTGAAAAACTAATTACACGAAGCCGAAGCCCGCCGGTTCACGCTGGCGGGCCCTTTACGTTGTCGCCGCTTGTGCCGGGCGCCATCTCCTCCAGTAGGCCTAACGCGATATCGATTTTTCCCAGCATACCTTCGATCGCATTGCGCTCTTCCGGGCCGGGGTCCTCCTGCAGCCGTCCCACCATCTGCTGTTTCTGAGCAAGGAGCTTTTCAACGGTTGTCATGCTTCGATCGCCTCTTACCTGGCCAAAAAACGGCCCCAGCACCTCGGGGGATTGGTGCGCTGGGGCCGCGAAGTCCCTCTCCTAGATTGCCTAATTTTCCCAAGGAAGGTTTGTTCCTGGTCAGTGAGGGTGATGACTTCTTCCCCGATGAAGAAGGCCTGGAACTCTCCACTGTCGAAGCCGTGCTGGAAGAGGCCGCCTGGTACCTTGCGGACATTGCGAGGCTCGGCGTCATCGCGGCAATGGTTCGGGCGACCGCGAGGCAATCGGTCTGGGTACCCCAAAAGATCCGATTGGACACCTAAAGAGCAAGGACGAGCCAATCTGCAATTTTACTATCAAGGAGACGTGCCGAAACTCCTGAATAGCGGGTCGGTGAAACCTTTGGCTATCCGCGACAGGCGCCGTAATTGACGGCGGCGACGGTCTCTTCGGTTTCAATACCCTAGCAGGATTTTCGTTCCGCCGGGCTTGCCGGTTGCCGGCACCTCGCTTGCAGCGCGCCGATGGGCCTGTGAGACCCGCCGACCGCCGTTCAGAGGGATGCCTTCGGCCGACGCTCTCGCCTGGATCGCGCCTAGAGTTCGGCGGAGCTTGGCGGCGATCATGCGCGAAGGAATCCTGTTGCCGGCGAGCCCCTTCAACAGGTCCACGTCCTCCGGTGTCCAAGGCCTGCTGATTATCCTCCGGTGCATCTAGATACCCAAACGAAGAACCTCGTCTTAGGCGGCGCAAAGTCAAGCGGCCAACGTTTGCGGTTCGGAGGCGGTTCCGATGCAGGCTCCAGGAACCTTCGAACTAGCCGGCCTTTATCGGGAATGGTGCAGGCGAGGGCGAAGGTCGAACCGCGACGATGTGGTGGACGGTAGCAAAGGAGGCTGCGAGCAGCTGGTCGGCCCACAGGGATGCCCGGCAGGGCGCTGCCCTGGCGTACTACTCCGTCTTTTCGCTCGGTCCGATCATCGTGATCGCCATCGCTGTGGCCGGTCTCTTCTTCGGCCATGAGGCGGTCACCTCGCAGGTTACCTCCTCTTTGAAGGGTATGCTGGGAGAGACCGGGGCCAAGGCGATCGAATCGATGCTCGCGGGAGCCAGCCGTCCCGCCGAGGGTGCTCTGGCAACGATCCTCGGCATCGGCGCGCTTCTGTTCGCGGCAATCGGAGTCGTCGTGCAGTTGAAGGATGCGCTCAACGTCGTCTGGGAGGTGGAGGAGTCGGAGGAGAGTGGGCTTTGGCATTTCGCCCGCAACTACGTGCTGTCGTTCGCCGCCGTCCTCGCCCTCGGCTTTCTTCTCCTCGTCTCGCTCTTGGTGACGGCGGCCTTGGCCGCGGCCGGAAAGTTCGTCGCGCCGTACATGCCGGAGGGCGTTCTGCACGTTGTCAGCTTGTTGGTCTCGTTCGCCGTCGTGACGGTGCTCTTCGCGATGATGTTCAAGTGGCTGCCGGACGTTTCCGTCGGATGGCGCGATGTCTGGCTGGGTGCACTCCTGACCGCCTTGTTCTTCGAAGTGGGAAAGGCTGCGATAGGCTTCTACATCGGCAAACAAGGACTGGAGTCGACGTACGGTGCGGCCGCCTCGATCGTCGTCGTGCTCATCTGGGTCTACTACACGTCGCAGATCATCCTGATGGGCGCGGAGATCACGCACGCCCACGCCAAGCACAAGGGTTCGATCAAGTAGCAAGGACAGCACGAGAGACGCGACGACGTGCGGCCTCTGTCGCAGCCGGGCGGGAACTCAGGAAGGCGAGCGAACCGGGCGTTCTACAAGGCCGGTCCGTTGCGTCCGGACGAAGTGGACGGCGCGACCTGCAAGGGAACGAAGTTGTCCGGCAGGTCCCGCCACGGCGCTCCGGATCGCAAGACTCAGAAGATGCCATTGAGACCGCGACGATCATTCACCCGCGGCACGTGGCGACGCCATCCGCACCAGTAATTGGCCTCTTACGAAGAAACAAGCCTTAGGCCTTCAGGTTCGTGATCCGCACAGTTCCGACCACGGTCCCGTCATTGAACGCTTGCTCATTCGTACCTTTGTCGCAGGTCCAAACAAAATTCTTCTTGGCCGCAATGTCTTCCTTCCTGCTCGATCCGAAGCTCCCCTTCGGTGATATGGCAGACCATGGATTCATCATCGGGGGACCGGCAGTCTTCGATCCCGGCTGCAGATGACGTCGAGCAGGAGACAATCTTGAAACCGGGATGAGAGATGGTGCCATCGTAAGCCACGACACCAGGCCACGGCGTCGTATCCTTGTAGCCCGTGTCTTGGGCGGCGGCGGGCTTCATCATGGCCGCCGAAGCCGCTGCCAACCCGACTCCCTGCGCTGGCCTTCGATCGATCTTGTTCATCTTTTTCTCCCAAGGCTTCCAGGAATGTCCGGAGTTGGCCTTCTCCGACCAACCCCAGTGCGGGACAAACCTCGGCTCCTAGGGGTGAATCGGAAGTGGCAGGGACGCGGGCTAAATCAACGGGAATGACCCTGGCTGTGTGAAAACGCTGCGCTTGATGTGATTCGCGCGATATGATTCC
>NZ_JAGWDK010000083.1 GCF_018398875.1 Bradyrhizobium sp. sGM-13 | reverse complement strand
TCTTTCCCCACCCGTCCTGGAAGGCGTCCTTGAAATCGGGCGTCGAGACAAAGACAAGAGGAAATTTGGCAAGCTGCGGATGCTGCTCGCGGATCAGCTTGATGTAGCCGTCGACGTCATCGCCATTGGTTTCGGTCACTCCGGTCGAGCAGATCCCGATGATCTCCGGCTTGGCACGATTGTATATGTTGAGGATAGCCTTCTCGACATTTTCATAACCGCCGAGCACGGTCGCCACCTCGCTCATCGCAGTCGTCTGCAGCGGCACCGCCTCCTTGAAATGCCGCACAAACAGCGTGAGCCCGAAGGATGTGCACCCTTGCGAGCCGTGCAGAAGCGGCATCGCCCCACGCAGCCCCATGAAGGCGAATGCGCCGCCAATCGGCTGACTCATCTTCAGCGGGTTGACCGCGCAGGCCTTCTTCGGCGTGGTGACGATGGCCATGACGCCGTCCTATTCCGCGGCTTGCAGCATGGCAGGCGGCGAGGACACCGGCATCGTGGCCAGGATGTCCTCGATACGCCTCTTACAGCAGCCACCGAACGCGTTGGTGTGCTGTCTGACTGCCTCGACGCTGGTCAGGCCATGCGAGCGGATTGCGTCCTCGATGGTTCCGAGATCGACTTCCTTGCAGAAGCAGACCTTTTTCGCGCGCCGGGTCGTCTCCGGATCGGCGGCGACCTCGGCGGCCTGCGCGTCCATTTGCGCAATGGCCTTGGCCCGCCAGTTATTGGCGACTTCGTCCCACGGCACCGGCCGGCGCAGTTGCTCCCAGATCGGGTTGAACAGCGCCTTGTCGATCTCCTCGACCAGCTTCACCATACCGACATAGCCCATGTAGGCGTGGTAGCGCTCCTGGTTGATGTCGAGCCAGGGCATCGCCGCTTTCCGCCATGGGTCATCCACTTCGCGGATTGAGCTTGCTGCATGTTTGATTCTCTTTGCATGGGCGTCTGCCCCATCAGCCCGGGCCACGCTGCATTGTCCTTGATCGAGATCGACCCCGATCAGCTATCCACACCACCGGAGGGAGTTTTCCATCAGGTCCAGCGGCTGCCTGAAGGAATCAGAAAGGACGACGCTTGCGCGCCCCCTCGGGTGGCGCCTGATGCACCCTGGGGATTGCACATTGACCCAAGCAAGGGCAGCGGCGAAAATAACGAAGACCGAGATGACGGCTGCGGAAGCCAAGAGCGAATCGGTGCGCATGACGATCTCCATTGAAGCTGATGCGAATATATCGCCGTTTCAATAGACGCGTCTTTGACCTTGATCAAATGAGGGCAAAAGAACCAGACGCGACGCGCTTCAACTTACGCCCGCAGACAGCGCTTCGGCGCGCGCGGCATCCAACAGGACGACGCCACGCGTAAAGGTGCGGATCACGCCATCACGTTCGAGCTTCGTGAAGGTACGACTCACCATTTCGATGGTGAGCCCCAGATAATCCGCGATGTCCAGCTGTTTCATCGGCAGCGGCAGAATTTCTCCACCACATTCAATTCCACTGAGTCGGTCGCGGCAGCCGATCAGGAAGCTCGCCACCTTCTCTTCGGCGGAGTGCCGTCCGAGCAAGACCATATGTTCCTGTGCCCGGGCGAGCTCGCGGCCCGCCAACTCATTGATTCGGCGCAACAACCGCGGCCGGTTCTCGGCGAATGTCGCGAACGATGCTCTGGAGATTTGGCACAGCGCGACACGGCCGATTGCGAGCGGAAAACTCGTGCTGCGGTAAGCCGGAGAGCCCGAGGAAATCGCCCGGCTATTGTCACCGGATTTGAATTGACCGACCAGATTATGGCGGTCCTTTGCTTTTGTGATCTGGGACGCGATTTGTCGGCCTCATCGTAAAGTGATAGTGGAACAAACCTGTCTTTGTAGTGATCTCAACAGCGCCACATACTCCTGATCGCGATTGTTGGTCTTGCCAAAACATCATTGCCCGAACGCTCAGTAAGCAAGGCTGGAAAAAGGCGCACTTTGACATCGATCCGGAAGTCAACCTCTTGCGTTTTATGCCCCGCCAACGCATCTACCGCAGTGCGGTGGCGCCATGCGCTATCGCTGCCCTCTTGGGCGTTTCCTCCCTAGACTTGGGCCGCTTGTTCGTTCAAGCGGCCTTTTTTCCTGGTCGCCGTTGTGGCGGCGCTCGGCCATTCACTCGGCAAGTCGCTCGCGCACACGCCCCATATTTTGTTATCGTCTTTACGGCCACGGCCGTCGCGGCCACTGTCTCAGACCCCGCCATGTTCCGCTCCGGTCGGGAGTTCGCTGCCTGGCTCGGCTCGGCCTGACGCCAAGGCAGAACTCCACGTGTGGGAAGGAAAGGCTCGGCCATATAAGGAAGCAGGGGGGACGCCCATCTCCGGCACTTGCTGATTATTGGGGCACGCAACGTCGTCCGGTACCCAAAGGCGCGATCACGGGTCGGAGCGGCCTGGATCGACGCACTACTTGAGTGACGTCGCCCCATAGTCGTTGCAATCGCCGTTGCCAACAAGTTAAGAAGCTCGGATCATCTGGGCGATGATGACGACCGGTGAGTTCTATAAGGCTGCGGGGTGAACTGCCAAGCAGGCTGGCCACTTTAGGTGTGAGGGCAGATGACAGCATGATGGAAACCGGCGGAGCTGGGGATCGAGAAAACCCGAAGAGCTTTAAGCGCAACAAGCGCGAACCCGTTGATGAGGCCTCGATCCGCGATCTCCATCAGGGCCAGCGGCCATGATATCGGTCGCACCAACAGGCCGTATACATGAACGCACCCGACCGATCTCCAAAACGCTGTCGAAATCCCTTGCACCCGCGGGGCCGTCTATACACGAAGCTCTCGATGAAACCGTTCTGCATCGGTTTCCCCGGCGCGATGAAGTGCCAGTCGATGACTGTGTCCTTGCTCCAGGCGAGCATGACATTGCAGGTGAACTCAGTGCCATGGTCGGGTACGATCTTCCGGGCTTGCCGCGTCGCTCGACGATCGCCGTCAGTTCGCGGGCAACGCGCCGTCCTGAGATCGACGTATCTGGAATAGCCCCAGGCACTCTTTGGTGACATCGTCGACGATGTTGAGGATACGGAAGCGTCGGCCATTGGCGAACTGGTCGTGGACGAAATCCAACGACCAGCGTGCATTCGGCGTCGCTTCCAGGATCGGCGCCCGCGTCCCCACAGCCTTGCGGCGGCCACGCCGCTTGCGGACGGCGAGCCCTTCCTCCCGATAAAGCCGGTAGATCCGGTTGATCCCGACGGCTCTCCCTCCCGCCGCAGCAGGATGAACAGCCGGCGATAGCCGAAACGCCGCCGCTCGTTGGCGAGATCGCGCAACCGGCCGCGCAGAGCCGCGTCTGGAGGGCGGGTGGAGCGGTAGCGGATCAGGGCCAGAACGAATTTCAAACTGGAATAAGCCCGTGGGGCAAGGTCACCTTGTTTCAAAAGTGCCGCGGGATCGAAAGCTGACCGAGATGGCCCGTTCGCACTGTTAATGTTAATGGAATGTCACTAATGCCTTGGGATGTGCGCGACGCTGAAAATCTGCTGTGCGAAGTCTGGGAGCTTTTGCTCGAAAAGTGCAAACAACCCTTCGTAACTTCAAGCGGCTTGTAAACTGTCAGCTCAAAACCTGCTTCGCTCGCGATTTCGCCATCTCATGGCCAAGGGCATTCACCGAAAAAGCTTCGGTTGGGCTTCTGACCATCGACTTTATTCGAACTGATCAATAAGTCCAGACTGTTCGATCATCTTCTCCGTCTTGGACCAGGCCTCGCCCGGCATCAGACGGATGATCTTACTGAAGACCTTGACGAACGCAGCCTTCGCCGCATCGTCGTCGAAATCCTCCGCCTCGTCTGCGGACAGCAGCGGGCGAACATCAGCCATGAAGTTTGGATTGTTGAGTTTCGTGAACATGCGCTTTTCGGCTTCAGCGCGGGATATCGATATCCCGCCAGCCGCGAGGTATTTGCCCAAGACTTCTACGGTCGTGCTCGCATCAAATCCCTCGAAGATATCGAGAGCGTGCGCAATGTCGATCAGGTCCCGCCCCTTATGGCATTGGAGCAGCGCGCGAAGCTTGGTCGAGAGTAATTCTTCGTTTGAAAACGTCGATATGTCGGCGGTGCCTGTAAACCACGTGTTTTCTACTTTAAATGGCAGAGATTGCGGTGTGTCGTAGGCAGTACGCTCCCGCGTGTTGATTTCGATCCTCAAGCGGATTGGCGCAGGGTTGCTCTTGTCTTCGGCTTCGACCGAGTATTTGAGCTTGGGCGCAATTTCGTTTTGTACGAATTGCGGTTCGCCAAACCACGGATTCAGAACTTCGCGAACGCGGTCAACACCGGCCCTATCGGGCCTGCCGTGGTACACGAGGTCGATGTCTTCGGAGTAGCGCAACGGCTTTGGAAAATGCAGGTTGTTGAGCGCGGTCCCTCCGAGTTCCGCCTTCAAGAACTCATCCGAAAAGAGCGCGACCAGCGCTCGGCTGATGATCAGGTCTTGCTCGACCTGCCTTGTTCGACCCATGGCGTTGTCTGCGACCATGCGACAATGTTGAGGGCCGGAATCATTCGTCAATCTCGGGGTAACGATGGACGATGACGTGCCAAACGCGTGCTGCGTACGAGCGGAGGTTCGCTTTCTTGAGCGTGCTCTTTGCGGTTCTGCGGCTCCAGCATTACCCAGGGCAGAGGTTTATAGTTTTCATGGAGATAGCTTTCCAAGGGACCTGCTACCTGCTCGTGACCAAGGCGCTCCAATAAATAACCGAGACGTTGGATGACCGTGCGCTCGAATTGCCGCGCCAGGGATGCAAGCTTGTCTGCTTTCATACGCGTCGCGAGATCGCTCAATACCGTCGCGATCGCGTCGATGCTACCAGCTACGTGCAGATACCGCAGGAGATCCAACGCGGTAAGTTCGGGCGACGAAAGTTTCATCGTGCCAGCGTCGGTATTGAAATCCTGTAATGCGTTCGAGACCTGCGAAAAATCCTTGCGATAGTAGAATACGAGCATGGAGCGCCCGACCCGCATCTTGGGATCTGCTTGTTGGTGATGATCTGAAATTCCATCACCGCATGATGTGAGGCGCCTTGCAGTTCCGCGGCCTTCGGTCCGACATAGTACGGTCGGTTCTCGTGGCGCATCAGTTGGTCAATGTACCAGGTCGGAGGCGGCGCGCCCCATGAGAGATATTGCGGCGGCACGATTACATAGAAGCCGTTTCGAGGACTTACGAGTTGCTGTTTTTGCTCCAGACGTTTCGCGCTCTTCAAGAAAGCGGCTTTAGACAGTCCAAAACACGCATCGCTTCGTCGCGGGTAAAGGAGATTTTGCCCGCGGCCTGGAGGCGGGTCGTGTACGCAGAAAGGGTGACAGGAGCATCTAGCATTGCATTGAATTATAGACGGAAATCATCCATTTTTCAATATGATGCTTTATTCAATGATGCTTTATTCATACAGCTATATACTCGTAAATTGACTGTCCGTTTTTCAACACGATGCGAGATGATCCCCGACGGTCGAGGGCCAGAACTTGCTCAGCGAAGGCTTGGCCTATCCATCTGTTTGCGGCCCCCACGGCTAAACAGCCTTGGTGCGAGCCGAATATCTAAGCGGATTCCACGGACTTGACCGGTCAACCATGAATGACGAGAGGCGGATATGTCATCGCCTCCTGGCCAGACATCCATTGGCCAAGTGCAACAATCAGGCGGCAGTTAGCACCGGCTTCTCTAACCAATTGCTACTACGTTCGTTCATCAACGCATCCATGCCGTTGCGGTGCAGCCACAGAAGCCCTCGGGCAAGTTGCCGTAGGTCGTTGCGGTCCGCACCAATAGGTAAGCTTCTTGCACGACGGAGAGCGTCGGCAGCCTGTTGCTCCAATGATGATAGCTTGCGTTCCATCTGCTGCCCCCCAAATCGATATTTGGCCCTTGGCGAACGCTTATCTACCCCACTTCAAATATCAGCATTGTGAAATAGCCCACAATTCTATAGCGCGACAATCTGGATGGGAAGCCGCATTGCGTCGCCTGAAATGTTCCTGAATGCTAGGCCGTTGCCTCACGTAATTTGCTCCCCAGTGAGATGGGACTGGGGGGCGATAATGAGGCAACTGAGCATGGCGACTCGAAGAGAGCTGACGGCCGCTGTGGGGCAGCGCTACAGAGAGGCGAGCCGCGCGGAGAAGGCGCGAATTCTCAACGAGTTTGTGGTGGTGACGGGCTTCCATCGAAAGCATTCGATGCGCCTGCTCCGAGGCGATATGGAGAAATCCCGGGTTCGGCGCACCCGTCGGCGGATTTACGAGGAAGCTGAACGAAATGCGCTGGTAGTTCTTTGGGAGGCATCGGACCGGATTTGCGGCAAGAGACTGAAAGCGCTGCTGCTGCTCCTGATCGAGTCGATGGAACGGAACGGCCACATGGGCCTGGCGCCTGAAATCCGCGCGAAGCGCTGGCGGCGAGCGCGTCGACGATCGATCGGGCGCTGGGGAAGGTCCGAGAGGAGGGTGCACGCCAGCGGCGCCGGCCGGTGGCGAGCGCATTGCGACGGAGCATCCCGGTACGGACGTCCGCCGACTGGAAGGATCCGGCGCTGGGCTTTGTCGAAGCCGATCTGGTCGCCCACAGCGGGCCCTCGGGGCGCGGTAGTTTTATCCAGACGCTGGTGCTCACGGATATTGCGACCGGTTGGACGGAGTGTGCGCCGTTGCTGGTGCGCGAGCAAACGCTCCTGAGCACCGTGTTGACAGAACTTCGCCGACAGCTGCCGTTCTCGTTGCAGGGCATCGATGCCGACAATGATACCGTGTTCATAAACGAAACGCTGAAAGCGTATTGTGAGCAGGCGAACATTGTGTTCACGCGTTGCCGACCCTACCGCAAGAACGAGTCCAGCTCGGCGCGCCCTATCAGTCGAAGCCGGCATCAGCCCCTCAGTCGGCTCTGCAGTGCCTGCCGATCGACGACGAGGTTCTCGAGGTTCAGGTCTGCCTGCCGTCTTCCCGCCAATCGCCTAACCAGCGCCCGCGTACCGTCCACCACGAAGACGCCGCAATCATAGCCGTTCCTCTGCTGGCTTATGGGGGCGCCTTGCAGGTTGGCTCCCACCCGTGCTGCGAGCATTGCTGCAGGTCTGTCATTGTGTCCCCGGGCGGGTCGTAGTGGTAGGCAACCGGCCTTTCGCGATCGCGGCGGTCCACCAGCAGCAACGACTAATGGGAGCCGCGGCGAATGATGTCCGTAGCGCTGGCATCGTTCACCAGCAAGAACAGGAAGTCGGCTGTATCGTTACCATTCCTATCGCGCTGTATTGACCCTACCCGGCGCCGGCCCCCAGCAGTTTGGTTCTCGGGCCGGCCCAGCGAACGGACCCTGATGCCCCTGCAATTCCATCGTGCCGTCGAAGACATGGAGATATGGAGCGCAAGCAGCGACCACTATTCGTTCGTGATCAGCTTCCAGAGCCCAACCGGTCCTGGCTTTCGCGGAAGGTTGGGCTACGTCGCGTCGTGGCGTCCGCTTCACCAGGGCCGTGGCGCGATCAGGGTTCTCGGCTTGCCCCTCCAAAGTTTCGCTGAGGCCGAGGACGCCTGCAACACTATGCTGAATTACCTGAAGGACGACACTGATTCCACTTCCCAGCAAAGTTGAAGCCTCGCTAAAATGCCGCAATCGCTCCGCGTGCCGCCAGGATATCCGCACGATCAACTCGCAGCGCTCAAACCAGCCCTCGGTCGAGGGTGCATCTCCGACAAGGAGGACAAAATAGCCCTCTGAACTTTGCCATTGGCCGCCATTACGCTTTCGCAGGCGGCATCGCTGCCAACGCTGCATGGTCGAGGATCAACTGCGTCATCACGCTCGTGAGGGCCCCGGGCGGCGGGTACGGCTTTGATAGCGGGAAGATTGGCGACATGATCGGCGGTGCCATTGGCGGCGTACCCTGCCGGCCACCGCCAGCCCATGCCGGTTCTCCATGGTGGCGTGGAAATTGGCGCCGTTATCATCGTCGCCGCTGCCATCCTTGGGGCGAAAGCTCTTCTGTGAAGCCCAGGCTTCGATCAGCGTAGTTCTGTCACTGACATTTGAATCCCAACTTGTCGCGAACATGATTCACTCGCGGCATGGGAAACGACTTGATTGTACTTGATCGCAAGGCTCGTAGGGAACTGGAGCAATTGCTCACCGATGGAAACACGGCTCAGAAGATCGCCAAGCGAGCGAGGATCGTGCTGATGACGGCGGACGGTCATGGCATCGTGGCGATTATGCGTGAGGTCGGGGTTTCGAAGACCACCGTCTGGCGCTGGCAGGACTATTTTGTCGAGGCCGGCGTCGATGGTCTGATCAAAGGCCGCTCCAAGCCGCCTGGCCGGAAGCCGCTCAGCGCTGCCATGAAGCTCAAGGTCGTCGAGAAGACCGTGAAGGAGCGTCCGGCCAATGCCGCGCACTGGAGCGTGCGGTCGATGGCGGAAGAAATGGGCATCAGCCACACGAGCGTGCAGCGCATCTGGGCCGAACACGGCCTCAAGCCGCATCTCCTGCGCAGCTTCAAGATCTCCAACGATCCCCACTTCATCGCGAAGGTCGAGGACATCGTCGGCCTTTACGTCGATCCGCCGGAGAAGGCGCTGGTGCTTTCCGCCGATGAAAAGAGTCAAATCCAGGCACTCGACCGCACTCAGCCGGGTTTGCCCTTGAAAAAGGGCCGTGCCGGCACGATGACCCATGATTACAAGCGCAACGACACCACAACACTCTTCGCCGCGCTCGATGTGGCGGCCGGTACCGTCATCGGCGAATGTCTGGCACGCCATCGGGCAGACGAGTTCCTCTCGTTTCTGAAAACAATCGACCGCGAGACGCCCGCACATCTCAATCTGCATCTGATCCTCGACAACTATGCCACCCACAAGACGCCGGCCGTGAAGCGCTGGTTGGCGCGACACAAACGCTTCACGCTGCACTTCACGCCGACATCCTGTTCCTGGCTCAACCTCGTCGAGCGGCTCTTCGCCGAAATCACTCGCCAGCGCATCCGGCGAGGAACCTTCAACGACGTCACCGAACTCAAGACCGCGATTGCCGAGTGGATCGAGCATCGAAACCAAAACCCATAGCCCTTCAGGTGGACCGCCAGCGCCAAATCCATCCTCGCAAAGCACCGCCGAGCCAAAAAAGCGCTCGCCATCGCAAAAGCGGGATGCAAATGAATGAGTCAGAACACTAGCCCGGATATCTCACAGCATTAGGCGCATCGGGGCGCCGAATCAGCGAAAGT
>NZ_JAGWDK010000082.1 GCF_018398875.1 Bradyrhizobium sp. sGM-13 | reverse complement strand
TGATCACCCCGGAGACTACGCCACACTCAATTCCTACCAACCCCGCGACGGCACCTTTCTACTCGATCGTATCTCCTGAGGCTGCGGGTCGAGTTTGTGTGCGCCACCCAACCACTTCTTGGTGCGGTCCGACATGCTTCTCATTTTTGGCTCGAAAGCGATCTGGTTCACCTTCCACAATAGACGTTGCGATTTGCACACACCGAGCCCGCCGCCTCAGATGAAGCAAAAGCAGTACGCCGCCAAAAAGGCTCGTCATTATTATAACGGCCGTCATCACAAGGCACGCCACACAGCACAATGCGGCTATATCCAAGGCCGATCGCAACCAGAACGGCACCCAATCCAGACGTGCCGTGTCCTCCGTAGGGCCAGACATGCTCGCTATAACCCGCTGCTCTTCTCGATGCGTGATAAGGCTCATCGTTCACCGCCTATTGACGGATCGGCACCCTAAGGATGCGAGCTGACGCCAAGCTGACGAGTTTCCCCACGGCAACGATATCGTCTGGCGGGAGTCCCAGCCCTTGTTGATCAGCCGAAGGGATCTGAAAACTCCCCGAACAAACATCAACAAGCATCTTAGATGTATTGAAGGGAGTTGTTCGTCTATCGCAGTTGTCGTTCCTACCGGAATAGATGCGGCGGCGCCCCTGTTGGGGCCCTCAAATCGTTGTAGATACGGGTCTCATGATAGCCCCCCAATCTGTGCAAGCAACATTGCCGTTTCAGATGGATCAAGCCCGACGACGCCTACGAAGCTAGCCGGTGGCATTGGAATGTCCCGACGAGTCGGCTTCCAGAGATGCAGGCAATACCGGCTGTTATTCACGTATTGCGAATGAGGAGGATGCAGCTGCATCACGCACTCCTCTTCATCCCAAAACAGGTCTTTGACGAAGGACATCTCTTCCCAGTTCGGACAACGTCGCGGCGTAGAGACGGAGACATGCTCCCAACCTGGGCGAACAAGTCCGATTATCCTGAGCTTGCAGCCACAAGGCCCCTGGACAAAAAAGAGGCCGCAAGGACCTGACTCCGGCGCGCTGGCGAATTGGCCATATCGTACGCGGCCAGCCTCGAGCTTTTCTAGAACTTGTGCTCTCACGTCACCTCCTTTGCCTCGCTTGATTTCGAACAAACTGCTGAGCAAACCGTAGTGTAGATCATCTCTCTTCTTCCGCTTCCAATGCCGGCAAGCACATGCAACCGGGCGCTCGCTTCTCCTTGAACCGGTAAAGAACCTCCATCGAGAGGCCGGTACAAACTTTCGCCATCTCCTTCACCTTTACTGAGAAGAACGCGTACGTTTCCTCACGGATATGGTCACAATGGTGCTTTTCAGCTTGCGAGTTTGGTTCAGAGCACCAGATTTTCCTTTTTCACCTCACCACATCAACGCACCGCCGGAAACAGCTGCTCTTCCAGTTCAGTCACGGCCGGCCGACGGAATGAGCTCCCTTGAATGCCGGGATCATAAGGCGACCGTTTCCAAGCTTGATCCCGCCGTCGAAGGCGCAGCGGTGCCCGTCGAACCTGGTGAACGGTCTCGGCAAGTGGCCGGACGAGCCAGGCTTCCCCCAAGCCTCAGTCGCAATCGCTCGTGATGTTCTTCGAGCCGACGAGCTCGCTGCTTACACTTACCAAGCGCTAAACAGCTGGTGAAGTGATCCAGCGAGCGGCCGCGCCAACGCACAGTCGGGTCGGCTGTAACATGTAACGGCAATTGACGGCCAACCCTTGCGCTTCCGCAGGATGCTCACCTCAGACCCTTTATCGACGAACAGACCAATGTTCAAATTGCCCTTTGATACAGTTCTAAATGCCACTCGTGATGAGATCGCAGTGCGCATCATTGAAACGCTGCGCAAGCTTGGTTTGGCGCTGCGCTCACTCGCGCCGTCTTCCAACATACTCAAGGACTGCTGCAACGATACTGAATTGGGAGCGATCGAAGCAGCGCTTGACTGAGGATAAGCGGTCCACTGAACAAGAATGTGCAGGCAGAGCATCGCGAAATGGCGTCCGAGCGAGCACTAAGATCAGCAATTGAGGGCAAGACATTTCGCTATCCGTGAATGACGTCTGGATGAGGCGCGGAAAGCGGAGCTGCGAGCAGCTGAGCCCCTCCTCGGCTCGACAACCAAGTGTCCAGACAATTGGCGGTATTGATCCACGAACAGCGCGATCTGGTTTGCATCACGCGCGGGTGTTTTTCATCGATCTAGACCCAGACTGGTTTCATCGCTTGCTCCTCCCCTAGCGCGCCGGATTAATGTCGTTGAAGCCGCAGATCGCAGTCGGCAGCGACATTCGGCTTGGCCGTTGGTGGTCATGAGGAGGCACACCTCAATTGATCGTCCGGCGAAGCGCCCTGCAAGAGTCGCGCAACATCGATGGTGGAGCGTTCAAATCCCAGAGAGTTGCCAATGAGGCAAAAAGTAGCTCAGAGCGGCTGACTAGGGCTTCCAAGGAAGCTGCTCTGCCGCCAAATTCGAGAACCGCCGCCGCTTCGAATTTATTCCGCTCGCGCGCCGCATCGAGAGCACACCCGCGCGTGGCGGGCGCTCCCGTTGCAGCGCCCCTTCCCGGTGCATGCCGCTACGAGAAATCGGCCACTTTCAGGCCAAGCCGCACCCGGCGCGACTTCTGCTAGCCAGTCCCCGGGCCTAAATTGAGCCGGTCGAAGTACCAAGAAGGATCGTCCCCCGACGAATCCGTTTCGATGTATTCTTCGCCCGAATATTTCTCGACACTTCCTTCGTTTTCGTCATCACTACTCTCAACTTTGGAGAGATATAGCCGAGGCTTGTCCACCCGCTGCCAGTTTCCCTCCTCGTTCAGCGTCCACTTGTCGGGATGCTGCCTAGGGTCAAGCACATATTCATTGTCATCTTCATTGTCCCCCACGTGAACAAAACCCATCTGCTCTAGACGGGGCTTCACCTCATCCGTGGCAGGACGCGACATGACCAACGCCCGCTTGCCGTCAAGCCGAAGTTGATGTTCCAGCAGAACATCGCCTGCGTTCTCGACGAGCGGATGAGTAACCCGGAGACCGACAACGGACGAGACGTGTTTTCGCCCAGGAAAGTGCCGCTCCCACGCCTCCCCTCCCATGCGACGTCGACCTTCGGTCTTTAGAAGCCCGACACTCTTGTCACCCAATTGATAGCTGAAATATCGCGCATGGTCCGAATCCTCTACGGTGGATCCGGCTCTGGCGACCATCGCTGTGCGCTCAGCCTTTTCGGAAACGAAATCCGAGTATTCTTGCGGATTATCGGCTATGTGCTTGATGTCCTTACCGTAAAAATTTCTCAGTTCTTCCCTGAATGACTCCCTGTCAATCTCATCGATGGGAGGTTCGGAAATGAGGGAGTACGGCCGTGTCGCCCCCGAGGACGAACCAGGCGCCGTAAGCGTTTCCGTAAACCTACGGCCATCTGCTGATAGCTCCGATTCATCGGCCTGGCTCGCGCTTGGAACTTGGCTGGAAGAACCAGTGATTCTGTTATACATGCAGTTCGCTCTCCCTATCGCAACGTACTGGCCTACTCGAAGACCTGTGGACAATGATAGGCGCCCGAGCTGACAATAAGCTGACGCACAGAGGGGGCGCATCACCCTAGCCCCAATTGCGCACCATCGTTCGCGCGACATGGGGAATGCACCACATGTCCCTGCGCCATGGCTTGAGGTCGTTCTCGGCCAGCCGGCGACGCACGGTCTCGCCCGACAGGCTGTCGTGATCGGTGAGCTTGACCAACGTGTCGGCCAGCAGCGTCAGCGTCCAGCGTTTGCGGCCGGTGGGCGGCTTGGCGCATGCGGTCGCGACCAGCAGGGCCTCTTCCTTGCCCGTCAGCTTGCGTTCCGCGCCCGGACGCGGCTCCTCGCTCAAGGCCCGCTCCAGATTGCCTTCCACGAAGCGGCGCTTGGTCCGGCCGACGGTGGAGAGGCTGACACTCACGGTCCGGGCAATCTCCTCGTCGCGGCGGCCCCGATCGGCCGCCAGCAAAATCTGCGCCCGCTTGAGCTTGCGGGCGGCGTGTTTGCCGCCGCCGAGCATCGCCGTCAGTTCATCGCGCTCGGCTTGGCTCAATTCGACCCGATAACGTACATTCATGCTTTGCCTCCTTGGCGGAGGCCGGGACGAATCCAACGATGATTCCAGCGGGATTGAAATCCTCGTCGTGCCGGAACATGGTGCATCAGCTATCGGTGAATGCGGCCATTGCCGTCCTCAAAGCGGTGGATAAAGACGAAACCGAAGGCCAGCACGGCGGCGGCGACGACTGGATCAAGTTCATTTTCCGCCGCATGATCGAATGCGATTGGTCCGCGGACCAGGGAGGCGATATCTTCGTGGCGCGCGCTGATATGATCCGGGATCGGTCTTTGCGTCTCGCGATCGTGGTCGCCGACAAAACCAGCTTCGGTACGGAAGCCGAGCTTCACGAAGCGCTCATCGCCGATCGCGATGCGCTGCACGCGTAGAACCTCTGCCTCATCGAGCGGTCCCCGTCCCGCCTTCCCGATGACCATTCCCCATCGCTGGATACGGTCCTGCGGTGGTCTCTCGCCTTCTATTGACGTAGCTCGACTTTGAGTCTTTGAGGAGAAGAACGGCAGCGGTTCGCGAGCAGATCTTTTGGAATCTGGCTCACTACGGCGCGGGCGCGTTCCTTGATATCCAGCGCAACAGACCCACCAGTACTGGCGTCTTGAAAACGAGCGGGCAGAAGTCCGGTGTACCCGGCAGATTGTTGCGGACACGATGCCGTGCCGAATTCTGCCCGGAACTGGCGTACTGGAGCTCGGTGTCAACGGAGATTCAAGTCGGCGCCCCAACAGCCATTCATGGAGAAACCAGATGCGACGTGTGTAGAGTTCTTGAAGGAGACGCCCTCTCGGGCGTGACTATCCGAAAGGTACCGCGTTTACCGTGAGGAAACTTCGGCAGGTAAAAGGTTTGCCACGAGAGGCGCTGGCGCACCGCGCGGAGACGATCGAACCTAACGTCAATCAGCGATACGTATGGTTTTACAATCTCATCCTCGCGGCCGGGCCTCACATGAGCAAAGCTTAATGCGGGGCGGCGCGTCTCTCTCCGTTTCGTGATGACTGGCACGGACAGTGCCGTGTAGGGTGCCCGTGCTTTCGCGCCCCGACCGCATGTTCGGGCTTCCATAAGGATCATGATGCCCTCACACCGAGCGACCGCCCTTTTCGTTGCCGCACTTGTTTGCACGACCTCGCTGTCAAGCAGCGGCCTCCGCGCCCAGACGACGGTTACCTCCGAACGCCCCGCCAGCTTCACGCTCGACAACGGCCTGCAGGTTGTGGTGATCCCCGATCACCGCACGCCTGTCGTGACGCAGATGATCTGGTACAAGCTCGGCTCCGCCGACGAGACGCCGGGCAAATCCGGGCTCGCGCATTTCCTCGAACATCTGATGTTCAAGGGCACCGCCAAGCACCCGGCCGGCGAGTTCTCGCAGACCGTGCGGCGGGTCGGCGGCAACGAGAACGCCTTCACCTCGGTCGACTACACTGGCTACTACCAGCGCGTGCCCCGCGAGCAGCTCGGCTCCATGATGGAGTTCGAGGCCGACCGCATGATCGGCCTCATCCTCAAGGACGAGAACGTGCTGCCCGAGCGTGACGTCGTGCTGGAAGAATACAACATGCGCGTCGCCAACGAGCCGGACGAGCGGCTGACCGAGCAGATCATGGCCGCGCTCTACCTCAACCATCCCTACGGCCGCCCGGTGATCGGCTGGCACCAGGAGATCGAAAAGCTCGACTGCGAGGATGCGCTCGCGTTCTACAAGCGCTTCTACGCCCCGAACAACGCAATCCTGGTCATCGCCGGCGACGTCGACGTCAAGGACATCCGCCCGCTGGTGGAGAAGAACTTCGGTCCGATCCCGGCGCAGCACGCGATCCCCGAGAAGCGCATCCGGCCGCAGGAGCCGATGCCGGCGGCGCCGCGCACCGTGACGCTGTCGGATCCGCGCGTCGAGCAGCCCGGCCTGCGCCGCTATTATCTGGTGCCGGCGGCCGCAACGGCGGCAACGGGCGAAAGCCCCGCGCTCGATGTGCTCGCGCAATTGATGGGCGGCGGCGCCAACTCCTATCTCTACCGCGCGCTGGTGATCGACAGGGGTCTCGCGATCAGCGCCGGCGCTGGCTACGATGGCAGGGCGCTCGACCCGTCGCAATTCTCGATCTCGGTGACCCCCAAGCAAGGCGTCGAGTTCGCGCCGATCGAGGAGGCGATCGACAAGGTGATCGCCGACCTCGCGCAGAATACCGCGCGCGCCGAGGACCTCGAGCGGGTCAAGACCCAGCTCATTGCCGAAGCGATCTACGCCCAGGACAATCAGGCGACCCTGGCGCGCTGGTATGGCGGTGCCCTGACCACCGGTCTCAGCATCGACGATATCAGGAGCTGGCCGGACCGCATCCGCGCCGTCACCGCCGAGCAGGTGCGCGACGCCGCGGCCAAATGGCTCGACAAGAAGCGATCGGTGACCGGCTATCTGATCAAGGATACTGCGCCGAAACATAAGGAGAAGCGCTCGTGACCTATTCCCTCACCCGCCGCGCGGCACTGATCGGCGGCGCCTGCGCCGCGATGCTGACGCTGTCATCCGCGCCCTCGCAGGCTGCAGCCAAGATCCAGCGACTGGTGTCGCCTGGCGGCATCGAGGCGTGGTTCGTGCAGGACGCGACCGTGCCCCTGATCGCGATGAAATATGCCTTCAGCGGCGGCGCGAGCCAGGATCCGGCCGGCAAGCCCGGCGTCGGCAATCTGGTCGCCGACCTGCTTGAGGAAGGCTCAGGCGATCTCGATTCCAAGACCTACCATGAGCGGCTCGACCGCCGGGCCATCAAGTTGAGCTTCTCCGCGACGCGCGATCACTTCCGCGGCTCGCTTCGCATGCTCAAGGACAACAAGGACGAAGCGTACGAACTGTTGCGGATGGCGCTGACCTCCGCGCGGTTCGAGCCGGCCGATGTCGAACGCATCCGCGCCCAGGTGATCTCCACCCTGCGCCGTGAATCGACCAATCCGTCCTCGCTGGCCGACCGAAAGGTCCTCGAAGTCGCGTTTGGCGATCATCCCTATGGCAGGCCGGCCACCGGCACGCTGGACAGCGTACCGAAGATCGAGATCGCCGACCTGAAGGACTATGCGCGCCGGATCCTCGCCAAGGATACGCTGCGCATCGTCGTGGTCGGCGACGTCGATCCCGATACGCTCGGCAAGCTGCTCGACAAGACCTTCGGCGCCCTGCCGGCCAAGGCTGAACTGACGCCGATCCCCGACGTCGTGGCGGCCAAGCCGCCGCAGCGCGCCTTCATCCCGCTCGACGTGCCGCAGACCGCCGTCACCTTCGGCGGACCCGGCATCAACAGGCACGACCCGGATTTCATGGCGGCCGATGTGGTGAACCACATTCTCGGCGGCGGCCCGTCGTCGCGGCTCTTCAAGGAAGTGCGCGAGAAGCGCGGGCTGGCCTATTCGATCCATGAAGCGCTGCTCTGGATGGATCACTCCGCGCTGTTCATCGGCGAGACCGGCGCCCGCGCCGATCGCGCCGGCGAGACCGTCGATGCGGTCGAGAAGGAAATCTGCCGCATCGCCGAGGAGGGCCCGACACAGCAGGAGCTCGACGAGGCGAAGTCCTATCTCAAGGGCTCGCAGATGCTGGCGCTCGACACCTCCTCCAAGCTGGCGCAGGAGATGCTGCAGTATCAGCTCGACAAGCTGCCGATCGACTATATCGAGAAGCGCAACGCCATCGTCGACGCGGTGACGCTTGATGACACCAGGCGGGTCGCGAAGAAGCTCTGGGGCGACGGCCTGCTCACCGTAATCGTCGGCCGCGCCCCGCAGGTGGCCGCCCAGCCGGCAGCGGCGACCCCGAAGTCGAACTGACGCTTTCTAGGCGCACCTCCGTTGCGGCTTATCCCTGTCCCTACCCCCTCCCCCGCGAGGGGCCGCAAGGGGGACCTGAACGGGGCGCTCACCTCACAGCGCGTTGCAGATGACTCCGAAGTCATTGGGATCAGTAAGGGGCGCATTGGCGGACGGACTCCCTACGGGCTCCCTCCCCCTTCGCTGACGGGATCCCCGAAAGTGATTGATCGAGAGGGAGGAGCCTCGCAGCTCCGCCCACCGGGTCACCGGAGGCGGTCGCCCGCCCCCGGTTCTCACAGAACGTGGCGTGCGGATTTCCCGCACCGCGCTCTTCGGCAGTTGGTTCACAGCTTTCACTGCTATCTGTTCAAGTTTCGTTTCCCCATGTGGCCGGCTTTCCCGTCCTCGGAGTGTCGGGTCGGGGGAGTCGCCCATTGAAGGGCTTGCCTCCGCCCGCCGCTCAAACGGCTCGTGCAGTTTTCCCGCAAGCCGCTTTCATGAATGGGCTTTCGTGATCTGAAGTGAAGGGATCAGTGAGACAAGGCAAGGCAAGGCAAGGCCAACTAGTGGTTCATCACAGTGATTTTGACTCTTTGGCGGTGGTTGGATATGCGCGGCCGAGTTTGGCGCGGGCTTTGTCGGTTGTGAACATCCATTTGATGCGGTCTCGTGCTTTGTTTCGCTGCCGTTGCCATGCTGCGATCTCTTTTCGGAGCCGTTTGGGATCGTCGATGCGGCGGCCGAGACACTGGCGCTGCAGCACGCTGATCTCGCACTCGATTCATGTTGAGCCAACTGGCGTGCTTCGGGGTGAAGTGGAATTCGAGGCGACGCAGGATGCGACGGGCCTCGGCGGGCGCAAATGCTTGATACAGCGCCCCAGGCTTATGGATCGACAGATTGTCCTGCACGACACGGATACAGGCGGCATCGGGATAATGGACATCGACGAGTTCACGCATGCAGTGGGCGTAGTCCACGGCCGCGCGGCGGTCTGTTATCTTGACGTTGCGCCAGCCGCGATGCGGATCGAAGGTGACGAAGAGATTGACGGTGCCGTTGCGGCGGTACTCATAATCGTAGCACTCGCGCTGTCCGGGCTTGGCCGGGATCGGCTGACGCACCTCGCCGATGAGCTGGACGGGGGTCTCGTCGAAGCAGACCAGCGGCCGCTCGGAATCCGGCGCCTCGGAATAGAGATCGAGCACGTCCTCCATGCGGGCGACGTATTCGCCGTCGACATGGGGAATGCACCACCACATGTCCCTGCGCCATGGCTGAGGTCGTTCTCGGCCAGCCGGCGACGCACGGTCTCGCCCGACAGGCTGTCGTGATCGGTGAGCTTGACCATCGTGTCGGCCAGCAGCGTCAGCGTCCAGCGTTTGCGGCCGGCGGGCGGCTTGGCGCATGCGGTCGCGACCAGCAGGGTCTCTTCCTTGCCCGTCAGCTTGCGTTCCGCGCCCGGACGCGGCTCCTCGCTCAAGGCCCGCTCCAGATTGCTTTCCACGAAGCGGCGCTTGGTCCGG
>NZ_JAGWDK010000081.1 GCF_018398875.1 Bradyrhizobium sp. sGM-13 | reverse complement strand
AGGTCATCGCCAAACCGACTGACCGTCAGCCCATAACCGCCGCCGCCTGACCGGCTCGGCCGTCACCAAAATTTGGCGATAGCTCGCGCGATGTGCGTTTAGCTAACTATTTCCGTACCGCAACCTCTTGCGCCGCAGTACGGCGAGCACTCGAGGAGGCCACAATCAAGAATAGTGCATAAGCTCGGGGACTCTGAACCGCATCTATTCCACATTGGACGACATGCTCTATCCGCCGCTTCGTGCAATCACGTGGACGCGGCTAGGAGTTGCGGCGGGATCTGCAATGTCGCGATGTCGGCTCCGCTCACCTCACCGCGCGCGTCGCTTGGGTGCAATAAACGTCGGCATTGCAGAACAAGTCGGCTGGGGCACGTATCGGGCTGCCGTTTTTCAATTCTTCTTCTTTGCGCCCATAGGGGATCTTGAGCACGTCTGTCTGGAAACGCCCGCAGTGAGTGTTCTCATATCAGTCAGACTGCGCTGGGAAGGGTTTTCCACGATTGCGGCGGCCTGCATGTGGCCGCTTGTTTCCTCGTACCTCAGGAAGCGGCACAATGGAATACTGGAATAATGTTCAGCCAAGCCACTGAAGGGGGTTGAACCTTACGCTGCGTCAGGTTGTAGGCTTGGAAACCAATTATGACCAAACCTACACCACGCAAGCAATGGTTATCGGCTAACGCGGCAGCGGGGTTGCCGTGCACATGATTTCAGGCTTGGAACTGACGCCTATTCGAATTGACTTCCCACTGATGAAGCCGGAAAGCTGCGAGATCGTGCCGTTTGTCGAGTTCGCATCGGACGAGAGAAGAGCCAAAAGAGAGTCTTCAAGCATGTTGTGCGACAAGCGGCCCCCCGCCCTCGTCACCAAGCTGGACCATCGGGATCGGCTCATCGATCAACGAGGTCGCCTTCGCCCACGCAACCGCTGCCACTAGCAACAGCTAGCACGTTCGAAAGCACGATGAACGCCTTCAACTCGAATATTGGCAAAGTCGCCGGCGGCGCCACGCTGACCCGCGAGGAAGCGGCATCCGCTTTCGACAGCATGATGTCAGGCGAAGCCACACCCGCGCAGATGGGTGGACTTCTCATGGCGCTGCGGGTGCGCGGCGAGACGGTGGAAGAGATTACCGGCGCCGCTTCCGCGATGCGGAGTAAGATGCTGCGAGTCAGTGCGCCGCACGATCCCGTCGACATTGCCGGCACTGGCGGCGACGCTTCGGGCTCGGTCAACGTGTCGACCTGCGCCGCTTTCATCGTCGCTGGTGCTGGCGTGAGGGTTGCCAAACATGGCAATCTCGCACTGTCCTCGCGCTCGGGCGCTGCCGACGTCTTGGCGTCGCTCGGCGTGAGGATCGACATCACCCCTGAAGACGTCACTCGCTGCGTGCACGAAGCCGGCATCGGCTTCATGTTTGCGCCGGTCCATCATCCCGCCATGAAGCACGTTCACCCTACCCGGATTGAGCTCGCTACCCGCACCATCTTCAATCTACTCGGACCGCTGTGCAATCCGGCCGGCGTCAAGCGACAGATAGTCGGAGTGTTTTCGCGGCAGTGGGTGCTGCCCTTGGCGCAGGTGTTGAAGAATCTTGGCGCTGAGTCAGTGTGGGTGGTGCACGGCTCGGACGGACTCGATGAGATCACCCTGACCGGGCCGACCTTTGTTGCCTCGATTGAGACAAGCGAGATCCGCACCTTCGAAGTGCCCCCTGAACAGGGCCGGCCTCCCCCGCTGCGGCAGCGTGGGGCTGAAGGGCGGCGATGCCGATGCCAATGCAGTCGCGCTGCAAAGCGTGCTCGACGGCGCCCCAAGCCCGTATCGCGATATCGCGCTTCTCAATGCGGCCGCGGCATTGAACGGGGGCGGCCGTGCCAAATCCTTGAAGGAAGGCGTCGCCCTTGGGCAGAAGTCGCTTGATAGCGGTGCCGCGGCGGCGCGATTGAAACATCTAGTCGCAATCTCTAACGACTGACAGCCGAGCTGACCGATGTCCGACATTTTGACCAAGATCGAGGCCTACAAGCGCGAAGAGATCGCAGCCGCCAAGCGCGCCTTGCCGCTTTCAGAGGTCGAAGCGCTCGCGCGGGGGGCCCCGCCCCCGCGGGGTTTTCTCGCCGCCATCTGCAACAAGCACGCAGCAGATGAGTATGCGCTGATCGCCGAGATCAAGAAGCCCTCTCCCTCCAAGGGCCTTATCCGGGGCGACTTCGATCCGCCCTCGCTTGCCAGGGCCTATGAAGCGGGCGGCGCGGCCTGCCTGTCGGTGCTGACGGATACGCCCTTCTTTCAGGGGCACCCTGATTTCATGATGGCAGCGCGAGCGGCAACATATCTGCCGGTGCTGCGCAAGGACTTCATGTTCGACACCTATCAGGTGGTGCAAGCGCGCGCTCAGGGGGCCGACTGCATCCTGATCATCATGGCGGCGCTCGACGACGAAACCGCTCGCGAGATCGAGGCTGCGGCCCTGGCCCATGGCATGGATGTGCTGATCGAGATCCATGACCGCGACGAGCTCGATCGGGCGCTAAAACTTCGCTCGCCGATGATCGGCATCAACAACCGCAACCTGCGCACCTTCGAGACCACGCTTACGACCAGCGAGGCGCTGGCGCCGCTCATACCGAAGAATCGCCTGATCGTCGGCGAAAGCGGTATCTGCGGCCCGGGCGATGTTCTGCGTCTTTCGCGGCTTTGCATTTCGACCTTCCTGGTCGGAGAAAGTCTGATGCGGCAGGCTGACGTGACGGCGGCGACCCGCGCGCTGCTCTCGCGCGAGGCGGCGGTTTCGACCGGAGTGCAGTGATGGCGCGCAAAGTCTCCAAGCCGAGCTCGCTTCGCTCCGAATACGGCTCGCCTCAAACGATAGTGAGGTATCGCCGCTGTTGGCGACGGCTAGTCAGCATCCAGAAGGTCCGCGCAACTCAATCAGCACCGAGCCGGTGGGTCTCCCCTGCATTTGACGACGGCCGAGAAGTGCGGCCGGTGATGGTGGGGCGAAATGCACCGTTTGCACGAAATAGCGGTGCATTAGCCTGAGACGGTTAGAGCAAAGTCATGGAAAGTTTTCACAACTCGAGGCCGATGAGGGCAGTCTATGCTCGGAGCAGAGCGCTTATCAGGCTGCAGGATGCGTACCGTATCAATCTTGCTGAGCTAATCGAGGCTAGGGCGGCGCCTGAAAGATCGACGGCCACTCAGATTGCCAGAGCCGGTGCGAAGCGCACCACCGAGATCGTCGAAAAGACAGGCGACTCGGGGACTCGCGCTTCGCGGTACCGCGAAGGAGACAAACAATGATGTCTTGGCGGATGATCACGGTACTCGGATCGATCGCAACGATCGAACTCATGTTTCGTAAGTTTCGTGAGGTGATCGATACAGACGACTCGATCTCGCCCGAGCTGCGGCTTTCGTTGCACGCGACGCTGGATGAGCGTCTTCTCTTCGGGAAAGAGCGCCTTTTCAACAGTATCGGAAAACAAGGCGGCGCGGCGGCCATGCCCATATCACCACCGAGGAACGATTCGCAGTGAATGACGCCACGCGCAGACAGATCACGGACCGCCAGCCCTTCGGACGTACGGGCCGCCTTCGCTGTCGCTACGCGACGAGGACGCGGAACGTATTCGATCTGACGCAAAGGCACGCTGAACGCTATCATCCAAGCGGAGCCACCGATTGTGTTTAGCCGCATCGCCAGATCATGCTGTGGAGCAGTCAGATTATCGGTGCGATCAAACCCGCACTGCGCGGAAGCAAGTTCGAGAGTCGCGACCAACGCAATCTCCGCATAGTTCAAAAGTTCGAGGTCAAACGCCACTCCGGAGCTGGGCTATGAGCTGCCAATCGCCTCCCCGGATCAGCGATATTCAGTCCATCGAGGCGATCGAGTTTCGCCAAGCCATGCGAAATCTGGCGAGCGGCGTCTCCATTGTAGCGACCGGAACGGCCGTCCGACGGCGAGGGTTAACGGTCAGTTCTATTACTTCGATCTGCATGGAGCCGCCCTGCTTGCTGGTCTGCATTAATGCCAGTTCCGAAACTCACGACGCGATACTCGCCAACGGCACTTTTTGGCGTGAGTCTTCTCGGCGGCAATCAGCAGGACCTCGCACTGCGTTTCGCCGGCCGGCATGGCGCAAACGCTGTCCAAGTTTCGATACAGCGCCATGGGATCAGGGCGTTCTTGACGTACCGGTTCTGCAAAGCGCAGTTTGTGTGCTCGAATGCGTCTTGCATCACCACCAACTCGTCGGCACCCATGGGGATCTTTATCGGCCGGATTGTCGCGACGCGATCAGCTCAAGGCAATCCACTCATCAACTTCCGTGGCGAACTTCGAACGTTACTGTACGGCTGAGTGCAGGTTTTCACCGCAATGTCGCCATTCGTAACGACACCCTACGGCTAAGGCTATGTTGAGAGCCACAATGAAGGAGCCGAGTTATGATGATAGAATACTTGCCCGAGAGGGGAGTGCAAATGGCGGAGCCCTTCGATTTTTGCGGGTTTAAGCTCGTCTTGAAGGGCCCGTATGCCGCTAAGCCTTCAGACTTGAAAGGGATCACGCTCGTTGACCACGACAATGCGCTGATGCCTATTTAGTGCCTATCCTGCCTGGCTGCCCCAAGGACAACAAAACCTGGGAAGCAGCCTACGCCAAGATGGTCGCAAGCGCACGCGAGCGCGGCTGGATTGACGCTAAAGTAAATGCAATTCGCGCACACATCGAAAGAAGGTTCTGATCAGAAAGATCCGAAGCAGCTCGCATCCTGAGTTAGTGCCCTGCATGCAAGTGACACTCGTCCCTAATCTGTCTCGATAGCGACTCCTTTGGCAGCTCGGCTTCTTACCCAGAGGCGAACAGCATGATGGCGGCCAGAAGATCAGCCCTGAATGGGAACCCGACACGCATCAGCTGCGCCGCTCACTAAGACGGCGCCTTAAGGCCTTGGCGCTGGCAACGCTAGCCCGGCTCGGCCCAGATCCTATCAGGAAATGGCGGTGCTTTTTCAGTTTTCGTATCATCGCTGCTCCCGGAGGCTTAGGAGTTTGAACATATTCACACGACGGCCGCCCAAATAGGACTTGAATCGCACGTGGCGTCAAATTGTACGATCTCAAAGTAGGTGGCGCCGGCTTCCGGCCGCGCCGCGCTCAATCCGAGAAGCGTGTTTTGTTCTGTCCGCACAGATCCCTGGGAGCTGGTATGGCGACAAGATCGCGCAAACGCATAAAGGTCGATTGGGCTGCAGAAGCTCCCAAGGAGCTGTGGCGGCAAATTTCGCTCGTCACGATCGGCGCGACATCGCAAGAGATTGCCCGGTATCTCGGAGCGGCATGTGAAAAGACCTGACGGCTCCAGGAAGATCTTGCTAGTCAATCACACTCAAGGCCAATGCCGGGCCATTGTCGGCCTCAAAGGTGGACATGCCGGAGCCGCCTATATGTGTGGCGAGCCTGTATTGAGAAGATCGCGCAGGAAACTCTCGTCATGGTGCGCTTATCACCATTGTCTGATGCACGCAGCCCCTGTCGAGCAACACTGAAGTACGTGAGCAAGAGCCTACACTTTAAGTCTCCGGATTACATCCACCCTACCTGAGCCTCACGAGATCGTCACAAGCTGAACTCTTTTGCAGATACCTGACGGAAGGCCCCTCATCTAAGACAATAAAGCCGTAATCGACACCTTCCGAGCGACGTAGAGGAGCTCTCATTGGCCGCTTCGGGAGGCAAGTACTGTGCAAGCCAGGGAAAACGGAAGACTGATGGTTGATCTCTGCACGCTGATTGAGCGCAACGCGGCGTTCACTCCCGACAAGCCCGCGATCAATTTCGAGGGCGAGACCTTAAGCTACGCGATCTTCAATCAACGGATCGAGCAGGTCGCGCGCGCCCTAAAAAGCCAGCTCGGTGTCGAGAGAGGCGATCGCGTCGCGATCCTCAGCCTTAACCGGCCTGACCATCTGGTGCTGCTCTATGCCTGCGCGCGGCTCGGCGCAATGCTCGTGCCATTGAACTGGAGGCTTGCGGTCGCCGAGCAGCTCTTCATCCTGTCCGACGCCGCCGCCAAGGTGCTGGTGATCGAACACGCCTTCGAGGCACTCCTGCCGGCGCTGGCGGAGCAACTGCCGGATATCTTTGTCGTCGGCTTGGATTTTGCGCCCCTCGGCGGAAGCAAATGGGATGGCCTTCTAGACCGAGGGCGCGGCGATGGTCGCAATTTGTACACGGACCTATCCTGCCCACTTCTGATCGTCTATACCTCGGGCACGACAGGGCGGCCGAAAGGGGCTGTGCTGCGCCAAGAGGCCTTGCTGTGGAATGGGGTTATGAGTCAGCACATGCATGGCCTCACCTCGGCTGACCATGTCTTGACAGTGTTGCCGCTGTTCCACGTGGGTGGCCTCAATATCCAGACGACGCCAGCGTTGCATCACGGCGCGACGGTTACGATCCACACGCGGTTTACGCCAGAGGCGACGCTCGCTGCGTTCGAGCGCGAACGGCCAACTCTGGCCGTGCTGGTTCCTGCCATGATTCAAGGCCTGACCGAGCATCCCAAGTGGTCGACCACCGACCTAAGCTCACTCAGAGCAATTTCCACCGGCTCAACCATGGTGCCGCAGCACCTGATCGAACGCTTTGTCGCACGCAGCGTACCAGTGCTGCAGGTGTATGGCTCCACGGAGACCTGCCCAATTGCAGTCTATACGAGACTCGGCGGTGATCTCTCGCGTGAGGGTACGACTGGCCTGCCCGGCCTTTTCTGCGAAGCGGCAATCATCGATGATTGGGGCAACAAGCTGCCGCCAGGCACCCTGGGCGAGATCGCAGTGCGCGGGCCTAATGTTTTCTGCGAATATTGGGGCAATCAAGAAGCAACGCGCGAGGCGCTGCATAACGGCTGGTATCACACTGGCGACATCGGCCGCCGCGATGCTGATGGGTATTTTTGGGTCCATGATCGCAAGAAGAATCTGATCATTTCCGGCGGGGAAAACGTTTATCCGGCAGAAGTCGAGCGTGTGCTTATGGAGCATCCCGATGTCGCAGAATGCGCTGTCGTCGGTCGGCCCGATTCGCGCTGGGATGAAGTACCAGTCGCCTATGTGATCAGGCAGTCGGGCGTGCGGATTGAAGCGGAAGCACTGACCGCGCATATGCAGTCGCAGCTCGCCCGTTTCAAAGTGCCGCGCGAAATCATTTTCACGGAAGAATTGCCGCGAACGGGGTTGGGCAAGATCCAGCATTTTATGCTCAAAGAGCTCGATGCGCAATCAAGTCGGTAAGGAGGCACCAAATGAATATCGCGGATTGGGCGTTGGCAATATTTCTCTTGCCGCCTGCACGCGAACTTATGTCTCTAGCTCACTGAAGTCGTTTCGAACAACTGTACCTACATGAATACGCTTCCGCACGTTCATCGTAGTGCCGGACCGATATGCCAAGTACCACGGAGCTCGTTGATGCCGCGGATCCTAATTATGAACGCCGGTACCGCCCAAATGTCGGGTGCCGATCTGACGGCAATCCAACTTTCGCTTGCCGCCAAGTCAGCCTGGCGCTCCGTATGGTTTGCACAAGCGGGCGACCTAATTGTCTCTCCGGTAGCGATCCCAACTGATCTGCTACGCTACGTTGGCGCGACGCTAAGGTTCGACCCATCGACCGTCTTGGTGCTCGTGCCAGAAAACGCGCACGAGACCCGGGTCCTTAGTGATTTCACTCTGCAGTCCAATACAATTGTTGAACAAATCCGACGCCACATTCGTGAGAAAACACATTGGAAACTCTGTGCTTGCTACTCTACTGAAGGCGTTGCGCGCTTAGCGGCGATGCTCGGCATACAGCAGAAAGGGAACGACTTCGCTCTGCAGCGAGGCCCTGATCTATTGAACCGCAAGAGCCACTTCCGTCAATTGGCAACAAGTGTCACGCTTCCGTTGCCCAGTGGATGCATAGCAACAAGCTCAGAAGAATTGTTCAGAGCGGTCAACTCCCTAAGGCTTGAAACCGGCAGCGTCATTGTAAAATTAGACAATGGAGCCGGCGGGGTTGGAAATGTCATATTAACCGGCAAGGGGAGCGCTCCACTACCTGGGGCAAGGGAGACCCGCCGGGTCCTTTGGCCGTCGTTTGATCCTGATGCACTTTGGTCTGAGATGACAACCCCCTCGTGTAAAACAGTGGTCGTAGAATCATACCACTTGGCCAGTTCTCTGTTCTACCTTGAGTTGGAAATCGAGGAAAATGGTTCAATCGCATACGTCAACAGTGGAAACATACGTCTGCATGGAAGCGAAGATCGGGCCGAAAGAGCTCTCGTCTGGACTGGTCTAGAGCTTCCAAGCGACTTGAGCAATGAGCAGTACTCGACCGCTTACGCGCACGCCTATCGATTTGTGGAGCTTGCGCGGACCTTGGGTTACCGCGGAATGATCAATATAGATGCCATTTTCTCGATCGACGGGCGGCTGCTGTTTAATGAAGCGAACGGTCGGTGGGGCGGTGGCTCGGTACTGCACAGCATTGCTGACCGGTTGCTAGGAGCCGACTGGTCCCATTCCTACGTGATTTCATCTGTGCGGAACGTCCGACTAAACTCCCTCCAAACGGCACTTGATTGTTTTGTCGATGAAGGATTGCTATTTGATCGCATACACAAGGAAGGCGTTATTCCGCTTGCCGCCGACCAAGAGGCAGGCACGGTGGAGTGTCTCGTGATCGCGCGCGACAGGCTGGTGGGCCGGAATTTCGAGCATCGATTATTGACGATGCTCTGATTTGGATCACTGCCCCATGTTCCGCTCTTCAGGATGCCTTCTTCGGTCCATTTGTTTCAGCTTGAACAACATCCCTATTCCCAACCATGTGTTGAAGCCAAAACGCGCCCTAAGAAGATGGCGAAGCACTCTCTTCCAGGTTGACTGGCGCAGCACTGTCGATTCTTCCGTTCCAAACCCAAGTTGTTCGGCGCACCAACCTTGTCAGGTTTCCTATACCACGCAACCGTGCAAACGGTTTAGTTCTGGGACGACGCGGAGCACGAGAATGCCGGAGCGATGCAGATCGGCACCCAAATCTGCAGTCATTGGCTACATTCTTTAGTTGATTAAAGTAGTTAGGCAGATCGGCTGGACGTACAATATCTTGTCCGGGATATGAGCCTCGCACTTTGACCATCATTGCGCCAGTGGTTAGCGTTCCCCTCTCCTCTTCACGCAGCAAAACTCGCTCCAGTCTGATAACTTACCATCCAGCATCACTGTACAGACGATAGCGACGGGCGAGGAAGACAGCAAAGTATCTTCGTGCGTCGAGTCCGGCATTCGTCTAGTAAGGGAATGCCGGCCTGCATCCATAGACCTCATTCGCACGCCATCATAATCCATTCTATCTAGCTTAGCTACTTTCCGGCGCAAAAAATCGGCGGCCTTGTGCGGCTGCCAGAATCGCTCGCTGTGGCGAAAACTGCA
>NZ_JAGWDK010000080.1 GCF_018398875.1 Bradyrhizobium sp. sGM-13 | reverse complement strand
AGCTTCAGAACCCGCTTCGCTTAATCCTAAGTCCATTATAGGGACAGGCTCCTAGAAGCCTGGACAACCGCCGCCGTCACGAGCTGCGCTTCCTGACCACCCCGCTCGGCCGACTGATCCGTGACATCCGCCGCCGGCCATTCAAAGATGCCTTCCAGAAAGCGCTCGCGCCAGCCTCGCAGATCCAAATCGGTGTGGTGAAATCCGTCGAAAAAGACACTCGAACGCGGAATTTAGGCATCAACCCGGGACCCCTTGCATTTATCAATATCGACATGTCGTTACTGTACAGAGCTAAACGTAACCCTCTTTCACGAGCCGGCTGTTGGGGGTCGGCAAGGTCAATAATGATGCGATCTCAGTTCGGCGAAACAGCATAAGAGCAGGACATGGCTGGGCATTTCTACCGACTCCGCATGGGCATCTATGCGGAGACGTTGTTTCGGCGCAGCAACCGCGTGAAGCCGGAAAGGATCTGGCTGCAGTACAACGTGATGCGGCTGGGAAGCGAACTAAGGCGGTCCGAGCACTGGTCCAGTGCGGCTGGCCAGCCAGGCCGGCATCGAAACGATGCAGCCGAAACCGTCGCCACGCTGACGTAACCCTTGTGCTGGCAAGAATGGTCCGCCTCTCCATCCGATCCAATCTTGGGGCGACTTCAGCGCTGACTCCGGAAGCAAGCCTAAGCCCCATCGATCTTTCCCTGACGAATCCCATTTAGAGATCAAAGTCAGTGTCGCCTCCAGAGAAGCAATCCAGTTTCACCTCCAAAAGCGAAAATCTGCACTATCGCTAGACCAACGAGGCCATCATGTCGGACGACAAGCCGGACGTGCGTATCCATATCGATCAGAAACCGCTTCACTCGCCGAACCCGACGACAGGCGTTGGCCTTTATGAACTCGGGCAGGTTCCCGAAGGTCAGGTGCTGTACAAGGGGGGCGAGGGTAACCAAGAAGACAGGTTAGTGCGAATCGACAGTCCAAAGATCGATCTCACACAAGACCAGCACTTCCATCGTGGTGAAGCCCCCGAAAAGCATTACGTCATTATCGTCAACACCGACCCCGTCGTCGTCGATCATGATGTCTTGACGTTCGATGAACTCGTGAAAATCGCCTTTCCGGTTCCGCCGACCGGGCAAGACCCGGAATTAACGGTGAGCTTCGAACACGCAAAGAGTGTCCCGCATCACGGTGACCTTCCTCCAAACGGCACGGTTACCGTGAGAAAACATGGCACCATTTTCGATGTCGATCATACCAATCGATCGTAGCTCCGATTTAGAACTGTTGCGCAGGGAGGGATATAACGTCCAGGTAACGGGCGCCGGCTACCTGGTCGTTCACGACGTCCCCTATGTCAACAGCAAGCGTGAAATCGCGGTCGGTGCGCTGGCATCGAACCTCGATCTTGCTGGCGACGTTACGGCTCAGCCGCAAGATCACACGGCCAAATTTATCGGCGAATATCCTTGCGACAGTAACGGTAAGCCGCTCGAAGTTCTGAAGCATCAGAGCGGATCGTACGATGTTGGCCACGGGTTCGTCGCCCAACATTCCTTTTCCCGAAAGCCGGCGCGCGGGCACTATGAAAATTACCATGAAAAGATGACGGCCTATGTCGCGCTCCTCGGTAAGCACGTTGCTGCCATAGACCCTTTGGTCACAGCGAAAACCCACAAGGTCATTGAGCCTAAGGACGACAACTTACCATTCAATTACCTCGATACTGCGTCCGCAAGAGCGGAAATCAACACAATTACCGCGAGGCTTGCGGAGGATGCGATCGCAATCGTCGGGGTTGGCGGAACCGGATCGTACGTGCTCGATATGGTCGCCAAGACTCCCGTCAAGCAGATCCATATTTTTGATGCCGACCGCTTCTTGACACACAATGCTTTCCGGGCGCCAGGCGCACCCGAAATCGAAGATTTGCGAGCGCAGCCGCTCAAGGTGGAATACTTCGCGTCGATTTACGCCCGTATGCATCGTGGAATTATTCCACATCCCATCCATATCGATGCGACCAACGCGGATAAGCTAGGCAGCATGTCCTTTGTCTTCCTTTGCATGGAAGGAGGAGCTGCGAAGCGCGCGGTCGTGGACAAGCTGGAAGCGCTCGGGACGCCGTTCGCGGACGTCGGAATAGGCTTGTATGCCAAGCGAAATTCAATTGGCGGTATGCTCCGCAGCATCCTTAGCTTACCCGACGCCCGAGAACGCGCGCGGTCTCGCATATCGTTCGCCACGGACGACGCAAATAATGAGTACGACAAGAATATCCAAGTTGCCGATCTCAATGCACTTAACGCGTGTTTGGCTGTAATCGCTTGGAAGAAGCTGCGTGGCTTTTATTTCAACTTGGGTAAGGAGCGTTTTGTCTCTTATACAATTGCAAATAGCCTTCTCGCGAAGGGTGATCCCATTTGAACAGGATCGATGCCATCCGGCCCGAGCTCGTCGAGCGCATACCCAAAGTTCTCGACAACGGAGTTATTTACATCTCCCTCAAGTTCCGCACGGCGGCGCATAACTGCTGTTGCGGATGTGGCACTAAGATCGTGACACCGCTCAAGCCCGGCCGGTGGCGGCTAGAAACTGAGGACGGGGCCGTAAGTCTAACTCCGTCCATCGGCAATTGGAGCGCGGGCTGCCAGTCGCACTATTGGATCAGGGACAATCGCATAGAATGGGCGCCCGCGTTTACCCCGAAGCAGATCGCGGCCAACCGGGCCAGCGACCAGCGCGCGCGCCAGCAGGCTCATACCGAACGCTACAGGAGAGAACGAGGCTTCTGGGGACGTCTTTGGGACGCAATCAAAGGTCTGTGGCAAGCGTTTATGAACTGGTTCTGATGTCATTCGACGAGTACGCTCCGCGTGCACGCGCGAACAACATCATGTTGTCACTCAGGTGAATTTCCAGGTCACAGTCCTGAAGATCCTGCTGAGCTATCCGGACGGCTTCGCAAGGATGGCGGAGCTTAAGCGCGACATGGCCATTTTAGCGACGAGCGGTCGGGACTGGGCCGAGCGCACCAAGAGCTTGGCCGCCCGCGTGCCGAACCTCGACATCTTTTCGCAAGAACTCGTTGAGCGCATGAACGGTGGCTGGCGCATCACCGAAAAGGGACGTGCCTTCCTCAATTTCATGGAAACGCGCCCGATGGCTGCGGAGGTGCCGGTAGAGACGGAGGTGGCCGCTCCCGAGCAACCGAAGCCGATGAAGCGCAATTGCCTCCCGTCGAAGCAGGCCGGCTGACGGCATGAACGTCAGCACCTACCTCGTGCGGCCGGCAAGCGAAGACGCGCAACCAGGTCTTGCCCTGCGCTCTTCGCTCGCAGTTTCGGATGGACGCGCCCCACCTCGGCCTTTGGCTCGCAGGTGAGGGAACGCGAAGATGTCCCCGCTAGGTCGAAGGGCCGAACTACCCATCTTCGCTGTCTACACGGCTTGCCGCACGCGAGCGGTTTCTTCATCATTCCCACCCTGAAAGGGATCGAACTCACCTCTGTCTACCTCGCCGGCCTGGGGTCGATGCGGTCAGCCGTAGATCGCCTCCCTGCTGTTCGGCGCGCATGCGCCAATCTTCGAGGACAAGGCGCGCGGTCGTGAGACCGCTGGGCATGACAGAGTGAGAGGAGCGCCCAACTTCGCCGTCACGGGTTCATAGTCGCGAGAGAGGCTCGCGACAGCCGTCGCGGAGAATCGCCTTCACTTGTCGGTTTCTGCTGTCCCGATTTTTTTGTTCAATCGGCTGCACAAGCTTGATCAGCGACATAAGGGATTTTGTCGCGAAAGCTTACGGGGCGTGATTTTGCTCGTTTGAGCTATCTTCAAATCCTTCGAATGCATCCCGGACAACGGCCTCGATGCTGGCAACCTCATCGTCCGTTAGCTTCTCGAATTCGCGCTCCCTTCTTTTCTTGGAAAGCACGCCCTTGTTCTGCCGGATGAACAGAAGCAGGTCGTCTGCAAGGCGATCCGGCATTTCAACCGTGTCCATGATTTTGCGGCGGGCTTCGTCGTGACGGCGCAGATAATCGATTTCGTGCGGCAGATCGTGCTCCACCGTTCTCTTGACGCACTGATACAAAAATTCCGCTTCGTCGGTGCAATCGAAATAGCAGTAGAGGTCGGCGGTATCGTTCAGCACTTCGACATTCCTGTCCGATGTCGGTTTCCAGTCGATAAACTCCATCAAGGGCCCGGAATGGGACTGCAGGGTAGTGCGGTAGTCATCAATCCGGTCGAGCATGACGGACGACACCGGAAACACCATGCCTGGCGGCGTGAATTTCCGCTCCGCCAGAACATGGTGGATGAGGCAGCGATGCAGGCGTCCGTTGCCGTCCTGAAGCGGATGGACATAGACGAACCCGAAAGCTGTGCTTGCCGCTTGTAGAACGGCATCAATCCCGTCATCGCGCATACGCGCGTTAGCGTCGATCAGGCCTTTCATGAGGCTGGTCAGGTCGTCGGGTCTGGCGCCGATGAACTCAGGCAGCGGATTGTTCTCATGGTCTTGCTCACCCAGAAAAACGCCATCTGGCCGAAGGCCTGGATGAATGAGCCGGGTGTCTTCGATGAGGACGCTATGTAGCCGCACGATCTCTTCAAGGGTCAGAGCATGCTTGCCTGCCTGCACGACAGCGCGTCCCCACCGCTCCAGCCGGTTCCTGGGCGGGCGTTCGCCTTCGATCTCGAAGCTTGCGCGGCTATCGGCGAGCAACAGAAAACTCGCGGCGCGGGAGACCACATGGCCGCCGGTACGCCCGACGGTCTCGCGGGCCTTTTCCGCAAGACCACTCTCTGTGAGAGCAACGAGCGCGGAAGTCCTTCGGATGACTGGGCTGAAATCTTTCGTTCCGAGCAGATTGTTGCGAACGCGGTGCCGTTTTGACAGCTTGGGCTTGCCTGTGAAATAAGCCTTCGGGTCGAACAAATCGACAGCTGCGACGTTCGGGGTATCCGGAATGTCGAGCGTCTCGCCAGTTAGCATTTCGTAGAGGAACCAGACCCGGCGCGCGGGCACACCGGTTGGTGCCGCTGTGACGAAGTCACGGATTTCTGCCTTCGGGACCGCCTTGAACACGCGCTTGAGCACGAGGAGATCGAGGTCTTCGTGGCGCAGGGCAAAGGTGAGGTGATCTGCAAAATTGTCGCCGGGCCAATATCTCTTGTCGAACAGCCGCCAGTCGTCTTCATCCCGGTGGCTGCCACGGATATGCTTTTCCGACACGGCGCTAGGCCGACGGACGGGTGCCGCAACCGATAGTATCTGGACCAATGCTGACAGCCCGACGAGTTGGGTCTCGGTAGGCAGTGCCTTGCCTTGGAAAGCCTTTGTCTCCGCAAAGTTCAGCCGCATGGTCGAAAATCCATATGGAATGTCGAATTTTGCCGCTAAAATAGTAACATTGTCGAAAACAACTTACCGGCTCTCGGGTCGAAAATCAACCCAATTTGTCATTTTCTGGCTCAAAGTGATCCGAAATGCCGAAAATCGGGCTAATTGGCAATAATTTGCCAAAAAGAGGCTTCGTGAGCGAGGGCTGGATATCCCTGCTTTCACTCCCGGCTAGCAATGGATCCGCCTCGAACTTGGCCCTTCTTGCTAAGCCTCGCTGAGCAAAAAAGGCGGCCATCCTCAAACTGGCTGCACACCCCTAACATCGATGCGACAATTCATGGCCAGCCAAACACCGGCCATGAGCCCTCGGCCTCGTTCTCGACGGTGAAGTGAAAATCCCTCAGGCGGCTCGTTTCAAGCATCCTCAGCATGTCCGAAAACTCGCCGCGCGTGAGGGGCTGAGAGACGGAAGATGCTCCCCCTTAAAGAGATGGCCCGCGTCCGGAAATTCCGTCACGGCAAACCAATCCGATCGCTTACTTGGCGGCTACGTTTCGAGTCCAACGAAACTCGCTTCCGCAAACGCACTTCTCTGTGCCGGTATCTGTTCGGTGCTTCCAACAGTCGCCAAAACTTGGTCGTACAAAACGCACACACAATCTCATCACGGCCATATGTGTTCGGGTAGTCGTCTGAGAGGTCGTACTGCTCTTTCCCTATCGGTTGTTCGAGGTCATACGGTCTTGGTGCGAGCTTTTCTTTACGAGTTCCTCAATCCACTCTGCGCCAAGTTCTCGGAACTCTGCTTCGGCGAATGACGAAATCAGTATCATCTCGTCTTGACCTACGACGCGGACGTAGTTCGGCCCCATCGGGGATCCATTGTGGGCCCAGTAATCCCAAGTACATTGGCCTGGAATTGGCGAAGTTCCTCCAGACCCAAATTGATCGATCTGATTTCCCATACGAATCGTCGGATCACCTCCTGAATCTCAGCAGCGCCACTGCCGACCTGTCTTGCTGCGCTGGGCAAATCCGGCGGCATCGATGTCAGGAGTTCCATCCTTGGTTCGTTTTCCCCTTAGCGCAGATTAAAAATGGGGACAATGCGGGTCACCCGAATGCAATTCTGAGCGCGCGGACCGTTGGGCACTTCGCCAAACTCGCGATCACCTTGACGTCGGTGAAACCGATCGCTGGGTCGAAGCCAACACAAGTGCATAATCGGCGTGGTGAAATCCGTCGAAAATGACGCTCGAAAGCGGAATCTAAGCGTCGACGGGGCACGCGTTGCATTAAACAATATCGACAGATCGTTACTATCGAGCGTTTAGCATGGCCCTCTTCACGGCCGGGTTAAGCCCATCTCAATTCGGTGAAACAGTACAGGAGCCGTACATGGCTAGCCATTTCTACCAAGTTTGCATGGGTGCGTATGGGGAGACGTTGTTTCGGTCCAGCAAGCGCGACGCGCGGCAAGCGATCTGGTTACAGTACAACCTGATGCGGCTTGGGAGCGAAGCGTGCGGTCCAAGCACAGTTTCCACTGGGAGCGCACGTCGGCCTACTGGGCCGCTTCTGCCATTAATTTGAAGCCGTAGAGCCGCACCACCGGTTATCGCCGACGCTCAAAGCGTCTCCATTCTCGCTTCGTCCCCAACGGGGATTGAATTGATCGCACCCAAGGAACATCTGCGCAACCCAATCGGCGCACATAGCGCCTGGATGCCTGAGTGCGGGAAAGAAGCAGCCCAGCCCGAGGGTGGCGTGGCTCAGAGCCAAAGAGTTTGCGCGAGTGCAATTTCTGGTTTAAGAGCCCGCTTGATTACCTGGATGAAGAGTAATTGTCTGTGCGTTCTGGACTTATATTTTTGATCTTTGTGGTGGGGCTAATAGCACTGCTGTATTTGCCCGAGCCTGAGAACGACGACACTGTTTTAGTTTGTTCCGTCGCGTGTCCCAATTAGGACAATGCCACAATTTCAGATGCCGGCCCGTCCATCGCACATTCCCAGCTACTCTTGGGAACGTTACCTACATAAAAGTCGATGCTCCCGTCCTTAAGCCGCGCCTGGACGGTCTGATACGTGAGGCCTTCGACAATATGCAGATTGACACCAGGGTATCGTTTGCGGAAAGCACTGAGCATGCGCGGCAGCATCGCGACGTGAGGCTCCGTGGAAAGACAGGCCACGACGCTTCCATCGACGCCCCCCCGGTGCTGCTGGATTTCCTCGCGGGCGCGGCCCAATTCACTTGCGGCGATGCGGGCGGCGCAGGAAGATCTTGCCCATAGGCGTAAGTACTGTGCCGCGCTTGCGTCGCTCGAAAAGGGCGGCGCCGAGTTCGTGCTCTAGTTGGCGGATGCTCACACGAACCATTCTGTCATCTAGGTGAAACACAGCGATCTCCTTACTATCCGTTGAAGTGCCGAGCGATCGCGGAGGTTGATGTTTGAGTCTTTCTGGTTGGGGGCTGTGCGAGCTTTAGATTTGCATTCTGAGTTCGGGCCCACTGCGCGGTTCTTCCTAATCTGCGGAGGAGATGCGCAGTCTGCGCCGGAAGCTGGCGTGATGGAAGCCCGGAACAGGAATACGGAAAAACTGAACGCTGGCTCCCGAAGGAAGTCGGACCATTGCGTATCAGAAAGTAAAAGGGGGGATGGTGCGAAGATCAATCGGCCGATGCCTGACTAGCCAGTGCCGATCGCGCCACCGGCCATGACCTGGGAATTTTTACTGTTGGACCTAGCCAAGGGTGCGATCACCACCCTGACGGTTTCGACGGCAGGCATCGGTCTGGGCATGCTCGCCGGCCTTTTCCTAGCCTTGGTGCACGTCGGCCGCGTGCCGATTGCCGCGCAAACCGTCGCAGCCTACACCAGTCTTGCGTGCGCCGCGCGATGGTCACGCTCGCGCTTCTGGTTTTCTTCGGATTGCCGAGTATTGGCCTTGCCATGTCGCCGCCGGTCGCGGCGATCGTAGTCATTGCTATTAACACTTCTGCGTTCCAGGCCGAGATCTGGCGAGCGTCGCTGCTCGATTTTCCGACGGGCCAAGTCGATGCCGCCCGCGCGGTAGGCATGACGCGGGGGTTGATCTTCCGGCGCATTGTGTTCCCGCAGGTGTGGCGCGCGAGCATGCCGGCGATCGCGAACGAGCTTACCCTTGTCATCAAAGGGAGCCCAGCCGTTGCGGTCATGGCGTCGTCGACCTCACGCGCGTGGCGGTGCGCTGGTCCACGCAAACCTATCAGCCGATTGTGCCCTTCCTGACTGCGGGTGCTATCTACGTGCTCGCCGTCATGTGCCTGCTGCGCGTCCAACGTTACATGGAGCACCGCATTGTCGAACGTTACGGGGTCCTTTGATCGCGAACTTTGGCGCAGTTCTTGGGGAGTGGCGCACCCTCGGAATCGGGTTCCTCAACACCGTCTGGATATGCGCGCTCGCCGGCGCGCTATCGTTAGCACTCGCCGCCTTCGTGTCGACGCTGCTGGTATCGCGGCGGAAGCTGATCCGGCGCGCCTCGCAAGGCGCCGTGGACCTGCTGCGAGCGCTCCCGTTCCTCGTGCTGCTCTTCACCGTGTACTATTGCCTGCCCCGTGATCGGCGTGAGGCTGTCGGCTTGGACTTGCGGACTGGCGGCGCTGGTCGTGTACAACACTGCGTACTTCGCCGAAATCCTGCGCGGCGCTTGGGCACACATGCCGCGAGAGCAGGAGGAGGCCGGGCGCGCCTACGGCTACTATGGCCTTGGGCTCTACGGGCGGATCATTCTTCCGCAGATACTTATCGCGTCCGGCCCGGTGCTCGGCAATCAGATGATCACGCTCGTTAAGAATTCAGCCTTTCTGATGATGATAACAATTCCCGATCTCACTTCTTTGGCGAACTTGGTCCAAGCCACCTACTATATCCCGTTCGAGACTCTATTCGTCACGGTTGCCCTCTACTGGGTAATCTGCTCCGCAATCGAAGGGATTGTGCGCGCGATGGACCGCGTCGCGGTGGTGCGTGGCCATGAGTGAGCCCGTCGTTGTCGCGCAACGGATCTGCAAGAGCTTCGGCTCGCTGCGAGTGCTCCGGGAGGTCGATCTTGAAGTGCAGGCCGGGCGGACGCTTTGCATTCTTGGGCCGAGCGGCTCGGGTAAATCAACGTTGCTCCGCTGCCTGAACTTTCTCGAGCGACCGGACGAGGGAGCGGTGTTCCTGCGCGGCGAGCGCGTCGGCTTCTCGTGCACGGCCGCCGGTCAGGAGCGTCAGATGACCGATCGCGAACTGGCGCGCATGCGTACACGCATGGGCATGGTGTTTCAGCAGTTCAATCTGTGGCCGCACCTCACGGTCCTAGGAGCCTGTCTGAGTAGTGACTGGTCAAGAGGGAGCGAGTCTGATTCCTTG
>NZ_JAGWDK010000079.1 GCF_018398875.1 Bradyrhizobium sp. sGM-13 | reverse complement strand
TCCGGCGCCTTGCGCACCTCCGCCTCGAACAGCTCATGGATGCACCGCTCCGCTGAGTACGAGACCGACGTCCGGTTCAGCTCCTCCAACAGGTAGGTGCGCTCATCCGACGACAACAGCTCAATCCGCCCAACCGCTCGATGCGCATCAGTCATCACAGCACACAACAAATTCTGCAAATGCTGCGTCATGCGGTCGATCTGCGGGGGCGCCAAACGACTGGCATCAAAGTGCCATCGAAAGCTCCCTTCCAGAGCGCAAACCTCAAACGTCAGCAGATCACCGGATAGGGGCGTATCACTTGGGTTTGACGCAGGAGACGCGCTATTTGCAGTAACCGTAACGCCAACGGGCCAGGGACGGCGCAATCGTAGCGCCTCCGCCCCCCGCAACGTCGGGTAGCGCGCGATAAGATCCCGCGCAAAGCTATCGTACTGCCTCAGCCGAGCGCACTCGGCCGCCACCGCCCTGCGCACCTCTGCAAAATCGTGACCGATATCTATGATAATTTCCATTGGCACGACAGAAGCGATAAGCACCTCCACCGCCTTCATCCCGGCTCGCGAACCATTCGCTGCGGGGGTCCATCCCAATCGAAGCTCTGATTCTCCAGTGACGCGAGCGAGATAGATCAGCCAAGCGCTCAATAGATATTCCGTGCGATCATTGGGGGACAGCTCGGCCAAAGCACTTGGAATGAGCCATGAACTCGACTGCCATTGGGGCGGAGCCGCAGCTACTGAAGACGACTGATACGGAAGCTGCAATATTTTAAACTGCTCAAGCCGTTGTCGCCAAAAACTCTCCCGAAGCGCCAGCATTTCATGCGTAACAGTTATACTCCGCGCCTGACCATCGTTTAAGATCGGCAGGCGATCGCCTTCATCCAGATCGGAGCACCTTGCGAGTGCCCGCGCATCCAGAGCCTGATCATCCAGGCCGCCAAACCAAACATCAACATCCTCTGTCCCGGTCGCCACACGCCAGTGGCGGGGATGGATTTCAACCAGGGAGCCCGCCGGAAAGCCCGAGCGCCTCACCGTCACCTCCAAGCACCTGACTGCGACAACGTCATCGCCCACGAGAACCTTGGACAGACACAAGGGATTGGCATGATACGGCCCAAAATCCAAGGCGCGTGTCATTGCTGACAGATCTTGCGCGGATCGATCCCATCGCAGACACCCCGCAGCATCTGGGCGTCGACGCCTCGGGAAAACACTTCTGTCAACTAGCGCCTGCGGACGGGCACTGAGCTCTCCATTTGTTAAGCCGGTCAAAAGCTCACGGAAGCCCTCGATCGCGGCTTCATAACATTTGAGGTTCAGCGTTAACGCCGTATCGCTGGGCGCAATTAAGACGTGGCGCTGAACCACCAGAGCACCAGCATCAACCCGATGATCGATACGATGCCACGCGATGCCATGTTCGGCCTCTTGGGCCAGCAGCGCCCAAGACGTCGCGTGAGTACCCGCATATCGTGGCAACGGACCGTCATGGTAGTTGAAAGCGCCTTGACGGGCTCGCTCAAACACCACTGGCGGCAAAATGAACGGGTTGGCAACCGAAAAAATCCACTCAACCGGTTCGGTCTTCAGCAACGTGGAGAGCTCTTCAATGCTCCCAACACACTGGATATTGGCGTGAGCGGCCCAATCGGCGAATGTGGCGTCGGCACACAGCGCCGCGCGGATGTCGTGACCCTTCTCCCTCGCTAGCTCAGCACACCTGATGGCCAGCGTACCACTACCAACAAAGACGGTAGAACCGATTGGGGAGGTTGCAAGTCGTTGCCCACCACAATCGCCTGACTCGCAAGCGTTTGGCTGCGCCAGAGGAGACCAATGCGCCATCTTCACCCCTCAGCCAATGCATGCGGTTCCCGGCCAAGGCGCGCGCCACATGGCGACCTAAGCCTGTCACACTCGTCAGGATTTGCTCGGGAATTGCCGCACTGAATGCTAATCGACTCCGGCCAGCCATGAGAGTTATCCAGCGCTACGAATGACAGCGACATCCCCGACGGACGCCACAACGCTTCATTTGGCGGGATCGCACTCAACCGTGCAGCGTCTATCGAAGTGAGAATCAATCGAGCAAGATTCCTCTGAATGTGTGGGCGCGGGGCCGACCGCGGGACCGATATCGTCCTTTGGATCCTCACTGTCTCAGAGCAATCCGCGTGCCACCAAACAGGTTGTGGAGGGCTTACTTGAAGAGGGAAAAACCACTCTTTGCGCCGCGGCGGCGAAATACTTGATCCTCTGTGTTCGGTTCCGGACACTACATCGTCAATTGGACACGGCTGTTCGCGACAATACAGAGCGGCATATTAAGAACGGTTGTTTATGCATAACTCATCGCACCAGCATGCGCTTTTCGGCGCTTGCCATTGATGCCGCCGTACCTTTGCCCTGCTCAGAGACCCCGGCCGAACTGGTGAGCCAGGCCATGTGCTGCCCCTGAACCCAACATAGCCAACGCGTCGGCACGACCATCATTTCGTGGCGTGCCACAGGGCTTTGGTACCCCCGCCCGCAATTTAACGGCATTGGAAGCATGGCTGCGCGCACGATTGTCTGAAATGGGCCCCGATTTTGGGGCCATTTGCTTAGTTGGAAACGGCTGCTCCGTTTGATAGACGGAGCGGATAATGACGACGAAGACGAGACACAGGATCGACGCGACACTGAAGGCAAGGATTGCGCTGGAAACCGTGCGGGAGCAGCGACAGTAGGATCTGTCCCAGCGTTATGAGGTCAGCCCAGACCGGTGGCGCAATCTGACAGCCGGTATCGCCAACACGGTGCTCTCCTGGTGCCGCCGCACCTGGTTGACGGACAACTGCCGCGTAGACATAGGCAACTTAGCCCGATGCGCCGCCGCGAGCCGTTCGTCAGCGACTTTCGAGCTGATCAGCAGGACCCACCCACTTGCGGACGTATGGGGTACGTGATCGGGGATATGGTGACTCGCCGTTCGTCGATACTCGTTTAGCGCGTCACGGACCTCGTAGCGATGCGATCTTCTTGGGACAACTTATGGACGATGTGAATCGTGTCGTCACAGCTTCTGGCACCCGCGAGTTTGGACATATGCACGCGACGAGCTCTCGAAGGGCTTGAATCGCACGTAGCGTCAAGTTGAGCCGCCATTATCAAGATAAAACTGCCTTCCCAAAGCTAACTGGACAGGCTCCTAGACTAGGCCGTCGCCATCTAGGGACTGGTGATCCGCTTTACGTTGACGCCTCCTTCGCTAGCTTGATCAATAGCTTCGGGCTCTCCGATCGGCGTCCGGACCCCAGGCCAACTAACACATCGGCAAGCCTGATACATCCCGAACATCGCGTGATGCGCAAGACGGCCCTGATATGACATCAGGCGGTCAAAAAGGCGGCGCTAAGTGACGCATCAGACAGAACATTGCGAGCTCGTCCCATGCAAAAACCGCCGCTCGATCCCGACGTCGCCGACACGGCGCCGGTAGATTCGATGCTCACGCCCTATGATTACGAGCACCTCGTCACCTACTGGCGTCTGCTGGACGCGGATGCCGAGGGGGCCGACTGGCGCGAAGTAGCAAAGATTGTGCTGCATATCGACGCGGACAACGAGCCGCAGCGGGCCCGCCGCACCTTCGACAGCCATCTTGCACGCGCAAAATGGATGAGCGAGCACGGATATCGACACCTGATGCGCGGCGGTTTTCCCGCCCTGAATTGACACGCTGCTCGGCTCCAAGCCCCTCAATGCGGATGAGTCGGTTGCGTGCGGAGAACAGCCTTCTCCTTGTAACCGCAAAAACGAGATGAACGAACTCCAGCGAAGCAATATTCTTACAGGTGCCTTTCATGACGGTGGACGGCCCTGCTACGGCGGACTGAATGACGAGCCATTCTTGCCATGATGCAACGATGCGGGCTTGAAACATGATCGACATTGCCGAACGCGCCAGGATTATCGTGGTCGAACAGCTTGTTGTTGATCCCGATGAAGTGGTGGATAATGCCAGCCTCATCGAAGACCTTGGCGCCGATAGCCTAGACATGGTCGAATTGGTGCTCAAATTTGAGCGGGAGTTTGGTTTCGAGATTTCCGATGATGCTGTTGAGTGTATTTTGGCCGTCGGCGATGCGGTAGAACTCACTAGACGACCGCTGAGGCGCTCGCGCTGTTTGCCGGGATCGAGCGCATGCCGCAGCGAGGTCAGAAGTTCGAGGGTCGCTCGCGAGCGTTGGCTCGTCTGCTTGGCCCCGTCAGCGAATGGTGGACTGGAAACCATGTAAACGACCGCAGCGCCAAGCCGTGTCACCCGCTGGGATACGTCGCGCGCGAGGACTGGCTTCGCTGTCGCGAGGTGCGTGTCGCGCTGTTTGCGGCAGCCTCCGCGCGACGAGCGCTGGGCCGCCGAGCTGCTCAAGCGTCTGCTTGATGCCAGGTTGTCGCCGTTCGAACCCGATCCGGTTGCCGTATGCGAAGCCGCCGAGGCCGAGGCGAAGCGCCCGACGCCTCCGAAGTGACGCGGAGGATCCCGACATGCCGATAAGCTTACGGGCGCAGCCGCGCGGCGTTAATGGGTGCATGCCTCACAAGAGCCCCCGTCGCGACGCTCACCACGGATATGTCAGGAGGGCATACTGACCTAATAGCGTGTAAGTCATGGTCGGCCGCTGGCCTCTTCAGGCTCTAAAAACCCATTTGACGCCACGGGTGCGGCTGATAGGGTTGGAATTGGAACCGGTGGGAGAAAGCTATGCGGGTTATTCTAGCGGCTGGTACACAGCGTTCTGGAAGCACATGGGTCTTCAATGTAGCTCGATTAATCTTGAGAACTCAGGACCCGAACTTAAAGACAGCATGGATCGACGATTATGTGCCGGGAACAGAAACGTCGGCGCTATTGAAAATTCACATCCCTGACGATCAATGGAGCGAGAGAGCGGAAACTGTACTAACTTGCCATCGCGATCTGCGTGATATTATCGTGTCCCTTCATGATCGTGGTTGGGTGAACAAGGACGATAAAGGCGCTGCTCTCGCCGCTGCAAAAACTACGCGCGAATGTCATGAGTATTGGTCAGCACGATCCGACATCGATCTATCCTACGTCGAAATCATAAATCATCCGCAAACCTCGGCGCAGAGGATAGCGAGGGCTTGTGGGATATCTATTGACCCGAATACGGCTGCTCAAATTGTCCGCGAAGTAGATGGCCTCATTGATGGAGTTGCTTCTTACAACACGGAGAACCTGCTACACCCAAACCATCGGCGCGACGGTCGGATAGGTCGGTGGATTGGCAATCTGAATGCAGATACGGCCGAGGCAATCGTTTCCGATAATCGGGACTGGTTTGTTCGTTTTGGGTATCTTACTTGAACCTCAACTTCGCTGCGGCGACCGTTGCGAACTCGCTGTCAAGCGGGATGCCGCAGCGCTCACCGCTTCGCCAGCTTGAAAACGTTGCTCGCGGCTGTCTCCAGCGCCGGTCCGAGCGACGGCAGGGTCTTGCGCGTGATCTCGTCGGTGAAGTCGAGGATCGACGCCGCCAGGCGCAACTGGCGCCGTTGCTCGACGGGATCAGGGCCAATCTGGGGACCAATCCCGACGAAGTATCGGCCGACGCCGGCTACTGCTCCGACGCCAATCTTCGCGCGATCAAACGGCGGCGCATTGAGGGCTACATCGCCACCGGAAGGCAGAAGCACGGCACCAAGTCCGCCACCGCGGAAAAGCCTTCAAGAGCCGGCTCGCTGATCGCCAGGATGAGCACCAAGCTCAAGCGCGCCGGCTACCGAAGTCGCTACCGCTTGCGCAAGCAGATCGTCGAAGCCGTCTTCGGACAGATCAAACAGGCAAGAGGGTTCAGGCAATTCCTGCTGCGCGGCATCGACAAAGTGAAGCCCGAATGGGCCCTGATTTGTACCGCTCACAACCTCGTCAAGCTGGCGAGGGCCGCATGAGCCGCTATCATTCGGATAAAACTGGCTTCCCGATGCTAACTGGACAGGCTCCTAGTCTTACTGTGTCACAAAAGAAGGCGCTTCGTCTGCCGGGTGCAATAAGGACAGCGTGAGATGTTCCGGGCGATGGCAACGATCAGTCTTCGCCGCATCGTCCTGATCGAGTTCGGGATGTGACGTTCGGGTCGCAGCGGCGGAGCCTCTGGGTCGGTAACCGTTGGGAACCGCAAGTTTCTTGAACGGCCTGGTGGAACGAGATCCCGAGGGGGGAATCGTCTCCCTCTCGGAGACCAGGAACCCGTAGGCCGCGATGCACAGCGTGGCGTGGTGGTGGAAGCCACGCCAACCTCACCCTTCGAAATGCCCGAGCCCAACCTCTTGTTTGAGATCCTGATAGTCGCGCTCGATGCGCCAGCGCAGCTTGGTTAGCTCGACTAGCCTGCCGAAAGTGATCGTTTCCGGCAACGCTGAAAGCCAGTATTTGGTCGGCTCGTCCTCACCTTCTGGCCATTCGATCAAAAGCCATTCTTCCGGTCGGCTTTCGGTGAGCTGGTAATCTCGATGCGCGACGCAAACGCGCGCGCGAGCGAAGCGCGACGATAGCCGCTCGGCCGCACCCTCTCGCCACTTGATCGTGCGCCAGACCCGCTTAGGAAGGCAAAGAGCAAGCTCCTTGACCGAAATCGGTTGATGCTTGTGGTCGCGGCGCAGCAGCTTTGGTGGTCGCCCTTTGCCCGACCATTTTTTTGGCGGCAGCGGCGCCGTGTCGGACGTCCACACCGTGGTGTTTGGCAAGATACCGGCCACATAGGTCAACGCCAACGCGCTGATGCTGGTCCGCAGGTCCGTGTTGCAGCCATATCCGGCATCCATCAGCACCACGCCGCGAGGAAGCCCGGCTCGGCAGGCCGCGTCGATCTGCTCAAGCGCGATCTCTGGCTTGGTCTTAAAGCTGATCTCCTTGGGCACGCCCGCTTTGCGCCGACGCTTCTTATCTGCCGCCCATTCCTGCGGCAGATAGAGACGATACATCGCCGGCAGACTGGCGTGGTGATTGGCAAGCGACAGGGACACCGCGACTTGGCAGTTATCCTGCTTGCCGAGCTGCCCGCAGTATTGACGCGCCACACCGACTGAGTGCGCTCCCTTCTTGGGAAAACTGGTGTCATCGATGATCCACGCTTCGATCGGTCCATGGCGCTCTATCGCCGGCAGTACCATCTCACCCACTTTGGCCAAAACACCCTCGTCAGACCAAGGCGATTGACCGACGAAGTGCAGCAGCGACTGATGCTGTGCCGCCGTCCGATCAGGTGCCGTCACCGCTGCCATCGGCTCAACGCTCTTACGCTCCCCCGGCATGATTAAGCCGATGCAATAATCAAACAACGGCCGGGCCCGGTCCGCATGTCCGATCACGCTCACAAGTCCCTCGACAAAAGCCGAAAATCGCGATTCACTGCCGTCTGATGTCCGGAGATCCATATCAGCCCCCGTTGCCGATGCCTGAATCTCAACCGGTAACTGATTCTGACAGCACCTCGCCCGCGACCTTTTGAATCAGACGCTTTTTCTGACTCAGTAAGACTAGCTCCTCCGGCTAACGCGGGTATCCGGTGAAAACGGGGTGCAGTTCAGCGTGTTTATTGGCGAACCATTCAAGGCTCTCGATAACATGCGTGCCAGAACTTCGCGGTTTTCTGGGTTGCTCATCATCGTTACGTGATTGCCTGGAACTGAAACTGCATGAATGGCCGCCCCACTCAAAACGCGGTCCCAGCCGCGCATGACCGATCTTGCCTCCGGGGCGATTGAGTTTTTGCCCCGCACACGACGACTAGGGAAAGGATCAGCTGCATAAAACTGATGTATCTCAATTGGCAGGGTCGCAGCTCGATACGATCGTAGTGCCCTGTGAAAATAGACATACCTCAAGGCGTTGTCATAGAGATCGCGATCTGAAGCTATGGCCCCAATTTGCTGCGCCTTTTCAAACAACTGAGCAACTGAACTTTGTTCAGAAAGTTTCTCCAGCAATTCGAACCGCTCATCATCTAAAGACTCGAGAGGCTCGAATATCATATCTAATGCTACTTGGGCATCCGACCTGCTCGATGGATTTGCAGGTAATGTGACATCGATGAACGCCATAAATGAGACAGCTTCCCCGCGACTTAGCAAGTGTTTGGCAAGCGCATAAGCCAAGATTGCCCCTGAGGAGTAACCAGCGAAGCGATACGGACCCTGCGGCTGGATCTTTCCGATTGCGAGGATTACCTCCGCGGCGATCGCATCGAGAGCTGGTTGACAAAGTTCATTGAAAGACGGCCATGGCAAAGCATAGATCGGGCAGTCTACATCCATTTCTTTTGCTAAAGTGAGGACATACGAATAATCTCCGTAACCTGTCGGAACAAAGAAGAGTGGCGGTTGAGATCCCGTCGCCTGAACGGGTAGCACTCCAGCTGGATGACGTTGCGGGTCCAACTCAACCCTCGATGCAAGTTCCTTCAGGACAGGAGCCTGGAAGAGATCGGCGGCATTAAACTTCATTCCAAGATTTAGCGCTCGGCTGAGCAACCGCACCGCCAGGAGCGAGTGGCCGCCGAGCTCGAAGAAGTGGTCGTGGCGTCCGACCCGCTCGACCCCGAGAAGCTCCGCCCAGATCTCTGCCAGCGCCGTCTCGATCGCGCCGCGCGGCGCCGCATAGGCCGCCCGCGCATAGGCATCGTCGGCCGGCGCCGGCAGTGCCTTGCGGTCGAGCTTGCCGTTCACCGTCAGCGGCAGCCCCGATAGCCGCACGAACGCCGCCGGCACCATGTAGTCCGGCAGCCGCGCACTTAAGTGCGCCCGCAAGGCGCCGGCCAGCCCGCCTCCATCGTCCTCGTCCGAGCCAGCCTCGTCCGAGCCCACCACATAGGCGACAAGGTGCTTGTCGCCGGACCGGTCCTGGCGCGCCACCACAACCGCATCGCGCACCCAGGCGTGCTCGCAAAGCCGCGCGGCGATCTCGCCCGGCTCGATGCGGAAGCCGCGGATCTTCACCTGGTCGTCGTTGCGGCCCAGGAACTCCAGATTGCCGTCGGGCAGATAGCACGCCAGGTCGCCGGTCCGGTACAGCCGATCGCCGTCCACAAAGGGACTGGCGATGAACCGCTCCGCCGTCAGATCGGCACGGTTCAGATAGCCACGCGCAACCCCCGCCCCGCCTATGTAAAGCTCACCCACCGCCCCCAACGGCACAGGCGCGCCATGGCCGTCCAGCAGATACACCCGCGTGTTGGCAATCGGGCGGCCGATCGGGACGTTTTGATGAGACACAACGAGCCTCGCGTCAATAACAAAACTGGACGACCAGATCGTTGTTTCGGTCGGACCGTAAAGATTTCTTAGAGACCTCACCCCTCTACTGAGCCGCGACGACTGACTCGCAGGTAACGCCTCACCTCCACACAATACATTTAAGCCCGGTGTTCCTTGCCAGCCGGCATCCAACAGCAAACGCCACGTTGCTGGAGTGGCCTGCATCATAGAAATCTTGCGCTGATCTATAAGGTAATGCAACGCCGTAGCATCCGTAACATCCTTACGGCTGGCTAGGACGATTGTGGCTCCCGTGCACGATGGAAGAAATAGCTCCAGTCCTGCGATATCAAATGAGATGGACGTGATGGCTAGGAATACATCCTGCTCAGTGATCCTCAATATATCCGAAAGAGCATATATGAAATTCAACAGGTTCGCATGCTCGACCATGACGCCCTTTGGGGTTCCGGTTGAGCCTGAGGTGTAGATGATGTAGGCGAGATGGCGCGAGGTGA
>NZ_JAGWDK010000078.1 GCF_018398875.1 Bradyrhizobium sp. sGM-13 | reverse complement strand
AGCTATTGTGGGAGGAGCATCGCGCGGCCTACCCGGATGGTTACGGGTACAGCCGTTATGTTGCGGCCAGATTTATGTTGTCGCTGCTGGAGTGAGCCAAGGATTTCGCCAACCTCCTCGGCTCGCTCCGCAACATAAGAGTGTGACCTTTCGGCCTACAGGGCCTTCAGAAATGCCATCAACGACGGGAGAGAGGGTTGCCGAGGTGGCGGCCTCAGGCTGCTGATATCGACCCTGGCTAACGCCTCTGCTTTCATCTCCAGGTCGACTTCAGCATAGATGTGCGTGGTGTCTAATGACACGTGGCCCAGCCAAGCACGGATCGTGTTGATGTCGACGCCGGCGCGCAGCAGGTGCACGGCCGTTGTGTGCCGAACCGTATGTGGGCTCACGCGCTTCGTCGCCAACATCGGCACCGTTTCGCGCGCCATAGCGGCATATTGCGTCACGAGACGGTGTATTCCGAAGCGCGTCAAAGGCTGGTTCGTCCGCCCGAGAAAGACCGCTTCACTTTTGCTCCGGTCGGCCACAAGACGAGTCAACGAGGTTGCCGTCGTTGACCACAATGGACAGATTCTGATCTTGTTTCCCTTGCCGTGAAGTCGCACTGACGGGGACGCGCCCAGTTGGAGATTGCCGACCGTCAATTTTGCTGCCTCATCGGCGCGAGCACCGCTGTTGTATAGGAAAAGCAGCAGAACATGGTCGCGCACCCCAAGACTCGTGCGTCGGTCAGGTTGGTTTAGCAACGCGTCCATCTCGGCCTTTTCGAGGTATCCAATCGCGGTCTTGGTCGTCTTCTTGAACGGCACTGCTCGTATCTCGGAACACCAGGCCAGGTGGACCGGCGAACGCGTCCCGATAAAGGCGCAAGTGAATGGATGGTCGCCAGCCGCTGGTTGCGGGTAACCTCGCTGCACTGGCGATCGCGCTCCAGGTGGTCCAGGAACTTGCGGACGACTTCCGGCGTCAGATCTTCCACGGTCATGCGATCGATGGCGCAGCCTCCCTACTTGCTGGCAAACGGCAGCAACAATGTCAGTGTGTCGCGGTAGCTGGCTTGGGTGTTGCGGGAAAGATTGCGCTCGGCGACCAGATGTTCCAGCAAGAACCGCCGGATCCACGGACCAAGCAGGCTCTTATCCTTCATGGTCGGCCTCCATCGCGTACAGAGCAAAGCGCTCGCTGGCCGCCTGGAGGAGATCAGGCGTCATCTAATAGCGCTGGGTTGAACGGATATCGATGTGGCCAAGGTAGGTTGCGAGTTGCGGAAGCAGTCGTTGCACCTCCTGGCCGGAGCGATACCATGCGATCACCCGGTGCACCGCGGCTGTGTGGCGAATATCGTGCAGCCGTGGAGGTCGAGGCTCGCCGACAGGGCAACTGATTCCGGCGGCTCGGCGGACATGCTGAAACCAGGAGATGACCCGCACATAGTGCCACGGTAGACTGCCGCGCGTAGTAAATAATGGAGATCCTTTCCCGCGCGGCAGAGGGAGCCGGCGACGGCGCTCGACGTACTCGACCAGTTCCTGGTTGAGCTTTGGTCCGATTGGCACGAGGCGCGTTTTGAAGAACTTCGTGTCACGGACGGTGATGACCTGATCAGTCAGATCCACGTCTTGCAAGACCAAACGAAGCGCCTCGCCAATACGCATGCCGCTTCCGTACAGCAACAAGAGGAGCGTACGGTACATAGCTGGCACGTGGGGGCGATGCCCAACCTTCAGGATCGAGGTCGCGTCCAACAGGCGGCGCAGTTCTTCCGTGGAATAAACATAGGGCGTTTGTTGCGGCGGCAGCTTTGGAAATGTTGTCGGCAGTGGGGAGGATGCCGCGTACCCGCGACTGATGGCGAATCTATAAAGGCCGCTCAAAACCCTATATCGCAGCATCCAGGTGGCACTGAGCGATCCTTTGCCTTGGAGGAACTCGGCTACCGCCTCTGGGGTGACTTCGCCGATATCCCGATTGCCCATCGCTCGGCAGAACCTGCGGAGCAGAACCTCAGCGGACTCGAAACGCGCCCCCAGTGACCGCTGTTTGGCCAGATAGGCGTCGACGACGTTGGTCAGCATCATTGGAGGCCTCCCAGGTCGAACGCTCCGACCTCGCGAAGCGCCTGCATGTTCACCTTGGCGTAGATGCTGGTTGACGCCGCGCTGCGATGTCCCAAATGGTCCCCGATCTCCTTTATCGACAGACCTTCGGCAAGAAGCAGGGAGGCGCAGGCGTGGCGCAACGCATGGCCACCGCGATGGGCAGCGTCGATTCCAAGTGCAACAAATCTGCGGTTAGCGACATCATAGATGCTCCCTGCCTTCAACGGTCGACGGGGCGCGTGCATGCAGAGGAATACTTCCGAGCGTGACGACGGCGGCCGCACCGTATCGACGTAGCGGGCGAGTGCCTCAGCCGCAGAGGAAACCAGCGGGTAAATCTGCGGCTGGCGGCGCTTCAGGCGGAAGAGCCGTAGCGTCCTACCTTCCCAATCGATCTGATCGAGACGCAATGCCGCCACCTCGCCGCTGCGCATTCCATAGACCGCAAGCAACAGCAAAATCGCACGATCACGGATGTCCCGGGGGTTGTCGGTCTCGGCATCGGCCAACATGCGCCGCACATCGAACCAATCTGGGGCATACGGCAGCGATTCCTGTTGATAGAGCCGAGGCCGGCAAATCGACGCCGCTATGCGGTCCGTGCACATTCCCTGCTTTGCCGCGTAGCGCAGAAATCCCCGCAAGGTCGAGGCTGTGTTGGCCACGGAGACGCGGGACCATCGTCCCGTCGCCTGGGTGACGAAATAGGCGTCAACGTCCTCAGGCTGAAGGTCCCTAAGTTGCCGGTTTGTCTGATCACACCAGCGTAGGAACCTGCCGATCATCCGACTCCATTGCTCCACCGTCGATGGCGTGAATCCGCGCTCATTGCGCATCCACGTCACATACTGGTCGAGTTGGCTCTGGTACTGGAACACGACGGTCGGTTCACGCCACCAACCGAGAAATCGAAGCCAAGGTCGTCCAATGTTGACCACTCTTTGCGCAGCTGTGACAGCCCCACGAAGGCGTTGCCGCTCGGTCGCGATCCGTTGGAGCGCCTCGATGTCGACGCCCGCCGAAGCATCTGGACCGAGATGCGCGGCAATCCACAACAGCTCTTTGCGCTTGATCTCAAGAGAAGCTGGAGTCGCACCGCCTTCTGCACAGTGGCCAAGGTACCGGTACCGCTCGTTAGCGAATGGCGCGTTATCACCATGGAGCACCGTCAAGCGGTCCGAATAAGTTGTCTGATTCAGAGCGAACCTCCCTGGACAAAAGTTCGCTACTCAGACGTCAAATTATGTTGCGTGAATAATGACGCAGCGTTCAGGATCCCCGCAAATATAGCTCCTTCCACAACATAAATCCGGTCGCAACATAACGCGAATAGCGATACCCGCCGGGTTCGCCCGCGATGTATTCCTCCCACAAGATCGACAGCGTCACGTGCTTGCGCCGGAGTTCGCGATGCACCCCCGCCCAGTCCGGCTCGGCCTGCCGGCGATGGCCCTGCCGGGTGCCGGGACCGGCTCCCGCGCTGGCGAACAGCCGGGCCTCCAGCTCAGTGTCGGTGATGTGGTCGGGCAATGGCCAGGTCAGCCCCGATGCCTCGAACCGGCGGATCGTCAACCGCACCGTCGAAGGGGCCGTCCCCACCCGCCGCGCTATCTCGCGGGTCGGCATCCCGGCCGACTTCAATCTGATCACATCGCGCACGTGGCGCATCGCAAGCCTCTCCGTCGGCATCCAGGTCCCCCTTCGCAAAGCCGAAAGGCGGGATCGTATCGGAGCCAGAAGAGGCCTCGTCACCCCCGGGCGACATCATCCCGGAATGGTGGGCGAGATCATTCCGGACTGGTGGGCGACATCGAGCGGAATCAGCACGGGCACATCGGCGCGCTCGCCGTCTGGAGCACGGGCGATCCGCCCAGCAGCGACTTCGGCGCGCAAAGGTGATCTGAAAATCGACGAGGTCCCTCCCAGGAGCCTCTCACTATAGGCCTCCGCCAGCGGCTACTGGTTCTGCGGGCATTGCCGTCTCGGTTCTGAGAAAGCCTTGATGGCCGCCTCGATGTGCCGGCTCCCCGCAAGCGAAGTCGAGCCTAGACGATCGTGCCGATCGCCTCTCTTGTGGATCGGTTCTGCGTTGCTTCGACCGAGAATAAACCGCGTAATCGATCAGGGGAGCTTTTAGCGAGCGCCGAACGCTTGCCTGTCTTCTAAATCGAGGGCCTCCGGACGAGTACGGCTTCCGAGCGGGCCGTTTATGGCGCTTAGGCGCGGGCGGCCGTCACGTGCGGCCACTCCGACCCGCAGAGCAGCTGTTTGGGCCCGAGCTCCTCCAGCATCCTGCCCGCCGCACAGCTGCTCAACGCCAGGCTCCGTCCGGATCAGAACATTTTCGATCACAATCTCAAGCCGGATCGGTATCCGTTCCGGCGCTGCTTGCCGGGACTTGCTGACAGGCGAGTCTCGGAAAACTCATCCCCGATCAGCGTTGCGAAGTCTGGCATCAATCCTTCCGGCGCCCGAAACCGCCTCCGCCAATCATAGATCTGCCAGGGCGACGTGGCATGCTTGCGAGCGACCTCCGCCACACGCGCTCCCGGAATCAGGCGCTCGGCCACAATCCGCGTCTTCTCCGCCGCGGTGCGCATCCACCGCCCCGTCGACCTATCTCAAGGCGGTTCACATGTCTGCTCCGAGTCTCGCCGAAGCGAGGGATCGAGATTGGTCGCAGATTTGCCGTGTCACGATAGTTCGGAGCTTCAAATCCTCATACGCTGAATTTTGAACGGGCAATGGGATAAATAAGCAGGAGGAGATGAATCATGCGCCGTTTGATTTGTTATGAGTCCTTTTTGGTTTGATTCGGTTTGTTGTTTGCCACCTGCCCACGCTACGGCCGTCGAGATTACCTTGCGTGGATCCAGGCATGAAGCAGCACTCGATGAGGTGACACTGCGTTGTCGGCGGCAGCTTACGAATGCGCTCGGGTCGTAGGCGGCACCGGCGATGACGAACTCAGGAGGCGCGCCCTCCAGAGGTGATTGCGACGCTTCGCCTTTCTGACCCGCAGTGAGGATGAAGTGGACGGGGCACCTCAGTCCGCGCACGGCCAAAGACCTTTGTGCTCGGGCCGCCGCGCGAGCTACGATGGCCCGGTTCTTGAGCCCCCTTTTGCGTCGCTGGCATGCTGTTGAGCGCGGACAACGGTGGACTCTACGATCAGGTACTCGAAATCTGAGTCGTCCGACAAGTTATTGGTATCGAAGACCCGGTGCCGAACGCCTCCAGCGGCTGAAGCGCCGAAAGACGCTGTTCCACTCCCCGAAAACTTCCGGCAGGTCACGCCAGGGCGCACCGGTGCGGACAGTCCAGAGCACGCCTTCCACCAATACGCGGTTCTCTCGCCCTATCGAACCGCGCTGGTAAGGACGGCCGATGATCAGGCCTGAGATCTGGCTCCACTGCTCATCGCGCAAAACAAGTCGGCCCATGACGCCCAAGCCTACCAAAAAGCAGCCTTGAATCATGCTCCGAGTGATTTGAGAATACCATGAGTGCACACGACCTAACGCATGACCTACCCACCTGTTCCTGGGGCCAGGAACCCTGCTGCCGGACACCAAACGCGATGAATGAATGGATCGACTATTACGATTCCACGCATACGATCTATGTGAGCAGTCTGCACCGCGACCTGCATTTTGAGGCCATCGCGCGCGACATCATCCGCTACATCACCTCGCCCGACGCCGTGGTGCTGGACTATGCCTGCGGCGAGGCGCTCTCGGCCGCGAAGGTCGCCGATGCCTGCGCCAAGCTCTATCTAGCCGAGCCCGCGCCCCGCGTGCGCGGCCGACTGAACGCGCGCTTCGCGCCCAACACCAAGATCCGCGTGCGCTCGCTCGACGATCTCAAAAAGATGGACGAGAACTCGGTTGATCTCGTCGTGATGAATGGGGTCGCGCAATACATGACGCCGGCGGAACTGGATTCCGCCTTCGAGGTGATCCACCGGCTCCTGAAGCCGGCGGGCCGTTTTGTGCTCGGCGACATCCTGCCGCCCGGGGTCGGCATGATCAGAGACGTGCTAGCGTTATTGCGCTTTGCGGCGACCGACGGGTTCCTGCGCGATGCTCTGATCGGGCTGATTAGCACCGCGCTGTCCGACTACCGGCAACTGCGCAAAAGGATCGGCCTGCAGCGCTGCAGCCAAGACGAGATGATCGCCAAACTTGGCGCGGCCGGATTCAGTGCCATGCGCGCACCGCGCAACATCGGGCACAATCCGTGGCGCATGACGTTCGTGGCGCACCACTGACCGGAGGTCGTACCGAGAGTTAAGATTAATCAGAAGATTCGTCGCTGGTGGTGAAATAATCATCAGGTCGCGGAAGCGTCCTTGGGGGAGCGGTGCATCGCTTTTATCCTGGTTCGTCTTCGCGGATCGCGCGGCCACATGGCCCGTATTCGGCCTGCGATCCCACGCCGACAAATATGCCAACTCCTAGCTCCGCTGCGAGGGCCGGTCCGCAGCCATCGGGGTATTCCTCGCCCGTGCAACCTCGTTGCGATCAGCATTGCGTACGCCCCACAGGCCATATGCGTCAGTGCTTCGGGCGCAATCGTGTCACGAATAGCGGATCGCCGAGGAGGGCATTCTCCCAATCGAGCAAGTTGCAGCCTTAGTTCGGCATCGATGATCTCGGGATTGAGCTCTTGCAGCAGGCCCGCACGCACAAGTTTGGAAAGGGGAGGAAAATCCCACCGTCGAGAGGACGGAAATGCATGGAGAGCGGCTGGAACGGCGCCGTCAGTGTGGCGTGCAGCCCAATCACGCAGCGCGGGCTCGCATCTGCTGCGCTCTGCAGCGCAGAGATTTCATCGCGGCGCTGGACCGACCACCATGGCGGAAGTGGCGTTGAGGCGGCCACGCGCGATCAGGTCGCAGATCGCTCGGTTGACGCCAGGGCTGATGCCGTATCGTGGGCGCACATCCAGATTGGCGCAGGCCGTGCGGGGACGCTCATTCCGCGGGGGTCCTTTCGTTCGCGCTCTCGCGCCCCTCAGTCTCGAACTGCTTCTCGCTGTGCTCGGCGACGAAGTAGATCGGCCGCGCCTTCAACTCCGACAGGATCTTACCGATATATTCGCCGACGATGCCGATCATGATCAACTGCACGCCGCCGACGGTCATGAGGCCGACGAATAGCGACGGATAGCCGGGCACCTGCTTTCCGGTGGCCCAGACTTCCCAGATGATCGAGAGCCCAAACAAGAAGGCGGCCGACGCCAAGGGCACTCCGAGCAGGCTCGCAAAGCGCAAGGGCGCCACCGAGAATGAGGTCAGGCCCTCGATGGACAGGCCAAGCAGCCGCATGAAGCTGAAGGTCGTGACGCCATGCGCGCGCGGCGCCGGCTCGTAGTCGACCTGGATCTGGCGGAAGCCGATCCAGCTCGCTAACCCTTTGAAGAAGCGGTTGTGCTCGGGAAGCTGCCGCAGCGCTGCGACTGCGCGCGGCGAGAGCAGGCGGAAGTCGCCGGCATCTTCCGGGATCTTCTGCCGCGCGCCCCAGTTGATTAGGGCGTAGAAGCTGTGCACCGAAAGGCGGCGCAGCAGGGATTCATTGTCGCGATGGGCTTTGGCGGTATAGACCACGTCATAGCCGCCCTCGATCCAATGGCTGACGAGCTGTTCGACCAGCGCCGTCGGATGCTGGCCGTCGCCGTCCATGAACAGCACGGCACCCCGGCGGGCATGATCGAGCCCGGCCATCAGCGCGGCCTCCTTGCCGAAATTGCGTGACAGCGAAACCACCTGAACGTCGAGCGAAGAGGCTGGCAGCGTGCGCGCGATCGAAAGCGTCGCATCGCTAGAGCCGTCATCGACATAGACGACTTCGCAACCGAGTCCGTAGCGCTGCCGCAGCACCCTGGCCAGGTCGCAGATCCGTTGATGGAGTGCTGCAATGCCCGCCGCCTCGTTATAGGCGGGCACGACAATCGACAGTCCCTTCGCCGCGGCAGTGGCCGCGGTCGTGGACAGGCTTGAGACGTCGCTACCCAGCATCATCAATCAGATTTCCTAACTCGCCCCGCAGCGCAGCAGTCAAATCCGCAGGAACGCCTCGAGCCGGGCGAACAGCGGGTTCTCCTGGTCGAATACATAATCCAGCGAAGCCACCGACACCGTGTCCGCGCCATTGATCCGCAGAAAGCTGACGAGCCCATAAAGCTGCATCCAGCACAGGCGGCCCTCGCACCGATGCGCCAGTAATTGCCAGCAGTGCCCAGTGCGAGCAGGTGCGGCAGGACCAAAAAGTTTAGCGCTAGAGCGATGCTCGGTGGGGGTCTGGGCGCGCAAAACCAATCCCTCACGATAGAACATCGCGCCAAGGCATGTGAAGGCCGGCACCAGGAACAGGGTCGACGGCTCGATGCTGATCGGATCGGTCCCCGGCAGCGCAATCGCTATTGTTACGATCAACACCGCAGCGAGAGCCAGCGATAGAAGCAACTTGTGCGTCGACCCCACGAGAATACTGAGCAGAAAGGCTATCGCCACCAACACGCGATAGCGAGTTGCGAGCGACTGATGGCGAGCCAATCGATCCGAAACATGCGAGACACCTCGTGCCCGGCCGCCCAGCAGGATTTCCATCTTAGCGCTGTTGACCGTACTGATCACCAGCCCGGTAATGCCGCCGTCGATCAAATAGGCGGTCACGATCAGTAGCGCGAGAGCGACCAGCGCCGCGTCAAGCATGGGCAGCAGCGACTTTTGGCGTAAAAAGAAGACATAGAGCATAATGACGAGGGCAATGGCCGCAGCGGTGGTCGGATTGGCCATGATGCAGCACCAGCCGCCAACGCTGACCAGGATCCACCTCAAGACCTGGCGGATGCGCCCTGGCCGGTGGGGTAGTAGCAAGCCGATCATCACCGTCAAGAGCGATTGAATCGGGGCTGAGCAGCCAGCACCAAGAGAAGGCGGGCAATCCCAGATCATAAGCTGAGAATCCAGCCCAGGGCCATGGTAAGTGTGACATTCGCCATGCGCAGCACTGCGATGTCGCCAACCGCCCGCTGATATGGCAGTGATAGACGAAGCCGAAAAGGGACGGAGGAAGATTGATTGCGTAGTGGAATGGGTTGGCGATGAAGTTGAGGTACAAACCTTCGTCGGCGAGATTGAGACCGTATCTGCTGTAAAGTCCGATCCAACAAGATCGACGACGTCCTGCCATTGGGTGCTTATATCTCAGCATAGGTCACTTCCTGCTAGCCTCGTGGAGGAGGCCCATTGCAATCGATATCAGCCTCGAGGAGCTTCTAACTGACCTGAACCCCGCAATCTCCTCCAAGAATTGGTAGAGTCCATCACCTCGGAGCGAGATGGATGAAGCCGAGCCGACTCGAAGAAGTGGGGTATTCGGTCTTGATCGCTTGACTATTTGCCGCGCAGCACGTTTTGACTGATGATCATGGATCGATTCCATCCAAAGGAGGAAGTCATGATCTACGTCTCGGCCTCGATGTTTCACTGAATTCCGTCGCGATATGTGCGGTGGACGAGACCGGAAAGCTTATCCGGGAGGGAACGACGTTGGCGGACGCGCCATCGATTGTGCAGTACCTCGAACCATGGGCCGGTCAAATTGGGCGGGTGGGCCTGGAGGCAGGACCGACTTCAGAATGGCTGACCGCAAATCTAATCGAACTAATCTTAGGAGCCTGTCTGAGTAGTGACTATGTCAAGAGGGAGCGAGTCTGATTCCTTGCGCAGCCATGAGCAAGGAATTTCGCCC
>NZ_JAGWDK010000077.1 GCF_018398875.1 Bradyrhizobium sp. sGM-13 | reverse complement strand
CTCAGGTGCGCAATTGCGCACCATAGTTCACGCTTCGCGTGCCCCGGAATGACGACCTCAATGCCTGGTTCCAAATATCTGCCGCGCCTCGGCGGGGCTTGCGATCTCGCGGCCCGCACGCCGTGCGCAGGTCGCGATGGCCTCGATGAGCTGCCCGTTCGAGGTCACCTTGGTGCCATCAGCCAAATAGAAAGTATCCTCCAGCCCCGTGCGCAGATGTCCACCAAGATCGGCGCAGCGTTGGTGCAGCGGCCAGATTTCGGCGCGGCCGATCGCGGTTACCTGCCAATGCGCTTCCGGCACCTTCAGCTTCAACAGGATCGGCAGCAACTCCGGATCCGCCGGCATGCCTGACGCCACGCCCATCACGAAATTATATTCGAGCGGTCCGGAATACATGCCGGTCTGCACGTACATGCCGACACAGCGCACGATGCCGACGTCGAAGCATTCGAACTCCGGAATCGTGCCCGCTTCCTTCATCGCGTCGAGATAGTCCTGCACCTTCTCGACCGCATTATCGAACATCATCGGCGGCCAGGCCCAGGTGTTGTCGGACTTCACCTTGAGATAGTTCAGCGAGCCGGCGTTGCAGGCCGCGATCTCGGGCCGGGTCTCGCGCACGCAGTCGAGTGCCCCCTGATATTTCGGACCCGACGTGCCTGTCGTGTGATTGATGATGACGCCGGGGCAGGCCTCACGGATCGCCTGCTGGATCTCTTTGGACAGGCCGACCTCCCAGGACGGGAGATGCCCCTTGTTCGGCCCCTGCTGGCGCAGGTGGATATGCATGATGCTGGCGCCGGCATTGAATGCGGCCTTGGCCTCGCGCGCCATCTGCTCCGGCGTGACCGGAACGTTGTGCTGCTTCGGATCGGTCAGCACGCCGTTCAACGAGCAGGTAATGACGGCCTTGTCGCCCATGGATCAGCCTTCGATTGCAAGACGCGAAAGATCGCGGAAGTATCTTGCGCGATCATGCGTCCGGCATCAGCCGGCTTCTTGCGTCCAGCCGCTATTGCCGGAGGCGACACGGCGGTGGCTATAGATCGCGAGATCACGCGAGCCCGAAAAGATCGCACGCGGCTTCAGTCCATAGAAGCGGCGGATCGAGTGGCTGAAATGCGTAGAGTCGGGATAGCCGATATCCTGCGCGAGATGCGCAAGGTTGATGTCCTGGTTGGCGAAGTGCAGCAAATGCCGCGCGCGCTTCCAGGCACGGAACGAGCGGAACGAGATTCCGGTCTCTTCCTTGAACAGGTGCAGAAAGCGCGACGGGGACAATCCCGCCTCCGCGGCGCAGCTTGCCGCCGTCACCGGCTCGCCGGAGAATTTTCCGATCTGCATGATCGCCTGCGCCACGCGGGGATCGAGCTCACGTTGCGGCAAGACTTCGCCAAGGCACAGGCGATCGAATTCGGCGCTGGAAAACTCACAGCCGGCGTGATGCTCGCGCAGTTCACGATAGGCCGCGCGAATGCGGCCGGCGAAAGCCGCGCCCTCAGGTCCCACGAGGCGCGTCGCGAGATCTTCCAGCGCACCGGGACGAACGCTCTCCGGTTCGATGACGACGCTGAGCACCGAGCGATGATCGCTCGCGATGGTATGCCTGACGTTCGGCAACAGAGCGACCATGTCGCGATGGGTTTCGCGGCCATCGGCCGTGGTGAGCCAGAGACCGCCCTCGATCGCAACATAGATGTTGAACCCGCCCGAGCAGCGTTGCCGGGGCCGACCGAGCAGGCCGGCGTAGAACACGCGTTCCGGGGTGATCAGCATCAGATGGCCGGATTTGTGGCCGGTATCGTCCATGGCTCGTCCTCCTCGCGCAGCTCTCTGGCCGCTGCGATGGGGTCAACCATAGCGGAAATTCGTGGGCTGTCACCGAGAGAAGGGGCCGTCATTCCGGGGCGATGCGAAGCATCGAACCCGGAATCTCGAGATTCTCAGGGGCGCAAGGGCGCCCCATAGTTCGCTGCGCGCCCCGGAATGACACCCATTAAGCCCGAACGCGCGGCGCGACGTTTTGCTCGATGCCGGCCTTGCGCTCCGCAACCGCGCGCTGATAACCCTCGCGTTCCTGCAACCGGGCCCAATAGGCCCTGACATTCGGCCCGAAATCCTTGTCCAGGCCGATATTGCCGGCCAGCCGCAGTGCATAGCCGTTAACGATATCGGCCGCGGTGAAGCGGCCGGCGCACAGGGTTTCGGCATTGGCGGTCGCTGCCTCGACCGCGCGCAGCCGGCCCAGGAACCATTTGGCGTAATCGCCGGCAACTTGCGGGTTCCGCCGTTCTTCCGGCTCGAGCTGGCTGTATCTCAGCACCAGCGTTTGCGGAAAGGTCAGCGTGGCGTCGCTGAAATACATCCAGTTCAGGAAGGCGCCATAGGCCGGATCGTCCATCCCGACCATCAGCGACGTCGGTCCGTATTTGGTGCCGAGATAGTAACAGATGCCCGAGGACTCCGTCATCTTGGTATCGCCGTCGATCATGAACGGAATGGTCCCGAGCGGATTGATTGCGAGATATTCCTTGGCGAGCACGCGCGGCGGGAACGGCAGCATCTTCAACTCGTAGGGCAAGCCCATCTCTTCCAGCATCCAGAGCGGGCGAAACGAGCGGGCGCCGTCGCAGTGATAGAGCGTGATCATCAACCGTTCCTCATCGCTACTTTTCTGACTTGTTCTTATTGGTTTTTCGGCAGCGTGCCCATCATCTTGCATAACACCGTCAGCATCACCTCGTCGGCGCCGCCGCCGATCGAGGTCAGGCGGCTGTCGCGATAGGCCCGGCTGACGGGCGTCTCGTTCATGAACCCCATGCCGCCCCAGAATTGCAGGCAGGCATCGGTGAGTTCGCGACCCAGGCGCCCGGCCTTCAGCTTGGCCATGGTGGCAAGCCGCGTCACGTCCTCGCCCGCGATCAACGCTTCGGCAGCGCGGTAGACCAGCGCGCGCAACAGCTCGACCTCGGTCTGCATCTCCGCCAGCTTGAAATGGACGGTCTGATTATCGAGGATCGATTTTCCGAACGCCTTGCGGTTGCGGGTGTATTCGATCGTCTCTGATATGATGAACTCATGCGCCTTGAGGCAGGCCGCCGCGCCCCACAGCCGCTCCTCCTGGAACTGCACCATCTGATAGGTAAAGCCCTTGCCTTCCTCGCCGATGCGGTTGCGCTTGGGTACCCGAACATTGTCGAAGAAGATCTGCGCGGTGTCGGATGAGCGCATGCCCATCTTGTCGAGCTTGCGCGCCACCTGCACGCCCTTGGTCTTCATGGGCACGCAGATCAGCGACTTGTTGCGATGGACCTGGCCGTCGCTGGTGTTGGCGAGCAGGCAGATCCAGTCGGCCTGCACGCCGTTGGTGATCCACATCTTGCCGCCGTTGATGACGTAATCGTCGCCGTCGGAACGCGCACTCGTCTTGATCGAGGCGACGTCGGAACCGGCGCCCGGCTCCGAGACGCCGACGCAGGCCACCGCATCGCCGGCAATGGCGGGAGCCAAAAACTCGCGGCGCACCTCGTCGGAGCCGAACCGCGCCAGCGCGGGAGTAGCCATATCGGTTTGCACCCCGATCGCCATCGGCACGCCGCCGCATTTGATGGCACCAAGCTCTTCGGCCATCATCAGCGCGTAGGAATAATCGAGTCCCTGGCCGCCGAACTCGGCGGGCTTGTTGAGGCCGAGAAAGCCGAGGTCGCCGAGCTTCTTGAACAATTCATGCGCCGGGAAAATGTCGTTCTTCTCCCATTCGTCGACAAAGGGATTGATTTCGGCGGCGATGAATTTTTGCAGGATACGACGGGGTTCGTCGTGGTCGGCGGTGAAGAGCATCGTTTCATTCATCCTTCGTCATTCCGGGGCAGCCCAAAGGGCTGAACCCGGAATCTCGACATTATGTGACTCAACTCGAGATTCGGGGTTCGACGCTTCGCGTCGCCCCGGAATGACGGTGCGCAGGGCCATCACAATCCCATCTGCCGCGAGGCGAGATCCTTCATGATCTCCTCGGTGCCGCCGCCGATGGCATTGACCTTGACCTCGCGATAGATGCGCTCGACCTTGACGCCGCGCATGAAGCCGGCACCGCCGAAAATCTGGACAGCCTCGGAGGCGCAGAACGCCATGGTTTGGGTCGCCTGGTTCTTCATCATGCAGATTTCGGCGACCGGGCTCTCGCCCTGTCCGAGCCGCCACGCCAATATTTCCAGCATCGCTTGCGAGGCCGCGACCTTCTGCGCCATATCGACGATCTTGTGACGGATCACCTGGTGCTGCGCAATCGGCTTGCCGAAAGTCTTGCGCTCCTTGGCATACGCCATCGCTTCCTCGACGCAGACACGGGCATAGGCCGTGCAGCTCGCCGCCATGCCCATGCGCTCGCTGTTGAAATTATGCATGATGAGCTTGAAACCCTGGCCCTCCTCGCCGATCAGGTTCTCGGCTGGAACGCGGCACTCGTCGAAATGCAGCGTGGCGGTATCCGAGGCCCACCAGCCCATCTTCTTCAGTTTCGTCCGCGACAGGCCGGGCGTATTGCCTTCGATCAACAGCAGGCTGACGCCGCTCGGTCCCTCGCCGCCGGTGCGCACCGCGACCGTCAGATAGTCGGCCCGCATGCCCGACGTGATAAAGGTCTTTTCGCCGCTGACGACGTAATGGTCGCCATCGCGCCGCGCCTTGGTGCGCAGATTGGCGACGTCGGAGCCGCCGCTGGGCTCGGTGATCGCGAGCGCCGAAATCTTCTCGCCCGACAGCACCTGCGGCAACACCCTTGCCTTGACCTCGGGCCGCGCCGCGCGCGCAATCGGCGGCGAGCCGATGGTGTGGCTCATCAGGCTGGAGCTGACCCCGCCCGCACCGGCGCGCGCCAGTTCCTGCGACGCCACGATCTTCATGAACTGGTCGGCGGCCACACCGCCATACTCTTCTGGAAAGCCGAGCCCGAGCAGCCCGATTTCGGACGCCTTGCGATAGAGCTCGCGCGGAAATTCGCCGGCTTCGTCCCATTCATGGGCATAGGGCTCGATCTCTCGCGCCACGAAGCGGCGCATCACGTCGCGGAACGCTTCGTGATCCGCCGTGTAGAACGGGCTTTGCACCCTTGTGCGCTCCAGCATGCTTTCCTCCGCAAGGATTACGATGCCCAGATTCGGCCTGCCCAAACTTGCGTTGAGCGGCTGCGGCCTACCTGGTGATGCGGCCAGCCACACAACGCAAGACATTACACCGATATGCCGGCTTCATCAGATAAAACGAAATAAGATCGCCGGTATCGAGCGGCGCAAGACCGCCTGCCCCTGGAGGAAGTATGCCCTCGGTTCGTTATTACGACTGGATCGCCCATTTCGGCCGCCGCACGCCGGGTAAGATTGCAGCGATCGACCTCGCCAGTGACCGCCGCCTCTCCTACGCAGAGTTCGACGGCCGCATTTCGCGTCTTGCCACGCATCTGCGCGATGCGCTCGGCGTCAAGCGCGGCGACCGCGTTGCCGTGCTGGCACTGAACACCACCGATACGCTCGAAGTGCAGTTCGCCTGCGGCCGGTTAGGCGCGGTCTTCCTGCCGTTGAATACGCGGCTTACGGTTCCCGAATTGCAGTTCATTGTCGGCGATTCCTCACCGAAGGTGATGGTCCATGACACGGATCTCACGGAAGTCGCGCTGACGGTCGCGAAGCTCTGCAACGTTTCATCGGCGCTGCTGCTTGGCCCCGGCGGCTCCTATGAAGCGGCGATCGCGGCATCCAAACCGCTCGACCGGTTCGAAAGCGTCACGCACGACGACATCTCGACCATCATGTACACCTCGGGCACGACGGGCCAGCCCAAGGGGGCGATCATCACCCACGGCATGACATTCTGGAATTGCGTCAATCTCGGCGGCCCCGCCTATGTCTCGCCGTCGACGGTTCTGCTCACAGTGCTGCCGCTGTTCCATACCGGCGGGCTCAATTGCTACACCAACCCGGTGCTGCATGCCGGCGGCACCGTGCTGATCATGCGCGCGTTCGATCCAGGCCAGGCGCTGCAACTGATCAGCGACCCATCCTACGGCATTACGCAATTCTTCGGCGTGCCGGCGATCTATCAGTTCATGGCGCAGCATCCTTCGTTCGCGACGGCCGATTTCAGCCGCCTGGTGATCGGCGGCGTCGGTGGCGCGCCGATGCCGGTGCCGCTCCTGAAAGTATGGGAAGAGCGCGGCGTCGCCCTGCAGCAGGGCTACGGCATGACCGAGACGTCGCCGGCCGTGCTGGCACTCGATCGCGAGGACGCCGCGCGCAAGGCCGGCTCGTCCGGCAAGCCGGTGCTGCATACGGAAGTGCGGATCGTCCGTCCCGATGGGACGGATGCGGATGTCGGCGAGCTTGGCGAGCTCTGGGTTAGGGGGCCGAACGTCACGCCCGGCTACTGGAACAGGCCGGATGCCAATCAATCATCCTTTACCGACGGCTGGCTGCACACCGGTGACGCCACGCGCGTCGACGAGGAAGGCTTTTACTACATCGTCGACCGCTGGAAGGACATGTACATTTCCGGCGGCGAGAACGTCTATCCGGCCGAAGTCGAGAGCGTGCTGCATCAGCTCACCGCAATCGCGGAGGCTGCCGTCATCGGTATTCCGGACGAGCAATGGGGCGAGGTCGGCATGGCGATCATGGCGGTCAAGCCGGGCCATACGCTGACGCCTGCCGAAATTCACGCGCACTGCGCGGCCAATCTGGCGCGGTTCAAATGTCCCAGGTTGATCGAGTTCGTCGATGCGCTGCCACGCAACGCAACGGGCAAGATTCACAAGCCGACGCTGCGACAGCAGTTCAACGCGCCGAAAGCGACCGACAAGCTAGCTTCGTGACGGCGGCCCGCCCCCCCTTGTCATGCCCGCGAAGGCGGGCATCCAGTAGACGCCAGCGGCCGTGATTGAACCGAAGGGCCGCCGGGTACTGGATCGTCCGCCTTCGCGGACGATGACAGCGGGGAGGTTGGAGGGAGTTACCTCGGCAGGAACATCGCGAAGGGTTCTTCCGTCGTTCGCCGCAGATGCTGGCGGTATTGCGCGTAATTGGGGTCATCGGCAGACACGCGGCCAAAGGTCGGGTTCGCGACCATCTTGATCGGCAGATAGGCGATTGGGGCCGCGATCGGCGTCAACAATGAGCCACGGCCGGCCAGCAGCGTCGTGATGATGCCGTACATCTCGCCCGAAATCGCCAACCGCGCCACCGTGATCAGGCGATGCTGGCCGTGCCGGTTGGTGACCAAGTAAATATGGCCGGACTGGTTCGGCACCGCCACTTCGCCGAACTGGGTGAACGCCGCGTCCTGCCGTTCGCTCTCATGAAACACCAGGGACGACGCCGCATCGTCCCAGGTGATTTCGGTGCGGTAGGCGAAAATCGCGTCCTTGCCGCCGAACGAGGGACGCACCGTGACATAGGTTCCCTCGATCCAGGCGACCGCACGGCGCGAGTAGGCACCCAAGCCATCGGGCGCGATCTCGCCGTTGGCTGCTAAAGGCGCTGGCGCCTCCGGCGTCTTGCGCAGGGAAACGCCGAGCGCATGCTCGAGCCGGACGGTGGTGGCGAGGGTGAACGGGCGGCGGCCACCCAGCACTTTTTCCAGCGTCGAAAGGCTGAGTTTTGCAAGCTCTGCCAGAGACTGCCGGGAGATGCGGCGGCGGGCGATCTTCTCACGAATCGTGTCGGCAATCTGCCGGCATTGTTCGGCGGAAAGCTGCTTATCCGGCGCTGGCATCGTCACCCCTGCTTCGTCCGCGCCAGTGTACCAGACGCACAATCCATCACAAACCCGCACAAAGCCGCCCCGACCGCGGCGGGCCGCGCCGGCCAATGGCCAAACATTGCCGATCGTTCCGCTCGCGCCAAATCGCTGAATTCCACACCCTCTCACGCGGCAAAATCGCCGTGCGGGAGAGAGCGACATGACGACATGCGACGACATCGAGGCCGACAAATGCAACGAACAGCCCAGCCTGGTCAGGCTGATGCTGTTCTTTGTAATGCAAGGCGTTGCCGTAATCCTGGTCGGATTTGCGGCATTATTTTTGAGTTTTGAGCCGGTGTGGTCGGCGGAGCGCCTGCAATCTAATTTCCTCAAGCCCGGCGACGCACGCGCCGGCTCGCTGCTCCTCAAGATCGATGAAGGCTATGCCGACGCTGCGCGGCTCGGCATCGACGTCGATCTCACCGTGTCGGGCCCCACCGTCCGCGCCCGCATCACCCAGATTTTCCGCAACCCTTCGAAAGACTGGGTCGAGGCGGTCTATGTCTACCCGCTGCCGGCCGGCGGCGCTGTCGATTCGCTGAAGATGGTGATCGGCGACCGCGTCGTGGTCGGCGACATCAAGGAGCGGCAGCAGGCAAAGATCATCTACGAACAGGCGAAGCAGAACGGGCAGAAAGCGGCGCTGACCGAACAGGAGCGTCCGAACATCTTCACCAACTCGGTCGCCAATATCGGTCCCGGCGAAACCGTACTGGTGCAGATCGAGTATCAGGAGCCGGTCCAACAATCCGGCGGCGCGTTCTCGCTGCGGGTGCCGATGGTGGTGGCCCCGCGCTACAATCCCGCGCCCGTCGTGCAAAGCGTCGATTTCAGACCGGACGGCGGCGGCTGGGGAGCGATCAAATCCGATCCCGTTCCGGATCGCGACCGCATCTCGCCCGAAGTGCTCGATCCCGCGACCAACGCGCCGGTCAACCCGACCCGTATCACCGTGCGGCTGCAGGCCGGCTTCCCGCTCGGCGAAATCAAGAGCCACCATCATGCGATCAAGACCGAGAAGCCGGATGCGAATACGAGCATTCTTCGATTGGCCGAAGGCCCGGTGCCGGCGGATCGCGATTTCGAACTGACCTGGAAGCCCGTGGCCGAGACGGCGCCCTCGGTCGGATTGTTCCGTGAGCGCGTTGGCGATAGCGACTATCTGCTCGCCTTCGTCACGCCGCCGTCGGTCGAACAGGCGCAGCAAAAACCTATGCCGCGCGAAGTCATCTTCGTGATCGACAATTCCGGCTCGATGGGCGGCGTCTCGATCGTCCAGGCCAAGGCGAGCCTCATCTACGCGCTCGGCCGCCTGCAGCCGACCGACCGCTTCAATGTGATCCGCTTCGACCACACCATGGATATGTTATTCCCGTCAGCCGTGCCGGCCGACAGCGAGCATATCGGCCGGGCCACCTCTTTCGTCGGCGCACTGCAAGCCAATGGCGGCACCGAAATGGTTCCCGCGATGCGTGCGGCGCTGTCCGACAAGGCTGGCGATGCCGACTACGTCCGGCAGGTCGTGTTCCTTACCGACGGCGCCATCGGCAACGAGCAGCAATTGTTCGAAACCATCAGCGCGCTGCGCGGCCGCTCGCGTGTCTTCATGGTCGGCATCGGCTCGGCGCCGAACAGCTACCTGATGACGCGCGCCGCCGAACTCGGCCGTGGCACCTTCACCCATATCGGTTCGGTCGAGCAGGTCGAAGAGCGCATGCGCGGGCTGTTCGCCAAGCTGGAAAATCCCGCGGTGACCAATCTGGCCGCGAAATTCTCCGACGCCAGTGCCGACATGACGCCGGCCGCGATTCCGGACGTCTACCGCGACGAGCCACTGGTGCTCGCGGCAAAGCTCGACAAGCTCGCGGGCTCGGTCGAGATCAGGGGCCGCATTGGCGATCGCCCGTGGAGTGTCACCCTGCCGCTGGCAAACGCAGCCGAAGGCAAAGGCCTGTCCAAACTCTGGGCACGCCGCAAGATCGCGGACGCCGAAGTCGCGCGCACTACACGGCAGGCGACCCCGAAAGATGCGGATAAGGCGATTCTGGCGCTGGCGCTCGAGCATCAACTCGTCACGCGGCTGACCAGCCTGGTCGCAGCCGACAAGACGCCGAGCCGTCCGCAAGGGGAGCCGCTCAAGGTCTCGGAACTGCCGATCAACCTGCCGGCGGGTTGGGATTTTGAGAAGGTATTCGGCGAGCGCTCCCGCGCCCCCGCAACGCCGATGGAACGGCGCGCGGATACGGAGGAGGCACGTGTCCAGATCGCGGCGCTGAAGCGGGCCCAGCCTGTCGCCACCACAGCACCCAGCACGGTCACGCTGCCGAGGACGGCCACCGACGCCGAACTGAAGATGATTGCGGGCGTGATCCTGCTCACGTTCAGCCTGATCGTCTTAGTGTTCAATCGACGTCAGATGTCACTGCGTTGACGTCGGCTGAAGGGAGGAGGGACCCCCGACCTCCTCTTTCCAGAGCGCGCGCGGCTTCCACCCGTCCCCCAGAGCCGCGCGCGCCACTTTTCTCCTTCCGCTGTCATTCCGGGGCGATGCGAAAGCATCGAACTATGGTGCGCAATTGCGCACCTGA
>NZ_JAGWDK010000076.1 GCF_018398875.1 Bradyrhizobium sp. sGM-13 | reverse complement strand
CTGCTCCAACTGATCAGATGGCTCCCGAATGGGGGCATCATGCTGTGTGGTCGTAGACCCCGTCTTCATCGATTATCAAGCTACCGACCAATGCGCAGAACTCCAAAAGAGTGTGCCAATCGCGGCCGTTACGGGCCAAGCGCGAGGCCTCAAGGGCGAACACCGCGCCCGCATCGCCGCTGCAGATCGCCGCCAGCAGACGTTCGAAACCCGGGCGCACAGCCCCGCCCCCGGAGCGGCCGAGATCGTCATCGATGACAATCGCGTCATCCCAGCCGAGCGCGCGAGCGCGCGTCGTCAGAGCGTACTGGCGTCGTCGGCTCTCCGGATTGTGCAAGAGCTGATCCATGGTGGATTGCCGCACATAGACATAGGCGTTGCGCCTCAAGTGATCCCCGGTGATCTTAGTCATTGTCCGTCTCCGTCGGCATCCTGACCAAGTCGAGTCGATCGCTCAGAAGAACTTTGAGCAGAGTGACAATCTGCGCGCGGCTCGCCAGGTCGAGCTGGCGCGGCGCGACGTCGTCGACCATCAGCATGAGAAGATCGGGCTGCCGTTCTTGAGCACGTTTCCTCACCATCGCCTCCATTGTTGCGAATCGCCGCATTTGTTGGCGACAAGGATACGCCCCGCAGGCCGATGAGCTCGCGCAACTCCCTCAAGCAAGTAAGGGAAAGCCGCGGAGTGGCCGTCATAGGCAGCGACGCCGCGTCGGTCTCGGTCATCCATGCTGGCAGCAGTAATCGGCGGCCACCCGGCAGCTCAACGACAAAGTGCGCCGCGCCGGCGTAAGAGAGATGACGAACAACCAACAGGCGTTCGCCAGTATGTGGGTGATGCGGATAGTGAACAACAACTTCAAGCGGCCGTTATCGTGTGTTCGAAAGGGACAATATCGGAGCTCGAGCTCCATACGATACGTAGTCGATTGACGGCGGGTCTTCTCGCCAAGGCGGAGCGCTGTGAGCTTGCGCTCACCTTACCGATCGGCCTTGTCCGTGATCCCTCCGGCGTCTTGCCAAGGACCCGAACCTGGAGGTGCAGGAACGGCTCGAGCTGCTGTTCGAGACCTTCCTGAAAGTGCGCAGCGTTGCCAAAGTTATGCGTGAGTTCAACGACCGCGGTCTGGAGCTGCCGCGCCGCGATCGTCACGGGGATCTGCATTGGACACGGGCGACGACATCCGCGGTCGCAGCGATTCTGAAGAATCCCGCCTATGCGGGCGCCTTCGTCTACGGACGGACACGACTGCGCAAACCGTCGGACGGAAGATCGCCGACGAAGGCACCGAAGCCGATCGAGCAATGGCGGATCATCGTCAAGGACCGCTATCCTGCCTATATCGCTTGGCAAAGCTACGAGAAGATCAGGGGCATCGTCAGCGACAACCGAGCAGAATACATGCGCAACAAGACCAGGGGTGCTCCACGTGAGGGCGAACTACTGCTGCAAGGCATCGCATGGTGCGGAAGATGCGGTCACAAGATGTACGCTCGCTACAAGGGGGGCGCCGAGTACGTCTGCAATCACCTACGTTCGCATCAGGGGCTGCCGGCGTGCCAATACATCCGTGCTCACCGCGTCGACGCCGCCGTGGCGCAAGCGTTCCTCACAGCGCTGGCGCCGGCCGAGATCGACGCGTTGTCGTGCGCTCGTCGCGCTCAGCAACAGACGTACAAAGCAATACGGAGCAATGCCGAGCAGCAGCTCGAGCGCCGGCGCTACGAATCAGCGCTCGCCGAACGTCAGTTCAACCGCGTCGATCCTGACAACCGGCTTGTCGCCGCCGAGCTCGAGCGCCGTTGGGAGGAGGCTCTGAAGGAGGTCCGAGCGGCAGAGGAGGCCCTGGCCCGTTTCGAGTCTCCCCAGGCTATCGCTCAGATCACCGTCGGCAACAAGGCGCTGAACGACAAAGTCGTCCGCCTCTCCGGCCGTCTGCCTGCGATCTGGACAGACCCGAGCACGACCGACGCAAAACGCAAGGCGCTGCTGCGCTGTCTCATTGACAAGGTGATCCTCGACCGCGGCGAGCACGACGTCGTCAGGGTGAGGATCGTCTGGCGCGGCGGAGCTGTCACCGAGATCGAGGTAAAGATGCGTGTCAACTCAGCAGCGAGTCTCACCCAAGGCGCGGAGATGCGAGAACGCGTGCTCAAGCTCGCCCGCACCAAGATGCACGACGACGAGATCGCTGCCATGTTGACGAACGAAGGACACCGGTCACCAAATTGCCCCGACAAAGTGCTGCCGATCACCGTCCAGCGCATTCGCTTGCACGCCGGCCTCAAGGGGCTTACCGAGCAACGTACGCGATGGCGGCATTCACCGGACTTGCTCAGCGCTCAGGAACTCGCCGGCGTATTGAACATTCCAGTGAACTGGCTGTACGTTCAGATCAGGCAAGGGCGCCTTTTGATCGATCGTCACTCTTCCGGCGCGCACCTGTTCTCCAACACGTCGCACGTGATTGAGGCTGTTCGAAAACTACACAATCACGAGTTCGATCATCTTGATCTCAGAATCACTGAGCCTCACGAGGAGGGGCATTCGCATGGATAGTCGAGCAGCATCGCGAGCTGCGTTGCACTTAGATGCACCACACCATCGCGGATCGGCGGCCAGGTGAAACGCCCCCTGGTGCAACCACTTCGTCACCAGCACCATGCCGCTGCCGTCCCATGCTAGAAGCTTCACTCTGTCCATGCGTTTGCTGCGGAACACGAAGACGTCGCCACAATACGGGTTCGCACGGAGCGCTTCGCTCACCAGCGCCGACAGCGTGTGGACCGACTTGCGAAAGTCGACTGGCTGCGCCGCAAGCACCACCTTGAGGTCGGAGCGTAGTGCAATCACCGGATGCCCCGAAGCGCTGACAGCACCGTCGAAAGTGTCGTCAGCTCCACGCCCGGCTCAACCCGGATGCGCGCCCCACTCAGCTCGATCTCGATCACTCCGCAGGGCTTGGCCGGCGGCGCGGCGATCTCCAAAGGCGTCGTTTGTGCCGCCGAAATACGTTCGGACTCGCCAGCTGTCCCGCCACCGCTTCCGGCGCCAATTTGGATCGGCACGAAGTTCGGCGCCTTGCCGGCCACTGCCGCCGCAACCTGGCGTCGCCACACCGTGAGCAGCCCGCGGGAAACGCCATTGCGCCGCGCCACCTCGGAGATGTTCGCACCTTCCTCAAAGCTCTCCGCCGCGATCCGGGCCTTCTCCTCGCCAGTCCACCGTCGCCGTCGGCGCTCCCCAGTGATCACCTCGACTCGACGATAAGAGTCACCTTCCTGCCTGACATCAAGCATGGCATTTGCCATCGCATCACCTCCACCGATCAGCTCTTGCCAGGCTGTATCGCAGGCGAACCTCGCGATGGCGAGGTGGGGGCCTCATGCCGGTTACGCAGAACTCGTAGGCATTCCCCGATTCATCTGCCGGGGGAATGAAGACCACGGCAGAGTTATAAGTTGAGGGGCCGAAGAGCCACTCGAGTGCCACGACTTGCCCGCCTCGAGCGCCTACAGAAAAACCTGAGCGTAGACGCAACGTTTTGCGCAACCGCGCGGTGGCAGCTACCGGCCCGCCATTGTTAATCAGACCGGATTGTACGGCTCCCTGCACGCTCGTTTTGCCACCTTTCGTCGTGTCTAGGCAGCGGCGGCTTTATTCGCAGCAGCCAAGTCGAGATACTTCCGGGCCTCTGCGCAATACCAGTCGACATAACGTATGAGCATCGACTCCGCCTCCTGCGAGTAGGGACCTGGCCGGTATCCCTTGCCATTCACGCCTCGCTGATTGATCTCGGAAAGATCCTTATCTTCTTGATTGGTTTTGGCCCAAAGCGTAGTGAGTCCCTCGTCAGTGTAATCGACGCCTTCTTGCGCATCCTTATGGACGTACATTTTCCACGTGACGATGGTCTCTTGCGCAGCTGTCGGCATAGCACTGAACGTGACGACGTAGTCGCAAAGCGCGTGCAGATAGGCATGGGAGTTTAGTGACCAGCGAAACCAGCCGATTTCTGGCTCGCTGAACAGCTTGCCGACAGAGGGCTTCCCATCCATCGTCAGCGAGACACAGCCCTGCTTGAGCGGAAAGCGGTGCGCACGCCACCACTCCCCTCCAATGGCGTCGAGCGGCTCTCCTGGCGCCTGGCCGGTCGCTACTCCAGCAGCGGCCATGCGGCCAGCGAATTCATTAGCAATAGGACGCCAGCTATCGATATCTCGGCGGGTTGCGAAAGGGTACGCCGAGGAGGTAAGGCTCGCATGCCCCACAGCGCAGTGGTAGCATTCGTTCGCGTTTTCCATGACGAGTTTCCAGTTCGCCCGCTCCACGAGCGTGGTCTCATGCGCGAGCTTGACATCCGTGAGACGACCCGGAGCCATCATCGGCTCAAGCTTTTCTTTGAACTCGCCGAAGGGGGGTGGCTCCTCTGCAAGGCAGACATAGATAGTTCCGGCGACCGCTTCGACATGAATCGGCAGCAGATGGATGCTCCTGCGATCGAAGCTCTCTTGCATTCTGCCGGCGCCCTGCAACGAACCGTCGAGCCGATATGTCCATTGGTGGTAGGGACAGACGAGCCGGGATTTGCGGCCATACCCAGTGTCGCAAATTTGCGCACCGCGGTGGCGGCGAGCTGTTGTGAAACGCTCGCAGTTCTCCGCTATCATCGCGATCCACCAGGATGGGAGAACGCCGATCGTCGTCGCCAAGTAACTTCCAGGGAACGGAAGCTCAGCCTCTAGTCCGACAAAGAACCAGGAGCGCGCGTGTATGGCCTCGAGATCGAATTCGAAAACTTCCGGATCGGTGTAGAACTCTTGGGGCAAGCTGTATCCCGGGAGCCGCGCCTCGACAAGCTGCCTAACCCTTTTCAGATCAATCATCGTTGTGTTTTCCTGCTGGCTGGCATAGCGAACTCGATCCAGATTTTGGTGAATGGGTTGTTCTTCGAGGAGTTTTCCGTCGAAGGACCCGCGTGATCATAATTCGGTCTATCGAACCCTACTCGCATCACCCTCTTAGGCTACACCTTCAAGTGAGTTCTGATTCCTTCGCGAGCTCATCCATGACCTGCTTCGTCGCTCGATAGGCTAAATCAACCATCTCATCTATCTCGGCCTCGGATACAATGAGAGGGGGAGCGAAACCAAGAATGTCTCCATGCGGCATTGCTCGTGCAATGAGGCCTCTATCGCGAGCAGCCTTCGAGATTCGAGCGCCCACCTTGAGCTGCGGATCAAATCGCCGTTTCGTCCGACGATCCGCAACGAACTCGATCGCGCCGAGTAACCCCACGCCTCGAACTTCCCCAACGATCTCAAGCTGAGCAAACCGCTCCTTGAGACGCTTTTGGAAGTGCGACCCGACGGTCCTCGCGCGGTCGCTTAGTCGCTCCTTCTCGACAATATCGAGCACCGCATTGGCAGCTGCCGCTGCAATCGGATGGCCGGAATACGTATATCCATGCGAAAACGCACCGACCCGATCAGCGGCCTCCTCCATAACTGAGTAAACCTTCTCACCAACGATGGCGCCCGAGAGCGGCATGTAGCCAGATGTCAAACCTTTGGCGACCGTCACCAAGTCAGGCTCGATTCCGTACAGCGTGCTCCCGAAGTCCGCGCCGGTTCGACCGAATCCACAAATGACCTCATCTGCGATCAGAAGAACGTCGTACCGTCTAAGCACGGCCTGAATTTCATACCAATAGCCGGTAGGCGGCGGCGTAATACCGCCCGTACCTAGCACGGGCTCAGCAATGAATGCACCGATCGTTTCCGGCCCCTCGCGCTCGATTAGCTCTTTAAGTTCTGCTGCACGCCGGAGAGAAAAGGCCTCTTCCGTCTCACCTGATTCAGCCCCCCAATAGTGGTGTGGCGTCCCCGTGTGCAAAACGCCCGGAAATGGTAGATCCATGTGATCATGGTAGAATGACATACCCGTCATTGAACCAGATATCACCGAGCTGCCGTGATACCCACGCTCGCGCGAGATGATCTTCTTCTTCTTTGGCTGACCGCGGAGATTGTTATAGTACCACACGAGCTTTGCTTGGGTCTCGTTGGCGTCCGATCCGGATAGCCCAAAGAACACCTTGCTTGGGTTGCCTGGTGCCATGCGTACGAGACGATCCGACAGAGTCGCCAGTTCCTCATTCGTATGCGCCGCGTATGTGTGATAGTATGCCAACTTGTAAGCTTGCCGCGCGATGGCCTCAGCCACTTCCGTACGACCGTACCCGATGTTTACACAATACAGTCCGGCAAAGCCGTCGATGTAGCTGCGTCCCTCCGCGTCTTTGATGCAAATGCCCTTGCCGCCTGTGACGATGGTGGGATCACCAATCTTACCAGTAGCGAAGTCCTTGAGCTGGGTAAAAGGATGCAGGACAGTGGCGCGATCTCGTTCAGCGATGATTTTGATATCAGACATACCGAATTTTCCTAAGCCGCCAGATCCCCAAAGCAGACGTATTTGAGCTCCATGTATTCAGCCAATCCGTGTCGCGAGCCCTCCCGACCGAGCCCGGACTGCTTCCAGCCCCCAAACGGAATGGGCGGGCCCGTGAATGAGGCCGTGTTGATACCAAGCATGCCGCACTCGATTTGCTCAGACAGTCGGAGCGCCCGACGTAGGTTATCCGTGTAGACGTATCCAGCTAGGCCCATTTCATTAGCATTGGCTCGCGCGACGACCTCTTCTTCAGAGTCGAACGGGAGTACGGCAGCCACCGGCCCAAATGTTTCCTCACGCGCGATTAGCATCTCTTCGGTGACGTCACTTAGCAGCGTCGGAGGAACGAAATTCAGACCCAGGCCGGCTTCCTGATTGGCAGAAAATGCTCGCGCGCCTTTTTTGACCGCATCATCGATATGCGTCCTGCACTTGTTAGCGACTGACAACTTGGTCATCGGCCCAATGTCGGTCGTAGACTCGAGCCCATGACCGACTTTCAGTTGAGCAACTGCCTCAGCAAACGCGTCAACGAAGGCATCATAGATGCCCCTTTGTACGTAGATGCGGTTTGCGGCCAGGCAGTCTTGGCCCGAGGTCGCAAACTTCGCGGCCATCGCCCCGTTTACAGCCCTCTCTAGGTCGACGTCGTCGAAGATGACGAAGGGGGCATGCCCGCCCAGTTCGAGCGATACCTTCTTGATCGTGTCGGCCGCCCCCTTCAGAAGTAAGCGCCCCACCTCCGTAGAACCCGTAAATGAGAGAGCGCGTACCCTTGTATCGCGCAGCAGCGGCGTTGAAAGTTCGATAGGATGGCCGACGACCAATTGAAGTACTCCGCGCGGTATCCCGGCCTCCTCGGCCAATCTCGCCACGGCGAGAGCTGAAAGCGGCGTCTCGGGAGCAGGCTTCACGATGATCGGACAACCCGCGGCCAGAGCAGCTCCTGCCTTTCGCGTGATCATAGCCACTGGGAAATTCCAAGGGGTGATTGCCGCCGCCACACCGATCGGATGCATTCGCACCTGAAGCGAACTTCCAACCTTGTGACTGGGGATCGTCTCGCCGTATGCTCGCTCTCCTTCGGCAGCGAACCACTCGAGAAATCCAGCGCCGTACGCAATTTCATGGCGCGCCTCAGCGAGTGGTTTGCCCTGCTCACTCGTCACCAGGACGGCAAGCTCTTCCGAATGGTCGCGCATCAATGAGGCCCAAGACCTAAGGATCGCCCCCCGCTTCGCCGGCAATAAATGTCTCCAGCCAGCAAACGACCGTTCAGCCGCGCTGATCGCTAGACTCATATCGGAGACCGAGCAACGCGCGACATCCGCGATCTCGTCTCCAGTGGCAGGATCGACCACAATGTCTCGTTGTTCCCCCGCAATCCATTGGCCGTCGATGAGCGCAGCCCCGGCCATAAAGTCACGACGACTCAGCTTTTCCAGGCACTTGGCAGCGGGACCGCCCGAATCAGGACTTTTGTGCCGAATAGGTTGAAATGCCACTTGATGTCCCATCCGGTCATCTGTTGAAATTACCTCAGCAATCAGGATACTGATATCACAAACAGATTTGCGTCGCATTTTCCTGTCCTTCGGAGGAATTTCTGCATCGCACAGGCATTTTGTGGCGAAAGGCACCTGAAGGCTGGAGCGATTATGCAATATGACCGAATAGACGCCCGGATCCTCGAGATTGTGCAAAAGAACAACCGCTTAACGTCCGAGGTAATCGGCGAAATGGCGGGGCTTTCGCCTACGGCCTGTCAACGGCGACTGAAGAGACTCCGTTCAGAAGGCATTATCGAGGCCGATGTCTCGATCGTTTCGCCGAAGGCAGTAGGAAGACCTATCCAAATGCTCGTGCTGGTGAGCCTAGAGCGGGAACGTTCGGACATCATCGACAGGTTCAAAAAAGCTATCAAATCTTCAGCTGAAGTCGTCAATGGGTTTTACGTCACCGGGGACGCCGACTTTGTCCTCTACATCACCGCGCGTACAATGGAAGACTATGAGCAATTTACCCGACGGTTCTTCTATGAGAACTCAGACATCAAGGGCTTCAAGACGATGGTTATAATGGACCGGGTAAAGGCGGGTTTTGCTGTCCCGATTGAGCCTCCGCCCGACGACAACTGATGCTGGCTATGTCACCCGCTAGTGCTATTGCGCTCGCGCTCATTTTCATCGTTTGCTTGCATAGAACGCAGAAAATTGCCGCGCGCGCGCTCCTTTACTCTACGATCGCATTCAGTTGCGCGAGCCATCGATTTTGACGAGACCATCCCAAGGAACTCGACGGTTGAAGAGGCGCATTTGAGGTTCGGCTGAGCGGACCAGCGACCTCGCCTTAAACGACCGAGATGTGAATGCCATGCCCACCCGCTGCGCGAGCGGCATTAATCTTCAAACCAAGACACGGGGCCTCATCGCGTCCAACACGGGCAATAGCGCGGGTATGTCCACAAAATTGTGGCAGCGCGAGGCGTGCCTGGTACTCAGTCTCATAGCGCGGGAGTCGAACTCTCGTGCGCGCAGTGACCATTTTGACTACCAGGCTTGCTTCAGGACGTTGGCGCGCCTCGCAAGGTGGTTTACGAACACAGTGCAGGCAATCAGAATGACTCGAAAAGACGCTCGTCCACCTGCGAGCGACCAAATCACTCAGCGCGTTACAAACGGGTCCAGAATCAAGCTATGGGAGGCAAGGCAGTAGCCAAGATGATGTACCAGTCCAAGCCGCTGCCGTCCGGCAGCGAGGGCATCACCGCGCCATTGCGCTATCCAACCTTCCGGCGCATCTGGCTTGCGAGCTTGTTCACCAATCTCGGCATCCTGATTCAGGGCGTCGGCGCGGCCTGGGCGATGACACAGATGACGTCGTCCGCGGGCCAGGTTGCGCTGGTGCAAACGGCGCTCCTGTTGCCCGTAATGCTAATCGCGCTGCCGGCTGGCGCCGTTGCCGACATGCACGACCGTCGCATCGTCGGGCTGGTTGCGCTCTCGATTGAACTTTGTGGCGCAACCGTGCTGACGGTGCTCGACTGGTTGACCCTTACAACGCCGAATCTTTTGCTAGCACTCTGCTTTGCAGTCGGCAGCGGCATGGCGCTGATGGGACCCGCTTGGCAATCTTCAGTGAGCGAGCAGGTGCCCTCTGACGCCCTGCCCGCGGCCATCGCGCTGAACGGCATCAGCTACAATATCGCGCGCAGCGTGGGTCCAGCAGTCGGCGGCATTGTCGTTGCGACGGCCGGCGCAGTAGCTGCGTTCGCGCTTAACGCGCTGCTCTATTTGCCGCTCATGCTCGCGCTGTTTCTATGGAAACGCATCTCCGAACACTCGCGTCTGCCGCCAGAAAAGCTCAACCGCGCCATGGTTTCAGGCGTGCGCTACATAATCAATTCGCCGCCGATCAAGATCGTGCTGACCCGCGCCATGGTCACCGGCGTGATCGGCGGCGCGATTGTTGCCTTGATGCCGCTGGTGGCCCGCGATCTCCTGCATGGCGGCGCAGAGATTTATGGCATTCTGGCCAGTGCCTTTGGTCTGGGCGCGGTGATCGGCGCACTGAACATCACCGAGGTGCGCAAGCGCATGAGCGGCGAGGCAGCAATCCGCGCCTGCGCTCTCTGCATGGGCGGGGCGGTTGCCGCAGTGGCGCTGAGCCGCCAGCCGATTCTGACGGCGGCTGCGCTGGTCCTGGCGGGCGTGGTGTGGATGATGGCGTGGGTCGTGTTTAGCATTGGTGTACAGCTGTCGGCCCCAAGGTGGGTCGCAGGGCGATCGCTTGCCGCATATCAGGCGGTGAGCTCCGGCGGGATTGCGGTCGGTAGCTGGGGTTGGGGCCAACTGACCGATGTCGCTGGGGTCGACACGGCGCTGCTGGTCGCGGCAGCCTTGATGCTCGCCTCGCCGCTCCTTGGGCTTTGGCTGCCCTTGCCTCGCATCAGCGCGGGGGGTGAAGAGGCCGAGATGCTTGAGGACCCCAAGGTACGGCTGGCGCTAACCGGACGCAGCGGCCCGCTCGTTGTGGAGATCGAATATCGGATCGCACAGGAGAATGCGCGCGCCTTCCATAGCTTGATGCAGGAGGTCCAGCTGTTTCGACAGCGCAATGGCGCCTATGGCTGGTCGATTGCTCGCGACATTGCCGATCCCGAACTATGGACCGAACGCTATCACTGCCCGACATGGCTGGATTATTTGCGCCAGCGCAACCGCTCGACCCAGTCGGAGCGCGAGCTCGATCGGCAGGCCAGCGCTTTCCATGTCGGTCCTGATCCCATTCGCGTGCGACGCATGCTGGAGCGCCCGTTCGGATCGGTTCGCTGGAAGGAAGAGACCCCAGACCGAGTTGCGAACGAGCCCTCACCCCCGATTTCGAGCCCCGGGGCATGAAATAGTCGCCGTTCGTTAGATATTCTGACGTTCTAAAGGGACCTGCGGATACAGCACGGCGCCTCGACGGTCGCTTGAAGCGCAATCAGCTCTTGCGCTTTACCTGTCTTGCCCAGCCGGACGCCTCCTTAGTCGGCGAACAGTCTAAACTGTCGAGCCTACCTCGACCCAAGGCAAATCAAATCGCCTCGAACGAATGCGCAGCTTCCCCCCCAAATTGGGATAGGGGGGCGTCTCACGACGCCGCCCACCGGGTCGCCGGAGGCAGTTGCCCGCCTCCGGCTCCCACAGAACGTAGCATGCGGATTTACCGCACTACGCTCTTCGACAGTTGATTCACAGCACTGCAAGAGCCTGCAACTCCGCATATGGGAGGCGCAGCTTTGGTTTCAGTAACGGCGTCCTTGCTTTGATCTGGTGG
>NZ_JAGWDK010000075.1 GCF_018398875.1 Bradyrhizobium sp. sGM-13 | reverse complement strand
TACAGCCGGTCGTGATCAATCGGAACGCCCGGTCGCGATCGCTCGGTACGCGCACCCCACATAGCGCGGCGTGTTCGAACAGCAGAGAATCTCCTTGTGATTTGTAAGGAGACTCCTGTGAGCGAACGTATGTCTGATAGCAGAAGCTTCGAGGTTCTCACGGCGAGCCCTGTGCGGCTGTCGAACAGTCCGGCGCGCAGTTACCGGTCATGGTCGGAGGAGGAGAAGGCCAGGATCGTGGGAGAGACGTTGGTTGCGGGAGCAAATGTATCGGCGATTGCGCGATCAAATGGGCTCGATCCGTCGCAGCTTTTCGCGTGGCGTCGCAAGGCGAAGGCCTCTGGAGTGGTTGTGCCATTGGCAGCAGCGGCGAACAAGCCGGTCAAGTTCGCGCGCTTTGATGCGATGCGGAGCGACTTGGTAGAAATCGTTATCGGCGATGTGGTGGTTCGCGCCGGCGGCGACGTCGAGCCTGCCCGGCTTGCCGACGTGATCCGGGCGGTTCGCAAGGCATGATCCCGGCCGGCGTGCAGGTTTATGTAGCGAGCACACCGGTTGACTTCCGCAAGGGGGCGACCGGCTTGATGGCTCTGGTGCGGGACGGCGGCGCTGATCCATTCAGTGGCGCGCTCTACGTCTTCCGTTCGAAAAGAGCAGACCGGATCAAGGCGGTTTGGTTTGATGGTACAGGAGTATGTCTGTTCGCCAAGACGCTTGAGGAAACGCAGTTCTGCTGGCCCCGGATTGGGCCGGTCACGGTGCGGTTGAACCACGCGCAGTTGCTTGCGCTGGTCGATGGCTGGACTGGAAGAAGGTCCGACCGGTGGCTGTGAAGCGGCCGCAATCGATGGGCTGAAAAATCTGTGGCATTTTGAATCAGGCCTTTGGAAAGTTTGGGAAACCGACCGCGAACATGCTCTGATGGCGGCGATGACGATGGCCGTTGCAGAGCTTCCCGACGACGTTGACGCGCTCAAGGCGATGATCGTCGCCATGGCCAAACAGAGGGCGCTGCTGGAGGCACGCACCAGCCATCTCGAAGTGGCGAACAAGACGGCTGACGAGCGGATCGCGACGCTGACGGCGATCGTGAGGATGCTGGAGCGGTCGCGGTACGGCACTCGCTCGGAGCGTCTGCGCGGCGCGACATTGAGCGACGAGCAGCACGCCTTCGTGTTCGACGAAATAAAGACCGGCATGGCGGCGATCGAAGCTGAGCTCGACAGCGCCGTTGAGGACAAGCCGAAACGTGCGCGGCGTCCGCGGAAGGGCTTCGCGGCTCATCTGGAGCGGGTTGAGATTGTCATCGAACCTGAGATTCCCGCAAGCTGCGAGGGGCTGGAGAAGGTTCTGATCGGCGAGGACGTGTCGGAGCGTCTGGACGTGATGCCGGCGAAGTTCGGGGTGATCGTCACGCGCCGCCCGAAATACGCCTACAGGAATCGCGACGGCGTGATCCAGGCGCCGGCGCCACCCCATATCATCGAGAGCGGCATCCCCACCGAGGCGCTTCTGGCCCAAATCGCCGTCTCCAAATATGCCGATGGTCTGCCGCTTTATCAGCAGGAAGCCATCTATGCGCGGGACCAGGTCGAGCTGGACCGTTCGCTGATGGCGCAATGGATGGGCAAAATTGGCTTCGAACTGCAGCCTCGGGTCGAAATCGATTCCAACATTGTCGAGCGCGCCATCCGACCGCAAACAATTACTCGGAAAAATGCATTGTTCGCAGGATCCGCTGGCGGCGGTCGGACCTGGGCAACCCTCGCCACGCTTTTGCAAACCGCAAAAATGAACGATGTCGATCCACACGCCTGGCTCACGCAGACCCTTGAGCGCATTGCTCAAGGCTGGCCGATCTCTAACATCGACCAGCTCATGCCATGGAACTTCAAAGCCTGAACGGCCTCAGCTCGATGGCGAATCGACGAACCATTGCCTGAGACAAAAGCAGAGTCAGCCTTCCTGACCGTATCCATCAGTTCGGTGGTAACGCCTCCGGAATCTCCTGCGCCTCGCTCGCGTCGGCAAAGACCTCATCACGGATCACGCGCAGCGTCACTTGATGAAGATAGGCTTGCAGGGCCTGGTCAAGCTCGGAGAACTCCGGCCACAGAACTTGATCGAGGAACCGTTTGGGTGCGCGAACCATGACCGTGTTGCGCCGCTGCCGATAATAGCGATACGGCTTCATGCCATAACGCCGACACAAGGCAAGAAACAGATGGCGCGACCATTGATCCGGCATCGAGAACTGCATCTCAATTGACGGATCTTGCCGACCAAGTTCCGTCAAACGCTCCCGAACACGTTCCAGCGCCGCTTCCGCCGCGAGCCGCTCGCCGGCCGTTCCGGCACCCGCGAAAAGAGCCTCGATCTTCCGCAACTTCTCGCGCAACTGGGATTCGATAGACATCGGCAGGGCTCTCGGTTGAGTTCAAGAAACCAACCGGCCAAATCGACGTCAATCGCCCGGGCATCGATATCCACGCCTTTCACTCGCCGTCGGGTAAACGATCGCTATCCCCGAACGGCCTCAGCTCGACGCTTACGATCATTCGCAAGGGCAAGGCCGGCAAGCCCAACGAGTTCGGCAAGATGGTCAAGCTGCAGGAAGCCGAAAACCAGATCGTGATCGACTACGAAGTCTACGACCGGCGGCAGAGTGATTCGGACCTGTTGATCCCGGCCATCGAAATCCATCAAGCCAAGCTCGGTCGCACGCCACGTCTGGTCGCAGCAGACGCCGGGTTCTATTCCGCCAGGAATGAAGCCGCGGCGAAGGCGAGCGGCGTCAAACGCGTCTGCATCCCCAATCGCTCCATCAAAAGCGTCGCGCGCAAGCGCGAGCAGAAGAAGCGTTGGTTCCGCAACGGCCAGAAATGGCGGACCGGATGCGAGGGGCGCATCAGCGTGGCCAAACGGCGGCACGGGCTCGATCGCTGCCGCTACAAAGGCAGCACTGGAATGAAGCGCTGGGTCGGGCTCGGCGTTGTCGCCGATAACCTCATGAGCATCGGTCGCGTGATGGAAGAGCAGTCACTCCAAAGGTAGTCCACTTCCAGCGCCAATCTTGCCCTCTCATCGCCCCGCGGCCCCCGCGGGGCTTCTCGTTGTCTGCGTGGTTGACCCCGCCCTTCAGAGCCGCGGTTTTTGCGCCGGAAAGTAGCTAGCCGACCTCATGCGCGAGCGGCAGGGCTTTCGATTATCCTGCGGTTCGCACCGCCGTATTTTGAACAAAAGTAGACGAGTGACCGACGCTCCCCGGCGTGCACCTGCCTTACCTCATGCCGGAACCTACATGTGGTGATCAGTACGGTTCCTAAAGGTGGCCGAAACATTTGGAGTTTACGGTTGGTTGGATATACGACGAACTCACCGCCCTCAAAATCTGTCGCTAGCTGAACAATCACAGAATACTCGAAGTCGGGGTCGCTCTCAGCATCCAAATGGATGCCAACGAAGGACCCAGGCGGCATGCGATGCATTTGGCATCGGCGAATGACGTATTCTGATGAGGCTCCGAAGATCTTCCTGAGCGCGGAGATCCGCTCTGTCCTTTCAAGTAGTTCGATGATCTGCGCTGAAGCTGTACCATTCACGTTGCTAGGATTACGGCCGGCGTGATCCAGGCGCACTCGTCTTACAAAAACATTGTGAGAATCGCCGGCATCTCCCTTCCGAACCTCTTCTTCGGGAATATCGGACTGCAACTGATCGATCCTCGTCAACTCATCTTTGGTGAACAACGTCTCGGGGGCAATCAGGACCGTACCTTCATCTGCCAGCTCTGAGCGGTACTTCGCGAGGGCATCTTCTGAAAGCAGACCAAGTTTATCACTCATTGTTCGCGCCTTTCGGATTCACTCAAATTCGACTCTTCTAATCCGCCTGCAACGAGCGGATCGCCAGATCCCAATTCTCGCCGTCGAAATCATCTATTCTTATGCTTTCGATCGTCGTTTTATCTAGGCATCGAACATTTACGCTGAATCCTGACGGATTCGATCGCGGCCGATAAAATGGCTTTACGCCGCAAACCCGACAAAACGTATGCCGAGCGATGTTCTTATTGAACTGATACGTAGTGAGGCGTTCTTCGCCGCATTCAATCCTAAGCTTGTCGTCAGCAACGAGCATGTGCAAAAATCCGGACATTTGGCAGATTGAGCAATTGCACTTCACTGCAGAAATCTCTGCTGGCGCTCGTACGTAGAACTTGACAGCCCCACAGTGGCAGCGGCCACTGTGTTCAACCTCCGGCCGACCATCTCCGTCAAGCGAATCAATTCCGACTAGATTGCGGCACCACTCTAAGCTGAGACCATACGCGCGGTCGAATTCATCCAAGAAACGGCTATTGCAGTCGGCAGGGACCAGTTCGCTAATGAGCCTGCTTGTCATCTCTCCGTGATATTTCTCCGCAGGATCCTCGCCGCCGACATGGACCTGGAAATACTCAAGATCATCAGTGCGAGCATCAAAGGTTCTGACTAAAGTGGTCCAAAGCGCCTGGATCATTTCCGCAGCATGTAGCTCAAAGGCAACCATGTAGGCGCAGCGCACTATGGGGTCTCTCGACGACAAGCCATGATATAGCGCACGCAGGTACCGGCTCGTTGTCGTACTGTAGTTAGGCTGTATTGCTCGGCCAAGTAGGCGCGACGCATCTGTTCTAAAGAGCTTTGAGTGGAAGTTTTCTGTGTCCAGAATACTGGGTAGCGCAGCGTTGCCGCCTTGGAGAACCCGACTGTGACCTCCCGTTTCATCCCAGCAGATAAAATTTGCGACCACACTGGTCAGCTCAACGTCCCTCGGGAGGTCTCGATTGCGACGTATTGCGTCGAATATGAGATCCTTTTGTGATCCCGCCTGCAGGTGCGGGAACGCTTGTGACATCGCTAAGTATTCAGGTAGTAGACTGGCAACCTGATCTTTGGACATCTCCGCAGCGAACGGATGGGGGACAAGCAGAGCCCGGGCTCGCCGAGCCAGTTGCTCGCCAACTGGTATCTCTGAAGGTTGATGCAGTTTAGAGGGAGAAGCTTGGGATAACGTCATTCGAACCCGGGCATAGAGAGAGAGAGAGAGAGAGAGAGAGAGAGAGAGAGAGAGAATTTCTTGGCCTAGACCTAGGACCGCCAACCGATACCAATTCCCCCGGATCGGGAGACGAGTTCATTTCCTGCAAAGAGCCATCACTTCGTCTTGAAGGCTCTCGATCTTGTCGATCCATCTAGTATCCTCCGGCTTCGGGTAGACCTTGGTGCGATAGTGCTTTGCTCAACTTATTTGTTCACGGATGTGTGGATTTTCTTGCGCCAAATGATTCCGTCGTCTCGCAGGCGTGCTCATTGGTTTCTCGATTGTGAGCCGTAGTTCCTACCGCGGTCGGTTCGCTTGCGCGAGATCAAAGCCAATTCCACGATGTTCGTAGTCGGCGCGATCTGCTCCCGCACGGCCTCTGCGGCCGCGGGCTCGGGCGGCGACGCATCCGCCTGCTGCATCTCGGGTCCCGGCATCATGTCCATTGGCGCCGCCACGGCGTCCTTGCCACCGCGGCTCTCCTGCTCGGCCCTGGCCAGCACGGCATCCATTTCCAAGAGGCTGAGGCGCCGTTTGGCGGTCGCGGTCTTGCGGCGGATCTCGATGGTTTTCGCCAGCCAGATCGTCCACGTCACCAGCGAGGCGAAGCCTAAGCCCACCATGACCGCCTGCACCACGATGTCCGCATTCACGAACATGTTCCAGGGCGACAGGTTGCGCGGCAGCAGCGCGACATCGGTGGTGGCGAGCGCCGCACTCGGCAACGCAGCCACGCCGGCCGCGCCACACCAACGGATCATAACGTTCAGCATCGTTCGCTGCATGATCGTCTCCCGGGCTGACAATGCGGATCGGTTACACCGCGCGGGCGGGCGCGATCCTTTCCGCAAGCGCATGAAAGCGCTGCAACTGGTCTGCTTCGCAGCGCGCGCGTTTCGTCACGGCCGACGAACACCTTGAACATGATGCCGCCGTCCACATTGATGAATGCGATGAAGGCCGACGACTTGCCCATGAAGGGCCGCTCGACGAAGGCAATCGCCGCGCAGCGCTCGTGCCGGACATGGCCGTGAAGCCCCTTCGGCTGCATCAGGTTGAAGTAGCCGCGGCCGATCTCGCCTGCAGGGATGGCGCCGGTGAATTCGAAGATCGCATCGTCGGTGTGGACGATCAGCGTCACCTCGCCCCATTGCGCGACGTCATTCATCGCAGCGGCGAATTCACTGCCGGGGCCGAGGCGCACCATCGATTCAGGCATAGCCTCCAGGACTGCGCGCGGGCTCACTTTCCGCTCCCGCGCCACGTCCTCGATCACTGCTCCTGGATTGTCAGCCATATACGCCTTGAGTTCGGCAAGCTCCGTGCTCAACATGACAGCCCTCCCCGTCACGCAGCGGCGCTGGATTTGCGCTCGCTCAGGATCACTTCGAAACCTTCGAACTTGGGCTGGCCGAGGTAGAGGCTTTCGCCGGTCTTGTTGTCGGCGCGGGCGTGGGCGCGGCGAAATTCTTCCGATTTGGTCCAGGCTTCGAATGCCGCCTTGTCGATCCAGACCGTGTGCGACGAGTAGAGCGTGTGATCCTCGGCAACGGTCCCCTTCAGCAGGTGAAACTCGACAAAACCGGCCATGTTGCTGAGATAGGACTCGCGCGTGCGCCACACCGTCTCGAAGGCCGCCTCAGAGCCAATCTTCACCTGGAACCGATTCATCGCGATAAACATTTGAAATCTCCTTGCTGGGTTGCTGGGGTGCGCCTGGCGTACCGTGTGAGTTGGTTAGAAACATGGATGCATCGAAGCCGCGCTGGAGCATCAGCGCGGCCCGATGCAACTTGTTTGGTTTGTCAGCTCGTCGAACTAAGCTCCGCCAAAGTGAATTTTCAATCCGGCCTTGTAGACTCTGCCCGGTCCTGGGCTCGACCACAGCACATCGCTTTGGTTGGTGCCATCGGTGGAATTGCCGGGGACGGCATAGGGCCGATAGTACTGGTTCAACAGATTGTCGATCGACGCCGTGAACATAATGTCCTTTGTCGCATGCCAGGTCATGTAGAGCTTGACCAGTTCATACCCGGTCGCGGGCAGATAGCCGGCGGGTACGTCGTTGTTCGCACCGAACGAGGACCACTGTGCCGCCAGGATCAGCCTGCGATCGAGCAGCCGCACGCCGCCGGTCGTGGTGATCTTGCGCAGCGTGATGGTCGCCAGCCCGATATTGGTCGCGACGTTCTTGCCGCGGATCAGGTGGCCGGCGACGCCGACAGCTCTAGCGGTCACTTCCGTTTCCGCCCAGGAGCCTCGACGGGACGCTAATGTAGGAGAGAGCGTCAGCCAGCTGTTACAAGCCCGCCGCTCCTGCGTGTAGTGCAGCCCCTGCAAGCGCTGAGCGGCCCACCCGATAGACTTGTATATCTGAGCCAGCTTCAGGTGCTCTCGTCGGGCATTGCTGTCAGGCGCGATCTGAGCGAGTGATCGGCATTTGTCCAATGCGGCGGTGGTACGACACGCGGGGGCTTGCTTGCACACCGGCCCTTCCCGTCCAAAAAGCCGCGCTTGCCTGCGATCACCCCGGAGTAAGGCCGGGATTTCCATTTCAGCCTCCTGCCAGCGCCAACAGCCGTGCGAGGTAGGTCGGTGGGGTCACCTTCATTTCTCTCTCCATGTTGTCGTTCGGTCCGTGTCCGGTTGGAGACGCCAAGTCGGAAACCTGACAAAGTGGCACTCTCATTCCAGCGCCCCGTCGTCCGGACGCAGGTGCTTTTGCTCACGTCAAGCAAGGCTCGCACCAATTCTCGCGACCGGCACCCCGATTGTTGTGATGACATGGAAGGAAGCCGCAGCTGTTGCGCGGATCGGACATAGTCTGCGCACCGGAGCCTGAGCCACAGCAGTCAAAGTTGGACTAATACTCTCGCTGCTATCTGTAGTTGTGTCCAACAGGAAGTTGGCCTGGCGAATTCGTAGGCGTCACGACCCGCGATCCTATTGACTCGTTGCAACTCCGCTTTCCCCGTTTTTGCGTAGGAACGACATGTCTCGCCATGAGCTGCAGTGATCAGCAGACGCGTTCGTACCGGATCGGCATCTATTGGCACATGGCCTCGAGACGGCCGCTGGAGCACGGCAGCGTCGTCGGCCAACGACAGCATCATTGGATCGCGTGCCGCAAGCCGCATCACACCAGCTGATGCTCCGATACTGTGCGTTTAGGTAGGTCGCCATAGGGCACATTTATCCTCAAGGAACGATCTGAATTCAGCGCGTGAGCGGACCTTAGTCAGTTGAGGCTGGCCTTGTCGTATTCAGCCGCGTCCGGTTGGAGACGATGATGAGCGGAACCGGACAGTAGAATGCAACTATTCCTCCAGCGCGGCGCGAAGCACGTGGTTATGCCCTTTTCAAGCAAGGCTCGCACAATGTCTTTTGCGGCACGCCGATTGCTGAGGACGGGCAGGATCGATTACGTCCATCGCAGTCTCGGAGGCACCGAGCCCGGAGTTCAGATGAAACTTGCTCGATTGATTCGAATCGATGCCATAGACGCCGCACGCTTGAGTGATGGTCCGCCAATTCAGGCTTCGCCCGTCCGTCGCTGGGTGCCCGCGTGGCGTTTGCCCAGGAGCGGCTTTGGTTCTTGTCGGAGGGCGGCAGAGACGCCGCGACATCAAGATGGGTTTGCGCTGACGGAGCTCGACAAGGTTGCGCTGCAGTCGACCTAGGATGGCCACCCTCGTCGAGTTGATTTGCTCAATACTCTTGGCACGTACAGGAGGAGCTGAAATGCGAGCGCTACATGTTGATCATCGTGCGGACCTTTCTCGCGCGTTGCAACGAGCGCTCCTGGATTGCGCTTTTGGCGTTCACGCCCTGCAAGCGCCCACTTCCTTGTGAACTCCCGAATCCCAAGACCACGCTCATGCGCAAGGTTCGCGCCAATATACCGCATAGGTAGGAAAAGAGAGGTGTCCTCATGTCCAAAAACAATGCGGGCCAATTCAATGAACTTGCCACTCTATATGAAGACACCGCTCACTGGCCCTTTCGAAAAGAGATCGAAATTCCAAGCGTATTACAGGCTATTGGTGACGTTGAGGGTCTCTCGGTCCTCGACTTCGGGTGCGGCACGGGGATGTATTCCCGCTGGCTAAAGCAACGCGGCGCGGGCCGGGTTGTAGGATACGATCCGACGAAAGGCATGCTCAACTACGCGCGGCGTCGGGCGGAGAAGGAGTCTCCGGGCATCTCCTTCGTCACTCGTCTCAGCCCCGATTTGATAGGTCAATTCGACCTGGTTCTTGCCGTGCATGTGCTGCAATACGCTAGCCGCGGACCTGAGCTGCAAGATATGTGCGCCGACATGGTCGGTCTGTTACGTCCTGGCGGGCGCTTGCTGACACTGCCGATTCACCCATCTTACGATCCACGTCGGAGCTATTACGAACGCTATGGCCTCAGGCTCAGCGCCGATGATCTTCAGAAACCATATGTCGATGGTGGAGGTGTAAGGATACGACTCTGCAAAAACGGAAAGCAGGGCAGCGTCTTCGCATCGTATTGGTCCGCTGCTTCTTTGGAGCGGGCGTTAGGGCAAGCCGGCCTCCGATCGTTGAAGTGGCGGGAACTGGATGCCCCAGAATGCGCCGCTTTGGGTCAGGCTCCTAAAGAGCTGCATGCATATCTTCAAAAGCCACACTCGATCATCATCGAGGGTGTGCGCGCTCGTGACCCACAGTAAATCGGACTAGCCATGAAATTTTTCCCTTTCAGGAGCGACGCGTCCCACGCGTTTTGCTCAGGCGTTTCGCAAAAGCTGTCCGACATGGACGAGCATGAATGGGATGCCCTCGTCAGTGACGACAATTTCTACAACAGCTACCGGTGGCTGCGAGGCCTCGAACATTCACTCGGTGCAACGGACGTGCTTTCCGTCCACGGGTCGGCCGGGCTCGTCGCCGCATGTACGCTTTGGGAAGGAGACCAATCGCCTGGGATGTTCTTCCTACCAGCTTGCATGGCGGGCGTTCGGGGCCCCTGGCAAGAGGGCTTTCTTTGGCTCGGCGGTCGGCGCAACACACACAACGAGATTCCCTGCATTCAGGGCAGGCGAAGGCATCAGGCTCTAGCAGAGTTGGGACGCTGCGCGCTAGAGTATGCGCAGCAGCGGGGATATGCCGGCTTTGTGATGCCGTACATGCCCTACCAGGCTGCGGTGGAATTTGCAGATGCCATAGGCGGGGCCGTCGTTCTGCATTCTGCCCAAGCCTCGCTGGAGGTGCCTGATACAGGGCTTGCCGGGATGATGGCAAGCTGGCGCGCGCATGATCGTAATCAGACCAAGTCTGAAATCGCGGCGTTCCGGCGAATGGGAAGTCGGGTCGAATGGGGCGCGCCCGACGAACTCGATGACTCGGTAGCCGCTGATCTCATCACCCAGAACAGGTCACGGTACGGTGGCATGCAGGATCGCGAGTGGGTGCAAGGGATCCTCGCGGGGCAGAGAAAGTCAGGTGTATCGTATTTCGGTGCCGCAGCAGTTTCCAAGCGTGATGAAGATATAACCGCGCTGGCGATCTTCTATCGCTTTGGAGCGACACTTCACTTGCGCTACTTCGGGGCAAACTACGGTCTCGATCTCAATGACTACAGATACTTCGTCCTTTGTTACTACGAGCCCCTCAACTACGCTGCGGCGAACGGCCTCACGAAACTGCGGCTTTCAACCTCCGCTCTGCGCGCCAAGGTGAACCGCGGGGCAAAGATCGAGCCACAGGCCTTGGTCGTCAAATGCGCCGATGAACAGCAGATCTGCCACTCCGAGGCCAAGCGGCACAACCACCGAATGCTCAGGGAATATCAGGACGAGTTCCCTGGCCATCTGAGCTGGGATTGGGAATTGGTCGGGTCCCATCAAAATCCAACAAACTGAACAAGCGCCACATGCTGCACTCTGTGTATCTCTTCCGTCCCATCGCCCCGGGGCGCTCGAACTTGACGGCGTTCTGGCCTCGTCAGCGAACGGGAGGATTTGGTCTATCATGGTCTTGATAAGGACAACCGGTCCTCGATGGCATGTCCGCACTGTCGGCCGCCATCTCCACTGAACCGAGCACTCCATCTCGTTCCAGACGAGTCTTCCTGCGGAGCGTGCGAGTACGCCGCGCGCCTGACCACCTTCACATCAAGAAGCTGGAAGGGAATGGCGCGACCGGGGTCCGAAAGCCGAAGGCTAGAACTGGACAGGCGCCGACAGTATCGCACCGCGATGGCACGCGCCGCGCCTACACCCCACTATCGCAAAAGCACGTCTTTCGTATCGCCGGGCGGCTTGAAAACGTCGAGTGTGGGATCGTTGCCCCTTGATCTTCTGGTTCCAGGGCAACTTTTCGTTGAGCGAACTATAGAACCCAATCGGCATAGGGGGCGACCTTGTGGGTCGCTCCCCTGCCACACCACCCGGCAT
>NZ_JAGWDK010000074.1 GCF_018398875.1 Bradyrhizobium sp. sGM-13 | reverse complement strand
TGAAGCCGAGCTGATCAACCAGATCCTGGTAGATCGCCTGCGCATTGCGCTTCAGACGGACCTGCTGCTCGATCCATTCCCGATGCGGTTCACAGGCTGAGCGTGCGAAATCAAACGTCTTGGCGGCCACCTTCATGCCGATAGCCGGCGGTCGCGGAGGTGGGGGAGTTTGGCCATCCGCGGCCTCGGAGCCGGCGGTCACCCCGGGGGAATTTGCCTCCGCCGCTCGCCGGGACACGAAAATCGCCTGGTAGCGCCGGATCGTCTTGCGGTCGATCCCCGTCAGCCGCTGGATCTCTCGTTGGCTCGTCTGGCGCTCAAGTAACGTAAATACGGTGCTTTGCAGATGCGGCTTCAAGACGTTCAACTCCCGGTCCCCTCTTCCCTAAAGGGGGCGAAAATAAACGTCCTGCTACGCGCTTTGCGGCCGATCAGCCGCCCAGCCAGGCGGAATCAGGTGGGGGAGTTTGAGGTGACCTCACCCGGGGGATTTTGACCGACCGTCGGGGGCTCACAGGCTCGAACTGAACGGTGACTCCATGCGTCGCCCGCCGGTTCTTCCTCGGCCTTGATTACATCGTCGGCCGATGAAGACTGAGACTGCAGCCCGCGAAGCTGACCGGCCGCTACGGCACTGTTGGGGGTGCGCGTCCAGTCAGCTTCGCTCCGTCGAGCGACACCATCAAACATGAGACGTGATCTCTTCGGCAGCCGCTTGACCACGGGCTGACGATAGTGCCAATTGCCTTTAACGATCGGGGGCTTCCACATGCGCGCGATCAGATTGGAACGCTGCGCGGCATCAGATTGGAATAACTGCGCGCGATCATTGGAATCCGCACGCGTCGATCTTGCGTCTCGTCTTCGTCGTCATCATCCGCTCCGTCTATCAAACGGAGCAGTCCTTTCCAACTAAGCGCATGGTCCGAATGGGGGTCCATTTCAAGGCGGAAGCGAACCTGCTGGCGCAGCGCGGCTATTCCCGCGATCATCGCCCCGACTACAAGCAGGTCTGCATCGCGCCGGTGATAACCTTCGACGGCGTTCCTCTGTGCTACGAGGTATTCGCTGGCAGCAGCATGACTCGCGAACCTTGCAGACATCGTGACCACGATCGAGGCCCGGTATGGCATGCCGGGCCGCATCTGGATCACGGACGGCGGCATGGATAGTGCGGAGAACCTCGCTTGGCTGCGGGCGACCGGCCGGCGCTACATCATCGGCGCGCCGAAGTCGGACCTGAAGAAGTTTGGCGTCGAGCTTGCCACCGCAACTGGCTGGCGCACGGTGCACGAGGGCGTCGAGGTCAAGCTCGCGCGCCATCCCGAGACCGAGGAGACTGTGATCCTGTGCCTCTTGGCGGATCGGCGCAGCAAGGAAGGCGCGATGCATGACCGTTCAGCCGCCAGATCGAGACGGCGCTCGAACGCCTGGCCACACGCCGCCCGTTTAAAGCGGCGCCTCATCCGCTGCTGGTGAACCGGCAGATCGGCCGTATCCTGCAGCGGAACCAGCGCGCCGCCGCCGCTTCGCCATCGCGCTGACGTCAGACAGCTGTCCGGCCGGGTTCCACCTGCAGGTCACCTGCAACGCTTCGTTCGACGACGACTGGGCCGCGCTTTCGGAGGGCGCCTACTCTTGCGCGCCAACCGATGGGAGTGATGAGCAGCTGTCGAAGGCCTACATCCTACATCCAGTTCAAGTCAGGCCGAAGCCGCCTTTCGGATCCAGAAGGATCAGTTGAACCTGCGGCCGCTTTGGCATCAGCGGCCCGATCGCCTGCAGCCCATATCCTCGTGTGCTTCCTCGGCTTCGTGCTGTGGAAGTGCCTGGAGATGTGGCAGCAGCGCGCCGGTCTCACCAAAAATGTAGTGCCGACTGTGGCTAAGCCATTGATTTGGCTATCGTGGGATGTCGATCCTGCGCAGGTCGGGCTAGTGGCATCATAACGGTACGGTTCGTAGCGCATCCCGCGAGCTCAACTTTGCCGGCCTCCTCAATTGGGAAATCGTTGGGCGGCCGGCCGTCCTAGCGTGAGTCGACGTCGGCCTCTGTGCGAACCTTCCGGTTCACGCGCTTGATGGTACCGGAAAAGGTCAGCAGGAGCCGCTCGCCGGATTTCAGCTTGCCCCGGACAAAGATCAGGGTGCCGCCGGCGTGGGTGACCTCGCCGGTGGCCTCGATCAGCTCACCCTCGCGCGCCGCGCCGAGGAAGTCGCCGGACAACGACACGGTGACCCCGGGGCCCTCCAGCACCAGGCCTGCGATGGCAAAGACGCAATAGTCCACAAAGGCCATGAAGCAGCCGCCATGGACATTGCCGGCGCCGTTAAGATGCGTCCTCTGCGCGCGAAAGGCGCAGCGTACCATCCCATCAGCCTCCACCCGGTGCCAAAAGGGGCCCGTACAATTCAAGAAGGTGTCGAAGGTCCATGTACGCCACCCCTTGAACTCGCCCTCGGTGGCTTCATGCAGGTCAGGACGGTTGAGCAGGGCGAACCTGCTGATGTCACCCAAATCGTGCATTTTAAGCCACCCATCGCCTTGATTGGGAGCGGTTTACCGCCTGGCACGACGTATGAGCGCGCTCGTTGAGAGCCCGCGTTCGACCGTCCTGACCTTCAGTCGTGAAAGCTTTGCTCATGACCTGCCTTCAACGTGCTTTGAAGTTTTGACGGCGCACTCGCGTTGCCTTTTCGTCGACGTGCAGATCCTTGCCACTCAGAATAACTCCGTAGTCCGCCTCGGCCTTTTCACGGCTGACCATTCCATCGAGAACATCGTTCAGGACTTCTTCGGGAGGTCGTTCAAACGGCGCCCCGAAACCGCCACCGCCAGCGGCCCTGATCGTGAGCGTCAACGGAGGTTGCCGCTCAACGCCGAAGCGAGGTGGGATATACGACGAACCATCCTCAAACCTGATTGAACAGTTCCCGACGCCCGCAGCATGTCCGCCCAGCACGCCAAAGGATGTCGGATTGCCGTTCCCTTCGCCGCGAAATGAGTATTCGGCGGGGTGTTTCACATGGACCATTACTTCCGCGCCCGTCCCGCCTCGATAGCGACCTGGACCACCACCATCGGTGACAAACTCCTGACGTTCGACAAGGAAGGGATAGCTTGTCTCGAAGTCCTCGACCTCCGGCAGCGCCAGACCGCCAAGCGTGGTCATCTGTCCCATGACATTGAAACCATCTCGACCTTTGACCGCACCGGTTCCAGGTTGCGCCAACCATTGATACGCAACGTAGTACCGTCCGCTACCGTCCCTCCCCGACGTATTGCAGTGCGAGATTCGGCTCCAGCCAGCACAGCTCAAGTCGGGAGCGGCTGGACTCAATGCCTTCCAGATGGCATGCACGATATGGTGCGCCGGATAGGTGGTATCCGCGGTAACAGGGGCCGGAGGCTTCGCGTTGACGAGTGATCCTTCAGGGGCCACGATGCGAACGCGGCGGAAGACGCCGTCATTGCGCGGAATGTGTGCACCAAGAAACGAGATCAGCCCAAGGAGCACGGCTGATCGCGTGTTCGCGAGTGGGCTGTTCTTGAAGCCGCGCATCTGAGGACTCGTTCCCGCGAAGTCGACGAGAAGTCCATCCGCACTAACAGTAATCGCCGTCTTGATGCGCGCCTCTACGGTCTCGAAGCAGTCATGATCGAAAAAGTCCTCGCCCGTGTATATTCCTGGGGTCAGCTTGCGGATTGCCGCGATAAAACTCTCCTCCGCCCAATCGAGAAGTGACGCAAACAACTGGTTCAGCCCTTCGGCGCCCATTGAGCTGGCCACGTCCTGAAGGCGCTTAGCACCGATCTCAGTCGAGCCCAGCATCGCGCGGAGATCGCCATCAAGCAGGTCGGGAGTTCTTGAGTTCAGGAGGATCAACCGCCAAAGATCATCCTGCACTTCACCTTGCGAGACCAGTTTTACGACCGGAATGCGCAAGCCCTCGTGAAAAATCTCCTCCGCCTTTGGATTATACGTTCCTGCCGCGCCGCCCCCTATGTCTGACTGGTGCGCACGGTTGCAGGTGAATGCAATCAGCGCTCCGTTCAGAAACACCGGTCGCATGATCGTGAAGTCGGGTAGATGATTGCCGCCAGCGACATACGGATCGTTAGCTAAGAAGCAATCACCGAGATTGATGTGGCCCTTAAACGTTTCTAAGAGCCGCGCCAAGGCGATACCACCCCCGCCGGTATGAATGGGAATACCGTCAGCTTGGGACACAACCTGCCCGGCACTGCTGCCGATGAAGCATGAAAAGTCGTGCGACTGGCTGAAGATCGGGCTTCGGGCCGTCCGCGCCATTACCCAGCCCATTGTGCGGCAAATATGATCGAGTTGCTTCTGGCCTAGCGCCAAGCTGATTGCATCTATCGGCCTCATACCGCACCTCCTTGAGCAGGGACAGCCACCCGAACAATAAGGTTGTTCGATGCGTCCACTTCCAACCTATCGCCTTTCCCGATGAATATCGTCGTGGTCACATCGTTGATGATTGCCGGCCCGACAAGGCGCGCGCCAGGTTTCAGATCGGCGCCATCGTAAACATTTACATCGACCGCTCCGATGTCGCGACTAACGACGATGCGCCGCTGGCCCGAAGTCGGAGGAACATAACCCCGGCCTGGAATTTTCTGGATCGACACTCCCGGAAAACGACGCGAGCCACTCACGCGCACGGCGCATGTCATTAGCGGCGAATGCTTGTGAGCATGACCATACAGAAGGCTGTAGCGCTCTTCGTAGGCTGCTATGATGCGTTCGATGTCGTTATCCGTCCATTCGACGGAGAGCTGGGACTGCTGATCCAAATAGTTGAGATCAATATGGCGGCTGAATAGCGGTTCGCTTCCAGCGTCGCCGTATGCCATAAGACGTGCGCGCAGCCCTGTCTCGAGCTCGAGCGCCACCCACTCGAAGTGATCGAGAGCGCTCTGAATGAAAGGGCGCCGGATCGTCCGGACTTCGTCCAGGCGAACATCTGAATTGAGCATACCGAACGCGCAGAAGACCCCGGCAAGCCGCGGGATGCAAACCGTCGAACAGCCGAGGCTCCGGGCCACCGAACTTGCATGCAAAGCGCCCGCGCCGCCAACAGCGACTAGCGCGAAATCACGAAGATCAAAGCCGCGCTCCGCACTCACATGCTCAACGGCGTGACGCAAATTCTGGTCCATCAACTCGACGATACCGAGGGCGGCCGCTTCGGGAGCAAGTCCAATCGTGTCGCCATAGACGCGCTGCAGCGCCTGTCGCGCCGCCTGATCGTCAAGATCGAGCGTGCCGCCAGCGAATTGCCCTGGCGCAAGGCGGCCGAGAACGAGCTGGGCATCCGTGTTTGTTGGATCCTGTCCTCCGCGCCGATAGCACACTGGACCCGGCAATGATCCGGCGCCATCAGGCCCCAGTGTCACCATTCCGCCGGCATCGAGCCGCGCAATACTGCCGCCGCCGGCGCTCACAGAATGGATGTCGACACTTGGCACAAGGGCCAGGTATCCGGCGATATCTATGCGGTCTGTCGAATGGACGTGCCCACCCTCCATCAATGCGAGATCGCAGCTCGTCCCGCCCATCTCAAGGGAGATCAGGTTGTCGATCCCCGTTGTAGCGGCAACATATTTCAGGGCGCCAACCTGCGCCGCAGGTCCTGAAAGGAGAAGGCAGGCGGGGTTGCGGGCGATTTCGTCTACCGACGCGATACCACCATTACTTTGAATGAGGAGCAGAGGGCCGAAGAGTCCGTTTTTCCGCAGAATGCCCTCTAGAGACCGCAGATAAGGAACGACACGCTTTGAGACATAAGCCGCAAGGACAGTTGACGATGTGCGACCGTACTCGCCGGCGTAAGGCGAGATTTCATGTGAACAAAAGATCACATCTCTATCCCAATCCGCCAGAAGAATTTCCATTGCCCGACCCTCGTGCGCGCCGTTGGCGTAGCTATGAAGAAAAGATACGGCGACACACTCAACGCCCGCAGCCCTAAAAGCCGCCGAACCGGCCAGCACGTCGCCTTCATTCAGAGCTGTGAGCTCAAGGCCATCTCTGTCGAGTCGCCCGCCCACGGGCAGGCGCCAACGTCGCGGCACAAGCACACGGGGAAAAGGCGGACGATGGTTCCAAGGATCCTCGCGGATGCCGCGACGTATCTCAAGGGTGTCGCGAAATCCTTTGGTGGTGAGGAGCCCTACCATAGCGCCCTTGCCTTCGAGCACTGTGTTCGTCGCAATCGTCGAACCATGCACAAGCATCGAGCAACCGCCAAGCAGCTGCTTTTTCGGCACATCAAGCCGCCGCGCCAGCGCATCGAGTGCCGCCATGACGCCAGCGGTCGGATCGTCCGGCCTGGAAGGCGACTTGAGGGCTTCGATCCGGCCATTTGCGTCTATTGCCACGACATCAGTAAAGGTGCCGCCGATGTCGATTCCGATCCGCCAAGGGGCAATTAGCATTGGTCACTCCGGTTTGGTGCTGTGCGTCGCAATAACGGTCATTATGGGAAAAGTCCTCGGGTGTGCTTGGCCGATTGTACCACGCTCACCCCGATTGCCATGGCGGCCATGCGATGAGAAATGCCGTCGCGTTTGGCGCGAGCGATCACTTGCTGAAATGAACGCTCCTGAATTCGGTAAAGACGATCGAATACTTCCGCTTCTTCCCAGAATAGCCGCTGCAGATCCTGCACCCATTCAAAATAGCTTACGATAACACCCCCGGCGTTACAGAGGATATCGGGCAGCACGAAGAGCTCGTCGCGTCGTTGATCGAGGATGGCATCTGCTCCAGGGGTGGTTGGACCATTGGCGCCTTCGGCCAGGATGCGACATTTGAGCTCGGTCGCATTTTGCCACGTAATCACCTGCTCCATCGCAGCTGGTACGAGTACGTCGCATTTTCGCAGCAGCAGCTCCGAGGGCTCAATGGCACTCTGGGTGGAAAAGCCTGCAAGCTGACCTCGTTTGGCGACGTGTCTCTGTAGGTCCGCAACGTCCAGCCCCGCTGGATCATGGTATGCGGCAGTGTGATCGCTGACACCGATAATTTTGACGCCTCGCCCGGCGAGAGAATACGCTGTCACCGAGCCAACGTTACCGAACCCCTGGACAATTGCTGTCGCACTGCCAGCACTGATCCCAAGATGATCAAGAGCCCGACCGACAAGATGGGCCACCCCGCGCCCGGTCGCTTCGCGTCGGCCAAGTGTGCCTCCTGCCGAGACCGGCTTTCCGGTTACGATCTCGTTGATGGTCTGTCCCTGGTACATGGAATACGTATCCATGAACCAAGCCATGACCTGCTCATTCGTGCCCATGTCCGGCGCCATGACATCGGTATGCGGTCCGACGAACGGTATCATCTCCTGCATGTAGCGCCGGGACAGCGCTTCGAGTTCGCGCGGTGACAGTGTGTACGGGTCGACCGTGATGCCTCCCTTTGCTCCTCCATAGGGAAGTCCCGCCAGCGCGCATTTCCAGCTCATCCACACCGCCAAGGCGGCGACCTCGCCGACGTCCACTGATGGTGCGAACCGCGTCCCGCCCTTCGTTGGTCCAAGAGTAAGGTGATGTTGCACGCGGTAGCCCTGAAAGACTTCCGTTCGACCATCGTCCCTATGGATTGGGCAGGACACGGCGATTGCGCGCTTCGGATAAAGCAATCGGGCCCGGTCCTCCTCCAGGATTTGCAGATGATCGGCGACCCCATTGAATTGTTGCCTGGCCATTTCAAACACGGGGCCGCTATAGATTGATTCGCTCATCGTCCATCACCAACACATTTGAAGCTGGAGCCGCTTTGAAGGCTCTTGGCTTAGGAAAAACGGCCGCCCCGCGGAGGGGCGGCCAGTAAGCGTCCGTCGCGGGAGGAAGATGACGACGAACGACTTGAACTTGAGGCCACCCGAGTCGCGGCCGCGACTTTCAGAGGCCATGCCGAATCGTGACGGCCTTAAGAACGCCGAAGCCGTATAGCGCCTCAAATCCCATCTCTCGGCCGAAGCCGGATCCTTTCACGCCTCCAAACGGCAGCTCAACACCGCCGCCAGATCCGTAGTTGTTCACGAACACCTGGCCTGCTTCGATACTGCGAGAGAGACGCAAGGATCTGCTCAGGTCTGACGTCCACACGCCGGCGGACAGCCCATATGGCGTGTCGTTTGCTATCTGCACCTCATGATGTTCGTCACGAAAGCGTAGCGCCACCAGGACCGGTCCAAAGATTTCCTCCTGTGCCACGGCGTGACTTGCTGGGACTTCACCAATCAGTGTCGGTTTGACGTAATAGCCGCCGGCGGGTACGGTGGTTCCGAATGAGCCCTCTGCCAGAATCTGCAAGTTGTCCCGCTTCGCAATCCCCAGATAGTTCTCGATGCGGGTTCGCTGCGCGGCGTTGACAACAGGGCCGAGATCGAGATCCTGACTTGCGGAGCCGACCCGCAGCGCCTTGAACCTGTCGGCGAGTTGCGTTGTGAACCGATCGTAGATATCGTCTTGGATCAAAACCCGCGAACCGGCGCTGCAGGTCTGACCGGAATTGTGGACGATGCTTTTAACGATCGTGGCGCCTGCTTCGTCCAGGGAAGCATCTGAGAAGACCACCTGCGGTGATTTTCCGCCCAGTTCGAGAGTAACTGGAATTGTATTTTTGGCCGCCGCACTCTGGATCAAGCGACCGACCTCGCGGGATCCGGTGAAGCTGATATGGCCAATTCCAGGATGCGTCGACAGCGCCACGCCGGCTTCTTCGCCAAGACCAGTGACGACGTTGAGGACGCCCGGCGGAAAGCCTGCCTCTTCGGCAAGTTTAGCCAGCGCGAGCGCCGTCAGTGAGGTGTCTTCGGCAGGCTTGAGCACGATGGCGTTACCCATTGCGAGCGATGGTGCGACCGAGCGGGCCGTCATCTGCAGCGGGTAGTTCCAAGACACGATATGCGCGGTTACGCCGTGCGGTTCGTAAAGTGTCATCACGGTGAAACCGCTCTGAAAAGGAATGGTCTCACCATGAACCTTGTCGGCGGCTGCCCCATAGTATTCGAAATATCGCGCAGAAACGGCGACATCTGCGAGCGCGACGGAGATTGGTTTTCCGACGTCACTCTCGAGCTTAGCAAGCATCTCGGCGTCGCGACGAATCAGCTCAGCCATTTTGAGCAGGAGACGACCTCGAGAGACCGCATCCATTTTTCCCCAAGGTCCTTTACGGGCGGCATGGCCGGCCAACACCGCAGCGTCGATTTCGGCGGCTCCGCCACGGGATATCGCGGCCATTTTCGTGCCGTCAGACGGGTTGACCACGTCCAAGGTTTTGGCCGAAGCAACCCAACGTCCGGCAATGTAGTTTTCGTAGGTGTCCATTGCAGTCTCAGTTCTCAGAGGCGAAAGCGCCAAGCTGTCCGCAAATCAGACGCGGCGACGGATCAACGAAGTTCGCGGAGATCGATGGACAGCAAGCGCGCGGCGAGACTTGCAAATTAACCGTATCCGCCAGCGCACAGGCTGCTTCTCCTTCGATCTGAACCAGCAAAGTTTCAAACTGCCGCGAGCGCATGATCGAGCGTGCCGTCAAAAAGCGAAATTGGCGGATGCGCGGACGGGTCCGTCATGACTTCGATGAGCCATGGCCGTCGCTCTGTGAGCGCAAGGTCGAGCGTCTTGCCCAGATCACCGGGCGCTCTGACCACCGCGCCACCGCATCCGCACGCTCGCGCGATCGCAGCATGATCGACGGGTGAGAGATGGCAGGCCGATGTATAGCCGCCAAACTTCACCGTTTCTGCATCTTTCTGAAATCCGAGGATTCCATTGTTGAGCACGATGGTGACGACGGGCACATTGCTGCGAACCATGGTTTCCAGCTCCGCCCAACTGTGGGCAAAGCCACCATCTCCGACCAGGGCTACGACAGGGCTGGACGGACGCGCTACCTTTGCGCCGATGGCAAGCGGTAATCCCCATCCAAGCCCCGCCAGACCGCGCGGCGCGAGGAAGCGTTGGCCTGTAGTTTGGCCGCGGAGCTGACCGACGACCCACATTGACGAGTAGCTCGCGTCGGCGACCACGATTGTATCGGGTGTCAGACGCGTCTGGAGCTCCTGCATGACGCGCTCTGGGCGGATCGGGGATCCGTTGCTACCCGAGAAGACGGATCGATCGTTTTCGAAGCTCTTCCAAGCCGCCGCGATACGCCCCTCCACCCCTTTGCGCATGTCGCGACGCAACGACAAGTCGAGCTGCCGGAGCGCTTCACAAAGGGCGCCCAGTGTAGCGGCGGCATCGCCAACCAAGCGCGACGCCTCATAGTTGCGGCCAATTTCCTGGGGATCGATGTCGATGTGGATGATGCGAGCGTTCGCAGGGACCTGTCGCCAGCTGTCCGTCCCGTTTTGGTTGGTGCGGGTCGCGACCAGAATGACGAGATCCGCCTCTTTGAGAATCGGCAGAGTATGCCCGCCAAGCGATCGAGGACCGACGAGGGCGCCGAGGACTCCAGCTGAGAGTGGGTGCGTTTCGTCGACAGCGCCCTTGCCCATATTCGTGGTGAAGACAGGCAAGTGCGCCAGGTCTTGCAATTTGGCGAGCGCGGTAGCGGCAGCGGGAGACGTGACACCGCCTCCTGCAACGACGACGGGAGCCCTTGCCGCCGTAATCGCTACCGCCGCAGCGCGGATTTCTGCCTCGCTCGGCCGAGGGCGATCAATTGGCCATTCCCCAAAGTTCGACCGGCGCTCTCGGGTCGGGACAGCGGGGTTCTCGCGCAACAGATCGGCCGGCAACAGCAACACCGAAGGACCCGGCCGGCCGCTGCCGGCGGCGACGAAGGCAGCATCAACATAATCGTCGATCCGATCCGCAGTGATGACGCGCCGCACCCATTTGGCGCATGAAGAGAAAAGCGCGAAATGATCGAGCTCCTGGAACGCATTGCGGTCGAGCTGATTGCGCTCGACCTCCTGCACCAAGGCAACAATCGGAACGCTCGCCTTGAATGCTTCACCGAGAGGTGGAACGAGCAAGGTTGCAGCAGGTCCATTCTGGGCTGCAACAACGGCGATCCTGCCAGACACGCGCGCAAAGCCATCCGCCATGGCGCCGCCCATGTTCTCCTGGCGGTATGCGAGCTGCCGAATGCCGATCGCTTCGCAGGCCAAGATCACAGCCGACGGGAGGCTCTGGCCGAAAATCACCTCAACGCCGTGGCGCTGCAAAGCGAGGGCGATACGTTGCGCAACTGTTGCTTCGGTCATTTCTGCACCTCATCCTTATAGGTTCAGTTAAGCTTCCTAATACTAACCCACTTGATATTTGATGCAACAAAAAAAGGCCTCCTAGGGGCGAAGGATCTAGCGGGTATAGACCGAAGCTGAAAGGGCATACCGAACCCCTACTCGCGGAAATTAGCTTGGGCCTATTGTTGCATCATATTTGGTATACACTACCAGCTACGTGCTAGGCCTACCAGTCTTACTTTTGAAACTAGACGACCGATTCCATGAAACCCGCGTGCTGCAGCAGGCTGAATTGATGGAAC
>NZ_JAGWDK010000073.1 GCF_018398875.1 Bradyrhizobium sp. sGM-13 | reverse complement strand
TTGCCGAACTCGACGCTTTCGCTGGTCAAATCAAAGCCATGCAACGCGTCAACTGCCGAGTAGGTGGGGATGTTGCCATCCCCACCCCTCACAGACCCGGACGTGCCAATTTCCAGCATCCGGTTCTTCACGGGAGAGCTTCGCTCGCGGTGGCGTAAAGGCGGTGGACGATCCGCGCCGGTGGAAGCGGATGGCGCTGCAGGATCGCGTTGAGGCGGGTCCACTGGAACGCGCCTCCGCCGCGATGCCGTCCGCCCCAGCCATTTCCTCCACTGCACCACGACCTGGCAGGCGAACCATCGTATGCGTCGAGAGTTGCCTGATATGCCGTAGTAGGCATAGTGGCCTCGCATCATCTGGGACAGGTGGGCATGCTGATCGCGCAAGGATAGATGCCGATTGCGTCGGCACCACTCTCTTACCGCCGCCAGCGCCCGCGCGTACCGGCCTTTGGCCGTCACTTGCCTCACCCCGTTCACGCCCTTCTTCGACTTGGCCCAGATATGGGTAAAGCCGAGGAAGTCGAACGTGGTGCCGTCCGTATCCGGATGGCATGTGCCCTCCGGCCGATGAAAGCGAAAGTCGACGAGGTGCGTCTTGTCAGGATGGAGCTTGAGCCCGTACCGTGCAAGCCGCTTACCCAGTACGTCCATGACCCGCTTGGCGTCGTCGAGACGCTCGAACGCCAGCACGCTGTCATCGGCGTACCGAACGAGGATGCCGTTCCCCTTGAGGCGGGGCCGCACGTCCCGCTCGAACCATTCATCCAGCACATGGTGCAGGTAGATGTTTGCGAGCAGAGGCGAGACGACTCCACCTTGCGGGGTGCCCTCGGTCGTGCGCTGAAGCAGACCATGCTCGAGCACGCCCGCCTTCAGCCATTTGTCGATCATCCGGCGAGTGACGCCGTCCGTGACTCGCCTGTCGAGAAACGCACGCAGGTGATGATGTTGGATGGTGTCGTAGTATTTAGAGATGTCGACGTCCAACACCCAGCGCAGTCCCTGCCGACCCATGAAGGCCATCAATCAAATCCGAGGCTTTTTGCTTGAGCGAGGGCTGCCCGTCCGGCAGGGAGCGGCAGCGCTCCGACTGGCACTTCCTCAGATTCTCTCAGCGCCAAAGGACAACTTATCGCCTCGAGTGATCCAGCTCATTCAAGACTTGGCCGAGGGCTGGCGCCATCTCGACCGACGGGTCGCGTCAATGACGAAAGAAATCGACGAACTCGCTGATCAAGATCCACACTGTCGCCGCCTAATGAGTGCGCCCGGCGTCGGGCCGATCATCTCAAGCGCGATGGTCGCCGCCATCGGAACCGGTGATGCCTTCCATAAGGGCCGGGACTTTGCAGCATGGCTTGGTCTGGTACCGAAGCAAATCTCGACCGGCGATCGAACCATTCTCGGGCGCATATCGAGGCGCGGTAATCGGTACCTGCGAACGCTGTTCATTCAGGGCGCCAGAGCCGTACTTCTGCAGCGTCAGAGTTGGCCTCGGCATGGCTTCGGAGCCTGGTTGGAGGCAGCGTCCAAGCGGCTCCACTCCAATGTCTTGGTTGTTGCCCTGGCCGCAAAACTCGCGCGCATGGCCTGGAGCATGCTCGCAAAGGGCCGTGACTACGACGCCAACCTCTTGGGCCGCACATAAGAAACAGGGCCGGAAAGGAAGATCCAAGGTCCGATCAGGAAGGCACAATAACCCGCCGAGGTTTGCGAGACGGAAAGGACGAATGGAGAAACGGTTCCACCGACACTTCTGAAGCCTGGTTCGACTCCATGGCCCCTTCTTGAGGCCGGCGAGTTATTGAGGACAGAAGTGGGCGGATAGTCCCCAGAACCGCCAGGACGGTTCAGCCTTCGCCTTGACGTATATTCTCCGCCTCAGGTCCTGCAAATCAATGGACGCCTTTGTCATCTCGTCCTTGCCTTCCCTATGTTGGAGACATTGCAAATGGCAGGGCCCCTTCGCTCCGCGGACATTATTCCGCTTCATCGCTACTACGGACCCAGCCGCCACCCTCTCGTCTTCGGCCGACTTCCCGGTTTCGCCGGTTATACGGCCTACCCTGCTCCGACGATTTCGCGCCGGGACGAGGAGGGCTTCTCCAGTTGCTCAGCATGTCCTTGCCACCGTGCTGTCGCTTCCACCCCGCCGAGGTGAACATCCGTATCGGTCAGTCTTCGGCTGCTCATGCGGCCTTCGCCCTCCGGTTGAAGGCTCGGCCCTCGGGGATACTCATTTTCGAGGCCACAATGCGTTCACTTTTATTACGGCCCGGTGACTCGTAGCCTTCCCACGGAAGACTTCGTCGATAGGCTTCAGAGTTTCAGTTTCCATCACCTCTCCTATCCAAACTACGGGGCTCTGACTTCTACCCCGGCAGGTTTGTCTCCTGCTGAACATGCCAGCCTTCGCTGGACACACAACCGGACGTGCAGTTTTCCCGCATCCGGCTTTCCGACAGGCTTCCTCACGGGGCACACGTCGGCGACACTTTCCGCACGCGGTTCAGCACAAGCACGCCAGGGCTCACATAGATCTCACGAGAGAACCGTCTGACGTTACGGCTGGGCGTATTATGTCGTCTGCGCAGAAAGGCGAGCACGAGGTCGAAAGACGTGTCGATCAACGGCCTGATGAGCCGTGGCAAGAGAGCCATAGCTGAAGTAAGCGGACCAGCCGCCCAGAAGGCGATTCAGTCGCGCTTGCACTTCGGGCCAGGTGCGCCCTTGTTGCCCGGCGCCAGCAGCTCGCTGACCTTTCCTCTTGATCCGCAGCACACTTTTCTTGGACGGAGCCGCGCCAAGATACCACCGTCTCCCATTGGGGAAGCGGCGGGGTCCCAGCCCTGCGACGAAAGCGCCACTGACCTAACCGGCCCATCCTCCGCCATAACCGCTCTGACAAAGCCAGCCCCGGATTGGGCTCCGTTCGGTGCGAATTCCCTTCGCCAGGTCACCAGCAGAGAACGCGACAGGCCATATCGACGCGCCGTCGCCGCAACCAGACGCGGCTCGGACATGCTTTCCAAAACAATCCGCGCCTTCTCCTCCTCAGACCAACGCCGCCGCCGGCCCGTATCCACCACCTCAAGTCGATTCAGCGCGCTGATCGTATGGCTGTCCATACGTACAGTTCTCAACCATCAGGACAGCCCGCCGCAAGGCGTCTTTCCTCGGAAGCTTACTGTCATACAGCACATAGAAGCGGAAGGCAGGCTCCGCCTTCGCCTTGCAATAAAGCTTTCTCTGAAGGCTGCTGATCTTATCGGGTGTTTGTAGGCTCATCGCCAATCGACCCATTCCCTCGCCATCTTCAAAAGCGCACCTGAACTCAGGGTCCTTTGCTCCGCCGGAATTACCCGGTTTCATCACTCCTACGACCCTGTCCGCCTCCCGTCCGATCCATCGACTACTCGATGCTGACGACCTTCGACCAAGATCGGTCCCCCCCGATTACCCGCACTACCTTTCCAGCGTGCCGTGCCCATTACCGCGGTGACCAGACAGGTGCATGTGTCGATTGCTTCCCTGTCCACAGGGCCTTCCCCGCCGCACGATCGGGTCGGCATTCACACCGTAACTTTCGAGGCGTGCTCAGGCTTCACTCATGTTACGGCCCGCTGGATTGCTCGGCCGCCAAAAGCCATCTTTGTCACGAGGCTTCGATCCGTCCGATTGCTCGTCCAAACCGCTCGTCAGCTAACCAGATCAATCGACAACTCTCTGGGTGGATCCTTCCTCCACAGGTAATATGCGCCGTCGGGGCGCACCATACGGTTTTACGATTAGTCCGCTCACGTTTGGGATACGCCTAGCGCCGTCACGCCATTTCCCCGAGTAGTGTGGAATTGTATGCGGGGCCACCTACGGTCAGGTCACTCCAACCCAGCTCTGTTTCAGTGCTTCGGCCAAAGATCTCTCGAATATCTCAAGCCCTTGATCTAGGGTTTCAGAGTCGATCGTGAGTGCAGGCAAAAATTTTACGACCTCATCAACGGATCCGCATCGTTCGAGAATCAATCCTTTCTCAAACGCCTTGCGTGATGTCGCCGCGGCGATTTCGGCTATTTGGCAGTCGAACCCAAACGCCATGCCCCGCCCTCTAACAGCAAAACGGTCGCCATACTGGGATGCAATGGCCTTAAGGCGGCGCCGTATGACTTCTCCCATGCGGTGAACCCCTTCCGAGAAAGTCGGGCTGCGCCAATAGATGTTTATAGCTGCGGTTGCAGAGACAAGTGCAAGATTATTTCCTCGAAAGGTACCGGTGTGTTCTCCTGGCCTCCATTCGTCGAGCTCCTCTTTGATCAGCAACATTGATAATGGCAGACCGTACCCGCTTAGCGACTTCGACAGCACGATAATGTCCGGGGACAACCCTGCGAACTCGAAGCTAAAGAATTCGCCCGTGCGACCACAGCCCATCTGGATGTCATCAATTATGAAGAGGGCGCCAATTTCCTTTGCTACGGCTTGAATCGACTGCAACCATTCCTTCCGCGCTACGTTTATGCCACCCTCCCCCTGTACGGTTTCGACGATAATGGCAGCTGGACGATCAACACCACCGCTCTCGTCCATCAATAGCTTGTGCAGGTAGTCAGCCGTATCAACGGCTAGCCCAAGATAGCCGTCATACGGCATGAACGTTGCGCCGGATAGAGAAATGCCACTCGCTGCGCGGTAATAGCGATTGCCGCTAGCGGCAATCGCTCCTAAACTCATGCCATGAAATCCGTTTGTAAATGAAATGATGTTTTGACGTCCTGTGATCTTCCGTGAGAGCTTTAAGGCTGCTTCGACTGCATTAGCTCCTGTTGGTCCCGTAAACTGGAACCGGTATTGCAGATCGCGGTCTCGAAGGATCACAGAGCTGAAAGTCTCCATAAATTCGAGTCGCGCAGGAGTAGCCATGTCAAGTCCGTGCACTACGGCATCCGACGCCAAATACTCAATTATTGCAGCTTTTATCTGGTGATTATTATGGCCGTAGTTCAGCGCTCCAGCACCTGAGAGGAAGTCAATAATTTTTCGACCATCCTCCGTTAGCAAGGTCGAGCCCCGCGACCGACTGAAAATAGCCGGAAACGAACGCGAGTATGAGCGGACGTTTGATTCCAGGGTTTCAAAAAGCTGAATGTTGCATGGTTCGCCAATCACTCGAGCCATCACCGTCTCCTCCACACACTAAGTGACTCACAAAGCGACCGGAACGTGTGCATCTCTATTGTCTCTATGTTGTCCGACGCATGTCCAAAACGCTTCTCTAAGTTATGTGAAAACTGAGAACAACGAACCTGCAAACTTTGACAGTGTTCTGTGATCAGAGCTCCACAGTCTGCTTGTCGTATAGGCCATATCCTCGGTCAGAAAGCTGAACGGCTTTCATTGCTTCGTTGAACGGCGTTCCGAGCCGGGGGATCGGAAATGATCAGCGCTAGGGACGCGGAGCTGAGGCTTGTACGGGGCCCCAACATTCACGGCAAGTAGGGAGCCAGGCTGCAGCACACTGTACGATAGATACGTCAATAGAGCTTCCCTCTGATATTATCACAATGCGGCGGCACGAATCAGACGGCTCACTCCGTTGGGAGCACGCGGAGCTTCTCACGCCGAATGGGCTTAGTCGCAACCCCATGCCGCACGCTCGTCAACTGTGCCAAGCCAACAAACAGTCCGGAATTGATGGCTACAACCGAATCCGAGCGCACCGGGTTCTTTGGCGTCGCCATTAGCCGACCTATCAGGGTTGCGTGCCTGTGCCAATCCGTGACGCATCCAAACACCAGCCGAGGCTCGCAACTATTCCAGGTTCCTGATCTCGATAGACTAACAACCCGATATCGTTTCCATTCTGATGAAGGACGCCAATCGACCGATAGCTGCCGGTTTCGCGATGAGCGAACTGCTGATAGAGCAAGCACAAGCTCGATCAGGAAGATCACCAAGTTGCCCCAGTGGCTAACGGCAGAGCCACTGCTTAGCATTCTTGACCTGCTTCGCGATAAATCTGGCTGAGATATCAGAGCCGGATCCTGAGATAACGGCTGTGTGCTTTTGGACGTCAAAAACGGTACGGAACCCGCCCGTAAACGTACTTCCCGCATATGGACCCCATAGCCACGTCGCGCTTCCGGCATGCTGCGGAAAGTCATCATGTCGCAGCTGAGTGCAAGACCAGATCATCCGGTGCCCCGGAGGGGCAGAGCGTTCAAGTACGGACTGCTGTCGAGAATCACGAGAAAACGTCAAACTCGCTTCTGTGCTGACGATCAACAAAACTCCTCAGCTCCGCGCCGGTTGCCCACAAAAGCCAGTCGTCGTCGACAATATTCTCTTCCACCAGCCGTAATATCGAACCGCCCGGTTCACAGTGCCACGTATCATAGACATCTTTGTCTACTGACCAGCGCCCTGCCAGGCCACATACGAAATCAGGAGCCCACATGGCAAAAGACACGCCGCGCGCTATTCCTGTCATGATCTTGGCCATACCCCGTCCTCTGAAGTCTCTACGGACCCAGATGTCCCCGTGGTAGGCTACTTTGCCGGTAATCCTCCGCGCGCTTAGTGCCGTGCAAATGCAGCTGTCCTGAGGGTGCGCTTGCTGGCTTGGGTCAGCGTAAAAGAACTTCAGGGATTCAAGATGTTCTGCAAAGTTGCTGTGCGGAAGATCATATAGTCGAGCAGCCTCTACAAGCGCAACCTCGTTGTTCCTGTCGGTGCCTATCACCCAATATCCCTCCCCTGAAGCAATTGACGAGCGATCCGGCCGGAAAATTGGATATGTAGCTCCCTTTGTCGGAGTCGCCCGTGTGATCGAGACATATTCATGAAAATCGAATCCTATCGAAAGTTTAATGCCCTTTTGGGCGGCGGCGGCGTCGTAGACATGAAGGAAGCGCGACACGTTCAAGTGATTAACTACGTTTATCATTCCCGTACCTTCTCTCGCATCCGATCAGGTGTGTCGTTGGCTGCAGGCGACTTACTGGTTTATGATACATATCAACAAGAATCGATACACTACCTACTCTGGTGAGGAATATTGTCATCAGCAGATGATTGTCGTCGCCTCAGTCCGAGAGTCGATAACTGTAGTCGAGCCCCTCCTTCGCCAACCTGCAGTGAGCAAGAAGGTGCGCTAGGTGTTTAGCACTACTTTGGCAGATTTATTCACGCCGTTGCTTTTCGCCGATTTGTCTTCTGCAGTAGGGACATCGCTGAGGTCGTGGTCGAACGATGAGCTCGACGATGGCGTGGCGTACGGCGGGTAGACTCGGCTGAGGTGGTGGACCGTTGATTTTTTTCCGCCCCGCTTGTGCGAGACGACGGTGTTGGAGGAATGCATAAGCGATCGTGTCATGAGGGCATGTCGATGGAGGCCTTGCCAGGATCGTCCCTCGAAGTGATCGAGCCCGAGTTCCTCTTTCGATAGCGGTGTTTTGACCGCACCTTGCGGCGGCGCTGACGATTCGTCAGATGTGGATCGGTTTGGCGAGATCGGTTCACATATATGGTCGACGATATATTTGACAATTCGCGGCCGTTTGGCCGTGTTGAAGTCCGGACTGGTGTTGGCCGCCGGCGTCGCTGGACCGAGGAACAGAAGGGCCGGATTGTCGCGGAGTCGTATCGCGCTGGAGCGGTTGTTTCGGAGGTTGCGCGACGGTACGAGATCAGTCCTCAGCATTTGTTTGCGTGGCGCAAAGCAACACGAGGGGGATTACTTGTACTCCCGAATGAAGAGGGGCTGACGTTCGTTCCCATTGTGACGCCCGGGTACAATTCGACGGCGGTTGGGAATCCACAGGAAAGCCGACTGATCAGGATCGAGATCGCGGGCGCGGTGGTTCATGCTGGACCTGGTGTTGATCTGATCTTTCTGACTGACGTACTCCGTGCGGTAAAAGCTGCGGCATGATTACGGCAGGCCTACGGGTTTTGATTGCGACGAAGCCGGTTGACTTCCGCCGGGGGGCGGATGGGCTGGCGGCGGCACTGGTGCGCGAGACGCTTGGCGACGATCCATTCTCCGGCACAATTTATGTCTTCCGCTCGAAACGTGCGGACCGTGTGAAGATGGTTGCCTGGGACGGCACCGGGCTGGTGCTATTGTGGAAGCGGCTTGAAAGCGGAGCGTTCAAGTGGCCTCCAATCACCGACGGCGTGATGCGACTGACGTCGGCGCAATTAGCCGCGCTTGTGGATGGGATGGATTGGTCGCGGCTGCATGCGCGCGACGTTACGCGGCCGACGGCGACGTCGTGAAAGCTGCGACTTTTTGAATCGGACCAGGTTTGAGAGCACACAACTGGACGCGAATCTGATTCTATATCGTCATGCCGATCGATGCTTCCCCTGACGATCTCGATGCCTTGCGAGAGCTGGTGGTTCAGCTGTCGAGCGAACGCGATGCCGCGCTGGAAGAATGCCGGCGCGTGGCGGAGCAGAACGATCGGCTTCGCCATTTGTTGCAGCAACTTCGGCGTGCGCAGTTCGGCCGCAAGTCCGAACGTCTTGACCCTGAGCAGCTGCAATTGGCAATCGAGGATCTTGAGACGGCGGTGGCGGCGGAGGATGCCGAACAAGACAAGACAGCGCCAATAGAAGAAGCTCCGAAGAAGAAGCGGAAGACCAATCGGGGATCGCTGCCGGCGCATCTTCCACGCGTGCATATCACGCTTACTCCCGACAGTACGGCATGCCCCTGCTGCCATGGCGTGATGCATGTGATCGGCGAGGAAACTGCCGAACGCCTCGACAAGATCCCCGCGCAGTATCAGGTGATCGTTACACACCGGCCGAAATACGGCTGCCGGTCATGCGAGAGCGCAATCGTGCAGGCGCCAGCGGCGGAGCGCTTGATCAAGAGTGGCATTCCCACAGAAAACCTTGTCGCCGATGTCGTGGTCGACAAATACGCCTGGCACAAACCACTCTACCGCCAGGCGCATATCATGCGGCTGCAGGGCTTACCGGTCGATCGCTCGACATTGGCTGGTTGGGTTGGCGCCGCCGCAGCCGAAATCAAGCCGGTCTATCTACGGATGAAAGAAATCGTGCTCGCTTCGGCGAAAATCGTGGTCGATGAAACCCGCGCGCCGGTGTCCCGGGCGGGGCCGAACCAAGACCGGCTACTTCTGGGCGATCTCGCGGGATGATCGACCCTGGGGCGGGCTGGATCCCCCGGCCGTTGTCTATACCTATGCGCCCGGCCGCGGCGGCGAGCATTGCATGGCATTGCTTGCGGGCTATACCGGCATCGTTCATTGCGACGGATACACGGTCTATAAGCAGTTGGCCGATCCGCAGCGCGACGGCGGTCCAGCGACGCTGGCCTTTTGCTGGACGCACTGGCGTCGCGGATTTGTCGAGATCGACGAGGGCGGCCCGGCACCGATCGCGCATGAGGCGCTGGAGCGGATTGCAGCGCTGTACGCGATCGAGAATCGGATCCGCGGTCGCAGTGCCGATGAACGCCGCGCTATCCGTCAGATGCAGACCAGGCCGCTCGTCGAGGCGCTGAAAACCTGGCTTGAGAACAGGCTTGCGGCGGTCTCAGACAAGAGCACAATTGCCGAGGTGATCCGCTACGGCTTCAATCATTGGCCAGGCTTGGTGCGCTTTCTCGACGATGGCCGCATCGAGATGGATACCAACAGCGTCGAGCGAGCGATGCGGCCTATAGCTCTCAATCGCAGGAATAGCCTCTTCGCCGGCCACGATCAGGGCGCCGGTCAACTGGGCCTGCATGGCTTCGCTGATCGAAACGGCAAAGCTGCAAGACATCGACTCCAAACCGTACCTTGCTGATATCCTCAGCAAACTCGTTAATGGTTGGCCGACGGCGAAGATCGACGAATTATTGCCCTGGGCATGGCTCAGCACAGCAAAGCCCGCCTTGCTGCATGATCAAATCTGCCATCAGTTCGGTGGCAGCGCCTCGGAAATCTCCTGCGCCTCCCTTGCATCGGCGAAGACCTCCTCGCGGATCACGCGCATCGTCACCTGATGAAGGTAGGCTTGCAGAGCTTGGTCCAGTTCGGAAAACTCGGGCCACAGGACTTGGTCGAGAAACCGCTTCGGTGCCCTGATCATGACCGTGTTGCGCCGCTGCCGATAATAGCGGTAGGGCTTCAAGCCATAGCGTCGGCACAGTGCAAGAAACAAATGGCGCGACCATGGATCAGGCATCGAGAACTGCATCTCAATCGATGGATCCTGCCGGCTGAGTTCTCCTAGACGCGCCCGGACACGTTCCAGCGCCGCCTCCGCAGCGAGCCGTTCGCCGGCCGTCCCGGCCCCAGCGAACAGGGCCTCGATCTTCCGCAACTTCTCGCGCAGCTGGGATTCGGTCGACATCGGTAGTCTCAGGCTTTGTCCTGAGTGAAGCCCAACATCCGCATTGCGCGCGGTCAACCGACCATCGTCGATATCCACGTCATTCATTAGCCACGTGGGGTCAAAACACCGCTATCCCTCTTTCAGCTGCTGGTGGGCCTGTTCGCAAATCCATCGCGCTTTGATCGTGGCAGCTAATGTGCGCAGATCCGTCTTGGCCGGCAAATTGGCGAGATAATATTTCTTCTCTCCCGACATTCTGTGTTCACCGATGAGCCACGCTTCGTCTCCTGGAAGGTGCTGCTGGCCTTTGTCCTTGATGCGCTGCGGAGGTCCATCGGCGGTCCGCACACGAACAGCAGCGAAGCGAGCTTCCAGCTTTCCCTTGGTCCCGTTTCGCCAGCTCACGTTTTGCCACTTGGCATCGGCCAGCATGTCTTCGGCCGGCATCGACAGGATATCCGGAATGTACCGCTTGCGGGGACGGCCCCGAGTTGCAACCGGCCAGATCAGCTTGACGGCGACCGGGTACACCTTGAGATGACGAGGGATACCAACCGCCCAGGCAACGCCACGTGTCGTGAGCCCCTGACGGAACGGCGCGCTGAGGCCGTAACCGGCATCCGCCAGCACACAGCCGAAGCGAACATCGGCTGCGATCACGCGATCGATCTCAGCCAGCGCGATCTCTGGCTTGGTCCGCGCGGCGCGATACTCGACCGGAACGCCGGTACGCTTCAAACGCGCCGCATCGCTCGTCCAGTTCTCGGGAAGGAAGAGACGCAATGCCACCATTACGGGCACTTCACCCCGCGCAAGCGTCAGCGATACCAATGTTTGGCGATTGGCTGTCTTGCCGAGAGACGAGGCATATTGCGCAGCCACACCAACCGAACGATCGCCCTTCTTCGGCAAAGCGGTGTCGTCGATGACCAGCACCGCATCCTTGCCACCGACGAGCCGGTCGGCCTGAATGAGCAGCTCCGACTCCAGTGGCGCCGCATCCCAGACGCCATCAGCTATAAAATGGTGCAACTGGTCGTAGTCGCCCGGTGACAGCCGCGCCGCCATCGGCTGCACGCTCTTGCGATCGCCCGGTCCAATCAACCCCGAAACATACAGCGGGCACATCCGCCGTCGCGCCTTATGACCTAAACGATCCAGGAATGGCTTGAGCCAGCGTCCAAGCTCACCTTCCCACTTCGACGTCGTGTCCATCATGGTCGGCCCTCCAGCCGACCACCCATGAATCACTGAAAATCCGATTCGGGAATCTGGAGGGTTCTGTGAGGTCGCGCTCACGCGAGGGCGCGGCAGGCGCTT
>NZ_JAGWDK010000072.1 GCF_018398875.1 Bradyrhizobium sp. sGM-13 | reverse complement strand
GTACAGCCGGTCGTGATCAATCGGAACGCCCGGTCGCGATCGCTCGGTACGCGCAAACTGAGCCAAAGGCGCTTCCAGCAAGGCACGGCGCGTCCTTGTTCGGGAGCGAAAGACCGACGAGCGTAGGCAGTCGGCGAGGACCCGGCATATTGGATCAAAAGACAAGAAACCTGAACTTTTGAACTCAACGTCAATGCGAATCTCCCCAGAGCAGTGGCGAGGGATATCGTCATGTGAGGGGTCGAAGAAGCATGGCGTAACCTGATGACTCGCAAGGTGTTGACGTCCCCCTTCACGGGGATTTTTAATTTCCGCATTCTTGCAGCGAGAGCTGCTCCTCGTCCATCTGCACCGAGACGGAGACCTGACGGCCCCGTTGGAGAACATCCCGCTGGCACGGTCCTAATTTTCGGCGCAGAATTGAGCCTCATACAGTCCATAGGGAAAACGGAGACGGGAATGTCCAAGTCGAAGAACGAAAAATTGGACCCAAACAGCAACGAGACGGACGAAGTCGGATGCAGCTTTTTACACAACGACTAATCCTCCGACCATGGAGAGATTCGGACAGGCAGCCCTTTGCCGAAATGTCGGAAGATGCTGACGTCATGGAATATCTCCGCCCGCTCTCAACGCGAGACGCACGCAACGCCTGGATCGATTTCCAGATCAACCATCAATCCTCTCATGGCTTCTGCATGTGGGCCATGGAATCGCGAGCATCCGGCATATTCATGGGTGCTGTCGGATTGTTGCACGTCTCCTTTGCGGCCCGCTTCACGCCTGCCGTCGAAGTCGGTTGGCGGTTGGCGCGGCCGTTCTGGGAACAGGGATTCGCCGTGGAGGCAGCGCGAGCAGCGCTTCAATTTGGTTTCGAAGAGATCCGCCTCGCGGAGATTGTGGCACATGCGAGCTTCCGCAACGGTCGATCCCGACGCGTGATGGCGAAGCTAGGGATGTCTCACGATAGCGCAGAGGATTTTGACCACCCTCGCATCCCGGAAAATGACCCACTGCGGCGACAAGTTCTTTATCGACTGACAGAACCGGCATTTCTGTCGAATAGCTAAGCTCGTTTCAAGAGGTCGGCGTGGTTGTCACATGCCCACGTCAGTCATCCGTTGACGAAGAAGCTCGTACTCCTGTTGAGAGCAGTCGGTAAGTGCTTCGGCCCTGCTGCTTGGCAGGTCATCGTAGCTAATGGGGCTGTCGAACTGGCTCACCGTAAAGTCCACGCGCTTTCCGTCGATCTTATTGTAGAAGTGCCAGGCGCCGTTGACGTCTGTTTTCAGGATATCGCCGCCCCGCTGGTCATGGACAACGAGGGCGGTGACCCCGCATTGGCCCATGGCGAAGCGGCGACCGCGCCAATAACATCCTCTGCAGAAATCAACCCGACCCTCAGATAGTCGGTGTTGTCACACGGATCAGAGACGAACTCTGCATAGGGGCCATCGGAGCGGCCGAAGCCTCGACGCATGATCGAAACTGCGGCGTAGCCGTGCTGCGCAAAGGCCAGCGCTGGACCTGCCAACCCATTGGCGAGGCACGCCGATAGGCCTCAAGAGCCTTTCCCGGCTCAGACCGAGGCGAGCCATGTACCAAAACGACCAAAGGCATTTTCCCGGGTCGATCCGGTCGAGTTACTATCCCTTCCAACGTCACCTGACGGCCGTCTGGCAGAGGAGCGGAAATCGACACCGGCGCGCGGATCAGACCGGCAAAGCTGTAGGAGCAGCGGCCGCAACGCTCGCCACCAGACTAAAGCCGATAGCGCCAAGATAGCGCAACATCTTCCATGGCATGATGACACTAAGGAGATGATTGTGTTTGGCCATCTTCCTATACCTCTTGTCCGATCAGCCGGAGGCGTGATGTACACGAACTCAGTGGGCGAAGGCGGGTGGATCCACTGCCGCGTTGAGGCCTTTTTACCGCGACTACAATCAAGAGCCTGACCAAGCCCACGGCGCCGAAGAACTCCCACCGGTCGTGGTCCGATTTCGTGCCGAAGCCTTGAAGGGCCCGCTGCCTATCGAAGCCTATTCCAGCGCGGGCCATTGTCTCGATTGAAGCTCGGACCATCCGAGGCCAATGCAGGCTATTCCCGGCCGCAGATCGGATCAGCTTTTTGCTTGTAAACCGGATTCCAGCGCAGCGTCAGGGAACAATGATAGTTATATTCGGCGCGCTCTTTGAACGTACCTGTTCGCCGGTTTTCTTCCGAAGACGTCATGCCAACGACATCATGCGGCCGATCGCCCAGCTTGCGGCCTGCGACAACGGAGTTAATGAATTCGGTACAATAGGCACCTTGGTTGAAGCCGCCGCCGCGCCAGCCACTGGTCCCGTTCAGCTTTTCCTCGTTCTCCCAACGATCGACGCCGAACGCTTGGTTGGCACATGTCTTCCAGCTAGGCGCTTTGCTGCAAACCTGACCTATTGCAAGCTGCGCCATCTTGGCTCCGCACTCGCGTACGTTGACCAATTCAGGTCCTAACTGCTCCTGCAGCACATTTTCAAAGTCTTTTGTTTGAACATCGACGCCCACCTGGCCACCGAGCTGTCCAATAGCTCTTGCAATCAAGCCCTTCGCTTCGGCCGTCAGATCACCCTTGCCTGTAATCAGCGTCGACTTTCCAATTTGCTTGACCTGACCGCAAATTCGCTCCGCGAAATCGCCAGCCTCTTTCAGGCATTGGGCATCAGCCTCTTGGCAATAAAGAATAGTTGCCGCTACGACGAGAAAAGAAGGCGTCTTCATGAACACTCTCCCGGCAAGACCTTATTAGATGCAAAAATTGATTGTGCAACCAATATTCCATAGATCGGTTATCTTTTTTGCGCAAGCGTGCTGTTGCTCGTCGTCGCGTTTGCGTTGGGCACCCCGAGCCTGAAGACGAATGACCATTCCGAAAGAGCACCTTTGTTGCGTGGCGCTCCCTGACGGAAAACATGCGTAACGATTAAGCATCCTTACGCAGCAGGCCATTGCTCTCGTCAGGCAATGCTCCGATGGTCTGGCGCATGGACATCAAGACACTCCAGGACGCCTATAACGAGTTCAACACGCGGGATGCTGAGCTTGTCGCGCGTCAAAACGCTGCGACGACGGACGCTCTGCGATTCGAGCTGGAGCGCATGCGTCGAATCCTCCTTATCAAGTTGGAGGCAAAAATTCAGGGAGAGCTCACGCGTGACTTTATTAGACGAGTTGGATGCGAAACTGCTGGACAACAAAGAGCGGCTTAGGCGGCTCGATAGTGTTATCGACGATTTGCTGAAGGCCGCGCTGCACCCTGACAGTGAGCTTGGCTCTTCCGAATATTTAGCGGAAGCTGCCGAATTCCGGCAGAAAGCCCAAGAAACCCGAGAGCTGATCGCTGAGCTTGAGAAGCTGCGCTCTGCACGTCGCGGGGGTTAAGCCGGTCCCGCAGAGGGCCGGGGCTGACGCACTCATTCTTTGGACAAGAGTCGGTCGGCATGCACGGCGGGCCGCGTTGTATGCAGTTGCTATCTCATGAGGCTGCCATGGTATCTCGTCCTCCGATCTGCGGAAGAGCACGATGTGCTCGCCTAACCATCGCTGCTTCATTGTCCTGAGTAGTTAAGGCCGCAGGCCGGGATATCTCCGGCCCGAAATGGCCGTACTTACAAAAATTTCATCTGCGAACCTGCATCCGTCCTGAAGTTCCCACGTATCTCCAATTACCAAAATGACTATCCACTGACCGTTGCTATCCGGCCGGTTACCGGTGGCGCATCCCAAGTTGTAAAACAGTATCATTTGAGGAAACGAAAGCATGTCTCGGACATCGAAGTCGAAATCCGCTGCATTCAAGGCTGGCTTTGCCGCGTGCGCCTTCCTGGGCTTCGGTGCCGTCAGCTATGGCGGTGATCTTCTGCTCAAGGAATTCCGGCCCGACCTGGAGAAGGCCGCAGTTGAATCTGCAAAGAACTGGGTAAAGGAGACTTTCTTTGAGGAAAACCTCTTCTCGAAGGATGGCTACATTTCACTGCGCTACGCCGATGGCAGGGGTGGTTATACGTACCAGACGTTGAGGCTCAGCCTGAAAGGACGGAGCCGACCGCATGGCGAGATCGAGGACTTGAGCAACGGCAACAAGGCTGTTGTAAAAGGCTATTGGCGTGCCAGCATGCTGGTCCTGACCTACGCCTCGGCTGCGCCCGACAGACCCGGCATTGGATCGTTCATCCTCCGACCCATGCTCCCCGGCCTCGCCGAAAAGAGTGTCGCCTATGCTGGCTGTGCGCTTGTTCATGAATGGGGATGCGACTTCGGTGCCGACACCTTCAGTGACAAGCTCAACGGTCCGATGCGGATCGTGCCGGCAATCCTAACCAGCGAGCGTATCCCGTCTGAGGGAATGAAGAAGGCCTTGTTCGTCAAGGACCCGATGCAGCCGGGTATCGTCGGGCCTGCCGATCTTCAGAAGAAGACCGCCTACGTACTATTCTGACTGCCAAGCACCAGAGACCGGTTTTGACGGTCCTGGACTGACACCGTCTAGCGCGGTGTCATCTCCTGCGCTGCTCCGAGTACGGCCGACTGCCAGGCGTGGCTCTTCTGGCGTTTTGAATCCATCGCGCCGGTGTCTTATAGATAGGTTTGATAATACGTATTGACGGATTCAAAGGTGGCCTCAGCGCCGAGAACTACGTCAGCATTACCAAGGCGACGCGCGCTACGGCCACCAGGGACTTACAGGATTTGGTGAAGAAGGGTGCGCTGATCAGGACCGGGCAGCTCAAGCATACGCGGTATCACCTGAACATTCCTGAGCGGGGTCGGTAGGCTTCAATGGTGAGTGCCAGCGCATTAAGCCCTACAGGGCGGCGCAGGACGCGATTAAAAGCGGTTCTTGCAGGTACGGTCCCCTTACCAGTGCTAACAGGGTATAAACCCTTTAAAGAACTAGAGAGTTTGCCGCGAATCAGGAAACTTGACATTCAAGCGTTATCGGAGTCAGTTTTGCGTTACTACAAGACGGGCTGTGCCGGTTCGACCGCGTATCGCGGAAAACTGCAAACGCCGTTTGGTAACATCATACTGTTTGAGATTCTTCTTCGACCGAGCTTGCCACAGGCATAACCCTTTCGGACGCCTATCACAGGCAAGGTCAAAGCGTGGCGACTGCGTTCAGTCGTAGTGCGATGGGGTGGGCCAACACTTCATCTGTGCGGCTACATGGGTTCTCCCGCGCTTTGCGCCCATGTGGGTTGGTTACAATAGCGGGAGAGACTTATGGAAGGGCATCGTGCAGTAATGCACGGTGCCCTTCGCTATTGTGGGTGAGCGCGGCTTGACGTGTTGAATTGCGGCATGCTTGAATAGCTGTTGCCACATTGTGTGGCGGCGATCGTCTTCGAAGGTTGGCCCCTGAGATTTCGGTCGTGATGAAGTCCGAAAGGAGCGTTCTCACCCTAACGCCGCAACCCTGACAGCACCCCACGAACTGTGTGATGGTGTTCTTTGCTCCCTCGTGGGGCTGCTTAGGTTGCTACAGGGTCCCCGCTTCTTTCTCTGAGCGAAACATGCGCGCACGCGACTCCGCGAGCGGCAACAGAGAGAGGTGACCATGTTATCCGACACGTATCGCAACTCGACGGAGCTCGACTCGTCTTATCGACTGAATTCCTTCCAACCGCTTCACTGGATCGCCATCATCGGGGTGGGTGCTGGCGGCGCCAGTTATTTCCGGCAGGCTTTGAAGAAAGTGATCGCTGATGGCGTCGCAAGCTCCGTCGGCTTCCTTCTCCTGGACGTCAAGTCGATAGAGGAGCAGGGGAAAGGGATTGCGTGGGCTTTGAACCAAGCTCCCTTCATTTCGGCAAACATGCATCTTCCGAAGATCGGATATGATCCTTCCGATCCGAACCGATTGCTGGAATTGCTCGGTCTCCAGGATAACAACTTCTCGCAGGATGCGTCATTCCTGAGCCGGTCTGAGGTGGGCAAGGCTTTCTCGAAAGATTTGAACATCCACGTGGAGATCGCGGAACGAGCGGGGATTCCCGTAAACCGTATCCAAGGTGAGGCGGCGCGCGTTGACCGTTTGGGAAGGGGTTACGCGATAACGCTGAGTTCCGGCGAAAAGCTGTTCGCCGATACCGTCATCCTGGGACTCGGGCATATCCCGTCGACGAACTACAAAGAGCTTGAAGGATCGCCGATGTATATCGGAAATCCGTGGGACGCTCGATCTCTCGACGCGATTCCAAGCGACGCAAATGTTGCCATCCTTGGCCTAGGGCCGACCGCCGTCGATACGATCAATATCCTAAGAGCGAACGGCGTCAAACGCATTCACGCTCTGTCGCGCAGCGGCTGCATGCAATATCCGCGGCCCAACTACGGCCGTTACGAGCTCAAGGTTCTCACAAGAGAATACATCACCGAAATGGCCAACGAGCATGGAGGCCTCACCTTCATGGATATTCTGAGGGGAATCGGCGCGGAATACAGGCAGGCCGGGATTGATTGTTCCGGCCTGAAGCGCGCCATCGCAAACGCGCGCCAGCGGCCGGAGAAAGCTATTCCGCTGGGGTTGGCAGATTGTCAGGACAGCAGCGAATGGTTTTCCGTTTTCAAGGCTCTGGATGATGTGACGCCCTTGATTTGGCACCTGTTACCGGAGCAAGAGCGAACGCGGTACAAGCGCGAATACCGTCAGGCTCATGTCAATGTCAGCTACGGCTCCGCGTCAAAGCCCGCCAAGAAGATACTTGAGGCTCTGCACGACGGGTCCTTACGAGTTTCAGGCGGCCTTGAGGAAGGCAGCGTTCATTTTGCCCACGGAAAATATCAGGTTTCCTGGCTCGCTGATGGGATGCGGCGGCAAACAGGCTTTGATTGCGTTATTAATTGCTCTGGCATTGGTACCGATCTCACGAAAGCTCGGTACCCGCTCTTGGGCTACCTTCTTGGAAAGGGGTGGCTTGTGCCTCATCCGGAAGGCGGCGCATTGGTCGATTTCGAAAGCGGTCAGTTGTTGACCCGAGAGCGCAAACCAGTCGGCGAAATATACAGCTTGGTCGGAAGTATCACCTACGGCACCCACTTGCTCACGCATTGCATGGATCAGGTGGTCAACTCGGCTCGACGAACGTCCGAGGCGGTTCACGTGAAAATCCTTGAGATTGCAGCGCCCGACAAACTCTGAACATAGGTAATCTAAAGTCGAGGGGCCCCCGACCAGCCGGGGGCCTTTCGCTGGGTTCAATGCACAAAACCTATTTTGTCTGCCGAAGGAGCGCATCTAGCTTGCTGCTTGCCAGCATCATCCTAGGCAGAAGATCAATAAAGCCCTTAGCTCCCGCGTAGAATTCAGCTGCCAGCTCAAAAACGCGTTCAGTTCTGATATCTCGAATAGACCGATACTGTAGTAAGGCGTCCGCGTCGCGATGTCCGATCGTTGCGTTCCGCACGAAACTAAATTCTTTTCGTAGTTTACTTTGGACAGCGCGTACCGTTCGCAGAGAATCAGTGGCCTCTTTGCGCATCTCTTCAGAGGCGCCGATCGTCTCCAGCGCCGTGCGTAATGCTTGGCCTGAGACTTTGTCGAGATCCATCTCATAGATCACCAATATGATGACCCGAGCACAAAGCTTGCGCGTCCATTCGTCGGGGTGAGTGAGAGCATCAATCTTCATGCATTGGATGTCGCGCTCAGCAAGTAAGAAAAACAGAGCAATATTGAAAAGCGTATCGTTTGCTGCGAATCCTCTTCCTTCAAAGCGGATGGTGTAGTCTTTAACGGTTTGGAAGGTCTTTTCCAAAGCCTTCATGCGCTTCCGCTCGACGATGGGAAGTCTCCACCGCATGAGAAATCGCGCCACCCTTGGGGCGACTCGCAACATTTTTTGCCTCACCCAACGCTCAACGACCCTCGGGGGCTGCTCAAGAAGGCGGCGAGGTTTATCACGAATGGTGTGAGTCTCCTGATTTCTGTTCAATGGGAGGCAACGCTTTGATTCAGAGATGAATTAAAACTGTGAATGCTTAAAAGTCTTTTCGTTGGCAGAGCCGTCTGTATAACGCTCTTTGATTCTCAACTCTGTATTGTCCTTGTTGATCTCGTAGGTAATCGTCTCATCGCGAGGATCGTTGCGCCAACGACCACTGGGCTCAGAGGCCCAGTAAACACGAGAACCCTCTATCCGGCACCTGGTTGACCAGACGGTGTTATCGCTAGCGCGGGTATATCGCTGATATGACACATCACCTTCAGTTTTGGTGGTTCGAATGGTTTTGGGATCTCGGCCCATAATGGCGCCGATTGTTGCTCGACAGATTGTTGGATGATCAAAAGTTGACAATTCTTCACACCAAGCGGGCCCACTGATGAACGCCAAGCAAGCTGCAAACAGAACAATGCGAGTCACAGACTTAGCCCTTTGAGGTTTTGGGATCGGCGCTGCGGGGAAAGGTTCGCTCCTCCTGGTATTTGCCATCGAGCTTCTCGATTTTTACGGAGCCGCCTTCTGTGCCGATCGCTTTTGATAGGGCACCTCCCGCAGTGGCATCCGTCTTGTTCTCAAAGGATTTGACGACCTTGTTGCTCTTATCCTGTTTGAGGACCCACTTATCGGTGCGATCATTATGGGAGAGGGTGTATTTCGGAAGCTTCGGCATAGGAAATCTCCTTTTCAAACCATTAGATCATATCGCATTATGAGAGCACAACCAATAGTTGATAATCGGGGCCGTTAGTACCGCATCTTCAGAAAGCGCGTGACCTCGAACCGTGGCATGAACGGTTCTGAACGAACGTCGTTCATCAGCCCCCAGTACATCGACTTACCGGTCGGGTGCTGGCTGCCGGCCGGATACTTGTAGCTGTAGCGGGGCGGGTCGCCTCCCTCCCATGTGATGGAGCGCTCGAACTCCGGCCGTAGGTAATCATAGATGCCCCAGCGGATGTTGTTGAGGAATTCAGCGATCGCGCTGCTGTGGTAGCTGAAAACATTATTATGAAACCAGTCGTAGAACTCTTCGATGACCAGGTAGCCCTCATCGAGGCTGACCTTATCACCGTTGGCTTCCAGGATTCGGCAGATATCGCCGACCACCCGGCTCAGCCGGGCGAAGTTGTGCTTGCCGATGTTGCCGCAGATTTTGATGAACTCCACACGCTTTACGCGGATGTCGGTTTCAAGCTCGATCGAAGGTAGCCAGACCTTTTCGACAAGGCATTCAGTCTCCAGCCAATCGATGAACGCTTGGAGCGGTTTGAGGACGGTGTCGCCTCCACTCGGGTTGAGGATAGGCGCCTGGCCGACGTTCTGCAGTTGAAAGAGAATGCTCTGCAATGACCTCGGTGTGCCCGGAGCTGGCGCCTTAAGGCCGAACGGCCATGGGCTAGGTGCGCTTAGGAAGTCGGTGAGCAGGACATTGAACAGCTGTTGGTGAATCTCGGTCTTGAAGTCGAGTTCGGCGTCTGAGGTTCGCGGCAGCTTCATGAAGATGGCATAGTTCACCATCTCGTGGATCGAATCCCAGGCCGATTTCAGGACGATAACTTCCTGATCGGTGGGGGAGTAGGTGCGGGTCATAGATCCCACGGCCTGAGGCTACGTTTTGGCCTCGCGGGTGGTGCCGAGTCGATTACAAAGGCTGGATGCCAATGTTGGCTTAACCCCAAACACATCGATAATCAGTTCGGGGGTGATGAGATCAAACTTCCTCTCTGGCGCGCGGTCGTGGATTACCCTTATTTGCTCATCGGTTGCCTTGAGCTTTTTGAAGGCCTCATAGGGGGCGTACCAAGCCGGAAAGGGCTTCATATGCTTGATGCATCGGCGACGGTAGTCGCGGGTCATATGCGGAGCGTAAAGACACGAATAAACAGCCAAGCCCTCTTCGAACCAAAGCGTTTCCATACTTCTCACCGGGGCGAGACAGTGAACTGCCTCATGCCAAATCTGAAATTTCAAGCGCTCATCCTGACCGTTAGCGGCCTGGTCTAGTTTGATTTGAAGCGTAAACGAGGTATCGTCCACAAGCGTTTGGGCATAGGGGAACGCGTGAAATGACACCGGGAGGAAACGAAAACGGTCATCACGAGCGCCGTATCGGATTTCATACGAGTTGACTGCAATCTGAAGTTCATGGTCGAAATTGAGTGCCATTTCCACTACCCCATCACTGCAATCTTCTGAGGTTCTTCCCCAATCAAAGGTTCGTTCTCGACAGGCACGGTGATGCCGACCGGAGGAGGGGGCGGATTGCGCTTCACCGCAAACACAACGGTGCGTTCGCTTTCCAGCACTTCGCGGAATACGGGTTCTAGCGCAGTTGACTGATTGATAGTGGTGCCGACCCAAGCACCACGGACGAGCGTGATGAATTCTTCCTTGTTTACCCGGCGTCCGACATTCTCGTAGGTAAGGACGTTGCCGCCCCTGGGACCCTTAAGTCGACTGCTGGCAGCGAGTGCCTTCCACAGTCCATGCGGAATATAGAGGCCCGGAAACATCCCCTTATCATCTGGCTTGAACGAAATCCGGGGGCAAAACTTCAGAAAGAAGGGGTTATGCGAGAAGCGGAAGCCATCGGGATCGTTGTCCGGATCGGCCTTTTCAAGTTCCTCCAGCATTTTGTCCATACGCCCCAGTTCTTCCGTGAACTGGTCGCCATCCTTCCAGCGGAATTCGTGCTGCTCGCCCGGCTTCTCAAAGGCCTTGTATTGAACCAGGACAAAGGATTTGTACTTCTCGTTGTAATAGATGAGATCTGCGCCGGTCTGTTCTTCAAGAGCCCGACGGTTGGCCATTATAACGAGCACCGAATTGGACGGATCGTCATCCGCAGCAAAAGTTTTTGCATACAAATAGGGAGCCTCTCGAAGTACGGAAAAGCCGGGGAGAGAGGTGAAGTCGACATGAAGCATCGTGTCTTCGCGTGCATATGCTCCCGGTAACCCTTCCAGGAAGGACTTTGGCTTCGTTTCTCCCAGTTGCCAGTCCAGGACGCTGTCGGAGCCTACGCCAGCTATTTCCAGCGCCGTAGTGAGAGACTCTTTTTGAAGAGCAAGGTTTTCTCGCTCCTCGGGGGCCAATGTGGCCAGTCGCCGTGCTCGAGCTTCGGATAGCCGTGCAAGGCGTTTAGCGAGCGTTTGATCCATTCTTTCAAGGACAGCTACAACGGCTTGCATGGTGCGAGGTGGTAGAAGGCCGCCGCTCTTGAGCACACGTTCAAGGTGTTGACGTACTTTTATGGGGACATGCCGAAGGAGCGCAGCAAAGGAAATGGGCGTCTGCAGCTTCTCAAGGCCCCTCATTTTGAGCTGGGCCAGCCCGGTACCGGCCGCTGTGCCTTTGCGGCCATCAGCGACGTGGGTCAGAAAGCCATCCTGGAAAGAGGCTAAAACGATGAGGGGAGCCTGGCGGGAGTACCCGAACCACTCGACAGGTTCGGTAGCGTCCCAACCGCCACGCCATGTTCTCTCGCTGGCTAGCAAGATTTCGCGCCGTTCTTCAGGGACCTTGAGTATGTATGCTGAAACCAAGTTGCCTCCTCAGCTTCAATGCTAGAGCAGGGCAGGTCATTCGGCCAAGCAATTTGCAACCGTTGGCTGGTACCCTCACTTTGGTGGTGAATTATCAGACAGGTGGGATTGAACGAAGCCGCTACCGCGGCGTGAACGGCGAGGTGGCGTAGAGCGCCTC
>NZ_JAGWDK010000071.1 GCF_018398875.1 Bradyrhizobium sp. sGM-13 | reverse complement strand
ACGGCGGCACCGACAAAAGCGGGGCGCGTGTCGCGATCAGTGGACCCGACATTCCGATCACGGGCGATGGGGTGACTGGCTTTGCGCTGCTATTGCACGAGTTTGCAACCAATGCCGCAAAGTACGGGGCACTTTCGACCCAAAGTGGCTCCATCAATATCGCGTGCTCCGAAAACAGTGACCAATTTACGGTAACCTGGACGGAACGCGGAGGACCACCGGTCGGTCGTCAAGCAGAGGTAGAGGGCTTTGGTACGCTACTCGCCCGTGCGACGGTGCAGAGCCAATTCGGGGGCGTGATCGCGTGGGATTGGAACCCAGCGGGCCTGACAATAGACCTTTCTTTTCCAAAGGACCGCGTCGTAACGCATCCTTAGCGCTCAGATTTTGGTGAAATCAAGTTGTACTAGAAATCACCGGACGGCCTAGCAAAATCAATCTCGCGCGGCCGTGGTGATCCTGTCCTTGGCACCAAATCTCAACATCTGAGGAAGGCACCGTTGGTCGGTCTCGCGCGCAGCGGGCATATGGAATACACGGCCGCTTTGCACCACAACCGCCCGCATGCTGTAGGTCGCCTTCATGGCACTTTGCGGACCTGACGTTCGCGTAAGGCCAAGTCTTTCGGAGGGGGCAAGCGGAAATCGCTCAGGACTGTGCCGAGGTCCGAATCGGATGTGAGGCGATCGCGCCGCTGTGGGAGCGACCTGCCGCGGGCGCCATGATGCTGACGCAAGGCGCTGGCGCAGATGCTGGCCGAGAAGGTATTCGCGCTAATGCGCTCGCCCCGGGGCCGATATGGACGCCGCTCCTTCCCTCGACCTTGCCTGATGAATCTGTAAAGAATTTCGGCAAGCAGGTCCCGATGAAGCGCCCCGGTCAGCCCGTCGAGTTGGCCACGGCTTATGTCACGCTGGCCGATCAGCTTTCGAGCTATTTATCCGGTGCGACGATCGCCGTTACCGGCGGAAAGCCCTTTAAAAGCCGTCCTCACAGGCTAGGCGCTGCCAAGACCCCGTTCTCGCTGGAGCCTGATTCTCGAGTCTTGGTAGCCGGTATTGGATCAGGCGGCGTGCGACGCCTTGGCGTTGACACCCTTTCGAAGCGCAGATGGTATTGAGCTTCGTGTTGGCCGCCTTTTCCTCGTTGAGGTTGGTGGTCAGCAAGCGCACCACTTCGGTCATGACCGAGCTTCTCGGCCCAGGCAATCAGCGTGACGTAGCGGCAGATCTCGAAATGTTCGACGGCTTGCGCACTGGCAACGATCGCGGCATCAAGCACGGCCTTGTCTGCCACTTCGCCGGTCACCTCATCGGCTTCCTTGATCAGACCATCGATGGCCGGGCACTGGATACCGCTCGGCTGCTTCTCGAGCTTCAAAAGCACCTTGTCCAGCCGCTCGATCTGCTTGTTGGTCTCCTCCAGTCTTCAGACCCGCCGCGAGACCGCGGTTGGTCGCCTTGTCGATCATCTTCGGCAATGCCTTCGTGATCTGCTGCTCTGCGTAATAAATATCTTGCAAGCTGTGCAGGAATAGGTCGTCCATTGTATATCCCTGGCATCCTCCTGATTTAGATGCTCGTTAAAACACTGCTGCCGCGGTTGTTGTTCCCAAAGCGGCATCATCGCTCCTCCGCCAGCCCACTGGCCGCCGGAACGAATTCGAACATGCTATGACTTGGCGGACCCGGGCTCGGGCATTCGACGATGCTGATACGGCAAAACGCCGGCTGGCGTCACAGGTCGCTGCGCCTCCAGTCGGAGCTTACGGGACGGCGGGTGTAGTTCTGCGTTCAACGATCGCGAGTTGCCAATGGGCGTCAGCGGCACTAGTTCTACCGAACAGTAGGCGCTCATCACCGCGCAGGTGCAATGCTGGTGCCGAGCTCGCCGAAATATACCCGCGCCCACACCCGCACATTAGCATCGTCATCACGTCCGGCACAACCGTGAAGCCTGTACCGGTCGATACGACGTTCTTACAAAAGCGCTTCAGTCCGGTCGGTTGCTCGGTTCGCTTGAAAAGCGTGCGGGCCTCGCTCCAAAAATCGCGAGCATACCGCACGCCTTCAGTCACCCCGCCAATTCCTTGCGGACAGCGGCAGCTGAATTTCCGACCTTGTCGACGGTTTTCTGTAGTTCTTCCTTCGAGACCTTCAGGTGCTTTGTCCAATAATGCACCTCATGGTGCACGCTCATATTGATTTTGCTGCGGTCCGGCTTGCCCCTCTTGGTCAGACTATCCGTCATCAGGCTTTCCTTGTTATCGGCCGTCTTGAAACCCGGTCCGGCCCGCGCAAATAGCGAAATCCCTCAACCACGAGCGCTTTTCATCAGCATCCATACCGGCCAAAACGGTGACGGTAGCACCGTTCCCAATTAAGCGCACAGCGATGCACGCTCGTAGTGGACGCTCCGTTTGAACGGCGACGCTGCGCGCTGCTCATCGCGCTCAGTATCCGTTGCGCTGGCAACGGATACCGGGAGATACTTTGCAATGCGCAGTTACTCAGCCTGCTCGGTCGCAGCAGGCATCTTTGCCACCGACATCAGCGAGCGGGCTACCTGATTGAGGAGCTGGTCGGCGTTTTCTTCCTCGGCCAGCGACTTCGATAACAAGGCGACAACTGCGCTGTTGCGCAATTGCTGAGCCAGGCTCTTCGCCGTCGTATAGCTCGCCATCTCGTAATGTTCCACGCGTTGCGCGGCACCGATCAGCGCAAGGTCCGCACCGGCGTCCTCCTTCTCCTCGCCCTCGGCCATGATCTCCTGACCTTCCTCGACGAGACCCATCATGCCCTTGCACGGCTTGGCGCGGGGAGTCTTGCCAAGCAGTTCGAAGCACTCATTGATGCGCTCGACCTGGTTTTCGGTCTCGACCAGATGCTGCTCGAAAAGCTCGCGGAGCTGATCGAAGCGCGCCGCCTGCGCCATCTTCGGCAATGCCTTGGTAAGCTGTTTCTCCGCATGCAGAATGTCACGGAGTTCTTCGATCAGCAGTTCGTTCAGGCCGGTCTCGTCGACCGGCGCCGTGCTTTCCGTGACAATTCCAGTGGCCGCGCCAGGTTCGCCGGCCTGAATGGCAGGAGATTCCATGAAGACCCAGCCGTCACCCTCGTTCCAGGGGCCACGGGTATCGATTTCGCCGTGTTCTCCGGTTCCGGTGGAATCGTTGAAGAACTGATCAACCAGTCCTGGCGTCGGCGCGACGCGGCCGATGCTAAGCGCCGGCTTGTTCATGCTTTCGAGCGCAAGCGAGAACGCTTTCATGTGGGTGATTTCCCGGGTCATCAGGAACTGGAGGGCGTCCTTGGTGCCTGCGTCGTCGCAGAAGTTGATCAGGCGTTCATAGACGATCTTTGCTCGCGCCTCGGCGGCGATGTTGCTCCGGAGGTCGACGTCGAGCTCGCCGGTTATTTTGAGGTAATCGGCCGTCCAGGGATTGCCTTGCGAATTGAACAGGTTGATGCCGCCTCCGCCGGCGATTGCGATCAGCGGATCGGCTTCGGCGGCCTGACGATCGAACTTGGAAGGCTTGAGATGCATGCGCGCCAGACAGCCGACTACTTCGAGGTGGCTCAACTCCTCGGTGCCGGATGTCCATTAGCAGGTCCTTGCGGTCCGGATCCTCGCAATTGAGCCCCTGTATCGAATACTGCATTGCAGCCGCCAGTTCGCCATTAGCGCCGCCGAATTGTTCGAGCAGCATGTTGCCAAAGCGCGGATCGGGCTCGTCAACGCGAACAGTGAACATCAGCTTCTTGACGTGGTGATACATAGGAGGCCTCGACGGTTGGGATGATGATAGCCGAACGGCAGCGCCGTCGGTTAGTTCCTAAATTCGCTCGCGGCGGGGCCGCTGACGCGGATGCCAGGAACGCAGCTCAAAGGCGAGCATTGACGTTCGCCAAGGCAATTCGCTTGGCCACCAAGGGGAAGGCCTATGAAGCAAGTCTACCTCGCTGCCATTTCTGACGTGGCGTTCTCAGGCCTTGCGGGATTCGCAAGTACAGGGGCCGGAACTGGCGCCGGCAGTGGTTTTCGTCCGACCATCACGGCTTCTCGCCAACACTGGGACGCGAGCACCAAAATGGCCTGGAAAATCAGACAATGACGCCGCGCGAGCGCAAAGATATGCCTTGGCTCATCATGGCCTTTGCCGTCGTCCTCTTTGTGATAGTCGCGGCAGCCGTCTTGCGCTGAGTCTGATCGCAGAGAGACGTCGGGACCACACATTGACGCGTCTTGTACGGAGGTTTCCGACCTCGGGCACAAAGTATCGTCGTGATACGAGGGCGCGCCCGCGGCGAGACCGGCGGCCAAGCTCGCAAATGCCCCGACCATCGATTTCTTGGATAGGTCAACTCCAGCCCGGTGTCAGACGCTTTGGGGTTGCTCCGTAATCCACGACTGGCGCAATTGCCGACATCGCAGCGGCGTCGCGCAATAGTTCGATTGATGACCGAGGCGGATGAGACGCCAACCGTGCCTCAAAAGCCAGCGCCCAGAACAGGGCTGATGCGTGGTGAGTAGTGAGGCCTGTCCCCGTGTGCCCAGATCGATCTTATCGAAACTGCCTGCACTTTCACCTTGGAGGCAGTGACTAGTGGAATTCGCAGGTTGCACGGCGCGCTTCCCTTTCGCTTTCGCCAAGGCGGCAAGCGCGGCCGTTGAAACGATACTGGCTATGGTGCCCGTCACGAGGGCCCAACCCAACAATGGCCAGGGTTTATTCATCCGGGCCCTCGTCCGTTAGCAATACCCGCTACGTCCGAGCTGATATGCACAGCGATCACTCCCTTGGTTTGTCTCAGCCTCGAAGTCGGTCACGCAGCGACGAAGGTAAGCCTCCGAAGCCGGCTTGCTTCCAGCGCCTCGCAGCAAGTTCCGAAAGAGGAACCTTTGTCAGGACGCCGATTTATCCGCCAGGGATTGCACTAGGAGATTTGACATGGGGGCGGACGAAGTCCTGAGGGGAATGTTGATGTATTTCGTGCTGCCGCTTTGGCCGGCCGCCGGGTTTGCCGATTATCTCTGTCATCGCGCCGGCCACATCGAGAAAACGAGCGGCTGGCAGGAGTCTGTTCTGCATCTCGCCCAGTTTGCCGAGATGGCCGTTCCGGTACTTGCCGCGCTTTTCCTTGAAATTACCTCGGGCGTGATTCTGGCGATGATGGTGTTCCTGGTTCTTCACGAAGCCACTGCCATCTGGGATGTCCGCTACGCATCGGCCATGCGCGAGGTTTCGCCGACCGAGCAGCACATTCATAGCGTTCTCGAAATGCTTCCCTTGACGGGTTTGCTGCTCGTCATTGCGCTTCACTGGCCGGCATTCGCGGCATTGTTCGGTGTTGGCACGCCGGACTTTGCACTCAGGCTGAAACAGGTGCCGCTACCTCTATCTTATATTTTCACGATGCTGGCGCTGACCGCGCTCTTCGAGGTCCTGCCGTACCTGGAGGAGCTGATCCGCGGCTTGCGTTACCGGGAACGGCGGTGAAGGACTAGTCCGATGCGCATCCTGATCATCAGCGGCCCGGGCCTTATTGGATCGGCGATCCAAGCCCGGCTTTCAGCCGAGGGGCATGACTGCGTATCGGTGTCGCGCCATCCAACGGGAACGCCGGAAGCGCATCACGTTGCACTCGACGTTGCACAGGCGGGCGACGCTTCCAGCTGGAAGCCCGTTCTTGCAGGAGCTGCCGTCATTTAATGCGGCGGGTGCGCTGCAGGAACAGGACCTGCGGGGCGTCCATATTGTCGGCAGCGCCGCGCTTTACGCCGCTGGCGAAAGTGAGGGCGTCCGCCGTGTGATCCTCTTCTCGGCAATCGGCACCAATCGCGAAGCACCGATCGACTTTTCGCGTACCAAGCAGGAGGGCAAAGCCGCTTTGATGTCACGCGACCTCGATTGGGTCGTGCTGCGGCCTTCCGTCGTGGTTGGCAGCGCGGCCTATGGCGGCAGCGCCCTGTTGCGGGGACTTGCGTCACTACCGGTTCTGCCGGTCATGCCTGCCACGGCACCGATTCAACCGGTGCATCTGGACGATGTCGTCGAAACCGTTGTCTTCCTTCTGAAGCCGGGCGCGCCCTCGCGTCTCGCACTGGATCTGGCCGGGGGCCGCGGCAGATGGCGTTCAGCGACGCCGTCGCCCTGTTTCGCCGTTTGCGTACTCTTTCTTCATGACAGCTCAACGCCGGACACCCCTCGTGGATCCGCTTCGCGTCCGAGTCGCGCTTCCGCAAGCTGGCCGATCAACGTCAAAGCGGCTGCATCTGTCAAGCAAGATGACCGCACGCAATGATCCGATGCATGGCCTCGCCGACTATTCCGCGACACTTCCCTAGGCGAGGACAATTGTCGACCACAATTCCCCTTCAGGAAGCAAAGGTCGCTCACGGTCAAGCGCTCCTCATCAGTTTCGCCTTCTGCAACCAAGCCCTCAAGGTAAGTCTCGAGTTCGGGAAGCTTCCGCTCAAAGTCACCGACGATCCCCATGAGGTCGCAGGTTTTCTTGATGCGCTCGATCGGTTTGTCGAAAACGCTTATCTGCGGATCCGATCGCCGTGGTCAAGGACGCCTCCATTTCCATGCCAAGAGATCACAATGTCCCGGACAGCAGAACAACTCTCGGCATTTCACGGCCTGCGTGCATAACCACTCATTCCGCGAGTTGAGTCCTCAGCACACGGCGCAATTCGGCTTGCCCGAGGAACTACTCCTCCGTCCCGAAACATCAGCCAGCAGAGGACTGCAGGGCGTTTAGTTCGGGCTGATCACGTGGGTTGCCTTTAGACTTTCTTTGATCTCTCGGTGCACGCGTCGTGCACACGCTGCCTTCCAACTAGTTGAAAAGATTGATCTCTCGTTCCAATCCATCATGGGCCAATTTAGGCTAGCTCCAGCCAGTTAGAGGCAGGACGACAAGGGGTGTCCGCTTTGCAGCCAAACTCGGAAGTCGTCCTCCGCAAGCAGGGTCCGCTCCTCCGCAAAAAGTGGACATCGCCCAGTGTGCTTCAAGGCAGTCAGAATCTGGGCCGGCAATGATTACACGGACTTCTACGCACTTAATTCGTCGAGTAAGGCCTCCGCTTTCTTCAAGTCGGGTGTGTCGAAGCCCTCGGTGAACCAACCGTAGACCTGCGCGAGGAGACTGCGTGCTTCATCGCGCTTGTCCTGGTCGCGCCAGAGGCGGGCGAGGCTGATGGCGGACCGGAGTTCCCAGAGCTTCGCCTCCTGCTGGCGTGCGATCGCGATGGCGTGGCGAAAGTCGGCCTCCGCCTCCGCCTCAGCGTCTTGGCGAATTGTCCGCAACAGCTGGCCTCGGCGACATCGCAGTTCGGCCTCGAACCACCGCACGCCCGATTTCTCGGTTAAAGACAAAGCCTCAGATAGCCGGCCGAGCCCGTCTTCGGGCGTTCCCGTCTTCACGTGCGCCGTGGCAAGCTGCGCGAGGTAGAACGGAAGGGTCCACGCCGCGCCGGACGCTTGGAATCCCTTGATCCCGAGCCGCAGCAGATCCATCCCGGCCTCCGATTCGCCGGCATCGACCAGGGTCCAGCCGCGATACGCCGTACCCATCGCGAGAAAGAAGGCAAAGCCCTGCTCGGTGGTAAGCGCAATCAGCTCATCCGCGAGCAGGCGCACGGTCCGTGGATCATCGAGTACGAAATGCAGCCGGCAGGCGACGCTTAACGCGAATGCGAGGCTGATGGGGTGCGACAGCTCGCGCGCCTCTGCCAGGGCTTCCCTGCTCCGCGCCCGGGCTTGATCGACGAAGCCCAAAAGCCCGAGCGTCAGCGACAGGAAGGAGAGCATCGCCACCCGACCGTTCTCGGCGAACAGAACCGTCAGAGACCGATGCTGCGTGGGATCGTAAAGTGCAAGCCCCTGCTCAAGATGCGCGCGCGCCAAGCGCAACTCTCCGCGATGCAGCCAGCTATCGCCAACCGCCCGATGACCGGCCACTAGCGCGGCCCTGTCGTTTTGTCGTCCGGCCAACTCGAGCAGTTCTTCGGCGGCGCGATGCGATAGCTTCGTCTCGGCGCGCACGTGGTGATGAACGAATTCGCCCCACAACGCCTTGAGCAGACTCGGCGTGTCGTTCAGCAACTCGCAGAGACGACGCGCCCGCGCGTAGGACTTTCCGGTCTCTTCGGCCGCATGGCCCTTCGCGGCGATCAGCGCGCCGCCTATTGCGAGTTGAAGTTGGAGCTCGGTACGCTGGCTCTCGGCAGCGTTTGGTAGATGGGACAGCAGATTGAGCGCCTTCCGCATCTGTCTGATCGCTTCTGCGGTGGCTGAGCGCGCCTTGGAGCGTTCGCCGGCCTCCTGCCAATAGGAAACCGCCTTCTCGATCAGACCGGCATTTTCGAAATGGTGCGCGAGGATCTCGGGCTGCGCTTCGGCCGCTGTTGCGAGCTTCCCCTCCAGTGCGCCAGCGATACGGGCGTGCAAATCACGACGCTGGCCGCGCAGCAGCGTGCTGTATGCCGCGTCCTGCACCAATGCGTGTTTAAAGAGGAAATTGGCCTCGGGTGGTTCACTGCTCCGAAACACCAACCCGGTACCTATCAGCCGCTCTAGCGCCGATCGGAGCTCGCTCTCGCTCCGGCGCGCGGCGGCGGCAAGCAGATCGTAGGAGAACTCCCGGCCGATGGCCGAGCCGAGTTGCGCGACCTCCTTGGCGATCGGGCCAATACGGTCAAGCCTCGCCATTAGCGAAGCGTACAAGGTGGGCGGGACCGCGAGCCCGGGGAGCGGCGCAGCGGAGACGGCGCGCTCGACCCCGGCAGCACCCGCTTCGAGCACAGCCTTGGTCAGTTCCTCGACGAACAGCGGCACACCGTCCGTTCGCTCAGCGATTTCAGTGACGAGCTCGGGCGGCAGTCCCCGGTCGCCAGTCATGCTCCGGATCAGCGCGGCGCCCGCCGTATGATCAAGACGGTTCAGAACCAACGTGCTGACATGCGACTTTCCGGTCCATCCGGACTGAAACTCGGGGCGGAAGGTGATCAGTGACAGCACCGGCAGTGCCGTCTCCCGATCGATGGTCCGGTCCAGCAACTCGCGCGAGCTCGGATCGATCCATTGCGCGTCCTCGAAGACCATCATGATTGGGTGTCGCCGGGCCAGACCCTCAAGCTGCCGAAATAGGGCATCGAAGGTCTTCTCTTTCTTTCGCTGTGGCGTAAGGGCAATCGGCGGAAATCGCTTGCCGGTCGGGATCGATAGCAGCTCGGCGAGGATTGCGATGTCCTCGTCGGGCGGCAATGCCGGGGATAGCACCGCTTGCAGTTTGTCGAGCCGGTGCTCCGGCGTGTCGTCACGCTCGAAATCGACGGTGCGCTGCAGCTGAGCAATGAAGGGATACAGCGCGCTGTCCTGATGATGCGGCGAGCAGAAATACCGCAAGCGCGTGTGCGGCTCGCCCGCAATGCGCTCCTGGAGCGCCGCGACGAGGCGCGATTTGCCAATCCCCGGCTCCCCCACCAGCAACACTACCTGGCCAATGCCCGTCCTGGCACGCTGCCATTGCTGCACCAGCACTTCGAGCTCCTCCTCGCGCCCAACCAACGGCGTGAGCGTTGCCGCGTGGAATGCCTCGAAGCGGCTTTCCGCCTTTCCCTCGCGCAGCACCCGCCAGGCGCGCACCGGGGTGGCAAAGCCCTTCAGCGCTACCGCGCCGAGATCCTCGTAATCAAAGAGCCCGCCGATGAGCCGCCGCGTGTCCTCGGCGATTACCACCCCGTCGGGCTCGGCGAGCGCTTGCAGTCGGGCGGCCAGGTTCGGCGTTTCGCCAAGCACGGCCTGCGGCTCGGCGGCCTCACTGCCGATGAGGTCCCCCACGATAACGAGTCCGGTCGCGAGCCCAAGGCGAACCCGCAGCTCGAGATCCGCTCGGGCGCCCGGCGCGTGCCGGGCCGCGGCAATCTCAAGCGCGGCGCGCACCGCGCTCTCGGGATCGTCCTCGCGCGCTGATGGATGCCCGAACAGGATCAACATACCATCGCCGATGTAGCGGCTGATGGTGCCACCGTACTTGCGGACGATGGCCGCCACGCTATCGCGGTATTCGGCGATGATCTCTCGTAGATCTTCGGGGTCGAGTTTTGTCGCAAGCGCAGTCGAGCCGACGAGGTCGCAGAACATCACTGTGAGTTGACGGCGCTCGGCGTACGAACTTGGGGCGGATGACAAGGTAGGGGGCTCCGTGACCCGCACCACAGTGGACCTCGACGCTTGAGCCGCTGCCGATACTCGCGCGGCTCCCGTCGGCATGAGGGCTGCGCCGCAGTCGCCGCAGAACCATTTACCCGACGGATTGTCGGCTCCGCACGCAGGGCAGCGCAAGAATAGCGGCGCGCCGCAGTCGCCGCAGACCTTGTTACCCTCTCGGTTGACTCTGCCGCAGCTCGGGCAATCCATGTCGCACCCGACCTAATTGCTGATCTACATGTGCCCTCATCGGTTTCCCCCTCTAAGAGCGAACCATCAGAGTGCGACATTGCTCTTTGGTTCCGGCAATTCCGGGCGAATGCAAATGGGAAGCTTCCTCGCCATTGCATTTGCCATTTCGAATGCAGCTGCGACTCGTGCGATCAAGAACAGTTTGTTCATGGCAAGCTCCCTAGAAAACAGGGATATACGCACCACGACTTTCCGCAATAGTCTTAGTCCAATCCGCTCGCACCAAATGTGCACCGTTTCACATCTTGCGATTATTGTCCCCTTCTAGCCGCCTTAGGCTTCAACTTGCGATAGTGCCCGCCGACCAACGTGCCGTCATGCGTTGCCTTGGCGACGATCTCACCGGTCTCGTTCACGATGTTTCTCATAGCCCTGTAGGATCGACTTCTGCCATTCAGCCATCAACTCGCGGCTTTCATGTCTGTTCCTACGGCCGCGATAGTGCGCAGCGGGTCATGCCTTGTACCGAGCGGCTGCGCATTGCAAAGCACGTCATGCGCCCATGGCAGAGGGCTATAAGCTCGTCCATCACCAACGTCCCGACCAATCCAACTTGCCGCGCTTATTGATCCGGTCGAAGTCATCGCCGCGGAGCTGATCGCCTCCTCCTATTGGGACGATCTGGAGGCTTGATGGCGCGCGGTCAAACAATGCGTGGGCCGATGAGCCGATTTTGATTTCTGCAACGCACTGGAGGATCTGGCGCGCGTCAATAGGTTGGTAAGTTAGCAATCTATATTTGCGGATGAACCGCATTATTTGCGGATGAACCGCATCCAGCGTCGTGCTCATGGCCAGCGATTACAGCGCTACGGCGCCGGACACGCAATCCACGAGCGCTAGGGACGATTTCGGCTCCGTGGCACTTCCACTTGGTCAAGCCAGCCAGCCGCCGCCGGGAAAGTTGCAAGATAAGTTGGAACCGTGGAAACGGAAAAGCGTCGAGTCACGTCAGACTTACCACCACCTTTGAGGGTGAAATGGCCCTGCATTTCAGCCGCGTTGGTCCTGCAACAGAGGAGTTAGAGATATGGAGCGCGAGCGAACGCGGCTTTTCGTTCGTAATCAGTAACGAGAGTAGAGAGGGGCCTGGACTTCACGGCAAGCCCGGCTTTGTAGCTTCTTGGCGCCCTATCCATATTAACAAGCCTGCGATCAGGGTGGGCGGGTCACCCTTCAAGACGTTCGCCGAAGCCGAGACGGCCTGTGAGGCCATGTTGGCGCACCTGACCAGATAGCTTCGGCTTTGGCGCAGCCGACGCAAGCTGAAGAGAGACCAATGACAGTTTTCGTTAACACGAGCAAGCAGATCGGAGACAAAGACCATGTCAAGTTATTCGCAAATGTGGATGCCGCGGAAAAGTGGTTCGAGGTGAATGATCCTGAAGGCGTCGCGCTCGAGTGAGGTATTAGAATAGTCGTTAATCCGCGCGCCTCTGCCGTGCGCACTTGCTGGTGGTAAATCGCGAGCGCACAATAGGGCTCGGTGTTGCACTTTGGTAACCCATTATTTTGCTCGCAAGCGATAAGTTCATCGCTTTGGGAGAGAGGCATATGGACGTGTATTTGAACACCAAACGTGATCTGCTCGTTGTGAAGACGGGATATCCAATGCCGCCCGCTGCGGCGCAGGGAAAATGGCGTAAAAGCAAAAAGAGGGTCACAAAAGTCAGCGACGAGATCAGCTCCGCGCTCCAGAGGCAGGGCTACTACATGCGAAAGCTAAGGGACCTGCATAGTAATAGAGATTAGCGAAAGAACGACTTCGCGGCAGCCTTCGATGTGCAACCTCTTGTCTGATTGCGGTTGCTGGCACAAGGGTTCAGCTCGTTACCGACAGC
>NZ_JAGWDK010000070.1 GCF_018398875.1 Bradyrhizobium sp. sGM-13 | reverse complement strand
TATCGAGGAAATGGCGCCCTCAACACAAATGCAGGTGTTTCGCGACAGAAACTAGTTAAGCGTGACGGCCGTTGCTGGTTTAGTGCCAAATGTTGTGCTGAGATTAAGAGGCAGCCCCGAAAGTAAGGGATTTCGCGTCTTTGTCCGGTTGCTGCGGCGCAGCGCGATTAATCATACTGGCTCAACGTCTTAGTTTTAGCGGCACCTGTCGGCCTCAAATTTGACGAAGGTCAGCTGGTGGCTTACACCTCTGTCCGGCCGACGGTGGGAGGGAATCGTCGTGTTTTTGATCAAGGGATTTCTAATGGCGCTTCTTACGATGCATATGCGCGTCGCTTCCAATCACGCCCGCCTCTAATGTACAAGTGGATTTCTTTGGCGACGAGCGCCGAACTCGCGCAGCTGTCCATGCACATCACCTCCGAGTACAACCCGGCTCTGGTCGCAAAGCTTCTGAGCCAAGGGATCTCGGATGCAGTGAAGGGCGTCCTCATCGAATACAATTACATCGATAAGGATTACCGCAGCACTTACTATAGCTTCTATTCGAAGAAGGGGCAGTATTATCGCAGCGACTGTGTGCGGCTGCACTTTTTTGACCAGACCGTGAAGTTCGATGACGCCAATGCTGCGCTAGTTTGTCCCGATCGCGAACTGAACGATCATTACTTCGGCTACATGGTATTGCGGCCGACTGGCATTGCTACCATCGGCAGGACCGTGCTCTCTCCGGACATCCGCAAAGGCGCGGGTCGTTTCATCATCACTGCCGATCATAAGGTGCATCTGCTCGGCTACAAGCTTGTAATACGTGGCTTTCCGTCGATGGATCAGCATGTCGACATTTCTGTGTGCGCGCATGCTGCTTGCTGGTCCATCTTGCGTCACTACAGCGAGCGCTACAACGTTCATAGAGAATATTTGGTCCATGAAATCACAATGATGGCGCACGAGTTCAATCCGGGCGGTTTAGTGCCGTCTAAAGGATTGCAGATCGCTCATGCCGAACGCGTGTTTCAAGAAGCGGGCACGTTCCCTATCCACATCGCGCGCAATGCCACGACAGGTACTAAGGACCATCCGTTCTATCGGCAACTGATTGCCTATGTAGAATCGGGCTTCCCTCTGTTCGCCGCGATGCATTCGCGTCGCCATGCGGTTGCGCTCGTGGGCTATGAATGGCGTCAACCGGTGAAAGGTCACTCCGGTCTCCGGTATGCTTGGGATGAAGTCGAAACGCTTGCTGTTGTCGACGACAACCATCTTCCGTACGTCTCCATTCCGAAGTCGAGCGGGACCCCCTACGCGGCGGAGGCGGCTGACGCCTTTATCGTGGCGCTTCCTGAGAAGGTCTATTATCCGGCTGATGCCGTTGATCGGTTGGCTCCTGCCTTGTTCACGCTTGGTCGCGCCATCGGTCTCCCGCCCAAGGACGACACCATCGTCCGCTACTTCATCACCACCGGCTCGTCTTATCGCCATTTCGCGCGAGAGCATGCATCGGAATTTGATCCAAAACTTTTGCAGTACATCATGACGCTGCCGTACGCCCAGTTTATCTGGGTGGTGGAGTTTTCGACGGAGGAACAGTGGGCTAATGGAAGGGTTGAGGCGCGGGCGGTGATCGACGCCACGGCCAGCTTACGCGAGCAGATGCCGCTCTGGTTGTTCCACAGCCGCACCGATGCCTTGATTTTCGATCGTAAGCAGGTTGGCCAAATCGCTTCCGGCATGGGTGGCCTGAAACTTGCCAATATCGGTCATGCAGGGTTCTCGCGGATGGACCGCAACTTGCGACCAACTCAGACGAAATAGCGTTATCGACGGGCGGCGAAGCCTATTCTGGACCTCAGGGAGATCACGATGACTGACGGTGCGCACGACAAGACAAATGAAAGACCTGAGATGCTTCAGGGGCTTGCGCCTGTCGATGCCAAGTTGGTGCAAGAGTTCCTCAAAGAGATGGACGAGCACGTGATCCCCGACATCGTCAAAGTCGTGGAGGAAAGGCGTTTGCAAGCGGCTGAAAGCCGTCAATGGCAGCTAAAATGCTAAGGGCGTAACCGGCTACTTGAGGGGCTTCTTCAGGCGCTCGTAAGCCGCGCGTACGATTGCTTCCACTGCTTCTGCGGCCTCGGTGTCCAGGGCCGGATCCGCCCGCAAAAGGCTAGAAATTTGCATCATGGGCTCTGGTTGGCTGGCGCGATAGGGCGCGTTGACAAAATCGGACGGATTAAGTCCAGCCCAGGCAGAAAGCGCGGCCAAACTGGCCGCGTCAGGACGCCGGCCCTGCGCCATGCGCGTCAGGGTCGAAGCGCTAACGCCCGTTGCTTCTGACACCTCTTTCCAATTGACGTCGCGGGCTTGAACCGTCGTCTCCAGCGCTCGGTAGAAGGCATCTCCGTCAAAGCCCTTGGTATCATTAGCATTTCTTGCGCTCTCAGGAATTGCCATTTAGCAATTGACTTTCTATTTAGGTTCCGCTATCTATTGCTTAATAGCAATTCGACTTCGAAATCGCAAGGAGAAAGCGTATGGCTACCGAACGCACGGATATCCTTGAGACGGAACGCCTCCGACACAACCACTTGGTCACGGTGAAAGTGAACGAGCGCCCGGTAAAGCTGCTGGGCCCGCGTGAAACTGGCGAGCAGATCAAGATCGCTGCGATCGAGCAGGGCGTTGAGATCGGCAAGGACTATCTGCTGGAACTAGTCCTACACGATGGTACCCATCGCCGCGTTGAAGACCATGAGCAGATAGAACTCCACGATCAAATGGTGTTTGTGGCCCGCAAGCCTGAACACATCGTCGTCATCACCGTCAACGAACAGCCGGTGAACCTCAAAGGCCACTCCGCCACCGGCGCAGAGATCAAGGCGGCCGCCATTACTCAAGGTGTGGCGATCCAGCCCAACTTTGTGCTGCAGGAGGAACTGCCTAATGGCACCAGCCGTATCGTGGGCGACAATGATGTCGTCCATCTGCGGGAGCATCTTCGGTTCACGGCGATTGCGCCGGACGACAACTCCTAGGCAGAAATTGCCATGAAAGTGGAAGTTTCTGCCGCCATCGAAGATCTGAAGAAGCAGTTTCCCTCTGCCTCCCTCAACATGCGGGACGATGGGCAGGGCGGCGTCTATCTTGTGGTCGAACCGGTCGCCCTTAGCGACCGGTTTGTCCCTAGCAAGACGTGGGTGGGCTTTCACGTCCCCGCGCAATATCCTTATGCCGACATCTATCCCATTTTCATCGGTGGAGAGGTCCGGCGCGCTGACGGTCAGGGCTTTGCGTCTCCGGTCACCGCGGGACATGCGTTCGAAGGAAGGTCGGCTCTGCAGATCTCCCGCCGCAACAGCACGGCCCAGAACGGCAAGCAAAAAGCTTGTGCCAAGGTTCTCAAGGTTCTGGATTTCTTAGAAAGATCGTCGTGATGTCCAAATGCAGGCTCCACATCACCCGTCCGGACTACGAGTTACTTTGGCATCATCTCTATCACGAGGATGGTGATGAGCACGGAGCCATCTTACTCGCGGGTCTGTCCGAACTAGACACGATTCCACTCCTCACCGTTCGGGAAGTGCATCTGGCTAAGGACGGAATCGACTATGTCGCGGGCAAAATCGGTCACCGAGCCTTAACGCCACAATTCATTCATCGGCTGATTACCCGCGCCCGTGACGAGCGTTTAGTCTATCTGGCCGTTCATAATCACGGCAGCGATCGGCAAGTCGGATTCAGCGATATCGATATCCGATCACATGAGCGCGGCTATCCGGCTCTATTGCAAATCGCCAAAGGCATGCCGGTTGGCGCTCTGGTGTTGGGGCGGCGGGCCGTGCAGGCAGATCTCTGGATGCCCAATGGCAGCCGTTGCGAACTCGATCAGGCGAGCGTAATTGGCATGAAGATTGATCGTCTCGCACCCCATCTATCGAGAAATTTGAGCTCGGTGGACGACCAATATGACCGCCAAATTCGTATGTTTGGTCGAGCGGGCCAGCAGACCTTATCGCGCGCTCACGTTGCGGTGATCGGGCTAGGCGGGATCGGTAGCCTTGTTGTGGAGTATCTGGCCCGCTTGGGCGTCGGCCACTTCACGCTTGTTGATGACGATGCGGTTGAAGCATCCAACCTTGCACGACTTATCGGAGCATCGCAGTCCGATGCTGCAAATCGGACGCCCAAAGTTCAGTTGGCACAGCGCCTCATCCAGCAGGCCAACCCATCCGCGCACATCGAGTACTTCAACGCGGACGTGGCTAAAGCTTCAGTGGCGGATCGGCTCAAAGGTTGCGATTACATCTTTCTTGCGGCGGACTCAATGCGGGCGCGCCTAGTAGTGAACGCACTGGTTCATCAATATCTTATTCCAGCCGTTCAGCTGGGCTCGAAAATCCGCGCCGATGAGCAGGGGCGGGTGATCGATGCGTTCAGTGCCATTCGCCCTCTTCGTCCAGGTGCGGGTTGCCTTTGGTGCAATCAGCTGATTGATCCTAATCTCTTGGCCAAAGAGGCCAAGACAGATGCGGAACGAAAGGCGCAGGCTTATGGCGTTGATGAGCCGAACCCCAGCGTTATCAGTCTTAATGCGGTCTCCGCGGGGCACGCCGTGAATGATTTTCTAATGGATTATCTGAGTCTGCGCGCTGATCGTCCCTTGCACTACCAGCACATCAATGCCCTGACCGGGAGGCTGCAGTTGGTCGAACCGCGTAAAGATGCGGATTGTCCGGAATGTTCGAAAGGCGGGATGCGGTTCGCTCGAGGTGATGGCGTTGATTTGCCATGTACAGAAGGCTAGCACGAGCCCCGTTAACAGCCAATTGACGTTCTCCCGAATTGTAACGCGCGGTCGGGCTCGCATGCTTGAGTGACGTGGTGATCATCAACGATTCTGTGCATCCCGCGCTTGAGGCAGTCGCCCGTGAAGAACCTGTAAGGGCTTGATCGGGGGTTCGAGTTTTCTGGCGAAGGTATTTTCAGATTGCAAGCTTTCGGGGTGCAGAGCCTCGAAAGTCTTCTGTGAACAATACGTTTTCAGGCCGGCGATAGTTTTGACTTCGGGAAGAGCGCCATCAGGATGAGGTACAACAAGATCCTCAGCCACTTGATGAGGCGGCGGAAGTTGTAGCCGGCGGCGGCGAGAATGGCGTTGTTGAGGTCGCCGTTGCGGTGGGCGAGATAGTTGCGGCCCATTCGGTGCTCGTCCTTGAGATGGCCGATGACGGGCTCGACGGCAGAGCGGCGGCGCATCTCTCGTTTGATTGCCGGGGTCACGCGGCGTTTTTGTTTTGAGGTGTAGATTTTGAACGTGTAGTCGGCCGGCGCATTGTGGCCGCGATAGCCGGCATCGGCGTGGAGCCGATCGATCGTGGTGCCGATGAGTTTCTCGATCCCGGGGATCACCTCAGCCAGCGTGTGGCCGTCATAGGGATTGCCCGGCAGCGCCTTCACATGGGTCACGAACTGACCGCCCTTGGCGTGCGATAACGTCGTTGCAACGGAGACCTTGACACCGATCTATGGACCACGCCCGCGTTGCAAGAGGGATCGACAAAGGGATGAAGCGGTTTGCGCCAATCTATCCGGCTTCGATTTGAGGCTGTCGCCCCGAGCCATTATGGATATCCGCGCCACTTCTGTCCTCAATAACTCGCCGGCCTCAAGGAGGGCCATGGAGTCGAACCAGGCTTCAGAAGTGTCGGTGGAACCGTTTCTCCATTCGTTCTTTCCGTCTCGCAAACCTCGGCGGGATAGTGTGCTATTCCGATCGGATCTTGGATCTTCCTTCCTTCCCGGGTCGGGCGTGCTATGCAGCGTGCCCCAGGAAACTCGCTTCGTAGTCACGGCCTTTTGCGAGCATGCTCCAGGCCATCCGCGCGAGTTTTGCGGCCAGGGCAACAACCAGTACATTCGAGTGGAGCCGCTTCGATGCTGCCTCCAGCCAGGCTCCGAAGCCGTGCCTGGCCCAGGTTTGGCGCCTCAGTAATACGGCTCGGGCTCCCTGAATGAACAGTGTTCGTAGATAACGGTTGCCGCGTCTTGATATGCGACCGAGAATGGTTCGATCACCGGTCGAGATTTGTTTTGGTACGAGGCCAAGCCATGCCGCAAAGTCGCGGCCCTTCTGGAACGCATCACCAGTTCCGATCGCGGCGATCATCGCGCTTGAGATGATTGGCCCGACGCCCGGCGCACTCATCAGGCGGCGACAATGCTCATCTTGCTCCGCGATCTCATTGATCTCCTTGGTGACTAACGCGACGCGACGGTCGAGATAGCGCCAGTCCTCGGCCAAGTCCTGGATGAGCCGAACCACCTGAGGTGACAGGCTTTCCGAAGGTATCGAGAGGATTTGGGGGAGTGCCAATCGGAGTGCTGCCGCTCCTTGCCGCACTGGTAGGCCTCGCTCAAGCAAAAAGCCCCGAATTTGATTGATGACCGCTGTTCTCTGTGTCACCAATCGACTGCGAACTCTGTGGAGTGCCTGTAAATCAAGTTGTTCGGCCGACTTCACTGGGACGAACCGCATTGTCGGCCGCTGAGCAGCCTCGGCGATCGCTTCAGCATCCCGAAAGTCATTCTTGTGACCCTTGAGGTATGGTTTGACGTACTGTGCCGGCAAGAGCCGTACTTGATGGCCTAATTTCTCGAGCTTGATGATGTGCTCCTGCACACGCCTCCATTCCGATTAGGCAACGCGGAACATTGCTCAGCGACTGGTCAAGCTGATTTCTAGATCGCTTCTTGCGTAACGTGATTGCGCCGGTGGCATCGAGACCAACGACATGGAATGTGTTCTTCCCGAGATCGATACCGATTGTGATCAGTTTGTATTCGATATGGCTTGCGCTCCTGCTGCTGCCCCGCGGGGTAGCACGTTGCCTCTGAGAGCGGGCGTGGTCCATGCCATTAACTCGTAAGGCTTGTGGGCCTTGCCCTTGCCGATGCATTCCACTTCGGGGGCATGCAGGCTGTAGACCTTGGCGCCGCGCTGCCCGCGCTCCTGCTGGCGCACCTGCCGGCTAAGGCTGAGCAGGTGAGCGAAGCTGCCCTCGAGCCCATGGTCGCCGTCGATCTTGCGGGCAATGTCGCGGATGACACGGCCGAGATAGGTCTTGAGCGTGCGCAAAGCCCGGTTGGCGCGCTTGAACTGCTTAGCATGGGCGTATCGCTGATGCTGGATCAGGGCGAACTTGCCGACCCGCGTATAGGACTGCCGTAGCTCCACGCCCAGCTTTTTGGCCAGCTGCACCAGCTTCTCACGGGCCCGGTTCATCAGCTTGGCGTCGGTCGGGAAGGTAATGTGCTTCGGCTGTACCGTGGTGTCGACAATGACGCGCGAGAGCTCCGAAGGCTTCATCGCGCCGGTTCGCGTCGCCACCGCCAGGCTCTCCTGCAACAGCGCTTGCAGCCGCTCCTCTCCCATGCGGTTGCGGCAGTTCGTCATCGAGGAGCGATCGAGCGGCAGCCGGTGCTGGAAAAACTCCTCGCCGCAGAAGTACTGGTAATACGGGTTCTCGATCCACTGCTCACACACCACTTCATCGCTGAGATTGTAGGTATGCTTGAGAATCGCGAGCCCCGCCATCAGCCGCGTCCGCAGCGGTGGCCGCCCGGAGCCGTCGGCATACACCGCACCGAACTTCTCTTCCAGACACCCCCAGTCGATCGTCCGCGCCAGCTTCACCAGCGTGTGATCCATGTTGATGACTTGGTCGAGCCGCGAGCGAAACAGATCCTGCTCGCCGCTTTCCCGCCGCTCCCGTGCCGCATCGAACCCTCCGCCAATCACGTTGGAGGGTAGAGAATCACGGCTGGAGATTCGAGGGAATCTGGAGGGTTCTGTGAGATCGCGCTCACGCGAGGGCGCGGCAAGCGCTTATAACGCGACCTCATTGAAGCCGGATTGAGCGAAGGCGCGGGAGAAGATGCACGGTGGCGCGGCTATGGGGATAGTTTGAGATCGCGGGTTGCTATCGGCAGACTGCGGAGCTGACGCGGCGACGTTTTGGTTGCGCAATGGCGGCAACTTGAGACAGAGAGCATTTTACCGGCTGTAGCGATCGATGGCCCGCTGCATCGAATAGTTTCCGGCGCGCTGTTTGGCCGCACGGATTCGGCAGCGTCTGCGATGACGCTGCCAACTGCTCCCGCTGTGCGGGAATTGGCTAGGTCTCTTTGACCGCAATGTAGCGCAGCGGCAAACCACGCGCGTCAACGAACACCGGATCAGCCTCGGAACGGGGCCGGCGACGCGCCAGATAGCGCCTCAAGCCCGCTACTGCCGTGTCGTTGCAGCGGCACCAAGCGGGTTTTCCGGAGCTTGGTCTCACGACTGCGGCATGACACGCATCGCTTATAATCGACGTGCTCCTCCCTGAGTTCGGCAGTGAGGTGGTGGCCAGCTACCCATTTCGGCAGTCGGTGACGCCACGACTGATACCGGTTTTGTTTCGGCTGTCTTTTTCCATGAATTCAGGCTGCCCCGGTTTGCCTCGGTCGAGCAAACCGATCTCTTGCTTCACCGAGAGGATATTCTCCCCGCCCCCTTGCGAGAGAGCCAGCATCGAGCGTGATGCCTATCGCACGATGTTCTCGCTCGATGATGAGACCCTCAAAAATGGCGGCGAGAGCATTCTGACCAGCAAGGGTGATCTCGGGCAATTGCTCTTTTGGCGATCGTCGCCATTGACCGTCCGTGTTGTTGTGTTGAGCTGTGTCTGGTTCAAGACGTCGATGTCCCAAGCCTGACAGTAAGACGGCAGCATTCCGCCAGCGCAGCGAGAGGCGCGTTGTTTCTTCAGGAAACGCTCGCAGAACGTCATTGGCACGTCGGTTGCTTGAGATGCGGGGGTGATCCGTTACGACCACGATCGCAGCCCTTGTCTAAGAGAGTTCAGATGAAACTTGCTCGATTGATCCAAATCAGTGCCATGCTGATGCTGATGCTGATGCTGATGCTGATGCTGATGCTGCTGCGCCCATCACGTGCGTGGCCGTCGCGGGGCCTCTCATCTCCTGATGGCGCTTCGGTCTCCCGGCGAGGACAGGATTGCTCTGCACCCGGAACTGGACGGAACGACGCCAGTCAAGAGATGCTGCGCACCTTGTTCGAGGTGATGTGCCGCGAGCCGTTCCAACAGATTGGTCTGGCGGACGTCCGCCTCCAGCTGAAGCGCGGCGATCTGACACCAGCAGCAGCGGAAGCGCAGGCAATGTTTTCGGAGCTGACAGGCGGCGTTCGCTCGTAGATAGGTAATTAGCCGATGCAGGACGGTTGGGAACTTCGAGAAGCAATGAGGCAACGAGAAGAGCTCAAAGCCAAGCTCTTCCGCGCTCAATCGGATGTGGCCAGGCGTAAGGCTGAGTTGGCGGACCTCGAGCAGAGGATTCTGAAGAACCTTGACGCTAGTACAGGGCTGATCTGCTGGTAGCAGGGTTGCCTGTCGCTCGCGCGATGAGGTCGCTTTGGCCTGATTGTCGGATTGTGTGATCGAAAGTGGGTGCTATGCAGAAAACGATCGATAGCAAGCTCGGAGTGGGTGCGACTTCCGATGACATCCGGACAACCGCGAGTCCGGTGTCGCAATTTCGCGGGATCGATCATATTGCGATTGCTGTGCTCGATCTTGAGGCCTCAATTCAATTCTTTCGGGACGTGCTAGGTTTTGAGTTGAAGCGCCGTTTTCACATCAAGGGTCGAGCGACGGGCATGCTATCTGCTGAGTTCGAGAGCAGGGGCATCAGGTTTGTTTTGTGTCAGGGTACTGAGCCGGCTTCTCAGGTCTCAGAGCTCGTGCGGCGTCACGGCGTTGGAGTTGCTCATATCGCTCTTGAGGTCGACGACGTGGATGCTGCTGTAGAGACCCTAAAGTCTCGTGGTCTGGGATTCGACACGAATGTGATACGTGGCCCTGGACTGACACAGGCCTTCTCGAGCCGCTCCATTGAGACGGGGCTTAGCTTCGAAATCATTCACCGAGATGGAGAGAGTGGTTTCCTCGAATCGAACGTCCAGCAGCTTTTTGACCAGCTTGAACAGTCCGGCAAGTATTGAGCGAAGAGGCGTATGCCCTTAGACCTCCAGTCGTGCTCGTGTTCCGACGTAGGCGTGATCTCCATAGCTCCGTCCTCCTCCAAGGCTCCATGATGGATTTCCGGTTGCAAAGTTCGGCAATGAATTTCCTGAACGAGGTCTCGAGTCGGTTTCCCTCAGCTGTCTCGCTTGCGTCTGGTAGGCCGAGTGACCGGTTTTTCGATAGACTCAACCCCCATGCGCTGTTGAATGCATTCGGTGTGTATCAAAGGTATTGGGCTGGCGATCGTGGCCAAGTATGGTCTCAGTTGTTGCAGTATGGTCGAACAGCGGGAATCATCAACGAGCTTGTTGCGCAACAGGTGCGATCCGATGAGGGGCTCCCCGCTAAGGCGGATCGCGTCCTGATCACCTCAGGATGCCAGGAAGCGCTCGCTCTCTGCCTGCCGGCGCTGTGTCCCGAATCTTCGGATGTGCTCCTGGTCTGCAATCCCACCTATATTGGAGCAATTGGTGCAGCTAATGCTGCGAGGGTGCCTATTGCAGCGTTGTCCAACTCAGCGTCTTGCGTTGCAGACGCGATCGAGTCCGCCGTTGTGCAATTGGGCCGAAATGGTCGAAGAGCTCGGGCAACATATCTTATTCCCGATTTTGATAATCCGACAGGACGCGTCCTCGATGTGGTCGCACGACGGGAGATCCTCGAAGTGTGCGCCAAACATCGGATCGTCGTTTTGGAGGACAATCCATATGGGCCATTTCGGTATGAAGGAGATGCGGTGCCTCCGATGGCCGTTTTGGATGAGGTCGGAAGTGTTATCTACCTGTCAACATTCTCCAAGACGCTAAGCCCAGCTCTTCGCGTCGGAGCAGCAATACTGCCCGATACCATCTTTGGAGACGCAGGTGCTTGCCGGACACTTTGGGAAGATCTGGTTCAGCGCAAGAGTTTCGGTACCGTGAATACGAGCCAAATTAGCCAAGCGATTGTGGCGGGGCTCTTGATCGAACAGCGGACAAGCTTACGTGGCTGGATCCGGCCGGCGCTGGATTGGTATCGTGCAAATCGCGACCTTATGTTGTGTCAGCTGGACGATGTGTTTTCGCCTTTGTCGGACCAGGTTCGATGGAATCGTCCTGCCGGCGGCTTCTTTCTGACTCTCGATCTTCCTTTCAGATTTGACGCGAACACCGCGGACGAGTGCGCAACGCATTACAATGTCATTGTTATGCCGATGAGCTTCTTCGCACTGGATAACTCTCAAGACTGCCGGATCCGATTGGCGTTCAGCTCGGTTACTCCCGAGCAAATCTCAACTGCTGTGAGAGGTTTAGGTCATTATGTGGCGCGGCGCGTCGGGCGGGAATTGCCTAGGCTACGCGACGGCTTGGCTGGAGCGTGAAGATGGCCCATCGGTCTCCTCCGGTGCACGCCGGCGCGCGTCTCTCGGTGGCCACACGCTCGGCGCGTCACACACGTGGAGGTTTTGTCATGGACGTGGGGTACGAACATCACGACATATGTGTGTTGGCCTCATCGAGTTGCGAACTCGGCGATTGGGGTGGGCAACGACCTGCAGCCTCACCAATTGGTTCTACCGTCTTTGTTGGTGGTGGTACGCTAGCTATTAGGTGTGCAGAGTTAGCAATGGAGATGGGCTACGTCATCGGCGCGGCCCTGTGTGCCGACGCCATCTTCCGCGATTGGGCCGCTCGCGCCAATGTCTTGTGCCTAGCGAGCGTTGAAGAGCTTGCCACATTGCTCAGTACCGAACCGGTGGAGTGGATATTTTCTGTTGCCAATCCGTTCATATTGCCGGCGGATGTGTTTGGGCGAGTGCGTCGAGGTGCTTTCAATTACCACGACGGTCCCTTACCACGGTATGCGGGAACTCATGCGACGTCTTGGGCGCTGCTGGCCCAAGAGTCCGAATATGCCATCACGTGGCATCGCATAGATGATGGTGTTCATACGGGTGACCTGGTGGTTCAACGCCAAGTCCTGATTGGACCTACCGACACCGCGTTAAGCCTGAACCTCAAATGTTATGAAGCCGCAGTCGAGGGATTCCGCGAGCTTTTAACTGGGTTAACGAACGAAAGGCTTGCCGCCCGTCCGCAGGCGCTAGCGGACAGAAGCTATTTTCCGAGGCGCCGACGCCCAGATGCTGCGGGCTGTCTGCGATGGGATAGATCCGCGCAAGATCTCTCAGCGATGACGCGCGCCTTAGACTTTGGGCCGCATCATTCCAATCCTTTATGTCTGTCCAAGGCTCTTGTGGGCGATGACGTAGTCGCAGTCAGGTGCTTGGAGGTGTCGTCTGGCCGCTCGGGCTTTTCGCCGGGTTCCCTGGTTGAAATCCACCCCAGCCACTGGCGTGTGGCGACGGGAACAGAGGATGTTGATGTTTGGTTTGACAGCCCGGATGGTGAGGCTCTGGATGCGTGGGCACTCGCGAGGCAGTCCGATCTGGATCTAGGGCATCGCCTCCCGATTTTAAGCGATGACGAGGCTCGGGACATAACTGTTGCCCATGAAATGCTGGCGCCTCGGGAGAGTTTTTGGCGGCAGCGGCTTGAGCAGTTCAAAATATTGCAGCTTCCGTTTCTGTCGGCTTCAGAAGCTGCGACTCCACCCATATGGCAGTCGAGTTCGTGGCTCATTCCAAGTGCTTTGGCTAGGCTGTCGCCATTTGATCGCACGGAACACCTAATAACTGCTTGGCTGACCTATCTCGCTCGCGTCACTGGCGAATCACAGCTCCAATTGGGATGGACGCCCGCACAGAATGGATCGCGGGCCCGGTTGAAGGCGGCGGAGGTGATTGTCGCTTCTGTCGTGCCGATGGAAATTACCATTGATCTTGGTCATGATTTTGCAGAGGTGCGCAGGGTGGTCGCCGCCGAATGCGCCGAACTGAGCGAGCACGATAGCTTTGCGCGGGATGTGATCGCGCGCGCTCCGAGCTTGCGGGGTAGGGAGGCGCTACGATCGCGGCGACCCTGGCCGATTGGCGTTACGGTTACGACAAATAGCTCTTCTGCCGCTGGTGATCTGGCTTCGAGCCCGCGTTCTGAGACAACCCTATCCGGCGATTTGCTAACGTTTGAGGTTTGCGCTCTGGATGGGAGCTTCCGATGGCACTTTGATGCTAGTCGCTTGGCGCCCAAGCAGATCGACCGCATGACGCAGCATTTGCAAAATTTGTTGTGTGCTGTGATGGCCGATGCGCGGCAAGCGGTCGCGCGGATTGAGCTGCTGTCGTCCGCTGAGCGTACGTATCTCCTGGAGGAGTTGAACCGGACGGCGGCCCCCTATCCGGCGGAGCAGTGCATCC
>NZ_JAGWDK010000069.1 GCF_018398875.1 Bradyrhizobium sp. sGM-13 | reverse complement strand
CATCGAAATGCTGCGGATTGAATATCACCGCAACCTTCCTGACGTTGGGTGCCACTTGCTTGAGCAGTTCTATCCGCTTCGCCGCCATTTCATCCGTAAGAAACGTGATCCCGGTGAAGTTCTTGCTTGGTCGAGCAAGTGACACGGCAAGTCCCGACCGGATAGGGCTATCGCTAACGCCACCGACGATGGGTACGCTACCTTTACTTGCCTCAAACAGGGGCTTGATAACATCACCGCCGACAGCGAGCAGAAGGTTTGGCCTTTGCGCGACAAGTTCGGTGGCCAATTCCGCAAGCCTATCCGGCATACCGTTGGCATAGCGGAAGATGATTTCGATGTTGCGGCCATCGAGGAGCCCGGCCTGTGCGAGTGCATCCTTCAACGACTGATCGACTGGTCCTACTTTTTTGGCGTCGCCAAATACTAACCACCCAATCCGGGGCAACGATTTCTGCGCACGCACGGCAAGCGGGCAAGCTGCCACCATGCCGCCAAGAACTGCTATGAACTCGCGCCGCTGCATCCGGACACGCTCATTTAGTTCATCTCAAAATCTAATCTAACACCTTGCGAACGGGCGATGAACCAAAAATGGCATCAAACGGTATCAGGGCCTGACGTCTGAGATGGGCCAGCAGGTGACGTGCTCCGTTCATTCGATGACCTCGTCGGCGCGCAACAGGAATGACTCGGGAAGGTTTAATCCAATCAACTTCGCCGTCTTGAGATTCACAGTCAGAAAAAAACGGGTGGGTTGCTCGATCGGCAAATCGGCGGGTTTAGCACCCTTGAAAATCTTGTCGACAAGAACCGCCGACCGGCGGAGGAAATCTTTGATATCCTCGCCATAGCTGAAGGTTCCCCCATCGACTACGTATTCCCGATGGCCGAACGTCGTCGGCAGGCGGGCCTTCATGGCGAGATCAGCAATTCGCCTGCGATGCAAGGCAAAGACGGCATCAGGTATAACGACAACCGCTTCGACGCGTTCGTGGGAAAGCTTGACGAAGGCTGCGTCGATTTCGTCTGCGTTTCGTGCGTACGCCTGAATTAAGTCAATGACAGCCTGCCGAGCCGCTGCCATAGCTCCCGCTACGTTCGGTACAGTTGGGCTATTCGGGTTGGCGAGAATCCCGACACGCGAAAGCCTCGGCAAAATCTCCGACAGTAGCTCAAGCTGCTTTGTGGTCGTTATCTCATGGGAGGTCGCAAGGCCAGTGATATTGCCGCCAGGCCTCGCCAGGCTCGAGACGAAGCCGTTACCGACCGGATCGCTCACCACAGCCATGATAATCGGTATGGTGCTCGTTGCCCTCCGCATCGCGCTAATAGCCGCAGGCGTTCCCAATACGACCACGTCAACGTTCAAACGAACCAGTTCGGCGGCAAGATCGGGAAATCGGTCGTAGTGTCCTTCGGCGTACCGATACTCGACGATGTAGTCGCGCCCCTCTATATAACCCAGATCGCGCAGACCCTCGATGAGCCCGATGCTAACCCGCGATGTCCCTGCCTGCGTCCCGCCGATTAAGTGTCCGATACGACGAAGTTTTTGTCCAGGTTGCTGCGCTCGTACCGGCAGCGGCCAGGTTGCTGCGGTTGTAGCAATCCCTGTTATGAACTCACGTCGCTGCATCTCCGCGCCTAATCTCTGGACGAAGCACGGTATCGGCTCACAAGATTACCGCTGACGTGGGCGGAATCAGCTCTGATCCAAGGTTCACTGGGCGCGGCCCAATGTCTCAGTTGGCCAGACCGGGTTCACGCACCACAGCAGTATCTCTATTCAATCACCTCATCGGCGCGGGCGAGCAACGAGGGCGGCACCGTGAGGCCGAGCGCTTTGGCAGTTTTCATGTTGATCACCGACTCGAACTTGGTCGGCTGCTCGACCGGCAGATCGGCAGGCTTGGTGCCTTTGAGAACCTTATCGACGTAGCCGGCTAAACGGCGATACAGATCGACTATATCGCGGCCATAGACCACCAATCCGCCGATGGCGAATTGTCGGAAAAGATAAATCGCGGGGAGATGATGTTTCGCTGCAAGCGCCACAATTCGCGGGGCCTGGTGATTGGTCAGATCATCGCCAAAGACAACGATTGCATCGGCGTGCTGGGTGACGGCCGAGGCAAAGGCGATGTCTAGCCCCTCGGCCGTGGTCGCCTCAACTGCCACCAGACCCACGCCAAAGCTCCGCGCTGCGCGGGGCATCTCGTCATCTAATGCCAACTGGTGCATTGGGTTACGTGGATTGACCAAGAGCGCAATTTTCGAGGCGCTGGGCATCAATTCTCGGAGGATTTCTACTTGTTTTGCTATGAACTCTCCCGGCACCACGGTCATGAGACCTGTGACGTTGCCACCAGGATGCGACAGACTTTGGACGAGACCGATCGCCACGGGATTGGCTACGGCCACGAATATAATCGGAATGGTAGCCGTTGCCGATTTCAGGGCTACCGCTGCTTGCGGCCCGGCGGCAATTACCAGATCGGGAGTTAGGGCCACCAACTCGGCAGCTAAAGTTGGCAGGCGATCCGGGGTTTCGGCATAGTGACGATATTCGACTAACAGGTTCTTGCCCTCAATCCAGCCCCTTTCGCGTAGGCCGCTGCGCCAGGCTTCGTGACCTCGCGAACTCAGGAAAGCGCTCAAGAAACCGATTCGGCGTGGCATCCCTTGCGCCCACAAACACTGTGGCGAACCGAGCAGCGCCGCAGTCGCCGCTATGAACTCCCGCCGCTTCATTCGATCCTCCTCGCACCTTGAGGACGACAGGGGCGAGAGTATCACGTCTTGATGGTGGGCGCACTCGCTACGGGCGCAAATGCTGCCTCGCAAATCCGGCGTACACCAGAGCAGCTAAAGATCGCACTCGAAACGATGATGAGTGGACGTCGGGTCTGCTCTTGAGAGCCGGGCCTTTTCACAGCGCGGAAGCCGTTTGCTTCTGGACGCAGTTGACCTGCCGACGGACGAGTGCGCCGATTCGATGCCGATCTCATTAATGATCCTTTCAAAAGCTTGAGCCTCATACGCGATACCGCCGGCACTTCAGGCGAGCGCCGTGGCCCCCGAAAATTACGGTCAGTGATGTTGACGAATGCGAGGGGCCCGACTAGCGAGGCCTCTTTTCGGAATCGACAATGCTCACCTCGAGGTGTTCACTGTCAAAGAATCTAAGAAGGTATTCGACAATGCGGATGCGGCGCTGTTTCGTAAGGTGCCGTCGTTGTCTGCAGATGTGCAGGTCACTTCACTTCGGCTGGCGCTCAAGGGAAGAGCGAAAGATCGCGAGCACCAGAACGTTGGCGTTTAGTTGAATCATAGCTGACGAGGTGATTGAAATGCGGCGGCGGGGCTTCATCCAGCTAGTTGGAATTTCGTCGGTCTGGCCCTTGCTCTCACGAGCGCAGCAAAGTCTCGCCAATCCTAGAATGAGTAGAATCGGCGTCCTATGGCACGCCGGCAGCGCTGACGAAGAGAAGGTCTATCTGGATGTGCTGACCAAGGCGTTCAGCGAACTTGGTTATATCGAAGGCAAGAACGTCGTGTTCTTGCACCGATTTCCCGCTGAGCAACCCAGCAGGTTTCGCCAGTTCGCAAAGGACCTCGTCGAAGAAAGAGCCGACGTAATTATCGCCGTGACGCAAAGAGCCGCGATGGAGCTCAGGCGGGCGACGAGTGCAATTCCCATCGTCCTCGTCTTAGGCGTTAACCCCGTCGGCAGCGGCCTGATCGAAAGCCTGGCTCACCCAGGCGGCAACTTGACGGGACTGTCGATCATGACGCTGGATACTTCGGGCAAACGGTTAGGTCTCTTGAAGGAGGCGGTTCCGACGCTCAAGCGCGTGGCGCTACTGATCGATCCTAACGACCCGATAAATGCGAACCTCTCACCATACTTTAACGCCGCGAAGGCCCTGAGCCTTGAGGCGGGTCCTATCGAAGTGCCAACGCCGGATGCTATCGAGCCGGCGTTTTCATCGATCGCGGAAGATAAGTACGACGGCGCGCTTGTGATGGGATCGATGCTGTTCAATGAACGCGAGCGAGTCGGCAGGGCTGCGCTGGCGCACAGGATGCCGACAGGGTCGGTCATTGCGGAAATGGTGCCCCACGGGCTTTTGATGTCGTACGGGCAGGATTTCCCCGAGTTCTTTCGCAAAGCGGCCGGTTACGCCGACAAAATCTTGAAAGGCGCAAAGCCCGCTGACCTGCCCGTCGAACAGCCCACGCGCTTCAAGCTGGCGATCAATCTCAAGGTTGCGAACGCACTTAACCTGGCTCTACCGCCAACGCTGCTCGCTAGTGCGGATGAGGTGATCGAATGAGCCCGGGTCAACGAGGTGATTGAATGAAGCGGCGCGAGTTCGTTGCGCTCTTGGGTGCAGTATCCATGCTGCCGCTTACTGCGCGTGCACAACAAACGGCAAAGATGTACCGGATCGCGATCATGCATCCGTCGCACCGGATAACCGAACTCAACGAACTCAGCCGCTTCCGCTACTATCGCGAGTTCTTCGGGGAACTTCGGCAGCTCGGGTATGTCGAAGGACATAATCTTGTGATCGAGCGCTTCTCGGCGGAAGGGCGCGTCGACAGCTATCCCACACTCGCCCGCGATGTTGCGGCCCGCAATCCGGATCTTGTTTTTGCAATCAGTGTTTCGCTGGTCGCCACTCTCAAAGAGACAACGTCAACAATCCCGATTGTTGCCATGACCAGCGATCCGGTCGGCCACGGCATTGTCGTAAGCATCGCTCGACCGAGTGGAAATATCACCGGCGTTACCGTCGATGCCGGTCTCGAGCTTTGGGCAAAACGCATCCAGATTCTAAGGGAGCTCGTTCCAACAACATCCCGTCTGGCTATTCTGGCGGTACGACGAAACCCCGAACGAGCCGCAATGCAAGAGACTGCCGAGAACGCGGGTATCCAGGTCGTGGGTCCATCTTTTGTCGATGATGGGAGCGAGGAAGAATATCGGCGTGTCTTCTCTAGGATCTCGCAAGAAGGTGCCGAGGCGCTGTTTGTCGATGGAAGTCCGGAGCACATCACAAGACGACAACTGATCAGCGAGCTGGCCGCACAGTATCGGTTGCCCGCCATTTACCCGTTTCGCTCATTTGCTGAAGCCGGGGGACTCATGACATATGGGATCGATCTCGTGGAGATTTTTCGCCAAGCCGCCCGCGTCATTGATCAAATCCTCAAGGGCGCGAAGCCGGGCGATATCCCCTTTTATCAGCCGACCAAATTCGAGTTCGTCATCAATCGCAAGGCAGCCAAGGAAATCGGGCTATTTGTGTCCGAGCCGCTGCTTGCCCGCGCCGATGAGGTGATCGAATGAGGAGGCGCGAGCTTCTATCGGGCAGCTTTGCTTTACTGCTTTTTGCGCGCGCCCGCGCCGCCGCCGAGCCGGCTCGAACGTGGCGCGTCGCCTACGTGGGGTCTGGCTCAGCGCTGCGAACAGTCCCTGTGTTGCGGGACGCTCTGCGCGGACTTGGATATGAAGATGGAAAGAATCTGATCCTCGACGTGCGAGAGGCAAGGGCAACTACGGTATCTTGCCCGATCTTATCAGGGAAGTTGTTAGCTCAAAACCTGACGTTATTATCGCCGAGGCCACCCCTGCTATAGCCGCTGCGCAAAAGGCGACCTCCACGATTCCGATCATAATGTCCCCTGCGACCGACCCGATAGGTTCGGGGTTCATCAAGAGTTTTGCCCGTCCGGGTGGCAACATCACCGGTGTCGCGAACATGTTTGGCGACCTGACCGCAAAGACGCTGGACTTTCTCCGCCTTGTGCTTCCAAACGCCGGGAAGATCGGCGTTCTAACTTCCAACAATCCGACGCATCCACCCTTGTTTGAAGTTGCAAAACGCAGTGCCGAGGCAATCGGAATTTCAGCTGAACGGTTTGTGGCGGAGACGCCGAACGACCTCGAGACCGCCTTCAAGGCAATGAAATCGGCCAACTGCGATGCGGTGTACGTTCTCGCAGACCCTCCTCGTCCAACAATACCGGAGCTATCTCTGAAATTTCTCTTACCGGCCATTTATCAGGTCGATACGTACATCCAGATGGGTGGGCTGATGAGCTACGGTCCGGACATTTTGGGCATGTTTGTGAGAGCGGCTTACTACGTCGACAGAGTCATCAAAGGGACCCGCCCTGCCGAAATGCCCGTAGAACAACCAGCCACCTTTCGGTTCATGATCAACCTCCGCACAGCCAAAGCACTCGGGCTCACAATCCCCGAATCGGTGTTGCTGCAGGCGGACAGCATCGTCGAGTGAGTTGAAGGGAGAGGTGTCATTCGGTCCGCACTCGCTCCCAACGTGATCAGGTTTGGCAACATTGCTGACCGTAATTCTCCGGATGGCCGTCAGAAGGCAGCAGGATCGGCGCCCGGCAACGGGAATTCTGTGCCGCCCATCTCGAAGTCTTTGGTCCTTGCTCAAGTGTTTCGAGCGGCATAGCCTCTTTGCTCGCAATTGGCTCTCGGTCGCAACTTGACGGGAGAGAACAATGGCAATTTCTCGCGCGCTTTTCGCAGTGTTCGATTGCCGTCGTTTTGACGGCCACAACGGCTCAGGCTCAGGGCATTTCACCCGAAGACCCGCCGCCGTCACACGTACGGCGACGCCCACTCCGCCCCCAAGCCGATGCCGATAGGCGCGGGTAAGGAGTATGCGTGACACCGAAAGCTCGCTTGTTAAAGGAGTGGTGCGAGGAAACTCATGAAGCGCCGAGAATTCATCGTGGCTCTTGCCGGTGTCGCTGCCGCGTGGCCGGAAGTGGGGTGGTCACAACAGGGGAAAACCTGGCGAATTGGGTATCTAACGCCCGGCTTCGTGTACCCCGACTTCACCTTGTTTGAAGTGTTCAGACAAGAGTTGAGTACTCTCGGCTATACTGAAGGCAAGAACCTTATTATCGACAAGCGAGCGGCCGAAGGGCGTAACGACCGCTTGCCGGCCTTGGTGGATGAACTCATAGCCCTTCACCCCGACGCGATCGTTGCCATAGCAACGCCGGCGATAGCCGCCGCGCAGCGGGCAACCTCGACGATCCCCATTGTGATGACACCAGCGACCGACCCCATTGGGTCTGGGTTTGTAAAGAGCTTTTCCCGTCCCGGAGGGAATATAACCGGCTTAGCCAATATGTACGGCGACACCACTGCCAAGATTTTTGACGTGATACGCGCTGTTCTTCCGAATGCCAGAAAGATCGCTGTTTTAATGTCCTCAAATCCAACTCATCCCGGATTGTACGAGGTATCGCGTAGCGCAGCGCAGGCTGTCGGCTTATCAACTGTTCCCATTGTCGCGGCGACTCCCGCCGAGCTGGAGCGAGCTTTCCAGGATATCAAGAAAGAGAATAGCGATGCCGTGTTCGTATTAGCCGATCCAATTCGGCTGACGATTGTCGCTTTGGCGGCGGCCGCTCCAATTCCCGCAATCTACCAGATCAGTGAGTTTGTTGAAGCCGGCGGGTTAGCGAGCTACGGTCCAAGTTTATCGATCATGTTCAGGCGTTCAGCGCAGTACGTGGACAGAATATTCAAAGGTGCGGCTCCCGCTGACATGCCAGTCGAACAACCAACTAAATTCGAGCTGGTGCTCAACCTGAAGACTGCAAGGTTGCTCAAATTGTCGATACCGGAGGCGGTCGTCCTTCGAGCGGACATGGTGATTGAATGAGACGATGAGCATTTCGCTCCACCCTGATACGCCCCAAGATCGGACACTGGGGACGCAGCCGCCCGCAAGCGCGGCTGCGCCACTGGGTGGTTCGTCGGCTTCGCGGGTGCGGAGTCGGCTGTTCATCAAATACGTCGCACTGTTCGTTGCGGTCGTCGGAGTTGCGCTAGTAACAAACGGAATTTTTGAGGTTTTTTTCTATTACCGCGAGCACAAGACCTCGCTGATTCGAATCCAACGCGAACAGGCGGAAGCCGCGGCAGCTAAGATTAGCCAATTCGTCAAGGAGATCCAAAACCAACTCGGGTGGACGACGCAGTTGCCATGGTCGGCGGGATCGCTCGAGCAACGCCGATTTGACGCGCTGCGGCTGTTGCGCCAGGTGCCGGCCGTCACGGAACTGGCCCAGGTGGATTCGACCGGTAGGGAGCGGCTGCGTGTATCGCGCCTGGCTATGGACGTGATCGACAGCGGACTCGACCTCTCGAAGGATCCGAAGTTTACCGAGGCCATGGCGCACAGGGTCTATTACGGGCCGGTCTATTTCCGACGAGAGTCCGAGCCGTACATGACCCTGGCGGTCGCCGGCACCCGCAAGGACGCCGGGGTCAGCATCGCGGAAGTGAACCTGAAGCTGATCTGGGACGTGGTCTCCCAGATCAAGGTCGGCCAGCACGGTCACGCCTACGTGGTCGACTCAAAAGGCCGATTGATCGCACATCCAGACATTAGTCTGGTGCTACGTAACACCGACATGTCGAAGCTGGTACAGGTCCAGGCCGCGCAGACCGGCCGGCTTGACGACGCAGCGGACGAGTTGCAGGGCGCACTGAACATCCACGGACAACAGGTTCTGACAGCCTCCGCGCCAATTGCTCCCATGGGCTGGACGATGCTCGTCGAGCTGCCTTTCGAGGAGGCCTATGCTTCGCTCTATGTCGCCTTGCAGCGGCTAGGGATCGTGTTGTTGGCCGCTTCGATCTTAGCCGTACTCGCCGGGGTCCTTCTCGCCCGACGCATGGTTGGGCCAATCCAGACGCTGCGCAGCGGCGCTGAGCGGATCGGTGGCGGAGATTTCTCCCAACGTATCGCGATCAAGACCGGTGACGAGCTGGAAGGGCTTGCCGACCAGTTCAACGACATGGGGGCGCGACTGCAGGAATCCTATGCCGACTTGGAAAAGAAGGTCGAGCAGCGGACGACAGAATTGCGCGAGTCTCTCCAGCAGCAAACGGCGACCTCCGAGGTCCTCCAAACGATCACGTCCTCGGCCGGCGATCTCGCGCCTGTATTCGAAAAGATGCTGGAAAATGCAACGCAGATCTGCGGAGCCCATTTCGGCACCATGACCCTTTATGAAGGCGACGGCTTTCGAACGGTAGCGGTGTACAACGCCCCGAAGGCGTACATCGATATCCAGCTTTACCAGCTCATTCGTCCTCACCCAGAGAGTGGCCTCGCGACAATCCAGCGGACGCATCAAACGGTCCACATCTCCGACATCAGGACGCAGCCGCCATACCTTCAAGGGAACCCCAGCGTTCGAGCGCTCGCCGACCTCGCTGGTGCGCGAACACTGGTGATCGTTCCGATGCTCAAAGAGAACGATCTAGTCGGCACGATTACCATCTTCCGACAGGAGGTCAGGCCGTTCACAGACAAGCAGATCGAACTGGTCGCAAACTTCGCCACTCAAGCGGTGATCGCGATCGAGAACGCGAGATTGCTAAGCGAGTTACGCGAACGCACGGCGGAATTGTCGCAGTCGCTCGAAGAACTGCGCACCGCGCAGGACCGGCTGATTCAGACGGAGAAACTTGCCTCTCTCGGCCAGCTCACCGCAGGTATTGCGCACGAGATCAAGAACCCGCTGAACTTCGTCAACAACTTCTCGGCGCTCTCGACCGAGCTGATCGACGAAGTGAACGATCTGCTCAAGTCGGCCCCGCTCGCCGAGGTGGTGCGCGAGGAGCTGGATGACCTCACGCACACGCTGAGAGGCAATCTCGAAAAGGTCGTGCAGCACGGCAAACGCGCCGATTCGATCGTCAAAAATATGCTGTTGCATTCGCGTGCGGGATCGGGAGAACGTCGTCCTGCGGACATCAACGCGATCGTCGAGGAGAGCCTCAATCTCGCCTATCATGGCGCTCGCGCGGAGAAGTCCGACTTCAACATCACGCTCAAGCGCGATCTCGATCCCGACGCGGGCGAGGTCGACGTGTACCCACAGGAGATCACGCGGGTCCTTCTGAACCTGATTTCAAACGGCTTTTACGCAGCAGCCAAGCGCAAGCAAGCCGAAAGCGACGGATTTGAGCCTACCCTTAGCGCCAGCACCAGGAGTCTTGGCAATAAGGTGGAGATACGCATTCGGGACAACGGCACGGGGATTCCCAAGGAGGTCCGAGAGAAGATCTTCAATCCGTTTTTCACCACGAAGCCCGCAGGCGAAGGCACCGGTCTTGGCCTCTCCATGAGCCACGACATCGTGGTGAAACAGCATGGGGGCAAGATCGACGTTTTCAGTGAACCAGGCGTGTTTACCGAATTTATTATTACGCTGCCACGGACGTTGGCGGCGCAAGCAAGAGCGGGAGGCGCAAATTGAGCGTTTACATTCTTGTGGTCGACGACGAACCTGACGTGGAGGCCCTATTTCGCCAGCACTTCCGGCGCGATCTGCGCGCCGGCCGATTCCTCATGGAGTTTGCTCCTTCGGCGGCGGTGGCGCTGCAGCGCGCCGTGGAGATCCGGGATGCCACGCTAATTTTGATCCTCTCGGATATCAACATGCCCGGCATGAGCGGCCTGGAGATGCTGCCGGAAGTGCGAACCCGGCGGCCCGACGTTCCCGTCATCATGATCACGGCCTATGGCGATGCCGAAACTCGAAAAAAGGCGATCGAGAGGGGCGCGGAGGGTCTTCTGACCAAGCCGATCGATTTCGCTCTGTTGCGGCATGAAATCGATGCCAGGCTCGAGGAAGCGGCATGACGGCCACGATCCTCGTAGTCGATGACGAGCCAGACCTGGAGGAGTTGGTCCTGCAGAAGTTCCGCAGGCAAATCCACGGGGGTGCCGTAACGTTCATGTTCGCGCGCGACGGCGTCGAGGCGCTGCAATTGATTGAGCTTCATCCGGATATCGATCTGGTGGTCACCGACATCAACATGCCACGTATGGACGGACTTTCGCTTCTAGCAAAACTTCAGCAAGAGGACGAGAAGAAGTCGACCATCATTGTCTCGGCGTACGGAGACATGAGCAATATCCGTATAGCGATGAACCGCGGCGCCTTCGACTTCCTCACCAAGCCGATCGAGTTCGCAGACCTCGAAGCGACAATCGAAAAGACGATGCGGCACGTCGAGATGCTGCGGGAAACCCGCCGTCGTCAGATCGAGGCGGAGCGCGCCCATGCAACGCTATCGCGCTATTTCTCGCCTCATTTGGCCAAGCGTCTTGCGGCCGGCAGTTGCGGGGGCGACGGTATGGAGGTGTACTGGCGCGAAGTCGCGACCATCTTCACCGATATTACCGGATTCACTTCCCTGGTCGAAGCTGCCGCACCGAAGGTCCTGGAGGAACTTCTGAACGAATACGTGACCGGAATGACCGACGTGGCCTTCGCACACGAAGGAACGGTGGCCAAGGTCATTGGTGACGCGATCGAGGTGCTCTTCAATGCGCCCGGCGATCAGCCCGACTATGCCACGCGTGCGGTCGCTTGCGCGCATGCTCTCGACGATTGGGCGGAAGAATTCCGAGAGCGGTGGAAAGCCAAGGGTGTAAAGTTCGGAGCGACCCGCATCGGTGTCCACGCCGGCCCAGCACTGGTCGGAAATTTCGGAGGAAGTCGCTTCTTCGACTACACGGCCCACGGCGACACAATCAATGCCGCGGCGCGCTTGGAAGCGGCCAATAAGATCCTGGGAACCAGGATCTGCGTTAGCTCGGCCATCGCAAATGCGGCGGAGAATTTCCGAGGGCGCCCGGTCGGCGACCTGATCTTACGCGGTCGGAGCGAACCTCTTCGGGCCTATGAACCGCTGAAGCCCGAGGCCTTTGCGACGGCCGCCACCGCTCGCTATTCCGAAGCCTTTGCTAGGCTCGAAGCCAGCGATCAAGGAGCGATGCCAGCTTTCGCGGCGCTGGTCGGCATGCATTCGGATGATCCGCTCGCCGGCTTTCATCTGAAACGGCTACTCAACGGCGGCAAGGGGGTCCGGATGGAATTGGGTTGAGTGCCACAGCAGACTGATGGTTGGCTGAGAAGGCAGAATTATTCGATCACCTCATCGGCACGGGCCAGTAGCGACGCGGGCACCTCAAGACCCAATCTTCTGGCAGTTTTAAGGTTGATGTGAATCTCGTACCGGTCTGGTTGTTCGACCGGGAGATCGGCGGGCTTGGCTCCGCGAAGAATTTTGTCAAGGTAGACAGCGCCCTGCCTGGCTATCGCAAAAAGATCGGGTCCCAAGCTTATCAAGCCTCCTGCTACAACCGTTTCCCTAAACCCATGGCAAGATGGCAAGCGGTAGGCAAGTGAGAGCTCTGCAATCAATCTTGAATTTACGAACATGAGGCCGCCCGCAACCACGATCAAGCCGCTGACGTGATCTCGCACCATTTGATCGAATGCGGTCGGCAGATCGTTCGCTGATTCGACATAAACCGGCATCAATTGGACATTCATTGCAGGGGCGGCCTTCTCCAGCGATACCAAGGCGAACGGAACGTTCGGATCACCACGCGCGCCTAGAACAGCGACTCGTTCGAGAGTGGGCACGATTTCCTTCAGCATCTGTAATCGCTTGGCGTAGGTATCGGTAGCCGCTTCAAACGTCACCCCCGTCATGTTGCCGCCGGGGTGAGCGAGACTTTGAACCAATCCAATATCGACGGGAGCGCCGACGGACAGAAATACGGTGGGAAGGGTAGACGTCATACGCTTTGCTGCGGCTCCACCAATGGTGCCCCAAACAACCAGAATATCGATATCGGGGATCAGCCTCGTGATTGCGCCCTCGATTGCTTTCGGTTGCGGCGGCACAGTCAAACTGCTTACGAAGATGTTCCTCCCCTGAACATAGCCAAGAGCGGCGAGTCTCTGCGTGAGAGCGTGTAGCAATTGATCGGCCACTGCGCTGGATGAGACGGAACCAATCCGCCAAACCTTACCGGCCGCTTGCGCCAGCGCGGCGACCGGCAACAGGATGACACATCCCACTTCACCAATGAATTCTCGCCGTCGCACTCTGATCACTCCATAGGATACTATAAAGTGAGGCTCGAAGGTGACGGATACAGGTACCACCTTCCTCCGGGTCACACCCGACATATTCGGAGCCACTCGCCTAGTCTCAATTTGGCAATAGTAGCCCGCCGCGACGTTCGGTACAAAAAACTGACCTTCCGCCTCATCAACCGACCAAGTTGGAGATTGCAATCTATCTCAAGACCGAAGGGCCTCACGCTGTCTCCGGTGCTCGAAATCGATTTTTGACCCATAGCTCTTCTGCGCGGAGCGCCGCACTTGCAATGCAACATTTGCAACGCACTGCGTGCGACGACCATGGAAACGTGATACCCTGCGTCCAGTCGTCCTCAAGTGCGATGAGGATAGAATGAAGCGGCGGGAGTTCATAGCGGCTGCTGCGGCGCTGCTCGTTTCGCCAAGGCGTTCGTTGACGCAGGGGCCTGGCCGTCGGCTTGGTTTTCTTGCTGTAGGTGACGGGATTGATCACGATTGCGGGCCGATATGTCGCGCAGAGTATCGTTGGGTTGGCGGATGTACCCAATCCGTGCGATCTAGGAGCCCCCGGAGAGATCATCTCCGGGGGCTTCGCTATGAAAGTTATCTAGCCGTCAAACCTCGGGAATTTGGCTACTCAACGATTGCGACTGGCGGTGTCTGCGTTCATCTGTTCGCTTCGTGTTGCTCGGCTGAAGC
>NZ_JAGWDK010000068.1 GCF_018398875.1 Bradyrhizobium sp. sGM-13 | reverse complement strand
CCATCCTCGAATGGCTCGGTATCAAAACGTCAAAATCACTATGATGAACCACTAGGTGAGAATGAGGGAAGTACTTTTAGCGCCAGTGACGGACGTCATTCTTCAGTCGATCCGACGGCGAGCCGGAGGTGAAAGGCCGGCCCTGAATGTAGCCGCTGGATTGAACCCAAAATGCGAAAGCATTGTTGCCGTCTTGGCGGCACGAGGGGGACCGGCGTCATTTGTCATCTATCTTGTCGTACCAGTCGTGTCCGGTTGCGGACGTTGATGTGGAGAATCCGACTACTGCACCTAAATCATTCCGCGGGTGCCGCTTCGGGCACGTGCTTTTTCTTCTTCAAGCGACGCGCAGAGCACTTTCGCGTTCGGCACGCCGATTGCTGAGATGAAGATGCCGCAGTTAAAAGGTGCGCGCTGGTCACCGACCCAGGAATTCACAATGAGACTTGCTCGATTGATATTGATCAATGCGGCGTTGAGGCTAGTCGTAACTGTACAAGCGGCAGACATTAATGTGGCCCTCGCCGCCAACTTAACCGCACCGACCAAGGAGATAGCCTCGACCATCAAGCGGACGGCTGGTCACGGGGCAGCTATGAGATCGGGCGCGAATGGACAATGTTACAACCACGTCACGCAAGGTGCGCAATTTCAGATCTCGGCCGACACGCGACCAACGGAGCTGGTCGTGGATGAAACCGTACTACCGGAAGGCCGCTTCATCAACACGATCGGAAACTTCCTACTTTGGAAGAGTGCGAATCTCGTGAACGGCGCGGAGATGTCCAAGAGGATGGCCTTCGTAAAATTATCGATCTGCCTCGCCGAGACACCTTTTAAGGTAGCCGTGATCGAGTCAGTGAGTTCGCCCAGCGTTCATGAGGCCATGCAGCCGAAGGGCATCGAGGGCGCGACAGTCACGCGGGCGGATCAATACGAGATCGGCTATGACGAGCTCGCCTTCGTCACGAGATTTCAATTGATTGGTGATGATGCCTCGCGCTGGCTGATGCCGCAGGAGCTCCATGGTCCCATTGAGCAAGGTGCCGCGTCGTCGAAGGGAAGCGCCGACCGCGAAGCAACGCTGGGGTTCATCTCCGAAAGGCCTGAGGCTCACGTGATCATTGAGCGCTATGGTTAGGTGCTCGAAGAGCCAGCCCTGGACCGCAGGTCGGCTGGGATCTGGTAGTCGGCAAGGCGGACGATCAGGCTCGCCAGCCTCACGGCCGTGATTCTATCGGCATCGGGATGGCGACGTTCACTTGACTTGGTGATCTCGATTTGCTGGGACCCAAATCGACTAGCGCAGCGCAAGCATGGGATACGGATGACGCACTGGGGCAAACCACAACCGCGCGTGATTGAAGGCGGTAAGGCCGATCGCGCATTGCATGCTGATGCTTCACAGCCGCGGATAGTGTGGAACTTCTGGCCGCTTGCGGCGGTCCTCCTCAACGCGCTACTGTGGGTCGGCATCTGCTGGGTCATTTACGCGTTCTCATGAGCAAGGCGGCGTGGCCAAAGCAGCCAAGTTCGCGCCACAAGGATGGGCGCGTTGGCAAGCGCCATCTGGCATACACGCCTGAGGTCATCGACTGACCTCTCTCAGCGGGTCGCGAATATTGGAGGCACGTGCGTACGCACGCCAGTTGGATTAGCCCAACTTAAGCCGTCACCAACGCCAGACGCCGCAATACGCTTCGCCATTGCGCCCTACCACCTAATCAGCCGCAATTCCAGATCGGCCCGGTCGGCGTCCGCGTTCAGCACGGGCCAAAGCTGCCGCCATTGTAGCGGCTGTCGTAAAAGCCGGGCCGGCCGAAATAGTGCCAGGCGCCATCATACCCGTAGTAACGGGGGACCGGGTCAATGTACCAAGGGCGCCGGTCGCGGCGTGCCGATCGCCGCATCGCGTCTTTCTGGGCGTAAAGTGGAAGGCTGTTGTTCAGCGGCTGCTGGTCACCCGGCAGGAAGCCATAGCCGTGCCAGCGCGGAGCCGGCCGCTTTTGAAGCGGTGCGGCCAGAGCGCGACTGATAACAGCGACAGGACGATAGCAGTGAAGAGATACACAAGGCGGGACATGCGGACACCATAGACAGTCGATCGTTGAGAGGCCATTCAAATCCAGGTGCAAAGCTCACGCGCCTATGCAGCTGCGGCATTTTCTATCGCCGTACGCCGGACGATCTAACTACCCCCTTCTTCCACAGCCGAAATCCGCCCTCGAACGCGTTGGTGTTGACGCCGAGGCGGACCTTGCGCGGCAGCTTGTCGACCTTGCCGGCGTTGCCGCCGCCCAGCATGATGTAATCCGGCTCCACGGCTGCGAGCAGGCGCCTGATGACGTCATCGACCGTGCGTTTGCTATTTCTTCCTGCCAACGCGCTTGAGGGCTGCGGCGCCGACATATTGCTCGAATGTCTTGCCGTTGCGGTACGGCAGGTGAGCCAGCTCCATCAATTCCAGAATGCCATCCACGATCATCGCGGAGCCAAGACCCGTGCCGAGGCCGAGGAACAGCATTCGGCCGCCCTGATAGCTGCCGATCGCCTGCATCAGCGCATCGTTGACGACCTTGGTCGGGCGATCGAAGGCCCTTTCGAAATTGAAGCCGGCCCACCCGAGACCGAGATTGTGAGGCTCCGACAGGGGCCGGTTGTTGACCACAGGTCCGGGATATCCGACCGCGACGACGTCATAGGACCAGTCCTTCGTCAGCGCCTTGACCTTCCTGACCATCACTCTCGCTGATAGCTCGGGATCGGACGCAAACGCGCGCCTGGTTCGCTCCCTGTTGGTCGTGACCTTCACACGCGAACCACCGATGTCGATCACGAGGACCGTATGCCGCGATGCTTGCTTGCCCGCTTTCTTCGCCATGAAGCCGCGCCCTGCTCGGCCGGATGATCATAACTCCAGCCGATCCTTACCTGAAGCAGGGAGACAAGCAGCATCACAGCTTTGTTCTCCATTCGACTCTATTTTGTTCGCAAGGAACGAATCGGAATCGCGCAGATCAGTGCGGGCCAATTCTTAACAACGCGTTTGCTTCGTGCTTGCACGCGGATGCAGCAAGCAGCCGGATGAAACGAAACAAGCATAGCCCGGATCAGCAGAGCGCTATCCGAGCCTGCTCGGTCGATCGATCTTACCCTAACCCCCGCCCTCCGGCTTGATCCCCGCCTTCGTGATCGGCAAGAGGCGCGCTCCTCGCTGTCGCGAAAGGCCGATATCTCCTGCGGCGTGGTCGGCCAGGTGGCGGCCCCTATGCGATATGCGAGGCTGCTACGGGTCTTGGGTCAGATCTCAGTATACGTGCTGAATATGCTGGCGAGCCGTGACATTCCCCAAGCGTAACACAGCCTGAAGTGGCCGCTATGTGACTCCATCCCAAGATCAGCCACAGAATCGATTACAATGTAACGCATCGGAAGATCGCCATAAACGGAAATCGATTTTATGGTGTTTGGTGCTGGGAAACCTTTGCAGCCTCCGTTCAGGACCGCGCGTAGAAGCGCGGCCGTTTCGATATCGAACTAGGAGATGCCCCCATCCGGTAGTAGGAACGACAGACAGGCTGATCGAGATGTTCGGAAAATCGCGCATCATTTGAGCTCTGCAAATCAGTCCTAACGGTGCAGCTTAGACGCGTTGGCGAACGCGCTCTCCATGCCAGAACCACAGAAAGCGCTTTTGATGTTGCACGCGCGGCAATGCACAGTGTTACACCTCGCACAGCGCGAGTGAAACGGCACCGTTGTATCGGTCATCGCACAAACGGCTGCATCCGACTTAACACCGATGAATGCGGTCGAGCGTCGATCTCCTATGCTGAAACAGCACCGGCCCGACGCACACTGCCGGGTATGAGGTGCGTCGGGCCGGTTGGGGCATGGCGCGGCACCTGGCCGTGTCCAACCCAGATAAACCCGTGCAAATAATATGCCACACGAAAAGGTGCCGATGATCCGCGTCGAAATCGCCGGTGTCCGGCCACACGGATTTTCATTTGCGGGCGGGCGCGCGTACGTATGGGCCATCTCCTCCGGGCTTAGTTTGCGTTACGCCATCAAGATCGATTTGATCGGTGGCCGGACGATTGCCGAAATTCGATGTCGGGGAGACTTCCTTTGCGCGGCCTGTGACCAGAGGGACGCCGATATCCGAACGGATTAGATTTACTGCGTCACAAATCATGACGGCGCATGAGCTTCCATTTCGATAGCGCAGCACGGACATCTAGGTAGCGTCTAAGCAAATACGCTCGCGAGGCACCGCCGCATGGTAGCGAACGAGTCCGGCATGTCACCCTCTGTTCTGAGCGGGAGCGCCGCGGGTCAGCCAGTCATTGCGATGAGCGGGGCGGACCCGGAGCCGCGCAAAGCGCGAGGTCAAGAAGTCAACGCTGCCGTCGCGCCATTTGACATTCCGCCAAGCTTGTTTCGGTATACCGAGATCAAAGTCCCTTGACCGAGCAAGTATTTTGCTCGTCGTCCCATCGCATCAATTTCGCCGGCGGTCCATTCCCCGACCATTTCTTCGGGCGGTGCGTCCCTGCCGGGCGGCCACACGGAGTGCTCGGCAAGATGCCCGTTTCTTGAATGCTCGTTCGAAACTCTTCCGCTTACGCTTATATGTGAGCCTGCACCCTCTCGGTCATATCGGCCTCCTTTGCATTCACGCACTATTGCCGTTTGTACTTTCGACGCTGCCACCCGCTGGACCAAACAGTGCAGAGGGTGTCACAAATGGTGAAGCCACTTCGCATACCTTACGTACCGAGGTTGTGAGGTTGGATTATCCTTCGCAACGACTTGCGCGCGGTTGCGACACGTGTAGTTGTTGCGACCGAATATGTCCGGACTCCGCCAGGCTGTTTGCGAACACGACATCGGGCAAGTTGGCGCTTGCGTTGCCTGCGGTTGTTGTGGAGGAGAAGAGCGTATGAAGTTCAGTGGCAGACGCCTTTCGATCCTGTTGTCCTTGCTTTCGGCTGTAAGCGTGAGCACGATCGCCAAGGCCGATGAGCCCTCGCCGAAATACGCCGAGGTGCTCAGTGCCCTGCAGGCCGGCAAGAATGTGAAGCTCATACTGGACCTGAACCGCTGTACCACCGTCGATGGCGGCAAGCCCGGGCCGGCCACGCAGGCCGGGTTGGTTATAAGTGCCTTCAGGGTGACGGCCCAGAACGGCATCAGCTTTGCCAATGCGCATCAAACCGTGGATTGACGGAATACATTCCGCCACAGCCTCAGCCGCGAAGGCAAGCTTACGGTGCGGGCCTTCAAGCTGACCGCCGGGGCGACCGAAGTCGTGAATCAGGGCGAATTCATCTGCGAACTGCCGGACGGCGCGAAGTTCGTTTGGGACACTGCGCAGGGCCACGGTGCGGCTTCGCTACCCTGATCCTTTCGAGTGGAGATCTATCGAGCCATAACACGGCAGCCGAGATCGTGATGGCGGCCAGGTCGTTTCTGGCCGTCTTTTCGTAGCCGGTCGCCACGCGGCGAAATTGCTTCGGTTTACCGAAGCAGCACTCGATGAGGTGATGCTGACCTGCCAGGGCTGTTGAAGCACTCAGCCGCGTTCGCAAACGAAGCTTGTATCGTCGCCATTGTGTATGAAGAATTGGCCGACGAGCCTGCCCGCAGTGCCGATCATAACCGATCCGCGACCGCAGGCGGGGTCATTTTCGTCGTGTCCTTCCCATGAGAAACTCCGAGCAGGCCGAACCGTCTCGCGCGCTGTAGCGGACGTCGAGAAGGCGCTTCAGCGCACCGAAGGCGATTTCACAATCGGACTTACCCTCGAAGGTGAGATGCGCCTCTTCGACAAGATCGAGGAAGTCGCTGTCCCAGTTGTCCATTTCGGTGATGCGCCAGCGGCAATGGCCTGGGCGAAGCCGGGCACCTTGGCCATCAGCCGGCCCCGGCAGCCGCACCAGATGAAGTCTTCTGCATCGCAGGCAGGCGGTTACGCCTGCATGGTCCGTCAAATTTGAGTATGACTACCTGCATTTTGGCGGGCCGAGTGTCGCGACCGCTCCGACCGTGCAGTTTCCACCGCTTGCAATTCTTCCGGCGAACACAACCAGCCTATCGAGCAACTATCACATTGGAAAGGTCGGGTTGAATTACCACTTTGGCGCCGACCCGCGGGCGGCGCAATGGTCTGACGCGCCGCTGTATGCAAAAGAACCCACCAGCGTGCCGCCCATTGCGTACACGGCCGATTAGTCATTCGAAGGCGGATCGCGGCTCTGGCGCAGCCGGGGACGATTCCAATGAGACCATAGCGCTGCGCCTCATATACCTGGAGATCCTAGCATTCTCATCTCGAGGCTCACTTATCACGGACTGGACAGACTTCCGGAGAACTATTTGGCGGTCTTGACAGCCCGTGGGGAATATTCCTGAAGGGCAATATTGGCCCCGGGCGCTTCAACAAAGGAAACATAAACAATGAAGATTGGGGCATCGAACGCTCGTTGTCCTGTATCAACAGGCCAGGCCAACGGAAGGTTCACATACTACACGGCCGACGCCGGTTACGATTTGCTGCGCGGCACCAACCATAAGGTCGGCGCATTCATCGGCTGGCCCTATTACGGCCAGAGCTCCGACTCGACGGGATGCGTGCAAATCGCCAACCCCATGTATATATGCCGGCGCCGGCTGACAGGATCATTGGCAGCCAGCATACTAACTGGGATGCATTTCGTGTCGGTCTAAGCGCCGAAACCATGCTCACGGAGCGTTGGCGCTTAAGCACCGACGCGCTTACCTGCCGTGGACCAATTACAGTGGTCGTGACAACCATCTCTTTCGCCATATGACCCACTTCACTGATCAACGCGGGAATGGTGGCGGGGGTACATCTCTCGCCTCGAGGGCGTCCGCAGGTTGGTCGCACAAGTCATCGATGGTGTCGAGTTGCGTTCTCGCAAGGGGATCCTTGCTCCCCGGTTTTGTTTACGACAAGGTCATCCGGGATTGTCGCATTCTTCTGGGCGGCGTGCCCTTTCATGGTTCAGGAAACGACTCGACGTGGCTTGCGGACTTCCGCGCGAAGGTCGAGGCGCTGCCCATATCTTACGTGATGAAGCCCAAGCTTATTGAAGCAGCCATCGAAGCAATGATCAGGTTCGTCCAGCCGGCCTACGTCGATTTGATTGCGGCGGCGGGCCGGCTCGAGGCCTCGTCCAGCACGTGACGATGGCGCCTGGAAGCACCCCAACGGGGGTTGAGTTCTACGCGCAGGCGCTCAGGCACATGACCACGACGGAGCCGTCGGCGACACAAATCCACGAGTACGGGCTGGAGGAGGTCGGCCCGGATCCACGGAGAGATGGAAAGATTAAAGAACTCGCTTGGCTTTGGTGGCGACCTCGCCGCTTTTTTCGAGCACATCAAAACAAGCCCCAAACTTGTCTATCCCGATACTGAGGAGGGACGGAGCACCTACCTCCGCGAAACCTCCCGCGTTATGGATGCGATGTACCGCGATCTCGGCAATTCTTTTGGCAGGCTTCCCAAGGTTGGGTGCGTATCGCGATCCGATGTTCGTGAGCATCCACAAAAACATCTGGCCCGGTTCAGTGGAATCGTCCAGGCGGACTGCTACAACGGCTTCGAGCCGCTGTTCGATCCGAAGAAGAAAGCGCTGCCGATCATGCCGGCATTTTGCCTCGCGCATGCGAGGCGAAAGTTCTTCGAGCTGGCCGACATCGCAAAAAATGCCCGGGAGGGCAAGAAGGGTAAGCCGATCTCCCCGATAGCGCTGGAGGCGGTCAGACGCCTCGATGCACTCTTCGTCATCGAGCGCGAGATCAACGGCTTGACCGCCGCCGAGCGGCTCAGCGTGCGACAGCAAAAGAGCAAGCCGCTGTTCGACCGAACGCGCCACACTCTCGCGCTCCTCCGCGGTTCGCGAGCCGATCGACTACATGCTCAAGCGCTGGGCCGACTTCGCCCGCTTCCTTGATGATGGCAGACTCTGCCTGACCAACAACGCTGCGGAAAGAGCGCTGCGCGGTATCGCTCTCGGAAGACGCAATTGGATCTTTGCCGGTTCTCAGCGCGGGGCAGACCGCGCCGCTGTCATGCTGACGCTTCTCACCACCGCACGCCTCAACGATGTCGACCCGCAAGCCTGGCTCGCCGATGTTCTGGCCCGTATCGCCGATCTGCCTGCCTCGCGCCTGCACGAGTTGCTTCCTTGGGAATGGAAAAGGCTACGCGCGGTCGAGAAACACCTCTGATCAGCGGTCCGTCGCAACCTGAACGTCTCAACCGGCTAGCGACCATCATAACCCAGACCGTCTATGCGCGCGCGTAATCGTTGCGCGGCAGTCCTCGGATGCGTAACGACTAACTGAAGTGACGGGCTCTCGCGAGGCCGCCCCTTGATGTAGGCAGGTCGGACGTCGGCCAAATAACGGCTATATGACAGCTTGTCCTTAACGCGCACCGAATGTCACCTCACGAACACAAAGGTCAATTGGGTGTTGCCGGCGTTGCGGCGGATGGCGCGGCGCCTGGCTGTACTGCCGCTGGCGGCGGCGTCGTGGCCGATGGCGCGGTGGTCGACTGGGCTGCGGCCTGCGGGGAGCTGCCGACGATGACGGTGAGCAGACCCTGGCCCCACAGCCGCTGCGCCGCCTTCCTGGCATCCTCCAGCGTCACCGCATCGACGAGCGCGCAGTGCTTCTCGATATAGTCGATCGGCAGCTTATCGAGCTGATACTGCAGCAGCGCCCGCGCAAGCTTTGACGAGGTATCGAGCGCCAACATCTGCGAGCCCTTCAGGTACGACTTGGCATTATCGAGCTCCTGCTGGGTCGGGCCTTCCTCGGCCATGCGGCGGACCTGCTTTTCGATCTCTTCCACCGTCTCGCCGGCGCGATCGGCGCGGGTGCCGGTATTGCCGACGAACAGCGCGGAATGATCCATCCAGAGCAGCGTCTCATGGACGGAATAGGCGAGCCCACGCTTCTCGCGGACTTCGCGGAACAGCCGCGACGACAGACCGGCGCCGCCGAGGATCTGGTTGACGACATCGGCCGCCATGAAATCCGGCTCGCTGCGGCGGACGCCCGGACCGCCGAAGCTCAGGACCGTCTGCGGCACGTCGAGCGGAACGTAGACGCGCTGCGGCGGCTTTGCCGCAACCACATCGGGGACCTCTGTCAACTGCGCCTTGGCCGGCAGGCTGCCAAAGGTCTTGTCGAGCAATTTGCCAAGCGTCTCTGGATCGACGTCACCGACCACCGCGATCTTGAGCGTGTCCTTGGCGATCACGCGGCGGACATAGTCCTTCAGATCGGCGACGTCGATTTTCGGCACGCTCTCGACCGTGCCTCCGGCCTGGCGAGCATAAGGATGATCGTTAAAGGCGACTTCAAGGAACTTGCGATTGGCGAGCGTTGAAGGATTCGTGGAGTCACGCCGAAGGTTCGCGAGCACCGCCGCACGGATCCGTTCGACATCGGCCGCATCGAAACGGGGCGAGGTCAGCGCCATTCGCAGTAGGTCGAAGGCCTCGTCCCTGTTGTCCTTGAGCATGCGCAAGGAGCCGCGAAACTGGTCACGGGACGAGGTAAAGCTCAGCTCAATGGCGCGGCGGTCGAGCCGCTCGTGAAAGCTCTTGGAATCGAGATCGGCGGAGCCTTCGTCGAGCAGGCTGGCGACCAGGTGACCGACGCCGGGCTTCTCAGCCGGGTCCTGGCTGGCGCCGCCGCCGAAGGCATATTCCATCGCGATCAGCGGGACGGTGGCCTCCTGCACGAACCAGGCTTCGATGCCACCGGGCGAGATCAGGCGCTGGATCTTGGTAGCGGCAAATGATGGTGCAGAGCCGAGCGTCGCGATCGCGAGCGAGGCCCCACCGAGGACGGCACGCCGAGTGAGAGAATGGGTCACGAGCGCTTCTCCTTACGTTTGGGCGCAGATTCCTTGATCAGATAGCCGGTCACGGAGCGTTTCTTGTCGAGCCATGCTTGCGCGGCCTCGCACACCTGCTCGGCGGTGACGGCCCGGATGCGGTCCGGCCAGCTTCGGATATCGTCGATGCTGAGCCCGGTGGTGAGCGCGGTGCCATACCAGCCCGCAAGCGTCGCCTGGTCATCCTGGGCGTAGATCGCTTGCGCAATCAATTGGGTCTTGACGCGCTCGAGATCCTCGGCGCGCGCGGGATTTTGCGCGAGGTCGGCGATCACCTTGTCGATCGCGTCCTCGATCTGGGCGAATTCGACGCCAGGTTTCGGCATGACAGAGATCATGAATTGCGAGGCATCAAGCGAGGTGCCCTCGTAGCTCGCGCCCGTGCTGCTCGCGAGCTGCTTGTCGATCACCAGCACGCGGTAGAGATAGGAGTTGATCCCGCCGCCCATCAACTGCGCGAGCACGTCAAGCGCAGGGCTCTCGCCTGCGGCCGCAGTGGTAGCCGACGGCACGAGATAGGAGCGGCGCCAGGTGGGCTGCTCGACGCGGGGATCGGAGAGCGTCACGGTGCGGGGTGCCGCGGGCGTCGGCTCCTGTGGCCGCACGCGCTTCGCGGGGATCGCGGGCTGCGCAGGAATGTCGCCAAAATTCTCTTCCACCATCGGGCGGATTTCCTTGGGATCGACGTCGCCGGCGATGATCAGGATCGCGTTATTCGGCGCGTAGAAGCGCTTGTAGAACGCGAGCGCGTCCTCGCGGTCGAGCTTCTCGATCTCCTGGCGAAAGCCGATAATGGGGCGGCCGTAGGGGTGGTTGAGGTAAAGCGCCGCCATCATCTGCTCGGTGAGCCGCGCATCGGGATTGTTGGCAACGCGCATGTTGAATTCTTCGAGCACAACATCGCGTTCGGACAGCACGTTCTCATCTTGGAGAACGAGACCGGCCATGCGGTCGGCCTCAAATTCCATCATCTTCGTCAGCTGCTCGCGCGGCACGCGTTGGTAATAGCCGGTGTAGTCGGGCGAGGTGAAGGCATTCTCGTCGCCGCCGACGCGCAGCACGGTCTGGGAGAATTCGCCGGGCGGATGCTTCGCTGTGCCCTTGAACATCAAGTGTTCGAAGAAATGCGCAAGCCCCGATTTGCCCGGCGTCTCATCGGCGGAGCCGACCTTATACCCAATCATCTGGGTCACGACCGGGGTACGATGATCGGGGATCACCACCACCTGCAAGCCGTTCGCAAGCGTGAAGCTTGCTGGTCGTTCCGAGGTGACTGTGATCTGGGTAAGCACGCTCTTGTTTTCAGCAACGTCCCGGAGGCTAGGATTGCTGCTATTATCCCTTTTGTATTCGGCTCTGTATTCGACCGCCAGCGCGGTGGGTGTCGTCAAGGCCATTGCAACAATGGCCGTGCCTAGCACCTTGGTTGTCACGGAACTACAATTCTTCATGCCATCGCCTTTTGGTCACATCGAGATTCACATTCTGCAACGGACGATCCCGACAAAGCAGAGAGCCGCACGCCGTTGGCAAACAATGGAGCAAAAGCCGTGCCAATCGCCTAATGCTTCCGCGCACCGCTGCGCGGGCAGCTGGACGCAAAACGAAGCGCCGCGCGTTCTTTCTCTTCCGAAAGCCAAAGCCGCACTTGTTTGGTATCTGCCAACATGTTGCGAACACGACATTGCACACGAAAACGCTCGACAACTCGCCGCCTCGCGCTTGCCTAAATCCTGCGACGCCGCATACTGGCGCCTTGATCTCGCGCCAGAGGCACTGCTCCGCCGTTTCGTGGCCGCGCCGGCGCCCGCCAGGAAACATCCAAAGCTTGTCGCGGCGCGGCCGCACCAGGAGTACCCGGCCGCTTCGACGCCTGCCACCAGCACGGCCAAGCGATCATCGTTTCGATCGATCAATATGCCGAGAAAGCGTTTGGCAAGCGAGACTATTTCCTAAATAGGCCTCCCGGTTTCAGGGGCCGGAGCGACCAAATCCCGAGGTCGACGTCATCTGGGTCTATGGCGCCGGCGAACACGGCGTCATGGCCTTCACCGACTTCGGAAATCTGATCGAGCTCGTCCGGATGCACAAAGAAAATCCGACTTGGCTCAAGCGCTGGCCGCCCGACTAATACAATCAACCTGCGGCCTACGCCGGATGCGTACGGATTTTGTCGAGAACCGGCGAAGCATCAGGAACTGTGATTAGGCTCTGCGTCGCCATCCTCTTTAAGCGTCGGCCACTCCTCTGCGCGTCGGGCTAGCTTCTCATATTCCTCGGCGATCTTAAGGAGCCTATCTCTGGACTTGCCTTCAGCGAACGACACCGCTTTGGTCCGCGTCGCTTCCGCACGGCCTCGCCAGAATTTGGGATCGTAGAACGGATCTATCGGTTTCATGCAAATGAGCATGCAGTTCGTACATTAAGAAAATGCGACATCAGCCCCTCCAACATTACGTAGGCCGCCCTCCCCGCAAAATTCACAAATTCGGCCCAATTGCCTATATCTCGGAAGGAGCGAAGCCACGGGGCGCGATTCGCTTGAGAAAGCCGAAGCGGGGCACACGCATTGAGCGGTTGATAGAGTTGCTTTGCTCATGCCTCGTACACACCTGGTGGCAGCCGGACCAGCACGATACCACCCCCAGCCGCCACGACCTCCTTCGAAAGCGCACTCGGTCAAGTTTCTGCCAGGACGAAGGTTTAGACGCGCAGCATCTAAACCGCCCGCCATCTCGGGCTTGAAAGCTCTTTCCTCTTCGAACTGCTACCACGTCGCGCGATTTGCGCTGACTGGGATCGCAAACCAATCTAATGTTTCGATCTCTCCGACTTGCCGGCTTGGAGGGATCAGCCGTGCTGGAGCTGTCACTTCTAACACGTGCACGGCTGCCCTCGGCCTAGATGGGAATGAAACTGAGATTTTCCGCGCCAGTGAAGGCCTCTCACTCTGATTCGCGCGAGATGGCTCGTGGGGGCGCACGAGTTTGGACATATCCACACGAGCAGTCCTCGAAGGGGCTTGAATCGTACGCAGCGTTAGATTGTACGATCTTAAAAGCAGGTGGCGCCCCTAAGGCCATCTAAAAGCCTCCCGCCAGGTGATGAGAATTGCGAATGTCCCAAACTCTTAAGCTCACGCCGCAAGGGCCCGTCACGATCCTCGAGCACTCCCCCGAAAGCGAAGTGATCTATGGAGCGCATGGCGAACTGGCCAAGTTGCAGCCGGAACAGGACGAAGCATTTGGCACAATCTCGATCTCCGATGTCACGCGTGCCGCTCCTCGCAAGAGGTGGAATGCAGGTCGCGAGAGCGGACCATGTGGGTGATGGCCCCAGCTGTTACAGGCCGATAATGGTTCGCACTCCCCAACCAGGTGCAGCTTCGGGGGCGTGTTGGACGTAGCTGAATGCCGGAATTGCTGGCGGGGTATACCTTACCGCTATCGTAACTTCTTTCGTCTAGCCGGGCCGCAATCGTTGTTTCGCCCTGCTTGGCGGCTCTGAGTATCGGCCGACTGGCGGGTTGTTAGCCGCCTCCTCGCGCTCGGAAAATTACGGTATCTCACGACTAAGCGACCGAGGCACCGCTGCGATGGGTGTACAGATACGCAATGTGCGCTTCCGCGGCCGTCAATGCTTTGAATGGTTCCGGCCTGTTTCCCGGTAGACAGGTCATACTGCGCCTCGCGCAGGACGAACAATACCGCAGGATGTATCGACTTGAAGAGGATATCGTGAATCAAAAGCAGCGAACGCATGGGTCTTGGTTCTTCAAAGCACACCGCTGTGCAACAGCAGTTGCTGTTGCTGTTGTGACGACAACAGCTCTATGCACCGAACAGGCGGGTGCGCGAGATCGGCCGGCGACACCGGAGGAGCGAGAGGCTTGCACTCCGGACGTGTTTCGCTTTTGTGGCAGCCACATACCTGATGCAGGCGCCATTACTGCCTGTCTCAGAGCCAAGTTCACAAACCTGAGTGACCAATGTCGCTACGTGATATCAGTTCGAGACTCTGCCAAAGGAAAGGAAGGCTCGAAATGAGCCAGCGCCAATAGGCCGGCGCCTTCGATCGCCCGCGCTTCGAGACTAGACGACCGATTCCATGAACTTGGCAGTCATGGAACGGGAGGTTTGTTTGTGG
>NZ_JAGWDK010000067.1 GCF_018398875.1 Bradyrhizobium sp. sGM-13 | reverse complement strand
TAAAGGATCGGCAGCAGCGTCTCGATCGATTTCGAGCGGCGCATGTAGGGCGGCAGGATCGACGGAGAGAACCGGATGCGGTCGGGGCAGGTCACGTCCGCCTCGCGATCGCGCACCCGCGGCTGGCGGACGGCGACCGGACCGATCCCGGTCATCACCTCGCGCTCCGGCAGGTGACCGTGACGTACGACCCGCTGGTGGCCGTCCGCGGTCTTCAAATCGGCATGCTTGCCGAGAAAGTCCGCGACCTCGGCCTCGACCGCCTGGGCGAGCAGGCAACGCGCCCCATTGCGCAAGATTTCGGTGAGTTGATCCTCGACGTTTCCTGGCTGAATCAGCTTGATGATGTTATCTTTGGACACGGCATATCGCTCCTTCGGTGGAGAAGTGGAGGCGTCAAGCACCCCCACGATATGCCGCCTTTCCGATTCCCGCCGTCACCAACTTTCGGCGATAGCTCCAACCACACGCAATCTGATGCAGACAGCCAGCGCTTTGCGGACATGTTTGCTGGGATGCACATAGCGGCGCCGAGCGCTAGCTCGTCTTCGGGAGCAACACCCTCGTACTCCCTCGTTCGGCGACCTCCTGTGGTGGAGATCACAAGGTCTTCATTCGAGGAGAACGTGAAGGACTGTTTTGGCGATGAAATCCAGCATATCGCCGCGAAACCACAGCGATACTCGCTTCCCATATCCTCGAAAGCCGAACGCACGGCACAAGTTGCTTATGACCACGGCAGGAAATCTGGTTCGGAAAACGCACGCTATTTCAGCTATCAGCTAGCCAACAAGAGTGTTGGACTTCTGCGAACGGAAGGCGGAGCTAGCATGAGTGATGTGTTCAAAGAGGAAAAGGCACGCGCGCGCTGGCGGGAACAGTTTCCCGGACGGACCGAACTCACATCCACGGTGGATTTTCGGGTTACTCATCCCCTTGTCGAGAACGCAGGCGATATTCTGTTGGAACATCAGCTTCGGCTCGACGGCGAACGGCCTTTGCTCCTCTCTCATGCTGTCAACGACGACGCGAAAGCCCGCGCAGCGGCGTTGGGTTTTGTTGAGGTGAGTGACTCGATGATGGTGCTTGACCCTACCCGGCATTCCGACAAGTGGACGAAGAATGATGACGGCGAATGGCAGCGGAAAAACAAGCCTCAATTGTATCTTTCTAAAGCTGAACCCAGTGACGGCAGTGAAACCAGGGGGGCCCAGCGTGCCCCAGATACCATGCCGGATTGGGACGACGATGACTTTATGTAGACTGGTCCGAAGAAGATAGATCATGCGAAGCGAGACCGGATTTGCCAGTGGGTCAGAATACCCGTCTTTGGTGTCCGTCGCCATGCAGCAACTTCAGGATACTCAAGAAGACTCATCGCCTACACGGGCCTCACGCGCGGTAAGCGCTGGTTGTGCTGGTTGGACAAAAGAGCGCGCCGGCTATTCTCATCGAGAGCCGGCAAATCGAGCGGCTATGGTCCAGCGCGAAATCGTCTCAGGGCAGCTCACCACAGGTTCGGTGAGTGCCGCTCCTGATGCGCCCAGAGGCTGTCAAAAGAATGTGTAAGTAGGTTTCTGTGAGTTTACCTTACCGAGGAGACTCACATGAGGACCGAGACGACGATTACACCCTGAACTATTGGATCAACTGCTTGCTAAGTATGAGAAGCCTGAAGACCTCACAGGTGCAGACGGGCTTTTCAAGCAGCTGAAGAAGGCGCTGATTGGGCGGGCGCTTGGTGCGGAGCTAAGTGATCATCTTGGCTACGAGAAGGGGGACCCGGTGCCTTGACAGAGCTTGCTGCCCGGCCACTGTTAGTCCGCATTTCTCACAGAGTTAGGCGCATCGGGGCGCCGAATCAGCGAAGGTTCTTTTGCGAGAAGGACTTTGCGATGATTCGAGGAGCGCCCCGATGCCGACAGAGTGTAGCGCAGAGCGGTTTGATTTTGGAAGGGTGGAAGGACGCCTCGTGGAAGCGGCCTTTGACGCTGGACTGGTGACGTCGGATGCCGGCGCGCTGCTTCTGGGCGCGGCCGATCGGGCGATCGATCTGGTGGGGCGTTTTGCGGATTGCTTTCGCGATCATCGCCGGCAGGACCTGATCGAGCACACGGTGGCGACACTGATCGGGCAGCGGGTATTTGGCATCGCGCTCGGCTATGAAGATCTCAACGACCACGACGAGTTGCGGCACGATCCGCTGATGGCGGTGCTTTCGGGCAAGCTTTCGGCCCGGCGCGAGGACTGCGCACCGGTGGCCGGCAAGTCGACGCTGAACCGGCTGGAACTGAGCCGAAACGAGCCTTCGCGCTATCACAAGATCGCTTACGACGCGGCGGCGATCGAGGCGTTGCCGGTGACGCTGTTCCTGGAGGCGCACAAGCAGCCGCCGCGCCAGATCATCCTCGATCTCGACGCCACCGACGACCCGTTGCACGGGCAGCAGGAGGGGCGCTTCTTCCACGGCTATTACGACTGCTACTGCTATCTGCCGCTATACGTGTTCTGCGGCCGGCATTTGTTGGCAGCCAAACTGCGCCCCTCCGACATCGACGCCAGCGCGGGCAGCGTCGCGGAGGTCGAGCGGATCGTCCGGCAGATCCGTGCCCGCTGGCCGTTCGTGCGCATCCTGCTACGGGCGGACTCAGGCTTTGCGCGCGAGGCGCTGATGGCATGGTGCGAGCAGAACCGCGTGGATTACCTGTTCGGGCTCGCTCGCAACACGCGCCTGGTCGCCATGATCGAAGAGGAGCTTGCCACGGCAAGAGCCGCGGCCGAGAAGACCGGCCGCCCGGCGCGCCGCTTCAGGGACTTCCAGTGGACGACGCTTGATAGCTGGAGCCAGGAGCGCCGCGTCGTCGCCAAGGCGGAGTGGACGCACGGCGAGGCCAACCCGCGCTTCGTCGTAACCTCGCTCAAGCGCAGCGAGGCGGGCGCGCGGCAGCTCTATGAGGACATTTACTGCGCCCGCGGCGACATGGAGAACCGGATCAAGGAATGCCAGCTCGATCTCTACGCTGACCGCACCTCGGCTCAGACCATGCGGGCCAACCAGCTCAGGCTGTGGTTCGCCGCGATGGCCTACGTGCTGATCTGTGCGCTGCGGCGCATCGGCCTTGCCGACACCGCCTTTGCCGACGCCACCTGCGGCACCATCCGCCTCAAGCTGCTGAAGATCGGGGCACTGGTGCGCATCTCCTGCCGCCGCATCAAGATCGCCATGGCCTCGGCCTGCCCAGCCGCCGAACAATGGGGCCGTGCTGCCCGTCGCCTGGCCGAAGCCGCCAAGGCCCGCGCCTAGCCGGCCTGACACGCGCCGCCGCGCCCAATCCGCGGCATCATTAAGAAGCCCCAGCGGAGACACACAAACCAAATCGCCCCAGCGCCTTCGGCGCCACGGTCCTCGTCGCCTTCGCGCCGATCCACCAATGGCCGTCGCAAATCAATTGGCCCTGTGAGAAATGCGGGTTAGCCACCATGGGATCGATGACAATGTCCGGCTGATGCAAGAAACGACTACAATTCAACCTTCACAGAGGCCTCTTACACGAAATATCTGACATTCCCCTTTCAAACGGCCGATGGCCTGTCTTTGTTTTTTTTGCGCCCCGTCCGTGGCGATGGACCTTGACGATCGTGGCGTCGACCATGGCGTATAACATGTCCGGCTCGTCCGAGATCGCGCCGAACAGGCGTCCACACGTCCGCCTTCACCCAGTCGCGGAAACGCGTGTACACGCTATTTCATTGGCCGAAAGCGCGCGGCAAATCGCGCCAGGGACTGCCCGGGCGCGCGATCCATAACACCGCCTCAACAAACAGCCGGTTGTCCTTGCCGCTGCGTCCGGGATCGCCCGGTTTGCCGAGACACAGCGGTTCCATCTTCGTCCATTGGGCGTCAGTCAAAAACGAATCGTTCCACCCGAAGCTTGAATCACAACCGAGCCCCGATGAGTATTCCAACAGGCCCAGCGCCTGGATTTGGGACTTTTCATCCACACGGCGCCGAGACGTAGGCTCGCCAGATGCCTTGCACCGTCGACACCGACAGGCCGTTGGCGTTCGCCATGTCGCGCGAACTCCAATGGGTGGCGTTCTCGGGGGCATTTCTCCAGCGTCCGCACGACCACCGCTTCGATGCGAGCGTCGTCACTCGTGCGCGGCGCCCCGGAACGCGGCTCGTCGTGCAGCCCGGCCACGCGCCGCTTCACAAAACGACGCTGCCATTTGCCTACCGTCTGCGTGTCCAGGCCCAACTTGGCCGCCACTTCCTCGTTCTCACCGCTCTCCGCGCAGGTCAGCACAATCCGAGCTCTCAGAGCCAGCGCTAGCGCCTTCTTTCGCCGCATTGTCAGCGACTTCAGTTCGGCACGCTCGTCATCGCTCTATATCAGGGGCGCAAGTTGCTGGACCGCGATCAGATCCGCCGTCGCTGTTGCCAGCACGCCATCTTTGGCACAGCGACGCGAAGCTACGATTGCGAACTTGTGACTCGGGACACTAGCACCACGGCATCTTCCATGGAATTGGAGCCACGGTGATTCGGATTTTCTTTGTGCATCCGTGAGAATGCTCTTCGTCAGCTAATTGTCAGCCGGGCCTTCTATCTAGACAGGCTGCGCATTCTCGCCTGTATCGGAGATTGGAATATGACGGGCATTGGCCGACCTGGCAAATCGCACGTTGGGGCTGCTGGAGCCGACAGCACGTGGGGATTGAGCAGTTCGCGCTCGGAGTCTAGTCTTGCCCCTAGGGAAGGCAGCCAACGGTTCGATTCCGTCGTGGAGCGGATGCGCTCTGGGCCTCAAGATAGAACGGCGCCGGTCGCCAGCCAGCCGCGAACTTCGGGTATGGCAGTTCCCATTTCCTCGACAGGCGACGAGATCAAGGCAACAAAGCGACAAATGGACCGCCTGGTTGAGGAACTTGACGCTTGCCGTAATGCAGCCATGCAAGCGCAGAACTCGTCGGAGGCGCAAGAGCTGATCGACCAGCTCGTCAAGGCAAGCTCAAAAGTTCTGGACTACCGCGCAAGCCTGCCCCCGCATGTAGCGCGTAGCATTCTGTCCGATGATCAGGCTCGCGGACTCCGCGACGAGGCGCTCCATGCGGCGGACCAATGCAACACACTGGCGACCCCGACTATCTACGCCTTGGAGCAGAGCAGGAAGAGTGCGGCCACCGTGCTCGACCGGATGCTCCAATCCAACGCTCCCCCCGACCAGCTGAGCCGAGCGGTTTCCAGTGTGGCGAACCGCTATGCGGCCTGCATGGAGTGGTGGGGAAAGAAGGCATTGCGCTCGGAACGGATGCAGTCCGTCTGCGCCGCCACTGCCAAATTACCAAGTACAACGGCCGAGATGCGGCAGGCCGAAGAGGCCGCACTGCGGCTACACACCGGCTGGGCACTTAATATGAAGTGCATGCATCTGCAATCGCGGGTCGCTCTCGCGCAGGTCATGATTGAGCCGCAGGCGAGCACGTTCGAACCAGCCATGAGGGAAATCCTCATGGGTGAGAACGGGCGGGTGCGTCTGTTGGGAACCTTCATCGAGGACGTTTTTCCGGCATTCCGCTCGACGGCCGACGCTGTTCTAAACAGTAAAGGACGCGCGCTCGACGCAGAGCACTGCGCCGTTCTGGAAGGAGTCATGGAGCGGCTTTCGGAATTTGCGTTGGCGTTGCACGACATCATTGCCAAGCTAGGCGATGTCGGAACAGGTGCCGACCTCCCATTGGAACTGTTGGGCCAGATCGTGGAAGGCACGTGGGTCACTGCGCACGAGGTCATGCGCCTCCTGTCACTGCAGCCGAAGACGCCAGCCATCATTGCACCGCCGGCCGACGCTGGGGCTGCGATACCGGCCAACACTACCGGCAGGGATGTAGTGGCCGAAGGCACTACAGCGCGGAGGAAGGGGAAAGGCAAGCGCGCGCCGGCCGCTGGCGCTGGGAGTTCGGCGGCCGGGCGGACGCAGCCTCAGGTCGCTACGGCCGACAACGCCACAGTGCCAGCAGCCAAGGTTCTCGTGCTCTCGGATCTAGGTACGAAGAGCCTCGTGAGCGCGGAGGAGGCGCATGCGAGGGCGTCATCGTCGGCGACGGCACACTTGGCGATCTGGCAGGCCCCGCCGTCGATCGAGGCACTGACGCAACTCCTCAAGCGGTTGGACGAACTTTTGCAATTCGATCTGTCTGGTCACCAAAGGGCCGTCTCGCAAGCGCGCCAGATGAAACCCGAGGACGCCGACCACGTCGTGGACACCGTAGTTGAGCGCTTGCAGACGCAGGCCGCCGAGATGCAGGCCTGTGTGGCCGCGTTGGAGGAGCCTCGCCGAAGCGGCCTACTCACGCCTGCGCAAGTGCCCGAAGTGCACGACAAGACAGTCCGGCTCAAGATGATGTTGTCCCAGGCGCAGGGGCTGGCCAAGGCTTTGAACGAGCGAAAGGCCACGACTAGGATCGATTGCATGAAAACCTACGCATTTCCGTCGCAGAAGTACCTTGAACACTTGCGGGCGGCCGAGGAGTTGGCGCCTGCGGATCTACCGCGCGCGTTAAAGGGCGAGCCAGGGACGCTGTTCGAGATCAAGCTGCAACCCAAGGCGCTGCGCAATGGTGCAATGCCGAGTCCGATGTGGGTGCACATCCATACGAAGCGGCCGGTACTTGCGCGGCAATTGGCGACGCTGGATGACGTGGACTTCGCCGCTTGCCACGTCAAGTCCAATGAACAGCGCGGCTACAATCGGCAGTGGCAGAACGCCCGGGCTGCGACGGGTCACGAGAGCGTCGTGGTCCACCGCGGCAAGCTTACGCCTGCGTTCTGTAAGTCCTTGTTGAGCACAGTGCTTGGCGGCCACCCACGCTATCCGCTTGCCGAGGCGGAGCACCGGTCGACGCAGGCCGCTCGACACGGGATGTAGTCGGGGGCGTCTCGCGGTAGAGTGCCGATTGTGGTGACACCATCAGCCAGACCTCCGAAATCCGGAGCCAGCAGGCTGTGATCAGATCATGGGTCTTCAGCAGGCCGGTAGACTGAAAGCTTCCGCTTCGGTTTATAACGCTCGTACCATGCGGCAATCAGCGCACTCGTATCGATGCAGTAAATCTTCTTGGCCATTCCGGTTTAGGGCGCCATGCCAAAGGCCGCCTTTTTCCATTGGAGCAACGGTCGTAACCTTCATATTTAAGAGATCCGCGACATCGCGCAGTGTGAAATATCGATCGTGATAGCCCTGGAAATAAGCTGGGTAAACGTGCGACCGAGCTGACTCAGCACCACGTAATGATACTTGGGGCCGCCTTCGGACGGTTCTTTCTGTTCGTCAAGCTGGGCGTAGATCCTCTGGAAATCAGCGCGCTTGCTGTCATAGAAGGCCTGGTGGTGCGACCGAGCGTCAGCAGCCGCCGCAGCACGGCTTCCTGGCCGACGCCAAAGCGCTGGGCCAACGCTTCAGCGTCTCCGAATTCCGCTTAATAGCCGTTCGCAACATTGGCGTGAGCGGGGCCATTCCCCGCCGCAGGTGTACCATATCCTCGGTAATCCCCGGGCTCAGGAACTGCGCCATGATTTCGTCCAGCGCCTCCTCGTCTTGTTGCACGCCGGGAGGCAGCCACAGGGCCGCGGCGCGAATCCCTCCCGTGACGTACGCTGTGCCATGCTCGAATGCTCGTCCGCCACAGGCGTTGATGAACTGAGGCATGCTCTGAAGATATCGCCTTGCGTCAGGCCAACTCCACCGCATCAACGAATCGGCGGCAAAGCCGAGCACAATTGTCCAGACGGTGCTTGTGCGATTGTTTGCGTTCGCAGATTTGATGTCCGACTCCGCTGGCATAATGTGATTTCCGGGTCTCAATCTAGGCGTCACAGTTACAAGGGTGCAGGACAAATGGCTCTGAACGAGAGCAGAGAAAGGATACACCGACAGAGGCTTTCGTCGGATGCATCGGGCGTCCAGGTTAGCAAATGTCGCACGTTGAGGTCGCAGATGACTAACGATCTTTCACACGATCTTATAACGTATCACCTCGTCCCCCCATTGAGCTGTTCTGGTAAGGTCAGACATTCAAAGCACGTGCCAACTGCGAAGCCGCATATACTATTGCCCTCAGTCAGATGGTGCCATCGTTCGAAGCGGACGGCGCGCCTCATCTTCTCGCCCGCGATGCCGACACCATGATCTCCGTCGTAACTCGGTCCATTCATCCAATGGATGAAGTCGACGTATTAACTTACCGGCTTTCCTCTTCGTCTCTGAACTTTCGGAGCGCGTCGAGAAAGAAACACAACCAAAGGAATCGATAAAGTTGTGTCATTCTCGGTGCGGCCAATGCTTGCTTGGCCCCAGATATTGTCTCCGGTCGGCCGCTGGGGTGGTGTGATAGATCTGTGCCTGAAGTTGAGATGTGCGGTCGACGGCGCCGAAAGGAAACTCGTCTCTATAGTTGTCGTTAAATGCACGGATGTCCTTGAAGCTGCGTCTGACCAGTTCAACACTGAAACACTTTCGTCCATCATGTTCCTGAATGTCCTTGACGCACATTTCGTAGAGCCCGGGCATCAACGCTTCGATCGCCTCCAGAGTGCGGGTCAAGCGCAGCTGCGAAGCCCACGATGCATCGCGTGTCTTGTGCGAAATCTCCGTGCCCCAATTCTAGCGGATCATGGAAAGCGAGTTCCGCGATTGACAGCCCAGACGCTTGCCCCCCGAATGCACGTGTCAAACCAGTTGGTGCAAAAAAAAGAGTTTTGAGAGGTCGTAATTCAACGACTTGCGAGAGCGTTATGCCGTCGCTTCACATTTGCAACAAATGCGCGCAAGTACTGCGAGATGCACGCGTAGCTCAGCTGGATAGAGCGCGACCCTCCAAGGTGGAGGCCACCCGTGCGAATCGCGTCGGCTGCGCCATTTCAGTACAGAACCGCGAACGCCGAGAGCCGCCGATTTTTCGCTTGAGGCGGCGACCAGGGTCGCAGCAGTTCTGACTTCGATCCCATGATGCGGACTTCTTTTTCCGCCACCTCAATGCGCTGAGCGAGCGCGCGCAGGTGATCGCGGCGATAGCCGCCGTCGCGAAGCCGGAGCCGCTCACGGGCCACGTCTGCGAACGTCTTGACCATATCGGGCTGACAGCCTAATTGCCGACGCTGTCGAGCGCGGCCTGGGCGCGCTCGGCGTCAGCCGTGGCCTGATCCCGAATCGCCTTGAGGCCCGCGATGCTCTCTTTCAGACCTGGGGCGTCCCGGCTACGCCCGGTTCGATCGCGTCGTAGAGCCGGTTGAGCCGCTGGTCGGTTTCAGTGATCCGCTTGTTGAGCTCGGCGATGTGTTCGGCGGCGCGCTGAGCGCTCCTGGCGACGGTCAAGGACGCTGGCAAGCACTTCCTCCAGCCGGTCGGGATGGAGCAGACGGCTCTCAAGGTGACCGGCGACAAGATCGTCGAGCTTGTCCATGGGAATCGAACGGCCCTTGCATCCGGTCTCCCCCTGCCGGGCCTTGGTCGAGCAGGTGTACTAGCGATACATGCCGCCTGCGCTGCCCTTGCCGCTCCGCAGCGTCATCGCTCCCCCGCACTTGGCGCAAAAGCAAATGCCGGTAAGGAGGGTGGGACCGCTGGTGACGCGGGTCGGCGTCACCATGGGGTGACGAGATTTCAGACCGGCCTGCACCGGTCACGACCTCGCTCTCGGGTTTGCGCTCCCGTCCTTGTGCGAGCGCTTGTTGAACTTGTGCTCGCCGATATAGGTCGTGCGGGTCAGGATGCTGTGGATTTGAGCCAGACCCCAGCGCCCGCCATCGCGGGTGAAGGTGCGGCGTTCATTGAGATAGTAGGTAATGGACTTCACGCCCATCGGGCCGGATACGCCGTCCCCCTCCAGAAACAGACGATAGATCATTCGCACCGTGTCGGCGTGCAGTCGGTCGATCTCCAGTTTCTTCTTGGTCTTGGCGCCACGCTGCTCGGCCGCGACGATGCGATAGCCGATTGGCGGTAGGGCGCCATTCCAGAAGCCCCGCCGTGCATTCTCGCTCATCGCGCGCAGCACGTGCTTGGCGTTCTCCTTGGATTGATATTTATCGAACAGCGCCATGATCTGGCGCATCATGACGTGCATCAGGTCATCGCCCATCTCCTGCGTGATGGAGACGAGCTTGACGCCGTTCGTCGCCAGCTTGCGGACGTAGAACTCAAGCTCGAAATGGTCGCGGAGGAAACGGCTGAACGAATGAACCACGACGATGTCGAAGGGTGCGGGCTTGCATGTGCCCGCCTCGATCATGCGCTGAAACTCAGGGCGGCGGTCGTTGGTCGCGGAGGCTCCGGCTCCACGTAGGTCTCGACGATCGCATAGCCGCGCGCCGAGCAATAAGCCTCACCTTGCCGCTTCTGATCAGGAATGGAGACATCATGCTCGGCCTCCCGCGCCTTCGAGACGCGCAGATAGAGGGCGGCGCGCGCCCCTTTCGAACATTGGGGCACGGTCATGGCGGGCGTCTCCTTGTCAGATCATCGGCATGGCCCGAACAGTCGTCGAAGAGATCGGCGAACCACGCCTCGAATACGTCCACCTCGGTGTCCGTGACCGCGACGCGGTCGAGCCAATCGATTGTGACGGTCCAGTCAGCAAGATCATGCTTTGGCGGCCTGCCGGCACGCGGCCACGGCTCGATGCTGGCATAGTCGAAAAGATCATCCGGCAGGATGCCGGGACGCGACGGTCTTTGCTGGGTTTGGCGCGCGCTCGGGACATCCCGCCAGGATCGCGCGATCTGTCGAAAGCAAGAAGTAGCGTAATTTTACGCCACGATACCTAAGCTGCGCGATAAGCCGCGCAGCGTGAAAATACTTGCGTGGCGCGGGACCAGAGCTATTCATCGCAATTCATCGTCGACTACGCGGCGCGTTTCAGCGGACGAGCGCGTTCGATCCGCTGACGCTCCTTGGGGCTGTTCATCGCTTCCCAGAGATCGCTGCGCCGCTGCACGTTGAGCCAGAAGTCCGGGCTGTTGCCGAACACGCGGGCGAGGATCAGCGCGGTCGCCGCCGTCACGTTCCTGCGGTTGTTGCACAACTCGTTGACGTGCTTGCGCTGAACGCCCATCGCCTCGGCAAGCGCGCCCTGGGTCAAGCCCATCGGCTCCATGAACTCCTCGGTCAGTATCTCGGCGACCGGTGGCCGGCTTGCGCTTTGTCGTCAGCATGGTTTGCCTCGCTCTCATCGGTAGCAGTGATCAGATAGACGCCCGCCGCTTCGCCTCGCTTGCCGTCCCAGCGGAAGATCAACCGCCATTGCTGGTTGACGCGGATCGAATGGAACCCTGCCAGATTGCCGCGCAGCTTCTCGAAGTGATTGCTGGGCGGCACGCGTAAGTCCTGATCGGTCGTCGCATCGTCGATCATCTGAAGCTTGCGGCATAACCGGGCTTCATGATCGGGCGGGACGTTCCGCGAGCGGACATCATCCACAAAGAAGGCGCGTAGCCATTCATCCCGAAAGCCAACGATCATTCCAAGGCCCCAACATAGAGCCTATGTACCACCCTATGGGTCATATTATAAGCCGCAACCTACCACTGCGAACCCCTTCCACCTCGGGCATTGGAGCGCTCGCGCCCTCAATTAGCCTTACTTGCTTGGAGAGCCCAAGCCGGGGCGGCGACGGCTGGTCCAGGCCGTCAGCCGCGAAGAGGAGGCGCGACAGCGGCCCTTGAAGAGTCGTCGCTGATCCGGCCCACTCGCGCCAAGCACGCAAGGCTTTCCGCTGCTTCACAAGCCTAACGTGTTTGCGTCCGAAGCTCCACTCGATGCCGCCGCTATCGCGCATCACACCGCTGATGCTGGCCTGCGCTTGTCGAGCACAGGCTGCTGCCAGGGGACGAACTGGAAGCCGAGGCCGTCGTCGATCATGGCAAAGCGCCCGCTGGCGAGCGTGGCGATGCCCGCAAGCTTGTCGGCGACGAACTCACCCGGCTTGCTCGGTGTGTAACTGACGCGATCATCGGAGGAGCCGCCGCTGGCCTTCATCAAACAGTGGCATCGGCTTGAACGTTCGCCGCGAGCAGTGTTCGAGCGCGTCCAGCTCTGCGTCATGACGTGAGCTTTCGAGGCATTCGATGTCCGGCGAGGATCTTCGCCGGACCAACGTCGTGGGGGCCGTTCAGCATGTGCTGCTACGTCAAGGCGGCCGGATCATCATGCGCTTAACGCCAATGCGTTCTTCGCGGACCATTACCGGACTGGATATGTTCCATCCAAACAATAGATTTTACCAATTTTGCCGCAATCCCCATAGTCAGACGCTGGCTAACTCAAGCATCAATCAGGAAAATGCGTGTGAAATGACTGTTGGTTTCAACACAGTTGCTGGATGATAGGCAAGCGCGAACGGATGATTGCCCAGCTGCGTCCTGGTGTGCGCCGTACTGGATTGGGCATGACGTCTGCGAAAGCTGGACTGGAGGCTCTTCAATGGTCGGTAGACCCGCGGAGGCGGCGCTTTCCCGTAGTTCTTCGAGGCTGGTCTCGTTTGACAGCATCCGCACGGGCACCCGATCGTGCATTCTCAGTAGGTAGGTGACTCATGAGTTCGGACAGCAAGCATCAATCGCTAGAGCAGGAACTAGCCGCCGACGATCCGTGGAGGCTCGACGGTAATCCATTCGAACGCGAGCGTCACTCGCAAATGCTCCGGCTATCGCTTTCGCAAGGCGTGATTTCGCACGCCCTCGAGGTCGGGTGCGCGGCCGGCGCATTTACGGAAATACTAGCACCTCATTGCAAACGGCTCACAGTCATCGACGTTATGCCGCAAGCGATTCGTCGAGCTAGCCTGCGGACGAAACGGTGGTCGCACATAACCTGGATGACTTCGGACGTTCAGCAGTTTTCGACCGCCGAGCGGTTTGATTTGATCGTACTGGCCGAAGTCCTCTACTACCTTGGAGGCGTGGCCGAGATGCGCGCGACTATCCGCAAGTTGGTGCAGATGCTGGCGCCAGATGGACAGCTGGTTTTTGGGTCAGCCCGAGATACCAACTGCAGGCGTTGGGGCCATGCCGCTGGAGCTGAGACTTGCATGCTCATGTTGAAGGAATCGTTGGTCGAAGTCGAGCGAGTGAGTTGCCAAGGTCAGTCGGCTAACGAAGACTGCTTGATCTCCTGCTTTCGGAAGCCGAATTGATGCCGGCTCAAGAGGGCGTCAGAAAGAATGTGTAAGCAGGCTTCTGTGAGTTTACCTTACCGAGGAGACTCACATGACGACCGAGACGACGTTTACACCTGAACTACTGGAACAACTGGCTTGCTAACTATGAGAAGCCTGAAGACCTCACAGGTACGGACGGGCTTTTCAAGCAGCTGAAGAAGGCGCTGATTGAGCGGGCGCTTGGTGCGGAGCTGAGCGATCATCTTGGCTACGAGAAGGGGGACCCGGCCGGCCGCGGCAGCGGCAATAGCCGTAACGGGACCAGCGCGAAGACGATCCTGACCGAGGACGGCGGAGATCGACATAGCTTTGCCACGCGACCGGGCCGGCAGGTTCGAGCCGCTATTGATCGCCAAGGGCCAGACCCGTTCGACGGCTTCGACGACAAAATCCTGAGCCTCTACGCGCGCGTTAGCTTGCGCAAGATCATTAAGACCCGCGGCAGTTTCCCAACGACGACGACGCGTTGAAGCTGCTTTATCTCGCACAAGAACGCCGGATTGAGGTGGCGGCGAGGTGTCGAGTGGACTGCCGCCATGGGCCAGTTCGCCATTCACTTCGGCTCGCGTTTTCCGGGATCAGCGCGATGACCAAAATGTCCGCCTTATCCGGCGGACCGAGTTTGGCCGATCAGCAAGCTCTGAAAAGGCGGGCCTGCGGGCCCCGCCTGCGACGGCTGCGGCTTTGACAGAGCTTGCTGCCCGGCCACTGTTTAGCCACCATAGGATCAAATGACAATGTCCGGCTAATGCCAGAAACGACTGCAATCCAGCTTCACAGAGGCCTCTTACACAAATATCTGACATTCCCTGCGCGCCCTTGTTCCTGCTTCCTTAAGCCCTTGAACGAGCTGCTCTCCGCCCATCATTCTCCCTGGTTACTTCGAAGCGGCGGTGCGCGATCAGATATCAACCAGCTCCGTCTCAAGCTCAGACCGCCACGAGGCGTGGCTGATCTATGCATGAATCCCTAAGACGATCCGCCCTGTGGATTCCTGCCACCCTTCTTACCGACATCGGCGTAAGAACATATGTATCCTCAATCGTGTAGTCAGCGCCCGCGAGGCAGCCACGCGCTAGCTCATTGACCGTATGCCGGATTGAGCTTGTGTCACGGTACTCAGTGTTGAGGCACGCTGCGATGAGTATACTCTCTGCTTTGAGAGGCGCTACCCTGCTCAGGCGCGCCTCATTGATGCAGTGCAACGGCATCGGCTGACCTCCTCGCCAGTCCAGAGGCTCGAACCCGTTTCCCCGTTCTTGCAAGTTGAAACTATGACAGGAGCGCATCTCATGTGGCGCGATCTGCTGTTTTCAGGCGGTCGACTACTGCGGGTTCTACTCGGTGCCGTCCGGGAAGTGGTGGGAATTTGGCGTGGCGCATTCTCCGGGAACATGA
>NZ_JAGWDK010000066.1 GCF_018398875.1 Bradyrhizobium sp. sGM-13 | reverse complement strand
TTGTCACCCATGTCTTAGGTACAGTTTGTTACCTATGTGTCCGGGCCGGACACATAAATGATTGATCGGAGTGGCAGGATTCGAACCTGCGACCCCTGCGTCCCGAACGCAGTGCGCATGCTCTAAGTCATTGATTTTCTTGCTGTGACGGTCGATACCGTCTCGTTTTGTTCACGGTCATTTCACCCAATTCGTTGCGATTTCGTTGCGGCGTTCTGGGGGAAGAACGATGACGGGCGTGTTGATCGATTGGGTCATGCTTCAAGAGGCTTAGGCGGTTTCAATCGGCAGTCCAGCCCTGCCATTGCGGTGTCCTCGCAGCGCCGTAGATCGCGCGCACCGAGAGCGAGAACTCACGCTGCAGTGCTTTCCAAATACACCTTGAAGTTTAGCCGCGAGAAGAGCTGTCCTAATAACGAATTCAGGTTTTAAGTGCTGGCTGCACCGGACGGATCGGACGTCGGATGGCGGAATCAAAATCAGCTTGATTATTCAACGATTTCATGGCGCATTTGAAAAAAATGGCCGAAAGACGCTCCAGCAACTTCAATAGCTTGGCTGCCGTTTGCAAATGAAAACAGCCCTTCCAGGGCAGCTTAAAACGATCGATCGGCAAGACAGCCGCCTCTGGCGGTCTCGGGCCAGAGAGACAAAAAACGGGGCAGCTACTGCAGATGTACGAACTTTCGAGCGATCCGCGTTGTTATTCGCAGACTAGGGGCGGCTGCGCCAGACTTTCGCCCAGGGCCGCGTGCCGTCCTTGCCGTCTGGGATGAAGTGCACTTGGATCTGCCGGTCCGCTTAGACTGCCCGCCGGAGATAACTCTGCATACCTTGCATGGGCAGCAGTTCTAGCTCACAAGCAAGTTCGTTACCGAAAAACAAAACGCAGTATCAAATATCCCGTCGCGGTATCCAAGGAATCACCGCTTTGCGCAGCGGAAGTCCGACGTCATCGATCACTTCGTCGGTGCAGGCGAGCAAAGTTGCCGCCTGAGCCGCGCAACGCTGACTAGTCGCTCGGCTGCTCGATCATTCCGGTGCGCTGAAAATACGACATGAGCATCTGGCAAATTAGCGCCCACGAAGTGCCGAAGCACCAGCCCGCCAACACATCGCTCGGATAATGAACTCCGAGATATATGCGGCTGACTCCGACCAGCAGGGTAAGGATCGCGGCGGTCGTTATAAGATGGATGCGAACAGAGCGGGAAGCTTGCGTTTGAGCAAGCATCAAGCCGAGCGTCAGATAGCAGACAGCCGAAATCGCTGCGTGCCCGCTCGGAAAGCTCAGCGTAGAGACCTGAGTGAGTTGAGCGACGAGATCGGGGCGCGCTCGCGCAAAGGCAAGCTTGAGAAGAGTATTGAGAATGGCGCCACTCAGGACCGTCGTCAGGACGAACAAACCGGCGTGGCGCTTGCCTATGGCAAAAAGGAACGTGGTCACAACCATGACCAGCAGTGCAAGTACCGCGGTACTGCCCAGTGCGGTGATGTCTCGTACAACGTCAAGAAACCATGGCGGCCCGATTGGCCGCGACAAGTCGGACGCGTGGCGGAAGGCGAGCATCAACCAACGGTCGAACGCAATAGGCTCACCTTCGGTCACTTCCAGTGCGATGAACGCAAAACCGAACAGAAGAACGGCGACGAACAAGGTCGGAGCCCAAGATTTCAGATGCCTGGCAGCATTCTGCGATTCAGCTGTACTCATCTTCGTCGCCTCCGGGGAGTTCAACTTCCATCAGCCTCCAAAGAAAGGAAGTGAGGTTTGGCGGCTAAGCGAGCATTGGCAAGCGGATTTATGCGCTTTGCCAAAGTCCACGCCGCGGCCCGAGCTGCGCCGGTTTCCATTTCACGGATACGTCGCCGCCACCAGGTAGCCCTCCAGAGAATCCTTCTCGGGGCGCATAGTGTGCGGGTGGAGGTGTCTGTCCAGGGTGTGATGGAATTACCCACAGTTCAGACGAACGAACACGCCTCAACCAACCCGCCCGCCTCAAACAGCGTCTTTAGCAACCTTCAGGGGTGACGCCTTGACCGACTTGCTGGCTGGCTTGGCCGCGAACTCCATAGGCTCTTTCGTAAAAGGATTTACACCGCTGCGGGCTTCAGTAGCAGGCTTGTTCACGACCGACATTTTGACGAAACCGGGAATGATGAACTCGCCAGATTCATTCAGCTCCTTATAGCCTACAGTCGCCATCTGCTCGATGACGGCCTTTACGTCTCCCTTGGAAACCTGTGTTCCGTCTGCAATTGCATCAATCAACTGGTTCTTGGTCATCTTGGCCATGATGGATTCCTTTGCGGAGGCTCAGAACAATTTAAAGCGCGTGAGCTACGCGGAGTGCGTCACTCTATCTAAAGCGCACAGAGCCACGCAGCTCGCTTCTCGTTCATGCCTATGGTCATGAAGTCACCGGGCTTAAAACCCATCAAGGCGTAAAACGCAAGGAGCAGCTCGGCGTGTTCCATACTTGGCTTCTACTAGCTTTCCTTTGATTGAAACATCGCCCAAATCTCCACTTCGGACTAATGGCCCACAGGCGCGGCAATGCAACTTACTGCAGGTACCGTTGCGCGTGCTAGACGAACCGGAGGGATTACACGGTACCCGCCAAATCGCTTCTCTTCGGGCCCGGCAAACTGATCGAATGATGTTGCCCGTTGGCACTTAGCTGACACGGCTTTTTCAGCGAACGTCCGCATTGCGCCGATACTGTTGAAAACTCTCTTCAGGATGGCCAACGAAACTCTTAAGCGCGCTGGTGGTTTGGCTTGCGCCGGGAGCTCTTCGTACCAGTGCCTGAAGTGGCTCGTAGCTCAAAAAGGTAGCTAATGGACTCACTTTGGCGAGGCTTTCCGAGTTGCTCACCTTCGACTTTTTCAATGATATCGGCCCAAAAGCGGACTTGCTATCAAAATTTGACGGACTTAGGAGTAGTTCATGACATGGACCTTGGCTCCGATACGAGAAGCTGTAAGGGCGGGCAAGGACGCGCTCTACATTCGCGAACTGATTGCGGAATTGATATCATCGGGCGTTGACCGCGATGAGATTTTCGCAGCGCTGACTGATTTCAAAAACGGACTTCGAAGTGTTGGGGACGAGCGTTCGGAGGATCTTGTGGCGGACGTGATGGACTTTTTCGTTGGTTGGTGCGCGCCGGCCAATCGGCTCTGAACAGTCGAACTAGACGCCTCGACGGATACTAGGTGTCGTAATTCGATTGTGATCGGTCAGCGCCCATTCCAACAAAGCCTCGCGCATGCTCCTGCGCTCATGCTCGCAAGAAAGGCACCGCGATCTGCGAATTCAGACGGATCGTCACCAAATCAAACAGCATCGGCCGAAAGCCTGGCGCGTGGATATATTTCCAACGACCGTCGAACGCCATGAACAACCGGCTGCGGCTAATCGGTTGAGCGCGACGTGCCTCTTGCATCGCATAGTCGTATTCCGAGACCACGACTTTCCGCCATTGCACCGGCTCCCGTCTCCGCAACCAGGGCGTCAGCGACTGTCCTTCGAGTATGACGTGCTGGCTTCCCGCCAAACCAATCAACGAAGGTCGGCGCCAAGTCCATCGCCTCTACCAACGCAGCGCACGCCACAGATAGGTGCCGCAAGCAAGCCGAGAAGTGCCGCGAGCAGGCGGAGAAGCCGATCAGTCGCATTGACAGCGTGGCGTGGCTGTGTCTGTGGACCCCCCGCCAGATGCAAGCGGTCGCACCGAGCTTCTGCTTGCCGCCTGTCGATCTTTGAAGAGGCGTGAGACCGAGCCAAGCCGCGAAATCACGGCCTTTTGCGAAGGTCTCGGCCGGCGGTGCTAGAGCGGCGATCGCGGTGGCGGAGATTGGGCCAATGCCGGGAACGGTCAATAGCCTGCGGGATACTTCGTCTTCGCGAGCACGTCGCGCGATCTCCTTGTCAAGATCTGCGATCTTGCCATTGAGGCCGGCGAGCAGGTCTAGCATCCATCGAAACATGGCGTGGGCCGCTTTGGGAAGCGAGCTGGCCATCTCATCTTCTTCGATCAGGTCGGCAAGCATCGCCACGTGCGACGGTCCCTTAGGTGCGACCCAACCATATTCAGTGAGGTGTCCCCGGATCGCGTTGATGAGCTGCGTTCGCTCCGCACTAACAGGTCACGGGTCCGAAACACCAGACCCGCCGCCTGTTGCTGTTCGCTCTTCACGGCCACGAACCGCATGCTCGGCCGCTGCGCTGCTTCGCAGATCGCCTCAGCATCGATCGCGTCGTTCTTCTGCCGCTTCACGAACGGTTTTACATAGGCGGGCGGGATCAGCCGAACTTCATGGCCAGGCTGGGTGAGCTGACGCTGATCCGCTTGCTGAATATCGCTCGCCCCCGCCCGTCCGCTCCATGAGCGTGGAAAACATGCTTGGCGATATCGAGACCGACTGTGATAACCTCTGACACGGACGCCTCCCTTAAGTGGTGCTCAACACCTCCACTTTGGCACATCGATGCCGTCGGCGAGGCGTCCATCCCATCATAACTCTGGTGGTGTCACGCAACGACGTTGATGTCCGCTTTGGCCCTGAAGCGGCGAGATTACTGCGCAGCAGCGAAATGACGCGGTGGGCCAGATGAGACGAGACTGCCCAGCGTTGAGGTGGAGTCATCGTCCGACCCTGCAAAGCTCCGCAGAGGATTGAACTATCATCATTTGCTAGGTCTTTTTGGAGCGCGATCAACGATGAGGGGTGTCGCCAGCTGAACGAGGTGCACCATTCCCATCACTCTGATTGGCGACACGGCCGGTCAAACTTAGGTATGCCCTCCTCTGCAAAAGATTACATACGGATCAACCTCTGTTCAGTTGTCCGGTCCACCTCTCACGGTTACGCTTTTTGAGGAACCTGGTAGTGGGCGGCGCGTGAGCTGCTCCGCACTGCCATAAGGGAACACCAAGGTGAGGGACGACATGGGCTCGTTGTTCGGCAATGTCGGACGCTTGATCGCCCGGCTGCAGCAGCCAGTCAGCTGTGAGCCGCCCGCTCCAAACGATTTGACCGCTTTACGCGAGACCCTGCGACCCGGCGATGTCTTGCTGGTCGAGGGCAAAGGTCGTATCTCGGGCAGCATCAAATATCTCACTCAGTCGGCTTGGTCGCATTCGGCGTTGTACGTCGGGCCGATCGCCGACGCAGAAACCGAAGGCGAACCCCACGTCCTGATCGAAGCCAATATCGATGAAGGAGTCGTGTCGGCGCCGCTGTCGAAGTATCTGCATTGTCGAACCCGAATCTGCCGGCCGGTGGGCCTCACCCAAGCGGACTGCGAGACGGTCTGCCGCTACACTTCCGAACGCATTGGTCTCGGCTACGACTTCAAGAACGTCATCGACCTGATGCGGTATCTATTGCCAAGTCCGGTAACGGAGCGTTGGCGTCGCCGAACGATCGCGCTCGGTTCCGGCGATACCAGCCGCATCATCTGTTCTTCGCTGATTGCGCAAGCTTTCGACGCCGTGCGTTATCCGATCCTGCCCGAGATCAAGCGCGTCGAGGGCGAGACAGGGCGGCGCGAAGTCGCCGAGATCCGTCACTCGTCTCTTTATGCGCCACGCGATTTCGACATTTCGCCCTACTTCATGGTCATCAAGCCCACGCTCGCGCGCGGCTTTAATTACAAAGACATGCGTTGGGCCGACCTTGCCCAAATTCACTCCGCGCAGGTCACGCTCGCTCCAGAAATCAAAGGCGAGCGCGATAAGGCGGGCAGTACGCCCGAATTTCCCGGTTTCGCGACCCTCGCGGCATAGGCAAAGAAGGAGTGGCGACTTGATTGATCCAACAAGCATGGCGGACGGTTATGAGCAACCAATCAACTGGGCACGGATTGTCGTTCTTGTCGTGGTTGCGCTGCCGGTTGTTAGCTTTCTTTTGGAGAAGAGATCAGGCGCGAGCCGTCGCATACCCCTGAAGATAGGAGAACGTGTCCGACTGAACAGCGGAAGTCCGGTCGGTTTAGTTGTTGATATTGGTGAGCTAGTGACCATCGCCTGGCCGGCAGGAGAAGCAACGTTTCACCCGGAATCTTTGCACCGCGTCTAGCGCATCCGTCAACACTCGACGAACTTGGGCTTGCGTTTTGGCTGCGTTGTGCGCCTCCTCACAGTCGTCACCGTTGCCGGTCGGTTGCTCGTACGCGCTGCTAGCGCGTGCCACAACGTGTGGCTCACCAATTTTCGTCCGGATACATTGCTAAGCCATGTCGCGCTGGTGCGCGTGGATTTCAACACGCGAGAGCGGAGCCGCTGTCATACTGCATCACTCAAATCGGAAACGTTGCACTCTAGAGCGGAGCAGTCGATAGTCCACATTTGGGTCAGACTCGAACCTGTCGCCGCTTGCACGGCACGTCCGTTGTACCCTCAGGAGCAGACGTCGCCAGGCCGCCCCAGCATGTCCGTTTGGTGCCACGGACACCCAGTTGTCGCCGTCGAAAGGCGACCACGCGGCGCGTTACGTGACATCTGGACAATGCTTAGGTTGGGCATCGCGAGACGACCACCGCCGTGCATCGCCTCGATTGGACTAACCAGCAAGTCCTTTTTTACTTGCGCTTTGAGTCGGGCGGGCAATCCGGGCGGACTTCCATCGGCTTTCCGGCGCTCTGCACCGTGGGGGCGGCTGAATTGGCCTCTCCCCCTGTGTCCGGGAGCACTGCGCTCTTCTCCACCGCCATCGAGTCCGCTTTCTTTTCGTCGGCGCTTCCCGTCGTAACCGACGAAGTCGTGCAGTTCGTCTCCGGCTTCAAGTTCGGCGATGACGTCGACTGCGCGCCGGCAGGCCCTGCAATCAAGGCTACACTGAGCACAGCTACTTCAATACGCATTACCTTCTCCCTAACCAAACCGTTCACGGTCTCCGGGAAAAACGTCCCCTCGGAGTTCCACCAATTTGAGATATTCGCCATTGACGCTGTTCGCAGCGTGAGCGGCCACGACTACAGCAGCCACAGAGATAACCATCACGGTCAAGGCGGCGAACATGACACCAATCAATTTCAAAGCGCGCTTGTCTGCCACCGCGAATTGCCCTTCAACACCGAGAAAAACCCGGCCGGCGTTCCGGCTCGGGCCTTTCCCTCCCTCTGGTAATTCCGCCTACTGAACAACACGAAGGAAATAGTATCCCAGGCCGCCAACTACGATCACGGTCGGGACGGCCCAAAGCAGCAGAACTGGCATTTACGCCTCCTCCTCTTCGGCTGCCCTCATCAACTAAACGCAGGCTCACTGCCACTTGTTCCCGACGCTTCTGGCTGCTAGTTCCCGGTGGGAGGATGCTCTACTGAAGGCTAATCGAACCGATGCCCATTTATCGCCTGTTGCAAAATATGCCGATGGGGCCAGAAGAGATTGACCGCTTGACGACCGCCTATGAGCAAGCACTGCGCGCCATCGGCATCGTTGACAGGGGCGATCCGCTGGCCGAGCTTCTCGCCAGGAAAATCATCGAAGTCGCACAGACTGGCATCCGCGAGCCAGCCGACATCTCTGCTCAGGCGATCAAGGAAATCGGCATCCGAACCTAGAAGCCGTCTCAACGCGAGAAGGGGCCCCAGCGGCGGCGCTGAGGCCCTTCTTGGGCTGGGGTATCGCACCGGGGAAGTGCGATACGGCTTCAACCCACCATCCTCGATCGCGTTCCTAACGTCCCAGCCAGCGCTATTGCGCGTGGCAAACGCATCATGATGCGGCGAGTTCCAGTTTCTCCCACCCCGGAACGTTTCGATCTGTGCCAGTTTGAATCAGCTTTAGTGGCGTGGAGTTTGCGGCGTGGCGTTTCAGCGCAAGAGACCGGAGGCGATCGGCGTAAAGGCGCCCTTCCCCGGATTCATCGAACACGCGCTCGCCACGTCGATCGAAAGAGTGCCGAACGGCACGCGGTGGATCCACGAGATCAAGTTCGACGGCTATCGGGTCCAGGTGCACCTGGTCAATGGAGCTGTCAAAGTCTTCACCCGCCGCGGCAACGACTGGATCAGACGCTTCCGAAAGGTCGCCGACGATGCCTGGCACATCCCTGCCGGATCGGCGATCATCGATGGGGAAATCGTGGTGCCAGCAGCCGATGGCACTACAGACTTTTCAGTGCTGCAGAACGAACTGAAGGGCGAATCCAAAAACATTGTGATGGTCGCGTTCGATCTGCTGTACCTCAACGGTTACGATCTGCGCAAACTGCCACTGATCGAGCGCAAATCGCTGCTGAAAAAGACGATCGGCGGCACCGACATCCAATTCAGCGAGAGCTTTGAGATCGATGGTCGGGAAATGTTCGCGCATGCCTGCAAGATCGGGCTCGAGGGCGTCGTCTCCAAGGTCCGCGATAGCCGCTATACGTCCGGCCGACACAATGACTGGGTCAAGAAAACCTGCGTGCAACGCGAGACGCTAACGATCGCGGGGTTTTCCCTCGACGGCAATGAATGGGACGGCATCTACATCGGCCGCCGCAAGGGCAGCGATCTAACGGCAAGATTCCCCACGTCGACGTGTTCATCCTTACGCACGCCGACCAGGATCACTGCCGCGGCTTCAACACCATGTTCTATACGGGCGACCCGGCGAAATACACGCTCAAGCACTCCAAGGAAGACCTGATCCTGATCGACGAGTTGTGGTTCACGCACCGCATCTTCGCGACCCATGAAGGCGAACCGTCAAAATGGGCGAAGGCCTTTCGAAAAGAGGCGCAGCGGCGCATCGACCTTCATCTGGCGAACTCGCCGGAGCGCAACAAGGCGGGCAACCGCATCAAGGTGATCGGTCAAACCAAGAACCCTGCCTACAAGGGACTCGGCGATCTCGTCATCACGCCGGGCAACTACATCGACGTGATAGACCGGAAGCAGAAGAAGGATTTCAGATTCTTCGTCCATGCGCCTTTCCGCAAGGAAGTCGACTCGAAGTTGGCCGAACGTAACGACACCAGCGTCGTGCTGCAGGCATGCTTCGACGTGGGCGAGACCGAACATGCCGGGCTCGCGATGTTCGGCGGCGACGCCGGCGCAGCCATCTGGTCGAAGATCCTCGAACTGAGCGACGACGCGACGCTACAGTTCGATCTTTTTCTCGCGCCGCATCACTGCTCGTGGACGTTCTTCAGCGAGCTTCCCTACAAGGAGAATAAGGTCCCGGCGAAGGATTCCCTGAAGATCCTGGGCAAAGCGCTACACGGCGCTCGCGTCATCGCGTCGTGCAAACCGATCAAACCGGATGACGACAACCCGCCCCACCACGCCGCCAAGGTCGAGTACGTGAAGGTCGCCGGAAAGGACAACTTCATCAGCTTGGCGGAGGTGGGAAACCCAAAGCGTCCGCTGCCGATCACCCTCGAGATCAGCGAAAACGGGCCAGTCTTGCTCGACCCGAAGGACGTAGGCTACGTGGACGACTCCGTCAAGAAGGTCGCGAGCACGCCGCAGACCTATGGATGAACTGCATTCCACGTCGCAGTCGAGAGAAGACGAAGACAAGCTCTCGCCGGCGATAAGATCGGCGGTCGCGGAATTGCGCGCCAAGTTTGCCGATTCGGACGTTCCAGTCCTCTACTGGAACGCCAATTACATCGCCGTGCCATTGACGGTAGACGTAGAGCTTCCGAGCCGTGGGCCAGTCAACAGCGTCGACATCCGCAGGCGCGAGCCGATCGTTCTTCTGTTCGACAGGACGGATTTCCCATACGTCGCGCCGCGAGTCCACTCCGACCGTCGCGACTTCTCCAAGACGGCATTTCCGCATCTCAACCCGACTCCGCTGAACGTGCCGGCCTGGTTCTGCCTGCACCGCGGCTCCATAGACGCCTGGTTCGCCGAGCACACCGTGGTCGACCTTGTGGAGCGCGCCCGCGGCTGGCTGCGAGACGCCGCCCGCGACAGGTTGGTTCCAGAGGGAGACGGCTTCGAGCCCACCCGAGCGGCCGACACGCTGGGCACCTTCTACTACGTGCCCGGCGACAACCTCGACCATGTCTTCCAACATTGGGCCGACAACAAGGGCGCCGCGGGCCACGCCCTGGTCTCCTTCGATCTTCTCGACGAGGAGAGCATGGCGGAGGTCGGCGCGTCAGGCTACGCAGCGCGGCAGGTCTCGTTCGTTCCGCCCGACGCCTACGAAGTTCAAAAATCGCTGGCTTTCGCCATCAACGTGCTGCAGCAGAAACCGGAGTTCAAAGGTCTGTTCCAGCGCCGACTTTTCGGCTTGTTTGTTTGGGGAGCCGAAGTCGAAGTGTCAGGACTGCATTTCGGCGAGCTGCCGCGCACACTCGGCGAGCTCGAGGCTTGGGCCGAGGGGCTTGGAGTCCCGCTCACGCAGGCGCTCGCCGATTACCTATCGCACGACCTTCATATTCTGGCCGGCGTGCCTATCATTCTTGCGATCAGGCGTCCCGAGCAGGTTCTCAGGACTGAATCCGACGTCGAGCTCTTGAACTTTCTGGTTATCGCCGGCGGCGATCATTGGCCGAAGGAAGGAGTTTGGGATCCGGCCGCGACCGTTAGCCTTTCGGACCACCGAACCCCGCTCACGCCGGCCTTCGCCCAGCAGATCTCCGCGCTTCCAGCTGACGGAGCGGCGGAGCCGACGGTCGTTTTCGGCGCGGGCGCACTGGGCTCGAAGGTCGCGACCCATCTCGCTCGCGGCGGCAGCGTCTCGATGAAGATCGTCGACAACGCCAAGATCTCGCCTCACAATCTGGTCCGTCACGCGCTCGGAGGTCGGGCCATCGGCCTGCCCAAGGCGGAAGCACTCAAAGGCGAACTGATCAAACTCTATCCCGGTCAACCCGATCTTCCCATCGATGCGAAGGATGCATCGGTACTCTCCTGCCTGCGCGAAGCTGACTTCTTCGCCGGCCAGGCCAATCTCGTCGACATGACCGCATCGAACACCGTGTTCAACGCCCTTCGCGACGCCGATCTTCCCGACACGCTGCGCGTCCACCGCGCGGAGATCGCACACCGTGGCCGGCTGGGCCTGCTGTCTATCGAGGGACGCGGCCGCAACCCGCGGCTCGACGACCTCCAGTCGCTTATCTACGATTCCGCGATCGAGGACGATGCGGTGGCCGCCTGGCTAGAAGAGGTCAAATCGACGCGCGATGACCGTATCGGATCGGGCGGCCTCGAGGACATTCAAATCGGCCTGAGTTGCAGCTCGGCGACGATGCGGCTCGCGGACGAAGTGGTCTCTTTCCATGCCGCAGCGACTACGCGGCGGCTCCGCCCCTATCTGGCGAAGGACGGTCAGTCGCGGAAGGACGGCGCCATCTATCGAAGCTTCCTGGGCGACGACGGCGACAGCAAGGCGGCCACGCAGACATTCGCGCCGACGGTCGTGCTCGGCGCCGACGCCGGTTGGCAGATCCGCATCGCCGCCACAGCCGCGGAGGAGATGTCTGACCTGATGCGGGGGCACAGCCCGAGCGAGACGGGCGGAATTCTCGTCGGGCGCATCGCCTCGACAAGAAAGACGATCTACGTGACTCGCCTGATGCAGGCCCCTCCTGACAGCCGCGGCACCCCATGGATCTTCACGCGAGGCACCGAGAAGCTGCCCGAGGAGCTCGACCGGGTCCACCGCCGGACCGGCGGTCTGCTCACCTACGTTGGCGAATGGCATTACCCACCCGATGGGTGGCTCGGATCTCAGCGACACAGACAAGAACGCGGTCATCAGTCTACGATCGATCCTCGATCACGTCGGCCTGCCGACTCTCGTCACGATCGTCACGCCTGACGAAATCCGGCCTCACCTTTTCGAGCCGACCAGCCCTCCGGTGACAGTCGATCCGCCGCGGCGCCGGTTCTTCGGCTTCATCCGCGCCAGGCTCGGTTGGAAGCTGAGATAGTGCCTTAGCGGGTCGGTTTCCCGACCTTCTGCGCCAACACGGTGCAGACGAACCTGATGCCGTAGGTGGCCGCGGCATGCCTGACGACGGCGAACTGCAGCAGAAGTATCCCCAGATAGATCCAGCACGCCTTCGATGGCGCGACGAGGAACAGCGCCGCGATGCGAAGGCCGATTAGGAAAAGCGCGGCCAACCCGGTGTAATCTCGAAGAAGCAGGAAATCGCGGTGCACCTGCAGGACTGCGGGGACATTCTGGAACTCAAGATAGAAGCGGTACCAAAGACTGTTCTCGCCCTTTGGGTCGGTAGGAATCTTGTTGCCGCACGCACGCTGCAGACGTACGAAATCGATCCTCGCATCGGCCTTTGCATGGACGCTGAAGGCACGGTGTCCCGGAAGCGCGTGACGCCAACGCAGGAAAACCAGTCGATCCTTCATGGGAGAACTCAGAAGCCCATTCGCGATGGTCGTGACTACCACCGCGAGCCCCACGGGCAGTAGGTTTGCGGCCCCGGTAATGGCAGCCCAGAATCCGGAGATTGCGATCATATCCCACTGCGAGGCTCCGTAGAAAACCACGGCGTTTGTGGCGATAATCAACCAGATCTGCCAGCGGTTCATCTCTTTCAGGGCTTTGGACCCGCCGGACTTCGCCATATCAACTTCGCGCCTTCGACTTGAGATATGTCGAATCCCTTGTACCACAGGAAGCAGTCCGGGAAACTTAGGCCCTATTTCGATCTTGAGAGGCACCTTTGACGAATTGGCTCCCCGACCAGGACTCGAACCTGGATGAACCGGTTAACAGCCGGGTCGCTTACCGTTAGCGGATCGGGAAAGATGTCTGCACAAATCGGCAGGTCCACCGAGAATCGGCAGATCGTGCAGGAGATGCAGGTCGTGATGGTGGAGCACCTCGGAATCGAACCGAGCTCAGCTTGCTTGCAAAGCATGCCCGCGGACCCAGCGCGTGCCCCGTTGTCATGGTGCCTGGAGATGGGATCGAACCACCGGCGCGCGCCGCTTCAAGACGCCGCTCTACCACTGAGCTATCCAGGCGAAGTTTGCGAGTTTGCGCAAATGCGCAAGTTGAAGATGGTGCGGACACCGGGAGTCGAACCCGGGCTGCGAGTGTGGCACACTGGCCGACTACCGTAATCTTTTGTCCGCTTGAATTGGTGGGTGATGTAAATTCGGGCATAGTTTGTCCGCACGGCGCGTATGTTGGCCCGCAAATCGTGGTAAATGGCGCCGCAGTTGGTGACATAGCCCAGCCGCAGTCGACGAAAGATCACTTATTCAAGGCTTAGGGACGGCCGCTGGCAGCACCGCTCGGCGAAGCAGATCGCTACTTTCATCGAGAATGGAGTGGTGCAGACCCGCCTCGGAGATCTGGTTTATTCGCTTGACCGGCAGGAAGCGTTTCATCTCTGCGAGGAATGCGTTCGCGGTCGCGTCCTTGGATAGCTCGGCAACCCGCTTCTCTGCCTTCTGCTCCGTTTCGGTGCTCCCGTAGTCGGCGAACTTCTTCTGCACCATCTCGCGGTCGACGGAGGCGTTAAGCATATTCTGCAGGTACCAGACGTCCCATACGTCGCGGTACTTCAACGCTTCGCGCGCGGTGAGAGCGACGGCCTTGTCGGCGAGGATCTCGTGGATCTCCGGAACGTTCGGCGGGACGACGATGCCGGCACCCGGCCTTCGCCCAAGCATCATTCGCGTTTCGTGAGTCAGCGCCTTGAATAGCGCCGGATCCATCTTGAGGCGGGCGATTTCGAAGAAAGTTGCACCGAAGGCATCGAGGGCAGCAACCCTCGCCAGATTGCCGTATTTGGCACGCTCGCGCTCGACATCCCTGAGCAAGGCGAATTGCTCTTCCAGTTGGTGGCGAAGTCGCTTTGCCTCGGAGGGCGAATGACGCCCTTCGTTGAGTGCCTCGCGAAGCTCACTGACCCGCATTCGTGTGTCGGCGAGCAGGGTTGAGATGAGGTCGAAGCGCTCTTTCATAGAGTTGAAGTGTTGCTCGGACTCTGTGGCGCTCCATGGGGCGTCAAGTCGCCCATTGGCGGCGCCTCGGGTCGAAGCCGACCCGGTCCGTCCGATGTGGTTGAGCTTGTTGCTGGCGGTCTTGTACACACTCGTCTCCCGATTGGTCCGAAGACGCTAACCGACCGGCTTGCAAATCCGAAACCGAGCCGGGAGTACGCTGAAGGCAAGCAGCGCAAGTGCCGCCGAGTTCAGCGAACGACCTCATTGGTTTGCTCGATCAATGGAGCTTGATCTTCCCCAACGGGGACAATCGTCGCTTTGAAACCAGTGATGTCGGCGGCCTGGGCGACGGGATAGCAGAGAAAGCCTGCTGGAATATCTCTGCCAAAATCTCGCGCCTGGATTTCGTCCTTGATGGTTGGGTTGCGCTCAAGCCGCGCTACCGTGACAAAGTTCATGTACAGCAGGGTCAAATCGGCAAGTGCCGGGAGATGCGATTGAAGACAGATCGTGGTCAGGTTCGGGTCGATCCCAACAGCCAGGTAGTCTGTCGCGATCTCAAGGACATTGTCACGCACCCGACCAGGATTGTGCGCGTTGTCCGTGAGTGCCTGGGCATCCGCCAGTAGCAGGTACTGTTGGTGCGTCGTCTGTAGGACGACGCGGTTCTTCAACGAACCGACGTAGTGCCCCAGGTGCAACGGGCCGGTGGTTCTGTCGCCGGTCAAGATAACAGGGATGGTGGCTGACGAATGTTGCATCGCGGTTCTCCAGATAAGAACCGCCGTTCAATCGGACTGTTGATGCAGGCAACCTCGCAAGCCGATGAACGGCGGCGACGGTTAGGTGAATGACAAAGCCGTGCCGCTCCTAAGTGGAGCGCCACCACAAGTTCGCGAACGTGATCACGATGACAGTCATGCGGCCGATATTGACGAAACTTCCGACGAAAGCAAGCCGGTTGGATGTCTCAAATGGGTCCAGGCTGTGTGAAAACACCATCAATGATATGATTCTCCTGCGATTTGGCC
>NZ_JAGWDK010000065.1 GCF_018398875.1 Bradyrhizobium sp. sGM-13 | reverse complement strand
TATGTGGCGCGGGCTGTCACGCCTCACTGACATCGCGCTGGGCGCCATGGTCGGAGGAGAATTTGTGGGTAATTGAAAGCTTCACCGGACTGATACGCAGAAGCCGATGGCTTTACATGCTCTCCGTTTGCTCATCCCGTAGGCGTCCACTATGTCGGCAACAGCTTTTCGCGTCCGTGCGAGCGTCACCACTTGTTTGCCAAGAGTCCTCAGCGCCGCATTGTCCAGCATCGCACTCGCCAGCAACCGCTTCAGCCGTGTGTTCTCATGCTCCAACATCTTCAGCCGCTTGGCCGCGAGACTTCATCCCGCCGAACTTGGCTTTCCATTGTAAATGTTCGCGTCGTTGGCGCTACGCTTGCGGGACAAGCGGGCGACCGAAACCCGAGCCTCTTCTTTTAAAAATCCCGATGATCTGCTCTTCCGAAAGGCGGTTATCCTTCATGCTCTGGTCCTCGTCTGGGCCAGAACGAGCTTCAAATCTGGCGGAAGCCGATCCAGTCGCGAGCCCTTTGAAGAAGCGGTCGCGCTCGGGGAGCCGCCGGAGACCGGCGACCGCGCGCGGCGAGAGCAGCCGGAAGTCGCCTGCGTCTTCCCGAATCTTCTGCCGCGCACCCCAATTGATCAGGGCATAGAAGCCGTGCACTGCGAGGCGTCGCAAAAGGATTCATTTTCGCGATGGGCTTTGGCGGTATATACCACGTCATAGCCGCCTTCTCTCCAGTGGCTAACGAGCTGCTGTACCAGCGCTGGCGGATGCTGGCCGTCCCCGTCCATGAACAGCACTGCGGCCCGCGGCGGGCGTTGTCGAGCGCGGCTTCCTTGCCGATATTGCGCGACAGCGAAACCACTTGGACGTCGAGGGAGTCAGCCGGCAGCGTACGCGCGATCGAAAGCGTCGCGTCGCTTGAACGTCATCGACATAGACTACCTCGCAAGCGAGTTCATGACGCTGCCGCAGCACTTTGGCGAGATGCAAATTCGCCGATGCAGCGCGGCAAGTCCCGCGGCCTCGCTATGTGCGGGGACGACAATCGACAGCCCTTGCGCCGCGGCAGTCACCGCTGTCGTGGACAGGCTCGAGACGTCGCTACCGAGCATCATCGATCAGATTCCCAACATTCATAGAACATGGTTGGTTATGTTCGTCACGAGGACGGGCGGGATCAATAGCCTCGACCGCGCCCAGAACGCCTCATCCGGGATCCGACTTGGCAGTCTCTCAACTGGCTTGCGACGCCGTCGGCTCCCCCTCTCTCTGTCCAGTGAGAACAATCCAATCGGTTCCGTGAAACCGACCAACGCAGATGCGTAAAGTGGTAGTTGGCGAAGTATTCCCTGACCAAATGGCCATTCTAGCCGCACCAAATGTTGATGCTGTGGCGCGACTCGATCTTGACGATATGCCACAAATTCAAACCTGCTGACGATCTCGATCATGGGCTAGGTTGAACGAGGGGGCCCGAGGAGATCCGAAGGCGGCCCGTAAGGATCACCGCTTCCATTTTTCGCTAGCCGGCCGGTGTCGCCTGGCTTCATGACAGGACTGCTCTGCCAGCGCGGCGGGGCGTAACGGCTTGAACAAAAACTGCCTGTGGACATTCGGATCGTCCTCATCCTCATCGTTGACCGGCGTTTCGAACATGGCGGCGGCGACGTAGTCCGCCACACCGGCTCCAAACGAGGCCATGACGCTGACGTGATCAAGATGACGCCAACCCTCCGGCTCGATCAGTACCCAGGCTTTGGCTAGATCGGTGCAATTCTCTAGTCCGAGCGTTTCCACCGCGACTGCACTACTGCCGGGATATCCACCGATTAGCCATGGTTGACCGAGCGCTCGCGTCTCGAGCACATATAGCAGGCCAGGTGAGCGGCCGGAGAGATCGATCATCGGCATGCCGAATTTAAGGCCGGCCGCCTGGGCCTGGGCTCTTGCCGTGACCAGATAGTCGTGGAAGGGCTGAGAGAGCACCAGTTCTCCACCACCCGGCAGGAGCGTTACGGCAGTATAAGTACGCAGATTGCGCACCTGACGATACGGCTTAAGCATGCCAATATTGACCACTGATGCAGTTAGCAACTGCGCCAAGACGGTCAGGGGCAGTAGGGTTGCGACGCTGCGTCCCTGTTGCGCAAGAGGGCTCAGGAAGGCCACGGCCGCGAGCATCCAGAACAAGGCAGCCTGCGAACCGAGGGACCAGTAATTGAGAACGGAGCCGAGTGCGAACAGGTGCGGCAAGACCAAAAAGATTAGTGCTAGAGCGATGCTGGCGGGAGCCTGGGTGCGCAAAACAAATCCGTCTCGATAGAATATCGCGCCCAAGCATGTGAAGGCCAGTACCAGGAACACAGTCGAGCCCTTGATGATGATCGTGTCCGTCCCCAGCAGCGCGATTGCTATGCTTACGATCAACACGGGGGCGAGGACTAGCAATGGGAGCAACTTGTACGTGGATCCGATCAGAATGATGAACAAAAGAGCTATCGCTATTAGCGCAGCGAGGGCGAGTTGTGAAATACTGGTGGGGAGCCAGTCGATCCGAAACATGAGAGATACCTCGTGCCCGGCACCCAGCAAGACCTCCATTTCAGCGCTGTTGATCATACGGATTACCAACCCGGTGATGCCGCCATCGATCAAGTAGGCGGTGATGATCAGAAGAGCGAGAGCAACCAGTGCGGCGCCAAGCATGGGCAGCAGCAATTTTCGGCGGAAAACGACGACGTAGAGCACAACCACAAGGGCAATGGCCGCAGCGGTGGTCGGCTTGGCCATGAAGCAGCACCAGCCGCCGACGCCCACCAGGATCCCTCCCAATATATGGCGGATGCGCTCTGGCCGATCAGCTAGCAGCAAGCCGATCATCACCATAAATAGGGATTGAATGCTCAGCGTGTAGTAGCTCGGGATGCGTGCCCAGACCGGAACGGAGACCAATGCCAAACTGGCGGTTCCTGCCGATAGCACCGCCGCATGCGACCAGTCTACTTTCCAGAAGCGCTGGATCATAAGAACGCTGAGAATCCAGCCCAGCGCCATAGCGACCGTGAAGTTTGCCATGCGAAGCACTGTGATGTCGCCAGCGGCCCACTGATATGGGTAGTGAAAGACAAAACCGAAAAGAGTCGTCGAAAGGTTGGTTGTGTAGGGGAATGGGTTCGCCATGAAGTTAAGGTAGAAACCTTCGTCGCTGAGAAGCAGACCGAAACTGCTGTAGTACAGAACCGAGCCAAAAAGGATTACTGTCGTCACCGCGGACAGCGCCAACAAAGTCCGATCCATCAAGACCGATAACGTCCCTCTGTTGGCAAAGCGATTATCTCTCGGCATAGGCCCTCCTGATAGCCTCGTTAGAGGAGGCCCATTCCTATGGATATCAGCCGTGATGGCTTCTAACTGAACTGAGCGCCGCAATCTCCCCCAAGAATTGGTAGAGTCCCATCACCTTTTGATCTGATCCCAGGCAAACTGGTCCATTTTGTTTGAGTGCGCTGCCGAATCTCCTGGTTGGGAGGAGCGGAAGACATCAAGGCTCAAAAGTCTCCAAACCCAAAAGACGGTTAGTTTGAAGTAGGCCAATGACGAAGGTCTGGGCTGCCGAGATCTGCCGGAAACGCGGTAGTTCAGGCGCCCTGACGTTGCCCCCGCGGGCTTATCCAGTTTGAAGTTCGTTCTGGCCCACGACAAGGACCAGAGCATGAAGCGCAATCGCTTTTCGGAAGAGCAGATCATCGGGATTTTGAAGGAGCATAAGGCCCGCGTTTCGGTCGCCGATCTTTGTCCAAGCATGGCGTCAGCGACGCCAGCATCTACAAGTGGAAAGCCAAGTTCGGCGGGCTGGAGGTCTCGGAGGCCAAGCGGTTGAAGACGCTGGAGGACGAGAACATGCGTCTGAAACGGTTGCTGGCTGACGCCATGCTGGACAATGCGGCGCTGAAGGACCTCTTGGGAAAGAAATGGGACGCCCGCGGGAAAGCGGAAAGCTGTCGCTCATCTGCGAAAAGCATTCGGGATGAGCAAACGGCGGGCGTGTAAAGCCATCGGCTGATGACGATAAGATAGCAGACGACCCGGGTGGACGATGCCGGCTTTCGCCAGGGCATGTGGGTGATCGCCAAGGAACGCCGCCGCTTCGGCTATCGGCGCCTGCATGTTCTGCTCAAGCGCGAAGGCTATCTGAGCAACCACAAGAAACTGTTCCGGCTGTACCGGGAAGAGAAGCTTGCAGTCTGTCACCGCGGCGGTCGCAAGCGGGCAATTGGGACCAGAGCACCGATGATGGTGCCGATGGCGCCCAACGAGCGCTGGTCGCTCGACTTCGCGTCGGATCAGCTCACTGGCGGCCGCCGCTTCCGTGTCCTGACCGTGGTCGACGACTGCACCCGCGAGTGTTTGGCGCTGGTGGCCGACAGCTCGCTCTCCGTCACTCGGGTGGCGCGGGAACTGGACCGGCTGGTGATTGAGCGCGGCAAGCCGAAGTCAGCGACAACGGCAGCGTGCTCACCAGCAACGCCATCCTGACATGGGCCGATCAGAGCCGCGTTTTGTCATTACGGCGCGTGTTGTATGAATGATTCCGTCTGCATTAACTCGACGCATGTACTCAAAATTGTTATAATCGAACGTGTCGAGCGTCGCCTGATACAGCACCCCGGCGTTGTTAACGAGGATCGTTGCCGGACCAAACTGCGTCTCGGTCTGCGCGATCATTGATCGAGCGGATGTAACATCCGCCACGTCCGCGCCTACGACCATAGCACGACCACCAACGGCCCTGATCTCGGCCGCAACTTGTTCGGACGCCTCGGCACGCTCTGTATAGGTCACACACACCGCAGCGCCGCGCTTCGCCAGCAAGAGCGCGGTTGCTTATACCCTGGAACCGCCCGTGACCACAGCCACTTGATTGCCCACATCATCTACGTCCTGTAAAGTGCCTCGCGGTGCGCGCCCAAGTTAAGCGGCTTCCATCGGGAGTAAGCCCGTCTGGCTATTCGGCAGCCTCGGACTCTTCTTCAGATCTCTCCGACCAGCACTCATGGCGGATTTCCGAGGCTGTCGAGCCTGCATCCCACACCTAGGTCTCGCGTGATCAACGTCAGGCGAATGTTTTACGGTCCACCAAGGCGCGCGACGTCAACTCCCGGATTTGGTAGCGCCTTGGGCGACTGAACTTCGAGGTGACGAGCCTCCGGCGGTTCTGTACGGATCCCGCGATGGCCCTTAGCGAGGACGTCCTCGGCGGGCGATTGTCTTCAGGGCGTGGGAGCGAGCCAGGCAGCAGTTCGTCAATGCGTCCGAAGCGGAGCGAGGCTGTGGTCGGGATCACGTGGTGCGAACTAAGCCTATGGACCGCGTCGTCCGGCTAGACGGTGGCTTGGGGGCGTAGATTACAGCCGCTGGCCGACTGACCGAGTCCTGCCCCGGAGATCCAGATCGCGCTAGGGAGTTCTGTGGGCAAACTCCTGCATGATCGATCAGGCGGCCGGTACAACCGTCTTCTGTAAAGCGCTGTCGATGCTCGCTCGAGGAAGCGCAGCAGGGTATCGAGGTTGGAGGAGCCGCGGATGGCCTTTAACTTGGATAGACTTGAGGATGGTCACGGCGCCCGCTTTAGCGCCTGCTGTCCTTGCTCGAACAGATTGGCCAGCTAGCGGTGATCCTCGAACAAGGCCTCCGTCGCGCCGGACGAGCCCACGATCAAACCCGCAAACAGCTCGCGGCGTTGGGAAAGAACCTGCGGCTCTTCTTGTCGAGGTGCGCCGGCGAGTGTTGTATGTTTGCCGCTCCGTTCGGCGCAAGGTCGCGCTTAGATGAAAATGCCCCTGCCTACGTCACGACCCGACCGTCAAATGGTCGCCGGCAAAGAACCTTCGCGGGTTATCCTCCAAGATGGAGTCGATGTCCTCCTGGCTGACACCGCGTGCGCGTATCATGGGGATGAAGTCTGTGAACATGTAGGTGTGGGCCTGATAGAGACCCTGCGACTTCAGGTATTCGACCTTTGCGATATGCTCTGCGGTGGCATGAAAACTGAACTTGCCGAGTCTGGCGCAGAATCGGTCCATGCTCATCATGATTTGCGCACGAAACCCCTCGCGCACGAGCTGCACCAAATTGTCTGCGCGCGCCTCGTCCGTCCGATGATAGAACATCCCGATTTGATCGAACCCGATGTAGGAGCCAGCGTCGACAATACGGCGATGGTAAGCTGGATCCGGGTTGCAGCAGCTATGGCCAATGAGACAGCGGTGGAGGGCAACCCCGGCTTCGGCGAATAGCTGCTGTTGTTCCGGTCCAGCACAGCCGCGTGTCGTGTGGGTAATGATCGGAACTGCCGTCGCCCTGTGTGCGATGCAGGCGGCGGAGACGAATCTGGTTTCTTGTGCTGTGATGGCTGGGGCGCCGGTAGAGACCTTGATCGCGCCTGCCCTCACACCAGTGTCGCCGATGCCCTTAGTAATCTCGCTGATGTAAAGCTCAGCGATTTCATCAACGCTACGTGCGCGCCAGTAACTCGGAAGCCCCATCTCCTCGTAGTAAAATCCAGTGGTGCAGACGATTTGCATGCCGGATCGTTCGGAAATCTCCTTCATTATGGTGGCGTCGCGGCCGAGTTCAATTGGACAGGGGTCGACGAACGTGTGCACCCCATATTCAAGGCGTAACTTCAACACCCGCTGGACTGCGTCTTTGATAAACGCCGTGCGATCGACTTTCGCGAGGGGATCATAGGACGCGCCAGGAAAGGCGATAAACAGATGCTCGTGCATCAGAGTGCGACCCAGGCGCTCAGCTGGGATTGGCCCTGTCACGGTCTGCACCATCATGCGTTGCTTCTCCTCGCGGTAGTAATGTCTTGTTGCATTGAAGCGCGGCTGTGAGTCATGATGCGCAGCTTTGTTTTATTGTAGCGGTAGGGAGTAAGAATCCATTTATGGAACTAGTAACCGCGCGCTCATTGCGAACGACCATGCGTCCCTTTCGGGCGTCAGCGCATCTCAGGCGAGTCGTCAACCGAGCTGCATCACGCCACCTGACTTTGAGCGTGTCAGCCGGCTGCTATGCATACAACTACCGCTTCTTGTAGTTGCAACGTTGTCGTGCGCTTTACCTCGGAACTCGAGAAGGAGGCGCGATATGCATGCAGCATGACGCCCGACGATTTCGCACTCGTTCTCAGCCTGGCTCAAGGATGTGTCACGCCCGCCGCTTCCGAGGCGATTTTGCTGATGTGCCCGAAGGGCAATAAGGCAATGCCATTCTGGACCGCGGTTCGTGCCGTTTCGCAAAAGGTGCGGTAGTGCCCACGTGGCAGTCGGCGAAACTCGGCAGCATGCGCCGCCTCGGCGCTGCCTCACAGCGAAGGCAGCGCTACGCGGCTATAGCTTACCGGGCCACCATCACTGAGGACACGACCGCGCCGCTTGTCGGGCAGGCCAAGTAGAGCGGTTCTATAACTGGCAATTCCGTCCCAGGTCACTTTTTCTAAGCACCACCGGCGTTCAGGGGATCGATGTTACAAACTAGCGACCTTATAGCCCTTTCATCTAACCTGTTCGATCTGGTAGCTGCCTATGCGGCGTGATCCGTGATTATTGTGACACGAGCCGCGCTGCCGCGCTTCGTAGATTCGCAAGTATGCGATCGCGTTGGGGTTCTGAGGAGGGCGTGCATGTTGGGCAAAGACCAAAATGGACAAGAAAAGAAACGCCGCGTCTCCGATGGACATCGCACCGGACAATTTCGCAATACGCCCTACGTGATTAGTGAGAGCCGGGGGTACTTCGATGCGGCCCACGCGGCTGGTCTCATGGGCATACAGGGACGTTCTATGACCGGACGCGCCTTTGCTTTAGGTACGGGTCCGCTCGACAGAAGAGAGCAGATAGTCGATTTTGTGCGTTGCTCCTATCTGGGTCTCGACAACCATCCGGCGGTTGTCGCAGGCGCCATCGAGGCCATCGAAGCCCATCATTCATTGCATTGGTCATGTGCGCGAACTCGCCTCAATTTCGATCTTCTGGGAGAGCTTGAAGCGACCCTGTCGGAGATGTTCGGCGCTCGCGTGCTTGCATTTTCGACTGTTATGCTCGCTAATCTGGGTGTGATGCCCCTCCTCGCGTCCGGCCAGTTAACGGGTGGAAGGAAGCCTGTCGTTGTGTTCGACCGCATAGCCCACATATCGCTTGCCTATCACAAGGCTGTGGTGGCTGACGAAACGCGGGTGGAAACCATCGCTCACAACGACATTGACGCGCTTGAGGATCTTTGCCGTGAACATTCGGTCGTTGCTTACATATGCGACGGTGTCTACTCCATGGGAGGCAATGCACCCGTACAGGAGCTGCGACGCCTTCAGGAGCGTTACGGACTGTTTTTATATATCGACGATGCTCATGGCATCTCATTGTTCGGACGCAAGGGGCAAGGCTTTGCCCGCTCTCAATTTCCTCAAGAGCTCGATGAACGCACGATCATAGCAGCCTCGTTAGGGAAGGGCTTCGGTGCGTCGGGCGGCATGTTGATGCTCGGAACGCACGAGCAGGAGGCTCTGTTTCGGCGGTATGCCATTCCTTATGCGTTCTCAGTGGCCCCCAATCTAGCGGCGGTTGGGGCCGCGCTTGGCTCCTGCAAAATCCACCTCTCCGCAGAACTGAGTGAACGACAAGCGCGGCTAGCGCGACGGATCGAATTATTTGATCGTCGTATCGCAACCGCCGAGCGAGGCAATTCGCTTCCGATCAGAATGATCACGACTGGATCGGAAGCCAATGCGATTGCAACCGCTAGAGAACTTCTGGACGCTGGTTTTTATACCTCAGTCACATTTTTCCCGACGGTCGCGCAAGGAAGGGCAGGGATTCGAGTATGCATTACGGCCGATCATGAAGTTCGCGACATAGAGCGGCTCTGCGACTGCATCTCGCGAACGCAACCGCTACAGGGAAAAATGGCATGACGTGATAGCAACAAGACACCGCTTCTATCCATACCGCAAGAAGAGAATGCCTGGGCCGAGATGCCAGGAGCAACGGCACCTGCGAGTTAATGTGTTGGACGCTTTGCCCTCAGGTCTATGAATTCTTGAACGAGACATTTAAGAGATCAGGTTCGGCGTGGTGTAGCAGCGAGGTCGATTCTCGCGCGATGATTCAAGCCAACGAGGGGGTCCGTCGAACCAGAGCCGAAGAGGCATCTTCCTCCGGGGCAGTCAATGACTCGCCTTCACGAATCTCTTTGAATAGGCGCTCAAGTCGTTGAAATCCGCCCGTATCATGCTCGCTGTTGTTTGATGCGCCCCACCAACCGATGGCACGCCTCTCGAATATCTTTGTCTATTGCAGCCTGGACGCGCGTCTTGTCACGGTCCTCAAGGCCGGCTATTGCTTGCATGTGGTTGACAGCATCAGCCCGCCGGTCTGCAATGTTCGAGCTAAGTTCGCTCAGCGAAGGCCAAATTCGCATCCAAAGCGATTCGATCATTGCTAGCAGCCGAGGCATTTGTGCACTTTCGTACACTCAAAAGTGGAACGACTTGTCTGCCCTTAGTGTGGCAGCATGATTGGTAGCATCAAGCATACTGGTACTTTGCGCCTGCAGTTTCTTTAGCCCTTCAACGGAGTCGCCAGCTATACGCTCCGCAGCAATGCCCGCAGCGAGTGGCTCAAGCACCAGTCGAATTGAAGTCACCTCGTCCAGCGCGGCTAAAGTCAGGATCGGCACAATCACGGTCTTGGGTCCGGCATTGGCAAGTGCTCCCTCGCCGATCAATCGCATGATCGCATCGCGGGCCGGTGAGGTACTAATGCTGAGAGCTTCAGCAACCCTGCGGACGGTCAGCTTCTGGCCGGCCCGAAAATGCCCCCGAACGATGGCTTCCTTCAGCGAAGTGTAGGCGAGCTCGCCGAGACTGAGTTGATGACGATCGATTGGAAATAGTGCCGTCTTCGGGGGCGTTCTTGCCGCCTGCAACTCAAGTGATCCAGACAACATAGAGAGCAGCTCTTGCATCAGAATTCTGAAATTGAACGATCTTGTCGCGGTGCGGAGCAATGTCGCTTTACTGGGCCAGTATGGATCCAACGACTCGTGTGAACACTGAGACGAACGGCACGCCCTGCGGAGGCTCGTTGTCATCAGCAATAATCATGCCATCTGCAGGAGCTATCGTGGGTCACTTTGCGAGAGAAATCCGGAGCTCTGCAACACCTGTATGGAATGGCCTTGCCACACTCTGTCGGAGTTGTGACACGAGAGTGCCAAGCGAGACATTTATGCTGGCGGGCATGGCGACGAATGAATGTCACACCTGACGAGATTGATCACTTCCTTGAGATTCGGGCAGCGTAGACTGGTCACCTCATCACCAAGTCGCTCAACATGGGTTCGGCGATATACGGCCAATTGCGCTCGATCTTATAAGCGTACCACAGAGTTGTTGCTATCCAAAATAACGGATCAGAGTCGGGCATGAGAGGCATCATTGAACTGTGGAATTCGAGCGGTTTAACCATAGAGGGACTTCGCGAAACCGCTCGGTCGTCTGGCACAAGGCTTTGCCTGATCAGCGGTCGCGCCAAAAGGCGGAACTGAGAGTGCCTACCGACGATGCTGCTATTGGGGGGCGTCAGCGCTAGATCGTAACGCTCGCGTCTGTCTCGCGCGGTCGAGCTCGGAACAGTACTGTGGGGCGAGCGGAGCCGTGTATCTGCAGACAGAACCTTGCTATTGAAGCGGGCTGGCACGCTCGTTGCTAGCTCTTGGTGGAGACCGTCAGCAGCTGAACGCCAATTTACGGGCAGTGATAACAAGGAGCAGACAAGAAGAGCCTAATGATTGCCGTGAAGGCGGCTTCTGCAGTTCTGGGCATGATTCTCCAATTGCGAATGCCGCGCTTGCCCGTGATCTATCGGCGCCGCAACGCGTGGCCTTTCGCAGTGATTCCTATTTGCCTCAACCTTGTGAAGATGTCGTCCGGGTCGGCCTTGGTTCGAGGGTTGGTCGATATTCCAGATGCGGTGTGCCAAGCGTCGAAGCGCAACGTTGCATCAAGGCCGATCCGCGCTTTTTTCGTATCACTCTAGCAGTCGGCCGCCGATAAGTGGTTCCTGAAAGGAAAAGTCTCTCTCTCTCTCTCTCTCTCTCTCTCTCTCTCTCTCTCTTTGGAGTTACAGGCCCGCGTCGGCAAGACAAGATTTGCGACGCATTTGCGTGGCCAATTAATTGGAGCCCGCCATGGGAATACTATCGCATCTGAGGGTCGTCGAGATCGGTAGCTCGGCCGCAACGAGCTACTGCGCGCGCTTGTTTGCCGATTTCGGCGCCGATGTTCAAAAAGTCGAGCCGCCAGCCGGCGATCCACTTCGCAGAAGCGCGCCGCTGACGCGTAGCAGCCAGAGCGCGTGGTTCGCCTTTCTGAACTTCAATAAGTCAAGCACCATCATCGATGCGAAAGACCGGGACGCGGTCGACCGATTGGCGGATCTGATTGAAGGTTGTGACATTTTGATCGACGGCCGTGACGTCGATCGCGCGGATTGCCCGTCGATCGATGTCCCCGCTATCCGCGAGCGGCGGCCCCAATTGATATACCTCACTGCGAGCTGGTTTGGCCGCGAGGGCCCTTATGCAGGATTTGCGGCAACAGATTCAACAGTTCGCGCGCTCGCCGGCCTCGTCAAGCTGGTGGGTTCGGTCGAGGGGCCGCCATTGCATGCGCCGGATTTTCAGACTGGTATCCTCGCCGGACTCTGGGGCTTCATCGCGGCGGCCTCGTCGGAGATCGCGCGAATGGAATACGGGGCAGGTCGATCTTGGTCGCTCAGCATCTACGAATCCATCCTCGCTGTTAGCGAATTTCTCATGTCGGAGGCGGTGGGGCGCACCGAAGTGATGCGCCGGATCGGGGTCAATCGCTTCTGGCCGAGCTTTCCGGTTGGCATTTACGAAACCAAAAAAGGTTGGCTCGGCGTTACCACAGCTACTCCGGCGCAATGGCGGGCTTTCTGCGATATGCTTGAGCTATCCGGGTTGCGCGACGACCCGGCGCTCGTTCTCGGCGAAGACCGCCTCCAATGCGTGGAAGCGATCGAACGTCAGTTTATACCCAGACTGAAGGCGCGTACCGCCCAAGAGTGGTTTGAAGAGGGCCTAAAACGAAAGATCCCGATGGTGCCGGTGCCCGCAATATCCGATCTGCTAGAAGACTCGGAGAAGAGGGCCCGAGGCGCGGTCGTGCCTGTCGTGCTTGGCAGAGAACGAGGGCTGACGGTCGGTTCGATGCAGCGGCTGACGCTAACGCCGCCGCGCCGGGGTGGAAGGGTTCCAGCTCCTGGAGAGCAGCAGGCCTTCGCGAAACTGGGAAGGCACCTAACCGCAACGGCGTTTGGTTCCTCCGGCCGCATCGACGTCAGCCAGCTCCCATTGCAGCCAATCCGCGTCGTCGACTTCTCAATGGGTTGGGCTGGCCCGTTGTGCACGCGCACGCTGGCTGATCTCGGCGCGGATGTTATCAAGATCGAGGCCATCCAATATCCGGATTGGTGGCGCGGTATTGACCGACGCCCTGATTATGTCCGCGGCCAAATGTACGAAAAGACGGCGCGCTTCTGCATCATGAACCGTAACAAGCGCGGTATTACGCTCGACCTGAAGCAACCACAAGGGGTGGCTCTCGCCAAAAGGCTCTTGATAGGAGCCGATGTTGTCGTCAGCAACTATTCAGTCGATGTACTGGCGAGGCTCGGCCTTGGGTACGAAGTGCTTCGAACATTGAACCCTCGGCTCGTGGTGATGTCGATGTCAGCCTTCGGTGCGCACAGCGTCCACCGCGACTGCCGAGCTTACGGCTCGACTCTCGAGCAGGGATCGGGTTTGCCTAGCGTGATCGGCCACCCCGACGGGTCACCCATGATGAGCCACCCCGCTTTTGGGGATCCAGTCGGCGGCTTGAATGGTTGCGCCGCAGTTCTGCTTGCCCTGATTCACGCTCGCAAGACCGGGCACGGACAGTTCATCGACTTAGGACAGATCGAATGCATGATGCCGTTCGCAGCGCCTTGGATCACGGTCCGGTCGACTGGTATCTCAGCCATACGTTACGGCAATCGGCATCCGCAGTTTGTACCGCACGGCTGCTTCCGATGCGCAGGTGAGGACAGCTGGATTATGGTAGCAGCGACGGACGCGAGCATGTGGCAGAGGCTTGCTCTGCTTATTGGCCGACCTGACTGGGCAGAGGACCTATCGCTAAGAGCTACGGAAACTCGCCGGGCTGTTGAGGATGCTATCGAGACGGAACTCGCACGTTGGGCACTAGTCCGCGACGCGGATCAAGCTATGTCCGAGTTGCAGGCCGTAAAGGTGGCCGCTGGCGTGGCCCGCCTGCCAATTGATCTGCTCAAGGATGGGCATCTCCAGTCACGCGCATTTCTGCAAGAAATCGAACGCAGGTTCATAGGCTTGCATCCGCAGCCTTCGATGCCAATTCGCGAAGGAGAGGCACCCTATTCGATCCGCACAGCTGCACCGACTCTCGGACAGCACAACAGAGAGGTCCTGTCAGACCTTCTTGGCCTGTCCGATGCGGAAATTATTTGCTTGGAGAGGACAGGCATTATCGGTTCGGAGATGCTCTCCGAAGAGGAACTCACAAGGAGAAAGAAAATGCGGCCAAACCGATAAATCGGCAATGCGCCCCCGCATGACTCTTGCGGCGGCATGCCGGCAATGCTGAGCGGATCGTTTTTGAAGCGGGCTCGCTCATCGGCTTTGGCACCAACTCAGGGCGCTGGGCGTTCCGGTTATTTGTCTAGATGCGCGTCATGCCAACGCAGCGTTGTCGATGCGCATCAACAAGTCGGATCCAAACGATGCCAAAGGGCCACCGAAATGGCCCGCCTGGGATGGTACCGGGAAGCTTCCGTGAAAGGGCGGAGAGCTGGAAGACCCGTTCGATGCCGGCGGCTCGAACCAAGCTGGTGAATTTGCCGCGAGATATCGACAATCAAATGCGCGGCCAGTGTAAGGGGCTCGTATTAGTGCTCGGCAAGGCCGGTTCGACCAAACTGGTTCGCAAAGTCAAGCCGTGCTCGTTGAAGCACCGGATTTACACGGTATTTTCGCGGCCGCCGCTCGTTGCCCAGTCCTGCTTGAAGCAAATTGAAAAATCTGATCGACAGCTCCTGGCAGTAGCAACAGGCAACCAAACATTGGGCGAATGATGACCGTTCCCGGTATCGGTCCCCTGACTGTCCTGTCCTTCGTCGTCACCATCGATGACCCCACTCGCTTCAGACATTCCGCCGACGTCGGCGCCCATCTCGGCCTAACACCAAGATGTAACCAATCCGGTGAGATCGATCGCGCCGGCCGCATCTCCAAGCGCGGCAACCAAGGTTCGAACTTATTTGTTCGAGGCCGCGAACGTCCCGCTGACCGTATTCAGGCAAGGTTCGGCGCTCAAGCGCTGGGGCAGCAAGCTGGCCAAACGCATCGGCGCTCAAAAGGCGCAGGTTGCGGTCGCTCGCAAAATGGCTGTCATCCTGCATGCATCTGGACTGATGGCACCGAGTTCCAGGCAGAGATGCGTACTGCATGAACCAGTCTAAACCAATACAGATCCGCCTTCGGCGGAACAAGCGTCCCTGCCGGAACGAAGGTGTTGGCAATCTCGAAGTCGTCCCTGCGGGCGTTACGCACCGCGCTCTTCACATCGAGATGCCGCACCTCTTGAACACCATCATGCGGCGCTCCTGATAGAGACGACTGCGGAAAGAAGCATGAACCCGGCAGTGGATCATCTTGTCTAATCGGGGTTGACACCGTGCCCGCGATTAAAGAACGGACGACTATTGACGATCTGCTCCTCGTAGACGCACAGCAAACCTCAACCACTCAACTCTGTTCAACTCCGCCGACGTCTCAGGCCTCGCGCCTCGTGGCGGCGATCTGCGGAGTTTCGAAAATATCGAGTTCAATCTGGGGCGACACCTCGACGATGGTTTCTGGATGATGGCCAATCTCGATTAGCACGTACTTAAACGCTTGGACGCGGTTCACGAACATCCCGCCAAAAGCGCCGCTTTGTTCGCGGGCCACCCAGTTGCCGTGGCGATTCTTTCCAATAAATACGATTGACGCCGCGGGGCTGCGCGAAGGAGATTCGAGAAGTTTCACATCATAGTCCTTCAAAGGCCTTTGAAACGTATGCGGCTGAGTCGACGGCTCTCAAATCCAAACTATAGCTATCTTAAAGGGTGTCAGCCTGCAGGAAGCCTAAGTTAGTGTGCCCACGCTTGGCCCTCTCGCGTCGGTCTCGAATACAGCAAAAGAATAGGGAGTTCGCCTACCAATTCTGGAGGGAACTGCAAAATCACTCTTGCTCAATGTTCGCTCAATCGTGGAGCGACAGCTTTGCGCTCTTTGAAACCGCAAAGACTGCGAGTACTAGCTAGACCCGTGCTTCGATACCGAGTGCGCGTACCGAGCGATCGCGACCGGGCGTTCCGATTGATCACGACCGGCTGTACCGATTGATTGCGACCAGGCGTTCCGATTGATCGCGACCACCCATTCCGGGCGATCGCGACCAGCCTGTGGACGGGTGTGACGGGCGCCGTTGGGTGATCTGCGAATCGGCATGGTTTCGCTCCTTT
>NZ_JAGWDK010000064.1 GCF_018398875.1 Bradyrhizobium sp. sGM-13 | reverse complement strand
GAGTCAATCCGCCGCACCAGATCTGTGCATGCCCTAGTGCGTTCGCAGGGACGACAGTGGAGAGAGAGGTTCGACGAAGAGCTACTCTTCCTTCTTCGGCTCTTTCGACATGCGCTCGAGGCGTTCCTGCATTTCCTTCATCTGGCGGCGAAGATCGTCGATATTGTCTCCGTCGGTCGCCGGCTCCGGCACCTTCTCAGGCTCGGGCGAGGTCGCTCCGGCGCGCGGCGGCACGAACGGCTTGAACATCGAGAACGTCTGCTGAAACAATTCCATGTTGCGGCGGACATGTTCTTCCAGCGGCGCGAACGGCGTGCCGCTGAAGGTGTTGGTGAGCTGCTTGCGGAATTTTTCCTGCTCGCGCGTCAACGTATCGATCGACTGCTCCAGATATTTCGGCACCACCAATTGCATGCTGTCGCCGTAGAAGCGGATCAACTGCCGCAGGAAAGTGGTGGGCAACAGATTTTGTCCGGCCTTGTTTTCCTGTTCGAAGATGATCTGCGCCAGCACCTGGCGGGTAATGTCGTCGCCGGTTTTGGCGTCGTAGACGAGAAAATCCTCGCCTTCCTTCACCATCGCTGCGAGATCCTCGAGCGTCACATAGGTGCTGGTGCCGGTATTATAGAGCCGCCGGTTGGCGTATTTCTTGATCGTCGTAGGTTGGTCTGACTTTGCCATAAGCTCACACATCGACACCGAGAGCGGGGAACCCGGCGGCTTCGCCGACGGGCAGACGAGCAACGCAAGCGCAGCAAAGTAAGCATTTTCAATGCGGTTCGGCTACCGTTTTGTGCGGCACGGTTAATTCCAAGGCATGGACGCTGCTACCGAAACCCCCATGGGGATCAATTTGAATGCGCCGCGGCAGGAATTTGGTCGCCGGCCGATTGACATGGGTCAACGAGGTTAACAACATAAGGCGAGAGACAGGCACGCCACCCCGGCCGCCCGCCGTCCAACAACCTTAAGCCCAAGAAACCCCATAAGGAGATGTCCATGTCAGACGATGTCGTCATCGTCAGCGCCGCCCGCACTCCGGTCGGCAGCTTCAACGGCGCGTTCGCCACCACCCCGGCCCATGACCTCGGCGCCATCGCCATCAAGGCCGCGCTGGAGCGGGCGGGTGTCGAGCCGGGCCAGGTCTCCGAAGTCATCATGGGGCAAATCCTGACCGCGGCGCAGGGCCAGAACCCGGCCCGTCAGGCCTCGATCAACGCGGGCATTCCGGTAGAGAGCCCGGCCTGGGGCGTCAACCAGCTCTGCGGCTCGGGCCTGCGCTCGGTCGCGCTCGGCTACCAGGCGCTGCTGAACGGCGATTCCTCGATCGTGGTCGCGGGCGGCCAGGAATCGATGAGCATGGCCCCGCATGCGCAATATCTGCGTGGCGGCGTGAAGATGGGCGGCCTGGAGCTGGTCGACACCATGATCAGGGACGGCCTGTGGGACGCCTTCAACGGCTATCACATGGGTAATACCGCCGAGAACGTTGCCAAGCAGTACCAGATCACCCGCGCGCAGCAGGACGAGTTCGCCGTTGCCTCGCAGAACAAGGCCGAGGCCGCGCAGAAGGCCGGCAAGTTCAAGGACGAGATCACGCCGGTCACCATCAAGACCCGCAAGGGCGACCTCGTCGTCGACACCGACGAATATCCGCGCCATGGTGCTACCCTCGATGCGATGGGCAAGCTCCGCGCGGCCTTCGAGAAGGACGGCACCGTGACCGCCGGCAACGCCTCGGGCATCAATGACGGCGCCGCCGCCGTGGTGCTGATGACCGCCAAGGAAGCGGTTAGGCAGGGCAAGAAGCCGATCGCCCGCATCGTCTCCTGGGGCCAGGCTGGCGTCGATCCCAAGATCATGGGCACTGGCCCGATCCCCGCGTCCCGCACTGCGCTGAAGAAGGCGGGCTGGAACGTCGGCGACCTCGACCTGATCGAGGCCAACGAGGCGTTCGCGGCGCAGGCCTGTGCGGTGAACAAGGATCTCGGCTGGGACACCTCCAAGGTCAACGTCAACGGCGGCGCGATTGCGATCGGTCACCCGATCGGCGCGTCCGGCGCGCGCGTGCTGGTGACGCTGTTGCACGAGATGCAGAAGCGCGATGCCAAGAAGGGCCTCGCCACGCTGTGCATCGGCGGCGGCATGGGCATCGCGATGTGCGTTGCACGCGACTGAACTAAAGGCAGAGTGAGCGGTTGAATGATGAAAAGATCATCTCGCAACCGCGGCTCGAATTGGTAAAGATGAAATGCCCGGTCTCGCGCCGGGCATTTTCATCTTGTGGGAGCGTTTCCAAGAACGCTTTCAAAAAGATCGAGACTCGTCAAAAGACCGGGACAATTCCGGCGTACTAAGCGATTACCAAGGAGGACTACGACATGGCACGTGTTGCATTGGTTACGGGTGGTACGCGGGGCATCGGCGCTGCGATCAGCAAGGCGCTAAAGGCTGCGGGCTACAAGGTCGCGGCGAGCTACGCCGGCAATGATGCCGCCGCCGAGAAGTTCAAATCCGAGACCGGCATCCCCGTCTACAAATGGGACGTCAGCTCGTTCGACGCCTGTGCCGACGGCATCAAGAAGGTCGAGGCCGATCTCGGGCCGATCGACGTGCTGGTCAACAATGCCGGCATCACCAAGGACGGCGCCTTCCACAAGATGACGCTCGAGCAATGGAACGCGGTCATCAACACCAATCTCGGGTCGCTGTTCAATATGACGCGCCCGGTGATCGAAGGCATGCGCGCCCGCAAATTCGGCCGCATCATCAACATCTCCTCGATCAACGGCCAGAAGGGACAGTTCGGCCAGGTCAACTATTCCGCCGCCAAGGCCGGAGACATCGGCTTCACCAAGGCGCTCGCTCTGGAGAATGCCAAGGCCGGCGTGACCGTGAACGCGATCTGCCCCGGCTACATCAACACTGAGATGGTGCAGGCGGTGCCGAAGGACGTGCTTGAGAAGAGCATTCTGCCGCTGATCCCGATCAATCGTCTCGGCGAGCCCGAAGAGATTGCCCGCGCGGTGGTGTTCCTGGCTGCCGATGAGGCGAGCGGCATCACCGGCTCGACCATGACGATCAACGGCGGCCAGTACTTGGTGTGATTCCTTTTCGTCATTCCGAGGAGCGATAGCGACGAAGCAATCCATCTTAGCTATACAGGCAAGAAAGATGGATTGCTTCGCTTCGCTCGCAATGACAGCCCCATGACTCCCCGCACTGCCACACTGATCGGACTGACTGCGATCCTGATGTGGTCGCTGCTGTCCGTGCTGACGGTTGCGACTGGGAAGATTCCGGCCTTCCAGCTCGCCGCCATGACGTTTGCGATCGGCGCTTTGGTCGCTTTCGCAAGTTTCCTGTTCAGGCCCTCCGCTTTCGGCGCCTTGAAGCAGCCACTGGTCGCCTGGGTCGTCGGCGTCGGCGGATTGTTCGGCTATCACGCGCTGTATTTCCTCGCGTTGCGGTTTGCGCCGCCGGCCGAAGCCGGCTTGCTGAACTATCTCTGGCCGCTCCTGATCGTGCTGTTCTCGTCGCTGCTGCCGGGCGAGCGGCTGGCGCCACATCACATCATCGGTGCGTTGCTCGGGCTTGTCGGCACGGTGCTGCTGTTCGCCGGCAATACCGGCAGCTTTGCGCCAGGCCAGATCCCAGGGCTGGCTGCGGCCTTCGTCGCCGACTTTGTGTGGGCCGCCTATTCGGTGATGTCGCGCAAGCTCAAGGCGGTGCCGACCGATGCGGTGGCCGGCTTCTGCCTGGCCACCGCGCTGCTGGCCGCCCTCGTCCATGCCATGGTGGAAAAGACAGTCTGGCCGGAAACGATCGGGCAGTGGCTTGCCGTCATCGCGCTCGGCGTCGGCCCTGTCGGTGCAGCGTTCTTCGTCTGGGATATCGGCATGAAGCGCGGCGATATCCGCGTGCTCGGAGCAGCGTCCTACGCGACGCCGCTGCTATCGACCTTGTTTCTGATCCTCGCCGGCTTCGCGCAGCCGACCGCCACGATTGCCATTGCCGCGATCCTGATCGCCGGCGGTGGCCTGATCGCGGCGAAGGATATGGTGCTGAGAAAGATGTAGGATGGGTAGAGCGAAGCGAAACCCATCATGCTTCGGCATGCTTCCGTTGATGGGTATCGCTTCGCTCCACCCATCCTACGAAGACTGATGGCGGCGAAGGATATGATGCGGCGGAAGTAAGGGCTCGGTGCGTGCGTTAGTCTGTCACGCTTTCATGCGCAAGGAAGCAAGCGTCGCGGCACAAAACGCCAGCAACGTCACGCCCGCATTGACGGCGTGGGAATATTCCCAGTGCCGGCGCGAGGTTTGCCAGTCCTTAGGTTTCACAGTCCAGTTGTCGGTGGCGACGTTGACCGGATTGGTGCAGATCAGGAAAATTGCCAGATTGACAATGATGAGAGCGCTTGCGGCCACCGCAAGCCAAAGCGCCAGTTTGTCATCTCTGACTTCGACCGCGAGAGCCAGATTGGCGATCAACGACGCCGGCAAGAACAGGCCGACTACCCACCAGCCGACATAGATACGCTGGACCACGAAGTAGTCCTGCTCGGACATCTGCATCTTGTGACGCAGTTCGAAGAGATGCGCGGCCGGAGCGATGACGGCAAGGCCAGTGAGAATAATCGCCAGGAATCGAATGATCATCGGAGCGGCTTCCGTCAGGCAACCGGGGACGGCGCGCAGCGTGGGCATCCGTTCTCTGGCACGCCGGATACCGGATCGGGCCGCGGCTCGCCCGCGAGCGGCTTTCGCTACCAACATCGTCGCCCGGCCAGCGTTCCAGCAGCTGTTTGTTGGGAAAGCCGCGTGGCTATTCGCGCGACCCGGCACACCTCACCGTGCAGGGAACCAGTCCGGTGTTGCCAGCTCAAACTTCGCAAACTCGAATCCGGGGGCGACGGTGCATCCGACCAGCGTCCAGTCGCCGGTGCTTTCAGCAGATTGCCAGGTGTGCGGAGGCACGACGGCTTGCGGAACCTCGCCGCCAACGAGATCAGGCCCAAGCCTGACGCTGCGCTGGCCTTTGTCATCGGCGATCTGCAGCGTCAGCGCTGCGCCCGCGTAATAATGCCAGATCTCGACGGCATCGATGCGATGCCAATGCGAGCGCTCGCCGCGCGCCAGCAGGAAATAGATCGCGGTCGATCGTGAACGCCCATCGGCATCCACGCTTTCATCGCGAAACGTCTCGCGATAATGCCCGCCTTCGGGATGCGGCTTCAGGTCGAGCCGCGCGATGATCTCGGCGGCTTGTATTGGCAGCGCCATCAGGACTTGTTCTTGCGTTCGCGCAACTCGCCGAAAACTTCGGCGGCGCTGGCGCCCTTCATGTGCAGCTTGGCCGCCACCTCAGGCTCGTCGGCGCGCAGAAACACGTTGGCTTTTTTCTCCTCGCCCAACAGCACCGGGATCGTCGGCTTGTTCTCCGCGCGCAGCCGCGTGACTTCCTCGGCGCGCGCCTTCAGCGCCGGATTGTCGCCGTCGACCGTGAGCGCGAATTTGACGTTGGCGGCAGTATATTCATGGCCGCAATAGAGCTTGAAATTGTCCGGCAGCGCTCGGAGCCTCAACAGGGAATCCCACATCATCGGATAATTGCCCTCGAACACTCGGCCGCAACCGATCGAGAACAGCGTGTCGGCGGCAAACACCGCCTTTTCGGTATCGAACACGTAGGAGATATGATCGAGCGTGTGCCCCGGCGTTTCCAGCACCCGGGCCAGCAGGCTTCCCACCTTGACTACGTCGCCGTGGGCAGTGCGCAGGTCGACATTGGCAATCTTGGTGGACTTGTCGTGCGGTGCAACGACGCGGCAATTATATTTCTGCTTCAGCTCGGCAATGCCGCCGACATGGTCGTGATGGTGATGAGTGACGAGAATATCCGTCAGCGTCCAGCCTTCGCGCTCCAGCGCCTTGATGATCGGGGCGGCCTCCGGCGCGTCGATCGATGCGGTGGCCTTGGTCGCGGGATCATGGATCAAATAGCCGAAATTGTCGTTGAGGCAGGTGAAGGTACGAATTTCCGCGGCCATGACAGCTCCGTGGGTAAGGCTTCCAGCCAATTAATCCGCAAGAAATATGGCGTTAACGCTTGCGCGGCAATGCCATTTTCGGCGCGCCGCAATGAAACACGGTGTGGTAGATTGCCCCCATGACTATCGACGTCATCGATCTCCGGGATTTCTATTCGCAACGCCTTGGCATCGTGGCGCGGCAGTTGATCAACCGCGGCATTCGGGCGCGCTGGCCCGATGCGGCGGGGCAGCGCGTGCTCGGGCTCGGCTATCCGACGCCCTATCTCGGGCTGTTTCGCGAAGATTCGGAGCGCTGCATCGCCTTCATGCCGGCGGCGCAGGGCGTCCTGAAATGGCCGACCGGGCGGCCGGCGCTGGCATCTCTGATCGATGAATTCTCGATGCCGCTGCCGGACGCCGCGGTGGATCGGATCCTGCTGGTTCACGCGCTGGAAATGTCGGACGATCCGGAGCGCCTGTTGCGCGAGGTGTGGCGGGTGCTGGCGCCGTCCGGCCGGCTGATTGCGGTGATCCCGAACCGGCGGGGCGTGTGGACGCGCACCGACAATACGCCGTTCGGTCACGGCCGGCCCTATTCGCGCGCGCAGATCACGCAATTGCTGCGGCAGACCTGGTTCACGCCCGCGGCGTGGGGCGAGGCGCTGTTTCTGCCGCCGGTCGGCAATAGCTGGTTTCTGCGCTCGGCGATGGCGTGGGAGCGTGTCGGCGCCGCGCTGTCGCTGCCGTTCGCCGGCGTCCATATCGTGGAAGCGACCAAACAGGTCTATCGCGCGATCCCCGCGGGCCGCGAACGTGCGCGGCTGATTCCGTCGCTGGAGCCGGCACTGGTGCCGTCATCGACGGCAACGCGGGACAGGGCGTAATCTATCCGTTCGTCGTCCCTGCGAACGCATGCGAACGCAGGGACCCATAACCACCGCCAGCATTTGTTTAAAAGGATCGTCCCCCGCATGCCTCAAACGAAGGCCGCGGCGCCGCGATGAGCGCAATTGCGCTCACGGTCGGGTTCGCAGGGACGACGATAGTGGTGAACTACCTACTCATTCCCCGGATTGAAGTCTTCGCTTGGCGCGGCGGGCGCGGCCATGCTGTCGGGGCGCGGGCCGTGCGGCCGGCGGCGCCGGCGCGGGAAACGCTCGCGCTCGCCGCGGCCCTCTTCATATCCGCCGGGCGCACCGTTCACCTGCGGCTGCGGGCCGGTGATGAAGGAGGGCAGGCGATCGACGCCACCGGTATCGGCAATCACCGGCTGCGGCTGGGCTTGCGGCTGATACTGCGGCTGCGGACGGTGCTCGCGCTCGCGATGGTGTTCGCGCGGCTGTTGGTCGCGCTGATAGGGCGGGTTGTCGCCGCGCTGTTCGCGTTCGCGCGGATTGTTGTCGCGGATATACGGTTGCGGCTGCTGCGGGACGAAGCCCGGCTCCTGGCCGAAATGCGAAAAACTCTCGCCGTCGTCGTCACCGTCTTCCGTCGGCTGCATTTCGGTGTCGATGCGTGGCTGCGGCTGGTTCTGCCGGAATTGCTCCTGCGCAGCAGCGATCAGGCGGAAATAATGCTCGGCGTGCTGGTAGTAATTCTCGGCCGCGACGGGGTCGCCGGAAGAGCGCGCGTCGCGCGCTAGCTGAACGTATTTTTCCGCAACGTGCGAAGCGGTGCCGCGGATCTTGATGTCAGGCCCGTTGGATTCGAACACCCGGGTCATCGGGTTCTGACCGCGCCGGCCATCGTTCCGGTTACTGCCTTGGTTCCGGTTACGCATCCGCTTGTTGTTTTGACCGTTTCTCATGTCTCGCCTTTATTCCAGCCCTGATGTTTTGCAGTTGCCGTCGTAGCCCGATCTGATTCGGCGCGCATCCAGGCGCACCGGATCACGATGCCGTTCAAATTCATGTCGTCGATTTCGCCAACCCTCGCGCTCAGCAAAGACGCGTTCCCCAATCGGCGGCGCACATTCGCCCGCCGGATCAAATCATTCAGCCTGCCAAAGCCAGCCTAGCCGTCTTGCATGACGGCTTCGCGTGACTGGCTGTTGCGTAAGTCTTCAAGCGCAATATCAGGCTTTCGTTCGCTTTACGGTCGAGAGCAGCACAGCTCCAGCTATTGCGCTCGATTCGACCTGCGTTTGGAACCTTTCACCCGGCGGGCTCTCGTTTCGAGAAACTCTGGCCTCATCCGCATGATCTTACGGGGGCCAGCAACCCTGGACCGATGTTGTGAGCGGAACGTAGTCGCTCCGGGGGAATATTCCAAGGGGTTTTTTTGCGTTCCAAAAGGACTTTATCGGGCCATTTTGTGGCCCGCGACCGCCCTCGGAATGCCCGCCAGATCGGCCTTGGGCGCCTTTGCAGGCATTAACCCTGCACGCGTCATCAGGGCCTGGATTGGGCCGCTTTGGCCCTCTCCGGCCTCCACGACCAAGGCTGCACCCGGGGCGAGGAGGCCGGCCGCCTGGGGGATCAACGCGCGGTAGGCGTCCAGCCCATCGGCACCACCATCAAGCGCGGCGAGCGGGTCATGATTTCTCACCTCTATCGCCAGGCCCCCGATATCCGCCGAGCGGATATAGGGCGGATTCGAAGCGATCAGATCGAATGAACCGGATAGTCCACGCGCGTAATCGCAGGCGATGAACGTCGCGCGCTCCGAGAGACCGGCGCTGGCGGCATTGGCCGCAGCGGTCTGCAGCGCCGCCTCGGAGATGTCGGTTCCGAATCCCTCGGCCGCCGGTAATTCGGACAACAGCGCGAGAAGAATTGCGCCGGTGCCGGTGCCGAGATCGGCGATACGCATCGGACGAGCGAGATCGCCGCCGGCGCGTAGCAATTCCAGCGCCAGTTCGACCACCGTCTCGGTATCGGGCCGCGGCACCAGCGTTGCCGGCGAGAGCCGTAAGGGCAGACCCCAAAACTCCTTCTCGCCGATGATGCGGGCGACCGGCTCGCCTGCGAGACGTCGGCGGGCGAATTCCTCAAGGTGAGCCGTTTCGTCCGGCGTTAGTTGGCGCTGCGCGGCCGTGATCAAGCCGGTCAGATCGAAACCGAGCGCGTGACCGACCAGAAGCCGCGCGTCGAGCTCGGCGGAATCGATGACGGCCGATTTGAAACGCGCCGCGAGTAGGCGTCGCGCGGTCTCGACAGTTTGCGCACTGAATTCGTTCATGCTGCATCCGCTTCGTGCAGCAGGCGCCACAACCTCGCCGTCGTCCCTGCGAAAGCAGGGACCCATAACCACAGGTCGCTACGGGAAGTATTGACTCCCACCGCCCATATCGCGGGGCCGCGGCGTATGGGTCGCCGCGTTCGCGGGGACGACACGCGGATGGCCCTCACGCTGCCGCGCCCTGTGCGGCGAGCTGGGCGGCCTGGTGCTCGGTCGTCAACGCGTCGATCAGTTCGCCCAGCGCTTCGCCCGAAATCACCTGCGGCAATTTGTAGAGCGTCAGGTTGATGCGGTGATCGGTGACGCGGCCCTGCGGGAAATTATAGGTGCGGATGCGCTCGCTTCGGTCGCCGGAGCCGACCTTCTCCTTGCGGTCGGCGGAGCGCGCGGCGTCGGCGCGCTGGCGCTCGGCATCGTAGATGCGCGAGCGCAGGATGTTCATCGCGGACGCGCGGTTTTTGTGCTGCGAGCGGCTGTCCTGCATCATCACCACGATGCCGGTCGGAATGTGCGTGATACGGATCGCGGATTCAGTCTTGTTGACGTGCTGGCCGCCGGCGCCCTGCGCGCGCATGGTTTCGATCCGCAGATCTTCATTCTTGATGTCGACATCGACATCCTCGACCTCGGGCAGCACCGCTACCGTTGCAGCCGAGGTGTGAATCCGTCCCTGCGTTTCCGTGTCGGGCACGCGCTGCACGCGGTGCACGCCGGATTCGAATTTCAGCTTGGCGAACGCGCCGCGGCCCTGCACCTCGGCGATGATTTCCTTGTAGCCGCCCACGGTACCTTCCGAGGCCGAGATCACCTCGACCTTCCAGCCCTGCAAGGCGGCAAACCGCTCATACATGCGGAACAGGTCGCCGGCGAACAGCGAGGCCTCGTCGCCACCGGTGCCGGCGCGGATTTCCAGCATTACGTTGCGGTCGTCCATGGCGTCCTTGGGCAGCAGCGCCACGCGAATCTTCTGCTCGAGATCAGCGACGCGCCCCTGCAGCGTTTCGAGCTCGGCTTCGGCCATGCCGCGGATTTCATGATCGGTGCCGGCATCAGCCAACAGCGATTCGGCGCCCGCAATCTCGGCCCGCGCCGTCCGATACGCCTTGACCGCATCGATCAGCGGATTGAGCTCGGCGAGCTCGCGCGTGATCTGGACGTATTTTTCGGAATTCACCTGGCCCAGCAACTCGGCCTCGAGCGAGGCATGATGGGCGAGCAGGATATCGAGTTTGGCTTCGGGCAACATGGCGTATTTCTCAGGCAGCGGATACGGAAAGGTGGCGTTGTCGGGGCAGAGCCTCGCTACAACGACAGCCCCTCGGCTTCCGCGAATTCCGTCAGCTTCTGCCGGATCGAGACGCTGCCGGCCGGCGCGTCGAGCAGCGGCATCAGGACAGCTTCCGCCTTTTTGGCGTCGAGGTCGAGGATCATCGCCTTGACCGGGCCGTGCGCGGTGGCCGACAGCGACAGCGAGCGATAGCCGAGCGCAATCAATGCCAGCGCGCCGAGCGGCTTTGAGGCCATCTCGCCGCACAGCGAGGCCATCTTCTTCGCGGCTTGCGCCTTCCGCACGATATCGCGCAGCGCGCGCAGGATCGGCACCGACATGGTGTCGAACCGTTCGGAAACTTTTGCGTTGCCGCGGTCGACCGCATACAAGAACTGGAACAGGTCGTTCGATCCAACCGAAACGAAATCGACCTTCTTCAAGAGTTCGTCGAGTTGATAGAGCAGCGCCGGCACTTCCACCATGGTGCCGACGTCGATACGTTCCGGCAGCGCGTGGCCGTGCTGGCGCAGGTAGGTCAGTTCGCGCTCGACGATGGCCTTGGCCTGGTCGAATTCGGCGACTTCCGAAATCATCGGAAACATGATCTTCAGCGCCCGGCCGCCGCCGGCCCGCAGCAGCGCGCGAATCTGGCCGCGCAACAGTCCGGGACGGTCGAGCCCGAGCCGGATCGCGCGCCAGCCGAGCGCCGGGTTTTCCTCGATCACGGTCTCCATATAGGGCAGCGCCTTGTCGCCGCCAATATCGAGGGTGCGGAACGTGACCGGCTTGGAGCCGGCTGCGTCCAGCACGGTGCGATAGAGCGCGAGTTGGTCGGAAGCGCGGGGCAGGCTCTGGCCGACCATGAACTGCAGCTCGGTGCGGAACAGCCCGATGCCGGCGCTGCCGGTGTCGTCGATATGCGGCAGGTCGACGACGAGGCCCGCGTTGATCATCAGTTCGACCGGCTGGCCGTCCTTGGTCACACAGGGTTTGTCGCGCAGCGCGGCATACTGCGCCTGCCGCCGCGCGCGAAACCGCACCCGCTCGGCATAGGCCGATTCGATCTCGGCCGAGGGGCGGACATAGATCGAGCCCGAGGTGCCGTCGACGATGATGGGATCGCCGGGGTCGGCAATGCCGGGCGCGTTCGGGACTTCGCCGACCGCAGGGATTCCGAGCGCGCGCGCCACGATCGAGACGTGAGAATTCGCGGTGCCTTCCTCCAGCACCAGGCCGCGCAGCCGCTTGCGATCGTAGTCGAGCAGCGCCGCCGGTCCCATCGCGCGCGCGATCAGAATGGCGTTTTCGGGAAGCTGCTCGCGCGAGGGCGCGTGATCCTGGCCGACCAGTTGCCGCATCAGGCGATGGCCGAGGTCTTCCAGGTCGTGCAGGCGGTCGCGCAGATAAGGATCGGTCGAGCGCAGCATGCGCGCGCGCGTGTCGGACTGCACGCGCTCGACCGCGGCTTCCGCGGTAAGGCCGGTAGCGACCGCCTCATGCAGCTTGTGCGACCAGCCGTGGTCGTTGGCAAACATCCGGTAGGCTTCCAGCACCTCGCGGTGCTCGCCGCCGTCGGCGACATCGCCGCGCTCCAGCATGCGGTCGAGATCGGCGCGCAGCTTGGTCAGCGCTGCATCCAGTTTCTTGATTTCCTTCGGCAGGTCTTCGGCGATGTAGTTGGTGATGACGACGCGCGGCTCGTGCAGCACGACATGGCCGAGCGCGATGCCGTCGGAGAGGATCGCGCCGGTCTTGTGCAGTGAATGCCGCGCCGCCGGTTCCGCGCCGGGCTGCGCCAGCGCCGCCAGCTCGCCCGAGGCGATCATTTCCGCCAGCACCATGGCGGTGGTCTGCAGCGCCTCGACCTCTTCCTCAACATAGGTGCGCTTGGCGCGGTTCTGCACCACCAGCACGCCGAGGGTGTTGCCGGCGCGCAGGATCGGCACGCCGAGGAACGAATGGTAGATTTCTTCGCCGGTTTCCGGGCGGAACGAGAAGGCCGGGTGGCTTTGCGCGTCCGAGAGGTTGAGCGGGCTGGCCTCGCTGGCGACGAGGCCGACGAGGCCTTCATGCGCGTTCAGCACGGTGCGGTGCACCGCGTCGCGGTTCAGACCCTCGGTGGCGTAAAGTTCGAGCGTGTTATCGATGCGCAGCACATAGCAGGAGCAGACCTCGGCCACCATGTTGGCCGCGATCAACACCACGATCTTGTCCAGGCGTTCCTGCGCCGAGACCTTCTCCGCCATGGTTTCGCGGAGCCGTCTCAGCAAGACGCGGGGACCTCCCGACGTGCTCCGCATGTGCTGGTATCCTCCCCCCGCGAGGCCAGCCCGCCGGGTGGCCGGTAGCTGGCGTGAAACGCACGAAACACTACAATTATATTCATTCGGCGCCGCCGCTGGCCACCGATCCAGGCCGAATCGAGATCGCCTGTGGTGCAGTTTGCGGCAACGCACCTCATAGGCCGTATAGCCAATCGAGGCTTGCTTTGCCAAGCAAAACGCCTGCCAGAAGCAATAACGTGTGTGTCAGGGCCGATGCTGCGCCGGCGAAACGCATGGTCCGCCAAACCGCAGCGGTTTGGCGATCAGACCATGCGCCAAGTTTGAGAGAAAATCGTTCTAAGTCTGATCGAGCCCGTAGAGCGTGTGCAGCGTGCGGACCGCAAGTTCGGTGTAGGCGGCGTCGATCAGCACCGAAAACTTGATCTCGGAGGTGGTGATGGCGCGGATGTTGATGTTGCGCCCGGCCAGCGCGGTGAATGCCTGCGCGGCGACGCCGGCGTGGCTGCGCATGCCGCTGCCGATCACCGAAACCTTGGCCACGTCGGTGGCGGTGTCGAGCCGGGCATAGCCGATCTTGGCCTTGGCCGAAGTGATGGTGTCGCGGGCGCGGGTATAATCGGAGGCCGGCACGGTGAAGGTGAGATCGGTGGTCTTGCCGTCCTCGGAGACGTTCTGGACGATCATGTCGACATTGATGTTGGCTTCCGCGAGCGGGCCGAAGATCGCCGCCGCAACGCCCGGCTTGTCCTCGATCTGGCGCACGGAAATCTGGGCTTCGTCCTTGGAAAAGGCGATGCCGGTGACGACGTGGCTTTCCATGATTTCCTCCTCGCTGCAGATCAGCGTGCCCGGCGGGGTGCCGTGCGGGTCGATATCCTCTGGCTTGTCGAAGCTGGAACGAACGAACACAGGCATGTTGTGCACCATGCCGAGTTCCACCGAGCGCACCTGCAGGACCTTGGCGCCCTGCGAAGCCAGTTCCAGCATGTCCTCGAAGGCGATCTTGTCGAGCCGCCGCGCCTTGGGAACCACCCGCGGATCGGTGGTGTAGACGCCATCGACGTCGGTATAGATATCGCAGCGGTCCGCCCGGATGGCGGCGGCGATCGCCACCGCCGAGGTATCCGAGCCGCCGCGCCCGAGCGTGGTGATCCGGTTGGTCTGCGGGTTGATGCCCTGGAAGCCGGCAATGACGGCGACCTCCTGGCGATCCTTGAAGCGAGCGCTGATCTCGCTGCCGTCGATCTCGAGAATCCGCGCCGAGGCGTGGGCGTCGGAGGTCTTGATCGGGATCTGCCAGCCCTGCCAGGAGCGGGCCTGGATGCCCATGCCCTGCAACACGATCGCGAGCAGGCCCGAGGTCACCTGTTCGCCGGATGCCACCACGGCGTCATATTCGCGCGCATCATGCAGCGGCGAGGCGTCGCCGCACCAGCCGACCAACTCGTTGGTCTTGCCGGCCATGGCCGACACCACGACGGCGACGTTATGCCCGGCGTCGACTTCGCGCTTGACGTGACGCGCGACGTTGCGGATTCGGTCGATGTTGGCGACGGACGTGCCGCCGAATTTCATCACGAGGCGGCCCATGACGACGCGTGCATTCCCTGTGAGGATAAGTTAGGTGACCCGAACGGAAAGTGGAGCGCCCGGGCCGAAAGCGGCGTATACATAGCGACGCGGTCCGGGGCAAGCACCCCCGGTTCCGTTTTCGACCCAAAATGGCGCGAATTGCTGTGGTGACGGGTTAATTCAGGACGAGCGTATGGGGCGTTATATCGATGATATCCTGCAGCCCGGCGAGAGGGTGCTGTATTCGACCAATGCGCACTGGATCTTCTTTTTGCCGGCGATAGCTGCCTGGATCGTGGCGATCGCGTTTCTGGTGTTGTCCCGGATGATCGAGGGCGACGTGCCGGTGCTGCTCTGCCTGGCCATGGCGGGCCTCGCGGCGCTCTTCGCGTTGTACAAAACTGTCACCGCCTGGTTCCATCGATGGACCACCGAGACCGACGTCACCAATTTCCGTGTCGTGCACAAGACCGGCTTTGTTCAGCGGCAGACGTTCGAGATGAGTGTGGACAAGGTCGAGAGCGTCGACGTCAACCAGAGCATTCTCGGCCGCATCCTCAACTACGGCGACGTAACGGTCTCGGGGGTCGGCGAGGGCGGCAAGACCCTCGACACCATTGCTTCGCCGCTGGCGTTTCGCAATGCCATCACGGCACGACCGGCCGGTACGTAAATCATGGCCATGCAGCAAAATTCATCTGGCGGTTTCTCCGCCACTGGCAGCACGGTCGATCCGGCTGAAGTCGCTAAATTCTCGAAATTGTCGGAGGAGTGGTGGGACCCCAAAGGCAAGATGGCCCCGCTGCACAAGATCAACCCGCTGCGGCTCGCCTATATCCGCGACGCCGCCTGCCGCAAGTTTGAGCGTAACGCCAGGAGCCTGAGTTGCCTCTCGGGCCTGCGCATCCTCGATATCGGTTGCGGCGCTGGCCTGTTGTGCGAGCCTTTGACGCGGCTGGGCGCGCAGGTGATCGGGATCGATCCGTCCGCGACCAATATTGCGGCTGCCAAGCTACACGCCGACAAGGGGCATCTATCGATCGATTATCGCTGCACTACCGTCGAGCAGATGGACCATCGCGAGCGGTTCGACGTCGTGCTGGCGATGGAAGTGATCGAGCATGTCACCGATGTCGGCGCGTTCCTCGCCCGCTGCGCGGCGATGGTCAAGCCGGGCGGGATGATGGTGGTCTCGACACTGAACCGCAACTGGAAGAGCTTTGCGCTTGCGATCGTCGGCGCCGAGTATGTGCTGCGCTGGCTGCCGCGCGGCACCCATCAATGGGACAAGTTCGTCACGCCGGACGAACTCGCGCGGCACCTCGCCAACAACCGCCTCACCATCACCGAGCAGGCCGGCGTGGTCTATAACCCGCTCGCCGACCGATGGAGTATCTCGTCCGACATGGACGTGAACTACATGGTGGTCGCGGAAGGGGTGTGACTGATAGCGGCCCTTTTGCCGCATCACCAGTGTCGTCCCTGCGTGCGCAGGGACGACGGAATAGAGGCGAGAACCCCTCAACTTGTCGCCCCTGCGAACGCAGGGGCCC
>NZ_JAGWDK010000063.1 GCF_018398875.1 Bradyrhizobium sp. sGM-13 | reverse complement strand
TAAGCGCCTGCCGCGCCCTCGCGTGAGCGCGACCTCACAGAACCCTCCAGATTCCCTTTTAGGAGCAAATCAGATTCAAGCCTGCTTTTGGGAGGCAGTCTTGGGTGTGATGGACCGGTTGATTTTGAGCGATGCGGCGTGGGAGCGGATGGCGCCGCTGATCATAGGCCGGCCTGACCAGAAGGGTTCGACCGGACGCGACAACCGGATGTTCGTGGAAGGTGTGCTTTGGATCGTGCGTACGGGCTCTCCCTGGCGTGATCTTCCGGAGGCGTTTGGGGATTGGAACAGCGTGTTCCGGCGCTTCAGTCGATGGAGCATCAAGGGTGTTTGGTGGCGGATCTTCGAGGCGATGTCCGACGATCCGGACTTCGAGTATCTGATCGTCGATTCCACCATCGTCCGAGCCCACCAGCACGCTGCCGGGGCGAAAAAAGGGGGTCTGAAGATCAGGCGATCGGCCGCTCGCGCGGTGGCCTGAGCACCAAGATACATCTGGCCGTTCGCGGCTTGGGATGTCCCGTGCGCTTCACGCTTACCGCAGGTCAGAAGGGCGATGCACCGCAGGCCGCCGCATTGCTCGAGGGATTGCCCGCCGAGGTCGTCATGGCCGATACGGCCTATGACGCCGATCACTTGCGCCAGGCCATCGCTGCCAAGGGGGCGCTCGCCGTCATCCCGAACAACCCGTCACGCGCGCTCAAATATCCGCTCGACAAGCATCTCTATGCCCAGCGCCATCTCGTGGAATGCTGCTTCTCCAAGCTCAAGCAATTCCGCCGCGTCGCAACTCGCTTCGAAAAAACCGCCCGAAATTACCGTGCCGTCGTCACTCTCGCAGCCATCATCTTATGGATGCGATAAGTGTCCACACCACCTAGGTCCTGATTGAACGCCTGGCATTTGCGCGCCAATCCGCCGGGGCAGCTGGGGGCAACTTGGCTTCGCAAGAAAGGTCAAATTCAGGGGTGGAGAGCTTGCGACGTTGAGACTTAAGCCGCTTGAACCCTGCCCAGGAAGTTGTCCAGCTCGTGCTTTAGCCGAGAGCTTTCCTCAGACAGCAGTTCGGCAGACATCAGCACCTGCATCGAAGCCCCTCCGGTTTCCTTCGCGCGGTTGGTGACTTCACCGGCGCTCGCCGCCACCTGGGTGGTCCTGGCCGCCGCTTCCTGCAAATTGAACGCGATGTTCATGCTCGTCGCCTCCTGCTCCCCGATCGAATCGACTACGGCCATGGCGATCCTCGAGATGCGACCGATGATGACACTGATTTCGGTGAGCGCGCCGACCGACTCAGTCGTCGCGGCCTGGATGCCGCCCATGTGCTCGCTGATCTCAAGGGTCGCGTGCGCGGTTTGCGTCGCGAGAGATTTCACTTCCTGGGCGACAACCGCAAAACCTCTGCCGAAATCGCCGGCGCGCGCGGCTTCAATCATCGCATTCAGCGCGAGCAAATTGGTTTGCCGCGCGATTGTGGCGATCAGCTGGACCACGCTGCCGATCCGCTCCGCCGCAGCCGCCAAATTAACCATGCGCTGATCGCTGAGTTCGGCCTTGCGAACCGCTTCGCGCGCCATATTGGCGACTTCCTCGACCTGCCGGCCGACATTGGCGATGGTTGCCGCCATTTCGCCCGTCGCGGCTGCGACACGTTGAACGTTGGCAGACGCTTCCTCCGATGAGGAGGCGACCTCGACCGAGAGTTGCCGGCTGTGATCCGCCGAGCGGGTAAGGCTACGTGCGGAGGCTTCAAGTTTTGTGGAGGCGAACGAGACGGTGTCAATCACGTTGCCCACGGCGGTTTCGAACTGGCCGGCGAGCCGAGCGATATCGGCCTTGCGCTGCTCGGCAGCGGTACGATCCTGTTCGGCCTTTGCGTCGAGTTCAGCTTGCGCCTTCTCGCGAGCTCTCAGCTTGAACATTTCGACTGCCTCGGCCATCTCGCCAAGCTCATCCTTTCGGCCGAGGCCCGGCAGAACCACATCGAACCGACCGTCACCGAGCTGGCGCATGGCTGCCGTCATCGAAGCGACTGTTTTGGCGATGCGCTGGCCGAACAGTAAGGCGAGCAGGCCCACGAACATCGTTACAAGCCCGATCACCCAGATCAGTTTCCGCCGAATTCCTTCAGCTCGTTTTTCCGCAGCCCGCGAGCGCGCGTCGGCGGCAGCCATGGCCTTCACGAGCGCCGGGTGGATGCGGTCGTAGATCTGTCCGAGATCGTCCGCCTGGTCGCTCAGCGCCTGCTGCGTCACCATGAACGACACAAAACTCGACTTGTATGCGCGGATCAGCTCGAGGATCTGGGATTTCACCTCGGCCGGCACGCTGGACTGAGCGAGCGTGGTTTCGAATTCCGCCTCCCGGCCCACCAGTTGATCGCCATATTTGTCTTCGCCGCGCAGGATGAAATCTTTCTCGTGCCGGCGCATCATCAGCATCAAGATCGTCAGGCGTGGCTGGTTCAGCTCTGCCAGCCGCTGCTCGACGGTGTGCACGGCCTTGCGCAGCTTGCCCTGAAATTCGTCCTCTTCGTTGAAGCCGAGGTTGCGTTGCGCTGCCACGAGGTTATGAAAGCGCGTTGCATAGAGACCGATCACCGGCCGCAGGGAGGTCGCCTGCTTCAGCGGGTCATCCTCGGGCAACGCCGTCACAAATGCTTCGACTCGACTCAAGTCTGCGAGCTGCCGCTCATAATTGTCCGCATACTTCTTGATCGACACTTCACTGGGCTTGCGCAGGAAGTCGCTCGCGATTTGTCGTGACTCCAGGAAGCTTTGCGACAATGATGCGACATGGGCTTTGAACTGGTTGCTGTCGTTCGAAGCGCTCTGGACCAGGAGAGCTGGTCCCGGTTGTCTGAACAGAATTTCCGCGTCGATAAGTGGAGCCTCTGCCGGGGTTAGGCTGCCATGCGGAGTGGCAGCGGGGTGAAGTAAGCTTGATCCGGCGTGCTGCCGTCAAGACTCGAATGGGGACGTCTGCTGTTATAGAAGTCGAGATATCGGCCGATCGAGCTGCGCGCCTCGCTGAAGCTGTCATAGGCCCGCAGGTACACCTCCTCGTATTTGATGCTGCGCCAGAGCCGCTCGACAAACACGTTGTCCCGCCATGCGCCCTTGCCGTCCATGCTGATCGCGATGCCGTTGCTGGCGAGCACGCCGGTAAAAGCCTGTCCGGTGAACTGCGAGCCCTGATCGGTGTTGAAGATATCCGGCTTGCCGTGACGAGCCAAGGCATCCTCCAGCGTCTCGATGCAGAAGGCCGCCTCCATCGTGATCGACAGCCGCCACGACAGAACACGACGGGTCGCCCAGTCCAGCACCACGGCGAGATAGACGAAGCCACTCGCCATCGGGATGTAGGTGATGTCCATCGCCCAGACCTGGTTCGGTCGCGTGATCTCCATGCCGCGCAGCAGGTATGGATGGATCTTGTGGCCGGGCTCGGGTCTGGTGGTGCGCGGACGGCGATAGAGCGCCTCTATCCCCATCCGCCGCATCAGCGTCTTGACATGCCGGCGGCCGATCTTGCACCCCTGCAAAGCCAGCAGGCCTCGCAGCATGCGCGAACCGGCGAAGGGAAACTCCAGATGCAGCCGGTCGAGACGCCGCATGATCGCGAGATCGGCGTCCGGCACCGGCCGCGGCAGGTAATAAACGCTGCCGCGGCTGATCTGCAAAACTTCCGCCTGCCGGGTGATCGACAGATCATGCTTACGGTCGATCATCGCTTTGCGCTCAGCAATCCCGCCTTGGTGAGCGCTCCTTCTAAAAAACTGATCTCGGCGCTGCACGCCCCCTGTGGGATAGAAACGGGTTGGCGATAGACTGCGTTCGGAAGGGAGCGGCCGATACGATTTTGGTGGCATTTAACCCCGTCAAAAAACCTGGTCCATGAGCTGTTGCGGACTTGAGAGTGGTGACGCCGCATAGGCGATCCCGTTTAGGAATCTGATCAATTGCGCAGCTCAGCCCTTCCGCCCTGTCAGCAGGAGGATTGGAGATGAACCGCAAGAAGTCGAAGTCCAAGGTCGACCGTACCATGCCCATGGTGCACCCGAACGCGGCTGCCATCGATGTTGGTGCGACAATGCACATGGCTGCCGTAGGAGCGGATCGCGTACTGGAGCCAGTACGCAGTTTTGGCACCTTCACGGCCGATCTCGATCAACTAGTAAAGTGGTTTGTGGAATGCGGCGTCGAGACCGTCGTCATGGAATCAACCAGCGTCTATTGGATTCCGATCTTTGAGCTTCTCGATGCACGAGGATTTGCCGTGTTTCTTGTCAACGCGCGCGATGCCAAGCATGTGCCGGGGCGCAAGACCGATGTCAGCGATGCGCAGTGGCTGCAGCGGCTCCATTCGTTCGGATTGCTGCGGGCGAGCTTTCGGCCCAAAGGGCAAATTGCGGAGCTGCGAGCCTACGTGCGTCAGCGTGAGCGTCTGCTGGAATACGCCGCCTCACACATCCAGCATATGCAAAAGGCATTGACCGAGATGAATCTTCAACTCCACCACGTTGTGGCCGACATCACGGGCACGACTGGCCTGCGTATCATTCGCGCGATCCTTGCCGGCGAGCGCGATCCTGAGGCGCTGGCGTGTTTGCGCCATTACAGTTGCCACTCCAGTGTCGAGACGATCGCGAAGGCGCTCACCGGAAGCTACCGCGCGGAGCATCTGTTTGCGCTCGATCAGGCACTCGCCCTTTACGACGCTTACCACGAGAAGGCATCTGCCTGCGACGTCCGAATCGAGGCTGTGTTGAAGGAACTCATTATCCATAGGGGTCATGATCATGGATCAGCGCCGCCGGTCTCGCGGCGTCGGAACAGAACCGATCAAGCGAACGCTCTGGCTTTCGACGTCCGCGCGTCGTTGTTTGGGCTGCTCGGAAAGGACGTCACCACCATCGACGGCCTCGGTCATTACCTCTCGCTGAAGCTGATCGCAGAATGCGGCGACGACCTTACCTCATGGCCAAGTGCAAAGCATTTTACCTCCTGGCTGGGGTTGGCGCCGAGCAATAAGGTCTCCGGGGGCAAAATGCTCTCGTCACGAACGCGCCGGTCCGGCGGTCGGGCCGCAGCTCTTCTGCGCCTTGCTGCCGTAACCGTCGGACGCACCGACACCGCGCTCGGCGCCTTTTATAGAAGACTGTCGTCCCGCATCGGCAAGGCCAAGGCAGTCACCGCGACGGCCCGCAAGATCGCAGTCCTGTTCTACAACGCTGTCCGTCACGGAATGGACTACGTCGATCCCGGCGCCTCCTCCTACGAGACACGCTACCGTACGCGAGTGATCAACAATTTGCACCGACGTGCCAAGACATTCGGCTTTGTTCTGCAGCCCTTGGAACCGGGAGCTGGTGCCGTTTCTTAGGAATCGTTCTCCAGCGTCAGCTCCCCGATCTTGGCATGCAGCGACTTCACATCGATCGCAGGCGTGGCCGGCGCAGCGCTGCCAGGTCCAAAAACGCCGGAAGCGCCACCCTCCAGCTGCGCCTTCCACGCCGTAATCTGATTGGGGTGGACGTCGAACTGCTCGGCCAACTGAGCTATCGTCCGGTCGCCCTTGACGGCGGCCAGCGCCACCTTCGCCTTGAAGGCCGGTGTGTGGTTCCGGCGTGCTCGTCTGCTCATCGTCGCTCCTGATTCGCAGGCACCAGCGTGCCCGCTGTCAGGCAGAAACTCCACTTATCGACCTGTTCAAATTTGCGGAGCCGGCTCTCTGGCGATAACGGACGAGATACTCCGGCCGTGACGCACCTCCAGCCCATTCCACCTTCGAAAGAGTTGGAAAGCCGGCATAGCTCCGCCTGCTCGGAGCACATCTTCTCGATGTGGCGTCGCTGCTCGAGAAGCATCGGCACGCAAGGGCATCTTCATTTCGCTTTTCCACTCGCCGATCAAAGATCCACGGCCTCGGTATCATCCATTTCCTCGATCGCTGCAGTGAAGCCGGCAGCATTCCACCCGCCACGGGTGAAAGCTGGCGTTTTCCCTAGGATCGGCTGGGTTGTGCAACCCCGTTCGACTCCGCTAGACTCGCGATGGCTCCAAGTCGTAGCGGACGGGCAGACCCCCGAGCTGTCCGGTGATTATCGAATTGGGGCGTTAGACTGGCGGCGGCATCTTTGTCAGGAGGCGGTCTTGTCCAACCAATGTATAGGTTTGGCGCTCTCATTCATTCTGTCGACATCTGTGCCGGTGTGTGCCCAGAGCAATGTTACCTCCGCATTGCAAAGCACCTTGTCTCCAGGCTGGGAATGCCTTCAGGGACCGAATGAGTTGGATAGGCCAGGTAGGACCTTCTACGTCGATCGTAACGGCGTCAGGTACGAGCTGGCCGATTTGCATGGTCGACTGAAGCCGATAGTAGGAGAAGTCTCGTCGGTCGCTGCCCGCACAAGCGGCTACGTCAGCGCGGGACTTATGGCCAAAATTCTTCACTTGGGAGGGATGCTTTCGATATCCGGATCGACGACCTACGCGACCGCGGTGGCCCTCTTCCAGCGCCAAGAGGTGCGCACGGAGGAGGCCGACGTGCGGGCGGCACTGCGAACCCTCGATCCCTCCTTAATCGATAACGAAAATACCTATTTTGTCATTCGCAACGTGCAACTTGCAAGGCAAATGCGTTTGACGGTGGACAGGGGAATCGCCGGCGCTTTCGGCGGAGAAGTCCCCTTCCGTGCCATGTTCCAGGTATCGGGTGCGGCCAAGCCGCCCGGCGCAGGCCCCTCCAATATGCAGACTCAATCCGCCGCCGATCCATCTTCGGTGCCCGTTATTACAGCCGAGGACAACAAGAACTTCACAATCGATCAGACATTCGCCAAACCCCTCACCGTCTGCTTTCTTGCTCAAAAATTCACTCTCAAGAACGTAGTCGGAGGCGCCGGCGGCAGCATAAGGGACGCGCAATTGACCGAGGAGTATTGGAACCCTACGGCGGCGCAGTGAAATGAGACGCTTCTGTCGCCTTTTGACGTTGGTGTTCGTTCTGCAGTTCTGCTCCGGGCTCCGCGCTCAAACGGGCACGCCGAATCCCATCGACGCTATCAGGAACGCGCAGGACTATCAGTTTCTCAGCAGCTTGTTTCCGCAAGCAGGCGCCAAGTTCGACCCGGATCGAGACCAGGTCATGACGTCCGATCAGCAGCGTGACGCATCTGCATTTCTGACCTCGCAGTTCAACGTGCAGAAGGAAATGTTGAACAAGCAGCTAGCATCCGTAATGCGTTCGCTCGAAATGATTGGCGTCCGCCCGATCGCGGCGATCTTGGAAGCGCCGACGACGATCGAATTTCGCGACGATCAGAACGCTTGGTCGACGACCGTTTCTCCCACCCGTATAATAATAGGTGCGCGTCTCCTCCGCGGACTGGTTCTCGGATCTCTTCGCGAGGCCGTCGAAGGAAAAGCGCTGTTCAGCAAGTCTCTGGCTTCCTATCTCGGGTTAACCCCGGGAGCCGCCTTGGAGCTTGCGGATCTGGAGGCGAGAGCCCGTTTGTTTTTTGCTGCGGCTCGTAACGGCATCTCAATGATGCGAACGGAGGCAGACTTCAGGAACACTACGAAAACGTCCTCGCCCTGATGAAAGGCTATTTGCAGGGCGGAACGACCCCCGAAGAAACTTACGATGCGCTCAGGACCCGGCTTGTCGCGGCGGCCGCTGGTGGAGAGATCAGCGGAGCCGATGGAATGGCGATGTTTGATGTTTTCATGCGCCTGAGCAGTCACTTCGATCCGGCCATGATGTTCGTCCTGTCGCACGAATTAGGCCACGTTGTTCTGGGCCACTCGCCGTTCCCGACTGGTATGACGTGTGCGGAAAGCCAGAGACGGGAGGACGATGCCGACGCGTTCGCGATCGCTTTGCTCAGCTACGATATTCCAGGAGAAACGGAGGCAACAGATCGGGCGCTGGCGAGGGTAAATGGAGAAAAGGAAAATGCCTCGGCCGACAGGAACTCCTTGGCGTATGGCTATGTGCAGGCAATTCAGTTCGGGTTCGCACTGGCAGGTCTTTCCAATCTCATCGACCAACAATGCAGCTACCGTGACGTCGCCGATCGCATCGCTTATCTCGACAACTTGCGTGAAAACTTTGTTGCCTCTCGAACCGATGCGATCGAAGAAATATTTCGGCACTTCAAATCCCACCCTCCCTACGTCCATACTTCCAGCGACGTTGAATCCCTAACGTCTGCGAAAAAACGGAAGCTCGCTCAAAATCTCTTCAAGTTGTGCGGCGTAGCGCAAGGTCCCAAGGTGCATCGCCTGAAGAGGGTCAAGGAGCTTCCGTTCGGATGGGTGGTCGAATGCCCAAATGCTTTGCCTTCTCGATTTCGGCTTCCGCAGTTTCGCGCCCGTCTTGGGACGCACACCTGGCAAGAGATTGAGCTGGAATACAGAAATCATCTGCCCGGTTCCAGTCTCATGGACGAGAACGTGATAAAGTCACTGCTTCAGCCTTAGCTGCCGCTCTGCGGCTTGCGATTGTCGCGCTGAATTTCGACTTGTCATGTTTCTATTATGGCTCCGACTGCCGCCGGCCGCGCGTACTCATTTTCTCTCGGTCTATGCATTTCTATGAATAATCCTGAGGAGAGCATACACTGCCTCGGGGAAATCGCGCGAAGGTTTCGCAGCCTGCCCGACGCTTTCGATCCACGGCTCAGTGACCGTGTCACCTCCGCCTCCAGCATTTCCCGCAACCCCGCCTTTCCCCGGCAGCGGCTTGAATTGCATCCCTAGGACATCCTTGATCTTCGCCTTCGGCGCCGCCCGGACCAAGACCTCCTTCGCCAAAAGTAACGTGCCGGCATAAAAGTTACGGACGGCCGACAGCGCGCGCTTGGGCGCGTTTGCCTCGGAATCCTCGATCCCGAGCTGAATAGATCGAATGGTGTTATCGAACAGACTGTCCATATTGCTCTGTTTCCGATGCGGGAGCTTCGGGTCAACCTCCACTTGGATAAGTGGGCAGGTCCACCTAAACACACGAGAATCTAAGGCGCTTCAACCGATAGGATTTTCGCTTCCGTCAGGACGCGACGGTACAGACCGACGAACTGGCTGACCAGTCCCCGTCCTTGTTCGCAGGCTTGTTTCCGGTCAGCGCCACAAGCACCCACAAAAGGTCGCGATAAGCCAAAGAAAACGCGGAAGCGATCAAATCCTCGAGCGTGTCTTTCATTTCGCCGTAGCCGCCGTCAGTTGCATAGAGAATCTTGTTTCGAAAATCGGCGCGGGCGGAAACGAACTCCTTCACCGTCATGCCATTCTGTTTCGTAACCTCCTCCGAAAAGTCCTTCAGCATCTCTTCGACGATGGCGTCGTCGTCCAAGTCGTCTCGCGACACGGCGAAGTCCAGCGGATTTATTTTGATAACCTCTTGCCCGTCCTCCTTTCCGATGGACAGTTTCAACTTTTCTTGGTCCAGAACAGCCTTGATCGGCATCCGCAGATAGTTCTCGAGACCATTAAAACTGAGGCGAGCATGTCTCCCAATACGAACCGAAATTGCGAGAGTACGGGGTAAAAAGCCAACTTCACGTAGTGGTTTTTGAACTTCTTCACGAAGTCCCGAGCTCATATCGTCTTCGTTGAGCTTCAGAAGCTCGAAGATTGCGACGACAAGCTCCTCTTCCGCAGCTATGCATCGGATAGCGCCCATCGCGTCGTCCACACCCCTGAGGCGCAAAGCCTTGTTGTAATGATCGAGCGCTTTCCCGAGTGCTCGAAGAGGAAGTCGACGAATTCCTGACCGATCAGATCGGCAAATGGCTCGGTGTCCAAGCCCTCGCCGGCAGCATCATTGTCTGCTTCGCCTATGGTCTCCGGCTTATCCGTCTTTTCGAAGCGACCTTAAGCCAAAGCCCGCCTGCCAGCGCTCCGCTACGGCCAATTCCTAACCCTTGCTATCGCGTCGAAATCGATATTAGCGACAGAAGTCGGCTCACCTTCGTGTGTTTCAGTCATTCGATATGGGCTTCCACAACTTGTGAAAAGCTATCACCCCGCCTCGGCCCCATTGAGTTGATCTGCTTTTTCATGACAGCTGACGCCTTGAACACAACGACATTGCGCGGCTCAATAGGCACTTCAACGCCGGTCTTCGGATTTCTGCCCAGCCGCTGAGCTTTCTTCCGAACCATGAACGTACCGAAAGACGACAGCTTGACTGTTTCCCCGCGTGCGATGCAGTCGGCTATCTCATTTAGAACTAGTTCGGCAAAATCCGCCGATTCTCGCCGCGACAAGCGGACTTTCCGATAGATCGCGTCGTACAGATCGACTCGGGTGATTGTTTTGGCCCCGCGCATATTGCTACATCCTTACTGAAACTGTTTTGATTATGGCTGCATTCAAGCAGCTGCATATGGCCAGGATCAACCCCGTAAACCTCTTGCGGCAGGGTACAAGATCGCCCTCTCGTCGCCAATAACCAGCTCGCGAACCCGTTCGGCATCTTCGACTCGCGGAAGCGAATGGGGCGATGATCTGTCAGATCCTACAGGACTACCCATACTAGGGACTCCCCTAGGTGCGTTCACGCGGCAAATTTCCAAATCATACCATCGTCCAACGGCGCAGTGGGACTTTGGACGGCGGCGGAACCCAACGATCGTCTTGCCGCCGCATCGCGTTATAGACAAAATTTATCTTGTCTTCTGGGGGAGCGGGACCGGCCAAGTATAAAAGTATTTCGTTTTGCCGGATGGCGCCCGAGCAAAAGCAGCAGGGAGAGGGAGATGGTTACCGAGACGTTGTTTCTGACGGCTGGCGAACCAACCTCTACGTCTGTGACCAGCGCGATTTCCCCCTCTATGCGCGTCTAAGAGTGATCAAGGATAATATGGGCTTTCCCGTTGCCGACGGAACGACGATCACCGATTTCAGCGGGATAATCAGCGGTTGGATGGACTCCGGATCCAATTGCATGGGCCTAGTCATAAAGAAGCAAGACCGGAAGATAAGCGAGCCGACGACCAAGAACATCTTGGGTGGATACGTCAACGGAAATCCAAAATACCCGAAAGGAGGGTCGGTAATCCGCGACGACTATCTCATACGCTCCGAACCCGGCCTAATACCCTGAACTCAGTGGATTTTTGGATCGGCTCCGCTTTTGTGGGTCCATTGTGGGATCGCGTCAAGACCGCCAAAAAATGGCCCGCGGCTTGGGCGGGATCGCTGTCCTGCGCCCCGATGTTGTTCTGCGCCTTTTGAGAACGCGTGCTGCCAGACAGGATTGAACTGAGGGACCGATCCTAGTTTGCATTGATATTATTGTACTTTTCGATTCGGTGATGAGGATTTGAGTGGCACTCTTGAGCGGCGCCGTTGTCGCTGAAGATACCCCACACGGACCTAAGTTGCAGCTCGATTTTTATGATTAGGACGCGCCGCTCGACTTGGGACGCACATTTCTGTCTGAAACGGATAAGATGGTGCCCAGGAAAGGATTGCATAGGCAGAAGTGAATCTCTTTGATCTTTCCACCGATTTTTTTTCGACACGGCAAGTTGTTACACCGTCATGTGGCGCTCCCCTTCGTTGGGAGACTGACTGTAGGTAGCCCCAATAGCGGTTCCATTGGTAGGTCGCGCCAGCAAACTGTCGATTGGCAGCTTTGTCGTTGCGCTCTGGGCTAAGGGGCACGCCGGCCCTGCTCGTGGATAAGTTGGGCTAAGTGCCGGCTTCAACCCAGAATCACAGTACAGTTCAGAGTTTCGTTAAATCATTCAAACGGGGCTCAAATGGAAACGCGGTCAAGCTTAGCTCCGGATGCTTCTTTCACATCCGTTAAAACGGCTAAAGCGCTGGTTGCCGAGCAAGCTAGCAATGAGATTGTATTTGCAGTTGTCGGCTATGTCGGCTCAGGCACGAGCGAAATCGCTACAACCCTAAAAGGACTTTTGGAAAACCCAGCTCTGCCGGGCGGCCGGTATGACGTTGACATCTTGAAGGCACGCAAAGTCATTGAAGACTGGGCAATGAAATCCAGCGAAGCCGTGCCGGCCACTCCGCAGAACGATTTAGCCACCACGACGAGGTTTCAAGACTTAGGCGACAAAATGCGAGCAGGCGGCGATCACGCGATAGTCGCGAGACGTATGGTTGATCTGATTCGCCTCACCCGAGCGACTAAACTCGGTATCAGCGATCCGGGCGAAGACCCTGTCCCTCCCGACGGTGTGCGACGTGCCTACATACTTGATTCCATCAGGCACCCGGCAGAAGTCGAACTGCTACGACGCGTTTATCAAGACGCATTCGTGTTGGTCGGCATCGTTTGCGAAGCCAAGGTTCGTCAGAATCGCATAGTAAATAAGTACACCAATGCTGGGGCGGGAGACGCAGAGAAGTTCATGAAAAGAGATGCTCGCGCCATCGAGAAGCATGGACAGCGGGTCTCCGATGCTTTTCATATGGCTGATTTCTTCGTCGACAACACGACCGACCAATTTCTCGAAGGGCAAGAACCAAATCCTGATTGGGACATAAGCGATAATCTATCGCGACTTATCAGAATTATGACCGTCGCAGACGTTGTGCGACCGACCATTTCAGAAACCGCAATGCATGATGCCTATGGAGCATCGCTCCAGAGCGCATGCCTGTCTCGCCAAGTAGGTGCCGCACTCCTGGATGCCACCGGAAACATCGTCGCCACCGGGACGAATGAAGTGCCACGCGCGGGAGGAGGCGTTTACGGCGAATCCTTTTATTCTCACCAGGACGATCACCGCTGTGTATTTCAAAAAGTTGGGAAGTATTGCAGCAACACAAGAGAACAAAATGCTATAATCAACAAACTAATTGAGGACGTGCCAGAATTACACGCTCTCGATAATATCCGTAAGAATAAGCTGCGATTGGAATTGCGGGAGAGCCGAGTCGGCGACCTGCTCGAATTCAGTCGGGCCGTGCACGCGGAAATGGACGCCGTATTTTCTGCCGGCCGAAAGGGCGTGACTACAGTTGGGACCCGGCTATTTGTAACAACGTTTCCTTGTCACTATTGCGCCAGAGGCATCGTCGCCGCAGGCATTGATGAGGTGCAATACATTGAGCCGTATCCCAAGAGTCAGGCCCTGTCACTTCATCCGGACGCAATTACAATCAATGCCAAGGACTGGAAGGAACCAAGCAAAGGTGGAAGTAAGGTCTTGTTTCGCGCCTTCACAGGCGTCGCTCCGCGTCTTTACAAGCGGGCGTTCCTCAAAGATCGGGACTTGAAAGACTCAACCACAGGCAACTTTCAAATCGGAGCGCCGGAATGGGGCTCTCCGTGGCACCTCCAAGGTGTCAGTTACGTAGAACTAGAAGCAGCTCTAGCGAAGTCAAAATAATGGGTCGTCCCATCAGACCAAAAGCTAATTTTCTTCGATTGGTGGACTCCGGCCCTGCGGAGCCACTGACTGAAGACTCTTTCGCTCGACCGGCCTGGCAAAACACTTTGTTTGCAGGTGCCAATCCTTCGCTGATTGTTATCGTCGACTGCGAACACGTTACGGATCATGAGTTAGTAACGACACTCACCGGCTCGAAACCGAAGTATGTGTTTGACATCCGCCGTGTCCCACGTTTCGACATCGGACGCCTCACACGTCGCGCTGCTTTCGAATCTTTCCAAGCGGCCGGTGCGCACTACATTGATTTGACGAGCATTCATCGCCAGAACAGGTCTAGCCCGTCTCCGGAAGTAATTGGGAAAGCGATTAACGACGCGCTTTCCTTTTCCTCGAAGGGGGGCGCGATAGCAATACTGGTTGAGAACAGTCAATTCTCGGAAGAATACATCACTACCCTTCTGGACGCATTGCCTTCGGAAAACGAAGAACCCTGGGACGTGTTTAGAGTGCCGCTTGCTCCGAGCGCTGCACCAGCACCAGGCCATCGCGAAGTTATCTTCATTAGTCATGCGAACCCAAAAGACAACGAATTCGCAATCTGGTTAGCTCAGCAGCTCACCCTTTGCGGATATTCCGTGTGGTGCGATGTGAATAACCTTTCGGCCGGCGACAGATTCTGGGAGGACATCGAGAATTGCATTCGCAATCGATGCGCCAAAGTCATAGTGGTTTTGTCGAAAAATTCGCAATCAGCCTCCGGCGTTCTCGACGAAATCGATCTAGCGATCCGGGTGGAGCGAGCATCACAGCTCACGCGATTTGTTCTGCCAATTCGGCTCGATGAATTGTCCTTCGCTGACGTACGCGCAAATTTGGGACGAAAGAACATTATTGATTTCCACAGGAACTGGGCATCGGGGCTTAAAGCGATTATCGATGTCCTTGCCCGAGATCGAGTGCCCCACATGGACGGGGCTGTCCTTAACGCCCTTAGTTTTGGTTCGCAAAAGAACCGCGCCATCCGCGTGACTGATCGACCCGAGCAGTTGACGAGCAATTGGTTAGCGATCCGGAAGCTTCCGCCGTTCGTATATTATTACGACGTCGCGGCGCCTCTTGAGCAAGTCGAGGCAATAGCCGCTGCCATGCGAACACCCTCGTTCAGACATCTGCGTCTCATTGGGACGTTTTGTGATGTGAAACAGGGCGGGCCTTCCGAATACTCGGGTATGTTGACTGAACGATACAAGGTCGACATCAATGATTTTCTGACTGGTCGCTCCACGAACGCTCCTTCCGTAAAGCCGCGTGATGCACACAACATTATTATGAGCATGTTGCGCCAAGCTTGGAATAAGGAAATGGCTGATCGAGGCCTTAGAAGCTTTGCCATGGCTTCCAATTCTCTCGCTTGGTACATGCCGTGCAATCTTTTGGACCGTAACACAGTGACCTTCTTCTCTGATCAGAAAAAGCGACGGAAGGTGATGGTGAATTGGAGCGAGCGGAGAAAGGTCTTTTGGCATTTCGCGGTTGAAGCTCGTCCCAGTCTTGGACTTCAGCCAAGATATATACTCCGCCAGCACGTAATTTTTACCGCCGATGGGCAGACGCCGCTTGTTAGTAAAGAGCGGATGCACGTCCTGCGCAGACGATTTTGCAAGAGTTGGTGGAACGACCGTTGGCGCGATCTGCTCGTTGGCTTTGTTGCATGGCTGAATTCCTCCCCGAACAAATTGACGTTGGACGCAAGCTTGCAAGTAGAGCTGGACCAGCAGCTCCTAAGCTTCATCTCTCCTCTGTCTCTCGATAGTGACGAAAACAGTACAGATGCTCGCAATTCAGAGAGGGATGATGACGAACTTACAGATGACGACTTTGACGTGTCAGACGGGATAGACGATCCGGTTTCGGAAATACAGGATATTAGCGAAGCATGATTGAACCCGATCGGATCGACATTGTGCCGGAGCCGAAGTTGGAGTTTGGCTTTAGGCAGCAGCTAGAGGATCCCCGTGACGGTCTCTTTCTCTTCGGACCTATCGTTGATCATCGGAAACCAGCTCAAATTCGTGCTGGCGTAATAGGGACGCAGCAAGGCGTTTCCATATTTAGAGAGTGGCTGAGGAAGGTTAGCTCGTTCATTCCTGCACCGACCGCTAGTGCATCGCGCCAGTTCGCCTTTCCGGGATTTGAGGCGGCGTTCCGCACCCCCTGGCCGATAAATTCCGTTGCTGAGCTTGCCGTATCTGCAACTGACATCGGAAATGCGATCCGCCAGAGTGACCGCCACAAAGCGATTTACGACACTGTTTCTCTGTATGAGCGTTCAATTAGGAGACAACTCAGAGATGACGACGCGCAAGTCGATGTTTGGTTTGTCGTGATTCCAGACGAAGTTTGGCGGCTGGGGCGCCCCCTATCCAAACTGAGCAAAGCTGAAGCGATAATTTCCCAGCCTTCGATTGGGGCCCGAGTCGCTCGGCGACTGTTCCGCGAGCCTTCATTGTTCTCCGAGGAAATGAACGAGGCAGAAATCTATCGCTACGAGTTGAATTTTCATCACCAGCTAAAAGCTCGATTGATTAGGTCGCGAGCTGTTATTCAAGTAGTTCGGGAGAGCACGCTTCTAGTAGGCGAGATCGGCGATAGCGTTCAACGGCGGCTCCAAGATGGCGCTAGCGTCGCATGGAATCTTTGCACTACAGCCTACTTTAAGAGCGGAGGGCGACCTTGGAAGCTGGCGAACGTTCGAGAAGGAGTTTGCTATGTTGGGCTCGTGTTCAAGATAAACACGGTGGATACAACTCAGGGCAACGCGTGTTGCGGGGCGCAAATGTTCTTAGATTCTGGCGACGGGCTAGTTTTTAAGGGGGCGATGGGCCCTTGGTATTCTAGCGAGACAAAGGAGTTTCATCTTCCTAAAGATGAAGCGCGATCTTTGATGTCTAGTCTGCTTCAATCATACTATGACGAGCATAAGCGAGAACCTGTAGAATTGTTTATCCATGGTCGCACTCGTTTCAGCGATGAAGAGTGGGCGGGCTTTCGTGAAGCTGTCCCCGAGAAAGTAAACCTAGTGGGAGTGCGAATAACTCGATCTCAGGAGATGAAGCTTTTTGCCCCCGGCCGCTTGCCGATCCTGCGCGGCACGACCTATCGGCTCAGCCCAAGGCGTGCGTTGCTTTGGACGAGTGGTTTCATTCCCCAGCTTGCAACCTATCCCGGCCGTGAAACGCCGAACCCGCTCCTAATAGAAATAACGCGAGGAGAGGCAAGTCTTCCAACGGTTGTTGCCGATATCATGGGCTTAACAAAAGTGAATTTCAACGCGTGCCTCTTTGCTGATGGATTGCCCGTGACGTTGCGTTTCGCGGATGCTGTTGGGGAAATCTTGACGGCCGCGCCGATCGCGGAAGGCGCCCCTCTTCCATTCCGGCATTACATCTAGCGTCGAGCCATCACGAGCCCTTATTCCCGCATCGTGAGACCGGCCGATATTGGCTCAGGGGGTCCAAAATCTGAGCGACCACCTCGTAGCGGGATTGCCACCACGCTGAGGAATGCACACCACCTTCACGCCGGCGTGCTTGCACGAGG
>NZ_JAGWDK010000062.1 GCF_018398875.1 Bradyrhizobium sp. sGM-13 | reverse complement strand
CAATGCTGCAAAACGTCAGAAAGTTCTTGCCAGGGCGCCGTCCACACGTGACCCATTTCGGACCTTGGGCGTAGCCGGACATCGACCCACAATCGTGCTATATAACCATTCGATTTCCCCAGTACGGGGGACCATCTTGAGCAGCGAGCACGTAGAGCGACGACTAGCAGCTATTCTGGCGGCGGATGTCGCAGGCTCTTGCCGCCTGATAGGGATAGACGAAGAAGGCACACTGGCGCGACTGAAAGCGCTTAGAAGAACGATTTTCGATCCCAAAATCGCTGAACATCACGGACGTGTTGTCAAGAATACCGGGGACGGCGCTATTGCCGAGTTCGCCAGCGTGGTCGACGCCGTCCGATGTGCCGACGAAATTCAACGCGGCATGGCCGAACAAAATATCGACGTGCCGGAGGACAAGCAGATCGAACTCCGCATCGGCATTCACGTCGGTGATATTATTATCGAAGAAAACGATATCTTTGGTGACGGGGTCAATATTGCAGTGCGTCTCGAAGGGATTGCAGAGCCGGGCGGCATCAGCATCTCGGACGACGCTCGTCGGCAAATTCGTGGCAAGGTAGATGTAACGTTTGAGGATTTGGGTTCGCAATCCTTGAAGAATATCGCCGAACCGATGCGGGTCTGGCGCGTCCAATGCGGTCGCGCCATGCCAGCCGTGCCGACCCGCCTGCGTGTTGATGAGACCCTTGCTCTGCCCAATAAGCCCTCGATCGCCGTTCTCCCCTTCACCAACCTGAGCTCCGATCCGGAACAGGAATATTTTGCCGACGGCATGGTCGATGACATCATCACGGCGCTATCGCATTTCAAGGCGCTGTTCGTCATCGCCCGCAATTCGAGCTTCACCTACAAGGGGCGCGCCGTTGACGTGAAGCAGGTGGGGCGCGAGCTTGGGGTGCGCTACGTGCTGGAAGGCAGCGTTCGCAAAGCGGCAAATCGAGTGCGCATCACGGGACAGCTCGTCGATACCGCCACCGGGGCACATCTTTGGGCAGAACGGTTTGATGGAGGTCTCGGCGACATCTTCGATCTGCAGGATCAAGTGACTGAGAGCGTTGTCGGGGCGATCGCCCCGGCGGTGGAAAAAGCCGAGATCGAGCGTGCCAAGCGCAAGCCGACCGAGAGTCTCGATGTCTATACGCTCTACTTACGCGGTTTGGCCAGGTCTTATCAGTTTGCGAGCCGGCAAGCGAACGACGAGGCATTGCGCCTGTTCAACAGCGCGATCGACCTCGACCCAGATTTTGCCTCCGCCTATGGTCGTGCAGCCTATTGCTACGTCATTGCCAAGTTCAATGGCTGGATTTCAGGCACAGCGAACGAGATTGCCGAAGTGAAGAGGCTCGCCCAGCGGGCGGTTGAGTTGGGCAAGGATGACGCGATCGCGCTCGCCGCCAGTGGGTATGCATTAGCCTATGTCGTTCGCGATCTTGGGCTAGGCGCCGCCTTAATCGATCGCGCGCTTGTGCTCAATTCCAATTCGGCTGAGGCATGGTATTGGGGCGGCTGGGTAAAAAACTTTCTCGGCGAGCCGGAAACGGCGCTCGAGCGCTTCGCGCGTGCCATGCGCCTGAGCCCACTTGATCCGCGGATGAGCGGTATGCGAGCCGGGACCGCGCAAGCACATTTCCTCCTAGGCCGCTATGACGAAGCAACATCGTGGGCGGCGATGGCATTGCAGGAAAATCCGGACTTTCAACCTGCATTACGCCAGGCTGCCGCAAGCAACGCAATGGCCGGACGGCCGGAGCAAGCACAGAAGGCAATGGCTCGGCTGCGTGAACTCAATCCCACGCTACGTGTTTCCAATCTCAAAGACGTGCTGAGTTCTTATCGGCGGGCCGAAGACCTCTTGCGATTCCAGGAAGGATTGCGGCGAGCCGGGCTGCCGGAATGACCATCGCAGAAAGATGCTCGCCCGCGGCAACGAGGTGATCGAAAGAGGGACTTCCGTTGTTGGCCCGGCGCGGACATGTGGAGATCAGCGCCTGATGTCCGCTTCCAGCAGCGGCCAAGAGGACGTTTGGCCGGTCGCCATGCGGGTTATGGACCGTCAGCCTCTTGCCATCGCGCGCGGTGGATTTCTCGAAAGCGCCGCTGCCATGGCCGAGATCAGCGGCCGCATGAAGAAGGCGTCCTCCGTCGGATAGATATCGGTGCGCAGGCCGTGAGATTTGAGTTCATCGGAGACCGCCGGTCCGACCGAAGCGATCGGCGTGCGATCGAGCCCCTCGCGTAACCGGTCCTCGCAGCCCCTTGCACGCGCGACCTCGATCAGTCGCCGGATCTGGCCGAGATTGGTCAGTGCGATCGCGTCGATGCGGCCGGCCGCCATCTCGTCGATCGCATTGATGATGTTAACGTCGGCGGCCTGCGCGTCGTAGACATAGGGCAGCACGGTATCGACCTCGGCCCCTTGCGCCTTGATCGCGCCGATCAGGACGCTGTGGTCCTTGTCCGGATAGAGCTGCAAGCCGAGGCGATGGCCGCTGAGGTCGAGGCGTGACAGCATCTCGGCGACGCCTTCGGAGGTTGGCTTCTCGGTCGTCATCTGCGGTTCCAGCCCGATTTCGCGCAGCGCCTTGCCTGGCTTGGGGCCGCGGGCGAATTTGCGCGCCTTGCCGAGGGAGGCAATGAATTCCTGTTCGACGCCGATGCGCCGGACCACCTTCATCAGCCGGCGCAGGCCTTCGCCCGTCATCAGCACCACATCGTCGAAGGGCTTTTCAATCGACCGCCTGATCCAGGCTTCGAGCGGCGCCGGATCCGGCGCGTCGTGGATGGTGAACATCGGGCATTGCAGCACGTCGGCGCCCTGTTCGGTGAGCAGGCGGGAAAACTGCGCCTCCTCGCGCGTTTCCAGGATCAGAATGCGGTAACCGTTCAATCTGTCAGCCATGATCTCGCTCCAACGCCTTTGCTTCGCGCTTTGTTCATCCTGACCCCGGTTTCCGGATTGGCGCAAGCGCGTCGGCGGTGATAGAGCAGGGCGCAAATCCGAGGTTTTCACCCTTCTGCCTGAATTGTAGTCAAGTCAGCGCCATGCCCGATCATCAATTCGTCCTGACCCTGTCCTGTCCGGATCGCCCCGGAATCGTTTCCGCGGTGTCGACCTTTCTGGCCCATAACGGTCAGAACATCCTGGACGCCCAGCAGTTCGACGACATCGAGACGGAGAATTTCTTCATGCGGGTGGTGTTCACCGCCGCCGATCTCGCCGTCGAATTGCAGGCGCTGCAGACCGGCTTTGCCGCGATCGCCGAGCGCTTCGCCATGGACTGGCAGATGCGCGACCGCGCTAATCGCCGCCGGGTGATGCTGCTGGTCTCGAAGTCGGATCATTGTCTGGTCGACATCCTCTATCGCTGGCGCACCAGCGAACTCGAGATGATCCCGACCGCGATCGTTTCCAACCATCCGCGCGAGACCTACAGCTCGCTCGATTTCGGCGAGATCCCGTTCCACTATTTGCCGGTGACGAAGGAAACCAAGCGCGAGCAGGAAGAGGCCGTCTGGAAACTGGTTCAGGACACAAAGACCGATCTCGTCGTGCTGGCGCGCTACATGCAGATCCTGTCGGACGAAATGTCGGCAAAACTGTCCGGCCGATGCATCAACATCCACCATTCGTTCCTGCCGGGCTTCAAGGGCGCGCGTCCCTATCACCAGGCCCATGAGCGCGGCGTCAAGCTGATCGGCGCCACCGCGCACTACGTCACCCGCGACCTCGACGAAGGCCCGATCATCGACCAGGACGTCGAGCGCATCAGCCATCGCGATACGCCGGAAGATCTCTCGCGCAAGGGCCGCGACATCGAACGCCGCGTACTGGCGCGCGCCATGCGCCATCATCTCGAGGACCGCGTCATCCTCAATGGCCGCAAGACCGTGGTGTTTATGGATTAGCGAGCCGCATCCTTGGACGCGGGAGCCGGGTTGGTCTCCTTGTCGCGCTCGGAAGCCGGCATTAGGCGCTTTCGCTCGCGCTCCCGCATGTACTCGTCATACTTTGCGGTTCCCGGGCGCGGCGGCGCGTCAGCAGGCAATCCGCCGGCCCAGGCCGGAATGGCATCGCTGACGCCGGCTGAGACTTTCTCGTTGATGGTCCCACAGCCGCTCAAGCCGCAGCCCGCGAGGGCAACGGTGACGATCGTGACAATGTGGCGCGCGCTGATCGGCATCGGCAGAAGACTACAACCTTAACCGTTTAAGGGTGATGGATTTAGGGCGCTGCTCCGGGGAACCAGCGGGAGTTCTTTGTTGACAGGGCCATTTCATTTGTACAATCGTACAAATAAGCGGCAATCGCAGGAAGGCTCGGGCAGCGTATAATACTATCGCGTCTTTCGCGGCTATGCGGCTCTTCGCTGCGACACGCCAATGGTCCGATTGACAACAAGGCGGGGAAGGACGCCATGTTGCCGCGCTACCCGGCGGAAAATTCTGGGTTATGGTGAGATCAAGGGCCGGGGACTCGGTTCGAGACACAAGGCCGATCAGGGGGAGAGATGCTCATGTCTATTCGCAGTCAAATATTGCTGGCCGCAGGCTCGGTCGCGGCGATGCTGGCGCTTGCGCCGGCCCACGCCCAGGACTCCGTCAAGATTGGCCTGATCCTGCCGATGACCGGCGGTCAGGCCTCGACCGGCAAGCAGATCGACAACGCGGTCAAGCTCTACATGCAGCAGAACGGCGATACGGTCGCCGGCAAGAAGATCGAAGTCATCCTGAAGGACGACGGTGCGGTTCCCGACAACACCAAGCGCCTTGCGCAGGAACTGATCGTCAATGACAAGGTCAATTTCATCGCAGGCTTTGGCGTGACGCCGGCAGCGCTTGCGGCAGCACCCTTGGCGACGCAGGCCAAGGTTCCCGAAATTGTAATGGCGGCCGGCACCTCGATCATCACCGAGCGCTCGCCCTACATCGTCCGAACCTCGTTCACGCTGGCGCAGTCGTGCACCATCATCGGTGATTGGGCCGCGAAGAATGGCATCAAGAAGGTCGCGACGCTGACCTCCGACTATGCACCCGGCAACGACGCGCTGAACTTCTTCAAGCAGAACTTTACCGCCGGCGGCGGAGAGATCGTCGAAGAGGTGAAGGTGCCGCTGCAAAACCCTGATTTTGCTCCATTCTTGCAGCGCATGAAGGATTCCAAGCCCGACGCCGTGTTCGTGTTCGTGCCAGCAGGCCAAGGCGGCAACTTCATGAAGCAATATGCCGAGCGCGGCCTCGACAAGGCGGGCATCAAGGTGATCGGCCCCGGCGACGTGATGGACGACGACCTGCTCAACGGCATGGGCGACGCTGCGCTCGGCACGGTGACGGCGCATCTCTATTCGGCCGCGCATCCCTCGGCCGCGAACAAGGAATTCGTCGCCGCCTACAAGAAGGCGTTCGGCCAGCGCCCGGGCTTCATGGCGGTCGGCGGCTATGACGGTATCCGGTTGATCTACGAGGCGCTGAAGAAGACCGGCGGCAACACCGACGGCGACGCGCTGATCGCGGCGATGAAGGGCATGAAGTGGGAGAGCCCCCGCGGCCCGATCATGATCGATCCGGAAACCCGCGACATCGTGCAGAACATCTACATTCGCAAGGTCGAGAAGGTCGACGGCGAACTCTACAACGTCGAGTTCGCGACCTTCGAGGCGGTGAAGGATTCCGGCAAGACGAAGAAGTGACATCCGTGCCTGTGGCTTGCCCCTCACCCCGACCCTCTCCCCGCGAAGAGCGGGGAGAGGGAGCAGAGCGGCATTCGCGACTCGCGCTTCTATTTTCTAAGGCACGGACTTGACCCGCGGCTTGCTCGGCGCAACCTCGCCCCGCTCTTGCGGGGAGAGGTCGGATCGCGCAGCGATCCGGGTGAGGGGCTGGTGCCACAACCGCACTGTTTGAGATCTGCTGAACTATGACCACGCTGTTCACCATCCTCTTCGACGGTGTCGCCTACGGCATGCTGCTGTTCGTGCTCGCCTGCGGGCTGGCGGTGACGCTCGGGCTGATGAACTTTGTCAATCTGGCGCATGGCGCCTTCGCCATGACCGGCGGCTATATCTGCGCGGTGCTGGTCAACAACCAGGGCTGGCCGTTCTTTTCCGCGCTGCCGCTGGCCTTCGTTACGGCCGCGCTGGTTGGGGTCGCGCTGGAGCGCACGCTCTATCGCCACCTCTACACCCGCAGCCATCTCGACCAGGTGCTGTTCACGATCGGCCTCACCTTCATGTCGGTGGCGGCGGTCGATTACATCATGGGATCGTCGCGGATTTTCATCAAACTGCCGGCGGCGCTCGAGGGACAGTTCGACTTCTTCGGCGTCGGCATCGGCCGCTATCGGCTGATGATCATCGTGATCTGCGGCCTGCTCACGGTGGCGCTGCAATTGATCCTGGCGAAAACCCGTTTCGGCAGCCGCCTGCGCGCCGCGGTGGACGATCCGCGCGCCGCAAGCGGCCTCGGCATCAACGTGCCGCAGGTTTTTGCGTTCACCTTCGCCTTTGGCTGCGGCCTTGCCGGCCTCGGCGGTGCGCTGAGCGCCGAGATCCTGGGGCTCGACCCGTATTTTCCGCTAAAATTCATGATCTACTTTTTGATCGTAGTCACCGTAGGCGGCTCCTCCAGTATCACCGGGCCGTTCCTGGCGTCGCTGCTGCTCGGCATCGGCGACGTCGCCGGCAAATATTACGTGCCGAAGATGGGGCCGTTCGTCATCTACACCATCATGATCGTTATCCTGATCTGGCGTCCGAACGGTCTGTTCGGCCGCGCCGCCGCGCGATGAGTCCGCGATGACCGCAGCCTCCGACGTCTCATCCCATGCCATCGCCCGCGCCCGCTGGCGCCCGGCTGAGATCGCGTTCTGGATTCTCGCGCTGTCCTGCGCGTTTCTGTTTCCGTCCCGCTATCTGATCATGACCGATATCCTGCGGCTGGCGTTGTTCACGCTGTCACTCGATCTGATCCTCGGCTACGCCGGCATCGTTTCGCTGGGGCACGCCGCGTTCTTTGGCGTCGGCGCCTATTCGGCCGGGCTGATGGCGCTGCATGGCATCATCAACGAGCCGGTGATCGCGCTGGTCGCCGCCGGCCTCGTCGCCATGGTGCTCGGCTTCCTGACCAGCTTCCTCGTCATCCGCGGCGTCGACCTGACGCGGCTGATGGTGACGCTTGGCATTGCGCTGCTGCTCGAAGCGCTGGCGGAACGGTTCTCCAATATCACCGGCGGCACCGACGGGCTGCAGGGCATCGAGATGCAGCCGATCCTCGGCCTGTTCGCGTTCGATATGTTCGGCAAGACCGGTTTCTTCTATTCGCTGATCGTGCTGTTCCTGCTGTTTCTGTTGGCGCGGCGGATCGTGAATTCGCCGTTCGGCCTGTCGCTGCGCGCGATCAAGAACAATCCGCTGCGGGCGTCGGCCATCGGCGTGCCCGTCAACCGCCGCCTGATCGCGATCTATACGATCGCCGCGTTCTACGCCGGCATTGCCGGGGCGCTGTTCACCCAGACCACGGCGCTGGCCTCGCTCGACGTGTTCGCGTTCGAACGCTCGGCCGATCTGATGCTGGTGCTCGTGATCGGCGGCACCGGCTATCTCTATGGCGGACTGATCGGCGCGGTCGTGTTCAAGATGCTGCAGGAACTGTTTCAGACCATTACGCCGCAATACTGGCTGTTCTGGATCGGCCTCGTCCTAGTCGTGATGGTGTTGGTCGGCCGCGAACGCATCCATCCCTGGGTACTTTGGGGGCCGAACCTCGTGATCCGCCAGCTCTTCGGACGCAAGGCCGTCGTGGCCGTTCCCGAAAGTGATGCGCCATGACGATCGCGCTCGAAACCAGGGGGCTGGAAAAATCCTTCGGCGGCTTGCGGGTCACGCGCGAGCTGTCGCTGAAGGTCGAGCAGGGCGCCCGCCATGCCCTGATCGGGCCCAACGGCGCCGGCAAGACCACCGTCATCAATCTGCTGACCGGCGTGCTCAAGCCCAATGCGGGACGGATTCTGCTCGAGGGCAACGACATCACCGATTTGCCGGTACACAAGCGGGTGCTGCGCGGGCTGTCGCGCACCTTCCAGATCAATCAGCTCTATGCCGACCTGACCCCGCTCGAAACGGTCGGGCTCGCCGTCTCCGAACGTCTCGGCCGCGGCGGCGACTGGTGGCGGCGGATGGGCACGCGCGACGACGTCAATCAGGAGGTCGCGGAAACGCTGGGACGTTTTCATTTGCTTGACGTGATGAATGAGCGCACCGCGACGCTGCCTTACGGCAAACAGCGCTTGCTCGAGATCGCTGTCGCCATTGCAACCCGGCCCCGCGTGCTGCTGCTCGACGAGCCCGCTGCCGGTGTGCCCGAGAGCGAGCGTCACGATATTCTGGCGGCGGTCGCTGCCCTGCCGCGCGATGTGACGGTATTGCTGATCGAGCACGATATGGATCTGGTGTTTTCCTTCGCTGACCGTATCTCGGTGCTGGTCAACGGCGCCATGCTGGTGGAAGGTCCGCCGGAGGAAGTGGCGCGCGATCCGCAAGTGAAGGCGGTCTATCTGGGCGAGGCGGTCCATGCCTGAGCTTCTCGCCATCGATGCCTTGCGTGCCGGCTACGGCGAAGCCGTGGTGTTGCCTTCGATGTCGCTGTCGCTGGGCGAGGGCCAGGTGCTGGCGCTGCTGGGACGCAATGGCACCGGCAAGACCACGCTGATCAACTCGATCGTCGGCATCACCCGCCGTTTCGGCGGAACGATTGCGCTTGGCGGGCTCGACATCACCGCGATGCGCCCGGACCAGCGGGCGCGGGCCGGGATCGGCTGGGTGCCGCAGGAGCGCAACATCTTCCGCTCACTGACCGTCGAGGAAAACATGACCGCGGTGGCCCAGCCTGGCCCTTGGACCGTGGAAAAGGTCTATGAGATGTTTCCGCGGCTGAAGGAGCGCCGCAACAATTTCGGCAACCAGCTTTCCGGCGGCGAGCAGCAGATGCTGGCGATCGGCCGCGCGCTGACCCTCAATCCCAAGGTGCTGCTGCTGGACGAGCCGACCGAGGGACTGGCACCGATCATCGTTGAAGAATTATTAAGGGCGCTCGGCACGATCACCCGGGCAGGGGGCATCTGCTCTGTTATCGTCGAGCAGAACGCGCAAAAGATTCTGGGGTTGGCGGATCGGGTTGTGATATTGGAACGCGGCGCAATCGTGCATGATGCCGCCAGCAGCGCGTTGAAGGCCGATCCCGCCGTGCTCGAACGCTATCTCGGCGTCGCCGGCGCGGCCGCCCACTAGATTTATTTATGGGAGTTGAGACCATGCAGAGAACAAAGCCCCCGTTCCGCGCCGACGAGGTCGGCAGTCTGTTGCGTCCGCCGCGCATCAAGGAAGCGCGCGCCAAGTTGGAGAAGGGTGAGATTACGGCGGAGGACCTGCGCAAGGCCGAGGACCTCGAGATCGAAAAGGTCGTGCACAAGCAGGCCTCGATCGGGCTGAAGCTCGCGACCGATGGCGAGTTCCGCCGCTCCTGGTGGCATTTCGACTTTCTTAGCCAGCTCACCGGCTGTGAGCTGTTCCACCCCGACACGGGCATCCAGTTCGCCGGCGTGGAAACGAGGCATGACGCGGTCCGCGTGATCGGCAAGCTCGACTTCCCGGACAACCATCCGATGCTGGATCACTTCCGCTTCCTGAAGAAACATGCCGACACGGCCCACGTCACGCCGAAGATGACGATCCCGTCGCCGGCCGTGCTGCATTTCCGCGGCGGCCGCAAGTCGATCTCGAAGGAGGTCTATCCCGATCTGGAGGAATTCTTCCTCGACCTCGGCAAGACCTATCGCAAGGCGGTGAAGGCGTTCTATGACGCCGGCTGCCGTTACCTGCAATTCGACGACACCGTATGGGCCTATCTCTGCTCGCAGGACGAATTGCAGAAGGCGCGCGATCGCGGCGACAACCCCGACGGCCTGCAGGAAATCTACGCGCGCGTCATCAACTACGCTTTGGCCGAGCGGCCGGCCGACATGGTGATCACCACCCATGTCTGCCGCGGCAATTTCCGCTCCACCTGGATTTCCTCCGGCGGCTACGAGCCGGTGGCCGAGACCATGCTGGCCGGCACCAATTACGACGGCTATTTCCTCGAATATGATTCCGACCGCGCCGGCGGCTTCGAGCCGCTCCGCTACCTGCCGAAGGGCAACAAGGTGGTCGTGGTCGGCGTCATCACCTCGAAATTCGGCGAGCTCGAGAAGAAGGACGACGTCAAGCGCCGCCTCGAGGAGGCCGCCAAGTTCGCCCCGCTCGACCAGCTTGCGGTGTCGCCGCAATGCGGCTTTGCCTCGACCGAGGAAGGCAACATTCTCTCCGAGGACGAGCAGTGGGCGAAGTTGAGCCTCGCGGTGGAAGTGGCGAACGAGGTGTGGGGGAAATAGGTCTCTCAGCGTCATTGCGAGGAGCTCGCGACAAAATTGCAAAGCAATTTTGCGCTGAAGCGACGAAGCAATCCATCTATCCCAGCGCGGAAAGATGGATTGCTTCCGCCTGCGCGCAGAAGCGCTTCGGCGGACTTGAGCCCTGCGAAGCTTGCGTAGCAAGCGTAGAAGGTTCACTTCGCTCGCAATGACGGGGTGAGGGCGGTGCGCAATAGCCGGGCCCAGCGTTGCAAGCAGGAGCAAGGCGGCGGCGCCCCAAAGTGTCATTTTATCATCTTGTACGTTAGCAGGTGCGGCGGGTTCCAATGACGCCTCGCCCTTTTTGGGGCGTATACTCGTTGGGCAAAGGATGGTAGGAAACTTCCGGCATCTACCGCTGCCCACCGGCATTTCCCAACCACTGGCCCGATGAAAAACGACCAGATACTCAGCCAGATCACCGAGTTCTGCCGCCAGTCCGACATGGCGGAGACGACGTTCGGGCGCCGGGCGGTCAACGACGGCAAGCTGGTGCAGCGGCTGCGCGAGGGCAAGCGCATCACTATCGATACGTTGGACCGCATCCAGGCCTATATCGCAGCGTCCACCGGCACGCTGCCGCCACCACGCGGCCTTGAAGTGCCGCCCGAAAAGCGCGACCCCCGGGGCAATTTCCGCTTCTTCGAGAATCGGCAGAAATACCTGCTGTTCGTCCATACCTGCAGCGAAAAGCGGGTGATTGCCGAGCGGGTGGCGCTGGAGTTGTCCAGCCTGCATCCGCGGCCGCCGGCGCTCAGGGTATTCGATGCGGGCGTCGGCGACGGCACGGTGCTCGCGCGGGTGATGCGCTCGATGCACGGCCGTTTTCCCCATATGCCGTTCTATATCGCCGGCAAGGAGTTGAGCCTAGAGGACGTCCGCCTGACGCTCGACAAGGTGCCGGACCGGCTGTTCGAGCACCCGGCGACGGTCATCGTCCTGACCAATATGCATTACGCGGAGGCGCCCTGGCTGACGCCGGCCTCGCCCGCGGCGGCCGCGGGCATGATCTGGCACGAGGTGGCCCTGCGGGGGGCCTCGTCGGGGGAGTTTGAGACGCAAATTGCCGAACTGGGGCCGTTTCTGGAACAAAACTGGCGCGCCAATATCAGCCCCAAATCGGGCATGCCGATCTATGAACGGCCGGTGGCGCTGGTGCTGTACCGGGAAGACCACAGGTTCCTGCTTGATTCGATCATCCCACGGGCCGGCCGGACCGAGGCCAATTTCGACCTTGTGATCGCTTCCCAGCCCTATCGGGCAAAATCCTCTGTGAATTTCCGCGCCAAGCGGATCATTGCACCGCTGGCTAGGTCCTTGCGGGCAGGGGGCCGTTTGATTGGAATTCACTCCCACGGGCAGGATCCGGGCCTGGAAATCATCCAGTCGGTCTGGCCGGGAGAAAATCCTTTCGCCGTGAGCCGTCATGAGCTATTGCGCGCGGTGAAATACGAGCTGGGGTCGGCCGGGCGGGACCTTAACTTTAATGCCTACGCCGATAACCGTTCCATCTTCCGTTATGATATGGAAGCGCTGCCCAACGAGGTCACCGGCTCGATCGGAACCTCGACGGCCTTTGCAGCGTGGAATGCGGCGGTGTATGTCGCCCAGATCGAAGACGATCGGTTGACCGAAATGACTGAAAACAGCCGGACGCTCGATGCCACCAGAGAGGTTCTGCGCAAGCATAACGGGCTTTGGTTTTACGACGAATCCTACGTCATTTCGCGGCGTCGCGACTGACATTCCAGGATACACAACACAGACAGCCGCCGGGGTCCGGCGGGAACAAGGGGTTTGTTGATGCGCGCCTCCTATCTCTTCACCAGCGAGTCGGTTTCCGAGGGTCATCCGGACAAGGTTTGCGATCGAATCTCGGACGAGATCGTCGACCTGTTCTACCGGGAAGGCCCGAAGGCGGGCATCGACCCCTGGCAGATCCGCGCGGCCTGCGAAACGCTGGCCACCACCAACAAGGTGGTGATCGCCGGTGAGACTCGTGGTCCGGAGTCGGTCACCAACGAGCAGATCGAAAGCACCGTGCGCGAGGCCATCAAGGACATTGGCTACGAGCAGGAGGGTTTTCACTGGAAGACCGCTGACATTGAAATCCTGTTGCATCCGCAGTCCGCTGACATCGCGCAGGGCGTCGATGCCAAGCAGCCCAGCAACCAGGAAGAGGGCGCGGGCGACCAGGGCATCATGTTCGGCTACGCCACCAACGAGACGCCTGACCTGATGCCGGCGCCGATCTTCTACGCCCACAAGATCCTTCGGTTGATTTCCGAAGCGCGCCACTCCGGCCGCGAGAAGGTGCTCGGTCCGGACTCCAAGAGCCAGGTCACCGTGCAGTACGAGAACGGCAAGCCGGTCGGCGTGCGCGAGATCGTGGTCTCGCACCAGCATCTGGTCGAGGACCTCACCTCCAATCAGATTCGTGACATCGTCGAACCCTATGTTCGCGAGGCGTTGCCGAAGGAATGGATCAACGGCAAGACCATCTGGCACATCAACCCAACCGGAAAATTCTATATCGGCGGCCCCGACGGCGATTCCGGTCTCACCGGCCGAAAGATCATCGTCGATACGTATGGCGGGGCAGCCCCGCATGGCGGCGGCGCCTTCTCCGGCAAGGACCCGACCAAGGTCGACCGTTCGGCCGCCTATGCCGCGCGCTATGTCGCCAAGAACATCGTCGCCGCCGGTCTCGCCGACCGCTGCACGCTGCAGCTTGCTTACGCGATCGGTGTGGCGCGTCCGCTGTCGATCTATATCGATACCCACGGCACGGGAAAGGTGCCGGAAGACCGGCTCGAGCAGGCAGCCGCGAAGGCGATGGATTTGACGCCGCGCGGCATCCGCACCCATCTCGATCTCAATCGCCCGATCTACGCGCGTACCGCAGCCTACGGCCATTTCGGTCGCACGCCCGACAATGAAGGCGGCTTCTCCTGGGAGAAGACCGATCTGGTCGAACCGCTCAAGCGCGCGGTTTAGCCTTTGCGTCATTCCGGGGCGCTCGCGACAGCGAGCGAACCCGGAATCCTTATCCATCATTTCGAGCTTCCGGGTTCGCCTCTTCGAGACGCCCCGGAATGACGAGCTAGACAACAGGAAGCTCTCATGAACGCCCCCATCAAGCCTGCCTTCACCGACTACATCGTCAAGGACATTTCGCTCGCCGAATTCGGCCGCAAGGAAATCTCGCTGGCCGAGACCGAGATGCCGGGCCTGATGGCGACGCGCGAGGAATACGGTCCGAAGCAGCCGCTGAAGGGCGCCCGCATCGCCGGCTCCCTGCACATGACGATCCAGACCGCGGTCTTGATCGAGACGCTGGCCGCACTCGGCGCCGACATCCGCTGGGTGTCGTGCAACATCTATTCGACGCAGGACCATGCGGCTGCCGCAATTGCTGCCGCCGGCATTCCGGTGTTTGCGGTGAAGGGCGAGACGCTCGCCGAATACTGGGACTACACCGCAAAGCTGTTCGATTGGCACGGCGGCGGCACGCCCAACATGATCCTCGATGACGGCGGCGATGCCACCATGCTGGTGCATGCCGGCTATCGCGCCGAGCAGGGCGATACCGCCTTCCTCGACAAGCCGACTTCGGAGGAAGAGGAAATCTTCTATGCGCTCGTCAAGCGCCTCCTGAAGGAGAAGCCGAAGGGCTACTTCGCCGAGATCGCCAAGAACATCAAGGGCGTCTCGGAGGAGACCACGACGGGCGTGCACCGCCTCTACGATATGGCGAACAAGGGCACGCTGTTGTTCCCCGCCATCAACGTCAACGACAGCGTGACGAAATCGAAATTCGACAATCTCTATGGTTGCCGCGAGTCGCTGGTCGACGGCATCCGCCGCGGCACCGACGTCATGATGTCCGGCAAGACCGCGATGGTCGCGGGCTTCGGCGACGTCGGCAAGGGCTCGGCGGCGTCGCTGCGCCAGGCCGGCTGCCGCGTCATGGTCTCCGAAGTCGATCCGATCTGCGCGCTGCAGGCGGCGATGGAAGGCTATGAAGTCACGACGATGGAAGACGCAGCGCCGCGCGCCGACATCTTCGTCACCGCGACCGGCAACAAGGACATCATCACCATCGACCACATGCGCGCGATGAAGGATCGCGCCATCGTCTGCAACATCGGTCACTTCGATAACGAGATCCAGATCGCAGGCTTGCGTAATCTGAAGTGGACCAACATCAAGCCGCAGGTCGATGAGATCGAATTCCCCGACAAGCACCGCATCATCCTGTTGTCGGAAGGCCGCTTGGTGAATCTCGGCAACGCCATGGGCCATCCGTCCTTCGTGATGTCGGCCTCGTTCACTAACCAGACGCTGGCCCAGATCGAACTGTTCGCCAACAACAAGGACGGCAAGTACCAGAAGCAGGTCTACGTGCTGCCGAAGACGCTCGACGAGAAAGTGGCGCGGCTGCATCTCGCCAAAATCGGCGTCAAGCTGACCGAGCTGCGCAAGGACCAGGCCGATTATATCGGCGTCAAGCCGGAAGGCCCGTACAAGTCGGATCATTACCGCTACTGATTTCACGTCGCGGGCGGCGTCCTGAAGTAAATGCCAAGGCACTACCAAGCCCCGGAGCGATCCGGGGCTTTTTGCTGATCGGTTGCACAACCTGCGACGGTTGAAATTCAACGGTAAATTCCGATACAGCCTGTATCGTCGCAGCAACCTGACAATGCGAGTTGCAATTTATGCCTGCTGGCCATTACATCTGAAAGCAGGGAGATCGCCATGACCGATACGGCAGAGCATTTCGACGTCCTCATTGTCGGCGCCGGACTGTCCGGCATCGGCGCGGGCTATCATTTGCAGCAGAAGTGTCCCGGCAAGAGCTACGTCATTCTCGAGGGGCGCGACTGCCTCGGCGGCACCTGGGATCTCTTCCGTTATCCCGGCATCCGCTCCGACTCGGACATGTACACGCTCGGCTATTCGTTTCGGCCGTGGACCGAGCCGAAGGCGATCGCCGACGGGTCGCGGATCCTCAACTATGTTCGCGAGACCGCTGTAGATAACGGCATCGACAAGCACATCCGTTTCCACCACCGCGTCAAGCGCGCGTCGTGGTCGTCGCCGGATCCGCGCTGGACCGTGGAGGCCGAATGCAACGTGGGCGAGGGCGCGGCGGAGACCGTGCGCTTTACCTGCAATTTCCTGTTCATGTGCTCGGGCTATTACAAATACGAGGAAGGCTACACGCCGGAATTTTCCGGCACAGCGGATTTCCAAGGCCAGATCGTGCATCCGCAGAAGTGGCCCGAAGACCTCGACTACGCAGGAAAACGCGTGGTGGTGATCGGCTCGGGTGCAACCGCCGTGACGCTGGTGCCGGAGATGGCCAAGACCGCGTCGCATGTCACCATGCTGCAGCGCTCGCCGACTTACGTAGTGGCGCGGCCGGCGGAGGATGCGCTTGCCAACAAGCTGCGGAAAAATCTCTCCGCCAAGCTCGCCTATCACATGATCCGCTGGCGCAACGTGCTGTTCGGCATGTATTTCTTTCAGCTCTGCCGGCGCAAGCCGGACCGCGCCAAGCAGTTGATCCTCGGTGGCGTCAAGATGGCGCTGGGGCCGGAATATGACGTGGCTAAGCACTTTACGCCGCGCTACAATCCGTGGGAGCAGCGGCTCTGCCTGGTGCCGGACGGCGATCTGTTCAAATCGATCCGCGACAAGCGCGCTTCCGTCGTCACCAACGAGATCGACACCTTTACCAAGAGCGGAATCAAGCTGAAGGACGGCAGCGAGCTTGAGGCCGACATCATTGTCACCGCGACCGGGCTGGTTCTGCAGGTGCTCGGCGGGCTCGAAGTCAGTGTCGACGGCCGCACGGTCGATTTCGCGCGAACGCTGAACTACAAGGGCATGATGTATTCGGACATTCCGAACCTGGCGGCCGCGTTCGGCTACACCAACGCGTCGTGGACGCTGAAATGCGATCTGACGTGCGAATATGTCTGCCGGCTGATCAACTATATGGACCGCAACGGCTACAAACAGTGCATGCCGCATAATGTCGATCCGTCGGTCACCGAAATGCCGTCGCTCGATTTCTCCTCCGGCTATGTGCAGCGCTCGATCGCCAAATTGCCCAAGCAGGGCTCGAAGCGGCCGTGGCGGCTGTACCAGAACTATGCGCTCGACATCGTCACGCTCCGCTACGGCAAGGTCGATGATGGCGTGATGCAGTATTCGTGAGCGATGCACCTTGCGAGGGTGCGTCCGGCCGTCCGATGCGTCGTTTCGCGTATACGTAGATGGCTTCGAATCGTCCAACATGGCCTCACGGTTAACGCCGGATTAACCGGCGTGTCGCACGCTGCGTAGCTTGCGGCCCCTGACAGCACGAGGAAGCCCATGGACGCCCAACGAATTGCCGTCGACGCCATCGTGGCGCTGACCGATTGCGACCGTGAGGCCGCAGCCGCCTTCATCCGCAAGCTCTATCTGGCGGGCGTCCGCGATCCCAAGCGCCTCACCTTCAAAGGCCTGCAGGCGCTGCGGGGTTAACGGCAAGTCTCTCTCCTCCGTTGTCCCTGCGAACGCGGGGACCCACAACCACCATCGCTGGTTGTTGAAGCACAGCGCACGACCATCCTCCCAAGACAACATTCGCCGCGGCGTATGGGTCCCGGATCGCGCTCGCTACGCTCGCTTGTCCGGGACGACGGGCTGCTGTGAATCAATTTTCAAACAGTGGCTACAACTTCGCGTTCTCGCGACGCTGATCGCCCGAGGTTTGCTCTCAAATTCCCGCCCTCTCCAATTAGAGGGCGCAGGGAAGACCGGGTGCTGGCTGCACCCGCGGTCTCGTGTGCA
>NZ_JAGWDK010000061.1 GCF_018398875.1 Bradyrhizobium sp. sGM-13 | reverse complement strand
CGAGGAATCCGCCAACAACCCGTCCGTTCCATCAATTCAGCCTGCTGCAGCACGCGGGTTTCATGGAATCGGTCGTCTAGCTGCAGGGCAAGGATTTGGATCTATAGAACGAAGCTTAGGCCATGATGAAGCATTTTTCGTTGAAGACCCATATAGGCAATCACAAGCTGCGTCCGAAACGCAGATGCTGAACTACGGCTACGACCCGCAATTATCGCAAGGAGCGGCCAAACCGCCGGTCTTTTTGACCTCGACCTTCGTTTTCCGGACTGCCGAGAAGACGGGATGGACTTTCGATTTCGTCTCAGATCGGCGCGAGCCTCCCGAGGGAATGGGACGCAGGCCTAGTTTATTCGCGGTTCAATCACCCCAACAGCGAAATTGTCGAGGACGGGATTTCCATCTACGAGCGCATAGAGAATTGCGCACCATCCGGCATGGCGGTGATTGCGACGACGATCCTCGCGTTCGGCAAGCCCTGGCGACGTGATTCTGCACTCTCAACCCACTCTACGGTGCACCGGAAGCGTTGCTTGTGAAGACGCTTGCGGGCCTTTCGATTCGGTGCCGTCGGCTTTGCCGACGGCCTCGACGAGACCGGAGTCAGGCTGGCGGCGGGGGACGCGATACACAAAGGTAGGGTTCCAATGATTTTCATCGAAACTCTGGCAAACCCAACCGATGGGCCGGTCGATACTGCGATGGTCCGCCGCGTCGCAGAGATGACCGGCCGCGCCCAGGGGCACACGCCAATCGTCGCGTGCGATAACACATTGCTAGGGCCAGTGTTCCTGCGCCCGATCGAACATGGTGCGGATTTCACTTTGTATTCACTGACCAATATGTCGCGGTCATTCAGACCTGATCGCTGGCGCTGCGCTCGGGTCAAGAGCCCTCATGAAGGACGTCAAAGCGCCGCGAGGCGCCACCCGCACCCAACTGGACCCGCATTCCTGCTGGATGATCAGCCGCTCGCTCGAAACACTGAGCCTTCGCATGGAAAAGCCGATAGAAATGCGCATCTCGTAGCGCAATACCTGCGCGACTACGAAAAAGTGGCCTCGCTCACCACGAGGCAGACGGGCCGCGGGCCGGCTATTCGCGAAGCAATGCACTGGCACAGGTTCCACATTTTCGTTCGATACTGTCGACGGAAAAGCCGCCGCATACAAATTTCGGAACGCGCTGAAACTCTTCAAGCTGGCAGTGAGCCTGGGCGGTACCGAGTCGCTTGCCAGCCTACCCGCAAGCAGGACGCACTCAGGTGTTACGACTCACATCCGGGAAAAATCGGCGTCCTCGACTCCACCATCCGGCTATCGATCGGCATCGAACATCCGTCGGGCCTAATTGCATATATCGCGCACGCGTTGACCGAGGCATAGCTGCAGGCGTGCGGCTGCTGGGACCGCCCCGCCAGGCGCCCATAAATGCTGTCCCGCGGGGCTTGTTGCCAACTCGACACCTCGGTCCCGTAATCACTTTGACGACGTGCTTGTGGCCTCCGAGCAACCCTGAGCTGCGCTGCGCAGAATGCGTGATGGGCAAGCTGCCAGCGCGACTGCTCTTTTCGTCCACAGAGGTCTGATTGCCATATCGATGCCATTAACCGGGCTATCAGGAGCATAGATGCAGCAGCATCATCGCTAAAGGAGAACCGTAAGTGCGCGTTAGTCCGTATTTTGAGGAGATCAAGGCTCGCGCGCTGCAACTGCTAACTAGCTTTCGGCCCACCGCAACCACATTCCCTCGAATCAAAGGGGAACTCCGACATTCCGTGCGCAGCGCACTCAGCCAAGCACGCGACGAGATGTACAAGCGCGAGAGACCCCGCATCATGGGGTCGCGAGCGGAACGCGCTGCTGCGTATCGGCGCACTCACTTCAACATCGGCAACTTCGCGCGAGCAGAGCGGGAAATTCGCAAGCTCATGTGGACGCGGCTGCACCACTGACAGTGGCGCCTTTATTTTACCCAGCGCTCGGTATTGGCAACTCTTACATACATTGCAGCGTTTTGGCATAAGATCAAATCGCGCGCGAGCCTCGCGCCACCGCATCGTCTGAATGTTTTAGACGCGACACTCTTCGGCTGCATTTGCATCTCAACCAGGGACTCGAAACCTAAATGGACGTTACAAATAGCGGCGTTTCGTCGAGAGACTCTGCGGGCATCGCAAGAGACAGCAAATCCGAGCTTAATAAAGCTCGTCACCGACCGCTACTTCAAACGCGAGCGGAATGGACGCTACCTGCTCGGCGAATCTGTTTCCGACCTGTTAAAGCGCGTCAAGGCGCAGAAGCGCGAAGAAGAGACGAGCCCCGCCTCACAGGATCTGCTCATCGCCCGATCCGAAGAGCGCTTAATGTCGGCGCCGACAAGCCACTAGATTAAGCAACACTGCGCAATCCTCAAGGAGATCTGCGGCGTGCTCAAGTAGACATCTTGCGATCCCATCGATAATTGCAACCGGATCCGGCGTTACGTCGAAGCGCGCCGCGATGATGTTCGAGCGCTGAACAAACATTCACACGATCCCGTTCGGCTCGCCGAAGAACGCAGGAATGCCAATCCAACCACTACTGACGACGAGAAGGAGGATCAACGTGTCTGAGCAGCGAATGATCACGGCAGGCGATTCGATCGCGAGGATCGATCGTGTCTTTCAGAACTTTCGGAAAATGATCGATACTGACAATTCGATTTCCCCTTGCGTTCGAGGCGCGATGCACGCATTGCTCGATGAGGATCTTCTTTTGGCGAGAGCGAGAATTCTCGACTATATCGCGAAGCATGAGGCGCACCGGCGATGAGTATCCCTGCGGACGTTTCAGGTGCTGAGGCCCTTGCCCTCGCCGAGGAGCGGTTCGCGTACGCTTGCGCGGTAATTGACGCTAATCCGGACGTGCTGCTCGAGATTCGCGACCTGAACCTCCTCCGAATTGATGGACACCTGTAGTAGGCTCGAAGAGCCAGGAGAGGTGTTGGATGGAAGGACGTCAACGTCGGTCGTTTACTGACGAGTATAAGCGGCAAGCGGTCGATCTGGTGGCTTCGAGCCGTCGTTCGATCGGGTCGGTGGCCAAGGAACTTGGCCTGCGCGATTCCGTGTTGCGGCGCTGGGTGGAATTGCGTGGGGCTGGGCGAGAGCCGACGGCTGCGGCGCGGCGCCCCACAACGCAGGCGCCGCTGCCGTCGGCGGATCACGCGGCGGAGCTCGCGCGCCTGCATCGAGAGAACGAGCGGCTGCGTATGGAGCGCGACATTTTAAAAAACCGTCCAGCAGGGTGGTGCGCCTGTGCGACGTAGAAACGGCCTTGTGCTAGCTTCTGCGGTTGGGAGGGTAGCGGCCGTTCGATTATTGGAGGCACAATCCCCGTTAAAAAACATGGTCCATGGGTGCATGCGGGCTTGAGAGTGGTGACGTCGCCCAGGCGGCGATCCCGATTAGGAAGATGACGATTGGCATAGCCCAGACCCTCCCTGCTCATCATTGATTGGAGGATTGCTATGCCCAAGAAGACGACCGGTGGCCGACCGGAATTGAAGGCGGTCAACGTTGGGGCTGCCGCCATCGATATCGGATCAAAGATGCACATGGCTGCGGTTAACTCCGCTTGCGCCGACGTGCCTGTGCGCTCTTTTGGCACATTTACGCAAGACCTGCATGAGCTCGCGGACTGGTTTAAAGCCTGCGGCGTGACGAGCATCGCGATGGAATCCACTGGGGTCTATTGGATCCCCGTCTACGAGATCCTGGAGCAGCGCGGGTTTGATGTGATTCTGGTCAATGCGCGGTACGCTAAGAACGTGCCCGGGCGGAAGACCGATGTCAGCGATGCCGCGTGGTTGCGGGAGCTTCATTCCTATGGCCTGTTACGCGGCAGCTTCCGGCCTAATGCCGAGATCGCAACGCTGCGCGCGTATCTGCGCCAGCGCGAGCGGCTGGTGGAATACGCCGCGGCCCATATCCAGCATATGCAGAAGGCCCTGATGGAGATGAATCTGCAACTCCATCATGTGGTCTCTGATATCACGGGCGCGACCGGCATGCGGATCATCCGAGCCATTGTTGCAGGCGAGCGGAACCCTGACGTCTTGGCAACCTATCGGGACGTGCGATGCCATTCATCCATCGAGACGATCCGCGCGGCGCTGGTGGGCAACGACCGGCACGAACATATCTTCGCGCTGACCCAGTCGTTGGAACTCTACGACATCTACCAGGCAAAGATGCTGGACTGTGACCGCAAGCTCGAGGTCTTGCTCGCGGGACTAAACGATAGAGGCGCAAAACCGGTCGGAAGGCTGGCCAAGCCGCGCATCAAGACCAAACAGGTCAACGCGCCCACCTTTGATGTCAGGACGGCCCTTTACGGCGTGCTCGGCGTCGATTTGACTGAGATCCATGGGTTGGGTCCATCGTTGGCCTTGAAGCTCGTCGGTGAGTGCGGCACCGATCTAAGGGCATGGCCCAGCGCCAAGCACTTCACGTCCTGGCTGCGCCTAGCACCAGGTAACAAAATCTCTGGCGGCAAGGTGTTGTCCTCGCGCACACGCAGATCTTCCAGTCGCGCAGCCGCACTTCTGCGGTTGGCAGCCACTACCGTCGGGAGGAGCGATACGGCGCTCGGAGCATTCTATCGCCGGCTAGCCTCGCGCGCGGGCAAGTCGAAGGCCGTGACGGCGACCGCCCGCAAGATTGCGGTTCTGTTTTATAATACCCTCCGCCACGGCATGAGCTACAAGGATCCCGGGGCAGACCACTATGAGCAACAATACCGTAGTCGCGTCCTCGCGAACCTTCAGCGCCGGGCCAAGACGCTTGGCTTCATGTTGCAGTCCATTCCGAAGAACGCCAATCCGGCTGTTTCTTAGGAAGTCGATCGCGATCTTTGCTGGGGGACCGAAATGAGATTCCGCTTCATCGAAGATCGCCGCGCCGACTATCCGGTGACGATCCTGTGCGACGTGCTCGGGGTCTCGCCGGCCGGCTATTATGCTTGGCGCTCGCGCCCGGAGAGCCAGCGATCGGCCGCCAATCGTAAGTTGGTCGACGACATCAAGCAGGTTCATCGCGACGCCCGCGGACGCTATGGCAGCCCGCGCATCCATGCCGAGCTGAAGGCTCAGGGCCGCGGGGTGAGCCGTGGTCGTGTCGAGCGGTTGATGCGCCATCATGGTATCAGGGCCATCATGGCGCGGCCACGGTGGGTGCGGACTACCGATAGCCGTCACGACTTTCCGATCGCGCCGAACCTGCTCGAGCGGAACTTCACCACCGCCGCGCCGAACCGGATCTGGCTCGCCGACGTCACCTATATCGAGACCGATCAGGGCTGGCTCTATCTGGCCACCGTCATGGATTTGTACAGCCGCAGGATCGTCGGCTGGGCGATGGCGGATCATTTGCGTGCCGAGCTGCCGCTGGCAGCCCTGCGCATGGCCATCTCGGTGCAGCGGCCTGGCTCCGGCCTGATCCACCATTCCGATCGCCCAATATGCCTCGGCGGAGTATCGCAATGCGATGCAGTCCGCCGGCTTCCGGGCCTCGATGAGCCGCAAGGCCGACTGCTACGACAACGCACCGATGGAGAGTTTCTTCCACACGCTCAAGACCGAGCTCGTCCATCACCGGCATTATGCAACACGGGAGCACGCCAGACGTGATATCTTCGCCTACATCGAAGGCTTCTACAATCGAACGCGTCGCCACTCGGCCATCGGCTACATCAGCCCGATCGAGATGGAGCTAAAAGCAGCTTAACCCTGTCCATTTTTTCGGGGGAAGATCAACCTGTCGCTGGAGTTCAGGATGCGGATCATCCCGCAAGCGGGGACGTCATGACGCGGTCCCCGCAGCACCAGCACTCGCCCAAGATCGAGGGCATCGCGCGAAAGCTCGAGATCGTGGTGGCGGAGCTAGCTTCGCTTTCGAATGCTGCTCGCAGCGAGCGGCATTAAGGCGCCGCCACCTCTCGATGAGGACTATAGCAGTATTCAGCGGGTCGCGGAGATCCGTCACGTTAGCCCCGAGGGGTGCTCTCTCGCATTTCGCCGGGGCAAGCTACGTGCCGAGAAGCGCGGTGGCCGCTGACACGGTTGCGCGGTATAGCCGTACATCAACCGACAATAGGCAAATCATGGACAAGGTTTCACAAATCGAGGCGGAGCTTCGACAGATGGCAGCAGTGTATGCCCGTAAATGCATTGCGCTTGCCAAGCTGCAGGAGGCGTACTGTAGCAAACTCAACGAGTGCTCGAGGCCGAGCTGGCGCGCGACCGACACAGCACCGCTGGGACCCGCGAACGAGATGATCATCACCGACGCCTGTGCTGCGATCGACCAGGGTTTCCGAAAGGATTGTAGAGACCCGATGAATGGGCACATTGACCATCCCGGCGTGTCTAGCGGGACCACGGCCGAGGTGAGAGAGTTGCGTCTCGGCCTGTTGTAGGTTGTTGCCATCGTTCAGGTACTTGACGACTTATCGAGTTGTCGTTGCCCTGCCAACATCAGCGACGGTCGCCAGCCACTCTGAATTCAAGCAAAGTGCGCTTGCGACTTCACGACAATAAGGGCTCCTCGGTTAGCGGCCTCTTTCATTTACGTTACCGAGCCCGCTCATTAGCGAAAGCAGACGCCCATCTCCTTCGGAATTCGGAAACTTGCCCGCCCTTCGAGCGAGCGTCCCGGTAGGCATTTCGATAGTTGGGCCTTCGGCGGACCGCCTCCCAGGCGAAATCCGCCACCTCCCCTGACTTGATGGCGTGCTGATACGCGCCCGGCAGCCAGTCGAACTCGGACATTGCTCTGATCCCCTGCCGTAAGGCGATTGCGAAATGTCTATGAAGCCTTTGGTTGTTGGGGAAGCCACCAATTGTGCATTGCGTGATGCGTACAGGCGATCACGTTGTCAGTGGGAGAAATCCATTCTCAATTGCGAATTCTAATCGACAAATTCTTGCTATTTGGTCGCGCCGCCGCGCGCAGCAAATCGCGGTAACCGTGATCAGCCATCCATTTTGCTCGCGCCAAGTGACTATCAAACGCATTGCGAGCGCACGCCGGCTCGCGATCTGGATCAATATACAAGACCATCCGAGCCACCTCTTTCCAGTCGGCGCCATCGGTCTCGGCATCGAGAAGCCGCCAATACGTCACGAGATGCTGTTCATCGTAGCCCGTGAGCACCGGATCATCCGGAGCTGAATCGGCGACATCAGGATCGAGTGGCGGGGTCTTCATGGGTGTTACCAACAACTCCGTTGCTCGAATTTCGTCCCCTGTGTGTGGGCTTCTCCACACAACCGCCATAAAGCGATCAAGTCCAGCATAAAAATTCCTCAGAAGGACTAGTCATGAGACTAGTCGCGATCCGCTCGCATCACTGGGCTAATCGCTTTGTCCGCGTATTATACCACCTAGCGCAATATACGCGATTGCTTCCTATCCTGCAGATGGACATTCGCAAGGTCTTTGGAGCAGATGGTCGATTTCGCTTGGCCCTAGGCCGGCTAGCGCCGCGCTTGGCTGATTGTGCCTTCTTCGTGGAGATCGGGGTACGCTTCGGCCCGACGCCCACAGCCTGGTACTGATCATCATCACTACAAAAAGATTGTCCGAAATATATGCACAAGTTTCGGCCCCGCCTCGCCCACGAGCCGATGGCGTCGCGCCCGCGCGCGACCTCGTTCACCTAGTTGCCGCCGCCGACTTCGCCCGTGTCAGCGGCCGCAACATAGCCTTTCTCCTCAGAGAGTTATCCGTTCATTACCGGAATGGCTGGGCGGAAACGCGCCAAAGCAACAAGCGCAGCTTCTTCCCCACGCGGGTCATTTGCTTTTGGCCGACCTTCGTTGACGAGATCAAGCAACCTCTCGTACCGGAGTCGGTCATTTTGCGCCTGCACCTCCTCGGGGCCGTACGCTTCCCTATTGGAACGAGGTCAAGGACATCTGCCCGCAGCAAATAGAACTTGGGATAAACGACGCCACGTTGGATCCAATCAGTGAGTAGGGCAATGAGATCACCCCGTAGCGAGGTGATATTCGCATCAGACAATCGCCCCGCGCGAACATCTCTAGCCCTGAGATCTACGTAGCGAAACCATATCCGAGTCCAGTTGCAGAACTCTTCGCACGAAATTTCCGCGATAGACGGCGTGACTGGGCACGAGTTTGCGACCACCGTCCAGACGGTGCTTCACGCTTGGAAATTTCCGGGTCTGCCTACCGTCTCCTTCGACGACAAGACGCACGATATTCTCATTGACGGGAAAAGCCGCCGCGCAAATGGAAAGGGCGTCCGGGCTTTAATGAATGCTGCGTTTAAGATTGGTGTGCTGTTGTACTGCCGGAAGAAGGAGCTCCCGCATCCAGGCATCGTGGTTCTCGATAGTCCACTGCTGAGCTACCGCGATCCGCTGACCTCTCGGCATGGCGAGCTGGCTGCTGACGAAAAGGAAGTGAAGGATAGCGGACTCAAGGAACATTTCTATCGGTTCCTAGTAGAGCAGAAAGCCCAGGCTCAGTTCGTGATCATCGAAAACGACCCGCCCCCGATCGCGCTTGGTGACGGCTCCATCGTGACGTCTTTCGCGGGTTCGCTGGGAACCGGTGAGCGGCGAGGCTTGTATTGAGGCGGTGACCTGACAAGGCGCAGCGCTGATACTCTCATCGCTCCAGCCTCACGCGCAGCCTTCGCGCTCGCTCCTGGAACGCGCCTTCGCCACCCTCGAGAATGTCGCAGACCGCCTTCCTGATCTCCGCGTTCTCCAGCCCGCCCGACCTGTATGAGATCGGCGGCAGGGAGCCGTGCGGCCCGGCGTCGGCAATGATGATCTGATCCGCATCAGTGTTGATCACGAGGATCGCGTTGTGGGTGACCATGATCACCTGACGATGGTCCTTCGCCTCGATGAAGAGGTGGACCAGCTCATCGAAAACCGACTTGGGATCGAGGTTCTCCTCGGGCTGGTCAATCACGAGCGGCCGGTTGTCGCTGTCGTCCGGTGCCAGATAGAGCGGCAAGAGCACGATGCCGCGGATGCCCGGCGACAGCTTGCGGATGTCGACACCATCGTAGTCGATCCCATAGCGGATCGCGATGTGATCCGTGCTGAACAGCCATTGAGCAAAGCGCTTCGACCATGCGCGGAATTCCGCCTGGTCGGTGTGCGCGACCGGAGAATGATCCAGCAGGTCCCTTTGATAGAGCCGTCGGAACTCCGCCATCGCGCCGATGACGACGGCCGAATCCCCGGCTTCCCATGCCCCCTTCAACACCTCATTCGCCTTCTGCAGCAGCGTGCCCTTGCCCCGGAACGCGCCAGCCTTCCTGAGGTCGATCAGACCGTCTTCCGCCTCGGACGCCCACTGCTCCACGTTGGCGACACGCGTCACGGAGAAGGAAAGCTTCTTCAGCGTGCCAGACGAGGCAGCGAGCCGCGCCATGAGCGGCGCGTAGAGGTTCTCCAGCACTGATTGTTCCGCGACAAGCGCGTCGAAAGCGCTGCCATAAGCCTCCTCGCGTTGCGTCTGCAGGTCGCGCGCCCGATCTCTGGCGCCCTGTGCGTCCTTCAGCTTATCGGTAAGCGTTTGCAGCGCTGCGGTCTCGGTCGCGATGCTGCCAGAAAGCGCTGTGTATCGTCGCTGCGTCTCCTTGTCGGCGCTGACCAGCTTCTCCAGCCGCGCCATCTCCGCCTCAAGAACGGCTTGTGACAGCGTGCTCAGATCGACGTCGTCTCGAAAGTACGGCGTGTTCGGATCGCTCGGCGCCGGCGTCGTTCCCTTGAGCTTGGCGATCTCGCCATCGACCCATTTCACGTAGCCGGCGAGATCATTGTCGACGGGTCCTTTGTAGTCCAGCAGGAAGGACGCCCACTGCTCTGCTGACATGCCACTGTGGGTATGGCGCGACTGGGCCTGTCTCAGCGCTTCTGGAGCCTGGTTACGCCGTAGGTCCTTCACCTCGTCCTGCATTGCCAGGAAGGTTTGCCGCTGGCCGGCGAACTGCCGCAGCTTCGCCCGAACCTGGTTTGCGGCTCCCGCCAATTCCGTGTGACGCTGGGCTCGCTTCTCGCTGCCGGCCGATACGAGCTTGGCACGGTCGGCCGTGTACGCATCGACCAGCTTCTTCTTTTGCGCGACCTGCCCCTCATAGGTCGCGATCAGCTTTTCCTTCTCCAGCTCGGTACCGATGCGCTCGGAGATCTGCGACACGGCCTCGGCCTCGCGTTCACGCGCAAGGCGATGGCGCGATGCGCGGTGGTCGAGAAGCTCGGCGAAGTCCAACGTGCCGTCCCGGGCGTCGTCTGGATGGGCCTCAAAGATCACCCGTTCGATTTCGCGCAAAAGGCCGTCGGTCAGCCCGCTCGACGAGCAAAGCTCCTCCACGAACTGCTGCGACAGATACCGCACGCGCTCATAACTAAACGGCCCGTTGGCATCCGAGCCATCGAGCGCGCGGACGCTCGGTTCTCCGGAAGCCCAACTCACCTTGACCTTCCCATCACCGACAAGGGGACGGCAAGGCGACATCGTCGAGCTTGTGGGCGTCACTCCCGTGCAGACAGGGTTTCAACCCACCGCATCGGGCTCGCATTTCATCGGGGCCAAGATCCCTCTGGCCTAGCCAGAACTCGCGCTGGGCCGGGCTGCTGGCAAAGATCACATGCGCAAAGCCTTCGATTTCGCGTCGGATCGTCTGGTCCGCAGCCTCCCGCACGCCCGACGTTCCGTCTGTCGCGCCACCCGCGACCGCAATCAGTATGTTCTTTTTCGCCCAGCCGCTCTCCGAGAACACCTCGCGCAATTTTTGGAAGTTGACCTTGAACTGGTTGGCTCCATAGGCCAGCGCCGCGCGGTCGTCGGTGATGTCCGGATCGGCCTTCTTGCCAAGCTTGATGAGGTCCGCGCGCGTGCAATCGAAGCGGTCCTGCATGACGTTAAACTGCAGACGCGACAGCAGTCGCTGCAATTCCTCGATGTGCTTTGGATCCTCCGGGCTGACAAACAGGTGAAGATTGACGAATCCGCCCTTGGCTGTGGCCACGTCGAGCCGTAGCTCGACATTCGGGAAGATCAGCTTGGTGGCAGGCAGCCGGCCAACCGCTTTGTGCTTCAGCACCTCTTCGTAGGTATCAGTCACGTAATAGTCGGTCAGGGCGATCGCCTCGATGACCGGCATGGCCCGCTCCAGCGCGGTGAGATAGTCACTCCACGCTGTGGGACCGCAGAACTGGTTGTTCATCACCGTGCCCGGTGCATGAATATGCGGCTCCCACCGCCGCCACTCCGATCCCCGACTGAGCATTCGCCTGCCCCTCTATGCGCCCGCGCGGTTGGCCCGCGCGGCGATATCGGCGCAGCGCTCCATCAGACTCTCGAAGGGTTCGGCATCTTCCAAGAGCAACCCGTCCTCGACCATGCGGCCATAGTCTTCCTGCAGCACCTTGGAGGCATCGCCGCCCGGCACGATCTGCAAACCGCCGTTTACGGCCGCCACGTAATCGATCGGACTGCGGTCGGCGGCCTTCTCGGCGAAGAACATGCCCTTGTGGCGCGCGACAGCGTTCGCCAACTCCCGATCCGCGAAAGCCGCATCCGCAAGACCGGCCTCATCCAGCCGCACGACATCGTGCCAGTGTCGTGCGAAGCGATCGCCGCGGAGCCGCTCCTGCAGACAGAAGACGTGGATCGCCGTCGCCTTTTCCCAGAAGGTTCGCTCGGCATGCATCACGCGGGGCCGGGCCATTGGGAAGACCACGCCTTCGACCAGGCCCGATGCGTCGCAGGTAATGTCCCGCAGGCTTGCCGGCTCGCCCGTCGATCGCGCGCCGAATTCGAGCATCACGCTTGGCGCCACGTAGCCGGAGCCTGCGGCAATCGCCTCATAGTCGATGAACAGCTTCTCGCGCTCGACGCGGATCGTGGCAGGCAACGCCTCCGCGGCCAGCGCGTCCGCGATGACCGGCTGTGCGGTCCCCGCCACCCACTCCGGCAAACGCTTGCGCACCTCACTCGACCAGCGCTTCTCCTCGCTGCGCGTTTTCGGCAACGCCTCGCCCGTGTCGCCCACCAGATCCGGCGCAATTGCCCGGATGTCGTAGGTCAGGTCGACGTCCTCGGAAAAACGCCGGATGACTCCATAGGCCTTCGACAGCGATGTGCCGCCCTTGAACACCAGATGCTCGCCGAGCGCCGATCCGTAGAGCGTGGCGAGCGCCCAGACGACCCACACATCCTTCTCGAGAAGGTGCGCTGGTCGTCCCGACTGGTCGGCCGCGACGCTCAGCGCCTCGTGGCGATCGGCCACCGGGAGGTGGAGAAAGGCGTCAGCCATGCGCCGCCTTTCCCACACTGCGCGCCAGCCAGGTCGGAAGCTGCGGCGCTGCCGCGACCAGTTCGCTGAAGGTGGACGGCGGGAGCTTCCGCTTCAGTGTTTTCAATGCGGCTTCTGCCTTCTCCGGCCCGAGCCAGGCCAGCGCCCGCACTGCCTCGCCAGCCGGCTTATAGGCCAGGGCGAGTTGCCAGCGCGGAGCATGACGAAGTTCAACGACCTGCTTGCCGAGATTCATCGTTCGGCTGCGGCCGGAGGTCAGATAGACCGACCGAACCGGCACCTGGGTCGTCAGGCCGAGGGTGTTGGCCGCCGCCGCCCCGCTCGGGACGATGACTTCGCCGCGCTGGTTGGCGAGCGCCTCGACCGCCTGCTGGACTGATGGAGCCCTCGTACCGAATCGGCTCGTGATGGGACGGAGATAAACGCCCCGACCGGCCCGGATCAGGTGGCCCCGCTCGGTCAGCCGCGACAAGGCCTGATCCACCGCGGCGCGATTACCGAGGTGAAGCAAGCTCTTAGCCGCCAAGGGCGTGCCTTCCGGCAGTCCTTTGGCATGCGCAAGAATCTGTTCGGTTAACCGTTGCATGGCCATCTCCTGTCAGAAATATACGCAGTTTTCTGACATCTTTCAAGCCCAAGTATCCCCCTCGGACCCGTCCGTTCCTCCTAGATCAAGGGCGCGCCCTTATCGAGCAGACCGTCGAGGAAGTCCTCCCGCGAGCCGATCGGTCCCGCGAGGGTCGCAAGGATCAGCGCCTCAACGACCTGGCGGGCCAATGACCGCGCCATCACCCGCTCTTTCGTCGAAATGGCCGTCATGGCGCGCCCATGCAGGAATGCGCTCCGCACGTTGAAGAGTTGCTCATACTGGTCAGCGAAGCGTCGATCGCCCAGCAGGCCGGCCACCCGTCCCCGCATTCTATTTGTGGAGCGCGCATCCCTTTGTGGCGGTCAACCGGCACACCCTGGCCGGACCGAATGCGAGCGGCGCAAGGTGGATGTGCCTAGTCCGGGTGGCGCGCAGCGCCGCGTCCAGCCCCTTCGCCGCTTCCTCCACAGGCAACGCAAGATGGGCCGTGTCCTTCCGCAGGTGACATGGAAAGCCCAAGGCTCGCAATGCGATCGAGAGCGCGAAGGCCGGTCCCTTCTTGCCGGCGTTCGGATAGCCGTCGCGGCAGGTTTCGCGCAGCCGCACGAAGGCGGGGTGCGCGAGAATATTGTCGGGCCCGGGAGGACGTAGCCGCCACAGGTCCGTCATCGCCGTAAGCATCGCCATGCTGGGACCGGTCTCGCTCATCAGGAGATCCGGAGCCGCCGCAAAAGCTTGCCGAGAACCGCCTCGTACTCCTCGGGCGTGGAGAAATCGGCGTAGAGCTTGCCTTTCAGGAACTCCGGCAACTCACATTCTTCGTAGAGCAGCGGCAGCACGACCACCTCGCCGCTGGCGATCTCGCGGTTCATCGCCACGTCGAGCTCCTTCTTCACCCAAGGGGCCCCAATCGACTTTTTCGACAGGACAACGGCGATGTAGCGGCTGAGCTTCACCCTTGCATTCGGCCGCAATGACATGGTCTCCGACAGCCGCGACGACATCACCGAACCCGGACTTCGGGTTGATGGTGATCGTCTGGTCCGCCGGATTGCGATAGACCCCGCCATAGTCGTACTGCGTCATAATTTTTTGTTGTCTGTATGTTGCGGCGTTGCTGCCGCAACAGGGACATCGCGGCAAGGTTCTGATGAGCGCGTTGATCAGGCGCACACGCATGGTCGCGATCGAGTTCGCAATGTGACGTTCAGGCCGCAAGGGGAGATCCTCTGGGTCGATAGCCGTCGGGTAGGACAGACGTCGGTAAGATCGTGGTGGAACGAGGTCTCGAGGGGGGAATCGTCTCCCTCTCGGAGATCAGGAAGCCGTAGGCTGCGATGCACATCGTGGCGTGATGGAAGCCGCGCCAGCCGCGCCCTTCAAAGTGCCCAAGCCCGACCTCCTGCTTGAGTTCCAGATAGTCGCGCTCGATACGCCAGCGCAGCTTGGCGAGGTCGACGAGCTCGCGCAAGCCGATATCGGCTGGCAGCGTCGACAGCCAATACTTGGTCGGCTCGACTTCGCCTACGGGCCACTCGATCAGCAACCATTCCTCCGACAGCAATTCTGGCTTGAGCTGGGTATGTCCGACCCGAACGCGCACGCGGGCGAAGCGCGACGATAGCCACTCGGATGAACCTTCTCGCCACCGGATCGTGTGCCAGGCATCTTTGGGTAGACCATGCGCCAGGCGTTTGGCCGAGATCAGATCGGGTTCGTCGCGACGCCCCGTATTGTTCAGCGGCCGGCCTCTCCGCCTCGGTCCAGTGCCGGGTGGCCATACCAGAATCTTCGGCTGAATGCCGACGACGTAGCTCACACCCAACGCCGTCATGCCGGTGCGCAGCCGAGAGTCAGTACCATAAGCACCGTCCATCAAGGCGACACCGCGCGGCAGGCCGGCCTCGCATCCCCACCGTATTTGATCGAGTGCAATCTCCGGCTTGGTCTTGAAGGTTATGTCCCGCGGCACGCCTGTCTTGTTCCGGCGCACCCTGTCCTTATTCCACTCCTTCGGCAGATACAGCCGATAGGCCACCGGTAGGCTGGCGGAGTGGTTTGCGATCGACAGCGAGACAGCCACCTGACAATTGGCTTCTTTGCCGAGCTGCCCGCAATATTGATGCTGCACGCCTACTGAATGCTTCCCCTGCTTGGGGAAACCCGTGTCATCTATGATCCACGCCTCGATCGGCCCCTGCCGTTCCATTGCAGGCAGCACCATCTCGCGTACCTTGGCCAGCACCTTCTCGTCCGACCAGGACGCGACACCGACAAAATGCAGCAACGACTGATGCTGTGCCGCCGTCCGCGCCGGGGCCGTCTTCGCCGCCATCGGCTCCACGCTCTTGCGTTCGCCCGGCAGGACTAGCCCGGTGCAATAGTCGCGCAGCGGGCCAATCCGGTCGGCGTGACCGAGCACCCCCGCAAGACCCGCGACATAAGCTGCAAACCGTGCTTCGACCTTCTCCCCGTCTCTCCGATTCATGTCAGCACCTCGCACGCCAATCCTGAATCTTCTCAAATAGTTGATTCTCAAAGTCGAACCGTGCGACCTTCTGACTCAGTACGAATAGGCGGTGCTACCGAGGCTGGAGACCTTGGTGAACGCTTGCCGCCCAGCCAGCTCGTGAAATCGAACTGCTTTCCGTGCTCGCCATCGGGATGGATGCGGACGTCACGCGCGCCTTGCGTGCGGAGCAAATACATCGCGTAGGCGAGCATGACAGCGCCCTCATAGAGATGATGTTCGTGGAGGTCGTCCGATTTTCCGACCCGGTTGGGCGGTGGCTCAAGGGCCGTCACGAGATCTTCGAAGTCCAACCCAGCCTCCCGATAGAATCAGCGGGCGCTCGTCGCCCTCCTATTGACAGACGCTTATAACCGGCCATATTTGCCCGGTAAAGGAGGCCCAGTCATGTTTGCCTACAACCCCGAGAAATTTGCGTCACTCTACGCGACCGAGCTTGGCCAGCGCGTCTGGACCTTCCTCACACAGCCCGAAAACGTCGCTCGCCTGGAGACGGCGTCCGAGCTCGGCAAGCCCGCCGTCGAAGGCATCGAGGAACAGCTCCTCGCCGAATTTCGTGAGGACGTCCTCGCTGATCGCGTCAAGCAGATGGTCGGCCACATGGTGCGGCAGATCCTGGAGCAGCGCGACTGGGCACTCGACCAGACCGACGTGAAGGTTCAGTCCGTGCCCTTCAGCAAGGCGGCGCGCTATCGCCGGCCAGACTGGTTCACCTTTCACGCCTTCCGCAACAGCAGCGATCCGCGCGACGTCGTCATCACCGATCGCCGGCAGAATCCGACGCTGCCGAGCGGCGCGCGGTGGACCTTCTACGCAACCTTCGCCAGCCCGCTGAAAGCGGCGGTGGCGTTCGGCGTCAACGACATCAAGCAGCTTCGCCAGCAGATCCATTCGCACGGCTTCCACCGTGTTCGCATCGAGCGGATGATGCGCCGGGCATGAGACGAGCAGACGATGAGTGATCTATTCGACGTTGATAGTGCCAATCTCGATCGCGCGTTCGAGAACCTCAAGGCCGCCGAATTTCCGATCGAGCAGCAGCTTCGCGCCATGCTGCAGGAGATGTGGGCGCGCTACGAGCCTTATGCCGATCCTGACTTTCGACAGGGCTTCGCGCGCGACGTAGATGGCCGCTTCTGGGAGATGTATCTGGGCTGCACATTGATCGACGCTGGCCGCACCTTGCTCCCGGTGGTCGAGCGTCAGCGCGAGGGTGGCCAGCCGGATCTCTGCGTCTTGGAAGATGGCCACCGTATCTGGATCGAGGCCATTACCCCAGATGAAGGCGCCCCAGGTCCTGACCAAATCGTGCGTCCGGTTCCTCTCAACGAGGGGGGCGGCCTCTTCGTCGCACCGATCCGTCAGGCGCAGTTGCGCACGTCCGGGGCGTTCTGGACCAAGGCGCAGAGGATCGCGCGCTATCTCGAAGAGGGAGTGATCGTGCCGGAGGACACGAGGATCATCGCAATCAGTGCGAGCCGCTTCGGTGTCTATGTCGCCGAACAGCCATTGCCGCTGATCATGACCACGTTGTTTCCGATCGGAGACGCCTACATCACGATCGATCGCGAGACCGGCAATGTCGTTGACGAAGGATTTCACCCTGCCCCCTTCATCAACCGGGAACACAATCCGATCGCGCGCACGGCATTCCTCGACGAGCGTTTTGCCGACATCTCAGGTGTGATCTGGTCGCGCGTCGGTCTCGGCAACCTCTCGCGCCGGACCCGCCCGTTGACCTATGTCCATAACCCCTTGGCACAGGTTCCGCTGGCGACAAACTGGGGCGTCTGGGATCGCGAGTTCGTCATCACACCGCGCGGCGACGAATGGGAGGCCCACGACCTCTTGGCCCAGGCCGCAGCGGAGGCATCATGACGATGCGGCCGAGTCCCCGCGCCCGGCGCCTGCCGACTGACGAGATTGACCATGGCCGTCGCCGATGAGCAGCGTCTGATCACACGGATCAGCCAACGGAAGTTCGAGCTCTATGCGCTGTCGCTCGACCGCGGGCCCAATTTTGATCCCGCGCATATCTTCGCGAGCTATCAGGCGGGTGAATCAAGGTGCGCGCATGACATATAAAACTCAAACCAACTCCCGCTCTTCCAGCACTTCGAGCATCGCCATCGTCGTCGTTACCCCAGATTTCGGCCTTACCGGCTTTGAGCGCATCAATCAGCCGGAGGGAGCTGGCCTCAACGGCGCCATGATAGCTTTCCTCCGCCTGTATCTCGAAACGTTCGATCTCAGCATTGATCTCACCTTCGGCCGTTGGATCAAGCTCGCCAACACCGGCTATGGCACCGACACCGCTCTGCGTGGAAATATCACCGCACTTGGCCTGAGCTATGTGGCTGGCATCCTGCCACAAACATCGGTATGGACGCCTGGAACTGGGCCGCGGCCGCCGAAGAAGTGGTCGGGGAACGGGCGACCTCCAAAGTTGCTGCGGCGTGACAGCAAGCACCGACCGATTTCGGCCAAGAAGCTTGCGATCGGCCTGCCATCACGTGCTTGGCACAAGATCACGTGGCGTGAGGGTACGGCAGAGCGGTTGTCCTCGCGCTTTGCCCGTGTGCGCGTCCGTCCGGCACCTCGAGATTACTGGCGCGCCGAAAGCCGGCCGGAGGAATAGCTGCTGATCGAGTGGCCGGCAGGCGAGGAGGCGCCGACCAAATATTGGTTGTCAACGCTTCCGGCGAACATTGGCTTCCGTCAGTTCGTCGATATCGTCAAGCTGCGCTGGCGCATTGAGCGCAACTACCACGAACTCAAACAGGAAGTCGGCCTTGGCCACTTCATTGCAGACGTTTTATTCAATCCGCTCGGAGCGGCTTCTGATGGAGCGGCTGGAATACGACCTGCTGTTCCGCTGGTTCGTCGGAGTCGGCGTTGACGACGCAGCCTGGGACCATTCGGTGTTCTCGAAGAACCGCGACCGGCGACTGGAAGGCGACATCTCGGCCAAGTTCCTCGTGGCGTTGCTGGCGCGCAGCCCAAGGTGAAGAAGCTTCTGTCGAGCGATCACTTCTCGGTCTATGGCACGCTGATCGAGGCCTGGGCCTCGATGAAGAGCGTCAAGCCGAAGGACGGCTCGGGCGAGCCGCCGGCGCAAAGGCGGGCGCAATGCCGAAGCGGACTTCCATGGCCAGAGACGCTCGAACGACACCCATGCTTCGACCACCGATCCCGATGCCAGGCTCTATCGCAAGGGTAAAGGCAAGGAGACGAAGCTGTGCTTCATCGGGCATGGGCTGATGGAGACCCTCGCCGCCATCGATCGCCTCGTTCACCACGCCACCATCGTCGAGAGTGTATTGTGAGCAATCACAGGCGCAACAACAGCAGCAGACAGAGCTGTTCGCAGCGTGATATCAGGAGATCGGAGCGGCCGAGAATCCAACTAAGAGATTGGTCGCCGTGGCCCCACCGGATGGGGTCCACTTCACTGCTACAGGTCCTGATCTATTGGAAAAGGTGCGTCTTTTGAAGCTTTTGTTGGACGGCGAACGAATGCCTCGCCGGGAAGGCGATGTGAGAGGTCCTCCGCAAGAACGGTCACATTTGGATGCTTCAGAAGGGAACCATGGTCGCCAGGAAGAGGGGGCCCTTCAACGAGGCTCTCGAAAGCAGCGTGCCATGGAGTTGCTGCGCTAGTGGACTCCCGAGTGTAATAGACGCAGAGCGCCGAAACCTTCTTAGGTACGTATAGTTTGCCCGCGCGAATATGGCGAATGAACATTTGGAAGATTTCCTCAAGCGCCGGTACACCGATTTTCCATGTACCAAAAGCAGCGCTCGCGAGCGTAGCGAAGTCACCCGGTCGAATTTTCATGGTTGCATCGTGCTCAGGCGACAATCCTCCCTCGTCGACAAGGAATGCAAGGAATTCAGACCATTCCTGGTCCAAGGTGAGAGTGGAAGGCGTCTCTGGCGCCGACGGATGGGCACTATCGATCAATGCCACTAAATCGACCCTCACGTTTGCAGAGATTAGCATCCCAGCAACGGCGTGGGCGAGCACACCGCCAAAAGACCATCCCGCGAGCGTACAAGCCATGTCCGGCAGCACAGGAACAATAGCCCGAGCATAGACTTGGGCGATCTCATCAATCGAACCCACCTTCAGGAGTTCGTGACCGAACTCTAGGGCATGTATACCGTAGATGGTCTGTGTAGCTGGCAGCGCCCGCACGAGGTCATCATAGACGCTCAGCCCTCCGCCACAAGCGTGACAGAGGATAAGTGGCTGACTGTTCGCGAGTCGAAGCGGAATAAGTTGGCTCGCAGATTTTCGATGGTTCTTCGATGCGGGGCGCACCTTCTCGGCGCACTGATCGAGACGAGGATTCGTGAAATGCACGGAAAGATCGAGGATCAAACCCCGCCGCCGGAGTTGCTCAAGCACTTGCAGCGCTAGCAGCGAATGTCCACCGAGGTCAAAGAAGTTGTCGTGCCGCCCGA
>NZ_JAGWDK010000060.1 GCF_018398875.1 Bradyrhizobium sp. sGM-13 | reverse complement strand
ATCACGACGCTTGTTCTTCGTCGAGAAAAATCCGATTACTCGGACAGGCTCCTAGGCCGCGCGCAGCACCTGGCGGATAAAGGTTTTCGGCCATGGCGCACGCGTATTCCGACGACGGAATGGTCGGTGAAGCCGTCGGGTGCTTTTTGCAGAACGCCGCCGTGATGCGAGCCAGGCGCTCTCGCGCAAGCCAGGCTTCGTCGCCTCGCTGTTAGCCGCTGCGGCAACCCAGCCATCGGCGATTTCACTGACGCCAAGGTGATCCGGAAGTTCGCCGAAGTGCCGGACGATCTGAGCGCGCTGTGAATTGGTTCGCGCGGACAGCATTGTCAATATTTTTGGTCTGCGCTAAGGGAATCAACGAAGGATGGAACTCCTGACATACGATGCCGCCGGATTTGCCCAGCCCAGCAAGACAGGTCGGCGGTAGGTCTCCTGAGACTCAGGAGGTGGGCCGCCGATTCATGTGGGAGATCAGATCGATCAATACGCATATGCCGGCGCAGGGATCGATCCGATTGCGATTGATTGTGTACGCTGACCACAATCCGAAATAGTTGTCCTAAAAGGGAAGTATTTGCGGGATCAGGCAAGGTCATGTTGGGGAAACGCTCGGACGGCATGGGCAGCGGGATGACGCCAACGGTTCGCCGCGACAAGTGCGCGCCCGCGCAATGATGCGGGCCGTTGCCGAAGGCCTCGTGAGGATTGGGCTCGCGCAGCCCGTGGTAGTTCTCGCCATCTACGAGCACGGGCGGTACACCGAAGAGGTTTAGGCGACCGCCGTTGGTTGCGAGAGGCTCCTTCACGGCACTAGGTAAGGCAACCTGAGACGTGTATTTTCAGCAACTCGATAGGTCGCAGGCTTCCAATACCCTCAACGATTTTTCTAAAACACAGTTAGAAAACTCACTACTGCCAACGCAGTCATCGATCGCTTTGTTAGTTTGATTTGTCACACAGCCTGAGTAATTGTGGCCCTTGTCTTCCCCGAATTTCTGCCGAAATTTAGCGAGGCAGGATTTGCTCGCTCTTCCAGTCTGCGCGATCCACTTGTCACGAGCGATAGGCTCCGCCTGCACAAGCAGCGTCGACCCAAGCAGCATCGCGATGACCAAAGCATATCGCATGTTCTTATCTCCGCCGGTTAAATCGGACGATACATGAAAACGCTGGACGGCACTCTACATAGGCGCGTCCTAGACTGCTCCGGACCGCAGAGCGCCCATACCCGCGTAGTTTCTCGCGCTGGTGGCCAGAGTCCGTTGTGGGTCAATCGCTTCGGTCTGACGCACCATCCCGAAATCATAACCCTGCTTCAGCCTGTTAGCCGGGCGACCTAGACTGATGATGTGCAATCTCTACTATGCCGACTTCTGGATTATGCCGACCATTGGCTCAAAACGGGCTCTGGCGGCGGCGATCGCTGCGTTGGAGTCGGCATAATCACAGTGCCTCCAAAAATGCGAGAAGCTTGTCGTTCGGTCGAAAACGACCGGGAGTGGCTACCGTTGGAGCTGTCGCGGCCAGTGCGCGTTCCTTGATTCCCATATCAGCGTGTAGGTAGATGTGGGTGGTTTCGACCTGCTCATGGCCGAGCCAAAGTGCGATCACCGAGGTTTCAATTCCTGCCCGCAGCAGTCGCATCGCGGCGCTATGACGCAACACATGCATGCTGATGGTTTTCTGTCCCAACGACGGACAGGCGCGGGTGGCGATCTGAACGTATTTGGCGAGCCGATGTTCGACGGCGTCACGGCTGAGTGACGTCCCCGACTGGGTGACGAAAAGTGGCTCCGTCGGCTGACCCGCGCGCTCGGCGAGCCAAACACGCAGGAGGGCGACCATACCCGAGGTAATCGGTGTGATCCGCAACTTCCGTCCTTTCCCCGTGCAACTGACATGGGCGCCAGTGCCGAGATGAACATCGCTGATGCGAAGGCCGATCAATTCTGACGCACGCAGGCCCGTTTGGGCCGCGAGCGTAAGCAAGGTATGGTCGCGCCGCCCGGTCCAGGTCGAGCGGTCGGGTGCGCGGAAAAGCGCATCGAGTTCCGGTTCGATCAGGAAAGTGACGAGCCTCCGGTCGAAACGCTTGCGTGGAATGGCAAGCACGCGTTCGATTATGGCGGCATGCTCGGGATGTCGAAGCGCTGCGTACCGGAACAGCGAACGGACGGCGGCAAGTCGAGCGTTGCGAGTACGCGCACTATTCTCCCGCTGCTTCTCAAGATGGTCGAGGAAGGCGCCGATGAGCGGCGCATCAAGATCGTCGATGTCTAGCTTCGAAGGTTCGACGTCTTTCCTCGCAGACGCGAAGACCAGCAGCAGTCGCAGCGTGTCCCGGTAGGCCGCAAGTGTATGGGGACTAGCTTGGCGCTGGCGGATGAGGCGTTCCGTGAAGAACGCTTGCAGGGTTGGGGCAAGCGCGGTCATGCGGCACCTCCGAGGTGCCGCTCCAAACGATCACCAACCAGCGTCAGCAACTCCGGCGCAGCTGAGAGATACCAGTATGTGCTGACAGGATCGACGTGGCCGAGGTAGGTCGACAGCAACGCGATCCGGTTCCCCGGCTCCCTGCCATCTCGATATCCGTCAAGGATGGTATTGACGGCAAATCCATGCCGCAGGTCATGCAGCCTCGGACGGCATGAGGCAGAGCGCGGCTTGAGGCCGGCGACATCCACAATTTGACGAAAGACGGGCTGGACGCCCATGTAGCGGAACCTGGTGCCAACCGTAGTGACCAGCAGTGCCGGCGTATTCGACGAGTTTTTCGGACGGTCGTCTCGACGCAGATAATCAACCAGTGCAGCCACGGTGCTCGGATGCAGCGGCAATTGGCGAGACTTGCCGAACTTTGCGTTCCGAATGGTGAGTAGTCCAATGACGGAGTCAAAATCGTCGCGGTCGAGGCCGATCGCTTCCCCAACCCGCATTCCGGTCACTGCAAGCAAAGCGATCAATGTTCGAAATGTCGCCACTCGGTGCGGTGTCCGCAGCGTCCCGGCTGCGGCGATGAGGGCCGCGATATCCGACTCCGAATATAGGTAGGGGGTGGCTCGGCCTTTTTGCTGCACCAGCAAGTGTGTCGGGGGCACCTCGGTCGCGGGGTCGATCCCGCGCAGGTGTTTAGCGAAGCGGCGAACAACGGAAAGCCGGGCAAACGCCCAGGTTCGACCGCGCTTAGGGAGTGTCGCCCAAGCGAGCGCCGCCTCGGTTGTCAGATGATCTTCGCCGCGATCCTCGACGAAGGTGAGAAACTGACTGAGGAGCTTCTCGGCTCGATAGAGCTTAAAGCCGAGGGCGCGGCGAACCACAAAGTAGTCTGCGAGAGCCTTGCGGAGAGCGTTCATGCGACGACACCCGGCCAGGGGCGAGCGATCGACCGCAGAGCATCGCGATCGACCTTGGCATAGATCGATGTCGTAATGGCGTTGCGGTGGCGCAGGAGTTGTCCGATCTCGGGCAGCGATGCACCGCCGCGTAGCATCAGAGTCGCAGCGGTGTGACGCAGCCTGTGAGCATGGATCCGTTCAAAGCCGCACCGTTCGCCAGCGTGGCGAACAATCTGCGTTACCGCGCCAGTGGTGAGAGCGTGATGCGGAGCTGTGATCCGTGCAAACACCATTCGGCCTTGCGCGCTTGCGGGACGGCCGTGATGCAAGTAAGCCGCGATTGCTTCGCCGACGTCTGCAGGTAATGGCAGTCGTTCGGAGTGATTGCCTTTGCTGTGGGCAATCACGATCTCGCCGCCTCGCCAATCGATGTGCTCAAGTTGCAGTTTGGCGACTTCGCCTGCCCGCAAGCCCAGGCGAACAAGCATGGTCAGGACCGCGAAGTCACGACAGCCACTTCGGGTGCTGGTGTCGCAGGACGCCAGAAGCCGCTGCACTTGGTCAGCGGCCAATCCCTTCGGCAATCCGGTTAATCGCCGACCGGGAACGGTCGGTACCGCAGACACCAGTGACCGATCGATAGCGCCGTCGACGTAAAGAAAACCGAGTAGTGATCGAAGGGCCGACACCGTCAGCCCGGCCGTCCCTGGGCTCAGGCGAGGGCAGTTTGTCACCACAAAAGAAATGACGTCAGCCGCCGTCAGGCTTCGAAGGTCTAGAGTAAGGCCGTCCGGCAAGACCTTGGTTTGAAGGAAGGGGCGCATCAGTTCAATATACCGGGACGCTGACACATTCCTGATGCCACGTTCAAGTAGCAAGTAACCTCGGTATCGCGCCAGGGCCGCTTCAAGCACTCCGCTGACCGGAGGCGACGAAGCCGCGGTGCGATCCCAAGACCGCGCAGGTAACCGAGGATCGGCTGCATCGCTCTGATAGAGCGAAGAGTTTTGTCACCCGCTTCATGACGGCTGAGCTGAAACTGCTCTACTTCCTTTGCTCGTAGTTCCCCTACATCGAGCCCCTTGCTCACAAGCCAATTGCTCAGGCGGTTTAGCAGCAATAACTGAATGCGGGCCTGCTGTTGGCTATAGCCTTGTCTTGTCATGTGGTCGGCAAACCCGATCGCGAATGCCGAAAGCGGACCCGAAACCCTAACTCGTGACAGATCAATCAACATGAAAGCCTCCCTTCAATTGGCAAGAGGGAGACTACACGCCCGTGAGATCAATCGGATTATGCCGACTCCGACGCCGCGATCACCGCAGCCAGAGACAGTTCTGGGCCAATGGTCGGCATAATCCAGAGGTCGGCATAGTAGAGGTTATGCCGACGTCGGCATAATCTCTATTCGATCACAACAACAAATCAGGAAGCGATCATCCGGCTGTTCCGCGTGATCAATCGCTACGTTGGAAACCTCGCCCCAATGCCGGGGGTCTTCCCCGACTATCCGCAGCACCGACAACGGCACTGAGCTAACGATGATGCGCTGGGGTATGCGGCCGCCACCGAGGATTGCCGTCCCTCCGGTCACGAACATCCGGAACACCTCGCCGCCGCACTGGCGCGGCTGGCTGAAGCCGGACAGCCGCTGCTTGGTGCCCGTGAACAGCTTTGCCGAATACTCCCAGAGCCCAACCCCGAGACCAAGAAAGAGGACGTCGTCTGGTTTACCCTGAATGATGGCCGCCCGCTATTCGCATTTGCTGGCATCTGGACCGAGTTCATAGGCCCTCACCTCGTCTACGGTTTCCTGACGACATCGGCGAACGCAGTCGCGGAGCCGATACTCCCAAAGGCTATGCCGGTGATCTCGACTGCGGGCGAACACCGCGACGTGCGGATGCGCGCGCCGTGGGGTGACGGGAAGGCGCTACAAAGACCGCTGTCGAATGGACTTATGATCGTAAAGCGGGGTGCGGATAAGGAAGACGCTGTTCGGGCCCTATTACAACGGCCAGATTTCTAAGCCTCTACCAACAAGCGTAACTTTGCATCGTATCGAACGCTTTGCTCGCCAACGAGGGCCATTGCATCCGCCTTGGCACTGGCATCATTCTAGGTCCCAAGGAATCCGATGTATTGGACCCGGGCCGCCATCGGTCGCTCGGTCGGGGTATGTTCTTGACTAGTCATTTTACCCTGCCGCCTTCCAGCGGAACACTCATAGCTCCCCATGTAGAACGCAAAGGCGTCGCCGCCGTGTATCTGGCCATCGCGCAGTATCAGGACGCCGCCGACTTCAGCGGCTGTGCCGTCGTGTGCTGTAGCGCTCAACGAATAGAGTCCATTCTTAATCATTACCTTTTCTTGCGCCGCTTCAGCTTTGCTTTGATGGCGGTCCAGTCAATGTAGTCATAGTCGCCGGACCACGAATAGACCTCGACACCGCACACCTGGCATCTGAACGTGCCAACGTCCTGCAACACCTGACGATATTGCGTTGCTTTGTAACCTGCGTTGCAGTTCGCGCAACAAAATACGACGATGATCTTCGCGCCGGTAGCTATCCGGCTATTCTCACGTTTGATTGATGGTCTTGCTGGCACTAGTCAACCGAGCCCGAAACGACACGAATAAGTTCAGTCGTGATGTCGATTTGCGACCGGCAAAACGCGAACTGTAATGCCGTAGCTTCCGAACGATCTATGGCGCGCGCAACCTTTCGGGCGTAATCCATCCGAACGGCAACAATTCGCTCTAGCAGGGCGAGCGATTGCGCAGAGGTCGGCGCGCCCAATTTACTCACTGCATCGAAGAACAGCGCCAGCGCGCTTTCGGCATTATCAATTCCGATTGCGCCGAGTTCGCGTAGTGGTGCGGGCACCTCTATCTTGGTTTCCATCATCGGTGGTGCCAATCAATTGGCGTGAACCGAAGCCTCCGTCTTTCCATTTCTTCGCGAAGCTCGTCCGCGTAGGCGCGGACCCCATCACCAGCAAAGCGGTAGCGGCTTCCAGCATCTAAGACGACTTGCTCACGGACGTTCTCGTAAAACGCCAATAGGCGTTCGTCCTTCATTTGGGAATAGTTCATGGATCGCCTAAAATGTTGCCGAAAATGACATTTTAAGCCGCGCTTCGGCATTGTGCCAAGGGATATTTCGTTTTATGCAAAGATAAGCGCATCAAGCGCGGCGCAAAGAGGACAGCGGCGAAAAAATTCACGGCGTCCGCCGCGAAAGTAGCATGCTACGATTCTTCGCGGTGGTTGGGCGTCGGGAACGCGAAATGAACCTTCCGACTCATCGAGAGCGACAGGTCATGCAACGCCTCCGTGGCGGTGCCTGGATCAAGGCTTTCACCCTAGCGAACTCACCCAAGACAATCCAAAACTTGCTTGCGAAAGGCTGGATCGAGAGCCGCGGTACCGCAGGTGAATTAGCCTACCGCCTGACTGATAAGGGCCTGGAAGCAAAAAGGGCGCCGGTGCAAATCTGCCCGAAGAAGGCCTCAGCTACCCTCTGAGAGCCTTCAGCCAAGAGTGCCCCGGCGGGAAAAGATAGCCGTTTACGACCTTGAGACCAGTACTCGTCAGATCGCCAACGGAGGTCTCAGCCGCCGCGATGATCTGTTCGGCAATAAATTTTCGAATGGACTCATGGTCCCGGTCCGGCGGAAGCTTCCGACAAGCATATTCAAGCGCCGCCGTCATGTTAGCGAGAGTGGTTTGGTCGAATTTCAAGCAGTGAGTTCATAGGTCTCGCCGTCGTTGACAATAAACCATACCGCATGCGCGTAAAGATACGCTTCCCCGACGCGAACCTATCCCGGCCAGATCGTCCCAGTGAACCGTTATGTCGAGTGGGTGTTCAATTCTAAGCGCAAAGATACCCACTGGGAGAAACGGAAGCTGAAGAGAGCCGCCATTCGGGAAACCAGTTTCACCAATCAATCGCCAAGCCTGCCAAAGTAGCGCTAGTCTGAGGCTGAGGTTGGATACATCGCCCGGAGTGTCGGGCGTGTGCGAATAGTCCGGCTTGTCACAAATTGTACGCCGACTTCCTGGCCGTTTAACCGGACCAACTCGCACCGCCGGAAGGCCAATCCTGTCTTTGAAAGCAATAGGAAAAACTGACGTGATCTCAGGACATCTGTCGATCCATCTATTCGAAGACACGCGCCCGTCTCAGAAACATCAACGAGTACGCAATCACGCCGCCAGGTGCCATCAGCGCCCAAGAGAGTGGCTCGGTACTCATGTTCAAATTGAATGCGCTTCGCTTTTCGCTTATCTCGGTTCATACATTCACGCCGTTCAGTAGCACCTTCAAGAGCGATCTAGAAAGCCGAGACACGAATTACTCCTCCGGGTGGCGCCTCGCTTCCGCCTCCTCCCGACAGGCAGTTGGTAATCAGTCAGGATGCTATCCCGTCAGCTCGCTATTAGCCGCGATACGCCAGAGACACAGGCCATCCTCTATTTCAAAGCGCGCGTCCACGCGGCGCGAAACTCGATCAAGGCATCGGCTTTAAATGAAAGCAAAAGCGAGCAGGCTCGAGCAGAGCAGCGCAAGGCCTGCCGCGGTCAGTGCCAGCAGGCTGCCGGAGACAAGATCATGATTGCGCATGAAACATCCTCGAGTGCAGCGCAAGGAGAGCGCCACTTGCTGCCTTCGTTCGACGTTCAATACATAAAACATTACTCGAATTCACTGCACTATTCCTGCTGCTGCTACGAAAGAACGCATTTTTCCAGCGTGTTCATCTGGACAGCCGTGTCGCGGGCAGCGGCAAATGCGTCCATTATAGGCGGGCCCTCCCTGGGAGTAATCGAAACCGATGATGACGCTGACCGATCTGGAGCTGGAATTCATGAACCGACTCGCGTCCGCGCCCTGGACCAGCACGCCGTTTTTCGACCACGGCTGATCGAACTGGAGCTCGTCAAGGCGGAGCCGCTCGCCTCGGACGAGATTGAGTATCGGGTCACCGAGGCCGGAAGGCGGCCGTCCGCGACGGTCGGCGATCGTTCCGAGGCTTCTCACCGCCACATCGTGGGCGCCTCGCTGAGCGCCCCTTGCGGCCGACCCGCTTCAGGCTGTCGGCCGTGGTCCCGCCCCGCCTTGCCGCTTCAAGGATTTTCGCGGCCACCTGCGTTCGGGTGCCGGTTTCGTACCGCGACACGCCTTGACAGGCATCGTCGAGGACCGCGCAGTAGCGCGGTGGTCTGGGCGTCGAACATCGGAGATTGCCCCTCAGTCGTCCAGACCGAGGATAACTAACGCCGCGTGTTCCAGGATTCACGAAGGTTAAAGCGCGCCAGAAAATTTCAAGGGCTACCGGTCGGCACCGCTCGCCGCTGCTATTGCCCCGCCCGGCGCAGAGCGGTCTCCAGCTTCTCCTTCTGCTTCTCCCAACGGGTCTCTTCGGCTTGTGCCGCTTTTCGAGTGTGGCGCGCTGGGCTTCGATTTCGGCGACCCCTCCTGTCGTGCTCCCGCCTGCCCTGCTCGATGCCGCTTGGGCCCTTGCGACTGCCTGCTGGCGGCGCTCATGACTTTGCTCGACCGAGCTACACCATCACGGGGGACACGACCTTTCTCACTGGCCGCCCCGTCGCGTTCTCGATTAACTCGCGCTGTGATCTCATCACACCGCTACTTGCTGCGATATTGCTTCACTACCGCTCAGTATCGGTCCCGATAGGCGCCGCGCCGCTGGCGCGCAAACGCGTACTGGGGATTGATCCCGCAATAGGCGTTAGTACCGCTCGCCGTGGCCATGCATTGGGCGTAGCTGGAGAATTGGCAATTGCCGGGATAGCCCCATATGCGCCCTTGCAAGCAGTAGCTATCCGGCCCGGCAGGCGCGGGCGAAAAATCATAGGTCTGAGCCCGGGCTTGCCATGCTGCCAAAGCCATACCCACGGTCAGAATTGTCAAAGCCAAAGTGCGCATTGGATCCTCCTCGAAGTCGGCACAACGCTAGTGCGCTTAGGCAGCAGGCAATATTGATCCAAGTCAATTCACGTTCTCGATCACAAATACGCAGGTGGTAGTCCGGAATAGGTTAGAATAGCAGGATCGCGATGCTCAGCATGACGGCAGACAAGATACCAATCCTCATCGTGCCGACCTTAAAAGGAAGATCTGCTCCCTGATAAATCTGCAATAAGGATCTTCGCGACCGGCAATACTGTCAGGATGATGATGAGACCGCCAACTGAAGCGCCCTACTTCTTTAGGGACCTCGGCAGAACGGTTGCGAACGGTATGCTGGCGAGCGGTCGCCCAGCTTCATCCGCGATGACCAAAACCTCTGGAACGTCTGGCATACCGCTCTTGATCGCTTCGGCTAAAAGCTCGCGTGTGGCTAGTACAGCCTCATTCTCAGCCGCAGATAAATCTGGTAGCTCTGTTCCTTCCTCATCGAGCGTTATTTCGTTGCCGGCACTTAGGTGAAAGTAGAAGCGTCCCAAGGCGAACTCCGATTGAACAGAAACCTATTTGGTGAGTGGGTTTTCGCAGAGGCCTACCACGCTGGGCATGAAGCACCGAGCACCGCCAATTGGACCACACGCCAAAAAGTTGGCTTGGCTCGCTATGGACGGAGAATTACCATTCCACGGAACGTTGACGTTCCGGACCGCACTATTTCGCTCTCGAGCCGCACGGCGTCATTGTCTTTGCCGGCTCCAACAGTCGGGCTCGTGCAACAGGGTTACGTTCGATCCTGTACAGTAACGACATGTCGATATTGATAAATGCAACGTGTCCTGCGTTGACGCTTAAATTCCGCGTTCGAGCGCCTCTTTCGACGGATTTCACCACACCAATTGTCCGATAATTGCGGAAGTATTTAGGTCTGCGAGGCCGGTGCAAGCGCTTTCCGGAAGACATCTTCGAAGAGTGCCCCCGGATCTTGCGGCAGACGATCAGCCGGCCGAGCGGGGTGCGCAGCTCGTCGCTAAGGGAAGCAAACTCAAGGATGGAACTCCAGACATCGATGCTGCCGGATTTGCCCAGCCCAACAAGACAGGTCGGCAGGAGTCCCCCTGAGATTCAGGAGGTGATCCGGCGATTCGTGTGGGAAATCAGATCCATCAATTTGTGTCTGGAGGGACTTCGCCAATTCCAGGCCAATGTACTTGGCATCACCGGTCCACAATGGATGATCTTGATGGCTTTAGCTGACTTGGACAGAGAAAACGGTGTTCCGGTCAACGTGGTGTCCAAATTGATGCACGTTGACCCTTCGTTCGTTACGACCCAATCAAAGCTGCTGGAGAAAAAAGGCTTCCTGCGGCGCAAGCCCTCCACTAGCGATGCCAGGGTCGTGCAGATGTCGCTGACGGACAAGACTTACAAGCATCTCGCGAGCGTCGCCGCACAACAGGAAGCGCTCGATGAATTTGTTTTTGGTGATTCCGGTGTTCACGAATTGACTGAGCTGGCTAACAGGCTCACTGCACTCAGGCATCGCCTAGAGAAAGCTCGCTTGAAAGTCGCTCTAGGTGGTGTGGACATTTAGCGGAGCCATAGGACGATGGCGGCGAGAGTAACGACGGCCCGATAGTTTCGGGCGGTCTTTTCGAAGCGGGTTGCGACGCGGCGGAACTGCTTGAGTTTTGAGAAGCAGCATTCCACGAGATGGCGCTGGGCATAGAGATGCTTGTCGAGCGGGTATTTGAGCGCACGTGAAGGGTTATTGGGGATGACGGCGATCGCGCCCTTGGCGGCGATGGCTTGGCGCAAGTGATCGGCGTCATAGGCTGTATCGGCCATGACGACCTCGGCGGGTAGTCCCTCGATCAATGCGGCGGCTTGCGGTGCATCGCCCTTCTGACCTGCGGTAAGCATGAACCGCACGGGACATCCCAAGCCGCGAACGGCCAGATGTATCTTGGTGCTCAGGCCCCCGCGCGAGCGGCCGATCGCTTGATCTTCCGCTTGATCTTCAGACCCCCTTTTTTGGCGCCGGCGGCGTGCTGATGCGCCCGAACGATAGTGGAATCGACGATCAGATATTCGAAGTCCGGATCGTCGGACATCGCCTCGAAGATCCGCCACTTTGATGCTCCATCGACTGAAGCGTCGGAACACGCTGTTCCAATCTCCAAACGCCTCTGGAAGATCACGCCAGGGAGAGCCGGTGCGCACGATCCAAAGCACGCCCTCCACGAACATCCGGTTGTCGCGGCCGGTCGAACCCTTCTGGTCAGGTCGGCCGATGATCAGCGGCGCCATCCGCTCCCACGCCGCGTCGCTCAAAACCAACCGATCCATCACACCCAAGACTGCCTCCCCAAAAGCAGTCTTGAATCTGATTTGCCCCTAAATGGGAATCCTTAGAGTCCACACCACCTCTAGAGTTCTGAAGACCAAAAACGCACAATCGTCTTGAATTGACGCCCTGACTTGATCATGTCTGATCGAATTCCAACCTTCAATGTTTTCTTGAAGCGGCACGGGCGAAGGTGGTTGTGGTCGGTCTACACGATCGAAGGCGCGCTGGTCATGACGGGTTCAGGAAGCAACCGATCCGCTGCCAGCCATGAAGCCAATAGGGCACTTTTTCTATTGCTGCTGAGCGCGCCGTATCATTTGCGACTTTCGGGTCGAGCGATCCAAGCTAATCAAGGGGCCCACCCTCGGGTATGAGCGAATTTTGCATAAAACGATGTCGGAATGCAGCACTTTTTATCATCGCGAATGAAAGATTCCATACAGAGCGCTACCGACGAGGCAAGAGAGCCGAAGCATGTTTCTCCTCAACCAGCACACCGACCACCGCGCTCCCCACGATGCCTCGGACGCCGACACGTTGGGCGTGGAAGCCGCTCGCGAGGTCGAGCGGTCTCTCAAGCATCGCGATGGCCACAAAGGAAACCCCTCTCATTTCTTTGCCGGGCCTTGCCCGCGAGATTGGAGTGGGTTCGATCCATCTAAAGGACGAAGGCCATCGTCTGGGCGTTGGTAGTTTCAAAGCCTTGGGCGGTTCCTATGCTGTGATCCGTCTGGTGCTCGAGGAAGCAACTCGGCAGCTCGGTCGCGATGTTGACGTGTCCGAGCTGCACACACCTGAAGTGGAGACCGTGGCAAGAGGTATGACGGTCTCTTGCGCCACGGATGGCAACCATGGCAGATCAGTTGCTCAAGGTGCCCAGCTCGTTGGTGCAAAATGCGCCATCTTCGTTCATTCAGGCGTAAGCAACGAGCGCATCGCCGCCATCGCCCGCTTTGGCGCGCAGATGGTCCGCGTCGACGGCAACTAAGACGATTCCGTCGTCCAGGCATCCCAAGTTGCGGCTCAAGAAGGTTGGATCATGGTGTCTGACACGTCCTGGCCTGGCTACGAGCGCATCCCGCGCTTCGCAATGCAGGGATATACCGCACTTCTGAGCGAAGCACTACGCCAGTTGTCGGAGCCGCCGACGCACGTCTTCATCCAGGCAGGCGTCGGTGGGATCGCCGCAGCCGTTGCTGGACATCTATCAGTTCTGTTGGGCGACGACCGCCCGTTCTTCACCGTGGTCGATCCCTCGCGGGCAGCATGCCTCTTCGAAAGCGCGCGGGCCGGGCATCCTGTCAAGGTAGATCATGGGCAATCGACCGTGACGGCGATGCTCGAATGCTACGAGCCTTCGCTCGTCGCTTGGCGCATCCTTTCACGCGCCGCGGACGCCTTTATGACTGTCGACGACGAGGACGCAATCAGCGTGATGAAGCTTCTGGCAAATCCGAAGGATGGCGATCCCGCTGTCGTTGCAGGCGAAAGTGGTGGTGTTGGCCTCGCAGCCTTACTGAAGGCTGCTTCTGACCCGACCTTGCGTGGCAGGATTGGTCTTGGACCCAATGCACGGGTCTTTCTGATCAACACCGAGGGCGCGACCGATCCTCTCCTGTACGAACAGCTCGTCGGTGCGACGCCAGCGCAAGTGACCGCGAAGAATATTAAACCGGTCAAGAACAGGTCAACGGATGGGGCGAACCCGTGAGCCTTTCGTAAGCCGTCCCGTCCGCACGCCCTGGGAGACTGGCCAGCGTTCGGCGCTTACAGAACGCTCATCGCCACGCAGAGGCCGGCGCCCTGCGCGGCGCGGGCTTCATGTCCCTTCGAGCAGGGCACGCGGGACCGGCTTACACAGAATGAGGGGGTTTTGAGTTGTGCCGGTGCTCTCCGACTTGTCGGCCGGGCTCAAAGCCGGCATCACAAACTTCATCGCTGTCAATGGGGCGCCGGCAAATCGACGCTCACGCAAATCTCGCAGAAGATGAATCCGGGACACGGCCCAGTGCGCGTTGCCGCCGAGGATCTAACCGCGATCGCCCGGCAGCATTACGTTTCGCACGTTGACTAGCTAAGCCGTGTAACGGCAACTTGAGGCGTGGGCCGATCTCTGCGAAGCCGGCCTTCAAGTACAATGCTGAATTGGGGCTACGGCTCCACATCGGTTGCCTCGGCGCCCCCACTTCAAGCTGGCCCCAGCCTTTTACCGTCCCCAGGCCCACCGCAGCCTCAATGAGACGCATCGCGACCCCAGACGATCGCTGATCCGGCACCACGTAGAGTTCGGTGATAATGCCGTAGGTTCCACGCGCAAAAAGGGCGGCGCTTTCAGACAACATAATGAGGCCGACCGGGCGTGCCTCCGTGAAAGCCAGAAACCCATAGACGCGCTCTTTCATGGCCAGCAGGTCGACAACAAGCTGGGTATCTAGTCCGTCCTGCATTTGTCCGCCCTCAAGTTCGCCAAGTAGCGCAGCAACCATGTGCGTCACCGTTGTGGCGTCATCGATAGACACTTCACGCGTGGTCAACATGTCATATCCTCTTCCAAGTTCAACCAACATACGACCTTGTCCAGCGGCGGCATCGGGACAGGAAGCTGCCGCAGCAGCCGATTCGAAACAGATATGCCGCACGGTTGACGGTCAGATGACGCCTTGGTTCACGCTGAGGTGATAGCGTCTTCGTGTCGCTCCTAGCTAAAAATATCTCAGAAAATCGAAAGATAACTTGTCGAACATCGTCATTTCGCACGGAGCGCTTTCTTCTTCTTTGGACCTGCGTGTCGCCCCACATCGGGGGCATCGTGTTCATGCTCGGAAGTTGCAGGAGCGGGCCTGACCGCTTGCGAACAGGCTCACGGATTTGGATCTACTCTCCCCTCATGGAACGGTTCGAGCAGCAGGCCGACCAGCGATTCGCCTGGATCCAGTCCCGTGCAATCACATTCAACGGCCCCATTGCGATGGCTGCGCGCGTCGCGGAAGGAACGCTCATCGGCCCGCGGTGATAATCGAATTACTCACCTTGTCGAAGATGTTGTTGGGCATCAGGAGCGTCCGTGACTGGCATCATTGCCTGTGATCAATGTTCTCAGAGAATTGTCGAACGTGCGAGTCCAAGACACACTGTTTTTGGTTGTGTTTAGATAATCAGCTTTTCTAATCTCTCATCGGACGTGCCATTTGTTGCCGCGCGATGAAGAACATCGCGGACGCCCGACGAACGCGTGCAACCTGGTCGTTGAGCTCGCGATTGAGGCTAGCTTCTCTCGTGTTCTTCCACAATGTCCCGTCCCGATGAGCCCGGTTCACGCCGGCTATCGCATTGCCGTTAAATGCTTTCGGAAAGCATCGTCAGGCCGTCGTGCGAGATCGTCTCTATCGTTCACTCGGATCACTTTACCATCTGTTTGTTGGAGGACTCTTCTAGTGCTTGCGGACACGCGTTACAGCGTGAGACGGTCGCGCCATTTCAGCATAATCGCTTAGGTCATCGCTCAAGCGGTGGGCTTCTGCCATTCCCTAATCAGGAAGTGTCCAGCGCTTCGCTCGATATGGAGTGGCAAGCTCATTGAGATAACGTGCAAGTGTGGACAATGAGAGTAGCCGGTTCCACCAATACGCCCGCGCCGGTCGCGCCGGGCGGCCCTGCGTACCGGAAAGGTCGAGCTCGAAAATGGCGAGCACAGCTGCGGCAACGGCCAAGAGGATAACGGCCGAGGCTGCAATGCTTGCGACATTGAAAGAGGTCTCGACCTGACTCGCGATGAACGTTGACAGCATTGTGTCACGCAGTCCGCCGAGGGCCGCGAGTGTGATATAGCAGCCGAGGCAGAGCACGAAGACTAGCAACGAGCCGCTGCGCACGCCGGGCAGGCCGAGCGGGAAGAATACCCGCCAGAATGCGGCAAGTGGGCGAGCCCCCATGCTGCGGGCTGCTGACATCAGCGCCTTGTCGATGCCGAGCATGACGCTGACCAGAGGCAGAATCATCACTTGGAGCATGATATGCACCATCCCCACGTAGACGGCCAACCGGTTGTAAATCAGCGGCAGCGGGCTGGAGATTAGCCCGAATTCGAGCAGCATGTTGTTCACCATACCGCCGCCGGCATCACGATCCACGCGTATGTGCGCAACCAGCAGGCTCGTCAGATAGGGGATGGCAACGAACACCAGGACCGCCGTGCGCACGCTCTTCGAAGCGGCGGTGATCAGATAAGCTGTGGGGTAGCCGACGATGAAGCAGATGGCAGTGGCCACCACGCTTACCTCAATCGTCTGCAAGAACACGCGGACATTCGCCGCTTGGCCGAAAAATGCCTGATAGGCGATCGAGAAAGTCGGCGCATTCAGGCTGTTCAGAAACAGCAAAACGATCGGTATGCCAAGTACGCGTATCCGCCAGTATCGGCGAACTATGGGAGACGGCCTTCGTGCATGGACCTTCACCCCGAGATCTTCATCATCCCGGACACCTGACTGCGTGCCCTTGTCAGGCACGCATAAAACCTACCTCGCGAGACACCGAGCGATTCGCACAACCACCCCGCCCGCCAAATCCCCGGTGCTTCGCAACAAAAACGAACTTCATGTCGACTCGTTCGCGAAGCAGGCCGCGGCTTTTTTAGGATATCCCGCTCGGCATTCAGCTTGGCTGACGTCGCGCTTGAGGTGCGCGATTCCAACTGCTGCGGCCTCATCTGACCGTAACCGGGGAAGCCGTCAATGAAACGGACGCTAACGACCGAATCTAAACGTCATAATGCGCAAGAAGTTGGTTTCATTTATATGATGTTGGTCATGCTAGTGGTGAGAATCTAACATATCGCCCCCGAACCCGCTGTCAGCCAAGGTGCATGCGCCTTTTCGGGCGACCGAAGCGTCTGATTTTCACCACTAGATCCCCGCTGGAGCGGGCTGCCGCCCCTTGCTCCTCGGCAAGTCCAAGCGGTTTGATGACGCCGATCAACGACGGATGTGCACGCCAGCGGGCGTGTCGTTGCTCACTTTCCTATCGTCGCAGCCCACCGCCGCTCCGATAGCCGCTGCGACTACCACCAGCAGGATAGTGACGAAGAAATCCACGACCCAGCGAAGGCGACTGTGGCTCACGAGAAACCCCACGAGCTTAAGCAGTTGTCGAGCGAGAGCATACCAAGCTGCGGGAACAGGATTACTCTGTTGTGGGACACGGCATAGCCGGAATCCTGCAGCATTCGCCAAAATGCAAAGTTTTATGACTGACTTGAAATTTGGAGATCGCGGCACTATTGGAGCCAATACTGAATATCTGCGAAGGCTCTCGGCGGTTAAGGCGGAAATGAGGCGACGTTAGATCGACGTGGTGATGGTCACGAGTCCCGCCAACATCGCTTTTGCGCGATCCGCAACATCTCCAACACTGGCCGCCTCCTGATATGGATGCAATGTGGGCTGAGGCGCTCAGTAGCGGAATCCGAAAATGATCCGTCGAGAGCTATCAACGCTCACTCGACCTCCGCACTGACCAGCACATTGGCCGCGCATCCCTTCTTGGCGGTTGCGCTACCGCCCCCGCCTTCTGTGCATAGCCCCAGGATGCTTACGCGAGCGGATCGGTTCCGCTTGGCGGTTTAGCTGCGGACACGCGTTACAACGTTGGATTGTCGCGCCAGTTCAGCAGAAGATCACTTAGATCATCGCTCAAACGGTGGGCTTCTGCCATTGAAGTGACCTACTACGTCACATTATATCTTCCTTGACGGAGCCTGCCCGAAACGGCTCAGCCGCGATTCCCCCTCTGTCATTGCACCGCCTAGCACGAGCGAAGGCTTGATCAATTGGGATCACCCATTCTCTGCGCCGCCGTGACATCTCGCCATCAATGCGTATCGGCATTCCTTTGCGGTATCGCCGTCGGAACGATGTGAACGACGTGATAGTCGTTGTCGTGCAGGTACCGTAGGAAGGCGGGCATCATAGCGGCGGTATGTGCCTTGGCGTCGTGAAACAGAATGATGCCCTTGCCCTCGGCATCCAGCCGGCTGGTGATGAGCTTCAGCTCCTGGTCCGCGGTCATCTCCTCCCAGTCGCTGGCCCAGAGGTCCGCTCCGAACACGACGATGCCCCGAGACTGGAGCAGCTTGAGCGTCTTAGGCGTCGAGTCGAAATAGGGGAAGCGGAAGAACGGCGTCGAGGGCGCCATTGTCGATACGCCATGGAGCGCCATTTCGTCGGCCGCAATCCCGCGGTCGATGTCCTCTTTCGCCTTCTCGAAGCTGATCTTCGACGCCATCGAATGCGACCATGTGTGGTGCGCGATGGTGTGGCCTTGCGCGGCCGCGCGCCGCACGAGCTCGGGAAATTGGGCCGACGACTTGCCGACCACAAAGAACGTGGCTCGGACGCACTCCTGCGCGAGCGCCGCCAGCACTTTTTCCGTGTACGGCGGCCGGGGCCCGTCGTCGAACGTCAGCACAACCTCGCGATCGGCCAAAGGGAGCGTCTGGGGAAAGCTCTTCAGTCCAACCCGCGGATAAGTCTTGGCATCAACGGCGAGCACGCGCGAGGTCCCGAGCGCGTCCTTACGCGGACAGTCGGCCGCGTCCGCAGCCGTGACGCCGGCAAGCACCGCCGTCGCGACGCTCACGAACAGCAAGGTGCATCCGTGCAGACATCTGCCATCGAGGTCGTCCCCGGACGGGGGTCTGGTTGCGGCTTTGAACAAGATAGTCCTGCCGTTTTAGCTGGAGTTACATCAACTTGCTGATGGTTTCAGCCGCTTCGTTTCCATTCCGGACTAGCTGACCCACGCAGTGGACTAGCGCTCCGATCGGACTACTTCGCTCCCGAGCCCATCAGATTGTCCTGCAGCCAGATCATTTGCTACTTCGTCGAATTGGAATGGGTTTAACCGCGCCAATGTAGTTTGTCGGTCTCCACAAACAGTCGGCTCGCGCAATGGTTACGTTCGCCCCTGCACAGTAGCCATATGGCGATATTGATTAATGCAATGTCCCGGCACCGACGCTTGAATTCCGCGCTCTGATGCAGTTTCTCGACGGATTCCATCGATTGTCGGCATGTGCCGAAGGCGCTCTTACAGCGACTGATCGGCAATGCAGTTACCTTCATGTAAGCGATCGCGAAGCCGCCAATGCTGCAGGACGCCTACTGGATGCTGATGCTCAACGTTCTTCACCGCAGCAAGACCATCGGGATTCACAATTCCATATGATGATCTCGATCGGCTCGTCGTCGTCCGATGCAGCCGCTAAGCGAAGGCAAATACGAGCAGGCTCGAGCAGAGCAGCGCGAGGCCGGCCGCGGTCAGTGCTAGGAAGCTACTGGAGACTAGGTCATGATTGCCCATGAAATACCCTCGGAGAGCAGCAATCGCTGCGTTGCGCCGTTCTACCGGTCAACACATAAACTATTATTCGAAATCGACGCACTATTCCTGCTGCTATTAGGCAGGAATGCATTTTTTCAGTGTGATTACGGCTCGCTCCGCCGTCTTGCCGCGGAGACAAAGAAATCGCGCATGAAAGCTCTAGGATTGAGAGACTTGGCGATTACCGCGTTTGCAGCGCTAACGGACTAGGTGGTGTGGACTCTAAGGATTGAACGAAGCCGCTACCGCGGCGTGAACGGCGAGGTGGCGTAGAGCGCCTCCTGCCTGAGAGGATGTGGGTGTTGCAGCCCACCCCCTCAGACAGGAGTATCGAGATGGCCGATTTGAGCCCTCTTCGCCGCCGCATGATCGAGGACATGACCGTCCGCAATCTGTCGCCGGCGACGCAGCGATCCTACATCAGCGCGGTTTCGAAGTTCAGCCGCTATTTCGGCAAATCGCCGGATCGGTTGGAACTGGAAGACGTTCGCGCCTTTCAAGTGCATCTGGTCTCGACCGGCATATCATGGCCGGCGCTGAACCAAATCGTCTGTGCGCTGCGGTTTTTCTACGGCGTTACTCTCGGCGAGGCGCTGATCCCGGAACGCATTCCCTATGCGCGAGAACCGCGCAAGCTGCCGGTCGTGCTCAGCGCCGACGAAGTTGTCCAGTTCCTCGAAGCAGTGTCCAGCCTGAAGAGCCGCGCCGCGCTCACCACCGCCTATGCGGCCGGACTGAGGGCCTCCGAGGTCGCGGGACTGCGGATCGAAGACATCGACAGTGCTCGCGGTGTCATCCAGGTGCGCCACGGCAAGGGGGCGAAGGATCGCAACGTGATGCTGTCGCCCCAACTACTCGGCATCCTGCGCACCTACTGGCGGCTCGCCCGGCCGCGGCTTTATCTGTTCCCGGGTCGCGACGAAGACCATCCAATCGATCAGACCGTGTTGCACGCCGCCTGCCGGTCGGCGGTGAAGGCTGCGGGCCTGACCAAGCGCGTCACGCTGCACACGCTGCGCCACAGCTTCGCGACACATCTTCTGGAGAACGGAACCGACATCCGGATCATCCAGGTTCTGCTCGGGCACAATAACCTGTCGTCGACGGCGCGCTACACGCAGGTCGCCACCCATACGATCCGGGCGACGCAGAGCCCGCTCGACCGTCTGTCGCTGGAGGTGACGCCACCGGGATGACGACGCGTCCGGGATGCGGGTGATGGCCCGCCCCGACGTCCGTCCGCACAGACCCGCCATCGAGATTGCCGATATCTTGCGCCGGCATGGCGACGCCTATCGCCGTTTGCATGCCGGTCATCTCGGTCGGATCGAGCGGCGCGTGATGAGTGCGATCGTTGCGTGCCGAACCGAGGCGCTCGGCGGTCACATGGAGGCTTGCGACGACTGCGGCATGACACGCATCGCTTATAATTCCTGCCGGAATCGGCATTGTCCGAAGTGTCAGGGGCGAGCCCGAGCCGCGTGGCTTGCCGCGCGAGAAGCCGACCTGCTG
>NZ_JAGWDK010000059.1 GCF_018398875.1 Bradyrhizobium sp. sGM-13 | reverse complement strand
GCAAGGAATCAGACTCGCTCCCTCTTGACCAGTCACTACTCAGACAGGCTCCTAGGTCGTATTGCCAGGGAGCGTGGCCACCTACAGTAGATCGTACAATCTGACGCCACGTACGATTCAAGCCCTTCGGGGGGCCCGTCTCATAAATGTGTCCAAAGTCATGTCTCGATGAAGGAGCGACGCTGCAAAAATTAGAGAAGAGCGCCACGAGTCCTCAACCATCTGACGCAAACCACAACCGGCGCATTCCTGGGCGCTAAAAAACTCATATCATTCTCATCTAGATGGAGAACACAGCAGGGGTGCACGCATTATACGCGGCAGGTTCAGCGCAGTTCATCCGTTCAAGGCGGCAAGTGCGAGGTCGAGATATTGCATTAGGCAGGGATCCCAGCCAGCCATACTGCGTGGCGCGCTCAATCGCGCAAGAACTTTCAGTATCATTGAAACGGTCGAATCAGCTCCTGCGATTTCTGTGATCAGCAAGCGCGCTTTAAGCGCCACAGCATTTGCCCGTTCGCTGCAGGGATGCTCGCCCCGATCCACACAATCGCGCAGCTCGTCGCGGATCTTCCGCCACCGCTCCTCTCGATCTGAGTCCATGACGCATGTGCATGGGAGCGGCTGAGGGCGTTCTTCCTCAACCCGCGACATTGCATCCAGAGTGGCAGCTAGCTCATCTACACTGACGTGCAATTCACTATCCGTCGTCATGTTGCGCAAACGATTTCGCAACAGGGTTGCACGCGCGACTTGAAGTTCAATTCTCCCCAAATGATTGCGCAATAGGTCAGTAAGCGAGGTTCTGCCCTCTATCGCTCTACGGATCTCGTGAAGCGAGAAGTCAAGCTCACGTAGCGCTCGGATTTGATGTACTCGTTTGAGGCCTTCGTGGTCGTACATGCGGTGACCGCCGTCGGTGCGCTCCGACGCACTTAATAAGCCGGTGTGCTCATAATGATGCAGAGTGCGTACCGTTACCCCGGTCGCCTCTGCAAGCTCGCCAATGCGCCATCGACGCCTTCGTGGTGTAGGTTTTGTCATGGTTCTCTAATTTCAAGCCTACAACCTGACGTCGCGTGAGATTCAAGCTATTTCAACGGTCTACCTGAAAATGGCTTCGTTTCAGGCGCCAGCTAGGCGGCTCTTCTGGCGCCAGCAAGGTTGCTGTCCTCAGAGAGTCGCCTGATCAAGCGGCAGAAGCAATGGCGCCCATCAAGTTCATCAGGGACGCCAAGTGGGCCTCACCGGCTGCTGCACGTTCCAGAACAAGCGTGGCGATTGCCGTTCGATTTTCAGGAGTTCGCATCGAAGCCGGTAACGCCGCGACTGCTTCATCAAAAAGCCTTCCCAAGACCGAGAGGTCTTCCGGATCGTAGACACCACTGTATTGCTGCAACATTCGGCTCCGTGATTAACGCTAAGGCGGCCGCACGTGGCTAAGACGTTTGGCCAAAAGAAGACAGACCGCCGGCGTACAGCGACGAAGGTGCGGTATACGTTGAAGTGATGCTGTTGCGCAACACAGTCGCGCTTTGCTTCGTCTCAAGGCCGCGCAGGCGATATCGACTAACTTTTCTCGGAACTGCGAGCACCGCAGTGCCTATGTGCAGCCGAACTGGCGGGGCGAAGAAGAGGATTCTCACATTCGGTGCGCCGCTATTCTGAGCCATGGCTGCAAGAAAGCGCCGAGCCGATACGAGCAACGATCGGCAGCCAATGCTGATCCAACAACGATAGTCACAGCATTTTCTCAGCTTGGGTCCCGCTGCCTCAATGTCTATCGCAAAGTGGTGGCCGCTCTTGGATCCCGTTCACAACGGATCGGACCACGGTAGATGAGACTTGGCGCGAAGCGGTAAGTGATTGGTCTGTCCGACATGCTCGCTCGCCCGCGCCTGGTATACAAAATGACAGACACGTAGACGGGCAATGCCTTCCAAATTAGTCGATGCCAGTGCGCTGAGCGCATCTGGGCCGATTCGCTAGTCCCGCCCTCCAGGCAAATGTCGAGTTTTGCTGTTATCAGCGCGCTTGCGAGTTCGTTGCGCAATTTGGGTTGCCAGGAGCGCGTGCTTGCCTTCGCAGATCAGTTCTGCAACCACTTCGATTTGCAGATGATGCGCTGCTTGAGGTCGATAGGGGTCGGTCCGAGGGGCCAGGCGCCCTTTGAAAGTCATGAGCTCCGAAGAGACGAAGGTCGAGCGAGAAGAAGATATCGGAGCTGACTTCATGCCAGAACTGCCGCCGACGATGTGTAGGAAATGTCGTTGATCGCGTAAGTCGTTTACATGTCGCGCTCCGCCTCTGCTGTCGACTGGATCGCTATCCTCTCGAGCGAGCCCAACCGCTGGCTTGAGACCGTTGCTGGTGTGGCAGGTTCGATAGCCATTTGCAACGGGCCACTAATTTTCAACGCCGCAAATTGTCGCTAACGAGCTCGAGCGAGAATGGCGTCAAGCCGAGAGGAGCCTAATATTAGACTCGCGAGAGACAGCTGAAATATGGGTGCAGATATAACGGACGTAGGACGCTTTTGCGAATCCGCGCTTACGATGAATGAGGGGCGGTTCTCACGAAGGATTGGGGATAACCGGATTGATGCGAAGAGGAGGTGAGAAGACGCTTTAAGTGAATTTAGGGGCGCCTGGATCTTTCGTGGTCTCAGGCGGAGGACTCATGCGGGACGCTTCTTCCAACAATATCTGCCGCATCCAGATGCTTGCCGGATCACTATTGTGAAAAGCGGGCCATTGGACGGCCTCGGTAAACGCGGGAAGTGACCGCGTAAGTTCGACGATCTGCAGTGGCATCGTGTTTTCGAAATGCTTAACCAGCCTTGATGGCATCATACCTATGCGGCCAGTGTCCAATAGTACCGGCGGGATCATGTTAAAGCTCTGCACGACGACCTCGATGCGTCTCTTGAGACCGTGCTTGAGTAAGAACCATTCCTCAATGGAGGGCTTTCGCGTAAGCCCGAACTTGACCGCAACGTGTCCCATGGACATGTATCTCTCGAATGTAAGCTGCGCTGGTAGCTGCTTGTTCGTGCGGCATCCGACGCACACGAGGCTCTCCTCGAACAATGTCGCCTTAGGGTGTGCACTCGACATGAACAATTCCGGCAAGATAAGAAAATCGACTTCACCGCGCCGGAGAAGCTCATCGGTCGCATCGGCGAGTGGCAGCAATTCGAAACTGACGGCGGGAGCGTCCCGTGCGACACGGTCCACGACCTTTCGAAAAAATACGATTGTCATGAAATCGGACAGGAGGATCCGGAAGCGGCGATCCGATTTGGCAGGGTTGAACACATCCTGGGATATGATGGAGAGCTGGATGTGCAGCAGAGCCTTGCGAATAGGGGCGGCGAGCCCTTCGGCACGCGGTGTTGGGACAAGTTCCCGGCCTCTCATCGTAAATAGTTCGTCGCGGAAATAGGCGCGTAGCCGTACGACGGCGGCGCTCATGGCTGGCTGGCTCAGCTTGATGCTGCGTGCCGCCGCGGTGAGGTTACGCTCGGTCATCAGAGCATCGAGCGCAACAAGAAGATTTAGATCAAGGCCCTTAAAAGGCATATCTTCTCCCGTTGAAAGCCTTTGCGTTGTAAACATTGAGCAACAACGGTTACTTCTATGAAGGTCCCAGTCGCCCCCGCCCGAGCTAGGCTCGTTTTGGGATACCGCGCGATCGCACAGAAGCCTCTCGTACTCGGTCGCAAGCATGTTGATTGCGCAACGGAGCATGCGAGCGGGCGTGGAAGTCGCCCGCGTCTTGAAGTAGGGCCTTTGGTGCGCTCAGCAATCGCTCGCAGCACCACATCGATCACTATGAACCGTTGAGAGTAGGGCGCAGTTGCGCACCATTACGCCAATAGCGCCGCAGATGCGCTATCGACGCCCCCGCGTGGCTTAGCGTTGGTCGTCGTTTGTAAGCCTACAACCTGACGCGGTGTGCGATTCAAGCAATTTCATTTGTGTAGCTGAACTCATTTCATCCGACAAAATGCATCTCTCGCATTATCTGAGCCGCGTCGCCGACACCGGTGCCAAATGCAACCCGCCGCAATCGCGGAAAGCCATTCCGCTGCGCTCTCTGCCTAGTTCCAAGAACATCTTGCGGCGGGCCTGCCAGGTGGCGGGCGCGAGAAGCAAGATCAAATCGCTACTTGATCAAGCGGCAAATCAAGTGCGCCATTCGGGCGTGCTGCGGCTGACATCGAGTTGCAGGGGTTGTTCTGCATGTAGAATATGGCGTACGTGCCTCTTGCAGTGCGGGCCTCTGAGACATTGCGGCACAACGACATCGGCCCGAGCGACCACATCCTGAAGCATCTGGATTGATGTCGAGAGCAGGTGTTAAGACGCCTTGAGTAAAAACCTAGCAGCGCCTGCGATTTCTGGGGGTCTCGCGCGGAGAAGCCATGCGGGATGCCTCCTGCAATATTATCCGCCGCATCCAAATGCTTGCCGGATCAGTATTGTGGAGGGCGGGCCATTGGATGGCCTCGGTGAATGCGGGAAGTGGAAGTGGAGTTTCGACGATCAGCAGCGGCATTGTCTTTGCAAAATGCTGGGCCAACCTTGAGGGCATCGTCGCTATACGCTCAGTCTCCGATAGCATCGGCGGGATCATGGTAAAGCCCTGCACAACGACCTCGATGCGCCTCTTAAGACCGTGCTCAAGCAAGAACCATTCCTCAATATTGGGCCTCAGCGCCTGCCCGAACTTCGCTGCAACATGTCCCATTGATATGTATTTGTCGAACGAGAGCTGCCGTGACAGCTGCTTGTTCGTGCGGCAGCCTACGCACACGAGTGTCTCCTCGAACAGTGTCGCTTTAGGATGCGCGCTCGACATGAACAATTCCGGCATGACAAGAAAGTCGACCTCGCCGCGCCGCAGAAGCTCTTCGGGCTCATCGACAAATGGCAGAAATTCGAACCGGATGGCGGGAGCTTCCCGCGCGACACGGTCGACGATCTTTCGAAAAAAAATGACTGTCATGAAATCGGAAAGGAGAATCCTGAAGCGGCGATCCGATTTGGCTGGGTTGAACGTGTCGTGGGAAATAATGGAGAGCTGAATGTGCACCAGAGTCTCGCGAATCGGCGCGGCGAGCCGTTCCGCTCGTGGTGTTGGGACAAGCTCCCGGCCCCTCATCGTAAATAGTTCATCGCGGAAATAGGCGCGTAGCCGGGCGACGGCCGCACTCATGGCCGGCTGGCTCAGGTTGATGCTGCGTGCCGCCGCGGTGAGATTACGCTCGGTCATCAGAGCATCGAGCGCGACGAGAAGATTTAGATCAAGGCCTTTGAAGCGCATAGCGTGGAGTTATCCATCCTTTGGATGAGTTCAATAAAAACAATCGATTTTACCAATTATGCCGAATGGCGGATAGCAAAGCCGTCGGTCGGGACAAACAAAAAATTCAGGCATATCAGGAATGCTTACCAGTCTTTGCCCTGGCTCCGCGAAAAAAGTCTCAGCTGCACCCCGAGCGCCGATCGAAGCGCATGCCCATTGGAGCCAGGTTTGTCAACGGGTTGTACAAACTGCATCGCAGTGTCTTGACGCGACAGGCGTGCCGCAGGTCGCGTCGGCGCTCACTACCGGTAAACGTTCGTATAGCTTCTCGAAGCATTTCTATATTGGGCGTTTACCTCTGTAGAATTGATCCAGCCCTCCACTTCGCTCTAACGTCGCAACCAATCAGGAGCTGCCGATTGCAGGCGCCAAATGCCTTTGCGACCCGGCCAAATGTATCGCGTGTCCATAGCAGTCAAATCGTGCGGAAAATGCAGGAGTTAGATCTGGTGCGAATGGCACATGCGCTCGACGTAATCTCCGTCGTGGATAACGATGCATCGGTCCGTGAAGCCCTGACAGGCGTACTCTGTTTGACAGGCGACAATCCCGACCCTTTGCAGTGCGCAGATGAGTTATTGAAATCCAGCCGTCCTCTCAGCACGTCCTGCTTGATAGCGGATGTTCAGTGGCCCGGAGTGGCCGGGCTCGAGCTATGCCAGACCAGCGTTTCCCATTCCCCGGTGGAGCCATTCATTGATAGCGAACTGCTCGCGTGCACCAAGTCCATCGTCAAACGCCAGGCGGTGCATGGGAGGCAATCATGAATATTGTCGTATCAAGCTCTACAGCAGGTATCTCCATGCGCTCTCCGGTGCGGTGGAGAGTGGTCTGGGAAAATGAACTGCGCCTCGCCGACCATATCGAACTCTCCGACTTCTTCCGAAAGACCTATGGTCCCACCGGGGCATTCAATGCCAAACCATTCGAAGGCCATCGAAGTTGGGCCGGCGCGAGACCTGAGCTCCGTGTAATCGGCTACGACGCACGCGGCGTAGCGGCTCATATCGGCGCGCTACGCCGCTTCATCAAGGTCGGAGACGTCGATCTACTAGTGGCCGAGCTAGGATTGTACGGGGTACGTCCGGATCTTGAGGGACTCGGAATCACCCACTCAATGCGCGTGATGTATCCAGTACTGCAGAAGCTTGGCGTTCCGTTCGGTTTCGGTACGGTTCGGCATGCGCTGAAGGAACACCTTACAAGGTTGCTGGCCCGCCGCGGACTGGCGACCATTATCTCTGGGGTTAGCGTGCGGTCCACCCTTCCGGATGTGTATCTGAAGTTATCGCCCACGCGCGTTGAGGACGTGCTTGTCCTGGTTCTGCCGATTGGACGGCCGATCAGCGAGTGGCCGACTGGTACGGTGATTGATCGGAACGGGCCAGAGCTGTGACATACCTCGACCGCTTATGCGAAGCGCGCAGCGAGTACGCTGACCGCACGGAAAGTCGCGGCGTCTATCTGACGTTTGACGACGGTCCCGATCCACTCTGCACGCCGGATGTCCTGGATGTGCTCGCGGAACACCGAGTGCCCGCAACGTTCTTCGTCATCGGCGCGTACGCGGCGGACCAGCCGAAACTAATCCGACGAATGATCGCAGAAGGGCACGAGGTCGCAAACCACACGATGACGCATCCGGACCTGTCCAGATGCAAACTCACGGAAGTGCAGTATGAAATACTAACCGCGAGCAGGGTCATCAAAATGGCCTGCCCCCAGGCCGCTCTGCGGCATATGCGGGCACCTTATGGTATGTGGAGCGAAGAGGTGCTCACTACGTCGGCGAGGGCTGGATTGGCCGCCCTGCACTGGTCGGTAGATCCGCGAGACTGGTCTCGTCCCGGTGTTAACGCGATTGTCGACGCTGTGCTGGCCTCTGTCCGCCCGGGTGCAATCGTGCTCTTACACGATGGATGTCCTCCCGAGGAGTTGGGACGGGCCACTCATGCTCGTGTGCGCGACCAGACCGTCTTGGCACTTTCGCGCCTGATTCCAGCATTGCATGGCCGCGGGTTCTCAATCCGCTCGCTTCCTCAACCTCACTGAACAAATAGACACACCAATGAATCTTCTTGCCACGACCAGCACAGTCGCTATCTCGTTGTATGCGCTGCTCTCGACCTTCTATCGAAGCGCGCAGGTGCTTTATGCTCTGCCGACAAACGTATCATCGGCCTCGGACGACGTGGCCGTCTCCGGCGCTTTGCCGAGCGTGGATGTCATGGTCCCCTGCTTCAACGAGGACCCGCGCACGCTATCGGCGTGTCTGAGATCCATTGCAAGCCAAGACTATGCCGGGAAACTGCAGGTCTATGTAGTTGACGACGGTTCCGGAAATCTCGACGCTGTAGCACCCGTTCACGACGCCTACGCTGACGACCCGAGGTTCAGCTTTATTCTGCTGGGCAAGAACGTCGGAAAACGGAAGGCGCAGATCGCCGCGATACGCGGGTCGGCTGGAGATTTGGTGCTCAACGTCGATTCGGACACGATACTCGCCGCCGATGTAGTCACGAAACTTGCACGAAAGATGCAAGATCCAGCGATCGGGGCGGCCATGGGTCAGTTGACGGCGAGCAACCGAAACGACACCTGGTTAACCCGGCTGATCGACATGGAGTACTGGTTGGCTTGCAACGAGGAGCGCGCGGCACAGGCCCGCTTCGGCGCCGTTATGTGCTGCTGCGGTCCATGTGCCATGTACCGCCGTTCCGCGCTCCTTTTGCTGCTAGATCAGTACGAGACGCAGTTTTTTCGGGGAAAGCCAAGCGACTTCGGTGAGGATCGCCACCTCACGATCCTCATGTTGAAAGCAGGTTTTCAAACGGAGTACGTTCCCGACGCCGTCGCGGCAACAGTGGTTCCGGATAGGCTAGGGCCATATTTGCGCCAACAACTGCGTTGGGCGCGGAGCACTTTCCGTGACACCTTCCTTGCGCTGCGCCTGTTGCCCGAACTTGATCGCTATCTCACGCTAGATGTAGTCGGACAGAATCTCGGCCCGCTACTTCTCGCCCTGTCATCGATAGCGGCGCTCGCGCAGCTCGCACTCACAGCCACAGTACCGTGGTGGACAGGACTGATTATCGTATCAATGACCGTGGTTCGCTGCAGCGTCGCAGCATTTCGTGCTCGCGAACTTCGATTTCTCGGCTTTTCTCTGCACACACTCATCAACATCTTTCTCTTACTGCCCGTGAAAGCCTATGCATTGTGTACATTGAGCAACAGCGATTGGCTGTCACGCGAGTCTGCAAAATTACCAAACGAGAGTGAAAGACAGGTCGTCATCCCAAACCCGCTCGCCGGACCAAACGCTGAAGGAGGTTCGGCCATTGCTGGGTCAAATCGCAGGAAGGATCTTTCCCGCCGTTCTTCGAGGTTCGTAACGTCGAACAGTATTTGCAGCGGCGAGTGACTTTGAACGGGTAGGTGCACAAGTCGTGAGCGAGAAAATGAAATATCAATCGTTAGATCTCGAATTGGCGACCGACGATCCGTGGCGGCTCGACGGCAATCCGTTCGAGCGGGAGCGTCACACGCAAATGCTCCGGCTGTCGCTTTCACAAGGGGTTATTTCACATGCTCTCGAAGTCGGGTGCGCAGCCGGCGCATTCACAGAAAAGCTGGCACCCCACTGCAAACGGCTCACGGTGGTCGATGTTATGCCGCGAGCGATCGGTCGAGCGTGCCAACGGACGAAGAGGTGGTCGCACATCACGTGGATAGCTTCCGACATTCAACAGTTCTCGACCCCAGAGCTGTTCGATCTGATCGTCGTGGCGGAAGTTCTCTATTACCTCGAAGACATAACTGAGATCCGCGCGGCCATCCGCAATCTGGTGCAGATGCTTGCGCCAGGTGGGCATCTGGTCTTTGGATCGGCGCGTGATGCCGCCTGCACTCGTTGGGGGCACCCTGCTGGTGCCGAGGCGGTCATTACCATGCTCAATGAAACGTTGATCGAGGTCGAGTGCGTACAGTGCCAGGGTGAGTCGGCTAACGAAGACTGCTTGCTCGTCTACTTTCGGAATCCGGTTCGAGTTTCGATTAAATCCAATTGCCGACCTTGAGATGGAGATACTATGCGCATCTGCGGCATCAAGCTGACGCATGACGGGGCGATCGCTCTTGTGGAGGATGGACGGCTGGTCTTTTGCGTCGAGCAGGAGAAACGGGGCAACAATCCGCGGTATCAAACCATCGACAATCTTGACGCAGTTGTTGTCGCTTTGGCGGAGCATGGTCTGGATCCGCAGGATGTTGATCAGTTCGTCATCGACGGATGGGACGGGGAGGTCGAGTCGCAATTCCAGGTCCTCAGCGGGGTGACACCTATCACTCTCAAAGGGGCGCCGTATGTTGAACGGAATGTCCGCGGCCTTCTCACTTCGCGCGACGGCTTTAACCTGATGCTCGACGGCAGGGTCTTTCCTTATAAAAGCTATCCGCACGTCACAGGCCATGTGGCCTCCGCCTACTGCACGAGCCCTTTTGCCAAAGCCGGACAACCCGCCTTCTGCCTGGTATGGGACGGCTGCATCTTTCCACGTCTCTACTACGTAGAACCCCGCGGCGCGCGGTTCATCGAATGCCTGTTTCCGATCATAGGCCATGCTTACGCTGTCGCGGGCCATCACTTCGGACCTTATAGGCAGGCGAGCCGTACCAGCTGGGATCTAGGTGTTGCCGGCAAGCTGATGGCCTATATCGCGCTCGGGTCTGTTAATGAAGACATCGTGGCGGTGTTTCAGGAGCTCTACGAGGAGCGCTTTGCGGCCGACATGGAGCATGCTCGTCGTCACCGTGCGGAGGTCAATAGCGAGGAGGCCTCACTTGAGGCTATGCACGACTTCTTCGACGCGAGCGCGCTCCGATTGAAGGACAAGCTGCCCGAAGATGTACTTGCATCGTTTCATTGTTTCCTCGAGCGTCTCCTTATACGCCAAATGGCCATTGCTTTGGAGCGGCATTCGTGTTCTCCGGGACCACGCAATTTGTGCATAGCCGGTGGCTGCGGTCTCAATATCAAATGGAACAGTGCACTACGTGCGACCGGCCTGTTCGATGATGTGTGGGTGCCGCCCTTTCCGAATGACAGCGGCTCGGCAATCGGTGCCGCTTGCTCCGCCATGGCGGCGGACAAGGGCTTCGTGCCGCTGCAATGGTCGGTCTACAGTGGCCCGGCCCTGATACGCAGCGATGTGTCGTCCGAATGGAACGCTGTGCCATGTAGTATGCGTGAACTTGCGACCATCCTCGCGAGCAACAAGCCCGTAATTTTCCTCGCCGGTCGCGCGGAGCTTGGACCACGAGCATTGGGTGGCAGAAGCATTCTGGCCGCCGCGACTTCGCCGGCAATGAAGGATCATCTCAACGACATTAAGCTCCGCGAACTCTTTCGGCCAGTCGCGCCGATTTGCCTGGAGGATCGTGCGCCGGAAATTTTCAGCCCCGGGACGCCGGATCCTTACATGCTTTTCGATCACCAGACACGGGCAGAATGGTGGAACAAAGTCCCCGCTATTATACATCTCGACGGATCTGCGCGATTGCAGACCGTTCCCAGAACCTCTCCGCACAAAATCGCGGAACTCCTCGTCGAATATGAAGAACTCACGGGCATTCCGCTGCTTTGCAATACGAGTGCCAACCACCATGGACGTGGGTTTTTTCCGGATGCCGCAGCAGCCTGCCAGTGGGGACGCGTTGAACACATATGGTGCGATGGCCTGCTGTGGACCAAAACGGTCGTAAGTGAGCGATCGCCGGCCGAACGCCTTCTTTCAGTCTAAGATGAACATATGTCCACCGTAGCAATCGACCTTACCTGCGTAAGGAAGTCGTATGGCGACAAAATCGTCGTCAATGGGCTGTCCTTTGCTGTCGCGTCGGGAGAGTGCTTTGGCCTCCTCGGACCAAACGGGGCGGGAAAAAGCACGATTGCGCGTATGGTTCTCGGCATGGTAGCGCCGGACACCGGCAAGATGACCGTGCTCGGCGAGCCCGTACCGGCGCGTGCCCGCCTGGCACGCGCGCGCATCGGCGTGGTGCCGCAGTTCGACAATCTCGAACTGGAATTCACCGTCCGCGAGAACCTGCTGGTATTTGGGCGCTACTTCAACATGAGCGCACGCGAGGTCGAAGCAGTTGTGCCAGAACTGCTCGAGTTCGCTCGCCTGGAGAGCAAGGCGGATGCTCGCGTCGCCGAACTATCCGGCGGCATGAAGCGGCGGCTGACGCTGGCGCGTGCGCTGATCAACGACCCACATCTGCTGGTGATGGACGAGCCGACCACCGGTCTAGATCCGCACGCGCGCCACCTAATCTGGGAACGCCTGCGATTGCTGCTGGCGCGCGGCAAGACGATTCTCTTGACCACCCACTTCATGGAAGAGGCCGAGCGGTTGTGCGATCGGCTGTGCGTGCTTGAGGCAGGACGCAAGATCGCAGAAGGCGAGCCTCGCGCGTTGATCGATGAGCAGATCGGTTGCCAAGTGATCGAAATCTACGGCGGCAATCCGCACGAGCTATCTTCTCTGATCAGGCCGTATGCGCGGCATATCGAAGTGAGCGGCGAGACGCTTTTTTGCTATGCGCCAGATCCAGAGCAGGTACTCGTGCAGCTGCGCGGGCGCGCAGGTCTACGCCTTCTGCAGCGTCCTGCGAATCTCGAGGATGTGTTTTTGCGGCTGACCGGGCGGGAAATGGAGAGATGAACGATGCGTGAAGGTTACGCTGCCGTCATGCCCGCCAACGCGTACAACTGGGTCGCTGTATGGCGTCGCAACTTTCTGGCGTGGAGGAAAGTCGCGCTTGCATCGGTTCTCGGGAATCTCGCCGATCCCATGACTAATCTGTTTGGCCTCGGCTTTGGCCTTGGAATAATTGTGGGACTCATTGATGGCACTTCATACATCGCGTTTCTGGCTGGTGGGATGGTCGCGACTAGCGCCATGACCGCCGCCACCTTCGAAACAATGTATGCGGCGTTCGCCCGCATGCGTGCTCAGCGCACTTGGGAAGCAATCCTGTGCACACAGCTCACGCTCGGCGACATCGTTCTCGGTGAATTGGCTTGGGCAGCCACCAAAGCCGTTCTGGCCGGAACGGCAATTGCAGTGGTTGCCGCGACCCTGGGCTACGCTGCGTGGGCATCCATCCTCTATTCGATACCAGCAATCGCAATCACTGGCTTCGTCTTCGCGAGCCTAGCGATGGTCGTCGTATCCCTTGCGCCCAGCTACGATTATTTCGTGTTTTACCAGACGCTCGTCGTCACACCCATGGTGTTCCTGTGCGGCGCAGTCTTTCCGGTGAGCCAGATGCCCAGCGCATTTCAGCGCGTGGCAGGCTTATTGCCGCTGGCACATTCGGTCGACCTCATCCGCCCAGTGATGCTTGGGCTCCCGGCCGGCGGCATCGGCCTGCATATCGGTGCACTGTGCATGTACGCGGTGCTGCCGTTCTTCCTCTCGATCGCGCTGTTTCGCCGGCGCCTGATGCGTTAACCCGACATTCCGCAGAAGCGATGGAGAGACGCGATGCAGTACCGCGAATTCGGCAGTCAATTGGGCTTCGTGTCACGATAAATGGAGAATGAGATGTTCTGTCTAGGAGTGAGCGGTGGACTAGACAAAGTCTATGAAGATACACGTGAGCTTTCGAACACATTTCTACACGATGGCGCTGCGGTGCTCGTCCGGGACGGACGCGTGATAGCGGCCGTTGAAGAGGAGCGCCTTAATCGGATTAAGCACTCCAACAAATTCCCAAGCCGTTCGATACAATACTGCCTTGCAGCCGCAGGGATCCAGCTCAGCGATATCGATCGTATCGCGTTCTACGCGACCGAGGCCTATTGCAATGCTATGCTCGAAGGCCTGTTCGGGTCTCAGCCGGACCTCTCCATTCCTTTGGATGCCAAACTGTTGATGCGTGGCTTACTAGCGCAGGAGTTTGGTACCGAGGTCGATCCGTCGCGTGTCTCTTTCGTAAGTCACCATCAGGCGCACGCCGTAAGCGCCTTTGCGATGTCTGGCTTCGAGCAAAGTCTAATCCTCGCGATCGATGGCGGTGGTGATTTTCTCTCCGGCCTCTTAGCTGTGGGGTCTGGAACCGAGGTTACCCAACTCGCGACCTTCCCGGAGAATAATTCCCTAGGGCTATTTTATCTCGAGACGATCCGGTATCTCGGCTACGGCTTATTCGATGAATACAAAGTCATGGGGCTTGCCCCCTACGGGGATCCGGCTCCCCATCGCGAGCTCTTCGAGCAGTTCTACGAACTGTTAGACAACGGTGGCTACCGCGTCTACCTCGACCGAATCGGTCCGACGCTGCGCCGGAGCATCCAGGTCCGAAGAAAGGGAATGCCATTCACGCAGCAGCATCGAGATGTGAGCGCTTCATTGCAGGAAGCCTTGGAGCGGATCGTGTTTCACATTCTCCGGCATCATCGCGAGGCTACCGGTATGAAGCGGTTGTGCCTGGCTGGCGGGATAGCCCACAACTGCACCATGAACGGTAAGCTGCTGTATTCTGGGCTTTTCGAACACATCTTCGTGCAACCCGCGGCGCATGACGCTGGCTGCGCATTAGGCGCTGCATTAATGATGTCTAACGAGCTGGGCCGGCCCGCGCCACGTGAGCGGCTGCAGGAGGTCTATTGGGGTCCTGATCTCGGGAGCGAGAGCGCCGTGCAGCAGGAACTGGATGCATGGGGTGGACACCTTGACGTCGAACGCAGTGACGACGTGGCAGGTAGCGCAGCCGACTGGATGGCTAACGGCGCCGTGATCGGCTGGGTGCAGGGTCGTTCGGAGTTCGGGCCACGTGCGCTTGGCAATCGCAGCATTCTTGCCGATCCTCGGCCTGCCGCAAACAAGGACCGGATCAACGCGATGGTCAAAAAGCGCGAAGGCTATCGACCGTTCGCGCCATCAGTGCTGGACGAGGATGCGAGCGAATTTTTCGACCTCCCCGACGGTACGCGCGAATTTCCCTTCATGAACTTTGTAGTTCGCGTGCGCGACTCCAAGCGAAGCGCGCTCGGCGCCATAACGCACGTCGACGGCACTGCGCGACTGCAAACAGTATCGCGCAAGACAAATCCCGCCTACTGGGAGGTTATTAATTCGTTCAAGAAGCGGACTGGCATCCCAGTTCTGCTCAATACGTCCTTTAACAACAATGCCGAGCCGATCGTGGATTCGGTTGCAGACGCGATTACCACATTTCTGACGACAGAGCTGGATGGACTTGTGGTCGGGCCGTTCCTCGTCAAGAAGAGGGCGGCAACGTTGGAGGATTGGACTGCGCTTGCGGTTTCATTGCCGCCTTATGCACGCCTCTATCGGGTTCGCGCTTACACAGCGCGAGATCGCCAGGAGACGGTGTGCGAAATCCGTACGGCGCACTCCAGCGGTGACAGTGTGCGTATTTCACAGGATGCGTTCGATCTACTGATGCAGATCGAGGGCGAAGCCGTGCTCGGGGATCTCCTGGATACAATTACTTTCGATCGGGCTAGGCGTGAAGCTGTCGTGAAGGAACTGCGGGGATTATGGGAGCTCCGTCGCCTTCGGCTGCATCCTTCACATGCTGCTCGCGCGCATCAAGACTGCGATCAAATGCTGGAGAAAGCATAACAGCACCACGAATATGGCCGTGTGCATGTCTCCAAATGCGGGGGCAGCTGGGCCCCTGAGGGCGGCATACCCGGTAGCTGGGCTCATGCTTGTAGTCTTGGGCGCTGCGCCACAGCAGCAGCTCAGGACGGCAAGCGCCCCAGCAGCAGAAATTCTATTCGACATGGTACATGCCGGAAAGGGCTTCGAGGAGCTGTTGCAACAAGGTGGATACGACTGAAATCAAGCATGTCGACGGCAACATTTTCGCGCGGCTCCTCCATGGTAGCGGCATATGAAGTTCTACCAGCCAAGTTGGCTAACATCACGATCGCTGACGACAGCATCGGGCGAGGCCATACGTAGAGTTTCCGTAGCGTCCTTATCCAGGCGGTATTCCCTTAACGAGGAAACACAAATGTTTGTTGGCGGTTCGAAGAACGGCCGGTTCATTGTTTCTCGACGACGTACTGGTTTCGGTGATTGCCTGTGGTCCCTAGCGTCAGCCTGGCGCTATGCGCAGCGGACGGGGCGGACTCTAGCCATTGATTGGCGTCGCTCCTGTTATCTCAATCAACCCTTCACGAACGCCTTTCCGGTGTTCTTCGAGCCAATTCAAGACATCGCGGGCGTACGGGTCATCTGCGATGACGAGATCAACCAGCTCTCATTCCCGGGTCCTTTCTTCCCGTCATGGTGGAATAAGCCATCGATCGACTGCGTTTACCGCCCAGATGAACAGATTTTCCGAGAACGTGATGAGCTGAGTGAGCTTTTCCAAGCCGAACATGATAGTGAAGCCAACACCGTGGTGTGTGATGCTTGTTTGATGTGGCGTTGCGATCAGGATGCCGAACGACAAATATTTCGGAGCATCAAACCAAGGCCTGAAATTCAAGCTCGGATTGACGCCCTATATCAAGAGCACTTTGAAGGGCGCAATATAATCGGGGTTCATGTTCGGCACGGCAACGGCGAAGATATAATGGGGCACACGCCCTACTGGGCCGATGCGGAGCTCGCCTTGCGGCAGGTATGCACTGCCATTGATAGGGCCAAAGCGTTACCACATCCAGGACCTGTGAGGGTATTGTTGTGTACGGACAGCGCGCAGGTGCTTGACAAGCTGTCGGGTGTGTTTCCCGATCTTTTCACGATCCCAAAACGCTTCCAGGCGGATCAGGCCGGGCCATTACATAGTGCAGCACTGGGAGTCGACGGCGGGATCTCCGCCCTCATCGAGATGTATCTCCTCGGGCGATGCGATACCGTGATTCGCTTTCCGCCGACTAGCGCCTTCACCCGCTATGCCCGCCTCTTCGCGCCACGCGTTATTGAGTTCGATTTGAACGATCCGAGTCGCTTGATCTTGATTGATGAATCCTCCTAACATCTCCTGGCTTTATGAAACTTGCAACCCGCACCCTCGTCGATCATATCGGCGCGCGCTTCGCATTTGCGCAGCATCGCCGTTCGTCCTGTCGGATGTCGTTTTTCGTAAGGTTCAGAAACTGCGACAAAGAACGTCGTCGCACTATCGCGATCGAGCAGCCGATCACGGTTCTTGTAGAACACGGTGGCATCCCATACCGAACCATCGATCGACAGTCCGACAAATTAGCGGAACAAAAGATTGTGATCGAGCTGCTCGATCAACTGCCGCTCAGATCGCACCGTGTAGAACGCTTCCAGCAGCAGAGCCCGCAAAGAGCCGCTCAGGCGGGATCGACCAACGGCTTCCCGGCGTAAAGGCTCCGGAAGTCTCGCGACAGGTCCTTCAGCGCTGCCTCAATCAGTTCGCGGATCGCCCGCAAGGGGAACGCGCTGCTCCAAACCGCTCGTAGCTGAATATGCCTTCCGCCCACTGATCTTCCCAGCGGATAAAGCCGTATTTTTGCCGCCCGCAACGTCTCGATGGCCGCATCGCTATCACGAATGGCATTCAATCCAGCAGCTCGATCGGTCTCCGACAGCGTGAGCGCCTGTTCCAACTGAGCCGCTATCGAATTCGCCAGGCGCAAATTCTCCTCCATGTTGGGCTCGGCTAGATGTTGCCGTTCCGAACCATGGAGGGGTCGAAAGCCGAGGAGGAGTTCTCTTCAGCTTGCCAGACAATACTGTTTGGCGCACCCGTTTCAGCCAGATGCCGCACGAGCTCCTCGCTACGCGCGGCGCAAATCCCACCAGGTTTGAAATACCTGACGATATTGTTCGGTTAAAGCCATCGGCTGCTGCCGTATGACCATGAGATATCGGACAATCGGGGCCGACGAAGCCGATCTTCGCCAGCGCATGAGGACGATTGCCCAGGAACGCCGCCGCTTCGGCTATCGGCGGCTGCATGTTCTGCTCAGGCGGGAGAGGTATCTGATCAACCACAAGAAGCTCTTCCGACTTCTATCGGGAAGAGAAGCTGACGGTACGCCGCCGCGGCAGTCGCAAGCGGGCAATCGGGACCAGGGCGCCGATGCTGGTCCCGATGACGCCGAACGCCCGCTGGTCGCTCGACTTTGTGTCGGACCAACTCACCGACGGCCGCTTCCGCATCCCGGCCGTCGTGGATGATTGTACCCGCGAGTGTCTGGCACTGGTGGCCGATACCTCGCTCTCTGGCATCCGCGTGGCGCGGGAACTGGACCGGCTGATGATCGAGCGCGGCAAGCCCAGGATGGTGGTCAGTGACAACGGCAGCGAACTCACCAGCAAAGCCATTCTCGCATGGGCCGACCAGAGCCGCGTCGCATGGCATTCGCGCCGGGCAAACTCATGGAGAACGCCTTCATCGAGAGCTTCAACGGTCGGTTGCGGGATGAGTTGTTGAACGAGACCCTGTTCACGTCACTGGCCCAAGCCCGCGTCGCACTCGGATGTTGGCGAGCCGATTCGTCCGAGTTCGCCTTCACCTGCCATCCGCGCCGGGATCTGGCGCTGCGCTATGCCGAAGGCTCCGCGCCAGCTCCCGTCGCTCCCACCGCCGGACCGGGCAAATCCAATAGCCAGAGCGAACTCAGGATTGGATAAAAATTGGGGGCAAGGTCAGCTGATCGCCCAGCAGAAGCTTAGGATCGCCAAGCTCCAGCGCCAGATCTACGGCCATCGATCGGAGCGATCATCGCGGCTGATCGACCCAGTTGGCGCGCTGACCTTCGAAGAGCTGGAAATTGGCGCCACTGAAGACGAGCTGTCTGCGGAGCAGGCTGTAGCCAAGACGACGAGTGTGCGCGGATTTTACGCGAAAGGCGTCCCGAACGCCAGACCGTCGCCAGTTTTTCTTCAGTGGACCCCACTGACGCTGCAGCTTCGAGAGACGTCGATGGGCTTCCATCGACGCATTATGAGTCTTCCGAGACTCGTCAGTTTATGGACAGCTAAGTCTTATAGCATTGAGATACTGTCTATCTGGACTGAGAAGTCCGGCTTGATCTGCTGCAGAGGAGAAGGGGATGTATTGCTTTAACGAAACAACCCTAAACCCTTTCGTTAACCGTAGATTCCGTCCGGACGTACTGGTCTTGCTGCAACTGCCCTGTGGGCGAATGGCGCAGCGTGTTAACCGCGCTCCGTGATCGCCTGCTTCGTCGGTCGGTGATCACCATCCATGGTGAGAGCTACCGACTTCGAGAAGCACCGCTCCGGCGCATTCCCTTCACTTGGCTACCGAAGAGACGGCATCGATGAATGCAGAACGGGCCCAGCTTGGCGCTGGCACTCCTTCCGAGACTTCCGAATCCGAAACCTCCGAACCAGGGTCCCCGGCCGCGGCGCAGTGGGTCGAAGCCTTGACGGAGGCGGAGGCGTCCGCCGCCGACCCCGCCTCGTCGCAGGACCAGGTCCTGGTGGGCCGGGCTGCCGAAGAGGGGCAGGGCGAAGACGAGGATCGGCAAGAGGCAGTAAGTCGAACGAGGGCTTGGCGGGAGGCGGGCGATGTCGATGAGCCGCTGGATCTGTCGTCCCTGTCCCTGACCGCCTTGTCCGCTCCCCTCCCGCCCGAGCTCCGGCGCCTGAACGTCGACAACAATCAGCTGACCAACCTGCCCGACCTTCCAGCCGATCTCCAGCGGCTGTACGCCAGCAACAATCGGCTCACCAGCTTGCCCGACCTTCCAGCCGGGCTCCGGCGACTCTACGCCATCAGCAACGGGCTGACCAGCCTGCCCGCAGACCTGCCGCCCGGGCTCCGGCGCCTGAACGTCGACAACAATCAGCTGACCAGTCTGCCCGACCTTCCAGCCGGGCTCCAGCGCCTGAACGTCGACTACAATCAGCTGACCAATCTGCCCGAGCCCCTCCCGGCCGAGCTCGAATGGCTCAGCGTTACCCACAACCAGCTGACGAGCCTGCCCGAGATGGTCCCCGCCGAGCTCCTATGGCTCGGCGCCAGCAACAACCAGCTGACCAGCGTGCCAGAGACCCTGCTGACGCAGTTGGGCCGTGAGTCCAGCGTTGATCTGGAGAATAATCCGCTGCCCGAGGGGGTACTGACCAACCTGGCGACAGCCATGCATGCCGGGGACTATGCCGGCCCGCAGATCTATTTGTCTATGGCCGAGGAAGCGGTGGAAGTCGAGCCGCGGCCTCTGCACGAGGTTGTCGCGCACTGGCTCGAGGGCGATACTGGGACGGTGGCCGCCTGGCAGCGCTTCGCCGAAGAGCCAGGTGCCCAGGACTACGCACGCTTCCTCGACAGGCTCCGTGGCACGGTGAACTATGGCAACGAGGCGTTCCGGCAGGCGGTGGCCGAGGATCTGCGGCAAGCGGCGGCCAGGCCGCGATTGCGCGAGCACTATTTCGAGCAGGCTTTAGGAGCGAGCGACAGCTGCGAGGATCGCATCACTTTGGCCTGGAACGGCATGCAGACCGCACGCCTGAACGCTGATGTCGAGGACGGAGCCTATGACGGGCGGCTCGACGAATTGCTCCAACACGGCCGTGTGATGTTCCGCTTGGAGGCGCTGGACGGGATCGCGCGCGAGACGGTCAACTCGCTCCGCCGTGCCGACCCGGACGCCGACATCGACGAGATCGAGGTCTATCTTGCCTACCAGACCCAGCTGCGCGACCCCCTGGAGCTGCGGCACGTCGCCCCAGACATGCGCTTCTTGAACATCTCTCACGTGACAGAAGACGACGTTGCCATGGCCGCGACATCGGTGCGGGACCAGGAGGCGACGGGATTCGGGGACTATCTGGCAAGGCGCTGGCAACCTTGGGAGAGCTGGGTGAGACGCATCGCCCCCGGTGACCATGCAGTGATGCAGGAGCGGCTCATCGATGCGATGGGAGAGGAGTTCGACAGCCGCCTGAATAGACGGCTCGCCGAGGATGGCTTGACAGACGATGCCGATGCCGAGCGGGTGCTCGGAGCCGAGATCCGCAACGAGATCGCCCGCGAGATCAAGAGCGCGGTAATGCACAAAGTGCTCGCGGATCACGGCCTCGAGCTGTGAAGCGGCCGTTCATGCGAGGAGTGTCAATCGCTGTTTCGGCCGTCGCCGCGGTCGATTGTGCGATCGAGATGAGAAATTGTGCCTGCCTGGCAGCTCCGCCGCCGCAGCAGCAAGCCGAGCTAGGAGCCTGTCTGAGTAGTGACTGGTCAAGAGGGTGCGAGTCTGATTCCTTGCGTGGCCATGAGCAAGGAATTTCGCCCCTGGAAGATCG
>NZ_JAGWDK010000058.1 GCF_018398875.1 Bradyrhizobium sp. sGM-13 | reverse complement strand
AGCTATACGCTGAGCAATTGCTGGGACTGCTGAGGGAACCGCTCTACCAGGCACTCATGCTGACTCCTGCAATGCGCCAGGAAGGCGCAGCCGCCGACCGCGTCAGAGCCAGGATCGAAAGCTTCATTCATGGATGCGCGAGCACGAGGAGCATGAAGCGATGAGCGCAGCTAATGATATTGCCCACTCGAGACGGTTTTGGCTGAGGAGAAATAGAGAGATTCCTTCAGGACTAAAGATCGTCGGCGATGTCCCCCCGGACCTGGCGAACAGCATCGACGAGGACGGATCCCTCGTAACTGTCGATGCCGCCGACTGGATCGTCTGCTTCGTACCCGGCCTTCGACGGCAATGGTGGCATCGGTTCGTCCATCATAGGCATAAGCATGTCTTCGCCATGCGGCCCACGAGCACGGGCAGTTGGCTGCTCGTGGAGCCGTGGTGGACGCGTATGATGGTCACGATCCTGCCGCCCGCCGATGCCGTCAGATTTCTGCGGTGGGGGGCCACAGGCGACATCCTTCGCGTCCGCGAAGCGGTCCCCGGTAAAGCGAGCCAGATTCGCGGCTGGTCCAACTGCGCGGTTCTTTCGGCGTTCCTGCTGGGGCGATCGAGCTGGGCATGGACGCCGCACGGTCTCTACCGGCAATTACTCCGCGAAAAATCAACGCGTCGCGAGAACGTACAGCAACTTCTCGTCGACCAGTTCACCAAAGTCGTCAGCCATTACTCGTCCAACGCACTGAGTGTCAGTGCCGACCAACTTTCTTTGCCACTCAGGGAACTGCTCATCATCATTGGACGCAATCTTCTCGAGACGATGATGACCCCGTCGTTGCTGGAGGTTTGTTACACAGCCATCCTCGAATCGGACCGCTACCCAGACGCGACGCAGGCCTATGCGCAACATGGCCCTACGCCGGCCATCGCAGTCCTTACAAAAATTCTCTCGAAAGCGAAGCAGGACGGCGAGGTCGATCTCGCGGATTGCGAAGCCGGGGCCCGCCAGTTTCTCGGAATGCTCCACGGAAACATTCACCTGGAAGCTGTGCTTCAACTCGGCGAGATACCGACGCTTTCCCAAATCGATTTGCGCGCGCGCATCGCGGTGAAAGTCTTTCTCGACGGTGCCGAGCCTGACGAGACGTCAATCTCCGCACGAGGCGTGGAGATCATCGCGCAATGATCACCCGCTGTTATTGCAGCGAGCGGCCGATGCAATCCCTAGCCGCCGCTCCGATAGACCTGAATGTCGAGATCCCTGATCTTCTTCCGTAGCGTGTTGCGGTTGAGGCCGAGCAGGTCGGCCGCGCGAATCTGGTTGCCGCGCGTGGCCGCCAGCGCCGCGGTGAGCAGCGGTACCTCGATTTCCTTGAGGATGCGGTGGTAGAGGCCCGGCGGCGGCACGCCGTTCGGAAAGCCCGAGAAATGCGAGGACAGGTAGGCCTCGACCGCGCCCCCGAGGTTTTCGACGCCCATCGGGGCGTTGGCGCCCGAGGTGACCGCCGGCGGCGCCAGCTCACCATCGATCACCGAGGCCGTAATGACGTCCTGCGGATAAAGCGCGGCCAGCCGGCGCGCGAGGTTTTCGAGCTCGCGCACGTTGCCAGGCCAACGGTGCTGCTTGAGCCGTTCCAGCGCCAGCGTGTCGAGCTTCTTCGGCGGCAAACCGTCCTTTTCGGCGAGCGAAAAGAAATGCCTGATAAGATCGGGCAGATCCTCGATCCGTTCACGCAGCGGCGGCAGGCGCAGAGGCACCACGTTCAGGCGGAAGAACAAGTCTTCCCGGAACAGACCCTGCTGGATCAGGATGCGCAAATCCTTGTTGCTTGCCGCCACGATTCGTACGTCGGTCTTGATCGGGGTACGCCCGCCGACGGTGGTGTATTCGCCCTGCTGCAGCACCCGCAGCAACCGCGTCTGCGCCTCCATCGGCATGTCGCCGATTTCGTCAAGAAACAGCGTGCCGCCTTCAGCCTGTTCAAACCGGCCTGAGGCGCGGGTGTTGGCGCCGGTGAACGCGCCCCGCTCGTGGCCGAACAACTCCGATTCGATCAGATCGCGCGGGATCGCCGCCATGTTGACGGCGACGAACGGGCCGTTGCGGCGCTTGCCGTAGTCGTGCAGCGCGCGGGCAACCAGCTCCTTGCCGGTGCCGGACTCGCCGGAAATCATCACCGTGAGGTCGGTCTGCATCAGCCGCGCCAGGACCCGGTAGATCTCCTGCATCGCCGGCGAACGGCCGACCAGGGGAATCGAATCGAATTCACCCTCGTCCGCTGCGCTCGCCACCCGCTCCTTCGGCTCGGCCAATGCTCGGCCAACGATGGTGATGAGTTCCTTGAGGTCGAACGGCTTCGGCAGATATTCATAGGCGCCGCGTTCCGACGCCCGGATTGCCGTCATGAAGGTGTTTTGGGCGCTCATCACGATGACGGGAAGGTTCGGCCGCATCTTCTTGATGCGGGGCAGGAGATCGAACGCGTTCTCGTCCGGCATCACCACATCGGTGATGACGAGATCGCCCTCGCCCTGGCTCACCCAGCGCCACAGCGTCGCGGCGTTCCCGGTCAGGCGTACTTCATATCCGGCGCGCGAAAGCGCCTGGTTCAAAACCGTGCGGATGGCGGTGTCGTCATCGGCAACGAGTATGCTACCTGCGGGCATTGCTATTCCTCATCTTGCGTCCTGTGAGGCAGGCGGCAGCGTACCCGGAACGCCGTCGCGGTTGCTTTGGTCGAACTGTTTGGCGGGATTGAACATCGGCATCAGCACCCGGAACGTTGTCTTCCGCGGCTGGGATTCGCATTCGATGATGCCGCCATGGTCGCCGACGATTTTGGCAACCAGGGCGAGACCCAGCCCGCTCCCGGTCTGCTTTGTCGTCACGAAGGGATCGAACAGGTTCGGCAGCAGGTCTTCCGGCACGCCGGATCCATTGTCCTTGACGCAGAACTCCAGCGGCAACGATACCCGCGATTTCTTGCCCGGCACTGACAGGCGGACGCCGGGACGAAAGGCGGTGGTGAGCTGGATTTCCGCATCGCTGCCGAGATCGGCGACGGCTTCAGCGGCGTTCTTCACGAGATTGAGGAAGACTTGAATGAGCTGGTCCTGATTGGCCAACACCGGCGGCAACGACGGGTCATATTCCTCGATGAAACGGATGTTGCGGGCGAAGCCGGATTGCGCCAGCCGTTTGACGTGGTCGAGCACGGAATGGATGTTGACTGGCCCGCGCGCCACCGGGCGGTCGTCGCCGAACACTTCCATGCGGTCGACCAGGGTGACGATGCGGTCGGCCTCATCGCAGATCAGCCGCGTCAGCATGCGGTCTTCGGACGAGGCCGCCTGCTCCAGCAATTGCGCCGCGCCGCGGATGCCGGACAGAGGGTTCTTGATCTCATGCGCCAGCATCGCGGCCAGCGCGATTACCGAGCGCGCAGCGCTCCGGTGCGTCAACTGACGGTCCATCTTGTCGGCGATGGTGCGCTCCTGCAGCATCACGACGATGTGGCCGGGCCGTTCGGTGAGCGGCGCGACGTGCAGGTCGACCTGGCGATCGCCGCCGATGCGAGGCGTGCCGAGATCGACCTTGTATTCGTTCACAGGCGAGCTGCTCGATCGCACCTGCTCGATAAGCGCCAGTAGTGGACTGCCGAACGGCACCAATTCTTTCAGCGACTGCCGCCGCAGGAACTGCGTCGAAATCTCGAAGAAGGATTCGGCCGCGATGTTGGCGTCGACGATGCGGCCGTCCGGCGCCACCAGCAGTACCGGGTTGGGCAGCGCGTTGAGAATGGCCTCGCTTTCGGAGGGCACGGCGCGGCGATATTCTGCGGCTGAATTCATGCAGCAGCACTCCATGAGAAATCGTCGAACGCGTCCTGCAGCGAGCGGTGGACGCGGTGCGGATCCTCCGACGTCAGAATTTTTTGCCGCCAGCCCTTCAGCGTCTCCGCCGGCGCGCGGCTGCGCTGCGCCGCGATCTCCAGCGCCCAGCCGAGATGCTTGCGCGCATGCTTGAGCCCGATGCGCACCCCGTAATGGCTGCAGATTTCGTCGTAGAGTGCGCGCACATGCGCGAGTTGTTCGGCCAGCGACGGCGCAGTCTCAGCCTGTCCGGTCTCAAGCCGACGGCCGATCTGACCCGGCAGCCAGGGCTGGCCCTGCGCACCGCGCCCGATCATCACGGCGTCCGCGCCCGACACTTCCAGTGCGCGGACTGCCTGCTCGAATGAGGTGATGTCGCCGTTGACGACGAGCGGCACGGAAACCGCGTGCCTGACCGCGCGCACGGAGGTCCAATCGGCGATGCCCTTGTAAAACTGGCAGCGCGTGCGCCCGTGCACGGTGATCATCTGCACCCCGGCGGCTTCCGCGCGGCGCGCCAGCTCGGGTGCGTTGAGCGAGCGATCGTCCCAGCCGAGCCGCATCTTCAGCGTCACCGGCACCTTGACCGCCGCGATCGTGGCTTCGATCAGATTGAGCGCATGATCGAGATCGCGCATCAGCGCCGAGCCGGACTGGCCGCCGGTGACATGACGCGCCGGACAGCCCATGTTGATGTCGATGATGTCGACGCCGGCGGCCTCCGCAACCCTCGCCCCCTCCGCCATCCAGTGCGCCTCGCAGCCCGCGAGCTGAACGACATGCGGTCCGACACCGGCTGTCTCGCAGCGCAGAATCGACATCGGTCTGCCGTGCACGAGTTCGTCGCTGGCGGTCATCTCGGAGACGACCAGTCCGGCGCCGAGCGTGGCGGCAAGGCGTCGAAAGGGGGCATCGGTGACGCCGGACATCGGCGCCAGAAGGACCCGGTTGGCGACAGCAATCTCGCCTATTTTCAACGGCTTAGAGCGTGAACTTTCCGGGCCGGTCACGGCGTTCTCTTGGTTAGGGCGGCGGCGTCATTGCAACCGTCGGCGCATATTGTGAGCACAAATCTTGGGCAGTCAAGCTTCTTGCCTACACTTTAGACAGATCTATCATTTGCGCAAGTGCACTGCAACAAAAACTGCTTTTCCCACAGCTTGTGGGAATCGCTCTGTTTTTCCCCATTCGGCGTGGTAAGGGCTGTGCGCCAGCACACCCGCCCTCTCACTACCCCCGATTCGTTTGTATTTTGAGTGCAGATGCCCAGACCTGAGCGTACCGCAGCCATTCTCGTCGCAGCCGGACGCGGGCTTCGCGCCGGCGCCGGGGGACCCAAGCAATATCGCGAGCTCGGTGGGCAGACGGTGATCTTCCGCGCCATGCAAGCGTTCAGCCGGCATCCAGACATCTTCGCCGTGCAACCGGTGGTGAATCCCGATGATGCCGCCCTCTTCAACGAAGCCGTCGCAGGGCTGCGCTACAAGCCGCCCGCGAATGGCGGCGCGACACGTCAGGCCTCGGTGCATGCTGGACTCGAGGCGCTGGCTGCGGACAAGCCCGACATCGTCCTGATCCACGATGCCGCGCGTCCCTTTGTGACCTCGGCCGTGATTTCGCGCGCGATCGATGCCGCCGGCCGCACCGGCGCCGCGGTCCCTGCGATCCAGGTCACAGACACAATCAAGCAGGTCGACGATACCGGCAACGTCGAGGCAACACCCGAACGCGCACGGCTGCGAATCGCGCAAACGCCGCAGGCGTTTCGCTTCGATGTCATTCTCGATGCCCATCGCCGCGCCGCGCGCGACGGCCGCAGCGACTTCACCGACGATGCGGCGCTCGCGGAATGGGCGGGATTGACGGTGGCGACCTTTGAAGGCGATCCTGCAAACATGAAACTGACGACGCCTGAGGATTTCATTCGTGAAGAGGCCCGGCTCGCCGCCCAGCTCGGCGACATCAGGACCGGCACCGGCTATGACGTGCACGCCTTCGGCGACGGTGATCATCTGATGCTCTGCGGCGTACGGGTGCCGCACGTCAGAGGCTTTCTCGCCCATTCCGATGGCGACGTCGGCCTGCACGCCCTGGTCGACGCCATCCTCGGTGCGCTGGCCGACGGCGATATCGGCTCGCACTTTCCGCCGAGTGATCCGCAGTGGAAGGGTGCAGCGTCGGACAAATTCCTCAAATATGCCGTCGATCGCGTCGCCGCGCGGGGCGGCCGAATCGCCAATCTCGAAGTCACGATGATTTGCGAGCGCCCGAAGATCGGGCCGCTGCGCGATGTCATGCGCGCCCGCATCGCCGAGATCACCGGGCTCAACATCTCGCGCGTTGCGGTGAAGGCGACGACCAGCGAACGGCTCGGCTTTACCGGCCGCGAGGAAGGCATCGCCGCAACCGCGAGCGCCACCATCCGTCTCCCCTGGGGCGAGTAATATGAGCGGCAGCGACGCCCGCGCCCTCTCCCGCTCGCTGCTCGATTTGTGCCGGATGCGTAAGCTGACGATCGCGACGGCGGAGTCCTGCACGGGTGGCCTGGTCGCCGGCGCCCTCACCGACATCCCCGGCTCGTCGGATGTGATCGACCGTGGCTTCATCACCTATTCCAACGAAGCCAAGCGCGCGATGCTCGGCGTCAAGGCCTCAACACTCTCGACGTTTGGTGCGGTCAGCAAGGAAACTGCGACCGCGATGGCGGTCGGCGCGCTGGAAAAGGCCGGCGTCGATCTTGCGGTATCGATTACCGGCATCGCTGGCCCCGGCGGGGCCACGCCGGGCAAGCCGGTCGGCCTCGTGCACTTCGCGGTTGCGTCGCGCGACGGCAAGATCCTGCATCGCGAATTCCGCTTTGGCGCCATTGGCCGCACCACTGTGCGCCAGCGCTCGGTCGTGGAAGCGCTGCGCATGCTAATGGAATTGGCGCGCGGACCACAGCCGCCCGTCAAGCCGCGACGCGAAACGATGAGCCGGCTACGCCCACGGGTGGCCCGTACGCCGCGGCGCAGCGCCGTCAAACGGCGCCGACCGACGCGGCCATAAACCAGTATCAAACCGCCGCGGCCAAAGCCTTGGCGCGCGTTTCGCTCATCGAGCTCACCGGCGTCAACGCCTCTGGGCTGATCGAAAGCTCGATGATGGCCGGAAGGCCACTTGCGACGGCTTCGTCGAACGCACGCGCGAAATCCTCAGTACGCTCGACATATGCTCCGAAGCCGCCACAGGCGCGCGCCAGTGCGGCAAAGTCGGGATTGGCCAGATCGGTGCCGGAGACACGGCCGGGATATGTCCGCTCCTGGTGCATGCGGATCGTTCCATACATGCCGTTGTTGCAGACGATCACGATCAGCGGCAGCCGGTTTTCGACCGCGGTCATGAACTCCAATCCGGTCATCTGGAAGCAGCCGTCACCGGCGAACGCGATCACGGTTCGCTCCGGATGCAGCAGCTTGGCGGCAACGGCCGCGGGCAACCCATAGCCCATCGATCCCGAGGTCGGCGCGAGTTCGGTACGAAATTGCCGATAACGCCAGAAACGGTGCACCCAGACGGCATAATTGCCGGCACCGTTGCAGATGATGGTGTCAAGGGGCAAGCGATCGCTCAAACCGCGCACGACCTGCGAGAGCTGCACGTCGCCGGGCGACCGGGTCGGCTCCGTAAAGGCGAGATAGTCGGCATGCGCCGCCTTGACATAGTCGGCGCGCAATTGATGCTTCGGCTCCAGCCGCTTGATGGCGGCTGCAAAGGCTGCGCTGCTCGCGACCACGCCGAGCGTCGGCGAGTAGACGCGGCCGATCTCTTCCGGGTCGGGATAGATGTGAACCAGCGGCTGCTTCGGTTTCGGAATGTCGAACAGCGTGTAGCCGGATGTGGTGGCCTCCCCCAGCCTCGCGCCAAGCGCGATCACCAGATCGCTGGTTCGGATCCGCTCGGCGATTTTTGCGTCGAGACCGATGCCGACATGGCCGCCATAGGCCGGATGCAGATTGTCGAAATAGTCCTGGCATCGGAACGAGACGCCGACTGGAACCTCGTGCGTGGCGGCAAATGTTTCGAGATCGCGGCGGGCCTGATCGCTCCATCCGCCGCCGCCGACGATCAGGAACGGCCGCTTCGCCTCCGACAGCAGCGCATGGAATTGCCGCAAGGCGCCGTCATCGGGCGCGACCGCAATCGGATTGTAGGGCGGCGCATCCGCCACTTCGGCGGTGTCGGTGAGCATGTCCTCGGGCAGCGCCAGCACGACCGGGCCGGGACGGCCCGAGGTCGCGGTGAAGAAGGCGCGCGAAATGAACTCGGGAATCCGCCGCGCATCGTCGATCTGGGCGACCCATTTCGCCATCGGTCCGAACATCTGGCGATAATCGATTTCCTGGAACGCCTCGCGCTCCATCATGTCGCGTCCGACCTGGCCAAGCAGCAGGATCAGCGGCGTCGAGTCCTGGAACGCGACATGGACGCCGGAGGACGCATTGGTGGCGCCGGGGCCGCGGGTGGCGAACACGATGCCGGGCCGTCCCGTCAGCTTGCCATAGGCCTCCGCCATCATGGCGGCGCCGCCCTCCTGCCGCGCGTTGATGAACCGCACGCGTTGGCTCTGGTAGATGCCGTCGAGGGCAGCCAGGAAGCTTTCGCCGGGCACCCCGAACACGGTATCGGCGCCGTGCAAGGCCAGTTGCTCGATGAGAATATGGCCACCAGTTCGAAGATTTGCTTCCATCGCCTTGTCCTTCCGTTCGGCGTTACGGATTTGGGACCGGCTTAAAGACTGGCGTCGGCACCAGCAACCGGTTTCCTGCGAAATCAGATATGCGGCTGGGCATTTTCCCTATTGTTGCTCCTTCGGTCCTACCCGTGCCTCTACGCCAGTCACGGCCTCGTAAGCCTTGATGACAGCGGTGCAGGACTCGCCGTCGTGCCCGAGCAGTGCCGCCTGCCGGTAGGTCTGGTGCACGGCCTCAGCCATGAACCCGGGCAGACCCGCCTCCTCCAGCCAGCGCGCATAATAGCGGACATCCTTGCGGGCGTTCGCCAGCGACATCAGCGGGGTGAAGTCGCCATCAAGCGTGGCCTGGCCGTAAAGATCGAGCATACCGCTCTTGCCGCCGGCCGCCGAGATGATGCGGATGAGTTGCGAGAGGTCGAGCCCGTCCTTGGCCGCGAGCGCAAACCCTTCGCACCACGCGGCCACGTTGGCGAAGGCGATGTAGTTGTGAATGAGCTTGAGGCGGATCGCGTGCCCCAATGGACCGATGTGGAAGATGTTTTCAGCATAGAGCTCAAAATAGGGCCTGAGGTCGTCGAGCAGGTCGCGCTCGCCGCCGAACAGAACGTTGACCTTGCCGATGTCAGCGTGTTTTGGAGTCCGCGTCATCGGTGCTTCGGCGTACCGGCCGCCCGCCGCGCGCACCATGCGGTCGAGTTTTGCGACTATTTGCGGGCTGCCTGTGGTGTGATCCACGATGATGAATCCCGGTGCCGGACCGGCGAGCAGCCCATCGCTGCAAGTCAACAACGCTTCGACATCCTCGGCCTCGTTAACGCAAATCATCACGATGCGGCAATTGTCACGAATTTCCTGAAGTACGCTGGCAGCGGTCGCGCCGAACGATTTGGCAACGGCCACAGCCGCCGGGTTGAGGTCATAGGCGGTGACCGCCACGCCCTTGGCAACGAGGTTCTTGACCAAGCCTCGCCCCATTCCACCGAGGCCGATAAAGCCAACGCGTTCGAGTGTCGTCATTTCAACCGTTCCGTTGTTGTTTCCTGGATTCTTTCCGAGAGCCGATCGCGCCGAGTTGCGGCCTAGCCTCGGGTCCTGCTGGCGGGCTTGCCGTAAATCACGTCCGCCCGCTTTTCGAACGCGGCGGCAAAACGCTGGAAGGCCGTATCGAACATCGTCCCCATCAGCATCGCCAGCATCCGGCTCTTGAATTCATAGGACAGGAAGAACCCGACCTCGCAGTCGGTTTCGGATTTCGGTTCGAACGTCCAGCGGTTTTCCAGATTGCTGAAAGGACCCTTCAAATACTCGACCATGATTTTCAGGTTCGGCCGGTCCAGCGTCACCCGGCTGGTGAAGGACTCCCGTACCAGCTTGAAAGATACCGTCATGTCGGCGACGACGACTTCAGTGCCGTCAGCCTTCTGCGTGCGCTGCCGGATCCTCAGCGATTGGCACAGCGGCACGAACTCCGGATAGCGCTCGACATCGGCGACCAGATCGAACATGTGCGACGCGGTATGATGAACCCGGCGCTTGCTGGAAAAGCGAGGCATCAGTGAATACTCGCCCGGCTTAGCTTCACCGTAATTTCCTTCAGGTAGTCGTCCGCCTGCATCCGATCGGTAAAGCAGACGAACGATTGATCGGCGCGCAGTCCCTGAAAATACTCCAAAAGTTTCGGCCGCTGTTGCCGGCGGTAGGTCCAGACGTATCGAAAGAACTCGAAGTCGATTCTCTCGGGACAGCCCTCGGCCATTTCCGGGCGAACACGGCCGTAGCTGCTAGCGATTCGCTTCATGATGCCGAACATGCAGGTCCTGCGCGGCAAGTCGAACCAGATGACGGTGTCGCTGACCTCGCGGCGCAATTCGCCGGCGCCGTACCTGGTGTAATTGCCATCGATAACCCATTGCGGCTGACGCGCAACCTCGGCCACGCGCTGTCCGAACTCGGCATTGTCGGAAGTGGCCCAGCCGGGCCTCCAGTACAACGCATCCAGCGAAATAAAGGGAATGCCTGTTATATCCGAGAGCCGTCTGGCAAATGTCGATTTGCCGGACCCCGACGACCCCATAACAAGAACGCGTTGCATTGGTTCAATCCAAGCCTAGCGGGCCCGTGCGACGCGGGCCGCTTGGAGCTTGGCAAAATCCTCACCCGCATGATGCGACGAGCGGGTCAGCGGACTGGCCGACACCATCAGAAAACCCTTGGTATAGGCGACCTTCTCGTAGCCCGCGAATTCGTCCGGGGTCACGTAGCGCATCACGGCGTGATGCTTGCGGGTCGGCTGCAGATACTGCCCGATGGTCAGGAAATCGACTTCCGCGGAGCGCAGATCGTCCATCACCTGCAGCACCTCGTGGCGCTCCTCTCCGAGGCCAACCATGATGCCTGATTTGGTGAAGATCGTGGGATCGATTTCCTTGACCCGCTGCAACAGCCGGATCGAATGGAAGTAGCGCGCGCCCGGGCGTACCGTGAGATAACGCGCCGGCACGGTTTCCAGATTGTGGTTGAATACGTCGGGCTTGGCTGCCGCGACCACCTCCAGCGCGCCTTCCTTGCGCAGGAAGTCGGGGGTCAGGATTTCGATGGTCGTGGTCGGACAGCGTGCGCGAATGGCGCGAATCGTCTGCGCAAAGTGCTCGGCGCCGCCATCGGCGAGGTCGTCGCGATCGACCGAGGTCACCACGACGTGGGTCAGCCCGAGCTTGAAGGTCGCCTCCGCGACATGTTCCGGCTCATTGGCCTCGAGCGCGCCGGGCATGCCGGTCTTGACGTTGCAAAACGCGCAGGCCCGCGTGCAGGTGTCCCCCATGATCATGAAGGTGGCGTGCTTCTTGTCCCAGCACTCGCCGATATTCGGGCAGCCGGCCTCCTCGCACACCGTGACGAGGCCGTTCTCCTTGACGATCTTTCGTGTGTCGGCATAGCCGCGGGTATTCGGCGCGCGCACCCGGATCCAGTCCGGCTTCGGCGGCGACAGCGCATCCGGCCGGTTCACCTTTTCGGGGTGACGCGGGCGAACTTGGTTTACGGAGACGGTATCGACGAGAACGACCATGTTAAGTCCGGATGTTACGAGAATACCTAGCTAATCCGTGTCGCTGACGGCTGCAACTCTGTTGCGGAAGACAGCAACCCGATTGCGGAAGGCCGCATCTAGCTCGCGAAACCTAGCAGATCGTGCAAGATAATGACGAATTTCACCTGTTCCGCGAACGATTCTCACCTGAAAATGGTTCAAAACCCCAAACCTGCCGGCGCCGCCGCCCTCCGGCTCGGCAAGCCGCTGAAACGCTCGTTTTTCGACCGCAGCGTGCACGAGGTCGCGCCCGACCTGATCGGGGCAACGCTCCTGGTCGACGGCATCGGCGGCACCATCGTCGAGGTCGAGGCCTATCACCATCTGGACCCGGCCGCGCATTCGTTCCGCGGGCCAACGCCGCGCAACCGGGTGATGTTCGGCCCGCCGGGTTTTGCCTATGTCTACCGCTCCTATGGCATCCACTGGTGTGTGAACTTCGTCTGCGAAGAGGAAGGTTCGGCCAGCGCCGTGCTGATCCGTGCGCTGGAGCCGACCCATGGCCTCCCCGCCATGCGCCGCCGCCGCGGCCTGCAGGAGGAGCGCGCGTTGTGTTCGGGGCCTGGCAAGCTCTGCGAGGCGCTCGGGATCACGATCAAGCACAATGAACTGCCGCTCGACGTGCCGCCATTTGCGTTGCATGCGCGGGTGGGCAGCCTCGACATTGCCGCAGGCGTGCGGATCGGCATCACCAAAGCGGTCGATCTGCCATGGCGCTACGGGTTGAAGGGTTCGAGGTTTTTGAGCAAGCCGTTTTGATGGGTGGGCTGCGTCAGCACCACAGCTGTCGTCACCCGCGCAGGCGGGTGATCCAGTACACCGCGGCTTATCGATTCAATCACTGCCGTCTCTGGAATACTGGATCGTCCGCCTTCGCGGACGATGACAATTGGGTATGACTTCGCGATCTCGCGACATGAATTGCCCGAGGTTTTCTGAAACTTCCCGCCCTGTCTGAATGAGAGGGCGCAGGGAATGCCGGGTGCCGGCTAGCACCCGCGGTCTCGTGTGCAAATGCACTTAAGAAATGCGCACACGAGCATACAGGTACAGCCGGAGCAGCCCGGCATTCCCTGCGCGATGGGTTTACGGCTTATGCCGCGCTCTCCCTGGAGACGAATTCCTCTTGCCTCCATCACCGACAGATTAGCGGTTCATCGAACCCGGTCGGGTTTCGAAGAACCTCCGCCGGCTTGACACCAGCCACGGGTGCCAGGACCACACGGTTTTGCTGTACGCAGCTTCCTCTGCCAGAGACTTCGACCAGCCAAGTGCTTGCTGGCCAAAATTCTGACGGAGACGTTTAAGCGCCGTACGTCCTGCGCGCTGTGTTCGGCACGGCAAAGCCGCCCTGCGACCGCATCCACGCGCCCGACGCTGCCGCGTCCACCGCAACCCGCCCCAACGTTCGTGACGATGGCCAACGCCCCTCTTCTTCGGGACGGGATGGCGCAAGTTTTACCGGTGATTTGGGCATGGCGCGAAGCGGAATATTTTTGATTCCAGGGCTTGACGTGATTTCTGAAAATCAGAAGTGATTTGCCCCTCGGATGATCTGCCGGACCTTCAGCGCAAGATTGTCTGCTGTCACCGTAGTTGCACCAAGCGGACCCGGCCACTCAGGACGGAGCTACACGGTCAGCACATCTTCAATCCGGATCGGTAAGCTCCGCACGCGCTTGCCTGTGGCGTGAAAGACGGCGTTGGCGATGGCGGGGGCCATGCCGACGAGCGCGATCTCGCCGAGGCCTTTGACGCCGAGGGCGTTGACGTGTGGATCGATCTCCTCGACGAAGTGCGCTTCAAGCTGGGGAATGTCGAGATTCACGGGCAGCAGGTAATCGGCCATATGGGCGTTGACCGGGCGGCCGTCGCGCGGATCGAGGACAGTGCGTTCCATCAGCGCCATGCCCATCCCGCCGATCATGCCGCCAATGCATTGGCTCCTCGCAAGTCGCGGATTGACGACGCGGCCGATGCCATAGGCGCCCACCGCGCGGCGCAGCCGGATAGTGCCGACATCGGGATCGACGGCCACCTCCGCAAATACGGCTCCAAAGGAGTGCATCGAAAATCGGGCCGCGACATCGGGATCGCGCTGAGCCGAAGCCGTAGCCTCGATGGGTCGGCCGCCCTGAGGGCGCTTTGCGGCTTCCTCCTGCACGGCCATGCAGGCGGCGCGGATCGCAGAGCCGACCGAGGCCATCGTCCATGAGCCGCCATGGGATGGAGCCGGCGGATAGTCAGATCGGCCAAGGCTCAAACGCACCCGTTCAACAGGCAGTCCCAGCGTCTCGGCGGCCACCTGCGTCATGGACGTGTAGGTGCCGGGACCCATGTCGCTTGCTGCGACTTCAATTTCGGCGGTGCCGTCCGCAAGTAGCCGCGCCCGCGCATCCGCCGGCGCATGGAAGGCCGGATAGCTCGCCGATGCCATACCCATGCCGACCAGCAGCCGGCCATCGCGCATCGAACGCGGTTCGGGTAACCGCCGCGACCAGCCGAAACGTTCGGCGGCGAGGTCATGGCATTTCATCAGCGACCGGCTGGAGAACGGCTTGTTCTCGCCCTCATCAATCGCCGGCTCGTTGCGACGCCGCAGCTCGATCGGATCGATTCCGAGCTTGTACGACAGTTCATCCACGGCACATTCGAGCGCAAAGACACCGCTTGCCTCGCCGGGGCCGCGCATATGGTTTGGAGTGCCGATATCGAGTGGCAGCAGCCGGTAACGCGTTTGCACGTTCGGCGTGGAATACAGGAAGCTCGTGACCGAAGTCAGGGCCTCCATGAATTCTTCGTAACGGCTCGTCTCGCCCGTGCCTTCGTGCACAATGCTGGTGAGCTTGCCGTCCGCCGTCGCCCCGAGAGCCATCCGCTGCAAGGTGCGGGGCCGATGGCCCGTCATGAAGAACATCTGCTTGCGCGTGAGTACGAGCTTGACGGGACGCCCCACTTGTCGCGCCGCCACGGCCGCAAGCGTCACATGCGGCCATGTCCTGAGCGACGTGCCGAAGGCTCCGCCGATAAACGGACAGATCACCTGTATGTTCTCGGGCGGCAGGCCGAACACGGCTGCGATCTCGGCTTGTTCGTTGACGACGAACTGGCTCTTGCTCCACAGCGTCAGCCGATTGCCATTCCACGCCGCGACGGTGGCGTGCGGCTCCATTGGATTGTGGTTCTCGCGCGCGATTTCATAGATCTCGTCGACCTTTACCGGCGCGTCCGCGAGAGCGCTGTCGGCATTGCCGCGCGCGGTGTCGGCCGGCAGCCTCGCATCCGGCTGCTTCCCGGCTGCCGGAACGACAGGCCGGGCTTTTGGGTCGGCGAGATCAACGAGCGGCCGCTCGGCCGTGTAGGAGATGTGCAGCGCCGCAGCCGCGCGCTCCGCCTGGTCGAGCGTATCGGCAACGACGATCGCTACCGGTTGCCCGTAGAAGTGCACCTGGTCGTCCTGCAGCACATGCAGCCGCTCGCCTGTTGCCGGATCGATATAGCTCTTGTGCGGCGCGTATGGCAGGCGCGGCCCATTGCGATGCGTGATGACGGCAACGACGCCCGGCATCTTCTCAACCGGCGCGGTCTCGATGCCGGTCACGCGGCCGAGCCCCACCGTGGCACCGACGATCACCGCATAGGCCTGACCGCCCTGGTTGAAATCGGCCGCATAGCGCGCCGCGCCCGTGACCTTGGCGCGACCATCCACGCGCGGCAGCGGGGTTCCGATCACGTTCGTCGTCATGCGGCTTCTCCCGCCATTTCAAGAGCGCGAACGATCGTCCGGGGCAGCAGTTCGAGCTTGTAGTGATTGCCCGACAAGGGACGGGCTCCTTCGAGTGCCAGCCGGGCGGCGGTTTCGAAGATTTTGCGATCCAGTGGCTTGCCGATCAGCGCTTTCTCCACCGTGCGCAGGCGCCATGGCCGAGTACCTACACCGCCGACGGCGAGCCGCGCCTGACGGATCACGCCATCCTCGACATCGAGTGCGGCGGCGGCGGATACGAGCGCGAACTCGTAAGAGGCGCGGTCACGCACCTTGAGATAGCGCGCCCGCCGGCTGTCCGGGCCACCGGGGATCCGCACTGCGAGGATGAGTTCGCCAGGCAGCAGGGTGTGTTCGAGATGCGGCGTATCGCCCGGCAAGCGAAACAGTTCCTCGACCGGAAAGGTGCGTTCGCCGCGCGGCCCCCTCACCTGCATCGTGGCATCGAGCGCGACCAGCGCGACGGCAACGTCGGAAGGATGCGTTGCCGCGCAATGATTGCTCGTGCCGAGAATGGCGTGGCCGGCATTGAGGCCATCGATGGCGGCGCAGCCGGAGTTCGGGCTGCGCTTGTTGCAGGGCGCGTCGTGCATCCGGAAATAGGGGCATCGCACGCGCTGGAGCAGGTTGCCGCCGATGGAAGCCATGTTGCGCAATTGCGGCGAGGCGCCCTCGACCAGGCTTTCGGCGACGAGCGGGTGCAGGCGTTGCACGCCCGCGTGGGCGGCAATATCGGTCATGCGCGCGAGCGCGCCGATCACGAGATCGGAACCCTCGATGCGGATTTCGGAAAGCGGGAGCGCGTTGATATCGACAAGATGCGCCGGCTGGTCCACCTCCTCGCGCATGAGGTCGATCAACGTCGTGCCGCCGGCGATGAAACGCCGGCCGGACGATGCAGCGGCGATGGCGGCCTGGACAGAGGTCACCTTCTCGAGCGTGAATGGAAGCATGGTCAGGCCCCCTTGGCAGCGTCGGCGACCGCGGCGACGATTCCCGGATAGGCGCCGCAGCGGCAGATATTGCCGCTCATCCAAAACCTGATTTCATCCGGCGAACCTGCATGGCCTTCTGCGATGCAGCCTATTCCCGACATGATCTGTCCGGGGGTGCAGAAGCCGCACTGCAAACCGTCGTGCTCGACGAACGCAGCCTGGAGCGGATGAAGCTCGCCATTCGTTTCGAGACCCTCGATCGTCTTGATCTCAGCCCCATCATGCATCGCAGCCAGCGTCAGGCAGGAGACGATCCGCCTGCCGTTGAGAAGGACGGTGCAGGCACCGCAGGCGCCCTGATTGCACCCCTTCTTCGTGCCGGTGAGATCGAGCGTCTCGCGCAATACATCGAGCAGTGAGCGGCGGGGATCCAAGTCAAGCTCATGCTGCCTGCCGTTAACTACCAGGCGGACTCGTCCCGTGGATGCGCTGGGGGGCCGTTCAGAGATGGGTTGCGCGGCAACTTCCGAGACGGCCGCGAGAGTGGCCACTCCCCCGACCGTAAGCAGGATCGAACGGCGCGATAATCCGCCACGCTGTTCTTCGGTCTCAACAGCACCGTCGGTTAACCGCTCGTCGTTCTTCATGGTCTCTGCTCGCTTGCTGATGATCGTTCGCTGACTGAAGGGCAAGAGATTGACCGAGCCGAACAACGCGCAGCCAAGCCATCGCCTCAGATGACAGCGCGAACTAAGCATGAACCTGATAGGGTGTACCGTTCGGATATTGCGGCGACTATCGCGGTGTTGCGATGAATTGCCGCCGGGCACATCCTACCGAGCGCGTCGGAACGCCGATGGCGTCACTCCGACGATCGCTCGGAAAGCCGCGGCGAAGGCTGACGGCGTCTCGTAACCGACTGTAAGCGCGACCTCTGTGACACTCAGGCCTGAATGGACGAGGAGCTCGCGGGCGCGGCGCATGCGTTGCGCTGTCAACCATGCATGGGGGGTCTGGCCGGTCGATTGTCGAAAAGCGGTGCAGAAGTGGAAGCGGCTCAAGCCGACAAGCGTGGCGAGTTCATTGAGTCCGATAGGCTGTTCGAGGTTCTCTCGCATAAACGTCGTGACACGCCGCACCTGCCAGTCAGCGAGCCCGCCCTTTCTGACCTGAGCAGACAAGCTGCCAAATGATGAATGCTCGCGGATCAGCCGCGCGCAAAGGAGGTCGATCGCCTGCTCCACGAACAGACGGGACGATGCACTGTCCCGCTCCGCCTCGTGGCTGAGAATTTCAAGCAACCCTGCGGCCGCGGGATCGGCGAAAGCCACACGCGGAAGAATCTCGATACGTCTTCCGCCCGCAATCTCGTCGGCGCATGCCTGGAGGCGCTCCTGCGTGAGATAGACATGCGAAACGACCACGGGGCCAGCAATGTTCCAGTGGCCATCAACGCCTTTCGGAATGAGGGTGAAGGCTTTCGGGTTGGTCCGGGAAGTCAGGCGCTTGTTCTCGATCCGCCAGGATATCTCGTGCTGTCCTTCGTAGCAGCCGACCGCAACGTATCCAGCCACGCCGCGCATGTAATCCTCTTGCAGCCCACCATGCGCCCACTTTCGCGTCAGCCGCGTATCACCATGCAAAACCTCAGGCACCATTACAGGCGGCTCGTCCAAGATGCGCGCCATCTCAACGGCAGCATCGGGACTTGCGTGGCCGGCCGCAGATCGGGACAGGCCGCTCGGACTTGACCCGGCCCTGCTTCGGGTACGGAACAGCCGTTGCTCCAAACTGTCGCCCCCACCGAGCTACTACACATTTGCAAGGCCATTATGCAAAAGGACGCAGCCATTGTGTAGAAAAACATCTGTGACAATCCTGACGCGCACCCCTTGTCTGCCTACAAATTGGTCACCCCATGGTCGCGCGGTTCAGGCGAGGCCTCGGTTCTCGTGGCAGACGTCGGCCGCCTCCCCTGCCATGGCGCTATCGGTTGAATGACTCGAGTTCGCTGAGCAGGCCGTTTCGAGTTGGACTGAAATGGAAACATCTCCGTAACGTTGCGCATTGCTTTTTCGACAATCGCAACATCGACTCAATCCCGTCACGACACGCCCACGTTGAGTACGTAAGTGTGGTCTGCTGTTTCGCTTTGCGCGAGTGAAGTGCTCACAAATTGCGCTGCGTCGAACATGCGGAACACGTGGTGCATATGCGCAAATGGCGGCGCCACCAACCAGCAACAGAAAACTGCAAAAAGGAGAGCTGTAGATGGCGGGCGTGTTTCCTGTTCAAGGATTTGGATTCCTTTCCAACTACAATGGCGCATTCGTCGCCAGTTCCGCGCTGGCCGCCATGCAGTCGATCGCGGGCACGAATGCAAACTCGATCGAGCTGGCTCCGCGGCTCTTTATGCAAACGAGGACGTCGAATGATGTTTTCGCCGAGCCCAACAAGACCGAGAGCGACGCCAATATCCTGCAGGCCATTGCAAATGCCGGGGCGATCGGCCTTTCGGTCACGCTGAAGCCCATGGTCTCGGCCCTCGATGGCTCGCTTGCATACGTGCTCAATCCGAGCGATCCCGCCGCATTCTTTGCCTCCTACAAGAACCACATGGTTCACATGGCGGAGCTCGCCGAACAAGCAGGCGTCAGCATGTTTGTGATCGGCAATGAGCTGGGCAAACTATCCGGACCCCAATATCGAAGCTACTGGGTCGACCTCATCGATTCCATACGCGCCGTGTTCCACGGCGAGATCACCTATGCGGCCGCAACCGACGAAGCCATCAATGTCAGCTTTTGGGACAAGGTCGATGTCATCGGAATCAATGCTTATCCGCCGCTGACGACGAAAACGGACCCGACCGTCGAGGAGATGGTCAATGCGTGGAACACCATGTCCACCGACGACTACTGGGCGAAGATGATGAACCACATGTCGCCGGTCGATTTCTTCCATTCCCTTGCCTTGCAGTACGATAAGCAGGTGTTCTTCACCGAAACCGGCTACCGCAGTGTCGACGGAACCAATATCAGCCCGGGCGGCTGGGCCGAGAGCACGACGCAGGATGTCCAGGAGCAATACGATGCCTTCAACGCCTTCTTTCAGGTGTGGGGATCGGAAGGCGGAAGCTGGTTCAGGGGCGCGTCGATCTGGAACTGGGATACGAACAACAAGTATTCTCCGATCGGCTATTCACCCTCAGGCAAGCCTGCACAAGGGTTGATTACCGAATGGTACGGAGGTCAGCACCAGCCGCCCGGCCAAACCCTAACGGGCTCTCCCTCCGCCGATTTGATTGATATCGGCGGCGGCAATGACGTGCTGTCGGGCGGGGTCGGCAACGATACGATCAAGTCAGACGGGGGCGACGACACCATTACCGGCGGCCCCGAAATAATTCCGAAACTCGCGGAGACTACCGTCACGGTTACGGGCTACAGTTCCGTCGTCGACGGCGTCGGCGCCAAAATGCAGTTCCTCATCAATGGGCAGCAAATCGGCAGCACGGTCGAATTCCGCGGCGCGACCGATCCATCGGGTTTCCAGACCTTTACATTCACATTCGCCAACCCAGCTACCGTCTCCAGCCTCGATCTCGCCTTCATCAACGATATCGCCAACGCCAATGGCGACCGCAACCTTTATATCAAGGACATCACCGTCAACGGCGAGCATCTTGCCGTGTCGGAAGGGGTCAATCCCAGTTCGCCGGGGACGTGGAACCTCTACCAGAACAAGTCCATCCACTATGACATGACTGCTCGCCAGGACCTGTTCTTCGGGTCATCGACGGACAATGACAGCCTTGACGGAGGAATAGGTAAGGACGTGATCAACGGCGGCGCCGGGACGGACACGATCCAGGGCGGCGCGGGCAATGACACCATCAATGGTGGCCCCGGCGCGGACGCGATCCACGGCGGGGCGGATGACGACGCGATCAACAGCGGCGCCGGCATCACTACGGCGACCGATCAGCTCTATGGCGACGACGGCAACGACATCATCAAGGCCAGCACCGGCGATACCGGCGCCCTGCTCGACGGCGGCAGCGGCAAAGACCAGCTCTATGGCGGCTGGGTAGCCAATGTCCTGAATGGCGGTGACGACAATGATTATCTCTCCGGCGGCGGCGGACTGGATACGATGCACGGCAACGCTGGCGACGACCAGCTCAAAGGCGGCCCGGCGGCAACCCAAATGTTTGGAGACGACGGCAATGACAGCTTGCAGGGCGGCACGGGCAGCGAGTTCCTGTATGGCGGCAGCGGCAACGACCGGCTGATCGGCGCTGGCGGAAACGATTATCTGGCCGGCGGCACCGGCAACGATACCTTCGTGTTCGCCCCTGGCCTCGGCAAGGACACCGTCGCCGACTTCCAGAACACCGATGGCGTGCAGGATATCATTCAGTTCAGCAAAACCGTGTTTGCCGACTTCAGCGCGCTCCAATCGCACATGGCCGAGGTTGGCACCAGCGTCGTGATCACGGTCGACGCCAACAACACGATCGAGATACAGAACAAGACAATGAACCAGCTCCACGCCACCGATTTTCTGTTCGTGTGAGGCTGGTCGAGGGCAAGCGCCGACAACCACGAACTGGGTGCGCTCCCTCTCCCGCTTGCGGGGGAGGGTTGGGGTGGGGGTGTCTCCGCGGGCGACACTGCCCGAGCGGAGAGAGCCCCCACCCGGCGCGT
>NZ_JAGWDK010000057.1:13743-22027 GCF_018398875.1 Bradyrhizobium sp. sGM-13 | reverse complement strand
CCGGCTTCCCTTCCAGGCTGAGCCTTTCGAGCAGCAACTGCAATCACCCCATCTACAGCATCACCACCAATCAAGAAGCCATCCGCGCGCTCTTCCGGGTGATGAACCGCTAGGTCGGCAACCTGCCGCCGATGCCGGGCGTCTTCGCCGGTCGTCCGTAACGTGGGCTCTGAGCGTGAGATAGCCATGATGCGATGGGGTATGCCGCCACCACCGCGCAATGGCGGCCCGTCGGTGACCAATATCCGCAACACCTCCTCGCCGCATTGGCGCGGATGGCTGAAGCCGGAAAACCGTTGCTTGGTGCCGTTCAATAGCTTCGCTGAGTATGCGCCGGAGCCGAACCCGGAGACTAAGAAAAGAGATGTCGTGTGGTTCGCTCTTAATGATGATCGGCCGCTAACCTGCTTCGCAGGCATGTGGACCGAGTTCAAAGGCGATCGTGGCACAAAGTCAAGGCCGATACCGGACCGCATAATGTCTACGGCTTCCTGACCACGACGCCGAACGCCGTCGTCGAACCGATCCATCCCAAAGCGATGCCGGTCATCCTGATGACCGATGAGGAGCGCGACGTTTGGATGCGCGCGCCATGGGATGAGGCCAGGACGCTGCAGCGGCCGTTGCCCAACGATGCGATCAGGATGGTCGCCCTCGGCGAGGACAAGGAAGACAAGTCTGCCGCATGAAATATGCCACCGCCTACCCCCCTGCGTCTGCTTTGGCGCACTTTCCAGACTGAAGTCGGACATCGCGTGAGTTCCGCAAAGTTGCTAGCAACGGACCCGCACGATCTATTGGGCACTGTTATGAATGGAAAGTCTCGATCGAGGCGAGACGGGCAGGGCGCATATGGCCATTGGCAGTGTTGCGGGCCGATCACTGGCTCAAAGTATCCCTCATGTTTGCGAATGCGGTACCCAATAGCCACGCTTCCGCTATAAATCGGAATACTCGGCCTGCTAGCCGTTAAGATCAGTTGCGTCGCTCGTTTGCCGCTTGTTCCCGAATTATGGCGTGTGTGCCTTTAACCGCATCGTTGCCTCCGAGGCACACACTGACGGCCCCAGCCCTTCCCCGCTGGGGCCGTTCCGCGGAATGTTGCGAATCGCCCGGCCCAAAGCCTGGCTTTCGTTTGAGAAAAGAAACGGCCCCAGCAGGGGGGCTGATGGCTGGGGCCGTCATTCCAATGCGCCAGGCGGCAGAGCCGGCGCGTGCCTAAAACGCATTTCGGCTGGTCCCGTTCCGGTTTTTCCCGAAACTCGATGTAGAGTCTGGTACCGGATAGACGGATGAAGGGCGCGGAATTTTAAATGGCCTCATAGGGAGGCAGCGCCATGGGAAAACGGGGACGCATCAAACACGAAAAGACGTTTGGAGAGCGACTGGCGGAAGAGGCCCGACGTTTTAAAGAGGCAGCAGATAAGCTCCCTCACGGCACGGCCCGGGAACTACTTCTACGGCGGGCTCGCCAGGCTGAGACGGCTGCTCACATAAATGAGTGGCTGAGATCGCCGGACTGCAACCCCCCACCTCATTGGGAAATTTGCTGCCGGATCAGGAGAAGTAAGGCTGGCCTTAGTTGGCGGTCCTACAGCGACCTCAGCGCCTGCCAGACAATTGCCAGCACCAGGATCACAAGCATCGCGTATGCGGTCCGGCGGCAGCGGGCAACACGAGAGGGCCACTGCTATCAGCACGTCCAGGCGATCACCATTGCGATCGATCAGTACGCAGAGAAGGCTCTAGGCAATCGAGACTACTTTCCCAACAAGCCCTACGGCGTCGGTTAACCGCAGCGATAGGCGTCCAGGGCGTGAGCTGCAATTGCGACGCTAACAAGCGCCAGAATAGCTGTTGAGACCTCGATCATTGCTCAGCCACCGGCTGACCCATTGCGGCGAGATAATTGCTGCGTGACCCTTTCCAAATGAGATCGAAAATAAACTGCATGTAGCCATCCCCTCTTTAAAGGAATGAGGATACCGAGCTACCTGTTTCAGGACGGTTTCGTCGTCCCAGGAAAATGGTTTCGTCCGGACGTTGCTCCGATATCTTTGATGACAAACTCTAGTCCCACGGCCACGTTGCGCCTTGGGCTAGGTCCAGTTCAAAATCTCGGCAATACATTTCAAAATTCTCGGCCGGATTCGTGAGCCACGCCTTTTAATTGGGATTATTCGGTACATTATTGATCCGATAAGGCTCATGATCGTGGCAGCGCACCATGAAGAGCGACTGGAAGTCTCAGTGGGAATCGATGACGATCGATGAGCTGCTTGCGCTTCGCGAACTGATGCACGATGTCCTTAGCGAAAGGCTGAAGGCCAAGAAGGTCGAGCTCGAGCGTCGCTTGCAGGAACTCAATCCACCGAGCGATGGCCGGCCGACCAAGTCTCGCCGTCCTTAATACGGCAAGTCAGACGCGCAGCTCATTACTGGCGGGCGGAGCCACGACCGCCGGATGGACCGGCTCTTGGCCGCGACAGCGCTGTGCGGCCTCTGCGGATCGTATCGCCTCGCTGAGTGCCTGAACTTCGGCCATTAAGTTGTGAAGATCGGTCGAGATCTGCAGAAGTCGACGCTCCCGCACTTGCACAGACTGTTCCATGTTAACCTCTCACGCCTACACAACACCGGGCCCACTAGTTTATTCCTTCTCGTCGCGACAGTCTGTACACAACCTTACATAAGGGCTGTTGTCGGAGGAGCGAAATGGCCACCGACAAATCGCGCGGCCGGAACGCCGTGGTGGGTGGCGGTGCCGCATGCCTATTGGACCCAACCCGAGGGACCGCACTCAACGATCCTCGCGCGATCAGATCATCCCGTCGTGCACATCTCCTGGAATGATGCCAAGGCCTATTGTCAGTGGTCGCGAACGCGGCTGCCGACGGAAGCCGAGTGAGAAATGGCCGCACGCGGCGCGCTGGAACACGCTGCCTACCCGTGGAGCGACGAGCTGACGCCCGCGGGCGAGCACCGTTGCAATATCTGGCAGGGAAAACTTCCCTGACTTCAACACAAGGGAAGACGGCTATCTCGGCTCCGCGCCGGTTCATGCCTTCGCGGCAAACGGCTATGGCCTGTTCAACGTTGCAGGCAACGTCTGGGAATGGTGCGACGACAACTTTCTCGCCGCGCTATCATCAGGTCACGGTTACTGAAAATCCCTTCCATAGGGCGCCGGCCCCAACCGGTCGCTGCGCGGCGGTTCATTCCTCTGCCACGACTCCTACTGCAATCGCTACCGCGTGGCCGCGCGCAGCTCGAACGCGCCAGACAGCTCTGCGAGCAACATAGGATTCGGGTCGCGCGCTGCGGTCAACGTGACTGATTTCGAAAACTGGAAGGTGCCACAGGCAATTCAGCTGTGCTGCTCGCAACCGCCTCCTGTCCCCATTGAAGTCCGGCCTCACATCAGCACCCGCTTGTCGCAAAGCCGGTGTGGCTTGCAACAAAGTCCCTGACGTGTTCGGGTATCGATACGCCATCGATATCGCAGCGGGCTATAATTTCTTCGACCACTTGGTTGGAAACATCCTCGATCCAGTGCTCAAGTGTGTTGAAGGCCATGACGCGAACCGGAGCGTTGAATTGGCCGGTTAGGAGATCGGAGATGATCGTTTCGAGGTCGTCCCGCTCGATCCCAGGGCAATCGATGCGTGACGCGCCGAAACTATCGAACACAAGGTAGACGGTCTGATCAGCGCCGTAAGGCACTCCCGTCAGCAAACAATTTGGCATATGCACCGCCACGTTGCTCTCCTTCGATGGAAGTTACTGTAAGGTCTGCCATGCTACTTCTAGTCGGAAGCCGACAATCTGGATGCACTGTTGCGCAAATTTTCGTACGGCATTTGATGGCCGCCTTTCATCGCCACGCAGCCCAGGCATGTTGCCGAGTCGCACGCCGTCGCCATCCTTATGAAGCCGACGTTCGGCGCCAGGCACGCCTGAATCGTTTCTCCGCAACGGCTTGCCCGTAACTGAAAACATCAACAGCTTCGGTAATAGGCGAGCTCATCCAGATAATCGTCGCCATTCAGCGACTCGCGGTGCTCGGGATTGACGACCAGATTGCTCGTTTCATTCATGTTTCGCGGAAAGCGCGGGAGAAGCTATCGAAGGCCGGCTTCATGATGTACTCGAAAAACGTGCGCTCTCCGGTCTTGATGTAAATGTCGGCCGGCATGCCGGGTGTCGGGATGAATTCAGGCATGTGCTTGAGAATATCGTCTTGGTCTAGGCGCACCCGAACCACATAGAATTCCCGACGCGTCTCACTGTCGGGGAGTGTTTCGGCCTTCATCTGCACTTGACCCGCCAATGCGTCCGCTGACACGTAGATGACGCTCGCGCCGACCATGGGGGTGATGCGCTGGTTGAGCGCCGACAGCCGCACCAGCGCCTCCTGACCTACGCTCACGTGCGAAATGTCCTTGGGACTCACATGTGCCTCGATGACGCGCTCTTCGCCTATCGGCAGGAGTTCAAGCAGCACGGCGCCAGGAGAGACGACGCCGCCCGGTGTATGGAAGTTCCTCTTCACCACGATGCCTCGGACCGGGGAGCGAACGTCGATACGGTCGACGACATCCTGCGCGGCGCGAATCTGCTCCTCGACGTCATCCAGGTCCGCTTCGGTCTCGCGCAGCTCCTTGATCGCATCCCGGAGCGCCGTCGAGTGGAGCTGGGCTATTCTTTCGTTCGCCTGAGCGATCCTCTCCTTCGAATCGGCGATGCGGCCAAGATACTCTCCGAGCTCTCCCTCGAGACTCGCCTCGGAGCGTTGCAGCGCCAGCACATCCGACTTGCGGACCAACTGCTGGCGAAGAAGCGAATTCTTGTCCTTCAGCTCTTCCGCAAACAGGGCAATACGCTGTTGGGTGGACTGCACTTGAGCCTGATATCCGCGGATGCCTTCCTCCAGCCCGGCGATTTGCTTCATGAGTACGCTTTCCTGCGTCACGAGACTAGTCCGGCGTGCCCTCAGTTCGGCACGTTGCCGCTCAAGAACCGCTTTGATTTCCGGATCACGTGCGCTCACGCTGAATGCTGCGGGAGTTTCGATTGTCTCTGAAGAGCTCATTTCAGCTTCGAGACGCGCCTTCATGGCGAGCAGCCGATACCTTTTTAAAACCAACCGCCTCAGCTTGGAGTTGGCAGCGGTGTCGTCCATGCGAACGAGCACCTGGTTCGCCTCCACGGCATCACCGTCCTTTACCGCAATCTCGCGGATGATGCCGCCCTCGAGGTGCTGAACCAGCTTGTTCTGTCCGGTAGCCACGAACGTGCCCGAGGTGACGACCGCACTGTTCAGTGGAGCGACTCCAGCCCAAACACCGAAACACCCGAGCCAAACGACCAGCATGGCGAGGCCGGTGAAGATGGGCCATTTGGCGCTAAGCGGAACGCCGCGGTACCACTCACCGGTGCTGTCCTTTTTTGCTTTCATGCTGTCCTCCCGGGCGGTCACCTCACGGGCCAGAGGATTCGATGCGTTGCGGCTGCTCCGGCTTACCTGCGGCGGCCGCGCCGGGCGACCGAACGAGGCGATGCAGCACGTCGCTCGGAGATCCGAATGCTTCGGCCCGTCCGGCCCGCAGGATGAGCACCTTGTCCACGCTGTTTAGCAGCGCAGGGCGCAGGGTCACTACCACCGCGGTGACCCCCCGCTTCTTGGCGCGCTGCAGGGTCTCGGTCAGAGCCAGTTCCCCCGCCGCGTCGAGATTCGAGTTGGGCTCGTCGAGGACGACAAGGCACGGGTCACCGAAGAATGCCCGGCCGAGCGCGATGCGCTGCTTCTGTCCACCGGAGAGCGGCCCGCCGCCGCGGTCGAGCACGGTCTCGTATCCTTGCGGCAGCTGACAGACCATGTCGTGGATGCCCGAGAATATCGCCGCCTCATAGATGCTCGCGTCGGGCAAGTCGTCCCGCATGCGGCAGATGTTCTGCTTGATCGTCCCGGGAAATAGCTCGACCTCCTGGGGCAGGTAGCCGGTATATTCGCCAAACTGGCGGCGATCCCAGTTGCGTAGCTCTGTTCCGTCCAGCCTGACCTTGCCGGCGGTCGGCACCAGACAGCCCACGAGAATGCGCGCGAGGGTCGACTTGCCCGATCCAGACGGTCCGACAATGGCAAGAGACTCTCCGGGCGCGAGCTCGAGCGACACGCTATTGAGCACCGGCTCCTTCGAGCCGGGCGGCAAATACAAGACCCGATCCACGGTCAGGCGGCCTTGCGGCTTGGGCAGGCGCAGCTTCTGCGTCTCGCGCTGGAATGACTCGACCGCCTGCTTGACACGCGCATAGGCCGATCGCGCCTGAACGCAGCTGCGCCATCCCTCGATCAGGCCCTCGAGCGGCTGCAGGGCGCGGCCGACGATGATTGCGGCCGCGATCATCATGCCGCCGGTGATCTCGGCGTTGAGGGCCAGATAGGCGCCCACGCCGAGGATCGTGATCTGGGTCACGAGCCGGACGAACTTCGACGCACCACTGATCCAGAAATTCCGGTCAAGGGCCTGGCTCTGCACCGTGAGGGCCGGCGCCTGCCGGCGACCCCAATGAAGAATGCTCTCGCTCAGCATTCCCATCGCGTTGATCACCTGCGAATTTCGCGCCAGCGACTCGGCCGCCGCATCGGCCTCAGCAGCATGCAGACCTGCCTCGCTCAGACGGTCCGAGGTCGCTTTCTGGTTCAGTACTGCAATCAGCACCAGTACCAAGCCCGACACGACGGCGATTAGGCCGAGATCTCGGTGAATGAGAAATATGACTCCGAAGTAGAGAGGCGAGAGCGGCGCGTCCATCAGCATAAGCATGACGGGGCTCGAGATGAATCCCCGCACCTGGTGAAGGCTACGAATCGCCTGGATGGTCCCGCCCTCGCCGGCCCTGGCGTTGTTGATGCTGCTCGCCAGCACTGCACCGCCGAGCACCGCCTCCATCTTGGTCGCAAAACGCCCCAGCACCTGCCGACGCAGAATGTCGATGATCGAAAGGATGCCGATGAACGCCAGCGCGAGAGCCGAGAGCATCAGCAGTGTTTCCAGGCTGCGGCTCGTCAGCACGCGATCGGAAATCTGGAACAGGTAGATCGGCAGCGTGAGCATCAGCAGATTCACGACGACCGAAAATGCAGCGACCGCAATCAGGTTCGTGCGCGCGACCGAACGCCAGGTGGCCAGCGGGTTGACAGGTCCAACATGGTCGCGGGCCTCGCCGCCGGGTGCGACGCGAAGGTGATCTGCAGAATGACTGCGCGGCGGATTGTCCAATATCTCGACGGCCGCCATGTTCGCCCCCGCTACAGGATGGCAAGTTCAGGGTCTGTTGGCTGATTCGTATCCACGATCTCGGGAGGCGGCGGCGCAGTGTCAGACGCCGACGCGGCGTCGGCCGAAGACCCCGTGTCCTGTGGGGGAACTGCGCTGTCGCTGCTAAGGTTAACGCCGTAATCGGTGTACTCGGTTCCGGTGTGCAGAGCATTTTCTGGTGGCGGTGGCTCATCGTTCAAGGCGATTACGTCGCCTGCGGCCTCATCGACCGGCGCCGCATCCGCGGGAGCGTCGTTGGCCACGGTCTCGGTGTCGGCCGGATCTGACACGTCGCTGGTCGGATCGCTCACGGCGGCCGCTGTTGTCGTCGGCGCCGGCTCGCTCGTCTCAACGACCGGTGTCGCATCCGCAAGAGCGTCGCTGGCCACGGTCCCGGTATCGGCCGGATCTGACACGTCGCTGGTCGGATCGCTCACGGTGGCCGCTGTTGTCGTCGGCGCCGGCTCGGTCGTCTCAACGACCGGCGCCGCATTCGCAAGAGTGTCGCTGGCCACGGTCCCGGCGTCGGCCGGATCTGACTCGTGGCTGGTCGGATCGCTCACGGTGGCGGCTGCTGTCGTGAGCACCGGCTCGGTCGTCTCAACGACCGGCGCCGCATCCGCAAGAGTGTCGCTGGCCACGGTCCCGGCGTCGGCCGGATCTGACACGTGGCTGGTCGGATCGCTCAGGGTGGCAGCTGCTGTCGTGAGCACCGGCTCGGTCGTCTCAACGACTGGCGCCGCATCCGTAAGAGTGTCGCTGACTGCACTTATCGGTTGTGCCACGTCACCGGTCACCGCCGCGATCGTGGCACCGACGTCATCGGTCAGCGTAGCCGCGCTGTCGGTCACCGCCGCCAGCACCGGCTGCGCCGCCGCCGCGACCGGCGCAATCGTGGCGCCGAGGTCATCGCTCAGCGTAGCCGCGCTGTCGGTCACCGCCGCCAGCACCGGCTGCGCCGC
>NZ_JAGWDK010000057.1:0-13736 GCF_018398875.1 Bradyrhizobium sp. sGM-13 | reverse complement strand
GGTCATCGCTCAGCGTAGCCGCGCTGTCGGTCACCGCCGCCAGCACCGGCTGCGCCGCCGCCGCGACCGGCGCAATCGTGGCGCCGACGTCATCGGTCAGCGCAGCCGCGCTGTCGGTCACCGCCGCCAGCACCGGCTGCACCGCCGCCGCGACCGGCGCGATCGGGCCGCCGAGGTCATCGCTCAGCGCAGCCGCCGTGTCGGTCACCGTCGCCAGCACCGGTTGCGCCGCCGCCGTGACCGGCGCGATCGCGCCGCCGAGGTCATCGCTCAGCGTAGCCGCCGTGTCGGTCACGGTCGCCAGCACCGCCTGCACCGCCGCCGCGATCGGCGCGATCGTGCCGGCGACGTCATCGCTCAATGCAGCCGCAGTGTCAGTCACCGTCGCGAGAACCGGTTGCGCCGCCGCCGTGACCGGCGCAATCGTGGCGCCGAGGTCATCGCTCAGCGTAGCCGCCGTGTCGGTCACCGTCGCCAGCACCGGCTGCGCCGCCTCGACCGGCGCGATTGTGCCGGCCACGTCATGGGTCAGCGTGCTTGTGGTATTGGTCGCGGTCGTGAGCATTGGCTGCGCCTCGACCGGCGCGATCGTCTCGCCCACGTCGTTGGTCAGCGCACCCACAGTGTCGGTCACGGTCGCGAGCACCGGCTGCGCCGCCATCTCGACCGGCGCGATCGGGCCGACCACGTCATGGGTCAGCGTGCTTACAGTGTCGGTCACCGTTGCGAGCACCGGCTGCGTCGCCGCCTCCACCGGCGCGATCGTCCCGCCCACGTCAGGGCTCATCGTACCCACATTGTCGGCCATCGTCGCGAGCACCGGCTGCACTGCCGCCTCGACCGGCGCAACTGTGTCACCCACGTCGTGAATCAGCGTGCTTACGGTGTCGCTCACCGTTGTGAGCACCGGCTGCGCCTCGACCGGCGCGATCCCTCCCACCACGTTATTGCTGAGACTGCCGACAGCTCCAAGCAGGGGAACGAAGCCGATCATCGACGGGCTGAAAGAATAGCACGTTGGACTGAACGAATTCGAGCGTTGACCCCCCATGCATTTGAGTGCTTCCGAGGTGGAAATCCGCTGATAGCGGGTTGACGGAACTATCTTCGATTGGGCTGTGAGCGTTATGATGGCGGGACTCGGCATCATCGCCGCCCCCGCCCCCTCGGCGGCGACTGCCTCGTTGCGGGCGGTGCTCGGCTTGAGCGCATCGTCATGCGGCTGCGACAAAAGCGCCGTCGTATCGAACTGGGCCGCAGGCGCCCCCGACGAGCCGATGGGCCTTTTGACCGTCTCATCCTCTGCGCCTGTTTTCGAGGAATAAATCACCGGCGGATGGTCATTAGCCGCCTGCGGCGCGGCGCCTGCCTGAGGCATTTTGGCGACCTCCTGTTCGGCCGCAGCGGATTTGAAAATGCCGACAAAAAACTCTTCGCAGGCAATCAGCGGGGCAATGAAGAACGACCAGGTCAAGAAATTGAAAGAGCCGGATCGCTTGTCAGCACGCTGCACCCCGGCTTCGAAGATTTTCCGCTCTTGTTCGAACAGTTCGCGTTCTTCTACTTCGTTCATGACTGCCGCCTTTTCTCGTTCGAAACAGAAACTCCTCTCGCGCATTCCGTACCGGCGGGTCTTTCGGCGCATCAGGCGTCCGTGTCGTGCGACATGTCCGCCGGCACGTGGAAATGCCCTCCGTCGAAGTGATCCGCAGCACCCATCTGGGCGATGGCGTATTCGAGGGCGTCGTCGGACGACATCGAGGCGAGCGCGGCCTGCATGTCGCCCGAATGATCCGGACCACGCGAGCCGAAATCACCATGTGAGAAGTCGAACCTGGCCAGCGCTTCACCCGGGTCACGATAGGGGTCGCCCTTGCTGCCGTCGTCGGACGGCTTGGGGTCGCAATAGTCCTTCTGCGGCTGGCAGTCGTGGTTCTTGGCGTCCCTCCAACCACCATCGTGTTTGGAGTAGTCCTCGCGAACCTTGTGATCGTCATTCCACTTGGAGTGCTCGCCGTTGCCGCGGCCGTCGCGCGTGGTTGGGTTGCCTTCCTCGCGGGGGACGCCGATTCCCGGAATCTTGACCAGCCCGAAAATGCTCGTGACCCAGCTCAGGATAGACATCGTTTCGCTCCTAGCTTCCGGTCTGCGACGGACCCATGCCTGCTCCGGATCACCGCGCCCTCACCCTAATGTCGCCGACGCGCCACGATGGATGCAGCGCGCAAAACAAATTCACGCTTCATTCGAGTTGCCGCCGCATGGCCACGAGTTCTCTCCGGATCCACGCCTTGACCGTTCCCACCGGAACCCGGAGGTATTCGGCGATCTCCTCATGCGTACGTCCGTCGATGATCGCCAGAAGCAGGCTCGCGCGGCGCTTTGGCTCGAGTTGATCGAGCATGGTCCGTAGGGTCATGCTGTCTGGGATGCGCGACGCGGGGTTCGAGACCGTCTGTTCCCGCTCGCAGACGGCGTTCAGAGTGTGATCCTCGAGCGCGAGTTCCCGCTTGGCGTTCTGCTGCATCCTGAGTGCTGTGTGGCGGACGATCGCGTAGATCCAGCCCCGCGCGGATCCACGTGCAGGATCGAAGCTTTTGGCGCATCTGAGAATCTGCGCGAATGCATCGTGGATGACGTCCTCCGACCGCGACTTGTCGTGGACGATCCGGTGCGCCACCGCGCGTAACTGGTCTTTCTCCCGGGCGTAGATCTCGCCGACGGCAGACCGCGATCCGGCGGCGCACTCGATTAGCGCCGTTTCGTAATTCAGAGCCGTCTCGCAATTAAGATAGGTATCATCCTGCGCTGCGCCGGAGCGAGACTCTGCTTTTGTGAAGTCGGCTCCGTGGTGGGGCATGGTCGAAGTCACCCCTTCGTAACGCAGACGCAACTATTCCCGTGCAGCGAATATTGCTGGCTTGCATTTCCAGAACAGTGGTGGCTTGCATTTCCAGAAAACTGGTGGCTTGCATTTACTGATGCGAAATGAGCCGTTGGGGGAAATCAACTTGGATGCTGAAAATTGTTTCAATCTGCGCCATCACAAAATCGTGACGCTTTCGTCAGGGCGCAGCCGACGCTTAACACTTCATGCTCGCTTGCCACGCGAGTGATGCTCACTTGCCACGCGAGGCGCGGTGACCTCCCAATCGAGGCGCGCGTCGACATGATTCTGATTTTGCATTTTGATTTTGCACCGGCGAGTAACACTTCATGCTCACCTGCCACGCGAGTGATGCGCACTTGCCACGCGTGTCGCGGCGACCTGCCCAATCGCAGCACGCGAGGGACATGATTTGATGTTGCCTCGGCGAGGGTTCCAGCCTCGCAGCACCGATCGACGATCCCGTCGACGGATTTCAAAACGCGGTCCAATGTTTTCTTAGTTCGGAGTCCGCGCCAGGAACTGAAAGTCGCTCGGAACCTTAAGGGGCTTGGCCAAGCCATCTCGATTGATCGAGGACGAGTGGCGTGAGCACCCGCAGTGATCTCGATTGCGATCTCCTCGTGATCACACAGCATCAATAAACGACAGGCTTTATTCCTTATCGGCAAAATTCGAGCGACGTTGCATCCAGATCGGCGGCTTCTGACTAGAGGTGGATGGCAGGCGTTACCACGGCGCCGTCAACACCGATGGTGTAACGTGAAGACACGACCCGTTGACAGCGATCTTATCATGTTTAAGGGCTGAGTACATGGATCCGCATGACGATACCATCGACGAACTATCTACCATTGGCTCACGATAGCACCGGTGGCAGAACCTGTCGTCGCCGAAGGCTCCATCATTGGGCCCAAGGAGTTCATGAGAATGGTCATGAACGCGACTGGTTCGAAGTTGGTGCTGCAGGATGGTTATGTCTTAACGCTCCAATGCGAAGGCGGCGCTAGGGGCGTTCGATGGATGAAAGCTCTCGCGGACTGTGATCCGACAGAACAATGCAACGGCTCGGAGCGATGCCTCCGAGTCCTGAATTGAGTGTTGGAGCGCCGCGCTTAGGTCGCTCCGACTCCGAACGGAGTTCGGTGACTCGTATCGTCACCGTCGACAATGCTGACATTCAGTGTTTTTCGCATTGTTCAAGGGTCGGTAAGGACTCCAAGCCATCGCTGGCCCCCATCAGAATGATTTAGATACGTCTCATTAACCCAGCCTGGACTTGTAGCTGGTCACTCGGCCACGGCAGCACCGATCGCCGATCCGATCGGCGGATTAAATGTGAATTGACGGCCCGTTGTCCCGCATGACGGCCACTGTTTTCTCTGCTGGAGTGCGCGCTTGATCGAGCAGGAGTGGCGTGAGCGCTCGTAACGAGCTTGATTGCGATCTCTTCGACGTCAAGCGGTATCAGTGGACGGCAAGCGTTATGCCGGGAAAAGTTTACGCAGCGTTGCATCCAGATTGGCGGATTCAGACTAGAGGATACGTGGCACCGCTGGTACGGCGCCATCAACACCCAAGGAGAGCAAAAGGAGAGTAACATGCATGAACTGACCCACCCCGTTGAACTGCGCGACCAAGAACTCGACCTCGTAGCCGCCGGCAGCGGCAAGCACGACGGCAGGGACAAGTGTTGCGATGGCGACAACACACAATTCGGCTTGGTCAACGTCAACGACACGAACATCGGAGTCAACGTCCTCGGGATCCAGGTGCAATCTACGTAAAGGCGAGATGGGTGGGCGAACCGCTTCTCCATTGCGGGAAGCGGTTCTCCACCGCATTAGGCGGTACCCGCCCGCAGCCGTGGCGCGGCGTAGAGAGTACTACGCGCAGCCTCAAATCGACGAATGAAGGCGTAGCAACAAGGTGCGTCCATGGCGGCACGGCCAGCTCTATTTCGCCAGGAAGCAATCGACTTTCTGCATCAACGCCACAGCTGGGGCGAGGTCGTATCGCTGCAGCCGGTATCGAGCACGATCCTTAGCTGGTCTCTTGCGGGCCTTGTTGTATTCATTTTGTGCTTTCTCTCCATCGCTCAATACGCGCGCAAGGAAACCGTAACCGGCTATCTAACGCCGACCTTCGGCACGGCTAAAATTTTCGTGCCGCAACAGGGCATCATCAAAGAGGTCCAGGTGAACGAGGGTCAGGACGTTGCGGAGGGCGAACCGCTCTTGACCATAGTCACTTCCCAAATCAGCGCCAATGGCGATGACGTCAATGCCACCGTTCTCGCAGCGCTGGCGCGGCAACGCGAGGTGGTCGAGCGACAGATCGCTGCGGAAGAGCGCCGGACGGCCTCGGAACACGAGCGCCTCGCTTCCACGACCAAGGGGATCGAGGGAGAGATTGCCCAACTCGAGGACCAGCGCAACATCCAGAACGAACGGCTGAAGCTTTCCGAGAGTTTTGTATCGACGGGCGCTACGCTAATCGCGAAGGGGGCGTTGCCAGCCATCGAGCTGAAGCGCCGCGAGCAGGCGGCGCTTGAGCAAGCGCAGCACTTGGCGTCGCTCGATCAGCAGATCACCGTACGACGCACCCAATTGGCTGATGCTCAGCATACGCTCGAGCAGCTTCCGATCGTCGCCGCAGAGAGGGTTCGCGTACTGCGCGGCGATCTCTCCTGGATCGAACAGCGCGTCGCCGAGGTGGACGGACGGCGGGCCTACGTTATCAAGGCGCCGACGAGTGGGCGCGTGTCCGCGCTGCATGCAAGTATCGGCAAGGTCGCTGATCCAAAGCATATGCAGCTCGAAATCATCCCGCTTGATTCGACCTTGCAGGCGGAGCTGTTCTTTCCGACGCGCGCGTTCGGATTCGTGCGCCCCGGCCAGCAGGTCAGGATACTTTACGATGCATTTCCCTATCAGAAATTCGGCACCTACCGCGGCAGCGTAACAAAAGTTTCTCAAACGATCCTGACCGGCAATGATGCTACCGGGCCGATCACCCTCCAAGAGCCGGCGTATCGCGTGACTGTGGCTCCCGAGCGGCCCGACATCGATGCCTATGGGCGCAAGATGCCGCTTCAGCCAGGCATGCTGCTCAGGGCCGACGTAATTCTTGAGCAGCGCTCGCTGATGAGGTGGCTGCTTGATCCGGTGTTTAGCGCAAGGATGTAGCCGCATGCAGGGACTGTTGAATTTCAGCGGACGTGGGTTCCTCCCGGTCATCAGGCAGACAGAGGCAGCGGAATGCGGGCTGGCATGCCTTGCCATGGTAGCGTCCTATCATGGCTATCGAACTGACATGAATAGCCTGCGGCGTCGGTACGCAGTCTCGCTGAAAGGTGTCACTCTCCGCGACCTCATGGAGATAGCGGCTCACCTGGGCCTGACATGCCGGCCGCTGCGAATCGAGGTTGACCATCTGCGCCAACTGCGTCGCCCGGCTATCCTGCACTGGGATATGGATCATTTCGTTGTCCTGAAGGCATGCAAGAAAAACGGGATCGTGGTGCACGATCCGGCCGCCGGCGAGAAATGGTTTCCCATCACCGAAGCATCGAGACATCTCACCGGAATCGTGCTTGAACTCTCACCCAGTGAAGAGTTCTGCTGCACAGACCAGAGAGTGCGATTACCGTTCTCAGCTTTCTGGAGCGGAATGAGGGGAAACTCACATGCCTTAACGCAAATATTGGTTCTCTCGGTGGTCATCGAGATTCTTATCCTCGCCGCCCCTTTCTACATGCAGCTCACGGTTGACGAGGTCATTGCCAGAGGCGACGTCGATCTTCTACTCGTACTTGGGCTTGGATTCGCGCTGCTCGTCCTGATCAAAGTCGCGTCGACCGCGACCCGCTCGTTCATTGTTCTTATTCTGCAGAACACGCTCAGCTTTCAGATCGGCGCCCGGTTGTTTCATCATCTGGTGCGTTTGCCACTCTCATTTTTCGAAAAGCGGCACATCGGCGACATCCTGTCGCGCTTCGGCTCGATCGAGCCCATCCGCAACATGCTCGCGGAGGGACTGATCACGGGCTTGATCGACGGTCTCATGTCGGTGTTGATGCTGGCATTGATGTTCGCCTACAGCGTCCAGCTCGGATTTGTCGTCCTGGTCGCGTTCGCGCTGTATGCCGCTTTGCGACTCGCTCTGTTCAGGATGTTCCGACAACGGAGCGAAGCGGCCATTCACAGCAAGGCACAGGAGAACTCCACCTTCATCGAAACCGTGCGGGCGGTGCAGAGCCTCAAGCTGCTCAACCGAGAGAACGAGCGGGAGAGCCAGTGGCTGAACCGTTATGCTGCGTACGTAAATGCCAACGTGCGGCTAGGCCGGGCGAGGATCAGCTTCAAAGCGATCAACGACACCATATTCGGCTTGGAGAACGTAATCACAATCTACCTCGCCGCTCGCCTCGCGCTAGACAACCTCATGTCAGTTGGCATGATATTCGCGTTCGTCAGCTACAAGCTGCAGTTCGCCGAACGGACAGCGCTGCTGATTGAGAAGCTGGTGGAACTGCGCATTCTCGGACTGCACCTAGAACGCCTCGCCGATATTGCGCTCACCCCACTCGAGCGGGGGCACGACCAAGATCTGTCGTATATGCGACCGATCCGCGGCGCGATCGAACTGCGCAACGTGTGCTTCCGCTATGCAGAAGCAGAGCCTCTGATTCTAAATAACGTGAATCTGTGCGTTGCTCCGGGACAGTTCGTGACGATCATGGGACCCTCCGGCTGCGGCAAGACAACTTTAGTCAAGATTATGCTTGGGCTGCTCGAGCCAACGGGCGGGGAGGTCCTGATCGACGGCCTTCCGCTAGGCCAGATCGGACCACGCGTTTATCGCGAACAAATCGGCGCGGTGATGCAGGAGGATCAGTTGCTGTCAGGATCTATTGCTGACAATATCTGCTTTTTTGAGACAACATTCGATCAGCAACGGATGATCGAGTGTGCGCAGATCGCCGGCATCCACGACGATATCATGGCAATGCCGATGAGCTACAATAGCCTCATCGGTGACATGGGAAGCTCATTATCCAGCGGGCAGAAACAGCGATTACTGCTTGCGCGCGCGCTCTATCGCCGACCAAAGATCCTGTTTCTGGACGAGGGCACGGCACATCTGGACACCGACAAGGAAAAAGAAATCAATGCCAATCTCCGGCATCTAGATATGACGCGCGTGAGTATAGCACACCGATCCGAAATCGCCCACGGAGCGGATATGATCATCCGTCTTCCCACGGCGGCCCAGCCGCTGCAGGTAGGAGTTACAGGCCGCAGACCAGCAGCGGCGCCTGCGCGCGATGCTGGTCTCACCGGGGTTGCCGCCGAAGGTGCGCAATCGACCAAGGTCGCGCAGGGCCACGGCGACTGCTCCGACGACGGCCGCAAGGACGATTATTCGAAGCATGCCGGGAAGGTCGACTGCTCGAAAGACGGCAAGGGTGGGTACTCCAAGCAAGATGGTGGCTGGAAGGACGCCAAGAACGAGGACTGTCAGCCGCACAAGGACTATTGCCAGCCGCAGAAGGACTATTGCGACCCCAAGCCGTCCGACGACTGCGGCAAGGGAGAAACCTATCGTAACCCGGGTGAAGCGCTGGCCAAGTTCGACTTCTCACATGGTGGTTTCGGCTCGCATGGTCCAGGTCGTTCGGAGTGACATGCAGGGCGCGCTCGCTTCGATGTCGTCCAGGATGCGCTCGAAAATCTGATTTTCAGAAATCGGGCCGGTTTGGCCATAACGGCATTGCCGGAGGGGCGCGCATCTATTGACTCGACCGCAACCAGAGCGAGATTGATCAAAGATAGGATCCTACGTATGTTTGCATCAAAGGCGATCGTCACCGTATTCGCCATACTCCGACGATCATGGAGCACTTCGGGAGAAATGCGGTGCGCCCAAATCCATTGAAACCCCGCCTTGCGGCCGGCGGCTGTGCGTTCGGAACGATGACGTTTGAATTCTTCACGCCCGGCTATCCGACGATTTGCCGAGAAGCAGGCGCTGAGTTCATCCTCTACGATATGGAGCACTCAGGCGTCGGCTTCGAGACGATGAAGGCACAGTTCGCATTCTGCCGTGGACTTGATCTAGTGCCTCTCGTGCGCGTTCCGTCCGATCACTATCACTACATTGCGCGTGCGCTCGACATTGGTGCGATGGGCATCATGGTGCCGATGGTCGAAACACCCGAGCAGGCAAAGGCGGTCGTCGTCTGCACCAGGTATCCGCCGGCAGGGCGGCGCGGCGCGGCTTTCAATGTAGCGGCCCACGATGACTATTCGAGTGGGCGCGAGACCGATAAGATCGCCCAAGCGAACGCACGCACGATGGTCATCGCGCTGGTGGAGACTGCAAAAGGCATCGCGAATGTCGATGCGATTGCGGCAGTCGACGGCGTCGACGTGGTCTGGCTTGGTCACTACGATCTGACGAACTTCATCGGTATCCCCGGGGAGTTCGACAATCCGAAATTCCATGCAGCCGTCGATGGCCTGGTCGAGGCGTGCAAGAAGCACGGCAAAACGCCTGGCTTTCTCGCCGGAAACGAGCAATGGGCGCGCAATTTTCGCGCCAGGGGTTTTCGCATGATCGCTTACGGCGTCGACACGCTGTTAATGCAAAACGCGCTCGCGCATGGCATCAAGCTATTGCAGGGGACCGTGACGAATTAGGGCGACGCGAGCGTGAGAAGACCAGCGGATTCGCAAAATTGGCATTATGGAACAGCCTCCGTTTTGCCCCCTTAGCAGCGGACATCGCTTGGTTCGAACCGCACACTCCACTTAGTGCCAAACTCAGACGTCGTCGTGTGTAAGATCGGCGCCTGTTCTCCGAGGAACTAGTGCGCAGCTCTTTCGTTGTCACGCTTCCCAGACAGCAAAGGAACACGATTATGGACCGCGAACATGTGAAGGGCGCTGCCGATAAGGCGAAAGGCGCCATCAAAGAAGGTGCTGGTAAGCTTAGTGGCGACAAGGACATGGAAGGCGAAGGCAAGATCGATAAGGCCAAGGGATCCGCGCACAACGCCGCGGGCAATGTGAAGGATGCAGCGCGAGACGCCGCTGACGCCATCAGGAAATAATAAGCAAGAGGGATATAAGCCGCCTCCGGGCGGCCTTTTCTTTGCGCTAATCGCTCCGGCGGAGCAGCCATCGCGAATACATGATGCAGAGCTGGCTTCCTGCAGGGCTGGCCGAGCTGGTGTCTCGGTCAGGTGACAAGGGGCCCTGCAATCCTTGATTCTTGACGCGAAGTCGGTTCGGTAATTCCCATCACAAGCATTGAACAATCAAGGCCTGGATGCGGCGCTTGGTCCCATTGAGTCCGAAAGGGCCACTGCAGGTTCCGTAGCGCGGCTCTCGATATGACCCATCAAATCGTTGGCCATCTGCTCGAGGCGTTGGCGATCGCGATCCATAAACTCGCGAGGCTGCGTGTCAACGATGCAAAGGGAGCCTACGACGTGTCCAGCTGAGGTTCGCAAGGGGACGCCTGCGTAGAAGCGGATGCCCTTCTCCAACACGCGTGGATCGTCGGCAAAGCGTGGGTCCTCGGTCACGTCTTGAGCAACCAGCACTTCGTTTGCCGCGATCACGTATGCGCCGAGCGGCTCCTCATGAGGAGCCTGATTGATGGCCTGATTTTCCTGCGACAGGTCTATTGCGTCTGGCTGAGTCGGGTTAATATCGTCAGCCAGAGAAACGAGTGCGATCGGGACATTGAACGCCTGCGCGATCTTCTTGGACGCCTCATCGAACTCCCGTCCTTTCGCGGCGCCCAAACCAAGGCTCTGCAGCGCTGCAACCTGCTCTTGCCTAACGTCAGGAACCACCGGACGCGTACCGCTGCCGGATGCTGGGCGGCGCATCCATTCGTCAACTTGCTTGATACAGCCCTGAAGCGAGGCGAATACCGCATCGGCCGCCATCTGCTTGTTGAGCTCTTCCGTCTGTTGCGTACCCTGCGCCAGATTCCAGGAGCAGACGATGAGCTTCACGTGCGGGGCTCGGCGACGCAGACGACGGAGGATGTACCGGGCATAGACCTGCGGCTGGGGATGCAGATAGGACAGGCACACCACGTCGACGCCTTCGAGACCAAGCTGCCCCAGCGCTCCCTGGCTGACTGCGATCGGCGGCAGGACCTTGGTGCTGATGCTCCGCTCCTTGAGCGCCTGCGCCATCATCTCCGCCGCCGCGTGATCTAGCTCAGTGCGGCCGGCGATGCAGAGAACGCACGGTGGCCGCTCAGCTGTGCGATCTTCGCCCCGCTCGGCAGCTGAGGAGGCCTTTTCCCTGACATGGTCCTCGACCTCCCGCACAACAGAGATCGCCGTATCGGCAACGAGCCGCCGGTAATTGGTATCCGTCGTGCTGCGCTGGCGATCGTTTTCCGCGAGCCGCAGTGCCGGAATGGCCACGTTATCGTAGAAGTCGTGCGAGGAGTATTTGTCGACATAGTCCTCAGCAATCTCCACCGCCTCTTCCAGGTTGCCGGCTAGCAGGCGTTGATAAAGCTGCTCCTCCGGCGCAAGCACCGGATCGCTGCCAAGAAGTACGCCCAGGAACTCGAGCTGCGGGACGTAGCGCCCGATGACGACCGCGCAGACGGTCAGGGGCGTCGCCAAGAACAGGCCGACAGGGCCCCACAGCATGGTCCAGAAGATCGCCGCAATGATGATGGCCAGAGAGGACAGGCCTGTGCTGGCACCGTAAAGCCATGGCTCGACGACATTGTTGCTGATCAGTTCAGCCACGAGGAACACCCCGACCACCCAGAATAGCATGGTCCAGCCAGGATCGACGGCGACTGCAAGGGCAATAGGAAACAGGGCGGCCAGAAAGGGACCGAGATACGGGATGAATCGGAGGACGGCGGCTAGCAGCCCCCACAGCGGGGCGTTGGGCACACCAATGAGGTAAAGGGCAATGCCAATCGGAATGCCGTAGGTCAGATTCACGACGAGCTGCATCAGGAGGTAACGACTGACCCGGGCGGTGGCGTCGTTGATGGCCTGCGTACTTTTCTGTAGGTCTCCGGCCCCTGCGAGTTTGATGAAGCGATCGCGCAGGTCCTCCCGCTCGAGCAGCACGAAGATCACGAAGATGACGACCAGCCCGGCAGTGGCAAGCGGCGCTAACAGCGGACCGACTACGGATCGGATAATCTCAAGGGGTTTTGGTCGCGGCGCCTCTAAGCGCACGGTGACCGGCTCCGGAGACTTAGGACCGGCTCCGAGCCGGGGCTGTGCTTCTTCAGGCTTCTTCTCGTCGCCCGAGATGTCCTTGCCGAGATCCTCTATCGTTCTGGTGATATTGTCGAGGACGCCGCCGCCAGGGGCGGACTCCTGCAAGGACCGGATTTTCTGAGTGATGGTAGTCTGGTAGCTTGGAAGGTTGTTGGCGAGTTGGACGAGCTGGCGCCCGACCACGAAGGTGACGCCTGTAATCAGGATGAAGGCAAGCGTAACGGCAATCAGCACCGCGGCAATGCGGGGCAACCTCCAGCGCCCTAGAAAGTTTACTAACGGTGTGAGAACGAAGCTTAAGAGGATGGCGAGGGCGAAGGGAACAAAGATATCCCGGCCGAAATAGAGTCCTCCGATTGCAAGGACGATGCCGCCGGCCGTCAGGATCGGCGAGCCTGTGGGCTGACTGACTGGCGAAGATCGAGGCGAGACTGGAGCAAAGTCCGCCATAGCCGACGGCCTTTCCGTTAATGACCAAGACCAACGCACGATCGGAGCGTCTGATCTACCAAGAGCATAAATCGATTGCTGCTCGAAACGTTCAATCAGTCCAGCACCGTGGTCCAGCGGGTTCGGAGCGGGCGCGGTGGGTCAAAACGCGACCTGGCGGGAGGGCGGCTCTTAGCGCAAACCGGACGCTCGCCGCGTTCAGCAGCCCGCCTCAGAGCTGACAAGTAGGCGCATCGGCTGGGGAAGAGCCAAAACCAGGGCACCCGGCTAAAGGCAGCGAAGTCAATGGCGAAGACAGGGTGGCAATCGCATGATCAATTGATGGAACCGGCAAATTACAGTCAAGCAGCGTGCGCCCGCCGCTTGCCGGACGACTGTTTGGGATCGGCGCCTTCCGGCTGCTCCGCCTCTTTGGCGAGCCGGCCGCGCAGTAACGCGAGCACGGCGGCCTCCTCCGGCTTCAGATTTTCGACAGCGCTGCGAAGCTCGCTTTCGGCTTTTGACTTGATTTCGAGGACCAGGTTACCATCCATGTAGGAGTTCAGCACCTCCGGATGGATGTAGCACTTCCTGCAGATCGTCGGCGTGTTGCCGAGCCGTGCAGCGACTTTTTCGATCGCGATGCGAAGATTGCGCTTGGCCTGAGCGGCACTGTCGAAGCTCTCAAGTTCGCTCAGCGCCATGGCCGCCAGCACTGTCCCCGCCCAGGTTCGGAAATCCTTTGCGGTAATGTCTTTACCGGTAATGGATTTGAGGTACTCATTCACGTCGGTCGACGTAACATCCTGGCAATTGCCTTGCTCATCGATGTACTGAAGCAGCTCCTGCCCGGGAAGCTCCTGACAGGCCCTGATGATCTTCGCGACGCGCCGGTCTCGAACGCGCAGCGACCATTGTTTACCGCCTTTACCGGTGAAGCGGAAACGTACCTAGTTTCCCTCAACCGCCGCGTGCCGGTTCTTCAACGTGGTCAGGCCATAGCTGTTGTTCTGCCTGGCGTAATCGTCATTCCCTACGCGGATCAACGTGGTCTCCAGGAGATGCACGACGGTTGCCAGAACTTTTTCCCGCGGCAGGCCGCGCAATGCCATGTGCTCGCGCACTGTTTCCCGAATG
>NZ_JAGWDK010000056.1 GCF_018398875.1 Bradyrhizobium sp. sGM-13 | reverse complement strand
GATCGAAGGGTTGCCTGTCCAACAGGACGGCGCTCGCGATGGTCTTCAAACTGCTTGAGGCCGCGCAGAAAAGCTGGCGTCGTCTTGATGGCCACAACCAGTTGCCAAAACTCATTCTCGGTGTGACATTCAACGACGGGATCGAGGTCATCGCCAAGCCGACTGACCGTCAGCCCATAACCGCCGCCGCCTGACCGGCCAGGCCGTCACCAAAATTTAGCGATAGCTCAGGCCGACAACGCCAGGACAGAGCAAACGCTCCTCGCCTTCGAATACCGTTGCTTCAGCTTTCTTCATTCGTCATAGCCTGCACTTCGGCTGGTGCCCTGCGCGAGAGCAGAGTGTCAGGTCTGGTACGCAGTCCATCGAAACTGACGGCAATAAGGCGAGTCTGCTGGACAGCTATTAAGATTATTCCCTTCAGCCGGCGCGGCGATCGCTAAGGCTCCTGGCGCTCAGACCTGAACCGTCGTCGCCGGACGGGCGCTGCTCCGGGCTGTCGGTCACCGGAACGGCGGTTCATAACCATTGGACCCTACGACAATTCAACTATCGGCGCCGGCGAGATCTCGTGACCTGCACCGGAACTGTATATGGAATCGGCAGCTCACCCTCGGTCGTTATATGCCACAGAATGCGCCTTTCGCTACAATCGAAGGCTTCACGGCGATGAAGCGTGTGGTTGTTATCAAAAACGAAGAGATCATCGACACCAATCACGTCCCCCCATGTGGTGCTGTAGCCTTCGATATAAGTCCATAACAGGTCTGAGAGCTTTTCGCTTTCCCCGAGCGTCAACCCTTCGATAAGGCATCGTCGTTGGCGCGGGAGATATAGCGATGGCCTGCCGGTATGGGGGTGCACGCGCACCAGCGGAAACTTAGGCCCGATATGCCGGCGATCGGCTCCTTCAGGGAGCGCCGCGATTTGCTCCGCGTACTCAGGAGCGAAGTTAAACTGTGAGTAATGAATGCAACGCAGCTTGCTTAGATGCGACGTCAGGCAGCTAGGCAGACGATCATAGAGTTCGCATAGGTTCATGAAGATGGTCTTTGGCGGGTTGGTCTTTGGTGACTCTCGTCCATACAGAAACGTCAATTCAACCGGTCGCGGTAGATAAGTCCCGTCCGTATGCCAATGATTCTCAGAGGAACCACCGTCGCCGATGGGCCGGCCATCATCGTTTGACACGTTCGAGACGACTTTAATCCGAGGATGACCATCTACGTGCGTAGTCACTGTCGCCGTCGTGCGCTTAAGGGTTTTGATCTGCCCAAAGGCCGCCGCGAGGCTGACAAATTGGTCGGGTGTCAAGTGCTGTTTACGAAAGCAAAGCACAAAGTACTTATGAATCGCCGCCCGTAGCTCAGCGACGACCGCGGTATCTTTCGACTCGACAACTTGGCTGAGATCAATATTGCTGACATCCGCTCCGATGGAGGGAGAGAGCTCTGTTATCGTGAACATCTGAGTTCCTTTCCAGTCTGGACATCTAATTGCGTGGGGAGACCTGTACCTCCACCGAGCAAAATGATCCTTCTTGAAGTTCTAAAGATGTAAGCGGCTTGTGGAGACCTGATACCGTACCTCTCCCCGCACACGTGTTGTTGGAACTTCAGCACCCGGCGCATTCACTGGCGCAGATGAGAGAGCCAGCACGGCGGCGGTTTTCGACAGTGGTTGTCGGCTCGCGCATCCCGTCACTAATCGTGTTCGCAATGTTGTCGCCGTCCTCGCCAGGACGCATACCGGCTGTCTACTTTCCCCGACATCGGCCGTCGAAATTGTCATATTTTTCCTTTGCACCGCGACATGAACGACAAGAGAGTCGACCTGGGGGAGTTCATGATTTGGCCGCTATACGGGACCCCGAGCAGGCCGGCCGCTAGTCATTCTCGCTTATTGCTTCAGTGATGCCATCGCGACATTTGCCATCCACTGCGCGCCGATCGGAATAATTTGATCATTAAAGTCATAACTTGCGTTGTGAAGTACGTGACCATTCTTCGTGGGACCAGACCCAATCCAACTGTAAGCGCCAGGCACATGCCTTAGATATTCTCCAAAGTCCTCAGCAGCCATACTCGGCGCGAGGTCATGTCGAACAGTCAACCCCATTTGGTCAGCGGCTTTGCTTGCAATCTCCGCTTCCAACAATGAGTTAATCACTTCAGTTCCGGGACGAAAGTCCAAGTCAATTTCGACATCGAAGGCCACACTGAAGCCCTTAGCCATCAGCCTTATGCGTTTCTCCACCAGAGAGAGTACCTCGCGAGACAAGGTTCTCACAGTGCCGGCGAGTGTTGCAGACGTCGGAATTTGGTTACGCGTCGTCCCGGACTGAACAATACAGACAGAAACTACTGCAGACTCCAGCGGGTCAACATTTCGCGACACAATTGATTGCAGTGCCCCGACAAGATAACTCACCACCAAGTTCGGGTCGCTTGTCATGTGGGGCATGGCAGCGTGGCCGGACTTTCCCGCAATTGTAATGTCCAAGGCCGAGCTGGCCGCCATCACCGCACCCCGGTGAATCCCAACTGCACCAACATCCAAACCTGGCCAGTTGTGCAGACCAAAAATTCGATTGATTGCGAACTTCTTGAAGAGGCCGTGATTGACCAAAGTTTTTGCTCCACCGAAGCCCTCTTCCGCAGGCTGAAAAATGAGATGAACAGTGCCTGTCCAGTTCGGGCACTTCAGCAGCAAAGCAGCGGCACCGAGAAGCATAACGACATGGCCATCATGCCCACAGGCATGCATGACGCCCGGCCGTCGCGATTTGTGGGAGAATATGCTTTGTTCATCTATCGGAAGGGCGTCCGTGTCGGCGCGAAGTGCAACGCTCGACTCGGAGCCCTCACGCAAAATTGTACCAACAACTCCCGTGTCACCGATTCTCTCGATACGACTCACACCGAGCTCAAACAGCTTCACGACAATAAACTCCGCCGTCTCGTACTCCTTGGTCGACAGCTCCGGGTTCATGTGCAGCTGATGGCGCCACTGAGTCAGTTTACTTATTAGATCAGGATTCATTTTTTTGACGTTTCCTTCTGATTGCTGCCTTCTAAGCCATCGTCTTCAGGCTATTCCGACGTAGCCGTCGCGTCGCAGGTCTGTTGCTCCAGAAATGAATGCTGTAGTCGAGATAATTGATATGAACCTGCGCTTGAGTTTGGGGAATGCCGAGGCTGCCAGGGGTGGGAGGCAGAGGCCTTGCGGGTCTTGAGTGAGATGAGTGAGGACGGCCGATGAAGCGCAAGAGTTGCACCCTTTTTGCTGTAATCGAAGTGCGGCAGGACAGCAGAGTCCATCAGGTCCGGTCGCAGGCCGCCGAAGTTGACGAGGACAGAGCGATTCTGTTGAACTGTTATCAATTTTGCTTCCTCAGTAGAGGTCTGCCGGCGAGGCGCCAGCCCGGCAGTGATTGCGTCGCCGGCCGGTGCCCGTTGCGAAGGTCTTGTCAATGGGGCAAGAGAGCGTCGACGTCCTTCCTGAGGCTTGAAAGCGCTGTGCCGGGCTCCCGCTTCCGCGAGACCACAAGGTAGCAGTAGTCTTCGATGATCTTGATGATCTTTGAGTTGTTCTCGCCCGGAAACGAGTACCAACCCGCCATCATAGGAATGCGCTGAGCAGCGACGCGGTATTCGGGGTGCTCCTCGAAAAACTTGCCAAGTCCGCCGGGATCATTTATCGCTGCGATGTTCACCGGTGCATAGCCAGTGGTCTGAACCATGACGTTTTGACCGACCGGCCCTACCGCGAACTTGATGTATTCCCAGGCTGCCTTCTGCTTCTCCGGATCATCAGTCAGCATGACAATGCCATTGCCGGCAGCGGGAAGAGTGGCATTCGCCGAAGAGATCGGGAATGGCCCGACCTTCAGCTCAAATTTGCCAGCCGCCGATTGCTGGTAGCCGCTCAGCGCGCTGCTTGCGGTGAAGATGATCCCGAGAGTTCCAGCCCGAAACGCCTGCCGGGCCTGGTCTGTTTCGAACGCCGGCTGGCCTTCTCTCCCAAGGCGTTGCAATAGTTGGAGGGCTTGAAGGCCAGCCGGCCCGTCGAACTCGATCCTTCTTTCGTCTTCGCTCATCATACGGCCGCCAAAACTGCCCACAAGCGTTTGGAACGACCATCCGTTATTGGCGTGTTCCACATAGAGACCATCGATACCCGCCCCCAAGGCTCCGATCTTCTTGCCAAGTTCGATTACGCCATCCCAGTCGAGAGGCAAGCTGTTGGGGTCTCCACCGGCCTTCTTCACGAGATCTGTGTTGTAGAAGAGCACTGGAACGGAAATTGCAAAAGGCAAGGCATAGGATTTTCCGCGGTAGGACGCCAAACACGTCATGGCATCGGGAACGCCGATCGTCTTCCAAGCTGGATCGCCCGCGATGAAGCCATCGAGCGGCACGGCAATTCTGCGATTTACCAGAGGTCGGATCTGATTGAATCCCTGGTGAGAAAAGTCGGGTATTTGCTTCGTTATACTCTGCCTCAACGTTTGTTGAACGAGGTCATCGTAGTCGGCGACGGGCGTGTCAAGAACGACCTTGATATCTTGGCGCGCATCCATGAAACGCCGCGCGAGCGCCTCATAAAGGCCTTTGAGAGAAGCCGGAGCATAAGAAACCCGGATCGTTGTCGCGGGATGCGCAACGGCCTTTGGGATCGGCATTGCCGCTAGTGCTGTCGCTGTCGAGAGAAAGATCCTGCGTGAAAGAAGCATCGGTCGTCTCCGCTAGTCTATTGTTTGACAGCCCCTCCGGTTATTCCTTCGACAAACCATTTCTGTGCGGCAAGGAAGGCTATTACGAGTGGCAGCACGACGAGAGTGGATGCGGCCATGAGTGGGCCATAGTCATTGCCGGCCTCCTCGTTCTTGAAAGCCATGATACCGAGCGGCGGCGGCATGAGGGACTGGTCGCGCACTGCGATCAGTGGCCAGAACAGGTCGTTCCAGTGCGAGACGACCGAGAAGATCGAGAACGCGATTACGGCCGGCAGCGCCATCGGGACCATGATCTTCCAGACGATCGCGATTTCGGAGAGACCGTCGAGCCGCGCGGCGTGGACCAAGTCATCAGGAACGGTCTTGAAGAACTGCCGGAACAGGAAGATGCCGAAGGGTGAGACGACATAGGGGAAGACGAGCGCTGCATAGGTGTTGAGGATGCCGAGTTGGTAGCCGAGGATGAAGAGCGGCAGCGAGAGCACCTGGTGCGGCAGCAGCAGGCCGATGAGCACCATGCCGAAGAGCAGGTCGCGTCCGGGAAACCGCAGTTTGGCGAGCGCATAGGCGCAGGGGGCGCAGACGAGAACCTGGAGCGCCAGGATCAGAGCGCAGACGATCAGGCCATTGCCCATGTAGCGCGGCAACGGCGCTTGAGTCAGCGCCTTGGTATAATTCTCGACGCCATAGAATTGCGCGGGCCAGAAGGAGAAGGACGCGCGGAAGATCTCGCCGGGCGGCTTGATCGACAGCGAGACCATCCACACGAAGGGGACGAGAATGAGCGCTCCGGCGACAAGCAGCACGGCATGTCGAAGGATGGCGGCAGGCGGCGACAGGCGGTTGGCGGAGGTGGTGAGGCTCATTGGTAATGCACCTTCCTGTCCATGACGCGGGTCTGGACGAGAGTGAGCGTCACGACGATGACGAGAAAGACGACGGCAACGGCGGCGCCATATCCGGTGCGCAGATATTCGAAGCTCTCCCGGTAGAGCGTGTAGAGCAGAACATCGGTGGCGTGGCCCGGCCCGCCTTGGGTAAGCACTTTCACGGTGTCGAAACACTCGAACGCCCTCAGCGCCACGACGATGACGACGAACATCGAGACTGGCCCGAGCATGGGCAGGGTGACGGTGCGCAGCCGGTCAAGCCAAAGATCCGCACCATCGACATCGGCAGCATCGTAGAGGTCTTGCGGGATGCTCTTCAGTCCGGCCAGGAACAGCACCATGGCATAGCCGAGGTTCTGCCAAATTCCGATGACGGCCAGCACCGGCAGGGCCGTATTCTCGTCGCGCAGCCAGTTGGCGGTCGGCAGGCCTATCGCGGCGAGCGTCTGGTTGACGAGGCCGATCGTGGGATGCAGCAGCGCCTCCCAGGCGATTGCCATGGCCGTGAGCGTCGCCATGAAGGGCAGGAAGTGAATGGCGCGGTAGAAGGAGCGGCAGGACTTGCCGCTTTCGATTAGGAGCGCGATCAGAAGACCGAAGACGACCGTGCCGGGCACGACGATCAGAACGTAGACGACGGTGTTGACGACCGAGGCCCTGAAGCCCACGTCAGCGAAGACCTCGCGGAAGTTGGCGAGGCCGACGAAGGAAAGGGAACGCGCCCCGAACTGCCAGTCAGTGAGCGCGATGACGAAGACGCCGATCACCGGCATGAAGAACAGGACGAACAGAAAGAAGACTGCCGGCCCGGCCAGCGCCCAGGCCGCCAGCGTCTCCGTAAAGGCACGCCTGCGGGCCGGTGAAACAGGAGATCGGAACGTTCGAACGCCGCCCGTCGCGGACGGCTGGTCGGAGCTGCCGCAAAGAGCACGAGGCTCGCTCATCGGGCGATCTCCCGGATCGGCCTGACCGATGCCCGGCCGGTTTCCACCTCCCGGCGCAAACGCCGCCCGTTACGGGCAAAGAGAAGCACGCGGTCCGGCCGGACGCCGACATGCAAGGTCTGGCCGGGGGCAATATGAGGCGCCCGTTCGGCCAGCAGCCTTGCGATCAACGGATGATCGACACCGGCCAGATCGAGATGGACGAAGAGATCGGAGCCCATATGCTCGATCATGCGCACGGAACCGGTGAGTGCGCCCTGCCCGCCATGGTCGACGAGATGAAAAGCCTCCGGGCGAATGCCGAGGGTGAGATGCGCGCCGGCGAGTGCATCGGCCTCGATCGTAAGCGTCGATCCGGCCACATCAATCAGGTCGCGTTCGCGCACCACTCCATCGAGCATATTGATCTTGGGCGAACCGATGAATTCGGCGACGCGCCGGTCGTCGGGATCGGCATAGATGTCCTGCGGCGGAGCAACCTGCAACAACTCGCCGTCGAGCATCACCGCCACGCAGTCCGACAGCGTCATGGCCTCGGCCTGGTCATGGGTGACATAGACGAAGGTGACCCCAAGCCGCTGGTGCAGCTCCTTGATCTCGGCGCGCATCTGCACACGCAGCTTGGCGTCGAGGTTGGACAGCGGCTCGTCCATCAGGAAAACAGCCGGATGGCGCACCATCGCCCGGCCGACCGCCACGCGCTGGCGCTGGCCGCCGGAGAGCTGCCCCGGTTTGCGGGCCAGCAGGTGACCGATGCCGAGCGACTTGGCCGTACGGGTGACTTCCACGTCGATCTCGGCAGCGATCCGCGCCGTTCCTGGCAGTAGGCGGCCGAGAAGAGGAAGCCTCTGGAAGGCTGAGAGCCGGCGCATCCGGAGCGGTAGCGTCATGTTGGAGGCGACGGTCATATGAGGATAGAGCGCGTAGGACTGGAACACCATCGCCACGTCCCGCCGCTTTGGCCTGAGGCCGTCCACCGCCCGCTCGCCGATCGAGACCGAACCTGCATCCTGCACCTCGAGGCCTGCCAGGATACGCAGCAGCGTCGACTTCCCACACCCCGATGGCCCCAACAGCGTCAGGAACTCACCATCGGCTATCGACAGCGAAACACCACGCAAGACAGATGTCGGGCCGTAATTCTTTCTGATGCTGTCAATCGATACGGATGCCATCGCCGTTACTTCCCCATCAGCACGAAAATTTTGCGCAGCACGGCAATGAGATCGTTTATCTCGTTGGTCGAGTACGTTGATGTATGAGAGCTTGAAAACCCAAATTGCTACAGCCGGATGACGTTGATCGAATAATTCGATATGAAGATTGTAATATGCGATGACGTGCGGTGCTCGGGGAGCAAGAGCTGTCGCTCAAAGCGGTGAGCACTTTCGTGGAGATCGCTCGCGAACGCTGCGAAGAGCCTCGGCGGCACCCAGAGTTCGATCAGCCGCGTCTTGCGGTCCTGGAAGCCTATCTCGGCTCGAAACTGATCGAGTGGCGCGGCTGAAACAGCGAAACTTCAGTCTGCGCCTCGCCGAGCGGCGGAAAACGATCCCGTGACCGCGCAGCGCATGCGTCGGCGCGACAAGACGGAAGCGAACCGCATCGTCGTGCAGACCTCTCTCACAACCTTTCCCTAAACGTGCTCGTTCAAACCTTCAGGCATTCTCGTCCGACATGAAAGAGCCGTGATCGACGTCATCAGCTCACTATGCCTTCCCCTCGACGACGGACAGCTTCGACGTGCTGAGCGCGCACGAGCTTGTGCTGTCGCATCCTTCGGAACCCTTGAGACATCTATGATGAAAAACTGGTCTCGCGTGGGCGAGCCGCAATGCGTCGCCGGCGTGGGCTTGCCGCGCTACGATCCATTCTGCTGCCAACCCCCTTACCTCCCGGCCGGACGCGCTCCCACATGTCTGCGCGCCATGAACATGAAGGGCTAAATCGTGCTCGGCGCGCTACGACCATAACTACCTCTCGCTTCCGGTCATGACGACCGGCAAATGCTTGCTGGTCGCCTGCGATATTCTCGTCTACGATCTGTTGCCCGGGTCGTGATCGCCGTGCTGCCGGACAAGTGGCCTCAAGCGGCATGCGTACCCCGCCTATGCGCTCGATCGCAGCCGCAATCCTCATCTTGCTCTGCCTTCTTCCGCCTGATGACACACGTCTGCAAGAAGGCCGTGTTCGGCGATGCGACGTAAGTTATCGTAACTTTCGATCATTTCATTTAAAAAAGCGATAGCCGGATTAGTTAGTCCGTTTGAGAGCGAGTACAAGTCGCCGAAAACTTTGCTTCGAATTTCGCAGGTACTCTATCTTGTCTCTCGTTGCAGAACGGCTCAATGCCGTCCGCCCCTCTGAAACCAAGGCCATGACGGCGCGTGCCGCCGAACTTCGCGATTCCGGCGCCGATGTGATCACGCTCAGTCAGGGCGAACCGGATTTCGACACGCCGTCCGCTGTCTGCGAAGCCGGCATCCGGGCGATTCGCGAAGGGCGGACGAAATACACGGCGGTCGCCGGGATCAAGCCGTTGCGCGAGGCGATCCGCGAGAGCTTCGGCCGCGATCACGGGCTCGATTACGGTATCGACCAGATCACGGTGGGCTGCGGCGCCAAGCAGGTCGTCTTCAACGCGCTCTTCGCCAGTCTCGACCCAGGCGACGAGGTGGTGATCCCGACGCCGTGCTGGGTCTCCTATCCCGATATGGTAGCGCTCGCCGGCGGCAAGCCGGTTCTAGTCGCCTGCGATGAAATCCATGGTTTCAAGCTGCGCCCCGAGGCGCTGGAGGCGGCGATCACGCCGCGCACCAAGTGGCTGATGGTGAACTCGCCGTGCAATCCGACCGGCGCGGTCTATAGCCGAGGCGAGTTGCTGACGCTAGCAGCGGTGCTACGCCGCCATGCCCATGTCCATGTGCTATCCGACGACATCTATGAAAAGCTCACCTATAACGCCGACTTCGCTACCATGGCCGCGGTCGCGCCAGACCTCTACGAGCGCACCCTGACGGTGAACGGCGTGTCCAAAGCCGACGCAATGACCGGCTGGCGCGTCGGTTATGGTGCGGGGCCTCTGCCGCTGATCAAGGCGATGAACCTCATCCAGGGCCAGACCTCCTCGCACACCAGCTCGATTTCGCAATATGCCGCCATCGAGGCGCTGTCCGGCGGCCGGAACCATATCAAAGAATTCGCGAGCGCTTTTCTGCAGCGGCGCGATCTCGTCGTCGCCAAGCTGAACCAGGCCGAGGGGCTTTCGTGCCGCGTACCGGACGGTGCCTTCTACGCCTTTCCCTCCTGCGCCGGAGTCATCGGCAAGCGCACGTCGGACGGCAAGGTTATTGAAACCGACACCGATTTTGCGATGCATCTGCTCGAGGCTTTCGCCGTGGCTGTCGTGCCCGGCAGCGGCTTCATGGCCTCTCCCTATATCCGCATTTCCTATGCCTCGTCGCTTGAGGACCTCACCCGCGCCTGCGACCGCATCATAGCGGCCTGCGCCGCCCTGTCCTGAAAGGTCTCCGATGTCCGCTGCCAAACGCCTCCGCGCCCGCATGGCCGAGACCGGCCTCGTCCACATCATGGCCGCCCATAGCCCTCTTTCGGCGATCCTCGCAGAAGAAGCCGGATTCGATGGCCTGTGGGCCTCAGGATTTGAGCTGTCGGCGCTTTACGGACTTGCGGACATGAGCCTGATCTCGATGACACAGCATCTCGACATGCTGCGGGCGATCGCCGGACGCACGACGCTGCCGATCGTTGCCGATATCGATACGGGCTACGGCAATGCGATCAATGTGATCCATGCCGTCAGAGAATACGAGCGAGCCGGCGCGAGCGCCGTCGTCATCGAGGATAAGACCTTTCCTAAGGTAACGAGCCTTGTTGCGGGCGGACGCCAGGAGCTGCTGCGCATTGAGGAGTTTCAGGGCAAGATCGAAGCCGCCAGTGCGACAAAACGGGACCCAGATTTTCTCGTCATCGCTCGCACCGAGGCCCTGATCGCAGGCCTCGGCGAAGCGGAAGCCCTGCGTCGGGCGCAAGCCTATGTGGAGGCTGGCGCCGACATGATCCTGATCCATTCGAAAAAGAAGGATCCTTTCGAGATTAAAAGCTTTTCGCGCGCCTGGACCGGATCGGTGCCGCTGGTGATCGTGCCGAACGCGTACCCGGATCTCGACGCCGAACGGGTCAAGGCGCTTAGCAACATCCGCATGATGATCTACGGCAACTACGGCATCCGCGCTGCTGCAAGTGCTATCCAAGAGACCTTCCGCCGGATCATCGCAGACGGTGGCGTCCAGAACGTCCACAAGGACATTCTTCCGGTGGAGGAGATTTTCAGACTTCAGAAGATGGACGAGGTTAAGGCAGCTGAAGCTCGCTTCCTTTGCTGAACGCACCATTCCGTCCCCGCCGTGATTGTCGAGATTTCAACACGATAGGCAGGGTCTGAGCTCCGCTCAGGCGCTATGCTTGGCGCGCTGTCGATCGGAACACTCGAGTTAACGGGTTTTTCTCCTCCGGAAAGTCGCGTGGTGTCCGACTGCGAGAAGAGCGATCGTGGCAACCACTGCCACGGCTCGCTTAACATACGCCTAAGGAGAACGCGACCGAGATCAACTCAACTATAAAGGCGATCGCGCCGACCGTACCGGCTTCGGCCGGACGTTGTTTTTGCGCGCGATATACCCTTGATAAGCAGTAATCCGGCCATCAACATGGAATAATGTGATGGAACATTCATTTTGGCGATGGCCTGCCGTGAAAACTGGCGGACATTCCAGAAGTTGCCGGAATAGAAGATGGCCATCGAAGACAATGAAGTGCCACTCAACGCGATCCGGGTGTTCGTGACGATCGCGCGAGAAGGAAGCGTAACGCGCGCGGCTAGCGCATTGGGAATGACACAGAGCTCGGTCAGCCGCTATCTGGCCGTGCTGCAAGACTATCTGGGCACAGACCTCATGGAACGACGCGGTAGGCGGAGCGAATTGACGGAATTCGGAAGGCTTTTTGCGAACACGGTCGCCGAACCGCTAGATACGGTGTGTTTCACCGCTAAAAGAATGTGCCGGCGGAACCGTCCGGACGCTAATCGGATTGTTGTCCGCACGTCGCTCTCGACCTTCGCTTACTCCTTTCTGATTCCGAATCTCCAGGCATTTTCCGCTGAAATGGGTGGCGTAATTGTGGATGTGATTAGTTCACTGTCTCCACCAACATCTTCCGACGATTTCGACATCCTGATTACCCGCGATCTTTCCGTCATCGAACCGGCTGACGATTGGGAGATCTACAACGAGCAACTCGTCTGTGTGGGCTCTCCAAATCACGTGCATAGCAAAAGCCTCTCAGTCGTTCGTTCAATGCCAGTTCTGAACATCACATCCCGGCCCGACATACTGCCCACATGGTTGCGGGCGATGAACCTGACCTCAAAAGATATAAGGTCGGGAGCGCGATATGATCACAATTACCTTGCTCTGCCGGCGGTCATGACGGGAAAATGCCTTCTGGTAGCGCCCGAAATTATTGTCGGCGATCTGGTGCGCGGGGGCGTTCTACAGGTGATACCAGGGTCACGTAGTCCCAGCGGCATGCAATATCGGGCCTATGCGGTCGACCGCAGTGACAATCCCGAAATGGCTCGTGCCTTTTGCCGGTGGCTAGTCCGCCTTTGTAAAAAGGCCGCCCTTCCGGAAGCCGCTTAATGCGCATGAGACTATCGCGGCACCTCTAAAACCACATTGCACGGCCAGTTTTGAAAGAGAGGTCTTGAGATTTTGCGCCGAAGGAACACCGCTACTCACACGGTGTATTGCGGTAGCCGCATCAAGAGGTTTGTTAAATCCTAGCTGGCTGTAACGAAGAGAAGTTTTCGTTCGATACCCGTTTCAATGACAAGGAACCATTTTGGTTCTTCAAGCCTTGTCGAGGCCCGACCATTCCCTTGCTTATTCCTATTAATGACGCTCTCTCGTAAGAGAGCGTTCATGGGTGATGTTCAAACATCATGGTGGCTAGAAGCGAACAGGGACCATGCCGTGAATACGGTTAGCTGTTCCACCGACAACTCCGTTCGCGTCAGGAACCACGAGCGTGCGCAATTCATGTAGATACTCAACACCCAGATCGACCGATGGCACAGAGCTGTAGATCAGGTTGGCGCGACGAGCGTCAGGTCTCTTATGCATCTCGCGCGCGAAATCGGAGGGTGTGGATGATTAGGACAACAAACCGCGTCGCATGGCCTCGGCGACGCATTGGGCAATAGATGCTGCACCGAGCTTGCGGCGCGCGTTCTCGAGATGAAATACGACAGTGCGCGGCGCAATCTGGACCAGCACCGCGATATCGACGACAGCTTTTCCCTGCGCGGTCCATGCAAGGCATTGGCGCTCGCGCTGAGTGAGTTCACTTGCCGCGAGTTTACCGGTAGAGGGTATGACAATTTTGGCGCCGACATGACTATGAAAATACAACCCGACGAGTTGTACGAGATCCTTCCAGTCGGCCACGAGCCGCTCCGGGTGAACGTCGCGGTCGCCCGTCGCCAGCGTAAATGCGGCCATCCGCCCAAATCCACTCCTGATTGGCACAGTGATGCCTGATCTAATCCCGAAGGTCGTCGCTTCATCAAAGAACCGGCGCTGCTCGCGGTTTCCGGCCAGGGCTGATGCCTCGCCTCCCCAGCTGAACAGCGCGTGCTCGGCACGCGCGCGGCGCACCACAGGATCGAGCTGCTGATATCCAAGTTGGAAGTACCGGCTGGTCCAGGATTTGGGATAGGACGAGATCAACATCGGCGTCTCGGCGGTCAGGCGCAGATAGGCAAATCGCTGGAAGCCAAGCCTCTGTGTTAGCCGCGTTGCGACACGCTCGAATTCATCCGCCGTAGTTGCGGTTTGGATGGCATCAATAAATTCCTGGAAGATGCTTTCGACCGGGCTCATTCCGGCTCTACCATTTGAACATAATCGACGTGCTTCCTAATGACCTCACCCTCGCCCTTGGCGAAGAAGCCGTCCGGGCCTCATAGGTCGCGCGAGCTCCCGACAGATACGCGACGCCGCGCAGCCGAGCTGGAGGAGCGCAGGAAGACCCTGCCCGTCCGCCATCGCACTTAGTTGGAAATGCCATGACCCTATCTTAGGCGGAAGTCGTTTGTGCCGCCCCAATATGTTCCGCCCGAGTATCGTTGGGAAGTAATAGGCTGGTGAGAGACATCAATTAATCTGATGGACGGTTCTGATTTGGCGATGGATTTGTTCGCACGGCTCTGCGGGTCGTTGAGTGCCACGTGGTGGCCCCTTACCTGATCAAGACGCGCGAAATGTTAGCCCCCGATTCGATATCGGCCGAGCCTGAAGCGAAAGGAATATGTCTGTACGCAACGTGCAGAACGCGTCTTTATTCCGTCGCTGTATTCGTGACGCTTCACTTTTGTCCGAAGCGTACCAACGATTTTGATCTTCTTCCTCCGGCGACATTGTCTCTATTTTTAGTTAGCGCTAAGGAGACCAACGATGCCGCCGGATTTGCGAACGATACGGTGCACTCAGAGTTGATCAGTTAAGCGAAGCAACGAAAGGAATGAGGCATGGCTAAGCCGCCAAAGCCACCACATCCGGAGCATCCTGACGTGCCGCCCGGACCTCCGAGCGAGACGCCGGGCAAGGGTCCGCCGCGCCCCAGCAAGCCGCCTGGACATCGTCCTGTGGGCTAAGTTTGGCTAAGCACAATCATGCCGCTGCCAACCAGGGGTGGTGGACGATCTGGCCGGAGATCTTCAATGCCGAGCTGGCGGCTTTCGCACGGCTGGGCATTACGCCGCGAACTATTCACAAGGGAAACGGGGTCCTGATCCTGGAAGCGGACTGGCCGGTGGATGGGCAGTCCGCACCGATGCTGTTGCGCATCGGGTATTCTCCGCTGCACCCTTTTTTCCGCCCCGCGGTGGCTGCGCCAAACGAGAGCTTCGAGCGGCATCAAAACCCCCTCAGTCGCGAGCTGTGCCTGCTGACGCAGGAATCGGGGCAATGGGACTCCAACCAGCTGGTCGCCGACTTCGTCCAGGAGCGACTGGATCATCTCCTGCGCACCCTCGCGGCCAGAAAAGACGGGCGCTGGGAGGATGCGGCCGAGCTCGAGGAGCAGGTCGCCGACCCGTTGATGCCCTACTTCGCGGGAGCCTCGGAAGAGGACTCCGTCATCCTTTTTGACGGTCGGGCGGGGCCACCCTCAGGCCAGCATGGTTTAATGGAGGTGGCCTGCGCCAGTCGACCCACTAAGAGAAACGGCGCTGCTTTCGAAGGAGTCCTGCGGCAGCTGAAAACCAGCACCGGCACGGCGATCGGCAAGCGGTTCGGGTTTCCGGCCGAGCCCGAAGGTGCTCAGGTGATTACCGCGCGGTGGGTGAAGTTTACGCCCCCCCGCAAACGCCGACGCCGGAGAACTGCTTCGCTTTGCCGAAGAAGAGCTTGCCCGACAGGCGGTGCTGCAGCCAACCAGCGTGCAGAAGGTCAATGACGCTGCGCGTCACCCCTTTTCCGTCACCGGCATCGTGTTCCCGGAGGAATCCGAATACCGTTCGCAGAAGAATGGCGCGGGGTGGCTGTTCCTGGCGACAAGGCGTGGCCTCGCGAACGAAAAACCCGGTGCAGACGAAACAAGGCTCATACGCGGAGAACGCGCCGGCAAGGATGACACATTTTCCCGGTTGCCCGTCGCACTATCTCTTCTCACGAAAAGGCTCTTGTCGTCGGCTGCGGGGCGATCGGAAGCTTCGCGAGCCTCGAAATGGCTCGCGCCGGCGTGGGCGAGATTGCGCTTCTTGATTTCGACACGGTTCAGCCCGGCAAAAGCTTGCGGTGGCCTTTGGGCCGAATCGTTTGGGGAAGCAGCAAGGCAATCGCTCTTGCGAACTTCATCGCGTCAAACTATTCGTGGACGAAGGCGAGAACCGTAGAGGGGCCTCGGCACGGCCGTTACCGAACCGGTCGGCATTCCGCGCCACCTGCGAAACGTCCTTACCCCAGTCTTCGATGAGCTGCGTTCCGCCGATGTCGTGATCGACGCCACGGCCTCACCAGAGTTGCAGCTTGCGCTATCCCCGACAATTCCGGGTGTCGTACGTGATGGGCTATGCGACGCTCGGCGTCGCAGGCGGCGTGGTCGCGCGATTCCTTCCAACTTCCGCAAGTTGCTTCGTGTGCCTCAACGAGCATTGGAAGGACAAGCAGCACATACCAGAACCACGCGTCGATGATGTCGGCGTCGTCATCCCAGTCGGCTGCAACGCTCCTACGTTTACGGGCGGTGGCTTCGATCTGCAGGAGATCTCTCTGGAAATGGTGCGCACGGCCGTGGGGCTCCTCTCGGAGGGGAATTACGATCCTGGCGATTGGGACGTGGCTATACTGGCGCTCAAGGGTGATCGAGACGCACGGATGCTGCCCCAGTGGGAGGCATTTCAATGCCCGCCTCATCCCAAGTGCTGCGGAGCCGCCCGGCGATCGTCTGGCTCTCCTCACATGTGCTACGGCTAATGTGAAGGCGGCACGAGAGCTGTCACCACTCGAGAATGGCGGCATCCTTATTGGCTGGCGGTCCGGCGAATACCATATCGTCATCGATTGGCGGGGCCCCGGCCCGCGCGCCCTTCACGGGCGGCATTCTTTCATTCCGGATCACGCTTGGCAGGTGAGTGAAATCAACCGCGCTTTCGACGCAAGTTGCGGCGACCTCGACTATCTCGGTGATTGACATTCGCATCCGGACGGGATTGCCGAAATGAGTGATCTTGATTCGGCGACGCTCTTGCGTATAGCCCGACGGGTGAACGCACCGCTGATGCTAATCGTAGCCGGTAGCGGAGCGGATGGGTCCCCCCAGTGCTGGAAAGGACAGCTTGCGGGCCCGCGACTTTGGCGTCGATTGGTCGCAGCGCCGCAGGAACTCAAAGTCTTTGACCCGCCCACCGCCTGGCCTGGCTCGAGCACAATCTTGCCGCCGCGCATGCAATGATCCTGGCCGAGCGCGCGGCCAGGCTTGTGGCGGAAGCCAGGCTTGCTGAAGCGGCCAATGCCCAGGCGAAGCAATCGAGCACCGAAGCGCTGATCGCCCATCTCAAACTCGAAATCGAGAAGCTGCGACGGACGGTTTATGGCGCGCGCTCGCAGCGGTCGGCGCGGCTACTCGATCAGCTGGAGCTTGAGCTTGAGAAGCTTGAGGCGGCCGCGACTGAAGATGAACTCGCTGCCGAGAAGGCGGCCGGGAAGACGCAGACGGTGCGTTCGTTTGAGCGTAAGCGGCCGGTGCGCCAGCCCTTTCCCGACGACATCGAGCGAGAGCGCGTGGTCCTGCCGGCACCTACGCAATGTCCCTGCTGCGGATCGGCTCGGCTGTCGAAGCTCGGCGAAAGCGTGACCTCGACGCTGGAGGAGATCCCACGCCGGTTCAAGGTGATCAACAGAGTGCGGGAGAAGTTCAGTTGTCGGGACTGCGAGGCGATAACGAACGTGATATGCCGTGGCGTCTTGCTGTCGACGATATAGCGCGCGGCGCTTGCAAGCTCTCGGTCACGATCCGCAGCTTCTCGTCGTCCGACCAGCGACGCCGGCGACCAGTCTCGACCACCTCAAGCCGTTCAAGCTGAGTACTGCCCTTATGGCTGCCCATAAGGACTGTTACGCACCAATTGGACTAATCCAACAAGGCGGCCCGCGCCGGAGCAGGGCTATCGCATATGGCCCCCGTCAAATTTGAACGCCGATTGACAGTCTGTATCTGCCAAAGGAGTGGGTGACGGACCGTACACGTCGGCGCAAAGCCGGTGTACCCAAGGAGATTACCTTCAAGACCAAGCCGGCAATTGCACTCGATCATTTGCGCTGGGCCTGTGCGGCGGGCTTGCCGCGCGGCGTGGTACTGATGGACGCCGGCTATGGCACCGACACCGCTCTGCGTGGAGATATCACCGCACTTGGCCTGAGCTATGTGGCTGGCATCCTGCCACAAACATCGGTATGGACGCCTGGAACTGGGCCGCGGCCGCCGAAGAAGTGGTCGGGGAACGGGCGACCTCCAAAGTTGCTGCGGCGTGACAGCAAGCACCGACCGATTTCGGCCAAGAAGCTTGCGATCGGCCTGCCATCACATGCTTGGCACAAGATCACGTGGCGTGAGGGTACGGCAGAACGGTTGTCCTCGCGCTTTGCCCGTGTGCGCGTCCGTCCGGCACATCGAGATTACTGGCGCGCCGAAAGCCGGCCGGAGGAATGGCTGCTGATCGAATGGCCGGCAGGCGAGGAGGCGCCGACCAAATATTGTTTGTCAACGCTTCCGGCGAACATTGGCTTCCGTCAGTTCGTCGATATCGTCAAGCTGCGCTGGCGCATTGAGCGCGACTACCACGAACTCAAACAGGAAGTTGGCCTTGGCCATTTCGAGGGGCGAAGCTGGCGTGGCTTCCACCATCACGCAACACTGTGCATTGCCGCCTACGGATTTCTGGTCTCCGAGCGAGAAACGATTCCCCCTCAGAAACAGCCTCCACCAAGCTGTTCAAGGAAGCTGCAATTCCCGAAACTAATCGACCGAGGGGATCCGCCATTGCGGCCTGAACGACACGTCCCAAATTCGATTGCCACCGTTCGGAGAAGATTGAACGCGGCTCTCGTGTCCACACTATCTCGATGCCCTTGTTGCATCAGACCAATCTCACGTCGAAGTCGGTGAAAATTATGACGCAGTAGGATTAGAAGGTCTCATCTTTTTCCGACATTTCTTCCAAACGCTTCGGCGGGGTAAAGCGAGGGCCGTATTTTGCTTCGAACTTGTGGCAAAGCTTCACGAACTTAGTTGTACCCATGAAATCGATATAGGACAGCACGCCACCGGCAAACGGCGGAAACCCGAAGCCAAGGATCGAGCCCACATCGGCGTCGCGCGGATCGGTGACGATGCGTTCGTTCATCGTGCGCGCGGCTTCCACCGCTTGCACTACCAGGAACCGCTGTTTTAGTTCCTCGACATCCAAGCGGATCGGGGTCAAGATGCTTCGGCTGTAGGTTGGCAAGACCCCGCCAAAGACTCTTTTGGCCCCTGCCCTTTTCCGGGTAAGCATAGGAGCCTTTGCGATTCTTGCGCCGAAAACGCACCTGGTTCTCGACGAGCTCGACCATCAGTTTCTTCTGCGCCGAGTCGATCGCGTTCTGACCGAGATCGGCTTCGGTCGCCATCACAACCTTCAATCGGAGATGAGCGCGACTTCATCAGCCAATGAGAGCGGCCCGACCGGCATGCCCGCCATCTTGGCGCAATTCTCAACCATTGTCGGCGGCACGCCCTCCAAAAACATTTCGACACCTTCAGAGACATAAGGCCGTACGCAGCGATTGGCAAAGAAGCCGCGGGAATCCTTGACGATAATCGGGACCTTACCGATCTGCCTGACATAATCGAGCGCAGTAGCAAGCGCGAGCTTGCCGGTGTTCTTCCCAAGGATGATTTCAACCAGCCTCATCTTCTCGACCGGCGAGAAGAAATGAATGCCGACGAATATAGCTCTGGTGCGCGAATGACTCGGCTAGGGAACTGTCGGCAGCAATGAGGTGTTGGAGGCGACGATCGCGCCGTCCTTGAGGAGCGGCTGCGCCTTGGCATAAGCATCGGCCTTGGCCTTACGGTCCTCGAACACCGATTCTGTCACGAGGTCGCAATCCTTGATTGCCGCGTAGTCGGTGGTAGGAATGATCCGCGAGAGCGTCTTGTCGCGATCGTTTTCGTCGGCGCGGCCCTTCCGAATCAGATCGTCGAACACGCATTTGGCGTGCGCTTTGGCTTTGTCCGCGCTCTCCTGATGCCGGTTGATTAGGATCACCTCGATGCCGGCGCGCGCCGAGACGTACCAAAGGCTGGCGCCCATGAAGCCAGCGCCAATCACGGCAAGCTTCTTCACCTTCTTAGGCGGCACTTCTGCGGACGACGGCGACACTTCTCTGCATCAAGATCAACTGGGTGCGGATCATCCCCTGCGTGTCCTTCGAATGCAGGAGATTCGAGAAATAGCAACCTGATGTCTCGATCGACCAGAAGGCGAGCGACAAGCGGCGGCTCTGGTCAAGCAGCATTTGGTTCGCGGCAATCTCGCCCTCCTCCTTGAGCACGCGGGCGTAGTCCTTGTACATGCCTTCGAGCATCGAGAGGTCGGCCCCGGCGCAGAACGCCTCCTTGCCGGAGGTAATCACGACGCCCTTCAAGGTGGAATCAGCGGTCGTTTGCTTGACGATCTCTTCGAGCTCATTACTCGAGGTCTCGTCCAGCACGTTTACCGAACGGCCGATAGTGTCCTAAGTCACCAGCGCCACGCCATCATATCAGTTTCGACTGCAAAATTATTGAACACCATATGTTGCTCCCTCGACGCCTACTGCCATGAACCATGCGGCGATTGGCTATCTCATTGAATTGGCAGGCGCCACGTTTGTCATACATACGGTTCCGCCTTCCGTGTTTGCTCGTTCACGCTCGGGGAACCTTGTCGACTAGCCATCCTGCCTCTCACACCGGTTCGATAACTGTGGCCGTACCCATGCCGCTCCCAAGAACAGAGCGTCACCAGTGCGGTAGCCTTGCTGCCGCGGTCGAGTTCGTCAAGCACCGTGCCCCGGTTCATCGCGCCGGTTGCGCCGAGCGGATGGCCAAGTGCAATCGCGCCGCCATTGACCTTGATCTTTTCGGTTTCGATCTCGAGCGCTTGAATATAGCGCGCACGACGGAAGCGAACGCCTCGTTGAGCTCAAAGAGATCACTGTCCGACTTCTTCATGCCGCAGCGTTCGAACAGCTTGTTAGTGATATCGACAGGGCCGGTCAGCATAATCGAAACCGATATTGGTGAAAGCCCTTACTTTTGCACGGGCCTTGAACCTTATTTCGCACCGACATTCTTGCTGCCGAGCAGCACTGCGGCAGCGCCGTCGAGAATTCCCGACGAGTTGCCGGCGTGATGCACATAGTTGATGCGCTCGATTTCGGGGTGCGACTGAATGGCGACCGCATCAAGGCCGCCCATTTGCGCGAGTTCCACAAAGGGAGGCCTGAGCTGCGCCAGCGACTGCATGTCGTGTTCGGGCGCATGTGTTCGTCCTTATCTAGGATGGTGAGCCCGTTAGTATCTTTGACCGGCTCGATCGATTTGTTGAAGCGGCGGGCCGAGAATGCCGACATGGCGCTGGTCCGGCTCGAGGAGTTCGAGGACGAATGGGGCAAGCGCTATCCGGCGATCGGCCAGGCCTGGCGCCGCGCTGGGAACAGGTCGTGCCGTTCTTCGCGTTTGCTCCTGGCGTCCGCAAGATGATCTACACCACCAACGCGGGTCGAGGCGCTGCACCGTAGCTTGCGCAAGATCATCAAGACCCGCGGCAGCTTTCCAAACGACGACGCGGCGTTGAAGCTGCTTTATCTCGCCATCAAGAACGCCGGATTGAGGTGGCGGCGAGGCGTCGAGTGGACTGCCGCCATGGGCCAGTTCGCCATTCAGTTCGGCTCGCGTTTTCCGGGATCAGCGCGATGACCAAAGTGTCGATCAGCCGTCTTATCCGGCGGCCCGAGTTTGGCCGATCAGCAAGCTCTGTAAATCGGGATAGGGGGGCATCTCGCGACGCCGCCCCTCCCACACCACCGGGCATACGGGTCCGTACCACGGCGGTTCGGCGGATTAAGCGTCCACCAGCTTTTCCATGGGAAGCAAACCCAGACGTTTGAAGCGCGCGTTGGTGAAGGCGCGGTGCATTGCGTTCGTGAAGCTCATTCGCCACGGTCCCTTTGGGCTGAAGACGGCCTCGCTGGCCGCTGGCCCGGGTACTCCGAGGCGCCGGAGTTCATGATATCGCCTGCCACGCGTCTTCCACTGGACCCAAACAACGCAACGAATGCGCCGCCGAATCCAGCTATCGAGGGATTGCAACTCACGCCACTGGCTGAAGCCGAAGTAGCCAGCCCATCCCCGCAAGTATGAGACCATCTCGCGGATCATCCGCTCCAGGGTGATGCCCCGATGTCGCCGCGTTAGCTCACGCACCCGGTGCTTGAACCGGATGATGGCCTTGTCGGCGATGCATCGCCGGAACTCCGGTTCGTTCCTCACCGTAAATCCGAGGAACGTCCGGTGCGACGGTCGGGCAACGGCACTCTTCTCCGCGTTGATCTGAAGCTTGAGGCGCCGTTCGATGAAGCGGGTCAGGCTCTCCATGATCCGCCGGCCGGCCTTTTCGCTGCGCACGTAGATGTTACAGTCATCCGCGTAACGCACGAACCGGTGGCCGCGACGCTTAAGCTCGCAATCCAATTCATCCAGCACAAGATTCGAGAGCAACGGAGAGAGCGGACCGCCTTGCGGGGTCCCCTCCCGGCTGTCCTCAAACAACCCGTTGTCGAGCACACCGGCCGTCAGGTAATTCCGGATGAGCCGGAGCAACCGCCGGTCCGTGACGCGCGCCGCCACCGCGGCCATCAGCCGGTCGTGATTGACCCGGTCGAAAGACTACTCGACAGACTACCCACCACCGCGCTCATCATCTCGACGACTATC
>NZ_JAGWDK010000055.1 GCF_018398875.1 Bradyrhizobium sp. sGM-13 | reverse complement strand
CGGCACCAAGTCCCGGGCTTACAAACCCCGGGTGTGTGAGATATCCGGGCTAGCACTACTTTGGCCGAATTTGGCGATTGATTGGCGAAACTGGAGTCCCGAATCAGATTTTCAATGATTCATGGATGGTCGGCTTTGGAGGGCCGACCATGGTGGGCACGAAGTCGAAGTGGGAAGACGAGCTTGGACGCTGGCTCAAGCCATTCCTGGATCGTTTAGGTCACAAGGCGCGGCGGCGGATGTGTCCGCTTTATATCTCGGGATTGATTGGACCGGGTGATCGCAAGAGCGTCCAGCCGATGGCGGCGCGGCTGGCACCGGGCAAGTATGATCAGTTGCACCATTTCATTGCTGATGGCGTTTGGGATGCAGCGCCATTGGAGGCGGAATTGCTGATTCAGGCCGATCGCCTGGTCGGCGGCAAGGATGCGGTGCTGGTCATCGACGACACGGCGATGCCGAAGAAGGGCGATCGTTCGGTTGGTGTCGCTCCACAATATGCCTCGTCTCTCGGCAAGACGGCCAATTGCCAAACATTAGTGTCGCTGACGCTTGCGCGGAGTGAAGTGCCGGTCATGGTGGCATTACGTCTCTTCGTTCCCGAGAGTTGGACGAGTAATCTGGTGCGTTTGAAGCGTGCGGGCGTTCCAGTCGAGCACCGCGCAGCGCGGACCAAGCCAGAGATCGCCTTGGCGGAGATCGACTGCGTCATCGCCTCCGGTGTGCGTTTCGGCTGTGTGCTTGCCGATTCAGGGTACGGCTCCAGCGGGCCTTTCCGTCAGGCTTTGAGCGAGCGCGGTCTGCTGTGGGCGGTGGGTCTGTCGCGGCGCCAGAACGTCTATCCCGCCGACATTGCCCTGATCTTCCCCATCGCGAGGACCGGCAAGCCCCGCAAATACCACATCCCTGATCAGCCACCAGTCTCTGCTGAAGCGTTATTGGCCGAAGGCAATTGGCAAAGGGTCAGTTGGCGGCGGGGCACCAAAGGTCGGCTGACATGTCGCTTCACTGCCCGCCGTGTCCGCGTTGCGGATGGCCATAAGCACCGGATGCTCAATAGCCGTATGCAGTGCATGCCTGGTGACGAGGTCTGGCTCGTCGGCGAGCGGCGGTCGACCGGGGAGCAAAAAATACTATGTGTCGAACCTGCCGGCCGATGCCACCATCAAGACGCTCGCTGCCACGATCAAGGCCAGGTGGGTCTGTGAACAGGCTCACCAGCAGCTCAAGGAGGAGCTTGGGCTCGACCACTTCGAAGGTAGATCCTCGACGGGATTACATCGACACGCGTTGATGACGATGATCGCCTACGCCTTCCTCCAATCCCGCCGCCTCAAAGCAGCGGGACGGAAAAAAAAGAATCTCAGGACCGCCACCACAACCAAGCATGCCGGCCATCAGGCAAGCCATCCTCGACCTCTTCGCACGACCTCCACCCCGACAATGTCCTCACTGCGACATGTTCCTTGCAGATATTGCCAAGCCTAAAGTGCCAAAGTAGTGCTAGGGGAGCGCTGCCACCTTCTCTTTAGGATGCGCCGCGGTCTTTCATCATACCGGCCTGGTTGCGCCGTCGAGCGTTGACAGCGCAAGGTCGAGTTCGGCACGCGCGGTTTCGTTAGCAATCGTCTCCTGCAATACGCCGCACATGTAGGCGAGCCAGCGGGTCGAGCTCGGCGCCGCCGATGAGAAAACTTAGATGGCTCTGGCGCGGCCGCTGGCATGGCCCTTCTCGGAAGTATAGATTTTTGGCTCGGCGAGATAGCACTTGAACACCTCCTTGGTGCCCCCGACATCAGCCGGATGCACGGCGCGAATGATCTCCGCTTCAGGCAATTCATCCATGCGTGCCAAGAGCTGTCGACCGGCCGATCGGTCCTCACAAAGCCGCCAATGCGGCTCGAACACCGAAATGGCTGCGCGTCTTGCTGTTCGACTGTCCCCGTACCATTCATACATGCCGGGCTACTGGATGACTTCGGCCGCCGTGCCCGGCCCTTGATCTCTCACGAGTTCGAAAGCAGCGAAGGCGCGGGCCTGCGCCAATGTTCATGAGAACGACGGCGCTTTACCGAAAGACTCCTGAGCTACGGTCATGAGATCATCCCTGTTAATCCGGATGGACCATGATGTCCATGGTTTCCTCGCCGTCCTCGAACGGATCGGGAAACCCGTTGTCCTCCACCAGCTTCACGCCACACAGGCAGACGTCGCCATCGACCATGGCGAGCGCGACCGGCACAAGGGCTTTTCCGCTGCAGGGGCCATCGATGCAAAACCCGCTATCGATCTCGAAGGTCGCACCGTGCCGGCCGCATCTGATAAAGCCGCGGTCCGACGAGAAAAACTCTCCGGAGCCGATGTTGAGCCAGGCGCCGTCATGCGGGCAGCGGTTAACATAGCCGTGGTAGTCGTTTCCGAAGGTCCGCACCACGACAATCGGAAACGGCCGGCTCTCGCCGCTCTCGTCGATCCGCGACAGGCTAAAACCCTTCGCGCCGCCCCGCTCGATTGCATCGGCGCGACAGACGGCGAACACCTCGATCTCTTGGCTGCCCATGTCGCGGTGCTCCTTCTCATGCGGTCGTTGCGTTTTCCTGCCAAGGCATCGACGGCGGCACGGGTCAGCCGAAGCACGCCAATTCCACCGGCCAGCTCCTGGGAGGGCATCGACGGCCGCTGAAAAAATCTAACCATTGGTGCGGCGTGAGGGCGCTCGTCAAGCTCCACCACTGTCTCGTTCAGGGAACAATGACGTGTTGCGAAATCCATGTGCCTTCCCGCCCAAGCTTGAAGAAACCCGAGCCGAAGCCGAAGAGCTCGATGATCATGCTACCGGTTCGGAGCAACTTGACTTCGCAGGCGAGCCGCAACTTGGAGGCGCCTCCTCCGATCGTATTGAGCTTCTCATTCTCTTTGCGCGCCACCCTCGAGAGTTCCTTGCGGCCTTGCCGGACGAAATGTCGGAGGATCCGCGTTTGGTCTGCACTTGCATTTGTTTGGCATTGCCCATCTCCGGGTTCTGCAGCACCGCCAAGAGTGATGTGGCCTGAATGACCTCGATCATCTTGCCCCATGGTGAGGCCGTGGCTGTCGACATTCAAGCCCTCCTTTTGCGTCCCATTGATGATTCCTCGGCTCTAATAAATTGCAGCGCCAGCGCCGATGTTGATTGACGCATCCTTCATCGTCTCCACGATGAACTCGATCTGGTCATCGGTGAGGTGGGTGTGAAACGGCAGTGCCAAGGCTCGATCGGCGATCTTTTCCGTGACCAGGAAATCGCCATGCCGATAGCCGCGTTCGAAATAATGCCGCTGCAAATGCAACGGGTGGCAATAGGAGGCGGCCTCGACCTGCTCGATGCGCAGGTCATCGACGATGGCATCGCGGCTGGAGCGCGTGAAGCGCGTCCCGAGATGGACGAGATAGAGGAACCAGTTCACCTCGGTCGCTTCGGGAGCCACATAGGGCGGCTTGATACCTTCGAAGGATTGCATATGCGCATTGTAGAGCTGTTCGGCGAGCCGGCGTCGCTCCAGGATTTCGTCGAGGCGCCTTAGCTGCGCAAGGCCCAGCGTGGCTGTGAGATCGCTCATGCCGGCCTGGTGGGGCGCTGCGCTGCTGACGACAACGGAGGAGCGCTCATCCAGCCGATGTGCGCGATGGCGACGCAAGCCGCCGGCCAAGTCGATGTCGTCGGTCACCACCATGCCGCCTTCGCCGCAGGTCAGGGCCAGTGGCTGAGCGAAGTCGAACACGGCGATATCGCCAAAGCGGCCGACGAGTTCGCCCTTGTATCGCGATCCGATCGCTTCGGTCGAATCCTCCAGGAGCTGCAGCTGATGGCGCTGCGCGATCGCGCGCAGCTCCGACCATGGCGCCGGATGGCCATTGGGGTTGCCACCAATAATCGCCCGCGTGTTGGCCGTGACACGCTCTTCGACCTTCGCCGGAGCCAAGGCTCCCGACCAATAGTCGACGTCGGCAAATACGGCCCTCGCGCCCACGAGACTGATAGCATGCACCGTCTCGCGAAACGAATAAGGCGAGGCGATCACCTCCTGCCCGGGCCCGATGCCTAGCGCTTTTAGCGCAAGCAGAAGCCCGATCGTGCCGCTGGGGACGGCAACGGCATATTTGCGGCCAAGATAGGCGGCAAAGGCTTTCTCGAAGGCGTCAGTGATCGGCCCATTGGAGATTCGCGGCGAACATAGCAGCGCTTCCACGGCAGAGAGCTCGGCGGAGGTGATATCGGGATCGGACAGCGGAATGAAGCATACGGCCTCGATCGCTTCGGTGCCGTCGTGATCCTCTGCGAGTGCAATGCCGGTCACCGCCCAGTACTCCTTGCCGCCAGCAGGATACCAATCGCGCGTGCCGGATCGGCCGTGATCTGCACGCAGCGATCGCAGCCACCGATCAGATGCAGGTCGAAACGCGGAAAGCTTCGGAACGGCCGCTCCGTCACGTCAGACGCATCACAGCGCGTGAAGGCGAGGCGCGGAAAACGGCGCCGCAGCTCGAGGAATGGGCTTGCATCGGCCTCCGCCGCCGCAAGCACCCGTTCTATTTCGATCAGTTGGTCTGTGCCAAGCGCCATCGCGGCTCCCATATAACTAGTCCCAAATCAGCTTCATTGCCAGAACCGCCGCTCTGGATCCGTGTTCAAATCCTCGATCGCTGAGGTCAGCCGGAGGTAAATGCTGTAAAACTCCCAGATCCCCTGCGCGTGGTTCATGCGAAACAGCTTCCACATCCCGCTCACCATGTCATAGTGGATCAGCGCGACATCGATCAGGCCGCCGTCCTTGTCGATATTGCGAGAGCAGCAGGGACTCTCGATCAGATAGCCACCCCTCACCGGCTTCACATTCGGCGACACAAAGCGATAGCGCTTGCGCGAGCCCAAGGCGCGCTCGATCCGCTTGCGATCGAGCTCGTTCGGGTGAGGGATCATTCCGATCGCTAGTTTTCTCATCACCGCAGCATTCATCGCGAACCAGCACCCTCAAAGCACTGCAATTTCTTCTTCAAGACAGCCGACGACCAGCCGCTGGCCGAACTCGACGAGATAGATTGGCACGTTCGCTTCGGTATGCCTGCCGACCTGCACGATCTCGCCGATCCCTCCGGCGCCCATCAATAGTCCATCGGCCGGTGCATCCGGAAAGGAGCCGTCGTTAATGAGGTCGATCGCCGCCTTGACGCGCTGGCCCCATTGGTACTTCGGCAGCCTCTGGTCGATCATGACGCGGCCTCTTCCGGCAACGGCAGGTCCTCAAACTCCTCGCGCGCCACCGCCGGCACGAGCTCCTTGCGCTTCATGCCGACGCGGTTGCCGCCTTCGAGAAATTCGACGCCATAGATGTAGAACTGCTGCAGGAAAGTGCCGATTGAAACGACGTAACCCACCTCCCCCTTTTTGGCGAGGATCTCGCCGACTTCCTTGCCGGCATAGGTTCCGTCATTGCGGATAGTGCGGTTGGCCCGCACCTTTTCGCCAAAGCTGAAGAAAGGCGGCCCGGTCAGCTCGACCACCTCGCTGTCGCGAACGATGTTGCTCATGTCCCACTCTCCCTCGGAAGTTCGGGCCGGATGGCCACGCGCGCGCGGGCGGCTTCCTGCACCATCGAGTCCCCGTCCTCGGTCAACTCCGCCAGCTCGGCCGCCGTAATGCGGCTTGCCACCTCATAGCGGACGCGCCAATCCGGATCGCGGCGCAGCAGGCTGAGCGAATCCGGAGACAGCCGCCGTGCGGTCTCGAGCCGCACGGTGCCATCGGGATCAGTGACCATGCCGAGCAGCCAGTCATGGGGAATGCGGAGCGCGACCACGCGGCGCACCTCGGGCTCGTCATCGCTCATGAGACGCCCAAGCAGCGCCGGCGCGATCCGGCTCGCCACCACCAGGCGGACGTAATAGTCCTGGTCCGACATCATCGGCGCCAGCTCCTCGCCGTCCAGCAAGGTCGCAACCCGCATCCTCACCTCCCGATGCGGGTCGCTGCGCAGCCGCAGCACAAAGCGCTTGGGCAGGCGGCGCGCCGCGTTCCAGCGCACGGTTTCCTCAGCATCGTCGAGCAGCATCGGCAGCAGGAACACATTGGCGTGGTTGGCCGCGATTGCGCGCACCTCGAAATGCGGATGTGTGACGTAAGCGTCGGCCAGCACCGGATTCCAGTTGAAGAAGCGGTCGATGCAGCGGGCGTAGCGGTCGTTGACGCAGGCGTGCATCAAGCGGCAGCCGCCGCTGGCCCTGAGCCCGAGATGCGTGCAGGTGCCGCAGTCGACCTCGTTGCCCAGCCAGTCGCGGGCCTTATCGATGTCATCCGTCATCGTCCTGCCCCATCCGCTCCAGCACGTCCAGGAGCACCTTGGCGCCGATCTTGTCGGTCGGGTCGAGCTCCACAAGCTTGTTGGCGGCGGCGTGCCCTTCATCCAGATCGCCGAGCCGCATCTGCAGGTAGGCGTAGGCTTTCAGGGAAAATAAATAGAAGCGCGGCAGGATGTTCTCGTAGCGATCGAAAGCAGCGTCGCCCGCGCTGACCCGCCGCCAATCGTCTGCGAGACTGTTTTCACGTGCTGCCTTACACATACAGAGCTTTGCGACCTCCAACGCCTCGGCCAAGCGACCTTTGTAGAAATAGAAGCGGTAGAGCCCGATCAGGACGGCGGCGTGGCCCGGCGCCAGCGCCTGCGCTTCGTGCAGGTGTCTTTCCGCGATCTCGTCCAGGTGATAGGAGAGCCCGGCCTCCCACAGATGATCCTCGGCTTCGCGCGGCAGCTCTTCGCCGAGTAGCGTGTGCGCGATCAGCGCCCCCTCGCTCTCGGACAGCGGATTGCCTGCCCCATCGAGGTTCATTGGCAGCTTTCCTCTTCTAATGGGCAGCCTTTGCGGTGTTGCTGGAGCAGCATACCTGCTTCTGGAAAGATCAGCCCGGTCTGCGCAGAGGTGTCGGTCAAATCGATGGTGACAAAGCCAAGCATTAGCTGGCTCTCGGCATTGAGAAGCAACTTTAGGCCGCTGCGCTCTACGCCTTGCTGACCGGGCCGAGCTGCCGGCGCAACACCTATATCGGCGGGCGGACAACCCCGAGCAACCATCTGCCGTGACGGCGAGCCGGAAACCGGCGCCAACGGTGCCATCGGCGCGCAGCACGTAACTCGTGAGTTTTTCAGCGGCGGGCGTGAGCGTGATGGTCATGGGCTCGCCCCCTACGCCCGCGCCTGGTAGCGCGGCAATGAGGTGTCGACGACGCAGGTGTTATCAACCGGGCACACCGCGACGCATTGCGGCTCGTCGAAATGGCCGATGCACTCGGTGCATTTCTTCGGGTCGATGACGAACGTCCCGCCTTTCTCCGAGATTGCGACATTCGGACATTCGAGCTCGCAAGCCGAGCAGCCGGAGCATTGTGAGGCAATGATCTTGAACGGCATGAATATCTCCCTTACGCCGCCGAAATCAGCGCGCCCTGGCGGATCGCCGCCTCGCCCCGCTCAACATGCTGGATCTCGCCGCTTTGCACCTTCACAAGATAGGACTTGAACCAGGCGATCGCTGATTTTTCGATGAACTCATGGGCGTATTGGTCGACCGGCTCGATCCCTGCCTTCAACAGATTGCTCTTCGGACAGCCGCCGATCTTGGCCACGAAGGCCGCATGGCAGTCGTTGATGGCGCGGATGATGGTGGCAAGGCTCTCCTCCTCGCCATAACCGCCCCGGCAATAGTGATCGACGCGGCGATGGCCGACGAATTTGGCACCCGTAGTGGAGAGTTCGTACACTTGGAACTCCTTGGCATGCCCAAAATGCTCGTTGATCAGGCCCGAGCCCTTCGTCGCCACCGCAACCAAGAGCTTGACGCCGCTCATTTCGTTGCCGAGCTCGGCGAGCTCTTCCTGCTCGGCAGCAACCTTGGCGACGCGCTCCTCCTCGACCTTGGCCTGATAGGCCTTGCGCATCTTCAGGTCATATTTGACGTCCATGGCCATAATCTTCTCGGTAGTGAACTCCGCGCTGCGGTCCTCGCCGAGGAGGCCGACAGCGTCGGCGCGGCACTGCCGGCAGTGCCGCATCATGTTCGTCTCGCCTTCGCAGAGATCCTGCAGTGCCTTCAATTCCTGCGCGGTCGGAGCCCGCTGGCCGTTGAGACCGAGTACAGTGCCGTGCTCGGGCGCGGCGATTAGCGGCATGATGTTGTGTAGGAACGCGCCGCGCGATTTGACCGCCTTGTTGACCTCGACCAGATGCTGGTCGTTGATGCCCGGGATCATCACCGAATTGATCTTGCAGAGGATGCCCCGCTCGGTCAGCATCTCGAGGCCTTGCAGCTGGCGGTCGTTGAGGATCTTTGCGGCTTCGAGGCCGGTGTAGCGCTTGTGGTTGTAGAAGATCCACGGATAGATTTTGGCGCCGATTTCGGGCTGGACCATGTTGATGGTGATGGTGACATGGTCGATCTTGAAGCGGGCGATCGTATCGACATGGTCGGGCAGCATGAGGCCGTTGGTCGACAGGCACAGCTTGATGTCGGGAGCGGCCTTGGCCACCAGCTCGAAGGTCTTGAACGTCTTTTCCGGATTGGCCAGGGGATCACCGGGCCCCGCGATGCCGAGCACGGTCATCTGTGGGATGGTGGAGGCAACCGCCAGCACCTTTTTCGCCGCCTGCTCCGGCGTTAGTTTTTCGCTCACCACGCCCGGACGCGATTCATTGGCGCAATCATATTTGCGATTGCAGTAATTGCATTGGATGTTGCAGGCGGGCGCGACCGCAACATGCATGCGGGCGTAGTGATGATGCGCTTCTTCGCTGTAGCAGGGATGGTTCTTGACCTTCTCCCAGATCTCGGTCGGCAGATCACCCTGGCCGGCTTGCGAGCCGCAGCTCGCGTTGCCGGTGCCGCCGGACGTGCCGCAGCCCTTGTGCTCGGCGATCGCCTGCATGGTCTCGCCGATGTCGACGGCGCTCCCTGCCAAGCTTGCTTCGTCCAGCGCTGATACGTCCATCCGTTCATTCTCCCTGGAGGCGGAAACTGAAAAGAAGATTTGCAACTCGCGTGCCATGGCCGGAATGGCGAGCAATTTTGATCTAAGTCAGAAAGTGAGCCGCCTGCCGCGGTTGGCCGTGGAAGCGAAGCCTTCTGCACGACATTAGAAATGTTCGAAGTGTGACAGGCGTCTTGATCCTGACATGGAGATGAGCGCAGTCATTCGCCGGCGCGAAACGCAAGACAACTCGCGTGCGCCGGCACGCGAGCAACATCGACCCATATACAAGGTCTGTCAGGCAGCGAGCAGGATCTCGATCGCGCGCGGGAGCGGGATCGCAAGCGGCGTCAGGCTCTGTTCGACCAGAAAGCGCAGCTCATTCCTGGACAGCACATCCGGTTCCACGATGGCGTAATGAACACCGGCCGAGCGCTTGGTGAGCTGCCGCGCATAGGTTCGCAGTAGCTGATCGTTGAAGCGGCAACCGATGAAGAGAAATCTTCTGCCATTGCGCCGCTCTTTCACCACATCGGGGATCGGCGTCTGAATGTCGATCTCGGTCAGCACCTCGACATAGTCGGCGTCAGAGATCAGGAAGTTCCTGGCAGGCAGCACGCCGCCGTGCGGCTTGTAGAGGACCGTGGTCCAGCTCTGCGCCACAGCGCGATCGACCTCTCTGCCCTCTGCATCATAGAAGCGATACCAGCGGTCCTCGCCGATGCCGGCGCGGCAAATGCCCTGCACCTCGCCCCACCCCTCGTGCTTGCCAAGCGCCGCACGCATCGCGCCGTCATACCAGGCATCGACCATGACAGGCAGGGACAGCGCGGCGAGATGATGATGCAGTGGTGTCGGCTCGACCGGCGCAGCAAAGGCCTGCGCCACCAATGCCGTCACGGTGGAGCGATGCTTGTTGCTTTCGATGTGCTGCGCCGACGCCCAGACATTGCCGTTGGCCCGGCGCGGCAGCGCGACCTTGGTAGCGAAGAAGCCAGCCAAGGCCTCCGGCGTCATCGGCGCATCCGGTTTGGACAACGCGGTGAGACCAGGTCCGAGATAGGGAACAATGCTGCCGGCACGCAGCCTAGCCGCTACGTCAGTGAGAATCGCCTCCGCATCGGCCGCGTTGACAAAGTCGATTTGCGGGGTCACCTTCATCGGTCGTCGCCGCCCTCGCCGCGCTTTCGGGCATTGACCGTGATCGGCAGCGGCGTATCGCTCGCCATTTCGGGCAGATCGAGCACCCAGCCATTGGCTATTCTGATCCAGCCGCCCCACAGCGTCTCGTGCTCCGATTCAACGATCGGCTCCTCGAGATCTTTTTTCGGCACGTAAATCGACAGGCCCGCCTCCGGAGAGCGGCGAATCATGACTTTCATGAGATCAACTCGTGTATCGGGGCGAATTGCTGGTGGGATTGGGATGCTCTCGTGACATGGCGCGCAGGTGAGCCACGATGCCGGACAGTACGCGGACGACCTGATCGACTTCTTCGACGGTGGTTTCATGCGATAAGGAAAAGCGCACCGCGCCGCGCAGGCTCCTCGCCGGCACGTTCATGGCGCGCAGCACGTGCGACGGGTCCATTGAGCACGAGCTGCAAGCTGATCCCAGCGAAGCAGCAATGCCCGCGCGATTGAGATGGTGGACGATTGCTTCGCCTTCGAGATCCTCGAAGGCAATGTTGGCCGTGTTCGGCAGCCGGTTGCTGACATCGCCGAGCGCCATGCAGTGGCCGTTGTGCAAAATCGCCTGCTCCAGGCGATCGCGCAACCCACCAATGCGAACGCGATCCGGCTCGAGCCGCTCCGCCGCAAGCTCTGCAGCTTTTCCAAGACCGACGATGCCGGGGATGTTCTCGGTTCCGCCGCGGCGCCTTCGTTCCTGTGCCCCGCCCCAGATCAGCGGTCTGAAATTTGTGCCTTGGCGTAAAAAGAGCGCGCCGGTCCCCTTGGGGCCGTGCAGCTTGTGCGCGGACAGCGATAGCATGTCGATAGCATTGTCCTTCAGGTCGATGGGCACCCTGCCTATGGCCTGCACGGCATCAGTGTGAAACAGCGCGCCTGCCGCACGCGCTAACCCGGCCAGAAACTCCACCGGGAAAATCGTGCCGGTCTCGTTGTTGGCCCACATAACCGACGCAATCGCCGTGCGTGGTCCAAGCGCCCAGCGAAAGGCCTCGACGTCGAGCCGTCCGCGCGAATCCACCGGGATCACGTGCGTCTTGATGCCCCTTGTCGCCAATTGCTCGACCAGCGTGAGGATGGCGGAATGCTCGACGGAGGTGGTGACGATCTCGTCGCGCCCTTCCTGGGTCGTAAGCGCGGAAAGGATGGCGGCGTTGTTGGACTCGGTCCCGCCGGAGGTGAAGACGATCTCATGATCGTGGGCGGCCCCCAGCAAACCCTGCAGGCTGCGGCGCGCCTCCCCCACCGCGCCCGCGATCTCGCTGCCGAAGGTATGGGTGGACGAGGCATTGCCGAACTGCTCCGTGAGGAACGGCAACATGGCTTGCAAGACACACGGATCTGTCCGCGTGGTCGCATTGTTGTCGAGATAGATCGGCACAAACGCCTCCTTCAATGCCGCGCATTGGCGGCGCCGGCGACCGGGATCAGGCGAACGAAGTCGCCGAGCCTTTCGACCAGCCGCGCCTGAATGCCTTCTAGCGTCGCGCTTGAAAGCTTGCAGAATACGCAGGCACCAGTCAGCTTGACCATGATCTTGCTCCCCTCGATCCCGACCAGCTGACAGTCGCCGCCGTCGCGTTGCAGATTCGGCTGGTTCGCGCCGTAGTTGCTCCCGACCGGTCTCAATGCTCGGCGGTTGCTTCAGTTGTTCCGGTTCGACCGGCATGCTTCGATTTCTCTTGTCATCAGCTGAAGGATTTGCCGCAAGAGCAGCTCGATTTGGCGTTCGGGTTGTCGAAGGTGAAGCCCGAGCCCTCGAGCGCCACCACGAAATCGATGGTCGTGCCGGCGAGGTGGTCATGGCTCTTGTTGTCTACGAACACCTTGACACCGTCGCGCTCGATCACGGTGTCGTCAGGCTTAGCCTCGTCGGCCAGGCTCAACCGGTATTTGAACCCGGCGCAGCCACTGGCCTCGACCATGATGCGCAGGCCGCTTGCCGGCTGCGCCGATGCTGAAATCGTGCTCTTGACCGCATTCACTGCGCTATCCGTCAGATTGATCATGGCTATCCTTTTTGCCTGGGTCGTTTGCATGGGAATTGGCAAGTCGCATGCCAGCGCGCCCGAGCTTGACATTGCTCACCTTTTCGAAATCGCGCCTGTTGGCTTTGCGACGCGTGTAGGGTTGCTGACAAAGGTCTTCGAGGGATTGCGGCGGCTTTGCGTGTCTTCTTTATGGATTTCGCCGATGAGCGTTACGAACGCGGCGGCAAACAATTTGCATTGCGTCTCCCGCCGCCGGAGTGTCCGGCGATTGTCTTGGATCGAGGGATGATTTTTCATGACTGCAATCGAGAACACCGCGCTAGGCCGGTTCGAGAAGGAGGGGCGCCTGCTCAATGCCATATTCAAAGGCGGGACCACCAAGCAGGGCCGGTTCGGCTTTCGCGGCGATATCGCCCTAAAATTCCAGGCCCAGGTCGCGGACGAGAAGCGGCCGCCCCACTATTCGATCGAGCAGGTACTGACGGTCGTGCAGGAAGGCGAAAGGAGCATTCCGGTGCTGGCCGGCTATCTGCACTGCTTCGCTTATCTTGCTGATGTCGCAAACGTTCTTGACGGCGCGCTAAGCCCTGATGGCAGCTACTTCATGTTTTGCAACAACATAGACCTGTTGGCGAAATACCGAATCAAGCTCGGTGGTATCACCTTCAACGTGCTGCCGTGCGATGAATCCACCGTTTGGAAGGAAATGATGTACCTGGCCGGGGTCGACAAGAATGACATCAAGAAGCTCGACGCGCCCGGCAAGCTCGACTACCTGCTCGACGCAACTGAGGATCTCGATGCGTCCTATGATGAGATCTCTTACGAAGACGGGCTGAAGAGGATGGAACCTGTGAGAAACCGTAACGAGAACCGGCCGGTCTGAGCGCCGGCTTTAGCTTTAGCCAGAGGAATCCTCCTCGACAAGCCGCACGCCGGTAACGCAGATATCGCCGTCCAGCACCGTCAACGCGACCGGCGTGAGACTGCTGCCCTTGCACCGGCCGTCCACACAGCGGCCGGTGCCGAGCTCGAAGGTCGAGCCGTGCTTGCCGCACATCAGCCGGATGCCGCGTGGATCGAAAAACTGGTTGCATTCCCAGTCCAGATTGACGCCATTGTGCGGGCATTTGTTAAGATAGGCAAACACCCGCTTGCCCCAGCGCACCACGACAATGGGCCACGGCCTGTGGCTGCCGTCTTCGTCGACGATCATGAGGTGGAAGCCCATGGCGCGCTGGCTTGGAATATCGTTGAAGCCGCAGATTGCATAGGCGATATTCGGCTGCGTCCGCCGCTCGTTCATGACAAGAGAACCATCAATTGATCATCCTGCGATCAGCCTTGCAAAAATCGCGCAAAGTACCGGATCGCCTCACCTTCTTGGGAGTCCGGCGCGCGCCGTCGCAAACGAGAAGCCGCTCGATCATCGGACCAACGAGCTTGGTGGGATCAGGCACCGCTTGGCTGTTCAGCAATCGGATCGCAGCAGATCCAGAGCCATCTGGCCGCGCGCGTGGTTTCTGTTATTCGCTCAGGACCTTCTCAAGATCCAGCGCGGCGCTCTTTTCAGCTGGCAGGCTGTCAAGGTTCTGCATTCGCCATTTGACGGCCGGCAAATCGCGGGCACCGGGAACGCCCCGAGCAAATCTCATTCAGCATCGCCGCGCTCAATGAAATCAGGAATTTCCGATGCCTGTCTGGCATGTTGCCGATAATCTCCGCGACAGCGTTTTGCGTACGGCCAGCGGCTCATCTCGCGAAACGGACTTGGCAGTCATACCTTCGAAGCAGCGCACAAATTCCTGGCTGATATCCTTTTCGCTCCGCCTAGCACTTCATGCCATTGGGAGATTATGGCTGAGCATGTAGACAATGAAGGCAGTGCGCAGATCATCGCTGATACCTTATTTCCCAGCAGGTCGCGGACACCGAATAAATCGCGCGGATGCTGACGATCGAGCGCTGCAACAACTTACCTGCGTAAAGATCGCCCCTCCACAACTTGCGTCTCACCGCGTCGATCTCTGTTAAAGATTCTTCGCGCGGCTTGACCGGCAGGTACGTGAGGTCGATGTCGACTGAAAGGCGCGGCATGATGGAAGCCGACCTGAAGCATCCGCCATCGCATCAATCCCTCTTTGCGTCGTTGTGAAGTCGGGTGAGGTCGCCCGCTGTCGTGGAAACCTTAACCGTTTGTTTCATGTAGGAAGGCCGTCGGGTGTTTCGCCACGCGCATCGAATCGTGAAGTCTCTGGCGGCAATTCATCGAAGCCGGTCAGTTTGACGAGCCGGCAATAGCGTTCGGAAAGCGGGCCGATGATAAGGGAATTCCGGTCGGGGCCGCTGTCATATGCTGCGCCGACGACGGCTTCGATGGTTGAATGAAGGTCGTCGCCAAATGCGAAGCTTAATTTGCGTGGTGACACGTCGATTGCGTCGATGAACAGAGTTTCCGTCATGGTGTTCTTGATGACGAAGCACGCCGTCGCGTCGTGAGGCTGAAAGAAAATCGTCGGCTGCGATTTGTAAAGCCGGTCATAGATCAGGAATGCCGTTGACAGTATGCCGCCAATTCCGCCAACGAGCTGATTGCTTCTATTGGGTCGAAAGTCATTCCGCGAATTCCCCGTCAAACGCGACTATACAGCAAAAAGCCCGGCATGGTTGCCGGGCTTCGAGGTCGATAGAGCGCGTGCCGCGTCGCCTAGCCGCAGCAGCACGCCGCGACAGTCGCTTGGGATGGGGCGCTTACCGAAGTTAACTGCCTCTTGCGGCGCAAGTTTACGCTTATGGAGAGAGGCCGCAATTAAGCGGCCTCACTCCACATCGTGTCGTCTTCTTCATTTGTACGGTGCGTGGTCCGCACGCGGACCATTTCAATCGGTGCAATTCCCCCTTCGGGAAACGGCACAAAAACCATACTCGCAATGGCTTTAGGGTCGTACTCGCACGCGCCATCACTCAGCAACGCACAGACGTTGTGGCGCACAAGCTTTTCGCTAGCGCCGCCAACCCCATTATGGTCATTCTCCCAACGGGACACATGTTCTGCGGACAGGTCCATTGCTGCCGCAAAATCGGTTTGCTTCATGTCCAGCGCGCGCCGGATAAACCTCACTTCTTTACCAGTCAAACGCTCAGGACTCTGGGCGCGCGCCATTGCAGCAGCGCGGGTCAATCCCTGGACGTCCGGTATGCCAATCATTTCGTCGCCGCAAGCAGAGCAGCGCTGCACGACAACAGCATTCAAGACCTTGACGACCAAACCGCCCAAGTCTTCAACGTGCTCTGGCTTCACACTTCTCTCCATCAATCCATTCTTGCATTTGCAACGCATCTGACAGCCCTTTCACTCATTTCTTGTTCGCCCAAGTCGTGACGATCTTCACCTCTGCGACATCCTCGTAAGCCACGACTACAGCCGTTATTTTCCTCCCGTCGTTATCAGTCCCTTCTGCCCTCCATTCTTCTTCTCCGTTTTCTTTGTTCACCTCCACCAATGATACCGTACATCGCCCAAGCACGTTGATGACATCGAGTTTTTCGATGCCATCTTTCTTGCGCTCAATCTCAGCGTGGTTCGTGAAGAAGATCGTCCCTCGCCGCGCGATTCTACGCAGGCGACCGGCCTCGTTCTCAAATGCCATCGGCGAATGCCATAGCTGTTGTTGATCGCGCGTTCCATGGGCTTCAGTTGATCTAATGTCAAGTTATTCGTCCAGCTTACCCAGAATGCCAGTGGGCATCTAACAGGCAAAATGTGGCACTTCAGCAACATATCTGGATATATGGCCGTCAAATTGGTTGACAATAGGTCAAGTTTTCTTGACCCTAGGTTCAATATTTTCGGGCGAAATCCGTTCCATGCACGGCGGCAGCGCTGACGGCCGACGCCAAGGCGGGCCAGCCGCGCCCGTCTCGTGAAACGCCCGGCGGCGGCCGACGCACTGGCGTGCTTCCTATTGGCTTGGCGGCCTATCGGCCGAACTGTCCCGTTAAGAAACGGTTAACCGTCCGCAAAAATTCCATACAAATTCCGAAAGATCAGTTGGCACGAAATTCAAGAAACCATTGTGCTGCAGGCATAACTTTAATTTTTAGAGCTTCAAAACAAGGGTGTCCGGCGTGTAGGAGATCCTGAGCGCCAGGTCGACGATGGCGTCGCGGAAACGGTAGGGATGGTTCACCGTCAGGATGGACTCGAAATCCTTCAGCGGGAGCTGATCGACGAACTCCTCGAAGAAGGCCTCCAGGCGGGTGCCGAGCGTCTTCGACTCCATGACCGTCCGCCTGATCCGCTTGAGGTCGGCGAGGATCGCCCGAAGGCTCTTGGTGAACTGGTCGGCCTGGTTGCGCGCCCCACGCACCGCGAGCGCGGCTTCGCGCTGCTTGCGATCGGTCACCTCGGGCGTGAGCTTCTCCATCGCCTCGAGGTTCAGACGAATCTGGACGATCAGGCCGCCGAATCTTTGGGAGAGGTCCTTGTTCAGGCTCGCCTGTCGCTGGATCACCAGCATCGCCATGTCGACGGTGACCCGCAGGCCGTATTCCTCTTCCTCGAGCCCGCCCCAATCGACCAGACGCGAGTAGAGTTGTCGGGCCGAGCCGAGCGCCTTGTCGCCTTTCTCGGATGCGAAAGCGAGGGTCGGCTTTACGGATCCGGCGGCGGCCCGCCGAGATCACGTCCGGCAGCCCAAGTGAGCTATCGCGTCGTCGCAAAGCGCACTCATGATCTGCTTAACGATGTCATCTATTTGGTAGCCATCTTTAGAGCGGCTGGCATACAAATGCCTACCCATGAATAGAATCTCGTTTTGCTCCAAGAGATGTAATTCCATTGCAGCTCGCCCCTCATTGATCGCAGCGAACTGAATCTCGGTAAAACATCCGATAGCAATCATCGGCACCCTCTCGCCTCTAGCAAGGCGCTCAAGGTGCTCCCTGATTGCCGCTTCCATTCCGGCGTAAAGTGGCTAACGCGATCGCTGTAAGGGAAGTCATAGCCTTAATTCCGATAAACGTGTTTTATGCAGTTCAACGCATAATGTCCATTTATGCGCCATTTGCTATATTGCGCTTTTATCGGATTTAGCACATACTAGGTCGGAGTAAGAAATGACCGGCCTTGCCCGCACACCGAACCAGATCGGCAACCTGATCCGCCGCACTCGTAAGAAGCGGGGGCTCAGCCAGTCGCAGGTCGGCGCGCGGGCGGGCCTGCGGCAGGAGACAATCTCGCTCATCGAAACTGGCAATCCGGCAGCCAAGCTTGAAACCATCCTTGCGGTACTCGCGGCCCTAGACCTTGAGTTCCGGATCGTCCCGCGCACCAAAGGCACAGCCGCCGACCTTGAGGACATTTTCTGATGCCCCGGCGTCGCCGCCATGAGCCGCTGCGCGTGCTCCTCAACAACCGCCTCGTCGGCCTGATGAGCAAGGCGGCGACTGGCGCTATTGAATTCCGGTATGAGGCTGACTGGCTCGGATGGGAACATGCCCTGCCCGTCTCGCTCTCGCTGCCGCTGCGGGAGGATGCCTTCCGCGGCGAAGCCATCACGGCCGTCTTCGACAATCTGCTACCCGACTCCGACGCGCTCCGTCGCCGGGTAGCGCAAAGGGTCGGCGCTGCCGGGACCGACGCCTACAGCCTGCTCGCTGCCATCGGCAGGGACTGCGTCGGCGCCCTGCAATTCGTCGCCGACGATGCTGATCATCATGATGATGATCACCATGGTGATGGTCGCACCATCGCCGGCGATGCCGTCGATGACGAAGCGATAGAAAAGCTCCTCAACGGGCTTGCCCAGACTCCGCTCGGGCTTACGCGCGACGATCATTTCCGGATTTCCGTGGCAGGAGCGCAGGAGAAAACGGCGCTGCTGCGGCACGGCGGCAAGTGGCTCAAGCCGCACGGCACCACGCCGACGACCCATATTTTCAAGACGCAGATCGGGGAGCTGCCCAACGGCATCGACCTTTCGAACAGCGTCGAGAATGAATACTACTGTCTGAGACTTGCCGCCGCCTCCGGCCTGCCGGTGAACCATGCCGAGATTGCGACTTTCGGTAAGACCACGGCGCTCGTCATCGAGCGCTTCGACCGGCGGTGGACGAAGGATGGCCGCCTGCTCCGCCTGCCGCAGGAGGACTGCTGTCAGGCCCTGTCGGTCCCGCCGACGCGCAAATACCAGAGCGATGGCGGTCCTGGCATGGTGAAGCTTCTTGACCTGCTCAAAGGCAGCGACACGCCCGCTGATGATCAGGCGATGCTGCTCAGAGCGCAAATCTTCTTTTGGCTGATTGGCGCGACCGATGGCCATGCGAAGAATTTCAGCATCTTCATCACGCCTGGCGGCCGCTACCATCTGACACCGCTTTACGACGTGCTCACGGCACAGCCGAGCCTGGACACCGGTCAAATTCAGCGCAAGCAGATGAAGCTCGCAATGTCGGTAGGGACAAACAATCACTACAGGATTGCCGAAGTAGACGGCCGGCATTTCTTGCAGACAGGCGAAGCGGCGGGCGTACCGAAAAAGCTTGTTCAGGAATCAATCGAACGTGTCGCCCTTACCGCTGAAGCTGCGCTCGGCAAAATTGAAAGCGAGCTGCCAGAGGGCTTTCCCGAGGCAATCCATAATTCGGTGAAAACCGCGGCTATGCAGCGTCTGAGTTCATTGAAAGTGCACTAACAGAAAGATTACGGTTTGCGACCGGGGCGAACTGCATTTGCGCCGTATGGCGCTTGCGTCCGCACCGGCCGCCGTTGACCAGCACGCACGAAGTGGTCGCCGAAACGAAGACCTGCTGGATTGGATTCTGCGGCAACGCCCGGAATAGCGCCCTGGGTTGCCTGCGCCGCTAACTCCTCAGAACAGCTTGGCATTCAACCCGAATAGCTAGAGAGTGGCTTATCAAGCAAGCGTAGTTATGCGAACTTTTGATGGCCCAGATGAAGACGCCCCCTAGGCACCGCACGCCGCGAATGGGAGCGCGTCAGATCTACGAAGCGAGGGATCAGATCCTGGGGCGCGTGTACGGCGCCGATGGGCTGCTGCCGTCGTCCCGCGCCCTCGCCGGGAAACTCGGCGTGTCTCGCGGTACGGTGACGATCGCCTATGAGCAACTCGCGGCGGAAGGCTTCATTGAGATCCGCCATGGCGCACGACCGCGCGTTGCACAAGCTGTTGTCGAGAGGGGGCGCGTGCGCGCGACGTGGCGGCCATTGTCACGGAAGGTGCGACTGTCGGGCTACGGTGAGCGTTTGAGACAGGTCGCGCCGCGCTCGGAGGAGCAACCTCGCAACCTCCTCGCAAATTTTCGGTATGGTGACCTCTCACCTTCGGATTTCCCCGTGCTCGCGTGGAAAAGAGCCGCGGTCGCTGCAATGACACGGCGGCCCGCGAGATTGGCCTACAACGATCCTTGCGGCTCTCGACGGCTGCGGATGGCGCTGCAGGCCTATCTCTGGCGTCACCGTAAGCTATCACAGCTACGAAGTCGTCCTCCCAGTGATAACCGAATTCACGGTTCATCGCGGCAGCACCTTAGAAAGAATCGCTCACGGCGCGAGAGTATTGATCGGGACCAAAGCATCTTTTATCAGACGAGATTCGAGCACTGACACAACCATTACCCTGAATGCGGTACGAGGCGGTAGCATTGCTGTTTCCTGCCAAGTATTCGTGCCAAAAGATCAACCTCCGCCCGAGCCGCCAAAGCCGAGTCAAGTGCGATAGAATTCGAAGTTGCTGGATCCGCTACCGTCTCGGTCGGAATGGTGTGGTGGAACCTACGGCACGGGCCGAAGAGCCACTGGGGGTGGGAATGAGCGTGGGTGAGGCCGAACAAACCGGCAGGACCTTTAGGAGCAAAACGGATCTTGGTGAGACAAGATTTAAGCTCTCGTGGTTCCTGGCAAACGCTAAGCTGGATTAGTTTCTGAGGTTGGCGGCTATCCAGGGCCAAATGAACACTGGGTTCTCATCATTGAGTCTGAGATTCATGGACACTTAAGGTCTGGGCATGGCGAAGGTGTCGAGCGGATTGACTTTAGCGCACGCAGCGACGGAACGGCTCGTTCGCCACAGCGGAATGAAGTTATTGAGGATTGGCGATATCTGATTCCATATGGCGCAGACATTTTGAGCCATCCGAGCCGGCATTTTCGCAGATTAGAATTTCGATACCTGCGGGCGACGAGGGCATGATTCTACACTGCGGTCGGCTCGGCACCCGCAAGCTGGCGGGAATGGATCGGCGCCGAGGGGCTCTATCCCCGAGCGCAGCACACGGAGAGTCCCTTCAGCGAGGCTTCGCCGTCCAACTCCCGCTTGCTTGCGGGAAAGGCGGACAGAGGCGCTGTCAAGCGGCTTCCGTTGCGGCGGGCTGTTGGGTCTGGCAGTTGGTCGGACAAACCCGGGCGCAGGCGCCGCAGCCGATACAAGCGCCCCGGTCATTCATCACCATAATCTTCTTTTCGATCTCACCGTCTTCGTCATCGTCGAGATCGACAAGATCGCCCTCCTCATTGATCCCCTTCAACGTCATGACGTCGCGACCGCAGACCTTGAAACAGCGGCCACAACCGATGCACTTCTTGGGATCAATTGAGATCAGGTAGTTCGGCGTCCAGTCGCGGCCGTTGCGCGTTGCAAATGACATGATCGGATACCCTTTTTAGGCCTTTTCCAGCGCCTTGAGATCCTCGCGCTTGCGCTCGAGTTCGGCAAAGGCATCGTGCGCCTTCTGCGCCACCGCCATGATCGAGGTCCAGTTGATGGGAAGTTCCTCCGACAAATCATGCAGATCCATCTTGGCCTTCGTCGCCTTGACCGACAGCTTTCTTATTTCCGCTTTCAGCATTTCAAGGTCGCTCATGAGCTGCTCTCAATAGTTGGCCACGTCGGGAAATTTCCGGGTCATCTCGATGCCGCCTTCGACGTATTTGTCACCCTCGGCGGCGAGCTTTGCGAGATTGTCGAAGCCGAAGCGATGCACATCGCGCAGCTGCTTGTTCACCACGATCAGCCGGCCGCCGATCAGCACCATGCGGCCAAAGCCTTCGTGGTGCATCTTCAGCATCGGCTGGATCATCACACCGGTCGTCTTCTCGATCGAGAGCGCGACCGCATTGAAGAACAGCTCCAGCCGCCAGACCGTATCCGGATCGGGATCGCCGACGATCGGCAGCGCGCGCCGTTTCTCCTTGTCCAGAATATAGGGTTCGAGCAGATCGAGATCGCTCTTGCCGTCCCAGGCGCCATGGACGTCCTGGGCGCGCCAGATCTTGATCAGTTCCCTCACGAATGGCGCATCGAGCGCGCGATCGGTTTGCACGATATCCGCGGCTTCAGTCATGTCGTCCTCATTCTTCGAAATCGAGCGTGCGCTCCTGGTCCTTTGCCAGCGCCTTGCGCAGCCAGGGTGGCGGCGTACCCTTCAGCACGTGCTGAAGCTTCTCGACCAGCGCCAGAATGTTCTCGGGCTTGTTCACCTTGATGGGATGTATATTGTTCGCCACTACCCGCGCGGCACCGGAGCCGCCGATGGCAGCGACATAGAGAATGGCGCAATCCTTGATTGCCTCGATCTTGGGCGCGAGCTTGTCCTCGTTGCCGTCTTCCTTGAGATCGCCGTAGAACTGAACCGCCTTCAGAAATACGTGCCCGCCCGGCCCAACATCATAGATCGCGATGTACTTGGCCCAGCCAAAGTGCGCATCGACGCGCCTCAAGTCTTGGGTAGCGAATGCGACCTTCATGCAATCGACCCCTCTGTTGCGTCGATGAAGCTACGGCGGCCGGGCTTTAAGGGCCGTCTCGAGGTCCGCCAGCTATCGGGCGTCGGCTGATGATTTTCCTCTCGGTCGGCGATCACGAGATTGGCGATATTGAAGATCACATCGCGCGTGCCGCGATAGCCGACGGATAGCTGGTGTCCCGCGCCGATCCGATCGAACATCGGAAATCCCGCGCGATAAAACGGAATCTTCAGCCGCGCCGCCGCTTGGCGGCCATGCGAATGCGTAATCAGCAGATCGCAATTCTTCGTCCTAGCAAGCTCTTCCAGATCCTCGAGATCGCCGATCAGCACCTCCTTGGT
>NZ_JAGWDK010000054.1 GCF_018398875.1 Bradyrhizobium sp. sGM-13 | reverse complement strand
TCATCGACTTCGACTTCCCTGGGAAGGGCGTTTTTACACGGCCAAGACCCAAAGCCGACGTTAGCCCTCCGGTACTCCGGCCAACCGCAGACCTTCATACATGCGCTCGCGCCCGGCAAGATAAGTCGGATTGTCGCTCGGAGTGTAGGCACGGAAACGGCGGACAGTGAAGCCGGGGTTCAGCGTAGGACCCTCTCGCGCCGCTGCCTGCGCTTCTTTCAAAAGGCCGAGCCACGCGAGAGAAGCGGCGAGATAGAAATGCGCCATCGGCTGATTTGGATTGGCCTCGATGCTCCGGCGGAACCACACCACTGCTTCCGCGTCGGCACCGAGACGCGCTCTAAGCACGCCGACACCGTGCATCCAGCGGAATGCTCCGATATCGCGGGGCGAGAGGCGGAGCGCCTCGTTGATGTGGGCCTCCGTTTCCGCGCCGCGACCGAGAAAAAACTTCGCCCAGCCGATGAAAACGTGAGCGTCGGCCATATTTCGATCTAACGCCAGCGCCTGCTCACATTCGGCGATGCCCTGGGTCGCGCGGTTTGTATAGATGTGCACGACGCCCAGAGCTAAGTGCGCCCATGCGAAATCTGGGGCAAGGGAAAGAGCCTTGGTCAAAGCTGCTTCCACGGCTGCAAATCTCGCGGCCCGATCATCGGTGAGGAAAGCAACGCCAATTGACAAATCAACTACAGCCGCGCCGACCAGCGCATCGACATTGCCGGGATCAAGCGCCAACGCACGCTCGAAAAAATCATGCGCTTTCGTCAAATTCTCGGACGTTTGCCCCTTGTTGAAGTTCGCCCTGCCTTGGAAGATCAGGTCAATTGCATCAGGATGCAGCGCATTCTCTGCTCGCCTTGCCTCAGCGGTCATGAGCTGGGCATTTAACGTATTAGCAAGTCTGGAGACAATTTCGTCCTGCATATCGAACAGATCGGTGATAGGCTTGTCGAAACGTTCGGCCCACAAATGATTGGCGGTTTGGGCATCGACAAGCTGCACGTTCACCCGGAGCCGGTTGCCGCTACGCTGTACTGAACTCTCAAGGACGTAACGGATGTTCAGTTCACGACCGATCTTCTTGAGACCAACCGCTTTGCCCCTATAGGTAAACGCGGTGTGTCGGCCGATCACGAATGAACCCGACATGCGCGACAAGTCCGTGGTCAGGCTTTCCGTTACACCATCGACGAAGTTGTCTTGCTCGGTATCACCGCTAAGGTTGGTGAAGGGCAGCACAACAATGGAAAGACGAGGCGGTGAAAAGGCGCCCGAGCTGGCGAGTTCAGCCTCTTTCGAGCTAGGTCTATTGCGGACGAAGGCATAGGCCCGAACCGGGCGGGCGATATTTTTGAGGTTCTGCTCTCCTAGATCGGCGAACTCGACTGCCACCTTGCCTCGGACTTGATCGTATGCAGCAGAAGATATGCAGATGCCGCCAGGTTCTGCGATGCTCTCAAGCCGTGCCGCAACGTTAACGCCGTCTCCAAAGATGTCATGGGGCTCGACGATTACGTCGCCAATGTTGACGCCTACGCGGAAGGCAATGCGCCTCTCCTCCGCATCATTAAACGTAAGTTTTGCAATATGATCTTGGAACTGAACAGCAGCCCGAACTGCTTCGACGGTGCTCGGAAACTCCGCTAAGAACCCGTCTCCGGTGTTCTTCACAATGCGGCCGCCGTGTTCGATAATCGCAGGCGAGACACTGCCCCTTAGGAGCCCCGTCAGTTTGGTATGGGTAGCCTCTTCGTCATCATGCATAAGCCGCGAGTAACCAGCCACGTCGGCGGCCAGTATTGCCGACAGCTTGCGCTCAACCCGGACTGGCCGCTCTTGTACCATGGCCGCTTATCCAACCTGGAGGCTATTGTACAACGGACCGGGCGGGATGCCCATCCAGGGCATTGTCGGTTATTGGCACTTTTGAGACATGCCGCCGCACGGTGACGATGTCTGATTGTTGGTGTAGAGCGGGTCGTCGGTACGCGGCCAAACCGACGCGAATGACCAACTCGGACATGAGCTATCCGGGGCGCCTCCCACAATTCGATCAGTATTGCTGACCAGTCGACGCCTTCTGAGAAAGCCGCGCGACTTTTTCTGCTGGTGTTGAGCGCAAAGGGGCGACCAGATATCCTTTCTCATTAGTATTCGAAGCCACTCTTCGAAACCCATTGAGGGATGTCCAACCATCCAAGGATCTCCAACATCGACGAGGGAGGGTCAACCATGAAGATCGTCGTGATCGGCGGCACCGGCTTGATCGGCTCGAAGACAGTCGCCATTCTGCGCCAAGGCGGCCACGAGGCCGTCGCCGCCTCGCCCAAAAGCGGGATCAACACCATCACCGGGGAGGGGCTCAAAGAAGCTTTGGCCGGCGCGCAGGTGGTGATCGACCTCGCCAATTCGCCCTCATTCGAAGACAAGGCAGTGCTGGAATTCTTCGAGACTTCCGGCCGTAACCTTCTCGCGGCGGAGGCCGCTGCCGGCGTCCAGCACCACGTCGCGCTCTCCATCGTCGGAACTGACCGGACGCCCGACAATGGCTATTTCCGCGCCAAGGTCGCCCAGGAGAAACTCATCGAGGCCTCCGGCATCCCCTACACCATCATCCGCGCGACGCAGTTCATGGAATTCCTCGGTACCATCGCCGCTTCAAGTGCGGATGGAAACATGGTCAGGCTCTCGCCCGGCTTGTTCCAACCAATCGCCTCGGACGACGTTGCTGCCATCGTTGCCGATGTTGCGCTCGCGGCGCCGCGAAGCGGCATCGTCGAAATCGCCGGCCCGGAACGAGCGCCGTTCAACGAAATCATAGCCCGCTATTTGAAGGCGGTCGGCGACCCGCGAGAGGTCGTGAGCGACCCTGAGGCCCGGTACTGGGGCGGCCGGGTCGAGGAGCACTCGCTCGTGCCGTTGGGCGAAGCGCGCCTCGGCCGCATCGGTTTCGACGAATGGCTCCGCCGCTCGCGGGCAGGAGCCTGATCCGTTTCGCAACCGAAGGAGGGCTCCATGAAACGCATCCTCTGTTCGCTGCTTGTCGCCACCCTGCCGTTCGGCAGCGTCCTCGCGGATGAGACGAAGTTTAAGAACGCCAAGGTGACCCTAGTGTACGAGCACGAACTGCCGAACGTGCCCGGCAAGAGTCTGCGTGCAGTGCTCGTCGAGTACGGGCCCGGCGGCGGATCGCCCTCCCATCGGCATCCTTCGTCGGCATTTATCTATGCGCGCGTGCTGGAGGGAGCGATCCGCAGCAAAGTAAACGAGGCGCCGGAGCGTACTTATCAAGCCGGCGAGAGCTGGATCGAGCAGCCGGGTGATCATCACCAGATTAGCCAGAATGCCAGTACCACGGCTCCGGCGAAGCTGTTTGCCATCTTCGTGGTCGACACAGGAGATCGTGAGATCGTAATTCCAGACAAGTAGTCGGGTCATCAGCGGCGGATCTCACTGCTATCGCTGACGGCTCGGCCGAACGCTTCATACAGCAGCCGATTTCGCCGAGAGCGCGCCGCTTCGCGCCGCCGCGTCCGAGCCAACAGGTCGGCACTTACAGCGTGAGGGGAAGGAAGTTCTCCAACTTCGGCGATGGGAGCCGTTCAACTCCGCACCGAGATCGGCGCGCTTTGGCTTAAGGTGCCGCCGACGCACGCGCCGACGAGTTGATGGAATAACCGAGGTCAACCCCACTCGGAATATCTCTTCCTGGCACGAAACAGACCTGCCTACCGGCGCTGACAATGTCCGTTGCTCGGGGTAGACCGGAAGTGGCTGGCCGAACGTCAAAGCGACGCAGTTGACCCTAAGGGGCAATTGGACTTGTTGATCTTAATCAAGATCGGCCTGAGACCCGCTCTTACCTTACGCTCCTGGCGTGAACTCGCTACCAGCCGGTTCATTCCAGAACCCATATGCAACTCAAGGGCGGACTCCAGCCCCGGGAGTCGAGACGACGGCGCAAAGAGCTGGAGCCGCAGCGGCGTCAGTGGGCACGCCGCGCGATTTTACGCCGTCCGACGGAGATCGTTCCTAGTGAGTGTTACGGCTTGCTCAGCCTGTCCGTATTCATCGATGTTCAAAGAGCGGCCGGACGTCGGCGCCGCAGTGACCGCATGCCCGACAGGTGAACTTGGGCTCGAGATCCGAAAGCTGAACGTCATCACCCCAGCGGCAGCGTCAACCGTTACTGAATGGCGCACCTGTAGTCGCCGCAGTAGACCAAGAGCCGGGTAGGGCCGGACTCCCGCATTTCTCCCAAGGTGATTTTTTGAGCGCGCTGCATGCGCCCAATTCTGCCGGGAATCGCACTCAGCTTGAATAGGCCATTCCGGTGGGTGAACCGTGGTGGTGCGGTAGTAAGGCCCGGCGCATGTCGTCCGGAACCTGTCGTGCGTCGGGCCACCTGGAATATTTCCATTGTCGCTATATGAACAAACTCCGACCTGAACCGTCTTATGTGGACGGAGATGGTCAATGGACCAGAGTAAGATCCCCGCGAGCTCGATCGATCATGACAAATGACGATACTCCCATGCTGACCGCGGACCCCGGGCAAAGGATCGACAACGCTGTGGATGCCATTCGCGGCATGTCCCAGGACCTGGCCGACGAAGTCGCGCCTCGTCCGGGGTGGCTCGACAGGTTGAGCACGGCGACGCGCGAGGCGCCTATCCAGTCATTGGCCATTGCATTCTTGATTGGGGTGCTGCTGACGCGCCGATAGCAGCAGCTTTACTCGGCGAAGCGGCATGGTTTCCTAGGTGCAGCATAGGGCGAGATCAGACGATTTGGGTGCATGCCGGAAGCGCCGTCCTGAAACGGTATGGTGCGCCAAACTATTGTGGGGCTCGGCCGACGCGCTGGAAAAAACACCTATCAGCAGGAAATGCGCCTAAACGCTTTGCCTACCCGAACTTCCCCCAGATGCACCAACGGCCTGCTGGCGCATGCCGAAGCGCGCGTTGACCGAAATTACTGGGCGGATGTGCCTTGGGACCTCGCTCCGATGAGCGAGCGCGTGCGATGAAGGGAAGCGACGGTTCCAATGTCGACCACAATACATTGCCGCCGACTTAGCTGTGGACAACCAGAATGTTTTGCTTGACCGTTACGCCGCTCAATAGCCCCGCAACAGTTTGGAGCGTTGTAAAATGAGTTTTACTGACGAACTGCTCGCATCGAAATTTGACGGCATTGAACGCGATATTGGAGACATCGTCCAAACTAGCAATCGCGCATTACCTTCAATCCATATCATTCCGAACGACGACCATCCGCTTCCGAAGGGCCCGTTGCCCGACTACGTCGAGCACAAGGAGGGCGTCAATCAGGTCGGCAGACTATCCGCCGAAGCGGTCGTTCGCGAATTCGATGCGGCCGTAAGGGAGATCGAAGCGCTCGGTGCCGAACTGACAGAGGCTGCCAAGAAGTGCGAGGCCACGGTTGCTGGCGTTCATACGACGGTCAGCGAGATCAAGGCATTAGCGGCAAGCTATCGCGAGGAGGGTAAGCGCTACTTCTTGCAGATCGAGGAGTGTTCGCTAACGACATCCGAAGTGCGCGCGGTCTGCGAAGCGCTCAAGAAAAAAATAACTAACGGCGCTATCGACGCCTGTTGAGACTATCCCGATCGCCAAAATCGCCAGGGCTAGAATGCGCATCAGAGCCTCCTTCGGAATTTACTCCATGCCTTGAGATCAAACAGGAAGGCGGTGTGGATGTGGCTTCGGACCAAGTTTCCTGCTGCTTATCCGTCCCCGCCCCCGACAGAAGAAGGGGCCATAGCTGATGCATAGGCCCTGGACACTCCGCGAGCCTCGCCGTAGGCAACGCGCACCCTAGACGCTTAGAGGCCGACTGACCGTCGTTTGTCGCGACGTTAGGGGTGGTAGCGTCGTTTCCTCAAAACGCACAGAGTGCCCGCTCTGAGTCACCTCATGCGCTATTCGGGGACGGCGGAGTGGTTCTCATAAGTGCATTCAGCTCGCTCAACTGAAACGCAAGCTGGTTTGCTCTCTGCTGCAGGAGCCCCATTTGTCGGTGCTGCAGCGCGGCTAGAACAAATATGCCGACCAGTAGCAGATCAGAGATTGGGTGATCAAATAGCCAGAGGATACTTTCCATAAGCGCCTCCCCTGAGACCCGGAGCCTAGCGGCATTGATCTTCAGGGTCTAGCATCGCCAAATTGTCCGGCATCATTGGTGACAGCGGCAGGCTGTGAAACTAGGACGAGTTTTTGCGCCGGCATTCGATTTGTGTGTGCAGCAGCGAGACGTCTCATGTCTATTGCCCCGCACTTCAACGACCCGAACACTGGCGACAGCTAGCCGAGGAATCGCGTGTGCTGGCCGAACAGATGAACGAAGAAGGTGCCAAGATAGGGATGCTCAGGCTCGCGCAAGACTATGAGCAAATGGCGTTAAGGGCTGCCATGCGCCTTGCTAACAAGACTGAATGACCTCATCGACCGCCGATAAACGAAAACGGCCCCAGCACTGGAAAGAAGCTGGGGCCGCCACTTTCTCCCGCTTTGTCTCCACTATCCCCCGGAGCGATGGAATCGGCGCTCGGCAAGCGGCCGACGCAGGGCTGAGAGGGCTCCACGGATGTTCTCGCGTTCTGTTCACTATTGGGCAGGCATTGCCACCCGTTCCCGCTTGTATCGATACGCCAGACGGGTACCCACTACCCTGTCCGGCTGTTTGACTTGTATGGCCTCGGCGCGGACCCCGGCGCTGGGGCCATTTTTATTCACGATAGACCTTATGACGGGCTACGCGGTCAGGATCGTCCGCCATCCTCATTAAATTTTCTTCAGTGCATTGAGGCTGAGCCTCTCTCCCATATCTCTGAAGTTTCTTTCGTGAGCGAGAATTCAAATGGTTTCATGATCGCCGGGGTGCGTCATGCGGAGTGAGTGGGAGCAAATGTCGATTGAGGAACTGTTCGAACTGCACCAACAGATGCAGTCAGTTCTCCGCGAAAAACTGCTCGCCAAAAGGGCAGCGCTGGAAGATCGATTTCATCAGCTCAACCAGCCGCGGAGCGATGCAGCAAGCGCGAAGCCCACTCGACGGGTAAAGCCGTCGACCTAACTAAACCGCCAATCGAGATTCGGTGTACGAGGCGGTGTCGCTCGGTGAAGGTCGGGGACGCCTTTGCGCCGTTGACGCTTGCAGCGCCTCTGCAATACGGACCGCTTCTCTGAGCTTTTGAAGTTTGGCCATGCGGTGGGAAAGATCGAGGTCTATCTGCGAGAGACGCTGCTCCGTTGAAATAAACTGATCCATCTTTTAATCCTCCTACCAACGCACCACTCAGAACTTTGCAGGTTATAGGTCTGCCCGCCTTGTTGGCGGGACATGTTCAGTCAGAAGATTTGTGGACAGGGTGGAGTAGGCGTCAATACGTGGCTGAAGAGAAGGCATTTTAAAAAACCCCTCACTAACCATTACTCATACTTCATTGTGAAGAGGGGGGACGGCGGCTTCAACAGGATTCGTCTAATTAGAGAGCCGCATCCGGAGTCTTACGGGCGCTTCAATTTGTGGGCAGAGCCTTTGCTACCTGACGCCCGGACCTGAGGTAGTGGGGTCACGTTATGTCGCTCTCCGCACCCTCGCTTGCGATCCTGGACGGTATCGATGTGCCGGCGCCGGGGCGCTCGTGTTCGGGGCAGGAAGGCCGGGCTACTCGGGTGAAGTCCCAAGCGGGAAGATGGACAAGGCGGGGGTGCCACTTCAAGAACCCCAGGACCCTGCACGGACCTCCGGGACCGGCCGGACCGGGCTGGGACTCCTTGGCGTGGCACCGCCTCGCCGACGGGCGCGGCGCCCGCAACCATGGGGCGAACGCAAGCTCAATGTCATCCAAATCCCGTAGGACTAGGCCCGCGGCTTCACGCTGGCGGGCCCGCCCTTTGTCAGCGGCCGTACAGACCGCGCCGCCCGTGGCGGCTATTCTGTAAGTCCCCCGGCTCCATGCCCCAAAGCCCCTAGCTGGGGGTATCTCCAGTGTCGGCCGCCCCGGCGCGTTGAGTATTGCCGGGGCCGATCGATTCAGCGCGGTGCGCACAGGATGTTTCCAGGGATGGGCCCGCACAGGGGCTGGCGAGCTTTCCGCGCTATGTTCACTATTGGGCAGATATGGTCACCTTTTTCCCGCTTTATTGGCCCGCCAGATGGTTTACCCACTATTCCACCTGGCAATTTCAAATGGGAATACTTTGGAGGGCCTCAGCGCACCGCCGCGCGCTGGGGCCATCTTTATATTCTGCGCCGATCACCTCTTGCTCAAGCGCCACGCCCTCCGGCTCAGTGCCGGTATCCATCCTTATCGAGCACCGTCTTGAAGCCGGACGGCAGCCGAGGCCGCTCGCCTTCGGCCGGCGAATTGCAGGTCGGGCAGGGAGCACCAGCACCGCCGCAGCCGCAGGCGTGCTCACGTTCCCATGGTTGGTCCGGATGGTTCTCACAGGCCCAGCCGCTTCCTTCGCAGAGCAAGCATTTCAGCAGGCGATCCTGTACGCCTTGGCTCTCTTCACCCTTGGCGTGAAATCTGGGTTCGGCTTGCCGGCGTTCAATGCGCGCAGCATTCCGATCCGCGCGTGCATCAGGAAATCGCGGTCTTCAGCGGCGCCGATCAGGCAATGAATAGCCGCTTGCCATTCGGGCCGGTTCTGTTCGTCCTCTGGCAGCTTCGTGATGTAGTCGGCGGCTCAGCGTGAGCAGCTTCCGGCTGTCGGGAAATGGGACAGGATCCTCAAACGGGGTCGACCAGGGCAATACGCTACTCAGGCAATGATCTTGGGTGTTCCGCGCCAGAACACTCTGTTGCTAGGGACTTGCCAAGTCGTTCACGATTTGTACTATTTGGCCCGGTGAAGAGAGCCCGCGAAATCGAGTCCTTTTCAGGCGGCTTCGCCTTTACGACCAGCTCGGGCGCCGGGGCGAAGGGCTTTGCCGAATAATCCAAAGAGAATTGAAGGAGCGCTATGGGCCTAGATCACGTCCGTTCCGAAATCGACCACATGCGCGTCCAAGTCGGAAGGCAGCGTAAGGAGATCCTGCAGCTTCAGCGCGCCGGCATCGCCACAGCGGCGGCTGAGCTCTTGCTCGGTAGGATGCTGGCGAAGATTGAAGGTCTTTGCGCAGAGCGGGACCGGCTCAGGAAGGAGCAGGGCGGACCGACGATAGGTCGCGTGCTCGGTGGCGGAGCTGGTGATGCCAGAGCCGCTCAAATGGTACGACGAGAAGGCGGACAACTCGCCATGGATCAGGGCGCTTGCTGAAGTGCGCCAGCGGGCTGCGCGTGAAGGCTACTGTTATCAGCACGTCCAGGCGATCACAGTCGCGACGACCAGTACGCGGAGAAGGCGCTCGGCAACCGCGACTACTTTCTCAAAAAGCCCTACGGCGTCGGCTAGCTTGGAAAAAATCAAGCCGACGGCGCCACCTGAGCGGATGACCCCGACGACAAGGGAGGGTGTGCTGGCATTGCTTGCGCGCCCCATAGGTCCGTCTCAGGGAGATGAAATATCGGGGTAAGCAGTACGGCGTCGTCCTGAGCATCGGCGGGAAGTGGAAGTGCAGTCGCGCAATCTCGCTATATTTTATGCCGATCGCTACACAAAGGCATGCACATGAGCGCTATAGCGGGCGCCCGCCTTACTGCGGCAAATCCTTGCAGAGCTTAATCGCGACCATGACCGTCGACCCGATTGCGACTACCACCGGGCAGACAAACGGCAACTCCTCCAGCAGGCCGACAAGGACCACTCGGACACGGAGAGTTCTCTTCACATTCGCGAAACGCCAGCCTGCCACACCCATCGGACATCTCCGGTTTGGCCCCCCAGCAGCAGCGGTCTGATTTTCAATGCGAAGCGAGCCCCGTCTATTGCCAATTCGGGTGTTCCCAAGATCAAGGTGAAGGAACCCTTTAGTCATAGGGATGCGTTGCCAAGGCAGGTTCAAGAATGACGCGAGCAGATTGTGCCCGTCGTGACAGCCACGTGGCTTTGTTGGGACACCGCACACACCGTGGTCGCTGATGTGATCCGAAAGCTGGTCGCCTTGCTAGGAATATCGCTGCATGTGGAACTGGATGATGCTGGGGCTAGAGAGCAATCGCGTGATCGGACTGCGCATGGCGAAACTTATGCGCGGCGACAAAGCGGCTCAACGAGAAGCTCGGCGAATGGTGAGCGAAAAAATGCTTGCTGCGGCGAAGGCCGGTACAAGCCTGATGGCTGTCGCATCCGGAGATAAGATTATTGAGCAGTATCGAAGAAAGGTGGCGGCAAACGCCAAACGGCTCAGCCGCAAACGAACACGGCGCAAACGAAAATCACGCTGATCCTTCTGCAGGGCTTACTTGCTCTGCTGCTTGACCGCCCACAACCGATAAGCCTCGTCCTCGAACGGGTCCGGCTCTGTCGGCGGCGGCACCAGCTTCGCGCCCTCGCTGCGGAAATGATCGAGGCCACGGCCCATCTTTTCCCGGCCGTGATGTGTTGATCGAGGGCGAAATCGGGAATGGTCGGCACGAAGTCCTCAAGCAGCGACCGCATGCCGATCGCGGCAGCGAAGTGGCAGCCCGCGCGAGACTTCGGCGCGCGGCACATCAGGTGCATCAGGGTGTGGTCTGAGACAGACTTCACCGATGACTTGAAACAGATCGGCGTGCCCGTGCTCGTGATGCATGGTGACGACGACCAGGTCGTTCCCATCGCGGAATCCGCGCTGCTTTCCGTCGAGCTGCTCAAGCAGGGTGAACTCAGGGTCTACAAGGGATACCCGCACGGCATGCTCACCACCCATGCCGACGCGAGCTGAACGCGGATATTCTTGCCTTTATCCGGAAATAGCGTCCTGGCTGCCATCCCCGACGGCTTTTGATTCAAAGGAAAGTCCCATGAGCTCCGACAGTGAAGCCGCCAGGATCGACTATGATTCGATCCTGAAGGCCAATGCAACCCAGGTGTTCAGCCAACGAGACGCGGTCACGCGGCGTCAAGCGCTCGAGCGGCTTGGGTATCAGACGGTGTTCTTTACGAGGAGGGCCACGTCGTCACCGGGCTTGACGCCATATCGAACGCGGTTGGCGCTCTTCTCGACACGCTACCGCCGGGAATGGCCTTCGCGCCGATCGGGCTCGCCGTCGGTCACCACGGTTTGGGGCGGCTGAGGTGGCGCGCCGTTGACGACAAGGGGCAGCCCGCGCCCGTTTCCGGCACCGACGTCGCCTTCTTCCGGGACGGCAGGATTGAGCGGCTATACGTGCTGCTCGATCCAGCCGAGTAAGATTAGCACCGACGTTGAGAGGCGCCTGCGCGCGCTGGAGGATGAAGCAGAAATCCATCGCCTCGCAGCGCGCTTTAGCGACACTGTCAACGAGCGCGACATCGCCGCCTTCGCGCGGCTGTGGGCGACGGACGGGGCCGTCTGGAATATCGGCCGCCCCTTCCGTCGTCCGCCAGCGGAAGGGACGCAATCGTCGGCATGCTCGAGGGCCTCTATAAGATCGAGCGCTATTTCATGCAGATGACGCATTCGGGCGTGGTGGTCCTCGACGGAGATCGTGCGACGGCGAGATTTGTCGTCCGCGAACACGGCCGTGGCGAAGGCACCTATTACGAGAACCTCGCTGTCTATAACGACGAGCTCATCCGGCAGGCTGACGGCTGGCGCTTCGCCACACGCAGCTACACGTATCGGTTTCTTGACCGAAAATCCTTCGACGATGAGGCGTTCGAGGTTGTGGTGGGAATGCGGACAAGACATCTCGATGAGCAACTCGATTTCCGCGCCACCTTTCGAGTGAGGGTGCTCGGTCGATAGGGCGCGCCCTGCCGGCTGAGCAGGCGCCCTATCCAACTCGGTCGATGCGACGGGTACCGGCCCGCAGCTAATGATAGGCGAGGATGCCGGAGAGCTTCTGGCCCAGCGGGGACCGCCAATCGACTGCCAGCTCGGAGATGAGCTGGTCGTGGGTGATGATGGTGGCTTCAACCTTCTCCATGCGGCGCAGCGCGATGTCGTCGCCGTACCTCGTGTAAGAGGCCGAGGCGTCCGCCGCGACCTGAACCTCATACCCCTCGTCGATCATATGGAGGACCGGGAAGAGGACGCAGATCTCGGTGGTGATGCCTGCGACGATGAGCTTCCTGCGACCGAGCGCCTTGACGGCGTTGTTGAAGTCCTCATGGTGCATCGCATTAACTATCCCGGGCCGCTTGATCCGCTTCTCATATGCCTCGGGCAATATCTCCTTGAGTTCGGAGATCAGCGGGCCCTGAACGTGGTCTTCCATGCAGGACCGGGATGCCGGATCCGGCAGCGATCTTGGCGAGCTTGATTGCATTCGCCTTGACCAAATTGATGTCGTGCGAGTGGGTCCACGACATCGTGCCGACCTGATGATCGACGGCCCTCATCGTGCAGAACGGCAATGCGTACGACGAAGGCTTGAAGGAATTCTGGGACCCGATCAAGGCCTACTGGGCCGATCACTCGGAGGAGCATCGCAAGGCGCTCAACAAGCTGGTGACGCCGGAGATCACCAAATTCCAGTACACCGATGGCGTCAGCGACGTGACCCGCGTTGCGCCCGACAATTGGGTACACGATCAGGCGCTTCTCGACCGTCCCGGCAACGCCGATATCTAGATGGACCTGTTCTACGACTACCGCACCAACCTGCCGCTCTATCCCAAGGTGCAGGCCTATTCCCGCAAGCATCAGCCACCGACACTGATCGTCTGGGGAAAGAACGACAAGATCTTCCCGGCCGACGGCGCGCATCCTTACAAGCGCGACCTGCCGAAGGTCGAGTTTCACCTGATCGACACCGGTCATTTCGCGCTCGAGGACAAGGCCGACGAAATGGTGCCTCTCATCCGCGATTTCCTCAACCGCAAGATTGCTTCGTGAGTTGATGAGCAACGAAGGCAGACTGTCCCGCAGGAAATTCATTGCTGCGTCCACGGGGCTCGCGGGGAGCGTGGTGGCCGGCCAAGCCGCTGCCGACTCTCTTGCCGACGTGCCGCCTCGCGAGGACGGCATCGACCTTAGCGGTCACAGCGAGCGGTCGAAGTACGTAAAGATCGCTCGTATCCCGGAAGCCCGTCCGGGCAAGCGCAACGTCGATCCAAGCGATGCGATCAATTCGAAGGCACCGCTCGACAAGCTGGTCGGCAGCATCACGCCGACCGATCTGCATTACGAACGCAGCCATTCGGGGGGCGCCGGATCTCGATCCCGCGAAGCACCGGTTGCTTGTGCATGGCATGGTCCGCAGGCCCCTGGTGCTCAACATCGATGACCTCAAGGCGATGCCGTCGATGTCACGCACAGTTTTCATCGAATGCACGGGGAATGGCTGGGAAAATTGGCACGAGGCCGATGAGAACCTCACTGTTCAAAACACCCACGGCCTCGTCAGCACCAACGAATGGACCGGTGTTCCCCTCAGGTTTCTGGTCGACCTGGTCGAAAAGGACCGCGGTTGCGTCGGGCATAAACGATTCCACTACTCTGCACAGGACCGGGCGGCGCCCCACGGCAGGGGGGCGTCGCCCGACTGCCGTCAGATCGTCACGCGGCTGCCGTCGAAGCGCGTGAAGGAGAAGCCGTCGAAGGGCTCGCGCAGCGTCGTGCGCTCGTCCCGCAGCATTCCGATCGCCACTTCCTCGCCGATAGCCATCGAGGCGGAAGCATCCGAACGCCAGTGGATGCCCGACCAGTTCCGTCCGAAGCCGAAATTCACCGCGAGCTTGTTCAACTCGCCGCCAACCGTGAGCGGCGGCCCGCTATAGGGCACGAGCTTCGTCGGGTCAGCCGGATCGGGCTGAACCGGGTTGGCGATGACGCGGCTCTCGTCGAAGAACGCCTTCAATATGGTAGCTGTGACAGCACCAACGCCCGTGGCGCCGCCGGGATAGGTGGAGTGAAGCGGCGCTCCCTCCGGATAGGTTTGTGACAGAAGATAGCTGCCGTACTTGGCTTTGCTGCGATCGAGGGCTTCCGATTTCAGGAAACTCTCATGCAACGGGTAATCGCTCACGCCATTGGCGAGGCGATGGTGCGCCAGGCCGCCATAGGCTTCCGGTCGCACGGCCCGGTGCACAAAATACTTCTGCCAGTAGGACGCACGGACGGAGTTACTGATCCCCGTGGTGAGCAGGGCCTGCACATAGGGCAACCCGAAGGTGCCCCCTCCAGGTCCCTGTGTCTTCGATTTCCGATACGGATTCGACGGATAGGACACGGGGTCCGCCGGTGGAAACATGCCGGTGTAGCGTGGGTCCGCTCCACCGCCGGGGGTGGCAAGCATCAGTGCTGCCGCCCACCCAAGTGCAGGAAGCGTGCGGACATACTCCGCGAGATCTCTTCCTGTCGTGATGAATCGCGGTGTCGTGTCGAACTGCAACCGGCGTTTCGATGCAGCGCCGTTCTGGATCGCCAGCCACTCGTCGTAGTCGGTCAGGAATTCGCTGGCGGGCAAGGCGGTGCGAATTTGAGCACTGATCCACTGTGCGGAATAGGGCACGTCCCGGAGCAGGAATTGCGAGATCAGCGGGCCATCCAGAACGCCTGGAGGCGTGACGGAGCGGCCCTTCGGGTCGGTCGGGTCGAAATAAAGCACATTGGCACGGAACAACGTACCGGGTGTGACCCGCCCACCGGACTTCGGTCCCCGGAAATCGGCAAGCTTGTTCAGTTCCTCGGTGGCTGCAAGCACGTCGCGATGGGAGGTGTCGTCGCGCAACTCGGTAAGCGGAACGTCACGAAGCAGGGATTGCCAATATACCTCGACCGCCTCGCCGCCGCGCTCCGCACTTGCAAGGGCCGGCGCCGGCGGTATCGCAATTTGGGTAGGGTTGATGCCGCTCAGGCTGACGGCCTGCGTGCCCAGGGGGTTGACTAGTTTGCGGGTGCCGCCGAGCGGGATTTTCTCGAAATCAGCTGCTTCGCCCGACTGGCAAGCGGCATAGAGCGCCTGCCACGCCGCCTGCTCCACTTCGCCGCGTTTGTCGTGCGGCAGGCCCCGTGTGTCGGAACCGATCTTGTTGGTGTAGCGCGCCTCATCGCCATTCGCCGGATGAGGCGGGATCGGAATTTTCTCGTTGTTGCTCGCGCAGGCCTGTCGGACTTCGAAGGCGCGGCGCTTGAACGCCGCGTCGAGCGGGCGCACGTCCACGCTCACGCCCACAGTCTGCGCCGCGGCCGGGGCTACTCCGGACATGCCCGGCGGAGACGCAAGTACGGCGGCGCCAACTGCGATGCCGGCCCCGCCGAGTAGCGAGCGGCGAGTGACTGCGGTGGTCGGCAGGGTCGGCGATGTCAGGTCAGATTCAGTCGAAATGGTGGGGTGGTCAGCCATGGAGATCTCCTCCCTCGCAGGCACCGCTCTGGAGGCCGCGCTTTCCGGATTCAAATGGCATCCGGGCGCGCTTACGCGCACCTGCGTTCGAATGCGAATGATGAAGGACCGGCGAAAAAGGAAGTCGGTGATTCGAGTGCAATGCTTGCCGATGGCACGACTGCTGTCCGTTCAGTCCCGAGAGGAATTCGGCATTTCCCGCCTGCGACGACAGCTATTCAAAGAGTACACGATCTCGTGCGTCCTGGAAAGACGTCTGATCTTTTGGACGACTTCCGCTTTGGGGGTCAATCGCGTCCTTCTACCGTGCGCTGACCACTTCCGGTTTGCCCCGATAAGCCGATAATTTCGGAGGCCTCTGGACTTCGCATTGGTGCCAGATTCGAAGTGGCCAACCGAGCCAGCGCGTCGGCCATCCGGTTGAACCTTCGCGCAGTGCCGATGACCCACAGAAACGGGTTTGGGGGAACGGAGGTTCCCATGACCAGTTCGAATGGACGCCGGCCGACACGCCTTTATCGATTGATCCTAACTCCCATGATGGGATTGAGTGCGGTTGCTCTTCTTGAGATTGGTACGGCCAATTCGCATGACCCGATGCGACCAGAACTCAATGCGTGGTTCAAGAGTCTCAAGAATAAGGTAGGCGAGCCGTGCTGCGACACCGGCGACGGCCAGCACGTGGAGGCCGAGTGGGATATGACGAAGGGCGGGTATAAAGTCTTATTGAAAGATCCGCATAGGCCAACCGAGCCGGGGCAATGGTTCGACGTGCCATACTCCGCCGTCATCGACCAGCCGAACCTCAGCGGCATCGCGATGGTTTGGTGGTCGCCGTCCTACACCGATGGAAGAATGACCCCTATATGGCGCTGCTTCATTCCGGGACCGGGGGGATGATCTGAGCAAACACGCCCGTAAGTCCGCTGTGGCTCCAAGGGCGGACCTAGCGGCACAGCTGCGGGAAGTCCGCTTTCCCCGCCTAACCGACATCACCGAGCACGAGCATCACGTCCGGAAAGTGCCCTCGGCCTAGGTGGGCATCCCATCCGATCTGTCGTACAATCGCAACTAGGTTGGATTGCGGGCCATGGTGCAAGAGCGGCCAGTCCGGGTCGAGCGCAGATTGTCGGCGATATTGGCCGCCGATGTGGCTGGCTATTCGCGGCTCATGCACAATGACGAAGAGGCTACGCACGCCAAACTGACAGCGCTCTTGGCGGACGTCGTTGTGCCAGCAATTGCCGAACACGGCGGACGTATCGTGAAGAACATCGGCGATGGGTTCTTGGCGGAGTTTACAAGCTCAGTTGAGGCGGTCCGAGCCGCTGTGCAGTTTCAGACCCGCATCAAGGAACTTACCATCAACGAGGAGGAAGACAGGCGCATTACCTTCCGCGTGGGCGTCAACATCGGCGACGTAATCGTCGAGCCCCATGACATATTTGGAGACGGCGTTAACATCGCGGCGCGGCTTGAGGGCATCGCAGAACCTGGCGGCATCTGCATCTCGTCTTCTGCCCACGATCAAGTATGGGGCAAGATCGGGGTTGAGTTCGCCGATCTGGGCGATCAGAACCTCAAAAACATCACTCGCCCCGTTCGGGCCTATGCCGTGGTCCAGGATGGGCTTGGCCCGACAACAAAGGGCAGCAGCACGACACCAATCCCACCCCCAGCACCACGCTTGTCCATGCTGGTGCTGCCGTTCGCGAACATCGGCGGCGATCCCGAGCAGGACTATTTCGTCGATGGCGTGACTGAGACCCTGACCACGGACCTTTCGCGCATCAGCGGCTCGTTCGTGATCGGACGGCACACCGCATTACCTACAGAGGCAAAGCGGTTGACCTCAAACAGATTGGCCGCGAGTTGAACGTCCGCTACGTCCTTGAGGGCTCGGTGCAGCGGTGCGGTAATCGGCTTCGGGTGAACGTGCAGCTGATCGACGCCGATGCCGGCAATCACCTATGGGCCGAGCGTTTCGACAAACCCGTCGCCGATCTGTTCGATATGCAGGACGAAATCGTCTCGCGGCTCGCTAACATGCTGAATACCCAACTCATTGAGGCTGAGGCGCGGCGAGCGGAGCGTTCGCTGCATCCCAATTCGATGGACCTGTATTTCCAAGGCATCGCTTGGTTCAACAAGGGAACAACCCCCGAATTCATGGCGCAGGCGCGCGAATTTTTCGAACGTGCCCTCGTGCTCGATCCCAAAAATATCGAGGCGCTAGTCGGGAGAGCAAATATCGATGCGACAATGGCCGTCGCCTTTTTAACTGACGACCCGCCCAGCGCCTCGCGGCGGCTAAGGCAGCGTTGAACAAGGCTCTGTCGCTGGCTCCGCAGCATGCCCTGGCGCACCTGCTGCTGGGCGTCGTCCAAATTTTTTCGAACCGCGCGGCTCAAGGCATAGCTGAATGCGAACGGGCGTTGGCGCTGGATCGCAATTTGGCCCATGCGCACGCTTGGATCGGTGTTGCCAAAATTTATACTGGTCGTGCCGCGGAAACCGAAAACCACGTCCATGAGGCGCTCCGGCTATCTCCTCGCGACACCTTCTCCTATCTTTGGCTACTGATCGCTGGCATAGCCAAGCTTCACCTTAATGCCGAAAGGGAAGCAGTGGCTTGGCTACGCCGTAGCATTGAAGCCAATCGAAATCATCCGCTCGGGCGATTCTGGCTCGCCGCCGCGTTGGCGCGGCTGGGCGCGCTGGATGAGGCAAAGGCCGCTGCGCGGGCGGCCCTTGCCCTTGATCCGGGCTTCATCATTCGCCGCATGCGCATCAGCGTACCGAGCGACAACCCGACCTATCTTGCCGCGCGAGAGCGCTTCTATGAGGGCATGCGCCTAGCTGGTGTGCCGGAGGGGTGATGTCGCTTATGGGTCCATTCGCGTCGTTTTGACGGTCGGCCAGCCACTTCCGGTCCATCCCGGATAGTGTTGCAAAAGTCGAAAGTTGCAGCCCAAATTTTTGGCGAAAACCTGAGGCGCAAAGAGATCGATGATTCGCATAGCCTGAGTCGCGCTACCGAAGTCGCCCATGAATTTGGCGCAAGGCGATGAGGTCCCTCAGATCATTACACGAAGAACGCGCCAGCGGCCCTCAGAATTTTTAACATCTCCTGCAAAACGACTTTTGCAACACAATCTCCCGATCAGCGGACATCCGCAGGGTATGTCGGCACGTCTCAAACGTGCCAACAACGGAAGTAGCCCTCTCACTTGATCACCCCGTCGGCGAGCGCGAGATGCGTCGGTGGGATCGTGACCGTGAGCGTCGTTCTCCGGGAGCCCTCACGAGCTCGCTCCGGGGGTGATCCGCGGGTTCCAGCGCTTCACGAGCCAAAAAAACGTGTCTCGCCCCATGGGGTGGGATAAAGTAGCTTTCTCATTCTGGTGCGACGGTCTGATCCGCGAGCGGTTCGACCGACGGCGCACGGCTAACGGAGCGGCCAACGTGACGACGGCTATAGCCAAGGGATGAGGCGGCCAAGTGTGCGGTGAATGGCATGGATATCTTTGCCTGGCTGCGCGGCCTCGGCCTGGAACGCTACGAGCAGGCATTCCGGGAAAACGCGATCGATGAGGCAATCCTGCCCAAGCTCACCGCCGAGGATCTCAGAGACCTCGGCGTGACTGCCGTCGGCCATCGCCGTATTCTCCTCGATGCCATCGCTGCCTTGCGAGCCGAAACTTTTCGCGACACGACCAAACATTCGGTCGAGCCCGATCGCTCTGCCGGCAAGGCTCCCGAAGCCGAACGCCGCCAGCTAACGGTCATGTTCGTCGATCTTATCGGTTCCACGGCATTGTCTGCGCGGCTCGATCCGGAAGAACTGCGCGACGTCATCGGCTCCTATCACCGTCGTTGCGCCGAGGTAATCACCAGGTCCGGCGGCTTTGTTGCCAAGTATCTTGGTGACGGCGTGCTGGCTTATTTCGGTTACCCGCAGGCACATGAGGAGGATGCCGAACAAGCGGTGCGCGCCGGCCTTGCCTTGATCGAGGCCGTGACGAGCCTCGATGCGGGCCAGGGGACCTCGTTGCGGGTGCGTGTCGGTATCGCCACGGGTCTCGTAGTCGTCGGTGATCTGCTCGGTGAGGGCGCCGCCCAGGAACAGGCGGTCATTGGTGAAACCCCTAATCTTGCGGCACGGCTACAGGGGCTTGCCGAACCGAACTCGGTTGTCATCGCAGACAACACGCGCCGTCTGCTTGGCGGCCTGTTTGATTATTGCGATCTGGGCACATTGCCGATCGCGGGAATTCACTATCCGGTGCGTGTCTGGCGGGTCGTGGGCGCGAGCCTGGTCGGCAGTCGGTTCGAGGCCCTACGCGCCGCCAGCACGCCGTTGATCGGTCGCGAGGAAGAGATCGCATTGTTGACGCGCCGCTGGGAGCGGGCCAAGGCCGGCGACGGTTCCGTCGTCCTGATCGTGGGTGAGCCAGGCATCGGCAAGTCGCGCATCGCACAAACCCTACTGGAGCAGTTGGGCGAGGAGCCGCACACGCGGTTGCGTTATTTCTGCTCGCCACATCATCAGAACAGTGCGCTCTATCCCAGCATCACCCAGCTCGAGCAGGCGGCCGGCTTTCGACGTGAGGATACGGCCGAGACCCGCTTGGATAAGCTTATTGCGGTGCTGGCTCTGGCTAACCAGGAGCTGAGCGAAGCTGTCCCGCTCTTGGCGGACTTGCTGTCGATACCGACCGGCGACCGCTACCTGCCGCTCAATTTCACGCCGCAGAAGCGCAAAGAGAAAACGCTTCATGTGCAACTTGCGCAGGTCGAAGGACTCGCGGCGCAGCAGCCGCTGCTGATGCTATGGGAAGACATCCACTGGAGCGACCCCACCACGCTGGAGTCGCTGGATCTGCTCATCGACCGCGCCGCGACGCTGCGGGTCCTGGTGATTCTCACATTTCGGCCGGAGTTCACGCCGCCCTGGGTCGGCCGTCCACATGTGACGTTGCTCAGTCTCAACCGCTTACCCCCTCGGCGCCGCGCCGAGATGATCGCGCAGGTCACCGGAGGCAAGACATTGCCCCCGGAGATTGCCGATCAGATCATTGATCGCACGGATGGCGTGCCGTTATTCATCGAGGAGCTGACCAAATCTGTCGTCGAGAGCGGATGGATAACCGACGCCGGCGACCATTACTCTGTGACCGGGCCGCTAGTTCCTTTGGCGATCCCGACGACGCTCCAGGCCTCGCTTCTGGCCCGGCTCGATCGATTGGCGCCCACTCGAGAAGTCGTGCAGATCGCAGCGACGCTCGGGCGTCAGTTTTCGCACGAGCTGATCAATGCAGTCGCGGAAATGTCGCAACCGCAGCTGGAGGGCGCTTTGGAGCAGCTCATACGCGCCGAGCTGGTGTTTCGGCGTGGGACGCCGCCTGATGCCACCTACACCTTTAAGCACGTGCTGGTCCAGGACGCCGCCTACAGCACCTTGCTGCGCCCCCGGCGGCAGCACCTGCATGGCCGGATTGCCATCACGCTGGAACGCCAGTTTCCGGAGATTGCAGCGGTTCAGCCTGAGCTGATGGCACAGCATTGTGCCAAGGCCGGCCTCGTTGAACAGGCAATCGGGTATTGGGACAAGGCTGGGCGCCTGGCGATCCAACGTTCGACGATGGCCGAGGCCGCTGCGCACTTTGGCAAGGCGCTCGAGTCGCTTTTGAGCCTACTACCGAAAAGTCCGCAGCGCCGGTCCAACGAACTTTCTCTTCAGCTCGCGCTTGCCGGAGCCCTGGTGGCCGCCAAGGGATGGGCATCGCCTGAGGCCGGTGAAGCATATGCCCGTGCCCGCGAGCTGTGCCGCGAGGCTCCGGAGGCGGCCCAGCTGGCCATAGCCATGAGCGGCGCCTGGTCGTTCTTGCACAATCACGGGGAGATCCGCGCCGCTCGTCAGCTGGCGGACGAGTTGGCGGTGCTTGCCGAAGGCCGAAATGACAGCGACACGAAGCTGTTGACTGACCGGAACTTGGGGATCAGCCACCTGTTTCTTGCCGAATTCAACCCTGCGCTTCGCCATCTGCGGCAGGCACTCAACATCTATCATCAGCTGGAGCACCGCCCCCCGAGGCTGGCACCCCACGACATTCGCGCTACCTGTGAGAGCTTCGTGGCCTGGACACTTCTACTTCTGGGCCAAGCGGATCGGGCGCTGGCGCAAAGCCAACACGCGCTGGCCTGGGCGCGCGAGCTTTCGCAGCCTTACACATTGGCATTCGCGCTACACGTCAACTGTATCTTTCACCAACTTCGCGGCGATGGAGCGATCCTTAAGCAACGATCCGAGGAGCTGGTGGCACTTGCCACCGAGCACGGTTTTCCCCACTTCATCGGAACAGGGACCTGTTTCCGAGGATGGGCCACGCTCGCTCAAGGAGGATCCATCGAGGAGGCCATTACCGCGATGCGGCGGGGTCTGGCGACGAAGCGGGCGACGGGTGCCGAGATCAAGGTTCCTTACTATCTTGGTCTTCTGGCGGAAGCGCACAGGCGAGCGACCCGATCCGCTGAAGCGATCAGCCTGTTAAATGAAGCCCTGGAGGTGGTCGAGCGAACTGACGAGCGGTGGTACGAGGCGGAGCTGTATCGGCTCATGGCCGAGGCGCTGATCACCAAGTCAGATCGACGCGATGCCGAAGGCTGGCTGCGCCGCGCGCTTCACACAGCGCAGAAACAGGGCGCGAGGCTTTGGGAATTGCGTGCCGCTACCAGCATGACCCGCCTCTGGCGCGATCAAGGCAAGGGCACCGGCGCGCGCGACCTGCTCGCGCCGATCTACGGCAGCTTCACTGAAGGCTTCGATATGGATGACCTCAAAAAAGCCGGCGCGCTCCTTGCGGAGTTGGCCTAGCAAGACCCCGGCGTACAGGAAGGAATCTCCGTGATGCGCTCGAGCTTAACGTTCTACGCGGTTACTGCGCTCGTCGTTGCTGCGACGTCCGCGTACGCGTTGGAATCAAGCATGACGGTGCGGTCGCCACTATCACCTGGCGAACTCTGGAATAAGGTAGGTGATTTTTGCGCCATGAGCGAATGGGACCCTGCTGTTGAGCTGTGTGATCTCAGCGCTGACGGGAAGCGACGCACGACCGTGTTCTTTGGAGTGGTAGTCAGCGTTGTGGCGGCACTGGACGATTGGGATGAGGTCAATCGCAGCTATAACCGGTCGTGAGCAGCCGCGGCAACTCTTGGGTCGCTATTCGATCACCTCGTCGGCGCGGGCGAGCAGCATGTCGGGCACCGTAAGACCGAGTGCCTTTGCAGCCCTTAGATTGATGACGAGGTCGACCCGGGTGGGGAACTCAAAGGGTAAATCGGCCACGGGGGTGCCTTTGAGTATCTTGTACACGTAGGTCGCAGCGCGATAATTGCATGCCCGCAGATCAATTCCATAGCTAATGAGCCCGCCCGCATCCACGAGTTCGCGGTATCCATAAACGGTCGGGAGCCGAGTTGCCGCTGCGGCAGCGGCGATCTGAGCCCGATCCAAGAGTAAGAAGTTCGCCTGCAGAACGATGACGACATCAACGCGCTCCGCTTTAAACCTTCTGAACGTGGGTCAACATCCTCGGTCCTCTGAGTATCCCCACCGACGATCTTGATTTCAAGTGTCGCGGCGGTGGCGTTGATTTCGTCCCACTGCGGTGCTGCCTTGATGTCGGTCGTGTCATTTACGATACCAACTTTTTGCGCGCCGGGAACGATTTCCCGCGCGATCTCAAGCTGCTTGGCAGGCAGCCCACGCACGTAGGGCATGATGCCGGTCAGGTTGCCAGTTGGACGGCGAAGATCGGTTTCCGACAATCCAAGCGCGGTCAGGTTCGCCAACGCTGCAACAACGATCGGGATGGTTGATGTTGCCTGCTTGGCGGCAAGCGCATTGGCGCTGGCGGCGGCGAAAATGACATTAGGGCTGAGCTGAATCACCTCCCTCGCTACCTCTGGCAACTTCTCGGTAGACGCGGCAAGTCGGAACATTATGTCGAAATCGCGCCCCTCGATGTATCCGAGTTCCCGCAGCCCCTTCAAGAACGATGGCCAGGCTTCGTAACCTTTGCGCTGAGCTGGCGTACCCGATCCAAATGTGCCGATAACGGGCCGTTCCCTCGGAGTCTGGGCTCGTGCGACAGACGGCCACGCAATTGCTGCGCCGCCTAATAGCGTGACGAACTCGCGTCGTCTCATGTGTCCAGCCTGGGCCCAGGAGAGGGAGACTGTCGTGACAAATCATAGCACGCCAAGAGGGGCGGGGGCTACTTTCATTACGTCTGTTGGGTAGCCGTCGAGGTCTGTTTCGGGTCAAAAGCTCCGCTTCGCCTCTGCGTAAATCACTTCCGGTCTACCCTTGATTGTGTTGCAAAAGTCGTTTTGCAGGAGATGTTAAAAATTCTGAGGGCCGCT
>NZ_JAGWDK010000053.1 GCF_018398875.1 Bradyrhizobium sp. sGM-13 | reverse complement strand
CGCCATTATCAAGATAAAACTGCCTTCCCAAAGCTAACTGGACAGGCTCCTAGCGGCCTTGACCACGCCCGATCACCGGCCTGTCGGCTTGGCAAGCGCGCCTGGCGCACCGGAACGGCGCACGCACAAGCTATGTGCGGCGTGATACGACCTCCCCGTTTGCCGCGCTCGACCTTGTTGCGATGGCTTCTGACATGAGAAACGAAATGTCGGCCCTAACACCTGTCGACAAAAACGGCATGCTGAGAATTCTACGGGGATTGGGAAACGTCACTGCTCCGCGGCTCAAAACCTTATGGGCATCGCGCTTGCTTGGACAGAACGAGCTTGCTCAAACGGCGGTACCCATCGCGTAAATCCTTCTCGATCGCCGCGCGCACAGCTGCACCGTCTTGGCGCTTCAGTCCGCCAATAGCCCGTTCGTGGTTTCTTACTCCCCGGCGATCAATTGCAGAATCGGGATAGAGATCGTTCATCGACGGCCCGATGCGCAACCACTGCGATTCGATCAGGGCGACCAGGCGAGGCATTTCGGCCGCCCCGTAGAGACGGAAATGGAAGGCCTTGTTGAAGCGAAGCACATCAGCGTATCGCGATTTGTCCATCGCCTTGTTAATGCGGTTTTGCGTCTCTTCAAGAAATGAAATGTCGCTGTCTTTAATATGGGCGGCGGCTTCGAAGGCTGCCAGGCCTTCGAGCGCTAGCCGGATCTTCGTCACTTCGTCTAGGGTAGCAATCGTGAGTTCCGGCACGACTACCGTCTTCGGTCCCAGATTGACGAGGGCGCCCTCACCGATCAGACGAACAATGGCGTCTCGGACAGGGGTGGTGCTCACCCCAAGCGCCTGCGCCACTGAACGCACGGTCAGCTTGCTCCCCTGGACAAACTGTCCGCTAATGATGGATTCTTTCAGCGAGGAATAAGCAAGTTCACCCAGACTGGCTTGCCGGTCGATAAACGTAAGAGGAGCTGCAATGTCCACATCGTTTGCCATCAAATACTCTGTCAGGTCGAAGCTGCTTGTTATATCAAACGCCATGATACAAAACTAGTCCCAATCTGCGCAAAGATGAGCATCTCGCCGGGCGCATCAGCGCTCTTGGTGCTTTGTCGGACCTGAGCCTGTGGAAATGTCCTGCCAATCGCGCAACTGGAACCTGCGTCGGCAGTCATCGGGTTTCTGCCCGCAACGTATGCACTCTGTCGGTGCCGAAAGAACATGTGCGCCACGCCGCACGATTTCTTACGGGTAAGCGGCAAGCTGAGGCCGTGAGGCGGCGTGGTCTCCATGGCATAAGCGCGTCGATTTCGCTACTCGGCCAGCCGTTGGCGATACACCGAAGTATTAGCGTGAGCCAAGCGAACGGGTCGCAGCGTTGCGATGGTTGCTGACGCGCGGCAACGCGTGCGTCGGGCTTGACCGCGCGCGGTCTTCTCGACCTGCCAGAGCTTTGCCGCCCGCTCGATCGTCGTCGTTGCCACTCTCGAGCTCCGTTGCAGCTCGTAGAACTTGCGTCTGCTGTGCGCCTTATGTCGAGCTCGACATAAGAGCCATGCACGGCGCCCGTTCTCGCGTTCTTTGCCATGGTCAACATTGAAGAGAATGCGCAACGAAAGGCTGCGGGCAAAAAGGGAAGGCCTTTGGTCGAGGACCTTAGTCTATATGCACGAGCAACTCGCCAAGCTCTCCCGTGGGCACGACCTGGCCAAGGCGTTCAACTACATCCTGAAGCGCTGGGCGAGCTTCACTGTCTTTCCTGAAGAGGGGCGGGTTTGCCTCTCAAACAATGCCGCCGAGCTCGCCTAAGAGGCATCGCACTTGGCCGAAAGGCCTGGTTGTTCTGCGGCTATGACCGCGGCGGGCGGCACGCGGCGACCATGTACAGCCTGATCATCACGGCCGAAAACGAACGGCATCGATCCGCAGGCCTAGCTCACCGACGTCCTTGCCCGCATCGCCACTCATCCGGCCCATCGGCTGGACCAGCTTCTGCCCTGGAATTGGAGGCCGGCATCAGCGATCCCCGCACGAGCTGCGTAACCATGCACGTCAGCAAGGTTCATTACGTTACTACTATCAACCGTATTGCCGGGGATCGTGGTAAGACGAAGATTGGCTCCGAGACGTGGCCAATAAAATGGAGATAGAAGACGGCGCCGTCTGCGTCTATGGCGTCCGAGAACATGGCATCCAGGCCTTCACGGACTTCGGAATCGAAAATCTGATCAAGCTTGTCTGGATGTACAAGGAAAGCCCCGGGGGCTACTTAAGCGCTGGCCGCCAGAATAATCCGATGAGCTTGCGGCCCGATACGTTCTTCTCAAACGGGGCGTGTTTGTAAGTGGCTTGATTTGTGTGGTGGGCGCACAGGGCTCAAACCTGGACCCGCCGATTAGGAGTTAGACCGCTTACGCGATCGGAGAAGCGCGAATTGGTCCAGGTCGCATGCTACTCTGTCTCAGTGTAGGATCTGGCTAAGGAAGAGCTTGGTGCGCTTGTGCTGTGGGTTCTTGAAGAACTCGTTCGGCTTGTTCATCTCTACGATCTGGCCGGCGTCTATGAATATCACGCGATCGCCGACCTGGCGAGCGAAGCCCATTTCATGGGTGAACGCAGAGCATGGTCATGCCCTCCTCCGCGAGCGAGACCATGGTGTCGCGGACCTCCTTGACCATTTCGGGGCAAGCGCCGAGGTCGGCTCATCGAACAGCATGATCTTCGGGTTCATGCATAGCGAGCGGGCAATCGCCACACGCTGCTGCTGGCCACCCGAGAGTTGGCCGGGATATTTTGCCCGCCTGCTCCGGAATCTTGACACGATGCAGATAGTGCATCGCGACCTCCTCGGCGGCCTTCTTGTGCATTCTCTTCACCCATATTGGCGCAAGCGTGAGGTTCTCCAGGATAGTCAGATGCGGGAACAGATTGAAACGCTGGAAGAGCATGCCGACGTCGCGGCGGATCTCGTGGATTTTCTTGAGACCGTTGGTGGGTTCAGTGCCATCGACGATGATCTGCCCCTTCTGGTGCTCCTCTAGCCGGTTAATGCAGCGGATCATCGTCGACTTGCCGGATCCCGAGGCGCCGCAGATCACCAGCTTCTCGCCACGCGCGACCCTCAGGTTCACATCCCGTAGGACGTGAAAATCGCCATACCACTTGTTGACGTCGATCATTTCAACAGACAGGATTGACATTGCGTCTCACATTTGACGAGCTGAATCGAATCTATTCCTATCGCATACCTGCTCAATCGATGAGCTTTCTCATTGCTGAAAGCCATTCAGATCTATGTTTAGTTGTCTAAGCTAGATGCGACGGTTCTTGGATCGAAAGGATCCGCAGGCAATCACCGAGCAGGCTCACAGGGTGCTGAGGGCGTCACAGCGTTCGGAGACTGAATGCGGTCTCTAGTCGTCCGTTAAGAAGCCGATCTGAGTGTTGATTGAACGGCGATGGCTGCGATGAGCGCAGTGAGGAAGAGGCGCCAAAAATTCCTCAGCCAGGTGAGGATGCGGCGGAAGTTGTGGCCGACGGCTGAGAGGACGACGTTGGCGGCATCGCCGGCGCGGCCTTTGAGGTAGCAGCGGCCGAGGTGGCCTTCGGCCTTCAGGTGTCCGATGATGGGCTCGATGGCGGAGCGGCGGCGCAGCTCGCGCTTGATGACACCGAAGACACCGCGCTTCTGGCCTGAGATGAAGACACGACGGGGATTTTGAGCGTCGTGGCCGCGGTATCCCTTGTCGACATAGGCCCTCTCGATCGGACAGCCGGTGAGTGTCTCGGTGCGGTCAATGACGTCCCGCAAGGTGTGACCGTCGTAGGGGTTGTCGGGCATCGCCCTAGCGTGCAGCACGAACAAGCCACCGGGAGCCCGGCGGTTGTTGGTGACGATGGAGGCCTTCACGCCGAACTCGTAAGGCGCAGCGGCCTTGCCTTTGCCGATGCACTCCACCTCCGGGGCATGGAAGGAATAAAGCTTCCAGCCGCGCTGGCGCTGCTGCTGCGAGCGGATCTGCACGGCGCGGCCGAGCGGAAGTGCGAACGCCTCCTCGAGAGTCGTCTGTCCTTCGATCTTGCGGCGGATATCGCGGATGATCCGGGCCCAGCCGGCTGCGCAGGATGCGCAACTGTCGCCGATGCCGCTTGAACTGCTTGGCATGGGCATAGCGCCCGGCCATCATCGCCGCGGCCTTGGCGATCCGCAGGTAGGATTGCCGCAACCGCACGCCGTGCTTGCTCGCCAGGCGATTCAGTCCCCGGATCGCCGCATGCAACAGCTTGGCGTCGGTCGGGAAGGTGATGGCCTTCGGCTGCACCGTGGTGTCGACCGTGACCCGTTTGAGGTCGTTGCTGCGCAAGGCGCCGGCGCCGTGCGCCACCCGCAGGCTCTCGGCCAGCAGCAGCTCCAGCTTCTCGCCGAGCCGCTTGCGCCAGTGGCTCAGGTCAGAGCGCTCGTGCGGGAAGGCGTGCTGGAAGAACTCCTCTAAACTAGCTAGGCCGGTCGTGCTTGGCGTTGCACCGCCACAATACCCCGTATTCCCCCCTTGGGGCACCAGCCCGATGCTATGATCCCGGCTCAGTTTGACAATTTCGACGACTTCTTCCGTGCTGCTGGGACGAAGAATCGCGCAAGCCGTACCGGTGAGCAGGTCTCGCTGATCGGTGAGGTATCGTCCCATTAAGGCCGGATCGGTCACCACAGCGCCATGACCAAGACGTTCGGCTATTTTTCGCAGAAATCGGAACGTGCCATCGTATCGATCTTTCCTTGGGAGCTCTGAAAGCTTATCAAGCATCCCGGGTGTTGCGTCCGTCAACTCAACCAAAGATATAATTTGGAAAGCCGGAATCTTTTTCTTCATTGCAGGCAGCGAGATAGGAGGGAACTCCTCCTGCATAGATCATGAATACGCGAGCCTTGCCTTCGATGTTCGAGCCGTTCCACCAGGATTTCGCCTTCATGTAGAGTGTGCGGTGAGCCAGCTCTGCGAGGTTTTCAACCCAGCGGTCCTGTGCTTCCGATGAGGGCTCAACCGTCGAGTAGCCGTGATCGCCAGCGAAGCTGATGATATCCGCGATAAAGCCCACGTTTTGTTCGATCGAAGTAACTGCGTTGCTGCGGCCAATCGGACTGCCGGGACCCGACACCAAGAATAGATTTGGGAATCCAGAGACACCAAGACCGAAGAGGCTTCGTGGACCGCCTTTCCAATGCTGGGACAGATTTTCGGCAAGCGCGCCGCGTATATTCACCTTCGCTACTGAGCCTGTGATTGCATCGAATCCGGTGGCGAATATGAACGTATCGACTTCAACAAACTTCTGGCTGGTTCTGATGCCGTTCGGAAATATCTCGACTATGGGCTCTTCCTTGAGAGCTACCAAGTGGACGTTTGGTCGGTTGAAAGCGTCGTAGTAGCTATCCTCAAGGCAGACTCTTTTGGTGCCGATCGGGAATTCGTTCGGAAGGAGCTTCCGGGCGGTTTCAGGGTCGTGGACGCGTGCTCTGATCTTCGAGCGGACAAACTCGGCGATCGTGTCGTTCGCCTTCTGGTTCGTCAGAAAATCATTGTAGGCCATCATAATTTGAAAGCCACCAAGAGCCCAACGGCGCTCGTATTCTTGTCGTCGCTCGTCATCGGTAACCGAGAGAGCGGAGACATCGTTGAAATCCCCGAATACGCCGGTTGGAAGCTCGCGAGCACGCGACCGCCGCTCCAGGTAATTGGCTTTCCACTCGCGATCCATTTCCGGCGTGAGAGGCTGATTGCGCATGGGAAGCGCGTAGTTCGCAGTACGCTGGAATACCGTAAGATCCGCGGCATATTTGGCTACTTCCGAGATCACCTGAATGCCGGTGGATCCAGTTCCGACGACGGCGACTTTCTTGCCCGTGAAGTCGATCGGTTCTTGGGGCCATTGTGCGGTGTGCAGGACTTTTCCCGCAAAGCTGTCGAGCCCGGTAATGTCGGGCACGTTCGGCATAGTGAGGGAGCCGGTCGCCAGCACGAGAAACTGGGCTGAGAATCCCTCGCCAGTCGTTGTCCGCACGAGCCAGCGCTTGGTTTTGAAATCGAAGTCGGCGGCTTCGACACTCGTATTCAGACGGATTCCGTCGCGCAGCCCGAAGCGCTCAACAACATGCTCGATATATGAAAGAATCTCGGCCCTCGACGCATATCGCTCGGTCCATCGCCATTCCTGCTGCAGATCGTTGTCGAAAGAATATGAATACTGCAAGCTCTCGACATCGCAACGGGCGCCTGGATAGCGATTCTTGTACCAGACGCCCCCCACTCCGCCGCTCTCGTCCACGATTTGCGCGCTCCGGCCCGCCAACTTCATTCGGTGGAGCATATACAAACCCGCGAAACCCGCACCGACGATCAGCACATCAAGAGGCTTCATGATACTATTCCAATCCTACTTGGGGGAGGGAGACTTGCGCATGAGACGATGGTGCGCATTTTGGCTGCTCTGGAGCCGAAGCCGTTGTTAGCGCGACTTCACGGCAATCGCTTCAACTTCGACGAGGAGGTCGGGGCGTGCGAGGCCCGAGACGAGAACCAGTCGAGGCGTTCTTTGCGCCCATCATCGCTCTGGTTCGGGGGCCGTGAAGCAATCGTCGAGATCTTCTAGGCCAGTGCGGTCTGCGCTCCGACGCCTTCCGGCAGCGGAGCTGCCGGCATCAACGCCGCCCTGTCCCGCAATATATAGAGTGTTCGAACGTCACCCGGGACCTCCACGCTGGCATGATGTCGCGTGGGGAAGGTTCTGGCTTGGCGAATTGTTATCATCATCATCATTCTCGGATTTGATATTTGGTGTATCAAATTTTTTTTGTTAGTCAACTCGGTCGTTGACTGTCCCAGACTTGCAGCCCGAGGGCGTCCGCTGCCTGAAGTTGACTGACGCCAGAAGGGCAGCCGCGCGAGCGGAAAGGCGATCGCTGCCAACCCACCGGCCAAAGAGAGCCACCAACCGGTGGCCGAACTGAACCCAGACACGGGGCCAGGGGAGACTGAGGCCGCGGTTCGACAGAAAGCCGCCTGCCCAAAGAAGAAACGCCGTCGCGCGTTGGGCATATGCATATGCAGCAGAATGATGTACCAAAACATCAACCGCAGCAGGATCGGCATGTTGCGGAAGAGATCGATGTAGCACCGAGCCCATAATGCCACCAGCTGATGCTTCGAGAGCCGAGCAAGGCCGACACACAGTCCCAACATCGTAGCGCCCCAGGAGCGCACCGGAAACCGTCAACGTATTGAGCACGCCCGCGAGCAGCGCTCGCATAGTTGTCGACATAGGGCTGACCGGCGATGGGAATCGCGGCCGGCTGAAACAGGAAAGTATTTGATGCAACAAAAAAAATGATCAGCCGAGACATAAGGTACCTCCGGCCGTAGCCCATCCGGATCTCGTTCTCTATGCCGCTATGGACGGTTTTGCCGTCCCGGTTGCGGAGCCTGCTCAGAATCAGAATCCAGTTGTGATAGGCGATGCTCGTAGCCATTGCGATTCGATCATCAGCCACTAACGACAGCATCTGGCTGCGGCCGTAGATCGGGAAATAAACTGCCTGTTGAGCGCAAGGGCCTCCTGATAGCGCCGCTTATTCGAGCGCGGAATTTGTGCCCAATTGAAGCTGCTCCGGGAATGAGATGTCCTCATCGGAAATGCGCCTGGTCCCTTCTTCGGCGCGCCACCTCCTCCAGAACAAGACGGATTTTGATCGATTCTTTAAGTAGGCGCGTGTGAGCTGAGGTATCACGACGGTCTTGAGACCGAGATTTGACGAGGGCTCCTTCCGCGATCAGCCTGTTAGCAGCACCCCGTGCGGGGGTTGTACTGACACCTAGCGCCTCAGCCACCGAACGAACTGTCAGTTTCGCCCCGAGCGGAAAGCGTCCTCGGATGATCCAGTCGCGAAGCAGCTCGTAGGCGAGTCCCCTAAGTTGTTCTGGCGGATCAGCAGCTCGGCTGGGATGCCGAATTTGCCTGATTTGGTCTGTTTTTCTTGGCCGCGTTTTGGGGCGCTTCATGAGACCTCATTGATTTCAATACGTCCGCCGTGAATCGTTACACCCCGGCGCAAAACGGCACCAAGTTGACCGCACCAATTCCGGAATCAACCAGGGCGCTTGACGCGGTCTTGCAATATGATACACCAAATATCACTACATAACTCGGAGTTCCGCTGATGAGCCTGCATTTTTCAAAATCTGAAGCCGCCATGCGGAGGGCGGAGAATGTGATCCCCGGCGGCGTCAACAGCTACGCTCGCATTGGTATGGCGCCCACTCCCCTGGTTTTTTCGAGCGCCAAGGGCGCGTATTTGTACGATATCGACGGCAACAAGCTGCTGGATTACTACCTCGGCATGGGCCCGATGATCCTTGGGCATTCGCCCGCTGCGGTCATCGACGCGGTCAAGGCCCAGCTCGATGCTGGCTTGCTATACGCCGGACAGAGCGAAATCGAATTCGAGGCTGCTCAGCTTGTTTGCAGCCTTGTGCCCGCCGCCGAACGCGTACGTTTCTCTTCCTCCGGAACGGAGGCGGTCCAAGCCGCTTTGCGCGTGGCGCGGGCGGCTACCGGGCGCACGAAGTTTCTCAAATTCGAGGGACATTATCACGGCTGGGCCGATAATGTTCTCTGGTCCAACCGACCCGGCCTGCAAGAGGCCGGCCCCCGAGAAGCGCCGATCCCAATAGCGGGGAGCGCGGGACAGGACACGGTGTTGGCGGATAGCGTTGCTATTCTGCCCTGGAACGACCTTGGGCTTCTGCGCGAGCGTCTTGCGCTCGGCGACCTCTCGGCGGTGATCATGGAGCCAGCCATGTGCAACGCGGGCGCTATCGCACCAAGGCCCGGATATCTGGAAGGTGCCTTGGACGCATGCAGGGCTAACGGCACCCTTCTGATCTTCGACGAGACCATCACCGGTTTCAGGCTGGCTCCGGGCGGAGCGCAGCAGCGCTTCGGTATCACACCCGATATTGCCACCTTTGCCAAGGCCATCGCAAACGGATTTGCTGTTTCAGCGATCACGGGTCGCGCCGACGTCATGGATCGCTTCGCGCATGGTGGCGTCATCCATGGGGGCACCTACAACGCTCAGCCGCTGGCGATGGCGGCAACGGCCGCGACGCTACGGGAGGTCTCCAAGCCCGGCTTCTACGATGTTATCGAGGAGAACGCACAAGTCCTGATGGACGGCCTACGCAAGATACTGCACGACGCCGGCATAACCGCGACCGTGACGGGATTTGGCGCCGTGGTCCATATCGGCTTCGGTCTGAAGACATTGCCGTCTGAGTGGCGCGATCTCAGTCAGATGGACCGACCACGCTATTCAGCATTTTGCCACGCCATGCTCAAGCGAGGCGTCCGATTGCTGGAGCGTGGAACGGCCTTTCTTTCCTCGGAGCATGGAAAAGCGCAGATCGAGGAGACACTCACCGCGGCCCGTGAGGCCGTCCGAGAGATCTGATCCAGAAGTTCTTGAAAATCCGAACCTGAACGACAGGAGGCTGACGGGAGGGTCGACGATGTTTTTCGCTCACCATCTTCAGATGGCAAGGCATACTTCAGATAGCCTATGGCCAAGGGGCGCCGGTGCCGCGAGGATCGAGTAATCTAGGTTTGTTGCGGATTCATGCCGACTCGGGGGACATGCCTTTCTGGGCTCCGTCACCAATCCCGCTATGATGGACGCTCCCCAACTGATCCGTTCCCTCAAGCCAATGCTGCTGGGAAAGGATCGCTTGGAAGGGGAGAAGATTCACGCCAGCTGAGGCTGATGTATCGTGTTGCGAGCTATCAAAGTATCGGTGCCGTCGACACGGCGCTTTGGGCCGAGCGGAAAGATCGCCGGCCTTCGATCCATGCTCCCATGGGTACCTATCGCACTTCGATCATGGCTTATGCCAGCTTTCAAATCTTCTCCGATGCTTCTGAAGCAGCGCAAGCAAATGAAATGACTCATTCAAGAAGAACTCCGGTCACCGGCAACTCGCTGTAAGGCTTCGACGGTGCCAGTGGAATTCGCGATCTGCGCTGGGCGATCGCCGCATCCCAGCATCGGAGCCTTCGCCAAGCGGCAGAGACGCTCAGAATCAAGCAGTCAACGCTCAGTCGCTGCCTGCGCAATCCCGAACACAAGGTGGGCAGCGCGCTGCCGATCCTCGCCTGGTGCTTCGCCATGATGTCGCGCTCGACCGGCTCCTCACATTGGTCGGTGCCGGCTGGGGTGTCCTGCTGGCACTGGAAGGCGCGACTGGCGCTACCTATCCAGGTTTCACCTTCCGAGAGGTCCACGATGCCGAGGGACGACGCGAATGTGCTTCCGCGCGTACTGGCGGCAGACCAACAGCAATCCATCGCTGCGTCCGTTCCTCGACCTGCTTCGCGAGCGCTATCCGGACCTCTCAGCCGATCCAGGTGCAGGCTGAGCAGCATTTCTGCGCGCCTTCGCAAAGGCTCGGTCGGTCGCCATGAAGCGCTCGATCATCGGCGCGAGCAATTTGGGCGGGCTCGGTCGGTGTGGTCGCGCCTCCGCTACGCGTCAGAATCTCGGGCTAGCTCTTGAGATCCCTGAAGACCGCCGCCGGCAGCTCGATCGTGAGCTTTACCGGTTTGTCGTCTTCGAGTGGTCCAAGCTTGAGCTTCCTCATCGCGCACCTTTTTGTCCGTAGGGAGCCAGCACCAAATCGCGAGTAACAATGACCCGCACCGGGAAACCTGGCCGGATGGTCAACGTCGGCTGGATGTTGAGCTGGCGCCGCACGATCTGCTGCCCGGTCTGGCTGATGCTGTTGGACGCGCCGCTGCGGATTGCTTGAACGTTCTCATTCTGGCTCGTGCCCGCCTCGGCTCCGACGCTGAGCATGGTCGAGAGGACCGCGGCCTTGAACAACATGCCCCAGTGGTTGTCGACCTCGTCCTCGAGCCTGGCATAGCCACCAGTGTCGGCACCGGGCTGGCGCTCCAGCACGAACGAACTGCCGTCGGGCATGATGATGCGGCTCCAGACCAGGAGGATACGGCTCTGACCGAACGCAACGGAGCTGTCGTACTGGCCGATCAGCTTCGCGCCCTGGGGGATCAGAAGATATTTGCCGGACGGACTGTCATAGACCGCATCCGTAATCTACGCGGTAAGCAACCCGTGACGTGCGGAAGGTCTCGCTCTGGCTCGGACACGCCAACCTGCAAAGTACCGAGGTCTACCTGCGCGCTAACCCGACCGAAAAGCTCGAAGCGCTCGCCGCCATGGTGCCGCCGATGCTGAAGCCCGGACGCTTCCGCGCGCCTGACAAGCTGCTCGCCATGCTGAGCACGGTCAAACGCAGGCCGGATTATGCGGAGTAAGATCTACGAGAAAAGCCGCGGCGGCCGCAACATTCCGCCGCGGACTCTGCATAACCGTGCGCTCCGCATAATTACGGAAGTCGACCGGCTTGGTCGCCACCATTACCCGAACCGCACCCGTTGGGCCGATCACCGGCTCGCCTTCAGCGCCTGGACGATGGCCGCGATCGTGTTTGCGTCCGCGCCGCGGCCGGCCCGGATCGTCACCCCGTCGACCTCAACCTCGATCATCCCGACATCGGCGCTCGGACTTGCATCGCGGCGCTTTGCTCGCGGGCGCCGATGCGCCCACATCCACCCCCGCCGGCACAAACTGCAATTCTTCCGCTTCAGAATGCCTGGCCGCAGCTTCTCTCAGTTGACGGCGCCAGCCAACACTCGTCCAATAATTGCAATGCAAAAATAACCTATTGCTCTTTGTTTGGGCATGCTCTCTTCGCAAAACCGGTTTCCACTTTTCCGGATCCTGCTCTAGTACCCGCGCCCGCGATCGACCACGTTCTCCAGCGCGCCGCCGGCCTCGAAGCGTTCGATCTGCTGCGCGACATATTTCGCGATCTCGTCCAGATCGCTATCGGCCGGCATTGTGCGGCGTCAGCACCACCTTCGGATGGCTCCAGAAAGGACTTTCCGGCGGCAGCGGTTCGGTCTCGAAGACGTCGAGCGAGGCGGCTCCCAACGTGCCGTCTCGAGCGCCCGCAAGATCCCGGCCTCATCCTGCAATCCGCCGCGGCCGGCATTGATCAGGCCCGGCGCGCGGATCGGGCTGCTGCGGTTCAGTTTGGCAAAGAGGTCGCGGTTGAGGACGTGCCGCGTGTCCGGCGTCAGCGGCAGCAGGCAGACCAGAATGTTGGTCTCTCGCAGGAAGGCGCCAAGCTGCCGGCAAAGCGCTCGACGCCGTGAACCTCCTTGGCGCTGCGGCTCCAGCCGACAACGCGAAAGCCGATCGCCCGTAGCATCCGCGCCGCGTCGGTCCCTAGCGTGCCGATTCCCATGATGCCTACGGTGATCGCGCCCGGCCGCCCACTGATAGCTTGGTGCCCAGCGTTTCTCGCGCTGCGACTCGCGCAAGCACATTTCCTGCCGGTGATGCATCAGCACATACAGCGTCACATAGTCCGTCATCCGGCCGGTGAGATCTGAAGCCGCGACGCGGACCAGCGGCACGTTGGGCAAGGAGGCATCCGCCATCAACGCGTCGACGCCGGCACCAAGATTAAAGATCACGCGCAAATTCGGAAGCGTCGCAAGCTTACCCGGCCGCGGCTTCCAGACCGCCGCGTACTGCACTTCAGAGGGATCGTTGCTTCTATCGGGCAATACCAGCACACGGCCCTGTTACGGCAGACTTCGTCGAACCGGTTCTTCCATCGTGCCGACCGGTTTTCGGCGCCGCCATGCAACAGCAGCCCCAGCGCGCCTTTTGTCATTTCTGTACCACAAATATTAGTATGACCTTCGTCAAATGTCGGATAGAACGAGTCGCACACTATATACCAAGAAAGTCGGCTATCTCGCCGACTTGCCCCTTGAGCATATGAATGCCCCGATGAATGCGGCAGCCCTTGGCCTCAGCGGCATGAAGAAATGATGTCGTATCCGGCATCATGATGACTTCGGCAGCAACTTGCCCGGGCTTCAGCTCATCGACATCGATCGGCAAAGGATCGCTTTCGCGCAATCCCAGGGACGTACCGTTCACAACGATATCTGCGGCGCTGACATCATGGGTTGAGCCCAAGACACACTTGCCGGGATAGATCGTGTTGATCTGATCGACCAATGCGAGGGCCTTGTCTTGGGAGCGATTAGCGACTGCTATGCGGGCAGCGCCCGCGTCGGCTAGAGCGGCGACAATGGCCTTCGCCGCCCCACCCGCTCCTTGAATATAAACGCTTGCGCCAGCGGGATCGAGCGACTGAGATTTCAGTCCGGCCACAAATCCCAGGCCATCAAACGTTTCACCTTCCCAAGCCCCATCAGACGTTTTACGCACCGCATTCACCGAACCTGAGATCTTAGCCATCGGTCCCAAGCGATCGCACAGCGCCAACGTGGCCTCCTTGTGAGGGATTGTCAGGGTGAAGCCCGGCAGGTTACGCCATGCTTTGAGGCCCGCCACAAATGTCGGTAGATCGGCAGGTCGGACATGAAATGGAACGAAGACTGCCCCGCTCCCCCGGTCGGCTATGATCTCATTCATTGCGTGCGGCGTTCTTACCTGAGCGATGGGATCGGCGATAATGCCATAGATCTTCGTGTTGCCGTCGATTACGCGCACGCGTCATACCTCCAACCATTGGCGCCGGACATCCTCACGAGAGCGTAGCTCGTTGGGCGTACCTTCATAACGATCTTGCCGTGGCTCGTGATGGTTACGCGACCGCTGATCTCGAGCGCAACCGTAAGCTTCTGCTCGACGAGAACAATACCGACGCCGCGGCACTGCACTAAAGACCTGCTTCGCCGCCAAAACTGTTTTGCAATTTTGGCGCGATGACCGAAGGCGACGGTAACACCGCGACGGGCAAAAGCAGCTGCAAGTTCGGCGACGGTTGGCGTAATCGTTGGATGCTTCAATACGGTTCTCATAGTTTGATCCGGATTTGGTGCCGCCAAGGGGCACCGGAACTCCGGCGGGCTCCTGCTTAGCGCAACGTCTCCTGGTTGCCGCATAGGCTGAGCGATTGGCCCGAAATGGTCCTGCCTGCATCAGAGACTAGGAACTGGATCATCTCCGCAATTTCCTGGGGCGGAATCATGCGCCGCAAGGAGACCAGCTTGAGCCATTGCCGCTCCATCTCGTCATACGGCAAGTTCTCCGCTTCTGCTTTCGCCGCAATGACGCGCTTTATTCGCTCGCCGTCAACGACTCCCGGCATGATGGCATTGACGCGCACGCCCTCCGGACCGGCCTCAATCGCCAACGATTTCATCAGTCCGACCAATGCCCACTTTGATGCGGAATAAGGAGTGCGGAGTGCGAAGCCGAGTCGCCCGGCTGTTGACGAAATAAAGATCACCGATCCGTCACGCTGCTTCCGTAAGTGCGGAACGACGACCTTGCAGGCGACAAAATGACTCTCAACGTTCACACGAAAGACATTGCTCCAATCGGAAATATCCACGTCTTCGATACGCGCTGTTGGGCCCGAAATGCCGGCATTATTCACAAGAGCGTCGATTCCACTGAAACGCTCAATCGCGCTTTCTAGAAAGCGCGTTTGCATAGCTGCGTTGCCCACATCGACGACTTCACTGTAGATTCCGGGGAACTCCTTGCGGAGGCGCTCGATACCTTCCTCAGAAATGTCACAGGTCGCGACTTCGGCTCCAGCAGCGACAAATTGCCTGATCACGGCTTGTCCAATACCGCCCGCTCCAGCCGTAATGATGACGCGCTTCCCCTTAACCGCAGTACGCATGTTTCAAGCCTCCTCGCGAGCCGCCCACTCTTCCACACGTCGACGAATTGTTAAGAACGAGTGCGCCCATCTTCACATTGGCCAGTTCAACGACCGCCCCGCCGCTCTTGACGCGGACCTTGACGTTGCAGTCGACGATTCGTTTTGTCGGCACCAGAACCTTCATCGATACTCGTTCGTTCAACTCTAATTGGGTTCGTCGGATGGCAGCGCCGACGCTTCACGTGGCCTCGAAAACCTCCGCAGCGCACGTTTTGCCTTGAACGCACATCCCCCACGACGACACCATGCATAACGATGACCTCACGCGGCTTCCCTGTGCAGTACGATGACAATGAAGCCTGGACGATTCTGTCACGCCTTAAGTCCCGCGATAACGTATCCGGACTATCTGCGCCAACATGGAAAGGTACGAACACCGCCCGGTTTCGGCGCTCGGCGATGGTTTTATTATCTCGGGTAAAGATACGATCAATCATGATGCCATAGTCTTCGCTATCGCCGTCCATCACGCAGACACTCATCATACCTCCAGCCACTTTCGCCGAACATCATCGCGGGCGCAGAGTTCTTGCGGGCTGCCTTCGAAGACAATTGTCCCATGCCCCATGACGGTCACGCGGTCACTGATTTCGAGTGCCACGGTAAGCTTTTGTTCGACGAGAACGACGCCGATACCGCGTCGTTTCATCTCCAAGATCAACCCTACAACCGCCTCAACAATCTTGGGTGCGAGCCCCTCCGTGGGCTCATCGATAAGAATGGCGTCGGGATTGCCCAGCAACGATCGGCACATCGTCAGCATCTGCTGCTCGCCGCCTGACAGCGCGCCAGCGGCGACGTCGCGACGGGTCGCCAGATTCGGAAAGATCGACCAGAATTCATCGGGATGCCACGTGGCGACGGCATTTGGTCGCCGTTGGATCCCCAGCGTCATATTCTCGCGGACCGTCAAGTTGTGAAACACAAGCCGCTCTTCGGGAACGTAGGACAGACCCGCGCGAACGATTTGATACGTCTCGAGGTTAGCGACAGAACAGCCATTGAGGGTGACTTCGCCGGCGGTGGGCTTTACGATCCTCAGCAGCGCCTGCATCATCGTTGAGCGCCCGGATCCGTTGCGACCGACGAGGCTTACGATTTCACCGCCGCTCAAATCGAAGTCGACCCCGTTAAGGACGCTCGTGCCATTGTAGCCCGCCCTGAGACCATGTACGCTTAACATGCCGCCGCTTCCTGACCGAGATACGCTTCCTGCACTTCCGCATTTCGCTTGACCTCCGCTGGAGTATCGCTGGCGATGATCTGGCCATGTACAAGCACCGACATACGGTCGGCGAGCGAGAAGACCACGTCCAAGTCGTGCTCTACGATCAGAAGCGTCCGCCCTTCCGTGACGGTCCGGATTAAAGAGGTCGCATATTCTGCCTCTTCCCGGGACATGCCTGCGGTCGGTTCATCGAGGAGTATGACCCGAGGATCTGTCGCCAAGGTGAGCCCGAGCTCGAGGGCGCGTTGATCGGAATATGCCAAGTTGCCGGCCAGTTCGGATGCGACGCGCTCAAGCCGAACAAGGCGAAGCAGGCGGTCGGCCTCTTCATTTGCCTTTCTGAGTCGGTTGGCTGTGGACAGAATATTGAAGCGCACGCCGTAGCGGGCGAACGCGCCGATACGTAGGTTCTCAAAGGTCGTAAGACGCGGAAAGATGCTTGTAATCTGGAAGGATCTGGCCAGCCCCCGTCGATTGACCTCTGCGGGTTCGAGACCATTTATGACGGTCCCGTTCAAAAGAATCTCGCCAGAGGTCGGCGCAAAAGCCGCCGACAGGAGATTGAACATCGTAGACTTGCCAGCGCCGTTCGGGCCGATCAAGGCATGTCTCTCTCCCTGCCGTATGTCGATGTTGACCCCACGAATGATTTCAGTGGAACCAAACGACTTTCGCACGTTGCGTGCAGCGAGTGCGATTTCATCGCAACTATTGGACTTGATCACCGAAGGCCGTCCTTCTTCTGGCCTATCGTAAGCCAAGTGGTCCTTGCTCGTTTTGCTGCAGCTAAAACGCCGAAGAGCGAGAGGACAAACACCGCGACGGCCGCGAACCAAAGCGGCTTGGACGTTGCGCTGAATGTCCATTCAAATAGCGTTATCGTCCCATCGGGAGTGAGTCCGACGATGGGCGACGTGCCCATCAAGCGATAACTTACTTCGGCCATCCAGACGCCGCTCAGCACGAGACCAGCACATCCGGAGAGAAATACAGCGTAGTCCGCGATAAGCAGGCGCCAACACGTCAGACTGAGCTTGACATGTCGCGAGATGAAGCCGGCCAAGCCCTCTGGAGCGAACATCATAACGATAACGAAGATGACACCCATATAGAGAAGCCAGAGGCGAGAGGCGTTCGAGGCCAGTTCCGAGAACAGCGTCAGTCCCATGCCTCCCGCAATAGGGCCTAAAAAGACATCAGCTCCTCCCAAAAAAGTATGCATGACAGGCATCGCTGAATTGGCTCCTGCGAATAACTCGAAGCTGGCACTCTCCATCGCGAAAGCGATCAAGCCGCCGGCAAGGCCTGACACCGCGGCGGACAGCGAAAAGATCACCGTTTTTACTGCGTGCGTACGGTAGCCCAGGAATCGGAGACGCTTCTCGTTATCGCCAATGGCAAGCGCGATTTGCCCCAGAGGAGTGGCAGAGAACCAGCGCAGCAACACAAGACCAAAAAGGCACCAGATCAGAACGACAATGTAAACCTCTCCAACCATACCAAATGTGAGACCAGCCCACGGCATCCGCATCGACGACAAGCCCGATTCACCACCGAACACGGCTTCCCATTTGGGAGCGATGGAGAGTAGGAGCTCGCCAACGGCAAGTGTGATCATGGCGAAATACGTACCCCCGCGTACCGTTGCGAGGTAACCGACGACAAGCCCGATGAGCGCACCGGCAATGAGGCCCATCATCGGGATTAACGGCGTCGGAATTGACAGCACACCACGCTCCGACAGTGAGAGCGCGTGAATGACAGCGAATGCCCCGATCGCGTAATAGGCGGCATGTCCGAACGAGAGCAATCGTGCATGTGACCACAACAGATTGAACGCAAGAGCGAACAAGCCCGCGACCATCATCTTGATCGCATAATTTAGAAACACCGGCGGGATTAAAAGGGGAAGGGTAAATAGGAGAACCGTGACACCCGTTATCAAGAGTAAACCGAGGCCCGGCGCTTTCCTTGCGCTAGTCCGGTTGGAGTCCTCTATGTTCAGGTCTGTTGCAGTCACGCTCAGGTCCTTTCACCCATGAGACCGGCAGGACGCAGCAGAAGAACCATCAGCATTAACGCAAACGGCAGAGTTCCAGCGCTCGCCGAAAGTGGCACCGCGAAAATGCCTCCGATGTCCTTTCCCCAGCTACCGAAGCCGACAAAGGAGAGCGTGTCAGCGAGCGTCGTATCGACGCCGACCATAAGCGTGGTCAAGATTCCAATCATTAGAGAGGCTATGAAGGCGCCGCCCAGAGAACCCAGCCCTCCCACCACAACGACAACGAATACGATTGTTCCGATCTCGGAGGCCATGGCTGGGCTGGTGGGATAGAAAGCACCGGCGACCGCGCCGGCCAAGCCGGCCATGCCAGCACCAACGGCAAAAACCAGCAACATGACCAGCGGAACGTTGTGGCCAAGGGCCTCGACCATCATCGGCTTGTGCACGGCAGCGCGCACCACCAAGCCTATTCTAGTGAAACGAAGTATGAGGACCAGAGCGCCGAAGAAGCCTATGGAGACAAGGCCCACAAAGAGCCGATAGGCCGGGTACTCCAGTGAACCGATGCGAAAGACCGAAAAGCTAAGCGTCTCCGGGACCCTATAGCTGACAGGGTAGTAGCCAAAGAAAAACTTCACGATCTCGTCAAAGACAAAAAGAAGACCGAACGTCAGCAGCAGCTCATGCGCATGGCCATGTGCGTGGACCGAACGCAGCATGTATCGTTCGACCATTGCGCCGATGGCCGCCACAATCAAGCCGGCAACTAGGAGACCTGGGAAGAAGCCGACGCGAGCTGACAGAACATACCCCGCGTAGGCGCCAAGCATGTAGAATGCGCCGTGAGCAAAGTTGAGCACGCCCATCATGCCGAAAATCAAGGTCAGGCCTGCGGCAATCATGAAGAGCAACAAGCCGTAAATAGTGCCGTTTAGCAGAGAAATGGACAACATCTCCATTGGCGCACTCCAAGAAGTTGCGACGCGAAACTACCCTCTGTTGACACCGAATTCGCCAAATCAGCCGGCGCGTTCGGTGTCCGCGGCAAGTTGCATTAGGATGGCCGCTGCATCTTGCAGGTGCTCTGAGGCGGCACGATCGCGTCCGGCCCATCAATTTTGAGCAACGGTTTGAAACCGAACGACGAGTTCTCGACCTTAATCGCAGCGTCACGCGAAACTTTTGTGATTGCGATTGGCAGCAGCGCTTGATGATCGTCTGAGCGCATGGTCATCGTTCCGGCTGGGCTGTCCAGGGTCACCTTTTCCATGGCTTCAGCAATATTTCTCACGTCGATGGAGCCATTTGCTGGAGCGAGCTTCAGAGCTTCACCCAGGAACAGCAGGGCAAAGACCGTGTGAGCCTGATTATTGGCTAGCGTCTGTGCCTTGGTACGCTCCAGGAAGTCTTTTTGAAATGCGATGCCGCGCTCGCCGTTGGCTTCGGCATTGAAGACATCGAGAAAGATATGGCCCTCGGCGGCATCGCCTGCACTGGTGATGTTTCCCGGAACATCGAGAAACATCGTGATGAAGCGGGCCTTGAGCTTCGAGTCGGCTGATGCCCGCATAAGGCGGACAAGATCCGTTCCCCAATTGCCGGTGATTACGGCGTCCGCATTTGTTGCTGCGATCCGGGTCACGTAGGGCGTGAAGTCTTGGATGCGATTGACGTCGTGCAAGACGGCGTCGACTACCTTATAGCCGCCTTCGTTGGCGTGGCCTTTGATGGCCACGTCCATGTCGCGCCCCCAGGAATAGTCCTGGTTGATCGAGAAAACGTTGGAAGCTTGGATTTTTCGGTCGTGGATCGCCTTGGCGGCCGCGCGAAGCCGCATTTCGGCATCGAGCGCGAACTTGAAGTGATAGAAGTGGCATTTCTCCCCCGTAAGCTCGCGCGCTTCCGCAGCCGAGTTTAGATAGATAATAGGTTGCTTCGGATTGCGAAGATTGTACCGGCGCACGTCCTCGGTGATCTGGCCGGCAATTGCAGACGACGCGCCTTGCACGATAACGCGAACGCCGTCGCCGATGGCGGCCGTAACCTGCGCCGACGCGCCCGTCGGTGTGCCTTGATTGTCATATGTTAAGAGTTGAATGGGCTTACCATTGTAGCCGCCGGCAGCATTCAAGCGGTCAATGGCATATTGCGCTGCAGGCACATGGAGCGAGCCCGTGGCAGCCTGACTTCCCGACAGAGTCTCGATCACGGCGACTTTGAGCGCGGGACCGCTTTGCGCTAAGCTGGGAGCCAATCCCAGCCCTAGAGACAAGGTGGCCACCGCGGCCATACGCACGATCGTGCTGAAAGATCTTTTAGACATTGGTATCCTCCCGCAATTGGATGAATGGTGGCACACAGAGATCCGCGAGGATCGAAGACGACGATTTGAGCGCAGGAAATTCAACGCACGGCGCGTAATGGTTGACGCTGAGACCTTGGCGTTATCTTCGGGCTCAGATCGGTCCACATCACAGCGTCCGCAACGACGAAGCCCAGAGCACGCTGTCGGTTTGAGCATAAGGGCACGTCACAAGACGCCTCTCTCTTGAAACTGCTTTCTTTTATGATCGCCTCCGGCGGGGGCGGCCGAGCGTTAGACCAGCGTGCTTTAAGGATCGTCAAACCGCGGAATCCTCCCTAGGACTCGACGGCGACGAAACGATCTTCCCTTAGATCAACAACTACGCCGGCGGTCAGGTCAGGTGAGATGAAGCTGTTCGTGACAGCAATGACTGGAATGCCCTTGGCCTTCGCAGCGAGCACCTGCTTGGCCACCCCGACCGTGGAGATGGCACCGATCACGATCGCATCCGCCCCGATCGCGAGGCAGTCGTCGAATTGCGACAGCTGCTTGGGCAGATTGTCGTGTCCGCCGGCCCCATACAGATTCATGCTCATACCGAGCGCCTTTGACTGCTCGGCCATGCCATAGTCGACCGCACCCCAGAAGCTATCCTTCATGTGCGGGAACAGCACACAAATCTTGTGAGGCTTTTCGGCCTTCTCGAGCGGCGAGTATTCGATCACCTTCGGAGCGTCGGAAGAAGCATCATTCATCTGGAATGGATACCACTTCGCGTCACCGGCGGACGCCGGCGCGATTTTGGTCGCCAGGGCAAGAGCAACAGAAAGCAAGAGCAGTTCGCAGAAGTTCCTCATCAACATCCCCATGCAATGTACTGAATAGTTTTGCGCTCAAAACCCTCGGTAGTTTATGTACCAAATATGATGCACCAAACGTCGACGGAGCGCAAGCGAGCCCTTGCTGAAAGTTTCAGCACAGGCCCTTTATTGTGCACGTGCGAACAGGATGCCGGCTGTGGAGGACAGCAGGCCCTCATGACAGAAGCCCGTGGGGAAGCGAGCCGCGCCCGGGGTCGCGCTCGATCCCTGCAGCGCTGACGCTGCGAGCCAAGATCGTGTTGGCCTGCGAACGTGAGCCGAGCAACGTCGTCGTGGCGACGCGGCTTGGTGTTGGCCCCCACACGATCGGCAAATGGCGCAATCGCTTCATCGCAAATCGCATCGAGTGGCTCTACGACGAGATGCGTACCGGCAGGCCCCGCACGGTTGAGGATGAGGCTGTGGCCGAGCTGCTCACCAAGGCACTCGCTCGCAAGCCCAAAGCCACAACCCATTGGAGCGTGCGCACCATCGCCAAAGAGACGGGAATTGCCAAAAGCACTGTTCATCGCCTGTTCCAACTCTTCGGTCTACAGCCTCACCGTACCCGCAGCTTCAAACTCTCGACCGATCCCTTCTTTCTAGAGAAGCTGCGCGACGTGGTCTGGCTCTATCTCAATCCGCCTGACAAGGCCGTGGTGCTTTGCGTCGATGAGAAGAGCCAAATTCAGGCGCTCGAACGAACCCAGCCCATGCCTCCTATGGGTTCGGCTACATCGAGGGTGTCACCCACGCCTACCAGCGTCATGGCACGACCACCCCGTTTGCCGCCCTCAACGTGCTCGACGGCGAAATCATCGCTCAATGCAAACCCCGCCATCGCCACCAGGAGTTCCTCGCCCTTCTACGTCACATCGAGCTAATGTGCCGACCCAACTGGACATCCATCTCGTCGTCGACAACTACGCCACCCACAAGCATCCCAAGGTCAGGACCTGGCTTGCCCGCCGGCCGCGTTGGCACATTCACTTCACACCAACCTACGCCTCCTGGCTCAACCAGGTCGAACGCTTCTTCGCGCTATCACCCAACGCGTCATCCGGCGAGGATCGTTCGATTCCACCGCTGACCTGCTGGCGCTGACGCCATGCTACCGGTACAGCTCAACAACCGACAGGCTTATCGCTCGTTTCTGCGTAGCTCGGATCCCGCTGGTCAGACGTAGTACACGAAGAAGCGAGCCTCGATACTGTCACGGGGTTTTGCATTGGGATACGCGCGACGATTGTCAAATGCCGAGTGGGCCGCCCTCGAACTGCAATGTCCCTCCGAATCATAGCAGCTAAAGAGAATGAACTCGTCCGCAGTCATTTCCGGAAAGTAGTACCAGCGCTGAGCCGGATTGAAGTGCGCGACGCAAAGCTTGAAAGTGACGTCACGAAACGTGTAGTCTATTGCGATCAAATCGGTATCGTGAACGGAGGTGCCGTCGCAGAATGCTAAGGGGAAGTCCTGCGGCGGCGGCGATAGAGCATGCCATGTTTGAATGATCATTAATCGAGAATACGTACGCGCCTGAATGCCCTGCAGCTGGTTCTCAATAGCGGCGAGCATCGGGGCAGCGATCGGTGCGTAATCAATATGAGCCCATCGAGCCGGCTCCCTTACTCCGGGAACGGAGCTCCCGCCAGCTGAACGAACAACCACGCTTCCTCGGCGGGGCACCACCCACGATGCATTGAAGTAATTCTTGATGAGCGGAGCCATTTCTTCCAGATACCTGTCGTACATAGTCTCTGGATTACGCTCGTTTGCACAGGATATTTTGTGCTGAACTAGCGTGAAGCCCTCTCTCTCGAGCGATAGTTCGTTGACTATCGGACGCGCATTGTGAATAGTGACTTCGTAGCTGACCATAGGCGGTAGGTCGTATCCCGGCAAAAAGGCCTCGGGAGCCCTTTCGTAGGGTGTGCGTCGAACAAAGTTAATATGGCCTTCCACGCGCTCCAAATGATCGCGGTTGATTTCTGCTGTCGACGAAGCCCGATACGCATTTGCCATGGCTGCTGATATCCTTTCGTCCAGGCCGCCGCCGTTTGCAAACTTTGGCGATTGATCGCGAACTCGTCCCGGAAGAATACAGCAAAATGAACGGAGGCCCATCTACCAACTCTGAGGGGGAGCGCAAGACGAACCCGCGTCCGGTATTTGGTCAATCTTCCTTTTGGGAATCACGATACTTGATGCGCTTTCAGCACCAGCTCTTGCTTTATCGCGGGAAATCACCCTTGACGTTCCCTGACCCTGACGGGGCGCTGGAAACTTTGCCAAGCTGTGCGGCGGCTCGCTGTTGACCTTGCCCCATTGGCTTCATCCAGTTGAATTTCGTTCTGGTCCGAGACAAGATCCAAAGAGCAAGCTATCAGGATATCGAAGGAGCAGGAGCCGGCGTTTCGGCTGCCGATTTGTGCCAACAAGCACGGCACCAGCGATGCGAGCATCCACAAACGAAAAAGCCAGTTTGGCGGAATGGAGACCTCGGAGGCCGAGCGGCTGAAGACGCCAGAGGCCATACGCGGCTGAAGCGGCTTGTGATCGACGACTCTGTTTGGGACATTATCGCTCGCAAAGTAATAGAGATTGGCAACGCGGGTACTCACGACTCGCCAGATCGCCGCGCTTGCTGCGAAGGAGTTTGGAATTCCGAAGTGAGACGGCGCTTCGTTTGTCGTCTTAATCGGGAAGTATCCAAAAAGCGGCCCCAGTGGATGGGCACACGCTGCGACCGAGCTCCAGGTGCGATTGTACAACTGCTGCGGCCGGGGCAGCCGAACGAACTTGTGTGAATCACCGTCCTAATTCCAGGCGCGACTCCTTTTTATAATCGTTTATAATCGCCAAGCGAAGTTACACGGAGGCTTCACCTCCAAGCTTTGACCGATCTCGCGCTGCGTTAACCTAGTCTCGCGTAGTAGCTGCAATGCACTGCTCGTACTCTTGAAGATCATAATAAGACTGGTAAAGCGCCCCCGAATTGCTCTGGGAAGAAATGTCTGCGTATTCCGACGATCGCGACCACCCGCTACGACGGATTGTGACCACCCATTC
>NZ_JAGWDK010000052.1 GCF_018398875.1 Bradyrhizobium sp. sGM-13 | reverse complement strand
GTCAGTAAGCCATAGCGGGCAGATGATCGGCTGCACTGTGCCGCTTGTGAAGCAAGACCGGCCGTCGCTCCGCCATTTCGATCCGGCATCACCCTGTTCCGCACTGGGTCACAAACGGCGGTCCGGCCGCTCATCTCGTCAGGTCCGGTTCTCCTCTGAGAGCGGCCTTTGCGGCCGCTCAAAGGCAGTTCGGCTGAGGACCAAAGGCGGAAGTCGACGCTCCTTGAGTGGACGTTCGTGAGACGGTTGGAACAGCGTCCTCGTTCGTGGCGGCTATCCCGGCAATGCGATGTCTTGTGCCTTGGCAACCATCCCGTGGTCTAAAGTTTGCCGAGCGGAGCAAATTTTCGATGACCTCCGAATTCATCGTCCAAAACGCCGCCGGCTATGAGCAGCTTATGGGGCGTTGGAGCCAAAAACTTGCGCCCCAGTTCATCGAGTTCGCGGAGAGTAAACAACGGCGAGAGGATTCTCGAAGTCGGCTGCGGTACCGGTAGCCTGACCTTCGCGCTCGCCAAGGTTGCCGACCTTAACGAGATTGCCGCAATCGACTACTCGCCGGTCTTTGTCGAGGAAGCGATCCGGCGCAACACCGACCCGCGAATAAAGTCCGGCAGGCAGATGCCTGCGCCCTGCCGTTCGAGGGCGGCACTTTTGACCGCGCCTTGGCGCTGCTCGTTCTCCACTTCGTTGGGCAAGGCAGTCGCCGAGATGCGTCGCGTCGTTCGGTCGGGCGGTGTGGTCGCGGCGACCGTTTGGGACCACCTCGGCGGCATGCCCGGCATGCGCATGATGGTCGACTCTGTGGCGGCGTGCAGCGAAGCGGGGCGCCAGCTGCGTGCTCGCTATTGCTTCCAACCGATGATGCAGCCGGGCGAAATGAAACGGACTTTCCTCGAACAGGGTCTTGCGGACGTAACGGAAACGCAGCTGATGATCCGCATGGATTACCTCAGCTTCGACGACTACTGGGCACCGATTGCCGCAGGCGAAGGACAGCTGGGTAGGTATGTGGTGACGCTCGACGCTGCCGAGCGAGCGCGTACCGACGCCGCCGTGCGCGATGCCAACGAGGCCGGCCGGTCTGACGGCCCGAGATCCTTTGCGAACGTTGCGTGGGCTTGCCGGGGCGTCGTTCCCTAAAACGACGCCCAGTGCAGGTTGTTGCAAGGTTCTCAGGCCGAACAGTTCGTGGGTACGAACCTGTGACGGACAAACAAAACGGCCCAGTCTAGTCCCTCAGCTGCTCAAGCAGCCTTTTCACGTCCTTCAGATCTGGCGTGTCGAACCCCTCAGTGAATCGGGCGTGGGCCGACGAGAGGAGATCACGCGCTTCCTCGCGACGCACACGCTCGCTCCAAAGGCGCGCCAGATCCTTCGCCGCACGCAGCTCCCAGAGGAGAGCTGAGCGAGCGCGTGCATCCGCCAATGCAGCCTGGAGCGCGTGCTCAGCGCTCTCGGAATCGCTGGCGTCCAGCGCGAGCTGGCAGCGCGCCACAAGGCGGTGCAGCTCGGCGACGCAAAAACCCTCGGCTGTTGCAGAGGCCCGCGCCAAGCCCTCTTTGGCTGCGGCGAGCGCCTCCTCTGCGCGACCGAGGTGCAGGGCAGCCTCCCCGATCAGCCAATAGAAATAGGTTTGGAGGAAGTACGTCCCCATGGCGAGCCGGCGCTCGAAGAAGTCGCGCATGGCCGTCAGCGCCTTCGGATCTCGGTCATGCTTCACACCGAGCCAGGCATTCAAGATCCGCGCCTCGGAATAATAGATGTTCATTCCGTGTTGTTCGGCGAGATCGGCCAGGAAATTGGTGCGCGCCTCGAGCTCCTGAGTGTCGTCGACGAGCTGGAGCAGGATCAGGCTCCAGTTATGCGCGTGGCCAATCGACTGAGGGATGCCCAAGCGGAAGCTGTGCTCGATTGCGGCACGGTTCATGGCGCGGGCGCGATCTGGAAATCCCATGAGCAGTTGCGAATTGCAAGCTTGGATCAGCCCACATTCGCGCGCATCGTGGCCGCCGAGAGCGACGCAATCGGCAGGATCACGATCGATGTCGTAGAGCGCAAGCCCTATGTCGACGTGGCGGCAAACGGTCGCGAGATCGCCCATGAACAGCCGCGTCGACCAGGCGGCGTGATGCGCATGCAGGGCCCAAGCCGCGCTCCCCTCGCGTGCCGCGTCCTCTAGCAGCCCGTCCGCGATTACCGCTGCCTCGTGCAGATGCGCCCGGACATTGGCCACACGCCAAATCCCCCATCGGGCACGGCGCCAACTCTCATTCTCGCCGAGCTGCTGCGCGAGCAACGCCGCGCGCTCGTAGGTCGCGGAGGTCTCCGCCGCGGCAGGGCCGCGGGTGTTCATGAGGGCGACGCTGAGCGGGCCTAGCAGGTCGAGTTCGCGCCGCTTGCGCTCATTCGTATCCGGAAGCTGGCCGAGGAGTTTTGACGCGTTCTGAAGCGCGTTCGTCGCCTCGTTCATGGCCGAGCGGCCGAGCGCCGCGAGTCCGGCTCGTGTCCAGGCTTCGGCGGCCAGCTCAATCAGACCTGCCTCGGTCAGGTGCTGCGCCAGAATGCCGGGATGGCCGGCCGCAATATCCGGAAATTGCTCTCCGATGACCTCGGCGATGCGGCCGTGGATCTGGCGGCGACGCTCCTTGAGCAGACTTTCGTAGGCCGCATCGCGCACCAGCGCATGTTTAAAGCTGTATGTCGCTGCAGGCACAAGATCATGGCGGAAGACCAGTTCCGATGCCACCAGCTGGTCGAGGGCGGCGAGAAGATCAGGTTCCGGCCGCGAAGTCACGGCAGCGAGCAGTTGATGGTCAAATTCCCGACCGATGCATGCGGCAACTTGCGCCAGCTCTCTCACAGCACCCAGCCGATCGAGGCGGGCCATCAGCGAGTCCTGCAGCGTGTTCGGGATGGCCGGCTGCCGCCACGGCCCGGTCAGCTCGAAGCCGTGACCCGTTGCACGCAACAGGTCGGACTCGAGAATCGTCTTCGTCAGCTCCTCCGTAAACAGCGGAATGCCTTCGGTCCGGGTCAGGATTGCGTCGATGACGGGCGGGGGCAGGCTGCGTCCGCGCGCGATGCCGTCGATGAGCCTCGTCGTGTCGCCGCGCCCCAAACGGTTGAGCGTCAGCAGTGTGACATGTGGAAAGCGAGTCCAGGGCGGCGGAAGCTCCGGCCGGAAGGTCCCGAGGAGAAGGACCGGCCAGCGCTGCAGCTGCTCCATGACGGCTTCAAACAGCTCCATCGTCGTCGGGTCGAACCAGTGCAGGTCCTCGGCCACAACGAGCACGGGCTCTTGCCGGGCTAGACCCTCGAGCTGCGCAATCAAGGCCTGGAATGTCCGCATCTTCTGCTGCTGCGGGGTGAGGTCCTGCACCGGATAGCGACCACCGGCTTCGAGGCCGAGGAGCCTGGCCAGATACGGCGCGGGCACTCGCGGGTCGGCGACCGCTCTCGCGAGCAGAGCTTCGACCTTATCGAGCCTGGCCTCGGTCGAGTCCTCCGGGCCGAGCCCAGCCGCCCGTACGAGTTGCTGCACCATCGGCCAGAGCGCGTCATTCACGTGATAGGGCGAGCCATGGTAGCGCAAGCTCACGCGGCGCTCACCCCGCGTCGCCTCACGCAGCGCCTGCACGAGCCGCGACTTGCCGATACCGGGCTCGCCCGAGAGCAGGACGACTTGACCTTCACCGGCCCGTGCCAGTTGCCAGCGGCCGAGAAGCAATGCTAGTTCCTGCGCACGGCCGACCAACGGCACCGACACGGCATGGTGGGCATCGAAACGGCCCTCGACGGCCGTCTCGCCCTCAACGAGATGCGCGCGAACAGGGGCGGCGAAGCCTTTGACCGACTGCGGATCAAGTTCGGTCAGCTCGAACACTTCGCCAAGAAGGCGGCGCGTAGTCTCAGCCACGATCACCTTGCCCGGTTCGGCAAGCCCCTGAAGGCGGGCGGCGAGGTTCGGGGTGTCGCCCACCACGGCCTCCTCTTGCGCTGAGCCTTCGCCAACGAGGTCCCCGATCACAACTAAACCGGTTGCAATCCCGACCCGACAGGCCAGCGGCACACCCATCGGCGTGCGGAGCCGGGCCACCGCCGCGACAATGGCGAGCCCCGAGCGGACGGCCCGCTCGGCCTCATCTTCATGGGCTCTCGGCCAGCCGAAATAAGCCAAGATGCCGTCGCCCATCAGCTTCGCGACGTGGCCTTCGAGCCGCGCGATCTCGCCCGTGACCGCATTCTGAAACGCCGTGAGAACTTCGCGCATCTCCTCGGGATCAAGGCGGGATGCCAGTGCGGTCGAACCGGCCAGGTCACAGAACATCACCGTGACCTGCCGGCGCTCGGCCGAACGGCTTCGAGCGGGCAGCGCCAAAGCTTCTCCGCGCCTGTTCGCGGGCCTCGACGTGCCCTGCGCTGCTGGTACTTGCGGGCTGGCTGGCAAACATATGGCCAGCGCAGCGCCGCAATCGCCGCAGTACCTTTTGGCCGGCGGGTTCTCGGCTCCGCAAGCAGAGCAGCGAAGCGCCAGCGGGGCGCCGCAGTCGCCGCAAAACCGCTTCCTCTCCGGATTCGCGCTGCCGCAGCTCGGGCACTCCATGCGGCACCTATCTTTGGCAACCAGGGAGCCCACCACAGGAGCTTTCCGAGCTCCTATCGCATCATCCAACACGCAACGAGCAAATTCTACGGCTATTTGGGGCGAAATGGCTCTTTGAAAGTGCGGCGGAATGACCGCTTCGGGTCAGTCGCGTCGGTTTGGCTGGACCACGGCGACTTCCGGTCTAACCCGGATAGTGTTGCAAAAGTCGAAAGTCGCAGCGGTCCAAATTTTTGGCGAAAACCTGAGGCGCAAAGAGATCGATGATTCGCATAGCCTGAGTCGCGCTACCGAAGTCGCCCATGAATTTGGCGCAAGGCGATGAGGTCCCTCAGATCATTACACGAAGAACGCGCCAGCGGCCCTCAGAATTTTTAACATCTCCTGCAAAACGACTTTTGCAACACAATCACCCGGTGAACGGACATTTCTCAGGATAGGCGGGCAATGTTTCGCCACGGAGGCTTGGCCCACGGGACGTTGGTCGGCGCTCAAGGGCTGGTGCAACACAACAAATGTTAGGACACGGTCAGTCCCTTGAACGACCTTGCCAGCAAAATGCCTTCTGACGTGATGTCCCGGTACTTAACGTCGGCGGACCCTTGCGCGCTTCCTTATCGTTGCGCACCCGGTCGGTACGGAGGGTCTCGGTGGCCATCCCAGAAGCTCGACACCTGCTTTCGTAAAGACGATGCCTGCCGCGCTCAGTTCAGTTATCAATGCGGATAATGTTGACGCCTGCGGTTCGCGCTTGCCGCTTTCGAGATCAGCGATAATCACACGACGAACACTGACACCTCCTGCCAAATAGGATTGAGACCAACCAAGAAGTGCGCGTGCGCCCCTTACCTGCGCAGCGAGTTTTGGAAAATCATGCATGGCTGCTCCAAAAAAGAGTACAGAGCGTTCAAAAGTGGACAGTATTATTTCAATACAAAATGATTTTTATTGTTGGCTCTTTGTTAGCGTCAACCAAGATCAGGTTGTGAGCGCAATGCCAGCAAACTGATGCGCGACGAAGACTTGCGACGCGCGCACCGTAGTTTTACGGAGGAAAGCTCGCGTGACTGGCCCCGTCATCCATCGCTTTTGAGCAAATATTAACCGCTCACCTATATTCTTTGTTCATCGTGGTCCGATCCCAAAAGCGGCACCGCGGGAGCATTGCATATTGAACCGTCTCCTTGGCGGTCCCATCGTCATTCATTTTAGTTCGACGATTTTGGTTAGATGGAACAGCGTAAGGCCCACCGTGTCGTATTCGAGCGCGGGTTCGCCGCAAACATGATGGCGTTGATGGTACGTGGCAGCGTCCGTGTACAATGCAGGATGTATCGGAGACGGGCGCTAGACTTTCCGTTGGCGGTTCGATTGAAGGTCTTCCGCTGAAAGAATTCTTTCTTGTGCTCTCGACAGTGGGGAAAGCATACCGGCGTTGCCAACTAGCTTGGGTCAACGGCGATCAGGTTGGCGTCCGCTTCATTAAAGCGGCCGACATAAAGAAGAAGTCTCAGCAGCCGGTGCCTTGAACTCCGGCACAGCAAGCAGTCGGCCGGGCTTTGTGGATGGACCGCATTATAGGCTCAAGATGGCAGACTTTGAGCAAAAAGACCGTTCCTCGGTGCAATTTGAGCGCCAAGCAACGCCGTGCGAGATTCACCGTCTGGTCCAGCCCCGTGGCGTTGGGCAAGCATCAACTATGATTTTCCACGTGCATGCCCACGTTGACGATCACATGTTCAAAGCCACCGCCAAAACGGCTAGGGACGCTTTTGCAAAAGCGGTCGAATGGCATGTCGTCGGGAGGCTAACAGGCATCTCGATCAGCGATGGCACTAGGATCTATTCCATCGCCGAGTTTGCATCGGTGATGGCACTTGCGGAGATTGCGAACATCAAGGCTTCAGCCGAGCAACACGAAGCGAACAGATGAACGCAGACACCGCCAGTCGCAACCGTTGGGTAGCCCCCGAGGTTTCACGGCTAGATAACTTTCACAGCGAAGCGGCGGCCAAAAGACAAAGCCCCCGGAGATGATCTCTCCGGGGGCTCCTTAGATCGCAGGGATTGGGTACATCCGCCAACCCAACGATACTCTGCGCGACATCTCGCCCCGCAATCGTGATCAATTTGTGGCAGCGGTCCGTTACTCCCTTGATCCTATCTGTCCGTATCGACGACAGCACTAATAGCTATCTCGTCCTCGCGATCACCTGCTCACGCTCAAGGTCAAGGAGCCGGCATGACAATCGCTAGGCCCATCTGGAAGCTGGAGGATCTCTTCGATGCCGTCACTGCACCGAAGCCGCACCGGACAGGCGCAGGAAGCCGGTGGCCACGTTGTACGCCTCCGGAAGCCCGATGGAATCCGATTGACATGAGCCGACTCTGTTTCCTGGCTGAGATGAGGCATCCAAGTCGCTGATCGCCCGCTTGTTCAAAGCCTGCTCGCGAGCTGCATTGCGGTCAATGCGCAGCGCTCAAGCCGTCGGCAAGTGCCGACCGAAAACTGATCTGCCGATTTGCTCCTTCAACGTTCGGTTCAGGAGTACTCATGTTGCGGCCGGATCAATGCAGTTTGCAGCAGATCCTGTCGAAGGTAAAGTCATGGCCGCCCTTTACAATCCGAGGCTGGATTGTTGCCTATCATTGGATTTCTTGGCACCTTCCTTGAGTTCTCGCGCGGCCTGACGATAAAACTCTTCGTCTCTATCTTTCGGCTCGCCTGCTTGCTGCCACAGCTCGTAAGCTCGCCGTGTAATCCTCATTTGTTGGCCATTATCCATGATATCTCTCCTTCCGAAGCGCTCGCGGAGAAACGAATATGGACACCTCTCTTAGGCGCTCTGCCATAGAGCCTGTCGCTTAGACGTTGACGCATCCGTACACGAGAATATGTTGATCTCGCAAAGGGGTCATCAACGAACCGCGAGCCCGCGTCAGGAAAAACCTGTCGGATGCGCAATATGCAAATTCATCAGTTATGCTTGTTCAGGCGCTCTTACCGAGTCGCTAGTTGGCATTCGCGCATAAGCCGACGGTGTTGGTGGGCCATTTTGTTCATTTTGGTGTTCCCCGCCTACTGCCTAGCCGGGGAAGGGAAACCCGTCAGCATCACCGTGGCGGCCGACCACACGAAGGCCAACGGAGAACCCTGGGACGGCCTTCCAGGCATTGGCGGGGGGCGCGGTCCGACGGCCATTCCCATACCCAACAAAAATGCGCCGGATCTGGCGGTCTGCGTCGTTCGTTTGGAAACGCCTCCGGAATGCAGCATGCGGTATGTGAACTTGAAGCAATATTCGCTTTGCCAAAACAGCTATGATTGCATTTTTAAGCGAGTGAGCATCCCCGATGGTCCTTTCGGGCTCATCATTCTGGATTTGGACTTACGGCGGCATGACCTAGTTGGTTTCCTCTTAATGACGGCTGGGAAGGCTCTTACTCCTGACCAGCGAGCCGCTTTGGAAGGTGAGATTCGGAGAAGAGCCGACCAGTTAGCGCCCCCTCTTTCCCAAGGAGAGAAGCAACGCAGGTTGAGGGAGATGCTTGTTGTTCCGATGGACCGCTGCGCCGAAGCTAAGGGATGCAGGCTCGTCCAATCCGAAATCCGCGTGAACTCGGCCGAGTGATCCTTGCCGGGGCAGCTCCGTCCCGTCGCCACGTCAAAGGTGATACGAGCGGCAAGCCGCCCTTGACGTGCCGCCGTGACGGCGCAATGGGCCGGCCGTCGCCAATGCCCAAGTCTAGGCAATTGCCCGTTGACCCGGAAACCGAGTTAGGTGGTGTGGACACTTATCGCATCCATAAGACGATGGCTGCGAGAGTGACGACGGCCCGGTAATTGCGGGCGGTCTTTTCGAAGCGGGTTGCGACGCGGCGGAATTGCTTGAGTTTTGAGAAGCAGCATTCGACGAGATGCCGCTGGGCATAGAGGTGTTTGTCGAGCGGGTATTTGAGCGCGCGTGAGGGGTTATTGGATTACGGCGAGCACGCCCTTGGCAGCGATGGCCTGGCGCAAGTGATCGGCATCATCGGCGGTATCGGCCATGACGACCTCGGCGCGTAATCCCTCGATCAATGCGGCGGCTTGCGGTTCATCGCCCTTCTGGCCTGCGGTAAGCGTGAACCGCACGGGACATCCCAAGCCCCGAACGGCCAGGTGTATCGGCGATCCGGATTTTCCTGTTGAAATGTCCATGCTCTGGGAATGGCCGTCCGTGTAGGCGGCTCGGCGCCTAAGGTGGCCATAGCTTCATTTTCTTCTGCCCCTGGGGGACACGGCCATGCCGAGGAACACCATCATCGCCTGATTGAGCCGTACCATATCTACATCCTCGAGACGCCCAACACGCCTGCCGACCTTAGCCTTGGGAACGGTTGTGATTTTGTCTACCATCAGCCGGCATGTCGAGAGCAAGCCGTTGCGCTCATTCGGCTCGAAGATGAGCCGGAACAACGGCGCATCCGTCGGATCCGTGGTGAAGGCGCAGATGGTGATGGAGTCGGTCGCGTCGAACCTGTCGTCCTGCACGATGACGACGGGGCGCGGCTTGCCTGCGTAATCCTTGCCGCCCGCGACGGTCCAGATCTCACCGCGTCTCATTCATCGTCCAGATCGGACACGTCGTCGATGAAAGCCTGATCGTCGCGGGCATGGCTGCTGGCCGCAACAGCAAGTGACTGACGATGAGCCTGCTTGCGGAAGGATGAAGACCGCACATCGGGCACCCAAATCTGGATAGGTCGCAAGCCCTGTGCCCGCAACCTCTCACGATGTTCCCGGACCTTCATCCGGCCAGGCTTGGGCCTTGACGCCGTCGCCATCGGTCCCTCCATGTCTGGTTACATGTAACCTAACATATTCGCATCCGATTGGCCAGCCTTTTTGCCGATGCCTCGAGGGCTGCTCAGATACCTCTCAACACGATAATCCGAGCTTTCCTGTCGTGGATGATCGCATTTCAACACGAAAATCCGGAAAGCCCTTTATTCGTCCTTCCATTTGATCGAGCAGCCAATAGACGCCTTTTGCTCCGCCGGCGCCACACCGGTGGTCGCAATCGCACGCATGGCCTCGACTAGCTCTCGGGGCGCCCCCGCGCGAGGCGGAGTTGTGCGGCCTTCGTCGAGCCGGCCGCGATACTGGAGCTTGCGGTCGGCATTGTAACCGAAGAAGTCCGGCGTGCAGAGCGCCCCATACGCCCGTGCGACTGTCTGGGTCTCGTCGTGGAGATATGGAAAGGGGAAATCATGAGCTTTCGCGAAGAGCTTCATATTCTCAAATGAGTCTTCGGGATAGCTCGCGGCATCGTTCGAGCAAATCGCCGCAAAGCCTACGCTCTCCGACATCAGCACGCGGGCGTCCGAAACCATACGGTCGATCACTGCTTTAACATAGGGACAATGGTTGCAGATGAAGACGACGACCGTGCCTTTTTCGCCCGCAACGTCGTCCAGTGTGTAAGTCTTGCCGTCGGTGGCCGGAAGCCGGAACTCCGCCGCCGGCGTATCAAGAACGACTCGGGTAGCTGTTGTCGCCATATCGCGCCTCCTTGTGCCCAAATATGTGCTGACGACGGCCTGCCGGGGCACAGTTTCCCAAGCCTGCTCGCGGTCGCGTCGTTTTGGCCATACGTCAGCCATTTCCGGTCTACCCCCTGACAGCCGACGTGGAAAGAAGAGTTCAGGTTGCCGTCTGGACCCAAGAGATCGCGGCCGTGTTCAAGGAACGCGATGTCATCTACCTTGCGGACAACGACAAGCCGGGCGCGACAAAGCTGCCAGGGCGGGACAGGCGCTCACAGGCGTTGCCAGGAGCATTCGCATTGCGAGCTGCCGGTCTTCGGCCGAGCGATGTGGCCAGCGTGGATATTTCGTTGGGGCAGGATCGTGAGGTGTACCGTGTCGATCATTCCCTGGTTTTTCGAGCCGTTGTTGCCGCGTTCATTCCGGCTCGTGCTGATTGATCCGCCGTGGGAATTTCAAACCTACTCGCGTGCCGGACAAGGCAAGTCGGCGCAGGCACATTACACCGTGATGCCGATCGACGCGATCAAGGTGCTTCCTGTCCGCGATCTCTGCCAGGATGACGCCATCGTGATGTGTTGGGCCACCATACCTATGCTGCCGGACGCGCTCGCCTGCCTTGAAGCGTGGCGTGTCACGTACAAAAGTAACATCGTCTGGCGCAAGGTCACGAGGCGCGGGAAGCTGCGTATGGGTTGCGGATTTTGGACGCGATCAATGCACGAGCAGGTGCTGATCGGCACCATCGGAAAGCCGCCACTGATCACGTTTCCATCGATCTTTGACGGCATCGCGCGCCAGCACAGCCGCAAGCCGGATGAGCTTTATCAGATGATCGCCGATCGCACGCCGAGTTGGCGGCGCGCCGACATCTTCTCGCGTGAGACGCGCCACGGCTGGCACGCATGGGGTAGCGAGGCTGGCAAGTACGATGATGAGGTGCGCGGCGCCCCAATCCGTCAGGCTGGCATCAAGCAGCGCCAGGCGCAAAAGGAAACGATAGGCGAAAGTGACGCCCCAAAACCGGATTGTGTTCCGGCTCCGAACATTGACGCCTTTCGGCGTCCAACCTTGACCCCGGTCGCGGCAATCTTTTCGGACGCGGCCTCAGTCAGTTAATCGATCCATAGTCGGGTCAATATTGGACGCCAAAAAGGGGTAAACCAGACGCCGATCTACACCTTTGGATGTCGCCGCTACTTTCTCATGCCGACGAGAATGGAGTGCTGGGTGGTCGCCGAAATCGACGCGCAGCCGTACGAGCTTCTCCGAATGCGCCACGTCCTCGACAGCGAGAATGGTCCCGACGCGGACGTCGATCTTGTCGAGGTCAGAGATGGAGATGAGGGGTTTGATGGGCGTCAGATTCATGTTCCACTCTTTGCTGAGGCTCGGTCGATCGCGTCGAACTCGGTCTCACTCAAGCGCCAACCGAGTGCATCGAGATTGGCCCTGGCGTGATGAGGCTTGGTCGCGCCGGGGATTGGAATCACGTGACTGTCGCGCGCCAACAGCCAGTTCAGGGCGACCTGGCCGATGCTGGCGTCGTGCGCGCGGGCAATATCGGCGAGACACGTCAGCAGCGCTTTCGTGCCCATGCTGTCCGACGGCTGCGTGAGGCGACCGGACGCAAGGGGAAAATACGCGACCAGTGCCACATCGAGCTCACGGCAGGCTTCGAGCACGCCATTTGTTTCCGCTGCTCGTCGGAGCAGGCTGTAGTTGACCTGATTGGCGGCGAGCGGAACGCCTGCCCTTGCGAGGTGATCGGCGATGCGGCGCATCTGGTCCGCATTGAAATTTGCCACGCCGACCGCGCGCGCCTTGCCGGACTTCACCGCTTCGACGAGGCCTTCGGCGAACACTCCCACGTCGATGAAGGGCAGCGGATAATGGACATAGTAGAGATCGATTGTCTTGAGGCCCAAGCGCGCGAGCGAACCGTCAAGCGCGCTCATCAGGCGGCGCGGCGAGGTTCGGCCCGGAAAGGGAAGGAACTTTGATGCTATCACCGCGCGGGTGGGACCGGCGCGCAAGCAGTCACCCACGACGCGCTCCGAGAAATAGATCTCAGCCGTGTCGATCATGCACGGGCCGGCACCATGAATGGTCCTGTAGGTTTCCAACACGGCCCCACGATCGGCACGCCGCCACTTGTTCGTGCCGATGCCCAAGGGCAGCACATCGATGCCGGTTCGACCCAGAGGGCGCGTATCATGATCTGCGGGCATCGCTGGACCTCTCACAAGGCGAAAGCGCCGTTGGCTGGCCGGTGTGATGACGCTGGCGTTTCAAGGTTACGCCATAGCGACTACGGCCGCATCATCTTCTGCGGCTACGTCCGTATCAGGACGACGCCAAGGATCAGGAAGCTTGCACCGGCAAGTCGGATCAGGCTCGCGGGGTGAACGGGAATGCCGAGCAGACCGAGGCACTCAGGTGAGGCAGAATTGATGTCCGTTTGTCCCCAATAGCGGGGCAAAAGCGGACATGCCCTGGGTCCGGGCGTTGATGTGTTACTGCGTCAGAAATCTATATGCGACAATCAGAGCCACCATGCTCGCGAAAATCAGCAGTGCCGGGAAGGATTTTCGGACCATTGGCCTCGTCGAATGGCGAGCAGCCGATAGACCGGGCTGAGGTTTAGGTCGTCTCTGGAACCGCACGACTTTGTCCTCTGTCGTTGGTGTGCGAGCTTTTGGTTCCGGCGCCGCGCCCACGCCTCCCATTTCGCTGTAATAAGCGCTGTAGACCTCGCGAACGGCCAAGGCCGTGGACTCGGCCTCGCTCATCGTCTCGAGTCGGGCTCGATAGTTAGTCAGAAAGCTCTGTGCGTTTGACGGAAGATCATCGAAACCACCGAGCTTGGCCATCATTAGCCAAGTGGCAAAATCCGCCTCGGCCTTTGTGCGAGCTTTCTTGGCGATACTGGTGTTGGAGCTAGAGGACATGGTGCTCCGGTTGCTTCGCCCGCCCAAACTCGCCGGCGTTCATGGCGATCGTTGGACAGTTCGCTTGGGTATCCCGGTTGGCCGTCTCGTGCACGATACCGATTAAATCACGATTCTAGCCTGTACAACTGACATCCTTCCCGACCAACACATGTCCGCTCTTAGCGGATTCTGTTGAAGAAGTCGGTCCGCGACCGAGGCGGCCGCAAATTGCGGCGTAGCCGACCGTTTCTCAGGCCGGATTTGGCTGCGGCATTGGGATCAGCTTGGCTAGTTTCCGGAGGTTCTGGGCGGTTGCTGCGAGGAGGAACTCGTCGCGGGCACCATTTGGTCCTCGCAGTCGCAGTCGGTCCAGCTTGAGAATGCGCTTGAGGTGAGCGAACAGCATTTCGACTTTTTTGCGTAGCCGTCGTGATGCTCGACCTTCCCAGGATTTTGCAATCGCCCGCGCCACGTCGCGTGCCTTCTCATGGATCGAACGAGGCACCTTTCGAGCAGGCGTGTTCGGGCAACAGCGTGGCCTCAAGGCACAGGCGTCACAGTCAGCCTTGCTCGCTCGATAGAGCAACGTTTCGCCATCATTCACACGCGTCCCTGTTGTGGTCAGCGTCTTGCCGCCAGGACAGAGATAGACATCGCCGGCTGGATCGTAATTGAAGTCCTCCCGTGCGAAGGTGCCATCCTTGCGCGCCGATTTGTCGAACACGGTCACATGCGGCTCGATGCCGTGCTCATCGACCAGCCAGCCCAGCATGTCGGCTGAACCATAGGCGCTGTCACCGAGGAGCCTGGACGGGTGGAGAGCGAAGTTCTTTGCGGTCCGCTCGATCATGCGCTTGGCGGCGAGAACTTCTGCCTGCCGGATCGCTGTGGTCGGCTCAACGTCGACAATAATCGCATTCTCCACATCGATCAGATAGTTCGTTGAGTAGGCAAAGAAAGCCTGTCCGCCATGGGCACCGGTCCAGCGTGCGGCTGGATCAGCCGGTGAGATGAACTTAGGGACGATCTCGGTCGCGGCACCAAAGGCCGCATCGTCCAGGACCGCTAGATACTCGTCGACGGCACGGCTTGCGGCTTGTGGCGGCAGCCCCTTTTCGCCCTCGACGCCGTTCTGCCGGTTAGCGTCGGCCTTGATCAGGCTGGCATCGACGGCAAAGCCCTCTCCGCCAACCAGACCCTCATCGATGCAGCGACGCAAGACGTCTTCGAACAGCCGTCGCAGCAGATCACTATCGCGGAAGCGGCCATGCCGGTTCTTCGAGAAGGTCGAATGGTCCGGCACGACGCCATCGAGCCCGAGACGGCAGAACCAGCGGTATGCCAGGTTGAGGTGAACCTCCTCGCATAGGCGTCGCTCCGAGCGGATGCCGAAGCAATAACCGACCAACAGCATCCGGATCATCAGCTCGGGGGCGATCGAGGGACGCCCGATCGTGCTGTAGAAGGCAGCAAGCTCTCGCCTCAACCCATCGAGGTCCACGAATCTGTCGATCGATCGCAACAGATGATCGGCCGGAACGTGCCGATCGAGCGAAAACTCATAGAACAACGCGGCCTGCTCAATTCGCTGATGTCCCATCATGATTCAGTCCTCTCGCAACAACTGAATCAGCGAACATCAACCCGCGCAACCGAAGACTTTTTCAACACAATCAGCGCGAAGCGGACTTTCGAAGCGGTTGAACAAGGTCCGAGCTTTTGTCGTGCGGAAAATCTCGGCTGTGCAAATCATCCTAAGCTACCCGTGCTGGGTGAGACGCTTGCGCGAGACCGCCAGCGTTGCGCCGACCGCATACGCCGCTGCAGCCGATGTCGCCGCAATCGGCGAGCGCTGCGGCGACTCCGACCTCATCGCCTGTGCCCGCCACCAGCAGGGCTGAATTCGACTGCAGCATCGAGCGGCCCTTCCGGTCATACTCATCGGCTGACGCTGCGCGAGCTCCAAGGTCCTGAGCATGGTTGCGACCGGCCAGACCAATGAGGCCATCGCCAGTAAGCTCATTCATGGATGAGCCCAATTGAGAGCGTGATCGGGAACGTAAATAAGAGAGCGCAGCCGATCGATGCACGGCTGCACGCTGACAACTTCACCCGACCATGCGATCTTGCTCATGCGATTCATATCGCGACATGCTCGGCGATCCGCCTCGCAAGTGTTAACCCGGTCAGCACTGGGTTGACCGAGCCGACTGTCGGGAACAAAGACTGATCGCAAGCGTATGCGTTGCTAATGTGATGGAACCGTCCGAAGCTATTGGTCACCGAGCTCGCCGGCGCATCGCCCATCCAGAGCGTCCCGGATTCGTGATAGGTCGTGCCTAGCCCGCGATGCCATTCCGGAAATGGCCGATTGAGCGGAAAGGGTTGCGTCTGCCAGCCGCCGTCGTAGAGGTACTCAATATTGCTGGGCGCTTTAGCGATCTTCTGAGCGAGTGTGATTGCAGTCTGGTCCATCGCCTGCCATACCTGTAAATCGCCCACGCTGAGCGTGAGCTGGACATACGCTCTCGGCACGCCGTATTCATCGGACTCATAAGGACTCAGGTTCATCCAGCTCGTCGTAGCGTTGGGAATGGCGGTCGTTTTGTCGCCGCGCATCTCACCGATGCCGCGAAACGTGATCGTAATCCAGTTCGGATCCTGGTTGGCGAGTTGCGCCGAGAGGATATCCAGGTCGGGAATCATTCGAAACAGGAGCTCGTCGGAGCCGGCCGCGTGTGTGGAGGCCGTGACTTGAATGTGGAAGCGGCCGGAGGCTGTCACGCCGCGAACGAGGAGCGCCGCGGTCTGCACGTGAGCCGGCACAGGAGGTAATGCTGACCTGCGCACCCGCACTGTGAAGTCGCTGCGCACGTGCGCCATCAGATTGCGCCCCATTAAGGAAGTCGGAAAGGAAAGCAGCGCGAGCCGCGTGCTCTCTATGCCGCTCGCGGCTAGAATCACGGCGCTCTGCGAGCCGACGGGCAGAAACTTGCGTTGGCCGTCGACATCCACCTCGATCATGTGCACCACGCCGCCGGCGGCGTGCAGCTTGACGACATGCGCCACCGGCACGAGGAAAAGCTGGCGGTTCGCGTCGTTCGCGCCTGAGAATGCGACGGCGTCGCGAATAGCTTCGACCAAGAGCGGCAGGCTGCTGTACTTGTCGAAGCTGAACAGGCCCGAGCTCGGCGGACTGCCTTCGACCGCCAACGGGGCCACCTCGACACCATTATTTCCGATGGTCGTTTCGATGTTCGGCACAAGTCCAACCGCGCTACCGATTTCGTTGCGCACCACATTGAGCAGGTCGCCGAAAATGAAATCAGCTCCCGGGACGACGCCGATCTCGCTCTCCACATTGAGATAGTTCGCGTTGAGATACAGCGTTGCTGCAGATGGCCAGCCCTGCAGGTCGGCGCTGGTGAGCCGCGGACACCACCCACCCCAGTAGATCGACTTGCCGCCGGTGCAGTAGGCGAGCCCGGGAAACTCCACGTTGCCGCGCCAAGGAATGCCCCAAACGAGCTCTCGCGCCACGCCGGGATCGCTCGATGGAGGAATCGGCGATGGCACATTGAGCCCGATCCGAGCGAGATTCTGCACATGCTCCGACACGAGAAAGCGTCCCGCGTCGAGCAGCAGTACGCGCTTGCCCGGGTGCCGACGGAATATCTTCGCCGCGCAATACGCCCCGTACATTCCGGCACCGACGACGATCGCGTCAAACGGTGCGCCGCCGTTCGCGGTCGCTTCGTCCCACGTATTGCAGACGTAGCGGCCGAGCGCATCGACAGCAAACGTCGTATTCTGGACTTGAACCGGCCCACCAGCAGGGATGAGGTTAGGGAGCGGCATCGCGTTCTCCGAGTGGTGCGCCAGGGTCCCGGCTCATAAGGCACCAAGTCATGGTTGCGGCGATAACGACGCCAGCGAGGAAGTTGCGGACGAGCTTGTCGCAGCGGGTGGCAATGCCACAGAAATCTCCGAGCCGGCAGAACAATGCGTTCGATATGATCGAGGCTCAGGGTGATCGACATTGCTTTAATCGCAAGCTACTGATTCCAGGTGGGATGCATATTGGCCCCCTGATGAGAGCAACTTATGCCGGTGGAAACGACGTGAATGTGAACCGGTTCACACGCGATGGATATCTCACTTCGCGGCAGCGGCTCTTCGCGTGAATTAGAGTTGAATCTCAAGCGTGATAGCAAAGGTACAACGGACTATCGGGCGCAAACGGCCGCTTGTGGCGCAAAGCGGCCAATCGGCTGGATCCGCTCGTCTCACGAGGGGCCATTCTCGGGAATAGCTGATCGCGTAACCCAGTCAGCTTTCTGCTCGGAAGCTGCCCACACTTGAGAAGGAGAGGTGGTATGATGCGATAGGCTAGTCTTCGTCAGGGCGAGCGATATCGTCGAGCGCACGTATGATCTGGTGGGCTCTCTACTTCTCTAAGCTGGACGCGAATGATCTCATTGGCGTAAGCCTGCGCGCCCTTGCAATCACGCGGGGCCGCTTCGGCCAGCCGCCTGTACAGCTCCTCGTCGATCTCAACGGATACCGGCACGAGTCGTCCTCCATAAGCCGGCCGAAGATATCAAAATCACGGGAAAGGGGCTACTCCGGAACGCGCTTGTGAGGGGGAGGGAATCGTCTGTGTGCGAGCCTCTAATCTTCGTCGAGGAGGCCGACGTTTGCTCAGCTGAGGGGATTGGCTGCTTCGGGCCAACACGCCGATGGCACGCTCGACTCACCCAATTCTACAACAGCGACGGCAGCAGCCGCGGCGCACGCAGAGCGACAGCCCTTGGCGCAAAGCACGGACGTTGGTACCGCCAATGATTCAGTGACATGACGATCAGCGGGAGCGCGCCTCCACCTTGTTCGGTAAGATAGTCGTGCAAAAGCCGGGCACGAAAGACGCCTTGACCGACGGGCAGGCCGAACCGGACGACGAGGGGACGACTCCGACGACGAGCCAAGGCCTAGGTTCGTTCGATCGGATCACCAATCAGGACAAGGCGTGGCGGTTCCAGCACCTCTGGGCCTTCTCGGCGGTCGATGCCGAGCAAGACGCCGCCGACCGGGAGGACGACGACCTGGCAGAGGAAAGCGAGCGGTCCGGCATTGGTGCCATGACGGAGTCCACGAGCAGGTTGGCTGGTGCGACAACCAGTTCACGGTGATGGCGGGATGCCGTCCGCACTCTGAACGAACGATCACCTGCATGATGCGTTACCTTGGCTGCAGCCAGCAAACAGGGAGGTAACGCGATATGGACAATCGGGTCATCGCCGGTGTTGTTGCGGCCGTTATCGTTGTTCTTGCGCTGCTTGGTTGGACTGGTGGCTGGTTCGGGGGTGAGACACCGGCACCAACGACGCCACCAGCCGGGCAACAACCATCGAGGTAAGAGCACGGCGGCCCCGCGTACATGCGGCAGTCCGCCTTTGACAAGGCCGCCCTGAGGCAGCAGCTCGGCCCGCCGGTTCACGCTGGCGGGCCTTTTGTTCTTTGTTTCCGATCTGTTGTTGTTCCGCTCTGGTCTGTTTCCGACCTCGGTGGCCTAGTTTTGAAATTCGCAGTGGCCTGATTTGAATGGGAACCGACCGCCCGGCGACGGCATACGGAAGCGCGCGTGTGGGCTAGGTGTTACCGGCAAACCGTCAAAACGCAAGGGCGGCCCGCGCTGAGTCACGCCGGGCCCAACGGCAACGAAAGGCGCTCCGACTAGCTAGATAGTCTTGATGAGCACCTTTAGCTCGCTCACCTGGTACGTGAGGTCGTTGACTTTCCTATGCAGAAGTCTTGTCTCTCGGAGCTGCAGGAAGATGGTGACAATCAGGACGGCCGCTACCAAGACAATGATGGAATCGTCCAATAATAACGATGCAATGCTTTGCAACATTTTAGCCTCCCTCGGAGACCCAATCTTTGCAGCCTAGCTCTTTGATCTTTGAAGGTCCAGCATCGCCAGATTGTTCGGATCTTGATTGCGTGTGTGTTGTGTACCGCGTCCCCATCAACATCACAGACATTGGCCTGTAGCATGACTATTGCATTGCTTGGTGGACTCACCCCGCCGCCTCGCGCTGGGGCCATTTTTATTCTCAGACTCAGGCTCTGCATCTGCAGGCGCAATCACAAACAAAAAGACCGCCGAAGGCGGTCTCACTTTGGCACCATGTAGTGGTAATCATCCACTTCGCAAAGCACTGACTAACCATGCAATCGTAATGATCGCGGTGTCCTGGACTTGGCACTTTCATTCACCCGGACTTGCTGTTTTAGCTTATCTAACTCCGCCGCCACCTCGGCTAAGCGTTGAGGCGTCCATAGCTGCTTAGGCTTCCGTTTTGAAACGCGGACCTTCTTTTCCATTGCGGCCCCTCCGTTCAGAGAATGAAAGGGGCGAGCATACGTCTGCTCAAAACCGATCGTCTGTTCGGCTTCTGACTCAGGAACCGAGATAAGCCAGAGGCTACAAACTCGGGGATGTGTTCACTTTCGCATAGACATTGCCACGTTTTCCCGCTTCCGTCGAAATCGTGACGGCGTATGACCGGTGGTGGAGCAGTGCGAGACCTCGCCGCGGCTACAAGAAAGCTCTTCGTGAGAGCAATCGAGCTCAGAGAAACTATACCGGCTTGAAAACGAGATTGCCGAAACACCTGCAGGCACAATCGAAGGGATGCGGGCAAAAGTGCGGTGCGCTCAACTTTGGGCACCGCGGCGAGCTCGGTAGCATTACCGGCGGCTGCGAGGAGGCATTAGCGCTATCGATCTTCAACGACATTCAACGCATAGCGGAGAAGGCGTCTTCGTGATGTTGTCGGAGGCCCGCCGGTTCACGCTGGCAGGCTTCCTTTCTGGACCTTCGACGGACCGCGGCTGCTACTTGTGCTTGCCAGACCAACTCGCGCAATGATTCCAAATCGCGGAGTTCGGTCAGAAGGTTTGTGGACAGGGTGGAGTAGGCGTCAATACGTGACTGAAGAGAAGGCATTTTAAAAACCCCTCACTAACTAATATTAGTACTTCATTGTGAAGAGGGGGGACGGCGGCTTCAACAGGATTCGTCTAATTTGAGAGCCACATCCGGAGTCTTACGGGCGCTTCAATTTGTGGGCAGAGCCTTTGCGAAGAGGCGGCATGGCCGCATCAGCACACCGCCTCGCGGTTCAAGGCGGGCCTGCCCTTTGTCAGCGGCCGTACAGACCGCGCCCCGATGGCTGGCTATTCTGTAAAAGCCCCCGGCTACATGTCCCCCAGAGCTTAGCCGGGGGTAATCTCCAGTGGTCGGCGGCCCGGTGCGTTGCGTATTGCCGGGGCCGCTTGCATCAGTCATGCACTGGCTGTCCGTATATAACCCAGGTTCCTAGTTTGAATTAGGAAGTGTCCTTGTTCGCAGATCAGAGGAACGATGGACCGAGCTCCGCATTTTCCGGCGCCAATGCCCCGCTACTACTTCGATGTCCGCGAGGGGGACGATGTCACCTCTGATGACGAAGGTCTCGAGCTCTCCGGCATTGAGGCCGCGTGGGTGGAGGCCGCCCACTCACTGGCTGACATATTGCGTGACGCGGTCCGAACGCGCCGCCAGGGCGCGGATCACCGCATAGTAGTCGAGGTCCGGGACGGCACCGGACCGGTGCTAGCGGTGACGGTCACCTTCGAGGCTGAGTGGCGCGCGATAGGGCGCCTAAGTCAGTGATCTCTTTCCGTGCTGCCTGCGTACCTGCGCATGCGGAGGTAACCGGCCACAATCTAAGAGAGTTGCCTAACATTTGTTAATGTAGTGCGCCGAATCGGGGTCTCCTGCGCATGAGGACGCATAAACCCAAAGAGTGGACCGACTCTGAGATGCAGCAGCTGGCCAGATTGGCTAGACGAGGAACGCGCGCATCAAAAATTGCCGCCGAGCTTGGAAGGCATGCCGGATCGGTAAAGCGAATGGCTCGCTCGATGGGCCTGTTGCTGAAGAAATAGGGGGCGCACGAAGCGCCTCAGTTGGCGGCCTCTTTCATTCGAGCACTTCATATTCAAAGGCAACGGCCCTCGGGGTCGTTTTCTTCGAACCATTTTTCCGCGGCGTCCTCGCTCGCAAACCTTGTCACCAACTTGATTGCTTGTGCGGACAAGTGGAGGCTGGAGCCTGCAGGAGTGCTTCACTTTAGCTGACAATCTCCCTGACCTTGATGCCGCGCAAGGCCTCGATGCAGTCAGCCACCAAATGCAAGAACTCTTGCCGCTTTATGCGCTTCACCTGACGCCCTTCCATATTAATTAGGAGTGAACTTCGCCATGTCGTGGGCAACTTCAAAGTGCGATTTGCCGGCAACCTCAACGTCTATCCTCTCAGCCATTTCGCTCTCCGCTAGCTGTATTTGGAAGGCAGCGGTTCACTCCAAGACCTAATACTCGAAGGCTACGCCCTATCGTTTTCTCAAACCACTTTTCTGCAGCGTCCACATTGGCAAACACCTTGATGTGCTCGGGGTCGCCAACTTGCTTGCTGGTGTTGACGTAGACAAAAGCGGTCATTGGTCTCTCTTCAGCTTGCGCTTGCCCCAATGATGAGATTTGCCCTCGGGATCAAATACCCGCTCGACGTGACGGTTCGGGGGCCGCCGTTCCTTCGTCATCAGCATGGGTCACTCCTGCCGAGACGAATACATGGGCCCGGCCGTTCGTTCCGCACGGCTAACGCAGAGCAGGGATTCCGAACTGATTGATGTGCCGCTTTTGAACTTCTTTTCGAGAGCTCTCGATTTGGGAGGCGTCTTGTTTCTCGCTAGCGGCCCAAGTGATCGACCCGCATGCATTTTGTCCGTCGGCCTAGGATGGGTTTGGATTACCCCGACTAGGCGTGGGACAAAGAGAGCGTTGCCAGTGCGGCGCCGGAGAACAGCCGGATGGGGAGCGGGATCGTTGAAGAGGATCCCGCCCGTCAGCATTAGCGTCGCGCCCTCTTCCGACGATTGTAGGGCGAGCGATTGGTAGGCCTTAGCGAGATGCCCTCCCGCTGCGCCTTGCTTGCGATGGATGCTGGGGGACGCTGCATCTTAAGACTAATAATGCCCGTCGGCGTGTTGGCCTTGGCAAGGGAACGAAGCTGCTTCACTTCCTTGTCGCTCCACGGCTGCCGAGCGCGGCGCTTGTATTTCGGGTTTGCTTTGCGCGGTCCCTGCTTGCCGATCGGCGATCCCGGCCGCTTCCATGCTGGTCGTGCCATTTGTACCTCCAAAGGAGGGTAAGGCAGGAATCACGCGTCTGGTTCCACACACAAGTAGACACAAATGATGCGCTCGCCGTGCAAAGCTCGGCATCATTGATAGTCCAGTGACGGAAGGCGCACCTTGTCGATCACTTCCATCCGTCCTGGGTTTCGGCTGTCATGTTTCAAGTAATGCCTCTCCCATCAATGAGGCGGCCCAGCCTCGCGACGGATGTGTCTCGGATCGACGGAGCGATGGAAGGAGAACTGGGCTCGTCCAGTTTCTGGAGCGTTGCCTCCTGTCTCGCCAGATGCGGGGCATCGAAGCAGTATCACTCAGCGCGATCCGCAGGCGGTCGCCGATTTCGGCATAAATCGCGCGGGAGTGCACTTCATCAATATGAATTTTCGCAAGATTCGTCGGCATCAGCGTCTTCGCGCGACTAGGGAGATGGCAAGTCATAGGTCTTGGGCATTTCCCCGAACTGCGCCGCGCCGACTGCAGAACCCGCGTATGCGCAAAGCAGAATGATCACGATGCGAACCATGGGCATTGGTTGTCTCTCGGTTTTTCTTGAGGCTAGCAGCCAGTTGTTTCGCGCCTGTTAGAGAAGGTGGTTGTCGGCCCGTTCAGTATATTGGTGAACGATATTGGTGAACGCATCGTTCCGTTGCATCGGGCTTTCAGAATGCAGCAATGCAGCGTGAGGGCAGGAGTTGTCGCTGATATCCGATTCGACCTTAGGACTGACGGTCTGCCCCGTGAGACGCCATGAGCAGGCCAAGTAATAGGAACCGTCCTCAGGCGTGACCGTTTCCCACGCATGAAGAAACCTTTAGCGCCCCGCCCAGAAGCTGCGCCGGGGCTGACCCCCGCTCTCGAGCGAAACATCCATGCGCTAGTCGAACGAAGGAAGCGCGAGCAATCCGATGCGTCCATCCAGCAAAAGATTGCCGATGCGATAACTTCGTTCACCGGCAGCATGCAGTTTGTCTACCTACACTTATTTGTTTTTGGATTTTGGATAGCCGCAAACGTCCGCTGGCTCCCAGGAATTTCACCATGGGATCAAAGCTTTGTAGTGCTCGCTATGATCGCCTCTGTAGAGGCAATCTTTCTTTCGACCTTTGTGCTGATATCTCAAAATCGTATGGCGGCCGAAGCGGATAGAAGGGCGGAGTTGGATCTACAGATCAGTCTCCTCACTGAACATGAGATTACAAAAATGGTCGCGCTCCTGAATGAGATGGCCGCCAAATTGGAGATCGATCCCCGGCAGAACGAAGAGCTTCAGGAAGCTGCCTCAGATATCGCGCCGGAGCGAGTTCTCGATAAAATCGAAGAGACTAAGGGCTAAGTGGGCGCACAACGCTTCTGCCGCGAGAAGCCGGAATGACCGCTTATGGCCCCTTTTCGGGCATGCCGTCGGGCACGCGAATGTCCGCTGGTAGGGAAGACCGGAAGTGAGCAGCGGAGTGCCAAAACGGCGATTGCCCCTGAGCGGACTTCGGGCCGACGACCCGGCCCGCGCTCGCTCGACCACCGGTCCCATATTTCGACTTGAACGGCATAAGCTCGAATTTGGGAGGCATCTTAGCCGGGAAGAAGCTTAGTCGTCGCTGCATCCGCAGGGCCGTTCAGAACATCCTGCAAGAGATGTGGAACACAGTCGCCCTGAAACTTCCGTCCCTTACGTCCGTTGACTCCGCGCCATAGCTCCCGGCTTGGCTTTTGTGCCACTGTTGCGTTGGAGTTTCCGGTGCCGGCGTCCCGACCCTATTGGAAGGGCTATCTGAAGCTGTCCTTTGTCTCGTGTCCTGTCGCGCTCTATCCCGCAATTTCGGCGGCCGAGCGGATCTCGTTTCGGCAGGTCAACCGGCGAACAGGCCATCGCCTCAAACAGAAGCTCATCGACTCCGTAACCGGCCAAGCCATAGACGCAGCCGACAAGGCGCGCGGCTATGAGGTCGGCGAGAACGAATTTCTGCTGGTCGAGGACCGCGACCTTGAGCGGGCGCGACGCGAGCGCCCGGCGCCTGGTGAGGTGGAGCTTGCCGCCCCGCCCCTCCGTGAAAGCCCGCCAACCGTTCCCGCCGGCCTTCACGACGAGCCCGCCAAAGAGCGCGCCGCCGACTATGATGATGAAGAAGGGGAGCAGGAGCAGGCCGTCACTTTCCGGCGGCCGCAGAACACGCGCACAATCCAAATCGAGCACTTCCTTCCCGCCGGGCAGATCGACTCGCGATATTTCGAGAAGCCGTATTACATCATGCCCCGGGAGGAGATCGGTCAGGAATCGTTTGCGGTGATCCGGGATGCGATGAGCCGAGAGGCCGTTGTAGGCCTTGCGCGCGTGGTGCTGTCCTCACGCCAGCGGCCGTTTCTGCTCGAGCCGACGGACCGCGGCCTCCGCGGCGTAACGCTGCGCTTCGCGCACGAGGTCCGAAATGAATCGGAGTATTTCAGCGAGATTCCCGAGATGAAGCTGCCGTCCGAAATGATGAAGCTCGCACAGCACATCATCCGGACGAAGTCGGCCGATTTCGATCCTGCTATGCTGGAGGATCACTATCGCCGCGCGCTCGTGCGCATCCTGCGCAGGAAACAGGCAAAAGGTCCCGTCCAGGCCCCTGCAGTCAAGCCGTCACGTGAGAACGTCGTCAACCTCATGGACGCGCTCCGGCGAAGCGTCGCCGCCGAGCGCCCGGCAAAGTCTGCCCGCCGGAGCGGCGCGGCGAAACCGGCCACGGGAAAGCGCGGCGGGCGCCACCGCAAAGCCGGTTGACCCAACGGGGCCATAGCTTCAGCAGCGCCCGCTCTTCGGGCCCATTGCCAAACAGTGGCGTTGTCTAGTTTTGGAATCAGGCCGACAGCTTACGGTCCTAATGCCTCCTTCGAAA
>NZ_JAGWDK010000051.1 GCF_018398875.1 Bradyrhizobium sp. sGM-13 | reverse complement strand
GCAAGGCCAGCTCGTCGGGCTGCCCAACCATAAGTCCGCGTTTTTACACAGCCTGTGCCAATAGGCGACATGCGCGCTTGCATTTCTTACGACGAGGAGAGCGCCACTGAGAAGGCTATAAGCAAATGCCCACAATGCCGAGGCTTTGAAGATTTCAATTTTTCTGTTGTCGATTAGGCGACTGCGACAAACGGGTTGTTCTCCTTCGTTCGAGGATAGTTTGCGTACTCCAATGGCCGCGAAGGCTCTCCACTCCTCGAATAGGTCGGCGCTGATGAGGATGACCGGCTCGGACGAGGCAGGCATCGCAATCGAAAAAACGACGCGCGTGTCTATTATATTACATGGTTTTGTTACATCTCGTTACGGCAGTTGCGGCCTTCTTAGGCATGATCATAAAGAGATGGCATCACAAACAGATGGCGCACGTTTTATGGCAGCCGCGCTGTCTTGAAGTCGCCTCGCGACTGCACCATGTTGGGGTCGTCGATGAGACGCGTAGGACTTATCGACATCACGGTAGGCAACGCGGTGCGCCTCGGCGCATTGCAACGTTCCGCCACGCGACGCTGCGCGTCGCAACACATCGCTACGCAACGCTTGAGCCGCTGGGGAAGCCCGGCGGCTCGCGCGCGTTTCGCGCGAACGGTCCCCCCTCAATCGCCTGTGGCTCCGAGACGCCTACCGCAGCCAGCCGGAGGCTGAAACCGAGGAGATCTGACCACGAGGGCGCGAGCTAGTCCCGCGCCGCCCGATCCGCCGGTTCACGCCGGCGGGCCTTACTTCGGTGAGTGCAAATCGCCTTGAAGCCAGCGTCCAAGGCCCTTGGACTTCATGGGGTCTTCAAACGCGGCAAAGCTCGTAAGTACCTGATTGCAGACAGCGCATTCAAACGTTTGCAAGTCGACGCCCCGGGCGCGTGCTGGCTCGATGCTGACGAGCATCATCGGGGCCTTGCACTTCGGACAGGCGGGGCGCTCAATTGCAGCGAATGGAATGACGGACGACAGGTGTTGAGATTGGGGCATGATGCTTCCCTCGAACAGGCGGGAGCGCAACACTCTCTGTCACCGGTAATGCCTAGGAGGCGGAGCGGTGATTGTCGGAGTATACGCCTCCAGGGATCTCAAACGCGAGTTAATTCGCGGATATTGGAAGGAAGGTAAGCGCCTTGGCCGCCCGGTTCATCGTTGCCGGGCTGTCACGGGACTGGAAGCGCCCGCCAGGGTGAACAAGACGGCCCTAGCGAGATCCGCCAGAGCCGTCCACTTCCGGCGGGAGCCTGTTTGGCGACGCAAACCGGAAGCCACCGAATCGACTCTCACAAGCCAACATTGTTCCTAAATTGCGGCCCGACGCGCGACTTGGCCGCGACGATCACCCGAACGTGGGCAATCTGATCGGCTATTCCGATCGCAAGCCCGGCGACTACAAATTCTCGTAGGTCTGGTACGAGCGCGCTGAAAGCCGATCCGAACCATGTACTGACGTGGCAGTATTACGGCCTGTGGCAAATTGAGCAGGGCAACCGCGATCAAACGCACGAAATGCAGAAAGGCCGGGCATCGCTGCCGGGCCTTTCTTTTTTCTTTTGAGCGCTGCACGGTTGGACTTAGAAATCCATACCACCCATGCCGCCCATGCCGCCACCCGCAGGCATGCCGCCGCCTGCGTTCTTCTTCGGCACCTCGGCCACCATGGCTTCGGTGGTGATCAGCAGCGCCGCAACGGAGGCCGCGTTCTGGATCGCTACGCGAACAACCTTGGTCGGATCGATGATGCCCTTGGAGACCAGGTTGCCGTACTCGCCGGTCTGCGAGTCGAAACCGTAGGAATACTGGTCCTTCTCGAGGATCTTGCCGACGATGACGGAGCCGTCTTCACCTGCATTCATTGCGATCTGGCGGGCCGGATAGGAAAGCGCCTTGCGCACGATCTCGACGCCGGTCTTCTGGTCGTCGTTCTTGGTGCGCAGGCCCTTGAGGTGCTGGGAGGCACGGAGCAGGGCGACGCCGCCGCCCGGCACGATGCCTTCCTCGACCGCCGCGCGGGTCGCATGCATCGCGTCATCCACGCGATCCTTGCGCTCCCTCACTTCGACTTCGGTCGCGCCGCCGACGCGGATCACGGCGACGCCGCCCGCGAGCTTGGCCAGACGCTCCTGCAGCTTCTCACGGTCGTAGTCCGAGGTGGTTTCCTCGATCTGCGCCTTGATCTGCTGCACGCGCGCCTCGATGTCGGCCTTCTTGCCGGCGCCGTTGACGATCGTGGTGTTTTCCTTGTCGATCATCACCTTCTTGGCGCGGCCGAGCATCTGCAGCGTGACGTTCTCGAGCTTGATGCCGAGGTCTTCCGAGATCGCCTGACCGCCGGTCAGCACCGCGATGTCCTGCAGCATGGCCTTGCGGCGATCGCCGAAGCCCGGAGCCTTGACGGCCGCGACCTTCAACCCGCCACGCAGGCGGTTGACGACCAGGGTGGCGAGGGCTTCGCCTTCGACGTCTTCGGCGACGATGACCAGCGGCTTGCCGGTCTGCACCACGGCCTCGAGCAGCGGCAGCAACTCGTTCAGCGAGGAGAGCTTCTTCTCGTAGATCAGGATGTAGGCATCGTCCATTTCAACGCGCATCTTGTCGGCGTTGGTGACGAAGTAGGGCGAGATGTAACCGCGGTCGAACTGCATGCCTTCGACCACCTCGAGTTCGGTCTCGAGCGACTTGGCTTCCTCAACCGTGATGACGCCCTCGTTGCCGACCTTCTTCATGGCGTCAGCCAGGAACTTGCCGATTTCGGCGTCGCCGTTGGCGGAGATGGTGCCGACCTGGGCGATTTCCTCGTTCGAGGTGACCTTCTTGGAGTTCTTGACGAGGTCGGTGACCACGGCTTCCACCGCCAGGTCGATACCGCGCTTCAGGTCCATCGGGTTCATGCCGGCGGCAACCGACTTGGCGCCTTCACGGACGATCGCAGCCGCCAGCACGGTCGCGGTGGTGGTGCCGTCGCCGGCCGCGTCGGCCGACTTGGAGGCGACTTCGCGCACCATTTGCGCGCCCATGTTCTCGAACTTTTCGTCAAGCTCGATTTCCTTGGCGACGGTGACGCCGTCCTTGGTGATGCGGGGAGCGCCGAACGATTTGTCGAGCACGACGTTGCGGCCCTTCGGACCGAGCGTGACCTTCACCGCGTTGTTGAGAATTTCGACGCCGCGCAGCATCCTGTCGCGGGCGTCGACGCCGAATTTGACTTCCTTGGCTGACATAATGATCTCCGTATTCCCAGATCCCAAGGTCCGCGCGACTGGGCGGATTCCTGAGGGATGAGATTTGCATTGCAGGCCTCTTCCTTCGAGACGCCGGCTGCGCCGGCTCCTCAGGATGAGGGAACGGGCTAAAGCGCTTAAGCGGCCTTCTTCTTGGCGGCGGGAACGTCGGTAAGAACGCCCATGATGTCGCTTTCCTTCATGATCAGAAGTTCCTGACCATCGAGCTTGACCTCGGTGCCCGACCACTTGCCGAACAACACGCGGTCACCGACCTTGAGGTCGATCGGGATCAGCTTGCCGGATTCGTCACGGCCGCCCGGACCAACGGCGATGATCTCGCCCTGCGAGGGCTTTTCCTTGGCACTGTCCGGAATGAGGATGCCGCCTGCGGTTTTGTCTTCGGCATCGATGCGTTTGACCACGACGCGGTCGTGGAGCGGACGGAACTTCATGCGATCCTCCTTGGCTTTTGTGATTATTTCTGGATTGGCAGTCGCAATGAGCGAGTGCTAGTCGCTCTCCACATAAGCTTGTGACAATGGGGCGCAAGGGCTTCGGTCCACGATGTTTGACTGCAACTTGAGTTTCTCGAGGAGGAACGCTTGGGGCGATTGCGTTGATCGCTATGACCTATTGAACGTTTTCGTTTTTGGCGCGAGACTCATGCATTGCTTTTCAGCTTGGGCTGGAGGTTGCAATGGTCGAGAAAGATGCGGTTTCCGAGAATCTCGGGAAGCAGGCCTTAGGCTACGGACTGACAACAGCGGAAATCGTTTATCGCCGTCCGGATAGTCAATGGCTGCTGCAAACTTACGTCTGGCAGGACTACGATCTGTTTCCAAGTTTCCCGGCGCTGAAGGATTTCCTCGCGTTCTGGCAACAAGAGCTCGACGGCCCGCTGTTTGCGGTCACCGTCGCGCACTCCAAACTGATCAAGCCCACCGAACACGCGCCGTGGACGGAGTCTTCCGGCTGCATTAACGCGAGGGCCCAGAGCTTTGGGTTGATCTTTGTCGCTCATACGCAAATTGCTTTCGGGAAATTTACTCTCTTCGCGCGGGCCAATTCAGCGAGATCACAATCCCGCATTTTCTGTTCGCCAGCGCCGACGAAGTGATCGAATAATTTTAGTTGTTTGCTGCGGTGCATGAGTCCGAATCTGGCACTTTTGAGACATGCCCACCCGCACTGAAAGTGTCTGCTTTCAGGGGTAGACCGGAAGTGACTGCCGTATGGTCAGAATGACGAGGTTGACCCGCAACGACATCCGGCGGAACCCAACCCACGGATTGCGGCAGCTCTCACCCTTTACGCTTAGGGGAACCCGCTCTCAGGAGCAGGGCTTCTAAATGTGCTACCTCCGCGCGCTTGATAATCTCCCACTCCAAGCTGGGTAATACGGGAGCCGAGCGGGCAACATCAGGCCGCCACGGCTGTTCTGGGGCGCTTGGCCGAAGGTGACGCCTTTCCAATCGGTCGAGGCGCGTCTTCCGGGATGGCAAAGACACATGTGGCATATCCGACATCGATGCAAATTGTGATCTCCTCTTGGGTGGCCGGCCGATCGATTGCAGCAGCGCATACAAGAAAAGCCATTCGAACTCTTGATGACCCGGTCCCGTGTCGGAGCGAGAGTGAGGGCGCCGCGTCACGACGAGATCCGCAGCTCTCGCATGGCCTGATTTCGGAGGCAACCATGCCTACGGCGAAACTCCATGCATTAACAATCCTTGGCGCGCTCGATGAGGCCCGGTCTGAGCTTGTCGGCAAGGCCGTAGTTCTCACTGATGAAAAGGCCGGGACAGTAGAGAATGTTTGGCTTGACGAGTTGCACGGCCTACGAATTTCGATCAGGGGCCACGATGGAAAGTGGCCCGTCTCAACGATCAAATTCGCGCAGACCGGCTGAAACGGCTAAGGCCGAAAGACTGTCTCGAACAGGCTTCGATCGGACCGACGGTTTCGTCATCAGCGATCCCGCGCGAGAGAGATGGCCGAGCTGTATCCCTCCATCAGCAAGCACTCGACACCAGGGGCTCAGGGAAGGGAAATAGCTTAGCGAGCGCGTGCATCCGCACGCGAGTTTTAAAATGGGTTTTCGGTATACCCGGAAGATGAGGCATGCGGGCGTGTATTGAGATCAACAGAACGACGGCAGTCGGCGGCGCTGGCCAGAGGTCACGAGAAATCCTGCCTCAAAGTGGCTGCGATCTGTTCCAGCGCCCAATCGACCTGATCGCTGGAGATAACTAGCGGCGGGGCGATGCGAATCGTGTGCCCATGTGTGTCCTTGGCGAGGATGCCCCGGGCCTGCAGGGCCTGACAGTAGCGACGTGCACCGCCTGCTTCCGGGTGAAGCTCGACGGCCAGCATCAGCCCGCGTCCGCGCACTTCCCGGATCGTGTTGCTGCGGATGCTGCTCAGGCCATCGAGAAAGCGGGTGCCCTGGGCGGCTGCGTTCTCGATCATCCCTTCCTCGACCAGCACGCGCAGCGCGGCCCGAGCCACCGCACAGGCCAGCGGATTGCCGCCGAAGGTCGAACCGTGCTGGCCAGGTTTCAGGGTGCCGAGCACCGCGTTGTTCGAAAGCACGGCCGACACTGGGTAAAAGCCGCCGGACAACGCCTTGCCGAGCAGCGTGACATCCGCCTCGATGCCCTCGTGCTGTTCCGCGAGCAGCTTGCCGGTGCGGCCGAGCCCGGTCTGGATCTCGTCCAGAATCAGCATCACGTCGTGCGCAGTGCAGAGTTCGCGCACTACTGAAAAGTAACCTGACGGTGGGATGACGACGCCCGCTTCTCCCTGGATCGGTTCGACCAAAAAGGCGACCGTGTTGGGCGTGATTGCCTCTTTCAGCGCCGTGGCATCGCCGAAGGCGATGATCTTGAAGCCCGCAGCGAACGGTCCGAAATGGTCACGTGCCGCCGGGTCGGTGCTGAAGCCGATGATGCCAAGGGTGCGGCCGTGAAAATTATCGGCGCAGACGATGATCTCGGCATGCCCGTCCGGAACCCCCTTCACCTCATAGCCCCATTTGCGCACCGACTTGATCGCACTCTCCACCGCTTCGGCGCCGCTGTTCATCGGCAGCACCTTGTGGGAGCCGGTCAGCGCCGCGATCTCTTCGTAGAAGAGGGCCAGCTGGTCGTTGTGAAAGGCGCGCGACGTCAGCGTCAGCCGGCCGGCCTGCTCCACCATCGCGGCCAAGATCTTCGGATGGCAGTGGCCCTGATTCACTGCGGAATAGGCGGAGAGGCAATCGAGGTAGCGATGGCCCTGCGTATCCCAAACAAAGACACCCTCGCCGCGCGACAGAACGACGCCGAGCGGTTCGTAGTTCCGGGCGCCAAAGCGCGCTTCCCTCGCAATAAAATCAGTGACCGATGGATCCATGTTTCGTCACTCCAGTTGGAGCGAACTGCAGGCATGGGCTATCGCCATTTTCCAGCCTGCGAATGCCCGATGATCAGCAAGTTACCACAGACATTTTGCTTGCGGACGCATTGGGTGACGGCCATTTGGGGCCAGCCCAAGGGCGGTCGGCGCCCCAGTTCTCCTCGCGCTGCATGATCCCTCCGGCGAGACAGCATGTCTAGGTGTATACCGACGAATTCCGCTCAACCCCCATAAACAGACATCGTTGCCGTCTGCCGGCATGTCTCAAAGGTGCCAATAGCGGAAGTATCAGGGAGGCCGCGCCACTTTGCATTCGTGCCAACAGGAAAAATTCTTTCAAGCATCGACTTCTCACTCTCGCTCGAGCGGTTTCTCTTGCGCGTCGAGCCGCATGACGTACAGCGTTGCCAGCAAGCCCATTCCCGAGGACAGCAGCATCATTGCCAACAGGGTTGGGGCGGCATTCGCTTCGGTCAGAACCATGCCCGTGATCGCGGACAGGAATGCCCCGCCGCCGACCGTCAACGCAGCTGACAGTCCCGACGCGCTGCCTGCCATTTCCAGCCGAACCGAGACGACACCCGCATTGCTGCTCGGGATCGCCAACCCGTTGCCGAGACCAACGCAACCACAGGCGCCGAAATAGATCGGCAAACTCACCACGCCATAAAGGCAAAGCAGGATTCCCAGAATCAAGCCCGCACATGCGACCAATCCGCCCGTCAGCATCATGGTCGTGAGCCCATAGTGTTCGGAGAAGCGGCCGCACAGAAAACTACCGAGAACAAAACCGGCTGTGATGGTTCCCATATAGAAACCAAGCTGTGCGGCGGAAATCCGGAACGTGGAGACAGCGACAAGCGACGCTCCACCAATGAAGACGAAGAACGCCCCCCTGGCAAACGTCATGCACAGCGCGTAACCCCAAAAGCGCCCTGATCCCACGAGCGTCCCGTACGATCGAACTTGCCGAGTAAACGTAGCTGCGGGCGTTTTGTTGGTCTCCCGCAGATCGACCCAGCACAGCGCGAGAGTCGCGCCGCCCATAACGAGAAAAGCCCAGAAACTGGCCCTCCATCCGTACAGATCATCGAGCGCGCCACCAAGCATCGGGGCCAGCATGGGAGCGATGGCCGAGGTCATGGCCACGTAGCCGATGGAGCTCGCTGCTTTGCTGCCGGCGGAGACATCCCGAATAATGGCAACAGAAACCGCGTAGGCGGGGGCGATAACCGCCTGCATGAGGCGGAAGGTGAGAAACACCCAGACGTTGGACGCCAACAGGCAGCCCAGCGATGCGACAAGGAAAAGCAGCAAGGCGGCAAGGATCACAGGCCGCCTGCCCACGCGATCCGACAACGGCCCCATCACGAGCTGCAGCACGCAGCTCACGGCCGCATATCCGGCGATACACAGATTGACGAGCGCATAGTCCGCCTGAAACTCACTGGCGATGTTTGCCAATGAGGGCAGGAACATGTTGAGAGATACCACCGACAGGCCGCTCAGCACGATCAAGGTCATCAGGGCCGGCGGGTCTGCGGCTTTTCCAGGCATGGTATCCTCTTCTCAATCTGACAGGCGGGACAGAAATTTGCTCAAAAAAAAGCCCCCGAACTTGTCGGGGGCGCACGGGGTACCGGCATTGGTGCCGTTACCGGTCCATGCGCCAGCGCCCTACTACGACGGTTGCGATCGTCATCTCGAATATCTCCAATGATCTGCGCCCAGCGTAGAAACTCGCTCTGTGAGTGTCAACGATCGGCTAGGGCGTGAACCCATAAACTTGGAGCGGACGGCGGACGTCCGCTTAGGTGCCGATAACGGACTCAGGTCGGACATCGCCTCAAGTCCGAAAAGTGCCAAACCCGGAAGTGGGCTGTGCCTACTCGATCACCTCGCCCGCACGGGCGAGAAGGTATGCCGGAATTTCGATACCGAGCAATTTCGCTGGCTTGAGATTGATGGTAAGCAAGAATTTGGTGGGCTGCTCCGGTCATTGGAAGTTTGCGGGTTGACGGGTCACATCAACCCAACGCGCATCATAATATGATCAGAACGAGGATCGCCCCCCGGCTTAGGTCGTCGTTAATTGAGCAGGCGCCGCGCTCAACTTGCACCAATAGGCTGTCGGGTATAAACGCTTCCGCTTCTCTGCACAGGACCGGGCCGGCCCACGGCAGGGGCGTCGCCCGGCTGCTGTCAGATTGTCACGCGGACAGCGAGGTGCCCAGGACGAGTTTGTCTTTGCTGCCATCGCCCAGAACCTACAGCGGCTCGCGTCGTTGGTTGCGCGACCGCCACCCGCTCATGCGCCGTGTGTTGCGTAGCGTAAGAGTTGCGTATAGAGCGCCGGGGAGCCGGCGGACAAAGCCGATCGCCGTTAACGAAACGACCGGCCAACGCTCATCGGCCACAACCGACTTTTGCAACAAAAATCGATCACCAACGAAAGGTTGCAGCGTCAAACCACAAAAGCCGTCACGCTTCCAGCAGGCGTTGAACGGCTCGAGCAGCAACAACGCACTAACCCGATCACCCGTAACATGGATCAGTGCCGTTGGTTGCGCTACTCCGCTTGGGCTCCCACGGCACCGACGCGCGAGCTTCAGAGATTCGAAATCTGCAAAAGCTTGCGGTCGCCGATCCAGGTTTTGGCAAGGTCGGCCTCGGCCTTGCGGGCCGCGCTGGTGCTGCCGCGTGCCTTGTACAGTTCCGCCAGTCCGTAATACGACCAGCCATTGGATGGCGCTCGGCGAAGCGCACGCTGGAATTGTCGCTCTGCCTCCGCGTAGCGGCCTGCCTGCAGCAAGGCAGCGGCGAGAGACTGCCGGATCGGATAGTACCAATAGGGTGGTTCGGTATATGGTAACTCGTCCTGCAATAAGGACGCCTGCTCGAACCGGGCGATGGCAGTGCGACGGTCGCCTTTAGCTTGGGCCACGCGCGCCAGGATCACTGTGCGCGCGATGCGAAGCACCTCCTGCGCAGGAACGTTCGACTCCTTCAGCAACTTGAAGTCCGCGGTGCGCTCCAGCGTCTCGATGGCGTTGGCTGCCGCCACAGCGCTCGCGAAGTCCCGGCGCACTGCCAGTGCGATGCCGCGCGCGTAGAGCCATATCGCTTTGACATAAGGGATGGCATCGCCGGGATCGGGGAGCGCCAGGATGATCTCGGACGTACTGAACTGCGCATGCGCGAAATAAGGCGCCGCCTTGACCGGCTGCACCATCGCAATGCCACGGGCAACCTCGTCGGGAATGAGATCGCGCAGCTTCTCCGCGGCGGCGATCACCGTCTGACCGTCGCCAGCCATCTGCGCCGACGCCATCACGAAGTGCACATTGTGCGGATAATACCCGAGCCGATAGACGCCCATCGGCGCGTTGGTATCGGCCAGGTATTTTTCATCGACCTTGGCCGCAACCTTGTTGTCTTCCAGCGCGTCGAGATAGCGGCCGATCCGATAGTAGATGTGGCTCGGCATGTGCACGAGATGGCCGGCACCGGGGATCGCACCGCGCAACCGATCGGCATAGGGCTCGGCGCGCCTGGGCCGATCTGACGCCTCGACCGCATGGATGTAGAAGTGAATTGCACCGGGATGATTCGGATTGCGAGCCAGCACGCGCTCCAGTGTCGGCACGATTGGCACGCTCTGCGGGTTGGGTTCGCGGCCGCCCGGCTTCCAGTAGTCCCACGGGCTGAGATCCATGACCGCCTCGGCATAGAGCGTGGCGATTTCGTCGTCGTCGGGAAATTGCGTTGCAACCTTCGCCATTTCGGCCGCATAGGCTGCATCTAACGGCGCGCGAGCGGCCTTCGGATCGCTGCCGTAGCGCGCCGCGAGAGCGCCGATCAGTGCCTGCTCGCGTGGGCTTGCCTTGCCGGCAAGCGCCTTCGCCTTCTGCGCGGCAGCGTAGGCGGGCGCGACCGCGTCCTCCTGCATCGGAAGATTGATGTTGGGACCGAGCACCAGCGCCTCGCCCCAGAAGCACATGGCGCATTCCGGATCGAGCTTCTGCGCCATGCGGAACGCGCGCTGCGCCTCAGCATGATTGAACGCGTAGGCGAGACGCAGGCCTTGATCGAAGTAAGCCTGTGCGCGCTCATTTCCGGTGGTGATCTTGTAAGTGATGGAGCCGAGCCCGTCCCACAGCGGCGGCTCGGTGTCCGCGAATGCTGCCGCGGATGTGGCTGCGCTCATCTCGGCCCGTGGCACTTCGGTCTGTGCCAGACGCAACATCATGTTCGGCGAGCCGATTTCGGCCGGCGTGCGGCAGACCGGAAAATCCGGGCCGGCGAATGGGGGCGATAGGTCGACGGCGGTTGCGCCCGCACCCGCGATGGTAATGATGTTGCCGGCCAGCAGCGTCACCAGTGCAGCGCCGCCGAGTGCCGCAGCTCCCGCGGAAACCAGTAATCTCTGCGATTGTGTGAATGTCGCCATGTCGTACTCCAAAATAAGGCGGAGGAAACATCTGCCAATGCGAAATTCAATGGGCCGGCACTGAGTCGAAATCTAAAGAAGATCTTTAGCGCGAATTCTGAAGCTTTTCCGGTCGTGCCACAAGACAACTGCAGAGATGACCGCGACACTTAAGCGTGATGCACTTGCGAGTCATGCGTTGGCCAGGTCCCCTAATGGGATGGTCCGGCCGTGCTCCGGCCCTGCCAGCACGAGAAGCTGGCGAGGGGCGCTCAAGACAAGGAGCACGCCATGTCTCAGAAAATCAACGCAGCGATCACCGTGCTCAGCATCGATATTGGCAAAAACTCGCTCCACATCGTGGGTCATGATCACCGCGGTGCCATCGTGCTGCGGCAGAAGTGGTCACGCGGCCAGGTGGAAACGCGGCTCGCCAACCTGCCGCCGTGCTTGATCGGTATGGAGGCCTGCGTAGGCGCCCATCATCTCAGCCGCAAGCTCCAAATGCTTGGCCAAGACGCCCGCCTGATGAATATGAGTCGCGATCCGGAGCAGGAATATTTTGCCGACAGCATGGTGGGGTCTGTCGCGTTCATCCCATTAACGATTGACGACCTTCAGCGCGACGCCCTCTCCGGCATGTGGTAGGGGAAACTCGAGATCGCGTGCGCTCTCCGCGGCATGTGTGAGGTAGCGGAAACCAGCTATATCGGCCGGCCTCCCCACCAAATAGCCCTGAACTTGATCGCACAGCTCGGCACCCAAGAAACCGAGTTCCTCGCGCGTCTCAACGCCTTCAGCCAACACCGGCAGCTTGAGCCCGCGCCCAATTCCGAGCACCGCCCGAACGATGGTCGCCGCCTGCTCGTTGGCCTGGACCGACTTGATGAATGAGCCATCGATCTTGATTTTGTCGAACGGGAATGCCCGCAAGTTCGACAATGACGAGTAACCGGTCCCGAAATCGTCCATCGCGATGCGGACGCCAAGCGCCTTGAGCTGACGCAAGGTCGCCAGCGCCCGATTGAAATCGCGGATCAGCGCGGTTTCGGTGATTTCCAGTTCAAGCCGTCCCGGCTTCAGTCCGGTTTGAACAAGGATTTCGTGAACAAGATGTGTAAACTGCGGATTGTGCAGTTGCATCGCGGAGACGTTCACGGCGACGCTGAGCGGGTTAGTCCAGCCGCTGGCTTCCTGGCATGCCTGCCTCAGCACCCATTCGCCAATGTGCTGTATCGCACCACTTTCCTCCGCGACGGGAATGAACAAGCCCGGTGGAACCTGACCGCGCTGCGGATGGCGCCACCGCAACAAGGCTTCGAAGCCCGCGATCTCGCGCGTATCAAGCCGGGCTTGCGGCTGATAGGCCAGTTCAAACTCATGGCGTGCAATCGCGCTGCGAAGATCGCGCTCCAGCATGCGCCGATCTCGCACCTCAATGCCCATCTCGGCTTCAAAGAAGCGATAAACTCCGCGACCATCGGTTTTGGCGCGATAGAGTGCGGTATCGGCGTGGGTGAGAAGGCCCCGTCCGTCCTGAGCGTCGTTTGGGAAAATCGCTATGCCAATGCTGGTGGAGACGAACGAGGCCGTGGTCGATGATTCGTTTTCGATCCGCAGCGCGTCGATGATATTCTCCGCGATGCGGCCCGCCGCCGATGGACCAGAAAGATTTGTTGCGATAATGGCAAATTCATCGCCGCCGAGCCGCGCCATCATCTGGCTCCGATCGAGAACGGCGGTAACGCATTTCGCAACCCTCTTCAGGAGTGCGTCGCCGGCGGCATGACCGAACAGATCGTTTACTTCCTTGAAGCGATCAAGGTCGAGACAGAACACGGCAAATGACTGACCCGAGACTTGGTGCACCTCGATTTCGCGGTCGAGCCGGGCGTTGAAGCTGTTTCGGTTAGGCAAGCCCGTTAGTGCGTCGTGGTGCGCCAGGAAATGAATATGTTCCTCGGCTTTCTTCCGATCACGCAGATCGCGGACGGCGATTGCATGATGCGGCTGACCGGCGAAATCGATCGAGCGAAGGATGAACTCAGCCGGAATGAACTGGCCGTTGACGTCGCGCAATTCAGCCTCGATCCGCTCGCGCGGCCTCGCGACCAGCTTGCGCCTGACGGACTCCTCCGGCAGGCAGATCGCCAGCGATTCTCCGATCACATCGTCGGGGACATAGCCTGTCAGTTCCGTTAGGCTTGAATTGATCGAAACAATCTTGTCGCCGTAGCAGACCAGCAGCCCCTCGGCCGACGCATCAGCAAGGCCGCGCATGCGATCGACTTCCAGTTCGGCGCGATGGCGTTCGCGAATATCGAGCGCAAGACCTGCGCAAGCGAGAAACAGGATCGTCAGCGACGCAAGCGCGACGCCGAGCGCAAGCCAGCCGGCCGGAAGCGCCATTTCCGAAACCACGACCGTAGGGTCCGGGATTATCGAAACCGCGCCCATGGCCGTGAAGTGGTGACTACAGATTGCCAGCGTGAGCAGCACCGCCCCGATGGCCTTCCATTTCATCGATCCGTCGCGCAAACCTGCTGGCAGCGCGGTTGCTCCGATCGCCGCCCCCAGCACGATGGAAACGGCAACGAAAACAGGGTCCCAATGCATCCGTCCGGCGATCTCGAAAGCTGCCATTCCGGTATAGTGCATCGCCGCGATGCCGCCGCCGACGGTCGCTCCACCGATCCAGCGCCCTGCGGGCACCCTCTTTCCGGACGCGATCGAAAGGCCCACGCCGGTGAGCAAGATGGCCGCGACGAGCGAAAGCAGGGTGAGGATGATGTTGTATCCGCTTGGAATGCCTGGCGAGTACGCAAGCATGGCGATGAAGTGGGTCGCCCAGATGCCGAAGCCGCTCGCGGTGGCGGCGACGCACAACCAGATATCGCGCATATAGCCGGTCGTCTTGCGGACGTGATTCAGGAAGTTGATTGCTGCGAAAGACGCGAGTGAACATACAGCGGCTGCCAGCACCACCAGTCGCAGGTCATGCTCGTAGGCGATGCAGTTGTATATGGTAAACATCGAGGTAACGCCCCGGTGAAATATCTTGCATATTTTCAATTCTGCTGACCGTGCGGCCGTCGGCCTTGCGCAATCCTGAAAAACGCTTACACAACTGACACTATGGTTTTTTTTAAGTGACTGCCCATCGGTAACCGGTCCGAGAGTTCCCAGAAGCTTATTGATTGTCGTTACGTTCCGAAGGTTGGATAGGCCAATTCGCTGGCGGCCTTGTGCGCCTCCTCCGCAAACTCTGCGACTGTGTGATCAGGAATGTCCCGTGAGCCGCTCCCGTCAGGTGGCACGCATTCGCTGGTGGGCCTGGAGCGGTGGGTCGTTTGGCGCGATCTTCATCGGATTTTCGAGCGTTGTCGCGAACCAGCTTCGGGCCCGCGGCGCTGATCACTCTTCTGCTGACGGAGCAGATGATCGCATCCATCACTATCGATCACTTCGGCTGACTGGGCCTGGCGCAAAGGTCGATTGATCTTTCCCTTCCTCATCGGCGGAAGGTTCCTCATCGCAGGGATCCGTCGTTGAGACTTTGTGGGACCAGATCAGTTCCGTTCGGACGCCGAGATAAGCGTCGGCGCGCCTTCGACTGCTTTGGGTCAAAAGCGCCGTTTGGATGTCGGCCGATGACTTCCGTTCTACCCCGATGAACAGACATTCTCAGTGCCGATCAGCATGTCTCAAACGTGCCATAAGCGGCTCTTAGATCCAATCGTATGACTCGGTCCCCACAGGGCCCTTAGCAGGATTATCAGATCTTCAGGAGGTTCTGGTTCGGCAATGGCCCGCCAGGGAATTGTGCCAGCCTTCCGCCAAGCGCGAGTGGACCAAGATCGATACCAGCGAATCCGAGGCGATCGATCAGTGCACGAACTTCGGCCTTCGCGGCAGTGTCGTCGCCAGAGTAAAAGAGCACGCGACGGCCACCGTCTGCCCGTGGATCGCTCGCCAGTACGTCCGCCCTCAGATGATTGAATGCCTTCACAAGGCGCGCACCACTCACCAGATCGGCGACCACCTCGCTGGAAATGCGGCCCTGCAAATCGACCGGCTTGAACAGCGGGGCTTCGATCGGGTTGTTGGCGTCAATGACGATCCGTGCGCCGCAGGGCGGCAGCCCAGCCACCGCCTGCGCTAGTTTCGACCAGTTGACCGCGATCGGGACGATGTCGCGGCGGCGGCCTTGCTCGCGCGTTCCCGGCGTGATGGTCGGGCCCAGAGCAGCAACGGACTCCTTCAGGGAGCCGGGCCCCCGGCTGTTGGCGATGGTCGCGGCAATTCCAGCTCGCGACAACGTTCTTGCGAAGGCGAGGCCAATATTGCCCCTCCAATAATGCCGATGCTCATGCTCGTGTCCTCCTCTGTACGCTGCTTTAGCGATTGGACGTGCCGGGAAGCGCGCCGAGTTGCTGCATGAGAGAGAACAGATTGGCCACGCCCCAGTGCTCGATGATCTTGCCGTCGCGCACGCCCATCACGTCGACCGTCTCAAATTGGATCTTGCGATCGGTTGGCGCGATGCCGAAGAATTCGCCTTTGTGCGTGCCGTGGTACGTCTTGTAGGTCGTCACCCGGTCGCCATCGGCGAGCTGCCAATGGATGTCGGCGTGGAAGTCCGGGAAGGCAGCGCGCAGAACCTTGTAGAGTTCACGTGCACCAGCCTTGTCAGGCGTGCGCCCCGGCTGCGGCGTATGATCGATAAAATCGTCGGCGAACAATTCCTCGAACACCTCGAATTTCCCCCCGCCTTGGACTTCTTCAGTGTTCCGCCGAACAACAGCCTTCGCGGCTTCGCTCACGTTGATCTTAGTCATGGATGTCGCTCCAGGTTTATGGGCGCTGCATCGTGTTGGCGCCGTGATTTCAAGCGGCAGCGCCGGGGTCTTTCGGGCGAGAAGTTGCGCTTTCTGCAGTGGATAATGGCGAGATATTCGCCTAGGATTAGTCCTGAATTGATGCAATTACCTTCAAGCATCCGTTGAAGGAAATATTCTGGAAACCCTCGCCAACCTCGAATCCTTCGTCCGCAGTGCCGAAAGCTCCAGTTTCTCGGCCGCGGCGCGTCGCCTCGGCCTCACGCCAGCGGCAGTCAGCCGGAACGTGGCGATGCTGGAGCGCAATCTCGGCGCCCGGCTGTTTCACAGGAGTACACGCAAGCTGGCGCTCACCGACGCTGGAGAGCGGTTTCTGCTCGCCATCAAGGACAATCTGGAGGAGCTGCAGCAGGCGATTTCGGCGATGGCGACGGATGGAGGGGGGCCGGCGGGCGTGCTCAAGGTAAGCATGGGTCTCAACTTCGGTGCTGATTACATCCTTCCGCTGTTGCCGGCGTTCCTGGCGCGCTATCCAGGCATCCGACCCGATTGGCAATTTACGACGCGTCAGATCGATTTGGTCGCCGATGGATATGATGCCGCGATCGGGGGCGGCATTGAATGGACTCCAGGCGCTGTTTCGCGCGTGCTTGCGCCGCTGCACCTGATCGCGGTCGCCTCGCCGGAATATCTCAGGAAACGTACACTGCCTGTCGACCCTACCGGGCTCGCCGCATTCGAAGGAATCGCATGGCGCTCATCGCGCACGGGTCGGATTCGCGAACGAATAATGCGCAATGCGGCAGGCACCGAAATTCCGGTGAAGCTGACGGAGACGATTGTCCTCGATGATCCGGAAGCGACCTGCCGGGCAGCCCTACTTGGCCTCGGTGTAGCATTGATCGCGGTGTGCCATGCGCTACCGCATTTGGATCGCGGCGCGCTCGTGCGCCTCGTGCCCCAATGGTACATTGATGTTGGACCGATCTCCATTTATTACGCCAGCCGCACGCTGCTGCCTGCGAAGACCCGCGTCTTTATCGACTTTGTTGTTGAGGCATTCAAGCGTGACCGTCTGGCCGAACGCTTCGCCGGTAGCTTAGGTTAGGACTTTACGAGAATCGGGTCAGATACTGAAGGTATGTCCGTTTCGTGTCAAAAGCGGCGGTCGAAGGGTCGCTGATGTGAAGTCCGGACTGCCCTCGATACCAGACTAGCCGCAGGCGACCAAGTTGGTCGGCTTGGGGCCATAAGCGGATGTGGAGCGGCCCGCGCATGGCAGAGCATACTGCGTGACGGACTATGGTGCCTTGGCTTTTACGACCCACGCGGTCGCGGCATACGATCGCGCGCCATCGGTTTCACCATCCAGGTATGCCCGCTGGACCCTTTGCGAATCGTTTCTCTTACGTCAGGCTTCAACGTTCCGACGTATTCAGCGATCGGGCCATCGCAGCCTTCAACAGGCGCCCAAAAGTCCGCGAAGGAGGCGAATTCCATGCGGATCGTCAACATCTCCTCCTGAACGTCAATGAAGCCAGCATTCTGCCATGCTTGCGCCAGCTCTCCGGGGCGGCTTAGCGGGCGTGTGCAGGCTCGTGCTCGAAAATCGTTGGCGCTTGGGTCGAGCACAGCCGCGGTATCGAGAATGATGCGTTGTGCGACAAGCCCGCCGCGCGAATCCCAAGTGGCGGCGGCGACGATTCCGCCGGGTCGCGTAACACGGCGCATTTCGCGGATGGGCACGTCGTAGCAGGGTATAAACTGCAGCACCAGCATCGAGAGTGCGTGATCGAACGACGCGTCGGGAAACGGTAGTACGCAGGCGTCGCCAACTGGAAAGTGAGACGATTGTCCTCATTCTTTTGCTTCGCATAGGCAATGTAATCCGGCGACAGGTCGATCCCGTGCACGCCGTGTATCTCAGGGTCATTGGCCAAAGAGAAGCTCAGGCTGCCAGTGCCGCAACCGACATCCAGCACCCGCGTGGCGCCGGGCAGCCCGGCGAAGCGGATGAAATGCGGCGCAAGGCGGCGGCTCCATCGCCCCATCTGTAGCTCATAGCCGTTGCCGCTGCCAGACAGGAATGGCGATGAACTAGAAGTCGACATGCTCCTCCGGCCTCACTGAGAGCGGAGTCCTAGTATTTGAATAAGCGCGGCGTCGGCCGTCGCCTGCTTTTCCACAAAGGCGGCAAATTCATCAGCTGACATCGGCATAGGATCCACGCCGAGGGCGGTGAGCTTCTGCCGTACCTTCTGAGACTGCAGCGCCCTCATTGTTTCTTGCCGGAGCCGGTCAGCGATCTCGTGGGGTGTTCGCACGGCCAGGAATAGACCGAACCAAGTCGGATTGGCGGCATCGGCAAATCCAGCTTCCGCGAGCGTTGGAATGCCCGGCAGCGCCGGCGGCGCGCTGCTCTCCGTTCACCGCAAGCGCGGTGAGCTTCCCTTCCTGGATGTGCGGCAGAGCTGGTCCGAGCACGACAAAGAAGAAGTCGATGCGTCCAGCAATCACTTCGGTCATTGCCTCGACCCCTCCTTTGAACGGAACGTGAGTCGCTTGCACCCGGCCCACTTGCCGAAACCGCTCCGCGCTCAAATGCGATCCGCTTCCGACTCCCGGCGAGGAATAGTTGAATGCGCCGGGCCTCGCGTTAGCAGCATTGACCAGATCGACAACTGTCCTGAACCCGCGCTCCGGCGGAACGACCAGCACAAACGGCGTCGTACCAAGCGCCGCCACCGCAATGAAGTCGCCTGCCGGGCGATACCCGGCGTTCGGATAGAGTGCTGGACCGATCGTATGGGCTGACGAATTGACCAGCAGCGTGTACCCGTCCGGCTCGGCCTTTGCGGCGGCGGCGGCCCCAAGCGTCTGGCCGGCGCCCGGCCGATTCTCCACGATGACCGGCTGGCCAAGTTGTTCGGATAGCTGCTCACACACGATACGAGCGACGAGGTCGACCGAGCTGCCTGCGCCGATAGGCACGATGACGCGTAATGGCTTCGCCGGCCACGTCTCCGCGCCGGCCTGCAGGTCAAGGAACATGAGCGCCCAGATACCCAACAGCAAACGGCGCGGAAAGGACATGGCATCCTCCTGAGTTTCCTAACGGCGCGAGCCGTGCACGAGTACTGGCTATCTGGACATTCGCGATGGCCAGCGTCCAATATCTAAATTATCTATAAATCAATGTCTTTTCGGCATAGGTGACTCCCATGGATCTTCGGCGCGCACGAACCTTTGTTGCAGTGGCTGAACTAGGGACAGTTTCAAACGCGGCGCTGCATCTGCGTGTTGCCCAGCCAGCTCTATCGCGACGGATCGCCGACCTGGAGCGCGAACTTGGGTTTAGACTTTTTGACCGTGTGGGACGTGGACTTGTTCTGACCGGCGAAGGTGAACAACTGCTCGTCGACTGTCGCGGATTGCTAAGCTACGCCGAGACTCTCGACGAGCGCGCGCAACTGCTTCGGCGCGGCGACAGAGGAGTGTTGAAGGTAGCGGCGTCACCGCAATTTATCGAGGGCATACTCGCCGATTTCCTGCACCACTATGCGAAGCTTTTCCCGAACGTCCAGGTGAGACTGCGCGAGGCGATGGGATGGCCCGAGATCAAGGAGCTGCTGGAACGTGGCGATATCCATCTTGGGCAGAATCTGGCGAATGCGACGCAACCCGAAAAACTGCCCTTCGAGAGCTTCCGCCTGGAGTCGGTCGAACTGCTCTTGGCGTTTCAGCCGAAACTGGCGCCCGGCACGCGCAACACTCTCGAGATCAACTGTTTGGCAGGTCTCCCGTTGCTGCTGCTCGACACAAGTTATGTCTTCCGACGAACATTCGATGCCGCCTGCCAGCTTGCGGGAGTGGTGCCGACCATCGCCTTTGAAAGCCGGACCCCACATACGCTCGTCGCGATGGCGGAAGCTGGGCATGGACTCGCGGTCCTTCCCTCGACGATGCGCATGCGTACCAACCGCTTGCGTGTGGTTCGCCTGACGTTTCGTCAAAAAAGGCTGCGCGAACCGTTGGCGATCTTTTGGGGCGGACGGCGGCCGCTACCACGCTACGGCACTGCGTTCTGCCGCGCTCTCGGGGATCATACCCGCTCCGCTTTGCTGTTACAAAGCCATATTGACCGTTCCCGCGTGTAGCCTGCGCGGGACCCGATCCAAATGTCCGCTTCGGGTGTTGGTTGTGTAAAAACGGTCTCGCGGGGCGGTTCTGAGAGCCAAGCGTAGAGGACGTCTCAGGCCGCGATCGCAGGGATTAGCTGCTTGGTTCCCATGATTTTCATGACCCGCGTCAGATTGTAGGCCAGGACGGAGAGTGCCATCTTGGCGGCAACCTTCGGAAGGGTTTTGGTGAGGAAGTGTGTGGCTCCCATGCGGGCCTTCATCGTCCCAAACGGATGTTCGACCGTCTCGCGACGCTGACGCATGGCTCCTGGGTTTGCATCAAGCCGCTGCTGCACGGCCTCGAGCAGATGCTCGTGCTCCCATCGTGTAATCCGCCGCTCTGGCCCGGTCGTGCATTGCGATTGAGCGAGCAATTTTGACAGGCGGTGGTCCATTAGCGCCGCAGCATCTTGCCGTCTTCCTCGCTCGTGAAGCGATATGGCAGCCGCTCCCCGGCTGGACAGCGATAGGCGTCCTCCTCCGGCAAATAGGCAAAGTCCTGTTTACCGAAGCGCCCCTCCGATTTGGCGCCCGACGTCTGCGGCTTGGGCAGAGCTACGGTGATGCCGGCCTCGCGGCATGCGAGGATCTCCGGGCTGCTGAAGTAGCCGCGATCGGCTACAGCGTCGAGCGTCTCAGTCTTGAGAACGGCTTTCGCCTGCTTGCCCATATTGGCAAGTTGTGCCCCATCTGAGCCGCTATTTGTCACCTCGTGCGCCACAATCAGATGATGCTCGGTGTCGACGGCGACCTGCACGTTGTAGCCGACGACGCCGGAACCGCGGCCGCTCGTCGCCATCGAACGGCTGTCGGGATCGGTCAGCGAGATTTGCTGGTCAGGTGACGCAAGCATCTGCCTCTCGTAGACGGCAAGCTTGCCCATCTGCTCCTTCAGTTTTGTGAGCTTCTCGTGGAGCCTCGTCACCTTCGCGGCCAGCGCCTCGCTCGGCTCCTGCCTATCGGCCGTGTCAAGTTGGCTCAGATAGCGCGCGACACTCTCCTCCAGCTGCGCACGCCGCCGCTCCACCTTCGCCCGTGTGAAGTTCTTGTCCCGGTTGTTCACTGCTTTGAACTTGCTGCCATCGATGGCGACGGTCGCCGTCGTGAGAAGGCCCATCTCACGGCAGAGTTCGACGAACCGCGCGCATACCTTGCGTAGCGCCAGGCCATTGTCTTTGCGGAAGTCCGCGATCGTCTTGTGATCAGGAGCGAGCCGACCGAGCAGCCACATCACCTCGACATTGCGTCCGGCCTCGCGTTCCAGCCGCCGGCTCGACTGCACCCGGTTCAGATAGCCATAGATATACAGCTTCAGGAGAACCGAGGGATGGTACGACGGCCGCCCGGTCGCCGCCGGCTCCACACCTTCGAAGCCCATCTCGGCCAAATCGAGCGCATCGACAAACACATCGATCACGCGAACAGGGTTGCTCTCGTCAATGAAGTCATCGAGGCATTCAGGCAATAGCGTCCATTGCCCACGATCCGCCTCTTCAACGAAGCGCCTCATCAATTCCCCCTTAGAATCACGGGAAAATCATAACAGCAGCACCGCGTTTTCACACAGCCAGGGTCACCAACTGAACCTCCGGCGCCGGACGCGCTTGGTCCGCTCTGCCATCAACTACGGACATCGGCGAAATGCGCGGGCGAGTCTGTTTCGTGCCAACATCGGACATGCGGTTCACTTGGCTACACGATGGAACTACTGAGCCTCATTTCGATGACGTAAATCGATGCACTGATACTGACGTCCCGATCTTGAACGTCATCAAGTCCTCTCCGACTTCCAATGGACCAGCATAGGTCTTTCGCGTTTCCGCGATGAGCTCGTCAGCGGTGGCTGGCGGTATTGCTTCGCTGGCCAGAAATACCAGGTGCGTGTAGGCGGCAAGCTTTGGCCGGGTAATCGCAAACAACCTACCGGCTTCGCTTGCGGTGGTATGATGTGCCATGATGCGCTGGATAAACGGCTCCGAGAGCAGTTCGGGTCTTACAATCGCTACCTCATGAATGAGCAGATCGGTGTTAGCCCCGTATTTGATGACGTTCTGATTATATCGCGTATCGCCTGAGATCACGGCGCTACGACCGGCATAATCGATGCGGTATCCATATGCCGGTTTGATTGCTGCGCCGTGGTCAACTTCAAAGGCGACGACCTTCACCCCATTTTTTTCGTAAACGATCCCATCCGCATTAAACTCACTCACCTCAATTCCAGCGCCCTGCGGCGGAAGCTTTTCGTCCTCGATGCGAATGCGGATATCGAGCGCGTACGCCTGCTCAAGGTGGGTCATCAGGGTCTTTGCGCCCTCCGGCCCAATAACCCGCAGCGGCGTCTTTCGCGTTCCGAAGTACGGCTGAAGCCAGCCGGTCAACCACAGGTCTGGAATGCCGACGGTGTGGTCGGAGTGAAAATGCGTGAGCAGAAGCGCATCGATACGGCCGAGCGGCATGCCGACTTGGTTCAGCCTGATCGATGCGCCGCGGCCGGCATCGAACAGCAGTTTCTGATCGCCTGCCTCGACGAGTGTGCTTGGTCCGAAACGGTCGGGCAACGGGATCGGTGTCCCGGTGCCCAACAGCGTTACCTTGAAATCATCCCCGCCCATTATTTCCCCATCTTGATGCCGGAGTCCTTGACGACCTTTGCCCAGTGAGTGACCTGCGATTTGATGAGCTCGCCGTATGCGAGGGGCGTTCCGCCTGCCGGCTCGGCTCCGACCCGCGCAAAAGCCTCACGGACTTTGGGCTTGCTCAGCACCTTGTTGATTGCTTCGTTCAGCCGGCCGATGACATCGTTCGACGTCCCGCTCTTTACGGCGAAGCCGACCCAATCCTCGACCGCCAAGTTAGCAAAACCCTGCTTCACAATGGTGGGAACATCGGCGAGCGCAGCGATGCGCTTCGGCCCGGTAACCGCCAGCGCCCGCAGCTTGCCAGTGGCAATGAGGTCGACCACCGGCAGGGTCGTGATGAACATGAAATGGTTGGTGCCGTTGAGCAGATCGCCGATCGCTTGCGGGAACTGGTTGTAGGGGACATGGGTGACGCGGGTTCCCGTCTGCAGCTTGAACATTTCGCCAATCAGATGAGCGGGTGTCCCGAAACCGCCGGATGAAAAGGTCAACTTGTCCGGCTGGCTCTTCACCAGTGCGACGAGTTCGGAAACCGACTTCGCCGGAACAGCAGGGTTGACGACCAGTACGTTGTACGATGTCGATACCTTGATCACCGGAGCGAAGTCGGTTTCCAACCGGAATGGAATATTCGGCAGGAACGCAGGCGCAGCACTCACCGGCAGTGCCATTGCATAGATGCTGTGCCCATCGGGGGGATGTTTGAGAACCTCGGCGCCGCCGAGTGTCAGAACGGCGCCGGCTTTGTTCTCGACGATGACGCTCCAGCCTTCACTTGCCGATAGTTCAGTCGCGATCACCCGGCTGATGATGTCCGGCGGCGTGGCCGGAGCGGTCGGCACGACAATGGTGATGGTCCTGGAGGGAAAAGGCTGGGCAGCGGCCCGATCAATGTTGGCAAAGGTTCCTGCTGTCAACGGGAGCATCGTGAGCATCACTGCCCGAAATTTTCGAACCACGTTCATTGCGTCCTCCTTGTTCAGGTTGAGTTAAAATCTGCTCAGTTGCAGGAAACACTCACGGCTGCCGGCAACCTCTTCAAGGGGACCAGCCGCCGAACGATCCGGGACCGTGTAAAGATGAAGCGCTTGTAGCCAGCGACGAAGAAAACCAGCAAGCAACAGATCGTATTGAAGGCGCTTACGGATGCGAGCCCGAAGTTTGCGAGCTTGATCCAGGAATAAAGCGCGGTCGCTGCGTTCGCACCGATCCACACTGTCCAGCACGTCAGCGAGATGGTGCGGGCACCCTGATGATCACGTGCGACCGCAGCGATCTGAGGAATGTAAGAGACCAGCCGAAGCAGGTTGAATAATCCGAACGCGAAGCTGATAGCGTCTGCGGTGTCCAGGGCCAACATGTCCTCATCCTCCGTGTTCGGTATGGAGTTTGGCATGCACTTGCGCGTCTTCTTGTACTTCGTTCCCGACAATGCGGCCCGATCGCGCTGTCGAGAACCAAAAAACGCACTCATTTCACGTAGTGAAACCGCTGATTTCACTACGTGGAACGATAGATTCGCGCTAACCTCGGGTTGCAACTGCCAATTCAGCGTCTGCCGAGAGGGATTCGCTTCATGACGAAGACGATCAGGAGCATTGAGCGCGGCCTTGATGTGCTCAAAGCGCTGAACGCGACGCCGATTTCCTCGCTGCAGGATGTTTATCGCCTTACCCGAATTCCGAAGCCGACATTGCTGCGAATTCTGCACACGCTCGAACAGTCCGGCATGGTTTCGCGGCGGTTAGCTGATGGGCGCTATCGCCTCAGCACCGGTCTAACCCGGCTCGGGCGGAAGCGCGACCGCTACGATCGCGTCGCCGAGGCGGCGGCGCCGGTGCTCGATAAGCTATGTCAGAAGGTGTCCTGGCCATCGGACCTGATGGTCCCCGCGGGCGACCACATGGAGAACCGGGAGACGAGCCGGACCCAAAGTCCCTTCATGATCTACTACAGCAAGGACAGAGTGGGCATGCCAGTGAACTGGTTGTTGTCTGCCGTTGGACGGGCTTACCTGGCCTATTGTCCCGAAGCCGAACGTCAGAAGGTGATCAATTTGCTTCGCAAGTCGGATAAGCCGGAAAACTGGCTGGCGCGAGACCAAAAGCGTATTGATGAGATTCTATCCGAGACCCGGAAGAGAGGTTATGGCTTGCGTGATCAGGCATTCGTCGGCGGACCTTATGGCGCGCAATTGCCAGATGGGTTGGCCGGAATCGCCGTTCCGCTCCTCGACCGTGGGCGGGTCCATGGCGTGATCAACGTGATCTGGCCAAAATCCGCCCGCAGTGTCGAAGACATGGTCAGGGATTGTCTGGGCGATCTCAAGGCCGCTGCTACGGAAATCGTGGACACACTGCGTAGCGCACCGGAAATCTGACCTGAAGTCTGTTTCGGGTCCAGGCTGTGTGAAAACACCATCAATGATATGATTCTCCTGCGATTTGGCC
>NZ_JAGWDK010000050.1 GCF_018398875.1 Bradyrhizobium sp. sGM-13 | reverse complement strand
CAAGGAATCAGACTCGCTCCCTCTTGACCAGTCACTACTCAGACAGGCTCCTAGCAGATGCGCTTGATGAGCTTTGCCACGCCTGCCGATACAACAGGCGAACCGAGTGCCGCATGAGTTCATTTTTTCGGCGGCAGCTTGCCGACTATGTTGAGTATCATCGCGCCCCTTGGAATTGCGCCATGCATGTCTTCGGTATCGTGTTCCTGTTCATGGCTGCCGTTCTTCCGCTCAGCCAATGGTCCATCGCCGCGTTCGGGATCCAAACCAGTGTGGCGGCCATCGCTACCATACCGGTGCTCATCTATTGGTTCCTGCTTGACTTCGCGCTTGGAGCCGCGATCCTTGGGGCTGCGATCGTATTGCTTTCAGCCGCCGCCATTTTCGTGGTTCAGGCAAATACTGTCGGAATGTGGTCGCTTACCGCTATCCTGATTGTGATTGGCAGTGCATCGCAGGTTATTGGGCACCAGGTGTTCGAACGTCGCCGACCGGCACTGGTCGACAATCCGATCCATCTGTTGCTCGGACCGATGTTTTTAATGGCGAAATTGTTTATCGTGCTCGGATTTCGGCGCGATCTGGCCGTCATCATCGACGAGCGTCCGCAAGGCCCTTTGAGTTCGTCGTGAACCGATATGCGCGACGTTGCCGAAGGTCTCATCGTTGCCGTGGGGCGCGGACGGGCTGGACATCGCTCATGCTCGGTGGCGAAGCGATCCCGCTGAAACAGATTCTCGAACTCATGGCGGCGATCAGAGGCCGTCGCGCTCGGCGGCTTGAGGTGGCCGGCCGAGTTGCCGAGATTGGCGCTGCAGTGCTGGAATTTATCGCCGATCACGGGACGCGCCGATCTCATTCCGATAAGGCCGAAGGCGTTCGTATCACATTGCGTGCGGAGGCTATCGAGCAGAAAGGCGCAGGCCGATGCGCGCATTTCTCCACCGCAGAATGCTGTGCTGTGCTAGTTGAGCACCTCGCAGGGGGGAATAGGACACCTATCAGACGCCTGCAACAGCATCGCCCGCAGCAGCTTCTCCGGCGGGATTAACGACCGCCCAATCGGCGAATAGAGCGACGCAAGCTCGCGCTATAGCGCCGACAGCGCCTCGCTCCCGATGGATGATCGCAGCGCGTGATCACGCCGCACCCGCGCCTCCAGGTCAACGTAGCTGAACAGCTCGCCAGTTGATTGTCGCCGCCGCGCACGCACGATCTCCGTATCTCATCGGAGGCAATGAATCCCGCTCGCCGGTAGGCGGCGAGCGCCTTTTTCAAAGCATGCTAGACTGGTACCTCAACACAGAAGTCTTGACTGGTCGGTTTGGCATTTCCAAGAGGGATAGCTGCTCAGGAGCGACCAGCATTTCGTTGCTGCGCGGCGAGCCGGGCTGCCGCGTCATGAGACCCGCTCGTTTCAGGGGCAAGACCATCTGGTGGACCGAAAGTGGGACCCCGAAGTGCCGTTGAATATTCCAAATGTACGCGCGTGTAGAGCCCCGACAGCCTTCAGCGAGCTTTGCTCCTCGCGCCCGTCAAGAATGGGGAGCGGAGGAAACTTCGCTCCTTTCCCTCTCGGTGGAACTACGCGCTCTGCAGCTCACCCGCTCGAGCAGTGTCCCCCGGTTTCCTCGCGCGAGCATCGCTCGACATCATCTTGCATGCTCCGCCCAACCAGCGACAGCACGGGCCCATGATCGAATCCGGCGCATCTTGCGCCATCGGCGTTGATCAGCGGGCGCCTTATCAGGAGCGGATCACTCAGCATCAGCGCGAGTGCGCTCGCCGCGTCGCTTGTTTCGGGATTAATTTCGCCTGACTTAATACGCCGCGCGGCGCGGTTGAACCAGGATGCGACCGGCGTATTGCCGAACAAGCGGCGCAGTTCCTCCGCACGCCACGGCTCCTTCAAGATATCCTTGGCAATCACGTGGTGGCCCGCGGCCTTCAGCGCCTGCATCTGGCGCGCGTTGGTGGCGCAGCCGGGTTTGTGATAGAAAATGATCGTCGTCATGGCGCGGGCCTATTTGAGCACACTGAGCTGCACGACCGGCGTGACGCCGCCGCGTTCGAGAATGGTATCGGCCTTCTTGCGAATGGTTTCCAAGGTCAGCGGCTTGACCAGAACGCCGTGTGCGCCGGCCTTGACGGCTTCGACCGCGTCGGCCTCGTCGGATTTGTCGCGATGATCAGGATCTGAGCGTCGGGAAAATGGGCCGCCAATTCGCCGATCACGCCGGCCCCTCTTGCTTAAATAAGAGGCTCCGAGCAACACCACATGCGGTTTTAACCAATCGATGCCCCTGGCAAAGGCCTCTTCTGGCGTTGCAAGCTCATGCGTCTCGATCTCATCATGCAGCATGAATTGCAATGCCGCGCGGGTGATCTCGTTATCGTCGACCACGAACACCCGTCGCAGGTCCACTGCTTTCGACGTTTCGACACCAATCTGCACTGTTGCTCTCCTGAAAATCCGCTCCGACAAAGCGGCTTGCAAGAGCGTTAGCAATTTCTGTTCCGTGCATGAATGCATTGAAATGGCTCGCGCTAAGCCGGCGTTTTCCCGTTTTGATGCTAGCGATCCTTGTCCGGCTTCTGACAGCGGCACGAATCCTGTCACGTTCAAAACACCTGGTTTCATCCACCGGCTCCCGAATTTTTCAAAGTGTAATCAGAAACTTAGAGAGCGTGGACAGGGTTGGCACGGCGGTTGCTATCAGGATGCAGCAACACTGACTAAGGGCTGAGTGCACGCAGACGCGCAAGACGAGCGCTGCTCTCCTTCCCTTGAACCCGTGTGCCTCGTTTCTGAGCGAGAAACAAGCTCGCGCGCGAGGCAGCGCGCAATCTTTGGCAAATTGGTTGATGGAGAGCAACATGGCTTCACTGAGACAAATCGCGTTCTACGGCAAGGGCGGTATCGGCAAGTCGACCACCTCGCAGAACACGTTGGCGGCGCTGGCCGAGATGGGCCACAAGATCCTGATCGTGGGCTGCGATCCCAAGGCGGACTCGACCCGCCTGATTCTGCACGCCAAGGCGCAGGACACGATTTTGAGCTTGGCGGCGAATGCCGGCAGCGTCGAGGACCTGGAACTCGAGGACGTGATGAAGATCGGCTATCAGGACATCCGCTGCGTCGAGTCGGGTGGTCCGGAGCCGGGCGTCGGCTGCGCCGGCCGCGGCGTCATCACCTCGATCAACTTCCTGGAAGAGAACGGCGCCTATGAGAACATCGACTACGTCTCCTACGATGTGCTCGGCGACGTCGTCTGCGGCGGTTTTGCGATGCCGATCCGCGAGAATAAGGCGCAGGAGATCTACATCGTTATGTCTGGCGAGATGATGGCAATGTATGCCGCCAACAACATTTCCAAGGGCATTCTGAAATATGCCAACTCTGGCGGCGTGCGGCTCGGCGGCCTGATCTGTAACGAGCGGCAGACCGACAAGGAACTGGAACTGGCGGAGGCGATGGCCAAGAAGCTCGGCACCCAGCTGATCTATTTCGTGCCGCGCGACAACGTCGTGCAGCATGCGGAGCTGCGCCGCATGACCGTGCTGGAGTATGCGCCGAAATCCCAGCAGGCCGATCACTATCGCAATCTCGCGACCAAGATCCACAACAATGGCGGCAAGGGCATCATCCCGACCCCGATCTCCATGGATGAGCTCGAGGACATGCTGATGGAGCACGGCATCATGGAGGCGGTTGACGAGACCATCATCGGCAAGACCGCAGCCGAACTCGCAGCCGGGTAAAGGACACACCGACGGAGGCCGGCCTTCCCAATGCTCAATAAGGAGGTCGGCGTTCCGGCGAAAAATGTCGTGACCAGCATCACGATGCAGCGAAGCATACTTGATCACTGTGGAAAGATCGGCAACCCATGTTCGAAGCGCAATTGTTTCCGCTTATGGCTGCCAGAGCGACTGAAGCGAACGGTGAGCGGCATAGGGGAATTGCGACCTACCGCCTGCTCACTGGGGCGGACCCCGTAGATGCCGACATAACCAGTGACAGCAATTTCGATCGCCACGTGCTGGCGTCTATTCTAGCGGCCGCCACGATGGATGGTGGTCTGGTTTCCGAGAAGGTCGGTCTGTCCAGCCATGAGCTGGCCGCGTTGCTGGAGCAGTACTTCCCGTCGATCCGGATAGACGCGGAGGAGTTGCTCTTGCGTTTCAAGCGCAATGAGAGCGACGAGGCCGCAATGTTGCGTGATCTCCTGCTCGCGCAACGCTCGACCGAAGGGGACATCGGCAACTGGTTAGCTGGGATGATCGCGCGTCGCGCGATCGAGCCAAATCACTTGTGGGAAGATCTCGGATTGCGCGGTCGTGGCGAACTATCCCGGCTGCTAGGCCGCCATTTCGCGCCGCTAGCCGCGCGCAATACCAATAATATGCGCTGGAAGCGCTTCTTCTATCGCACGCTGTGCGAGGACGACGGCCTTGTCATGTGCACGACGCCGGTGTGCACGCAATGCAACGACTTCAACCTCTGCTTCGGCGATGAAAGCGGCGAGAGCCGGATGGCCGAGCGCCGGCGCGAGGTTCTGCTGCAGGCGGCTGTCCCGGTTGCGGCCGGCACCTGGCCAATGTGAGCGACATCGGATGGATCGTCCGTTGGCCAGACTTCCGGACGCCGGGGATCGCGCGAGCTTCCACGAGGTGCAGGTGGAACCGGCCTCCGCCCCTCTCAGCGGGCAATGTCCCGACGCCGGCTGGAAGGATGTGTTGCTCAAGGCCGGGCTGCGACCGACGCGCCGGCGCCTGATCTTAAGCGAGCTGTTGTTTGCCAGAGGCGCCCAGCATGTCACCGCAGAGATGCTATTTGCCGAGGCGCGCGAGACCGGGTTTCCGATCTCATCGTCTACCGTCTACAACACTTTGAACCAGTTCACGCAAGCCGGCCTGTTGCGCCGGATCTGTCTTGATGGGTCGCGATCGTTGTACGACACCAACACCTCGCCGCATCCGCATTATTATCTGCCCGGCGAGGATATCCTGCTCGATATTCCCGATGCGGATCTCCTGCTTGTGAATGTGCCCGAGCCGCTGCCAGACCACGAAGTCTCCTGCGTCGATCTGATCATCCATCTGAGCCGCAAGCGGAGTTGATGCCATCCCATCGCGCCGTGACGTAAGCGGACGCGTCGACTTCGCCACTGTCGCGTTTGCGACAATCCGGCTGGTGCCGAAAAATGTGCGCTTGTCCAACGGCTTGTGGCGGGTGCCGGCGTGGCATGCGCATTGCTCAAGCCTTGCTTTGCCAAAGCCAACAAGGAGCCTCCCATGATCGCCGCCGCCTCTGCCAAACAGTCATGGTCCGAGACGGCATGGGGAAGTCCGATCGTGCTCAACGACACGACGCTGCGCGACGGCGAACAAGCGCCTGGCGTTGCCTTCACCACCGACGAAAAGGTGGCGATCGCGCAGCCGCTGGCGCGGGCCGGAGTCACCGAGATCGAAGCGGGGACGCCCGCGATGGGCAGTGAGGAGATCGCCGCCATCCGCGCCATCGTTGATGCCGGTCTCCCGCTCACCACCATCGGCTGGTGCCTGATGCGTGAAGCCGATGTCGATGCGGCAATCGAGGCCAAGGTGCCGATGGTCAATGTCTCGATTCCGGCTTCTGGCGTGCAGATTGCCGCCAAGCTTGGCGATAACTGCGAACTAGCGCTGGAGCAGGTGAGGCGGGTGGTCAGTTATGCGCGCGAGCGTAGGCTTGAGGTTGCCGTCGCCGGCGAGGACTCCTCCCGCGCTGACGTCGATTTTCTCATCAAGCTGATCGCCACCGCAAAAGCCGCCGGCGCACGGCGCTTTCGTATTGCCGATACGCTCAGTGTGCTCGATCCGGACTCCACCTATGCGCTGATGGCTCGTTTGCGCGCGATCACCGGTCTCGAGCTCGAATTTCACGGCCATGACGATCTCGGGCTTGCGGCCGCCAATACGCTCGCCGCCATCAAGGGTGGCGCGAGCCACGCCTCGGTGACCGTCATCGGGCTCGGCGAGCGGGCGGGCAATGCGCCGATGGAAGAAGTCGCGGTCGCGCTCAAACAGCTCTACGGGCGTGACACCGGCATCGTGCTGCCGGAACTCGAGAATGTCGCCGCGTTGGTGGCAGCCGCGGCTGCACGCACGGTTCCTCTGAACAAGGCGATTGTCGGTGAGCATGTATTCACCCACGAATCCGGCATTCATGTCGATGGCCTAATGAAGGATCAACGCACGTATCAGTCGCTCGACCCCAATTTGCTCGGTCGATCCAACCGTATTGTGATCGGCAAGCATTCCGGGCTGTCGTCGATCACCACCCTACTTGACGAATTGCAGCTCGCCGCCAGCGCCGAGGACGCAAGACAGATTCTGTCGCGGGTGGGAAAACATGCCATCGAGCACAAGCGGCCGGTCGCGTGCGAGACGGTGGTGGCGATCTGGCGCGACGTCTGCGAGCGCTCGTTGACCAATGGTGCGTTAGGCAGCCATGGTCGGCATTACCGCCGATCACGTCGAAACCGCCGGCGTGCCGCGCAAGCCCTCGCTGATCCGCGAAGACATAGGCCTTGGGAGGCCATATGCAGCGCCGCCTGCGCGAAGCAGCGTCGCAAGGAGATGACCAGCCGGTGCCGGGTCCCGACCACAGGCCGGTCGACCTAACCCAAAGGAGATTTTTCGATGAGCAACACACAGGCGGCAGTCGGCATCCTGGATCGACTCAACAAGGCCTCCTCGGCCGAAGATTTTTTTGCGCTGCTTGGCGTCGATTACGACCCCAAGATCGTCAACGTCGCGCGCCTGCATATCTTAAAGCGCATGGGACAATATCTCGCCAAGGAAGTATTCGAAGATGGCGCGGAGGCCGAGGTCACGTCGCGGTGCAAGGCGGTGCTGGAGCAGGCTTATGCCGACTTCGTGGTGTCCTCGCCGATGGACCAGCGGGTGTTCAAGGTCTTGAAGGATGCGGTCGCGGAGCCCAAGAAACCGGCGGCCTTCGTGCCGTTGAGCTCGCTAAAATAGCCTCACACATCAGTTCAGATCTGCCTCAAGCCATGTCGGCGCGGCGCGTTGTGCCATATTCCTCTTCATCCAGATCAACTCTGTACAGCAATGCGCGAAGCGGCGCTGTCGCATTCGCGACGTATGTCGGAATTGTACTGTCGGCGACGTTAACGGCCAGTCTTTAATTTCTCAAGTCATTGAATGGACGTCTAATTTTTGATGGCCCCAACTGGTACGGCACTTGCTGTTCTCTGGCCAAGTCCGTCATTGGTGCCGACTACACAGAATTGTTGCCCTCCGAGATGAGATTTGGAGCAAGACCAATCATGTTGCCGTTACTGCTCGCCGCTCGCGCCGGCATCATCTTATGGGTCACGCTCGCGTTAATGCCGTTCGAAGTTGTCTTTGACGCCATTGACGCTGGGATTGACCGTGAGATGGCCGCCAATGGATAACTCGCGTTCCGCTACTTCTGGAGAAGGCATGCACAGTATCGTTTGCACCAAGCAGGTTCCCGATTCCGTGCAGATTCGCGGTCTATCCCGTGACCAACGCCATCGTGCGTCAGGGGGGCGAGCATCATCAACCGATACGCCTTGTTCGCGCTCGAGGCCGCGCTCCAATCGCGTGACAAGTTCGGCGGCGAGATCGCCGCGCTCACCACGGTGGACGCGGAGCGCCGTGCCGAACGCGGCGTGCAGATGTTGCGCACAAAGCTGCCCTGCCTGGTCAGCCATGGCGGAAGCAACCAGCCAGATTTGCAGCGCCGTGATGACCGCCGCCCTGCGCGCGGCGCTAGGGCCGGTTGTAAAATGGAGCGCGCAGGAGGCCGGCGTCGAGGAGTCTCGAAATGCGTCGTGCCCGGCTCGCCGACCATCGTCAAGCGCGCCTTTGCGCCGTCGCCACGCGCCGAGAGCGCGGGGCTGGTGGAAGCCGCCAAGCAGCCGACGGAGGTGCTGATGAAAGCCATCTTGAAGGGTCAACCCAAGCTAGAGACCGATCTTGTGGCGCAGGCGCGCAGGTTCTGAGGGGAATTCAACGCTATGAGCAACATCACCAAAGCTCCTACGCCGGCCGCGGGCGGCCGCGCAGGAATCAAAAAAGAATTGCCCGAGCACTTTAAGGCCTACAAGCACATCTGGGTCTTCGTCGAGCAGGAGCGCGGCCAGGTGCATCCCGTCTCCTGGGAACTCATGGGTGCGGGCCGCAAGCTTGCCGACAAGCTGAAGGTTGATCTCGCCGCGGTCGTCATCGGCCCGGAGGCCGAGACCACGCGCAACGCCGCGCTCGAATCCTTCTGCTACGGCGCAGACCTAACCTATCTCGTGACCGAGAATGTGCTGTCGGAGTATCGTAACGAGTCCTACACCAAGGCGCTGACCGATCTCGTCAACACCTACAAGCCAGAGATCCTGCTGTTGGGCGCCACCACGCTCGGTCGCGATCTTGCAGGCTCGGTAGCTACTACGCTACTGACGGGTCTCACCGCCGACTGCACGGAGCTCGACGTCGACGCGGATGGTTCGCTTGCGGCCACGCGTCCGACCTTTGGCGGATCGCTGCTTTGCACGATCTACACCTTGAATTACCGGCCGCAGATGGCAACCGTCCGCCCGCGCGTGATGCCGATGCCAGAGCGTGTCGCGCGCGATGCCGCCCGCATTATCATGCATCCGCTCCGCCTGCTCGAAGAAGACATCGTCACCAAGGTGCTGTCCTTTGTGCCGGACCGTGATTCGGCCAAATCCAATCTCGCCTATGCCGACGTTGTCGTCGCCGGCGGGCTGGGATTGGGCTCGCCTGAGAGTTTCCAGCTGGTACGGCAGCTCGCCGCCGTGCTCGGCGCCGAATATGGCTGTTCGCGTCCGCTGGTACAAAAGGGCTGGGTCACCTCGGACCGGCAGATCGGCCAGACGGGCAAGACCATCCGGCCAAAGCTCTATATCGCCGCAGGCATTTCCGGCGCGATCCAGCATCGGGTCGGCGTGGAGGGCGCCGATCTAATCGTCGCCATCAATACCGATAAGAACGCGCCAATCTTTGACTTTGCCCATATCGGCGTCGTCAACGACGCTATGCACCTGTTACCAGCGCTGACGGCCGCATTTCGTGCACGGCTTTCACCGCATTCGCGCGACCGGATCGCGAGCTAGAGGAGGTTGTTGTGATCGAGGAGAAGTTCGATGCAATCGTGGTCGGCGCCGGCATGTCGGGCAACGCGGCGGCTCTGGCCATGGCTCAACGCGGCATGAAGGTGCTGCAGCTCGAGCGCGGTGAATATGCCGGATCGAAGAATGTTCAGGGCGCAATCCTCTATGCCGACATGCTCGAAAAGCTGATCCCGGACTTCCGCGATGACGCGCCGCTCGAACGTCATCTCGTCGAGCAACGGTTCTGGATAATGGACGATCGCTCCCATCTCGGCGTGCACTACCGCTCCGAAGACTTCAACGAGGAGCGGCCGAACCGGTACACGATCATCCGCGCGCAGTTCGACAAATGGTTCTCCTCGAAAGTGCGCGAGGCCGGCGCGACCGTGCTGTGCGAGACCACCGTCACTGAGCTCGCGCGGGACGCCCATGGGAAAGTCATCGGTGTTCGTACGGATCGCCGCGACGGCGAAATCCACGCAGATGTCGTGGTGCTGGCCGAAGGCGTGAATGGCCTTCTCGGTACGCGTGCGCGCCTGCGCGAGCGGCCCAAGCCCGACAAGGTGGCACTCGCAGTTAAGGAAATGCACTTTTTGCCGCGTGAAACCATCGAGGCCCACTTCAATCTCAAGGGCGACGAAGGCGTCGTTGTCGAAGCGGCCGGCACCATTTCCAGTGGCATGACCGGAATGGGCTTCATCTATGCCAATAAGGAGTGCATCTCGATCGGCATCGGCTGTATCGTCGCCGACTTTCAGCGCACCGGAGAGACGCCATATGGGCTGCTCGACCGCTTCAAGCGTCACCCGTCCGTGGCGCCCCTGATCGAGGGCTCGGAGGTCAAGGAATACTCCGCGCACCTCATTCCTGAAGGCGGCTACAAGGCGATCCCGCAGCTCTATGGCGATGGCTGGGTAGTGGTGGGCGATGCGGCGCAGCTCAACAACGCCATTCATCGCGAGGGCTCTAACCTCGCGATGACTTCGGGCCGCATCGCGGCGGAAGCGATCGTCCAGGTGAAATCGCGCAGCCATCCCATGACCGCGGCAAATCTGTCAGTCTACAAGAAGATGCTGGACGACTCCTTCGTGATTAAGGATCTCAAGAAGCACAAGGATATGCCGATGCTGATGCATACCAACTCGCAAAACTTCTTTCTCACCTATCCGCAGCTCGTCTCCAGGGCGATGCAGAACTATGTACGCGTCGACGGTACGCCGAAGGCTGAGAAAGAGAAGGTGACATTGAAATCCTTTGTCAATGCGCGGTCCTGGAGCGGTCTATTTGGCGATGCATTCCGCCTCGCCCGTGCCTGGCGCTAACCAGCCATAATCGAAGCCAAGGAAGCTGAAATATGAATGTTGAGACATCAGTGCGCGTCGAGGACAAGCTGTTCTACAACCGCTATCTCGTCGACGTCGGTCGTCCCCACATCAAAGTGCGCGCACACACGAAGCCATCCCCGCAGCTGCTTGCACTTTTAAAGGTCTGCCCGGCGCGCTGCTATGAGCTCAACGACAAGGGGCAGGTCGAGGTCACCGTCGACGGCTGCATCGAGTGCGGCACCTGCCGGGTCATCGGCGAGCCCACCGGCGACATCGAATGGAGCTATCCGCGCGGCGGATACGGTGTGTTGTTCAAGTTCGGATGAGAGCTGCACGGCAGGCGTAGTGTGATCGCCCTTTTATTGAGACGATCTCACGGCAGATCCATGTCTCCGCGCCCTGCTTGTGCGGAGAGACCGTATCGATTGCGGTAGCTGGTGACGTGCCCGGCGCACGGAACGGTCGCGGGAGCTTTGCCTTGCAATCAGATGTCCTAGCTTTTCTGCGCGCCATCATTGGCGCGCTGATTAGAAAGACCTGGATCTTCCCGCCGCTGCACGCGGGAGAACCTCATGTGCGTTGCTCTCGCCTCGTCAAAGCCTGATCCAACGCAGCAGGCGGCGCCGCGAACGCCGGTTTAGTGGGAACCGGCGCCGGTAGGCGGCAGCAGCCTATCTCATCAAGAAGGGCGGGACTATCGGGCGAGAATGTCGTCCTTCGAGAAGACGGAGCAGTTCGGTGACAGCAGCCATGCCCATGGCGAAGGATGGCTAGGTCATGCGCGGCGGGGCGCATGTTCGAGGAGAATTCCACTTGCACCTACGAACTGCTGACCTCCATTTCGCTAGAGCAGGCATCCGGCCAAGTCGGCGTAGGAAGAACTGATGGAGGACCATGAAGAGTTCTTCTGGAATGAAAAGGCGCGCCAGCTTTCGGGCGGCGAGATCGTCAAGGTGTCCAGTTTGGGTCTACGCGAGAAAGATGGGCTCGAGCTGATCGCCCCGCTGCACCGCCACTGATCAACGGAGCGAAGCAAGGAACATGTCATGGGACGTGTGAACGAAAAGGTCATTCTGGTAACCGGCGGAGCTCGCGGCATGGGTGCAGCTCATGCGCGCCTGCTTGTCGCTGAAGGCGCCAAGGTCGTAATCACTGATATTCTTCATACAGAAGGAGAGGCTCTCGCGGCTGAACTGGGCACTTCCGCCGTCTATGTGCGTCAGGACGTCACCCAGCCGGAGGAGTGGGCTAGGGCGGTCGCGACCGCCGAGAGCCGCTTCGGCGCGTTGCATGGGCTGGTTAACAATGCTGGTATCGCCAGCATGGCCTCGATCGAGCAGTTCCCGCTCGATCAGTGGAACAAGGTTATTGCCGTCAATTTAACCGGTGCGTTCCTTGGAATGCAGGCGGCCCTGCCGGCAATCCGGCGCGGGGGCGGAGGTTCGATTGTCAACATCTCGTCCGTCGAGGGGCTGCGGGGCACTGCCGGGCTTCATGCCTATGTTGCTTCCAAGTTCGGCGTGCGGGGCATAACCAAGTCTGCTGCGCTCGAGGCCGCGGCCTCGGGCGTCCGCGTCAACTCGATCCATCCCGGCTTCATCACCACGCCGATGACCGAGAGCTTCGATCCCTCCATTTTCCCCATTCCGCTGGGACGGGCAGGCCGGCCGCAGGAAGTGTCGCAGGCAGTCTTGTTCCTGCTCAGCGACGAGTCCAGTTATCTTACCGGTTCCGAGATCGTCATCGATGGCGGTCTGACGACCGGCGTCCCACACAAATGGCTGGCGCCCGAGTATTTCTTTTGATGACACCAACTGATCGTCCACGCCAGGACAACAAGGCGGCGCGGTTAGTCGTGTCAGCTCTCGGGATCTTCGGAGGTGGTGTCTCAGTTGGAAATTAGACCACCCAAGTGCGGTGCCTCTTCTCGGCTTCGACCGAAAAGGCAAGTTTTGTCGGCTCGCAGTCTGCGACTTTGCCGTGAACGAATTTCAGGCAGAAATTGAGCTTGTCCAAAAGCTCTTCGGCGGCCGCCACAACGTCCGACATGCCGGATAGTGATCGGTGGTGATAAACCGCATTCCGCGCCTCCCGCACCTTCTCAAATTTGGCGGTGAAGTCGGCTGCACTTAGCGGTTGGAATTTTGGGGAGAATACCGCCCAGTGTTCCTCAACAAGCTGCCGTATGTGGGCCAAATGACAATCGTGCATAAACTCGTAGCCGTTCGCCATTGCATCAATCGGCCCATTGGGGAACTGCTTGCCCTCAATGTCCAAGATGACCGTGCCGATTCTAAAGGCCGCATGGCGGGTTAGTGGAACGCCGCCGATCTGGGCAATATTCTTGGCTCTCCCGCCCTTCTTTAGCTCCTCGTAAATGGCGCGCCACCACCGTGGATGCTTGTAGTGCTGCTCTAAGGTCACTGCGACAGTTGAGCGCAAAGCGTTCTCGAAAGAGTGAAAGACCGGGAACAGCTGGGCGTGTTCAGCCACTTTGCGGTTATATACGGAGAAGATCGCCGGTCGCCAATCATTCGGGAGGTATTTGAGTATTTCACCCTTGGTTCCCTCCTTGACTTCGATCAGGGAGGCCTCAAGTAGGTAGGGACTTACAAGGGTCAAATGAGACTGAAAATCCTCAACCTGGCTGGGCGTTGGGGAGAACGGCAAATAGTCGGTAAAGAACTTCGTTAAAAATTCGTAAGAGATATCTGGCATTTAGACTGCGACCGACTATTTTTTAAGGAACTTGACAGGGGGGCACGAGTTAGCGATAAACCTGACCACTCCGGGAGTGATGGCGCGTTGCGACATTTGCCGTTGGGCCGCTACCTGAGTCTAAAGATCTTTGAAAGAGGCTCCCGCATAGGGGGCCTCTTTCGCCGTTTAAGCCCTCATAACTTGATGAGATGAACAAGCGATTTCTTCAAGACCGAGACGACGATTGCGGAAACCGCTGTAAGTCCATTCTTTTGTTCGGTCGCGCTGCGGGTCATTCTTCCGTCCCGGCCACCGATCACTCAGCCGCCGCGCGCAGGGGCGGTCAAGGCTGGCCGCGTTTGCGGCCACCGCAAGGCTTGGCCTTGACCGGCCCGAGCACGGCGGCATGCTGGCGTGGAACGGGATTGCATTCCTGGCTGGCACTTGCCGTCAGTGGCGATTATGGTTGTCGGGCGCGGGCGACCTCGTGGCGAAGCGTGACGCATCGGCTGCAAGCGTCACCGGACTGCCTATTTTGTCCTGCCGAGCTGAGGCGCCCGCGCGCCGGATTTTGGCCGCCGCGGTTTCCATTGTGACACGAACCGTTCGTAGCTTTGCTCTGCCTGGGCGGCAATCAACATCTCGCGGTCGCGCAGCGACTTGATGTTGTAGGCATAGGCTGGTCCACGCCGGTTGCCTTTCTGTTGCGGATGTCCGGCTTGAAGTTGCATCGCGCGATTCTTGTTGGCGACCAGCGCTGGGCGCGCCCACAGGTAATCTTCGCCCCTCGTCAACAAATGCCAGCAGAGCACAGTGAGCTTGCGAGCCACGGCCACCGCGGCGATCTGTGGCCGCGCCGGGCGCGGATGCGCACGAAAAACGCATGCAGTGGACCGGGCGCCTTGGCCGCGGCCCAGGCCGCCTCGACCAGCATGGCGCGCGCGTGAGAACGGCCGATCTTGCTGATGCGACCGTGATGGGCGACTCCCAGTCCCGACTGCCGCACCGGCGGGTTCAGCCCGAAATAGCTCACCAGCTTCTGCGGGCTGTTGAACCGGCTGATGTCCCCGATCGCCGCCACGATCCCGGCGGCGACTGCCAGATTCACGCCGGTGATCGTCATCAATCTGTTGACCGCGGGATCGTCGATGGCGTCCTGCGCGATCTCGCGGTCGAGCAGGGCCAGGTCTTCCGCCAGCCGGTCAAGCTCACGAACGTGCCGGTCGATCGCTGCGCGCTCATCGTCCGGCAACTGTTGAGCGGCCAGCCACGCCCGGCCGCGGGCGTTGAAAAGATCGGCATGTGGGCACTTCGGGATCAGGTGTGCGTGCAGGATCGAATGCACCTCGTTCTTGAGCCGCGTGCGATGCCGCACGACGCTGGTAGCGCCGCGCCACCAGCGCGCTTGCGTTCGGTCGCCGCATCAGGCGTCCAGATCTGCGGCAGGTAGCCCGCTGCCTGGAGGCTGGCGAGCGTGCCGGCATCGATCTTGTCGGTCTTGACGTGAGCCTGGGCGATCGCCTTCACCTGCAACGGATTGGCGATAATCACCCGCGCCACGAATGGCGCCAGCACTCGCGAGACCGCAATGCTGTTGCCGGTCGCCTCGATCACCACTTCATCGGTCGACCGCAGACTCTTGCCCATCCCTTCAAGGGCGGTCCGGGTCATGTCGACCCGACCGGCATGTCGAAGGATGCCGTCTTCCCAGATTACCACCTCGCCGAAGGTTCGGTGAACATCAATACCAATCACGCGTCGCATCGGCGCGTCCTCCCTTCTGTTGGTTATAGCGGGAGCGGCGGGCGACACGACAACTACGGATTCGCGCTCACGGCGCAACCGGGCGAGTCGCAGAGGCGGCCAGCTACTAACACGAGCTCTCGGCTCATCGTGTGTATCGGCCTGCCCGCACTTCGTGCTCCCGGTGCCTCTGTCCCGATGGTCGCACCATACGCCACGATGTAGAACACCGCAGCGGAACCTTGGCACCGAGAAATCTCATACCGGTTACCAATCCATTGAAAGCGTGTTCGCGACCGTGCGGCACAGGACCGTGCGGACGAAAGGATCACTGTCGTCAACGACCGCCAGGCTGATGGTGTTGAAGCTGGTTATCGCCGCATCAAAGACTTGGCGGCGGCTCAAAGGCACAAATCAGTTGCCGAAGGTGATTGCAGGTGTCAGATTCAACGACGGCATCGAGGTCATCCACATGCCGGCAAACCACGCCGCCTGATCGCCTCGTCACCCAAAATCCCGCATAGCTCGAGCCCCGGCTTCCGAGAGGAAGTCGGGTTCTTCTTACCCGCCACAAATCGCAGGATCGCGGCCAGGTCACGCCGCAGCACGATGGCGAGTTGTTCCGCTTCGGGCACAAGCGTCACCTGATCGACCAAGGTACGGAGCACCTCCGCCGCCTCGGCTTTCTCCTCTTCGCTCTGCAGGCTTTCATAAAGTGCCAAGACGCGCTGCCGATAGATGTCCGCCATATTCGAGTGCAAGATCGGCGGGGGTTCGACGGTTGATATATACCATCTTTGATGCGGTGATGATGCCTCGAATCTGCTTTTCAACTCTTCCCAACTCGCTCCGCCAAGCATCCTGATCGGTTCAATATGTCGAAAGCCGTGATCGACGATCTCGATGCTGAGATCCGTTCCCGAAGCGGCTTTGCGCAGGATCGCACCCGAAGAAGAGCGCTTGCTTCGCCTCCAAGGAGAGGAAGGATGAATCCGTGGTTCGAAATACTGAAGCGTCATGCGAGAAATCGAGTGCCCGTCCACGAAGGCGAAACCTACGAGCAATACCGCGCGCGCTTGACTGAAATACTGACGCCAAGTCAGCGCGCGATGATCGCGGCGAGAATGGTAGAGGAGTCGAAACAGCTCGGACGGGCGAGGCTGGCTCGTCGCCAGATCTGGGTCGCAGCGGCCCGCCTGGCCCTTGATCCCGGTCCGCGGTGCCCCTGTGCTATTTGTCTTCAGTATGGAAGCGTCACCGGGGCGCATCATATTTATCCTTTGTCGTTTCATTCGATGACGGCTTGACGGAGCCAGTACAGGAATTCTGCTAGTTGCCCGACCCATCACAGCCTCATGCACGAGATAATCGAGTCTCTTATGGCGACTCGGCAGCCGCGGCTGGAGGGCGTGCCGTTCGACGAACGGGGGAGGCTGGATAAGCTCGGTGTTCGGTTTGTGGAACTACGGCAACGGCCGCGTGGAAAGGGGAGGGGCTGTCTCGCAAATGGAAGGCTCGATGGCGCGCGCGAGCAAGCCGTCTTTGCGCTTCGAGGGCTGGTACGTACGGCACGGCGCCGTTGCATCGGCGACCATCACATCGAAGGCTGCCACCCCAGCCACCTTCCAAACGGGTCAGGAACTTCGAGGATGGCTCAACTCGGAAGCCGTTGCGGCATAGAGCGCGCAGCTGAATTGGCCGACCGCAAAGACCAAAGCGATGTGGGCGTACTTTGCAGCAAGGCTTTATGCTGTCCGAGTACCGCACCTGGATGGCTTTGCCGATGCCGAGGCGAAAGTGACATTGCTCGGCGCGCTGCCGCCGGCAACACTAGTCCAGATTCATCACTGGGCCGGTGAGTCATTGTATTCTCGGTCGATGCCGAGCCGCTCGACACTGTGCGGACCGCACTTAATCCCGGGACGGTCGGGCTGTTGCGCGCCTAGGTGTTTCAGGATTGTCGGCCGGATCGACATCAGCTACCTGGGCCGGTCGATCTGTCCGGTGCATGATGCGCTAAGATGTTCCCGCCGGTCTCGCTCGCACCGCGTTCTCGATGTTTTCGACGAAGCTCTTGACCAGATCGGCCGTGTCCTGAACGAACGCCTTGGTGAAGACCTTCAGCTCGTTCCCGTTCTTGTCGAACCCGTTCCGGTGGACACAGTTATGGCGCAGCATCACCGCCTTGAAGAGGCTCTGTTTGTCGTTGGCCAGGCTCAGGATACGAATGCCAAGCGCAATGTTGTAAAGAACATCGACCCTAGCGAGATTGTGATACTGGATCGAGCGAAGGTGCTCCCGAACTTTTCTCTCGACGAGCGCCGGGTCCTTCGCAATTTCGGCGAGCGTGAACTTCTCCTTCGCAAGATCATCATCCTGATCGATTAGGCGCTGAAAAGCAGCTGCATCAGCCTCGATCTCGTTTTTCAACTTGTCGGCCAGAAAGGCTTCCATTGCAGTGATCTGATGCGAAAAGATCATACGATTGACCAAGTGGCCCCCGCTATCGCTTCCATGGTCCGCGAGCAAATCGCCGGTATGGTGATAGGAGCTCATGAAGATCGAGAAGGGGTTATCGGGGACAGAGTAATCGACCCATTCATCAGGCTCGGGTCCGCCATGCTCGAGGCCGTAGTCAAAATCCTCGATCACCTCATGAGGCCCGGCGTTTGTCTCATGATAATTCTCGAGACCGACCGGATACTCCCAAAGGCCCCAGGTCAGCTCCCCTAGGTTGGGATGCTCGACGGCTGCCTCATAGTGGATTTCCGGCCCCATCTGGCGTTCGTCGCTGCCCACTGCATCCCAGTCCAGCTCGTCGCTTTCGATCTCGTAGATTTCGGCGGTCGTATTGTGCCTGATGCGAGCTGTTCCCTTGCAGTAGATTTCCATTACTTTCTCCAGACACTCGCATGAAAGGCAACCGTCCATAGAAACACGCGACAGTGGCCCATTTGAATAGCTAACTTTGCAGAACCGCCAAAAAGGGGAAAGCCTTCCCCTAGCTACTGTCCGGCGCAAAAATCGGCGGCCTTGTGCGGCTGCCAGAATCGCTCGCTGTGGCGAAAACTGCAAGGTCGGACGGATTGGCGTTGACTTGAAGCGGCAGCATTGATCCATTCTTGCGAATGAGTCGTGATCGAGCCCTTCAAACGCGTGAGAAGCTTGTCGACAAGCTACCGGTCACCGGCGAACTGCTGCGTGGCTCGCTGCTGGAGCGCACGGTTCGTCATAAGAGCGGCTGCCCGAAATGCGCGCGCGGCGAAGGGCACCAGGTGCATGTCCTGACGGTAAGCTATGCGGGCGGACGCGTGCGTCAGTTCAGCGTGCGGCGCGAGCGCGTTGCCGAGGTGCGCCGTTGGCTGGACAACTACCAGAAGCTGAAAGACGCGATCGAGGCGATCTGCGAGCTCAATCACCACCTGCTGCGCCCTGATGCGGCGCTGCCGCGGGGGAGGAAGAAACGTGATTGAGATGAGCAGAGCGCAACTGAGCTTCGGCGACGGCTTGATCGCCGGGGAAGTGAGCGATCTTCGCGAAGGCTGGATGACCTATGCTGACCGGGTTCTGGCGGATGAACAGATCGTCGGTGCGGTGTACGAGGCGCTGGCGAGACGACATCCCAAGAGTCGTGGTCGTGGTCGGCTGGGCGCGCCGGCCGAGGTAATGTTGCGATTGTTGATCCTCAAGCACGTTCGCACCTGGAGCTATCACGTGCTGGAACGCGAAGTGCGCGCCAATCTGGTGTATCGCGACTTCACCCGGGTGGGCGGCGGCGAGACGCCGGACGCCAAGACGATGGGGCGCTGGGGCCTGGCTGTGGATCCGGAAACAATCAGGCAGATCCACGAACGGATCGTGCAAATCGCGCAGCAAAGGGGTGACGCAGGGACGCAGAATGCGCGTGGATACGACGGTGGTGGAGACCAACATCCATTACCCGACCGACAGCACGTTGCTGGGCGACGGGGTAAGGGTGTTGATCCGCATCATGAAGAAGGTCACCAAGATCGTCGGCACGGCCGGAACCAAACTGCGCGACCGAACGCGAAGCGTAAAACTGCGCCTGCTCGATATCTCGCGAACCGCACGTGCCAAAGGACCGCTCAATCACGAGAAGCTCAAGCAAGGCTACCGGCGGCTGTTGAACTCGACGAGCCGTGTGGTGGGGCAAGCGAAGCGCTTCTCCCATGAGATCGCCACCGGCGTGAAACGGGCCAGGGGCATCTTGAAGCGGCTGGCGCTGCAAGGCTTGCGGCAGGAGCTGGAAACGATGATGTCGCTCGTACGGCAGGTGATGCAGCAAACCCGGGAACGCATCTTCCGCGGCAACACGCGGGCGGAGGACAAGCTCTTCAGCGTGTTCGAGCCCTCGACGGAGATCATTCGCAAGGGCAAGGCCGGCAAGCCCAACGAGTTCGCCAAGATGGTCAAGCTGCAGGAAGCCGAAAACCAGATCGTGATCGACTACGAAGTCTACGACCGGCGGCCGAGTGATTCGGACCTGTTGATCCCGGCCATCGAAATCCACCAAGCCAAGCTCGGTCGCACGCCACGTCTGGTCGCAGCAGACGCCGGGTTCTATTCCGCCAGGAATGAAGCCGCGGCGAAGGCGAGCGGCGTCAAACGCGTCTGCATCCCCAATCGCTCCATCAAAAGCGTCGCGCGCAAGCGCGAGCAGAAGAAGCGTTGGTTCCGCAACGGACAGAAATGGCGGACCGGATGCGAGGGACGCATCAGCGTGGCCAACCGGCGGCACGGGCTCGATCGCTGCCACTACAAAGGCAGCACCGGGATGAAGCGGTCGGTCGGGCTCGGCGTTGTCGCTGACAATCTCATGAGCATCGGTCGCGTGATGGAAGAACAGTCACTCCAAAGGTAGTTCACTTCCAGCGCCAATCTTGGCCTCTCATCGCCCCGCCGCCCCCGCGGGGCTTCTCGTTGCCTGCGTGGTTGACCCCGCCCTTCAGAGCCGCGATTTTTGCGCCGGAAAGTAGCTAGGCTGGCTCGAGGTCGAATGCAAACGCTGCAACACCCGGGCTAGCCTGCCGCTCGATGCCATCCGCCGGCCACGGGATACGCCGATCTGGAAGCTGGAAGCCTCGTTAAAATGCCGGTCCTGCCGCAAGGGTCGTTCGGCGCCGCCGGTGCGCATGGATCAAGCTGGCGAACGCGCGGGCGATCTCGTCTTTTCGATCGCCGCTCGCTGAATGGAAGCTGCCGGCGGAAGCGCTTGAACGACCTCCGAGAAAAAATGGCCAAATCGGCAAAATTCACCGGAACTTTGAGTGGTCCATCCTTTTAACGGTCGGATTGTCCTGTTACCTATTGCGTAACGATTCGTGGTTTATTACCTTCTAGGTAACGGGCGGACCCCGGGCATGGAATTGGACTTCTCGAGCAAAAAGCTCCGTCGACAGATGGAGTCCGAGGCAGAGCTCAAAAAGGCTTTCGGGCAGCTGGCCAAGCCCATCCAGATGCGACTTGGCGTGCTGGCAAACGCCCCGACTTTGGCGGATGTCCCCCGCACGCCGCCTGAGCGGTGCCATGAATTGAAGATGAACCTTGCTGGTCGCTTCGCCGTCGTGCTGAAGGATAACTGGCGCCTAATTTTCCGGCCCGATCATCAGCCGGTGCCAACAAAGGAAGATGGCGGAATTGATCCATTGAGGGTAACGGCGATCATGATTGAAGCGGTCGACGACTATCACGGGAAGTAAAAAGCGAAGAGCTGGTCACAATTTGAACGAGGGTAAAGAGATGGCTAGATTCGGAGCGGCACAGAAGAAGGCCTGGTCGCCTGACTGGGCAGTCCATCCTGGCGAACATCTGGCAGAGCATCTAGCGAGCAGGGGCCTGTCGCAGGCGGAATTTGCGCGTCTGGCCAACATGACGCCGAAGCTGGTTAGCACCATTCTAGGTGGCGCGAATCCGGTGACAGCCGAGACCGCACTTAAGCTTGAGCGGGTGCTCGGCATGAAGGCTGATATTTGGACCGGCCTTCAGGCTGACTGGGATTTGCATCAGGCAAAGGCGGCCAAGGAAGTTGAAGCAGAACAAGCAAAGGCGACCTTGGCTCGCTTCCCCGTGAAGGTGTTGAAGGAACGCAAGATACTCCCGGCCACAAATGAGCCGGCCCGGCTTTTCGATGGCCTTCTCCAATTTTTCGGAGTAGGCGGCATTGAGGCATTCGACGCCCGTCTGGCGAATATGGCTGTACGTCACCGTCAGTCCAAGGCCCATAAAACGTCCCCGTATCACGTTGCAGCGTGGCTTCTTCTGGGAGAGCGGCAGGCGCGCGCGATGGATATTCCTGCATATGACGAAGGAAAGTTTGCGGTTGCAGTTCGAGAGATTCGCACACTCACCGTGAAAGACCCGGAAGAGTTCTATCCCCGGATGGTTGAGTTGTGCCGTGGTGCGGGGGTTGCGATGGTTCTCGAAAAGCCGATCGAGAAGACGTGCTTGTATGGCTCCGCGCGATGGATCGAAGGCAATCGGGCGATTATTCAAATGTCTCTACGCATGAAAACTAATGACCACTTTTGGTGGACATTTTTTCATGAAGCGGCGCATATCACCCTGCATAAGGGGAGAGCGTTCGCGGACGATCACGGCGGCGAAGGTGATGGATTCGAAGATGAAGCCGATGCATGGGCTGAAGACATATTGGTCGGAACTGAACGCTTTGCGGCGTTCAAGGCTACGCGACCGCGATCAGCGAAGGCCATAGTTACATTCGCGGGCGAGTTAGGGATACACCCCGGTATAGTCGTTGGAATGCTTCAGCATCACAGGGTGATTGACTTCAAACATTTCCATCACCTCAAAGCTCGCTATGAGTTGAAGGATTGAGGTCAAGGCAGGCGCGCTTCTGGGCCAGTCCGGTGGAGTCCAGCATGCGGCTTCGTGATCCGTTTCGTTGTCTCCTGCCTCACCGGGAATTGCTGGGCTCGTAATACGCCCGCATCGCTTTTAGGTGTTCGCTCTGTAGCCGCGCATTGTTGCGCATGATCCGGACGTCGCCGACCACCTGGCCGAAGGCGAAGAGGGCAACCGCCGGAATAGATAGGCCGATTGCAATCATGAAGACGATAACGCTAGCGCCAGCGCTCGCTACGGAAGCGTTCAAAGGCGTTGGGATGCTCAACGTCAGGAAAAGTACCAGCCAAACAAAGCGAGATAAACGCCGGAAACGATCTTTAGGAAAATAGCCATATCAGCCCCCTGAAAAGACAGTCTGATTGTTCCGCAACCGTGAGGCGAGGGCAATAGGCCCGCGACTCAAAAGTTGGCTCTCTTCGATTTTGGAACGGCTGTGGCAGGGACCGCCACCGCTCCGCCGCGACTCAGGCTCTGCATCTGCCGGAGCTGAACATGACAATGGAAGCCTGTGCCATCTGTCCGCACCAAAGCGATTGTTCGAAGGTCGGCAGTTGCCTCGACGAAACCATGAAAGCATTACGCCCGGCCGAACGCTAAGACGCATCTGCGGCGGCGGGAAATTTGGTCCGGCAATCGCATCGCTTACGAAATTTCGCAAGCACTGCAAGCTCTATCCGGAGTGGGGCGCGGAAGCCAAGCGGCTTGCTATTGCGAATGCAAAGGCGACGGACAAGCTGAAAGGCGCACATTATAGCTCCCGCACACATTGCCGGCGCGGCCACGAGTTTGCAGTGCATGGGCTATCTTACAAAAATCATGTGAACGGGAGGCAATATCGCTACTGCAAGCTCTGCAACAAGATCAACGCACGACAGGGCAGCAAGCTGCCCGATGAAATCGTTGAGAAGGTCAAGTCGTTGGTCCGCTCCGGAAACCCACTGAACTTATTCACTTCGGGCGGGAAGCCCGGATACTTGTGCAGATTTGCAAGTGTGAAGCTGCTTCGTCAGGAGGTGGGCGCAGAACAGACCGAGCCAGATTCTCGCAAGCTCAACAGTCCGGATCAGGGCAGATTGGTTACAATCCCGTACTTCCGAAGCGCGTAGCCGATCTGGCGCAGGCTCAGGCTTGCCGACCAAGACCTTGGTACGAGCCTTGCTTGATCAGGGGACAAGACCATGTGCTTCGCGCCGAGCGGGCGAATTACTTGCGTTGGTGTCTGGCTCCAGACATGGATGTCTTCAACCAGACACGGTTGAACACACAACAACACGCAGCGTCGAACGACGACAGTAGCGGCGGCACAGGAGAATGGCCTCGACGTCGTGCAAGCTGTGGCTATCCTCGACACCATGATTGACCATTGAGAGCCGCGGGGCAGTCTCGTTTTTTGCGAATGTGGCGATGCATTACTTGACGAGCGACGGCCTCGTCAGGTTTTCGAAAGCTTGCCCGAGTAAGGTTGCTCAGGTGATTTGTAAACGTGAGGCTGCGATGGACCCGCACAATTTTGACTCATTCAATGTAAGAGGTTGGCCGCAGGTAGAGCCCCCCGTCTCGCACGAGCCCGAAGCGAGCGACGTCGGCCAAGGGGCCTTTGAGCAGCAATTGCACCAGGCGCGCCCAGCCGGTGCCGCGATGCCCGATCGGGGGCCGCCCGGTGGCCTCCGTACCAATGTGTCTAGCGACGGCCAGCAGTCCCCCAACGGGCTGATGGGTGCAATTGCAAGGAGCAATATCCTGCCAAGGGAGGAGGTCCTCATCAACGATGAGCGTGATACAGCTGGGTTGAGAGCAGCGAAGAGGCCGAGGACCACAAACAATCCGCAAGGCGTTGCCATTGAGCGGCAGCTGAGCGAGATCGCCAATTCAGGTGAAGGTGGTGGAGCAATGCCGCCAGCCTCGGCGCTGCAGCCGGCTCAGTCAACGGGGGTTCTGATACGGCACGACAGGCGGCCTCTTTATTCCGATGATGCTCCCGCGATTTTCGGGCTTGGGGAGGCCCTCATCAAGGACGGGAGCGCCAAAGTCACTGCCGAGCGGTATGTAAGTTCTCTTCTTGGCTTTAGCCGCTGGCTCTTCGCAAAAAAGAAACCGAGCATTGTTGCTCGGCTCGACAGTAATTCGCTGAATGGCAGTGACGTGCACGAGTACATCGGAAAGGGTGATCCGAGGCTCCTCATTAGGGCATTAGACCATCTCCGGACCTTGCGGTCAGGAGCCGCGCCGATCATACGCCGCGCCAAGCTGAATCTTCACGCCTTGAACGTGGCCCTCATCAATCCCGAAGAGGCGGTAGTGATGGAGCGGAGGCGCGTCGGCGCCACGGCTGCGCAGTACAGCGGGTCGCAGGAAGCTGACACTCGACGAGAGGAGCTTCAGGGACGGCGGGATAATCAATCCGCCCCGTCGGCTTTCGTCCAAGAGCACGTCGCGTTCTATCCACAGCAGATTGCTCCGGAGGAGCTTCGGCGAGTGCTGGATCATCTGAATGATCAATCCATCCCGTCCCCAGTCTCCGTCCCTTCAGCGGAGCTTGAGCGACTGGAAAGGGACTTGCATGACGAGCTTCGCGGACGACAGGACGATCACGCTGCCCAGTCGCTCTCCGTCGATCCAGAAGAGTTTACTTTCAATCCAGAGCAGTTCTCTCCAGGCGAGCTTCAGCGAATGCTGGATGATCGATCCATCCCGTCGCCAGTCCCCGCCGGTCCAGAGTACTTCGCTCTAAATCTTGAGCAGTTCTCTCCGAAGGAGCTTTGGCGGCTACTGAATGCTGATGAACCCGCGCCGTTGGGACTGGCATCTAGTTCAGGCCCGGCAGATCAGTCGGCTTGCGAGCCGGGTCCGCTGCCGAATCTATCAATGTACCTCCCCCTGGACTTCCAGCACGGCCCCCATTGGGCGTCGGAAGACTTCATGCAAGGAATGCGCTTGCATAACCTGCTGCCGAGTGCGTCTCAGCCGGAGACAAAGTTTTCTCTCAACGGCGTGAACTACGCGGCCACATTAGGGCCGGCAGGCCATGAGGATCAGGTTTTTCTGCGCGCAACATGAACACCGGATTGCCGTACGGCAAAAAGGACGTATGAAAGCGGCGCTCGATCAGCCGCCGCTTCCCTTCCATGTGTTGGCTTGCTTGAAGATCGTTCCTGGCAGAGGAATCAAGATCGTCTTGGCGCGCGGCATCTGGGACTCGTTCACCCACTGACGATCGGGTCGTAGCATTGGGCGAACACCAGACGAGCGCCGAGAGCACGGATGCGCTCCATCAGGTCGCGCTGGCCGGAATGATGATCGCGCGCCCGCTGTAGGACTGCGGCGCCTCACGGCCAAACGCCTCGCCGGAAGACGCGCCCTCGAAAACTTTGTTGGCGGCCTCCAAGGTTGTTTCGGTGGAAATCCCGAAAAGTGGATAATGGCCACCTCGAAGTGCCGGTTGATGATCTCGGCAACATCATCGGACCATTTGTTTCGCCCGTAAAACTGGTGACGCTCTCTAGGAGCCTGTCTGAGTAGTGACTGGTCAAGAGGGAGCGAGTCTGATTCCTTGC
>NZ_JAGWDK010000049.1 GCF_018398875.1 Bradyrhizobium sp. sGM-13 | reverse complement strand
TCATCCACCGTTTGAATCACGACGCTTGTTCTTCGTCGAGAAAAATCCGATTACTTGGACAGGCTCCTAGCACAGAATTAGAAGCTTCGGGTCAGGAAACGCGAGAGTAGCATGTCATCCCATTCTGAAGATCTCCTTTCGGCGGCGCTGGCTTATCACCGGCTGCCACGACCCGGTAAGCTCGAAATCCAGGCGATCAAGCCGCTCGTCAACCAGCGCGACCTTGCGCTCGCCTATTCGCCCGGCGTTGCCGCCGCCTGCACCGAAATCGCCAAAGACCCCGCTGAGGCCGCCTCGCTGACGGCGCGTGGCAATTTGGTCGCCGTGGTCAGTAACGGCAGCGCCGTGCTCGGCCTCGGCAACATCGGCCCGCTGGCGTCCAAGCCCGTCATGGAGGGCAAGGCGGTCCTGTTCAAGAAATTCGCCGGGATCGACGTCTTCGACATCGAAATCGCCGCCGACACCATCGAGCGCGTGGTCGAGACGGTGGCGGCGCTGGAGCCGACCTTCGGCGGCATCAATCTCGAGGATATCAAGGGACCGGAGTGTTTTGAAATCGAGGCGCAGCTCAAGGAGCGCATGAAGATCCCGGTGTTCCACGACGACCAGCATGGCACGGCCATCATCGTCGGAGCTGCGATCACCAATGCGCTGCTGCTGAACGGGAAAAAACTTCAGGACGTCAAGATCGTCTGCTCCGGCGCCGGGGCCGCCGCGATCGCGTGCCTGAACTTGCTGGTCTCGCTCGGTGCGCAGCGCAAGAACATCTGGGTCTGCGACATCGACGGCGTGGTGCATGAGGGCCGCAACACGCTGATGGACCGCTGGAAGGCGGTCTATGCGCAGAAGACCAGCGCGCGCGTGCTGGCGGATGTGATCGGCGGCGCCGATATCTTCCTGGGGCTATCGGCACCCAACGTGCTGAAGCCCGAGATGGTCCAGTCGATGGCCGACCAGCCGCTGGTGATGGCGCTGGCCAATCCGAACCCGGAAATCATGCCGGACGAGGCGCGCAAAGCTCGCCCCGACGCGATGATCTGCACCGGGCGTTCCGACTTCCCAAACCAGGTCAACAATGTCCTGTGCTTCCCGTTCATCTTCCGCGGCGCGCTCGATGTCGGCGCCACCGGGATCAACGAGGAAATGAAACATGCGGCCGTCGAGGCGATCGCGCAACTCGCGCGCGATCCGCCGTCGGATGCGGTGGCGCGCGGGTTCGACAGCGGCGAGACGCAAGGTTTTGGGCCGGGCTCGCTGATCCCGAGCCCGTTCGATCCGCGGCTGATCCTGCGCATCGCGCCGGCGGTGGCGAAAGCCGCGATGGAATCCGGCGTGGCGACGCGGCCGATCAAGAATTTCGACGAATACACCGCGTTGCTCGAACGCTTTGCGTTCCGCTCCGGCCTCGTCATGAAGCCGGTCTTCGCGAAAGCCAAGACCCAGCCGGTCCGCGTGATCTATGCCGAGGGCGAGGACGAGCGCGTGCTGCGTGCGACGCAGGTCGTGCTCGAGGAAAAACTGGCGCGGCCGATTTTGGTGGGGCGTCCCTTGGTCGTCGAGGCGAGGCTTAAGCGGTTCGGCCTCTCGATCAAAGCCGGGCAGGATTTCGACCTCGTCAATCCCGAGGACGATCCGCGCTATCGCTCCTATGTGCAGACCTATATCGACGTCGCCGGCCGGCGCGGAGTCACGCCCGAAGCCGCACGTACCGTGGTACGCACCAACAACACCGTGATCGCAGCCCTTGCGGTGGTCCGCGGCGAGGCCGATGCCATGATCTGCGGCGTCGAAGGCCGCTATATGAGCCATCTGCGCCACGTCCGCGAGATCGTCGGTTTCCTGCCCGGCGTCAGCGATTTCGCGGCGCTGTCGATGATGATCACCACCAAGGGTTCCTATTTCATCGCCGATACCCAGGTGCGGCCCAACCCGAGCGCCGAAGAGCTCGCGGAGATGGCTTCGCTTGCGGCGATCCATGTGCATCGGTTCAACATGAAGCCACGCGTCGCGTTCGTGTCACATTCCGACTTCGGCAGTTATGATACGGATTCCTCGCGCAAGATGCGCCGCGCCACCGCGCTGCTGAAGGAAAAGCATCCGGAGATCGAGGCCGATGGCGAGATGCAGGGCGATACCGCGCTCTCGGCCGCGGCGCGCAAGCTCGTGCTGCCGCATTCCAACCTGGAAGGCGATGCCAACATCCTGATCATGCCGAACCTCGACACCGCCAACGTCGCTTACCAGATGATCAAGACGCTGGCGGACGCGCTGCCGGTCGGGCCGATCCTGATCGGGCCGGCGCGTCCGGCGCATATCCTGACCCCGGGGGTGACGGCGCGCGGCGTGCTCAACATGACGGCGGTTGCTGCTGTCGAAGCTCAGGAGCGCGCCGGCCGCCCGCAACTCGGCTAATTGAAGGCGGTCGCCTTCCGGGCGCAGGCGGATTCGATTTGATCGCGGAGAGCGGACCGACCATAATCGTTCCGCTCCTCCGTCCGCTCTTCCCGCATCCTCACTGCAGTGAGGTCCACCAGCCAGCGTTCGTTACCTTCGGGCCGTTCGCGACTACACGGGGGCGACGAAGCTGTTCGGCATACAGCAGACCGCCGATCTCATCGCGACCAAATTTTCAATTCCCGAGGCGTTCGCGCCCTACACCGCGCCGCTTGAGAGCGCGACCGGAATGCCGACGCCGCAACCTCTGGCGGTTGTGGTCGGCGCGCTCGAACTCATCACGGGGCTGATGATCGCGTTGAACTTTGGTGCGCGCTTCTTTGTGTTTGTTTTGGTCTTCTATCTCGGATCTCGACTTGCTATTTCTACGACTTCTGGAATCAGCCGGCACCTGGCAACGCCCAGGTCCTGATCGATGCCTTGAAGAACCTCGCGATCATCGGCGCGCTGTTCATGATCGCAGGCTATGGCCGCGGGCCGAAGAATGACGAGGCGGCCTACGGGGACGTGTAGGCCCGCCGGCTCTCGGTTTTGCCCGACAGGCAGATGGCGACTGAGGATCGGCAGGCCACCGTGCCCGATTGGGGCGCTCCCGTGCTCAGATGAAAGAGGGCGCCCCCTGCTGCACAGCGTTGCAGCATCTGTCCCAGATCTATGTCCCTCTCGCGCCATTGTTGCCGTGAGACCACACATGCGGGTGCGCTCGAGGTGGACGGCTCGATCAGCGCATCAAGCAGCCTCACGGTGAACGGCGGCCCGCCTTCGGAAACGGTTCGGTCGGCGGCACACAGGTCAATTCAGGCGGCAAGGAGCGAGTCGCAGGCGGTAAGTTGCGTGCGCCCGTCGCCTTGCGGTGAGCAGTTACCAGGCCGCGATAGGTGTTTTGCGACACGCCAGCCGCAATGCCCTTGGAGATGATCCGGCTCGACGTGTTCTTGCCGAGATGGACCATCTTGGTGCCAGAATCGACCTGCTGGTGACCGTTCGAGATCGCGATCGAGTAGAACTCGCCGCGCGAATTGTCGCCGCGCAGGATGCAGCTCGGATATTTCCAGGTGATCGCCGAACCGGTTTCGACCTGGGTCCAGGAGATCTTCGAATGGTTGCCGCGGCAGTCGCCGCGCTTGGTGACGAAATTGTAGATGCCGCCAACACCTTCCAAATTGCCGGGATACCAGTTCTGCACCGTCGAATATTTGATCTCGGCATCGTCGAGCGCGACGAGTTCGACCACGGCGGCATGCAACTGGTTCTCATCGCGCTGCGGTGCGGTGCAGCCTTCGAGATAGCTGACGTAGGAGCCCTTGTCGGCGATGATCAGTGTGCGCTCGAACTGGCCGGTATTGCGCTCGTTAGTGCGGAAATAGGTCGACGGCTCCATCGGGCAGCGCACGCCCGGCGGCACGTAGACGAATAAGCCGTCGGAGAACACCGCCGAATTTAGCGTCGCGAAGTAGTTGTCCGAGGTCGGCACGACCGATCCGAGATACTGCTTCACCAGATCGGGGTGCTCGCGAATCGCCTCCGAGATCGGCATGAAGATCACGCCGGCGGCCTTCAGCTCCTTCTGGAACGTGGTCGCGACCGAAACCGAGTCGAACACCGCGTCGACCGCGATCTTGCGATTGGCCGACGGCTCGCCGCCGGGCGGGGGCTCGACACCTTCGAGAATGGCGACTTCACGCAAGGGAATGCCGAGCTTCTCGTAGGTCTTGAGGATTTCAGGATCGATTTCGTCGATCGAGGACAGCGTCTTCTTCGGCTTCGGCGCCGCGTAGTAGTGAATGTCCTGGTAGTCGATCTTGGGGTAGTTGACGCGCGCCCAGGTCGGCTCGGTCATGGTCAGCCAGCGGCGATAGGCCTCCAACCGCCATTCCAGCATCCAGGCCGGCTCGTTCTTCTTCGCGGAAATGAAGCGGACGGTGTCTTCCGACAGACCCTTGGGGCCTTTTCCGATTCAATGACCGTCTCGAAACCATATCGATACTGGTCGACGTCGATGCGGCGCACCTGGTCGACCGTCTTCCGTACGGCTACATTGCCCGCTCCGCAAGGACAACTCCGCCCATTTCCGACGAGGGCTGCGCCGTGCCTGCTTCGATCCATAGGCGATCGCGCTAGCCGCACGCAGTTCGAGGCCGGCGATCAGGCCAATCGGGCGACCCATCAGAGAAGTTGCCGCCGCCGAGAGAGTCTCAATCTTGCTGCGCGTCACGGCCCCACTCATCGGCCGCTCTTCTATGCCTGCACGCATGTGTCGGGCACCGGGCAGACAACAGCGCATTGCGGCGCGTCAAAATCACCCTCGCATTGGGTGCACTTCTTCGGATCGATTACATAGATGTCGTTCTTGAGGCCGATTGCTGCGTTGGGGCATTCGAACTCACACGCGCCGCAGACGGTGCACTGGGAGGCAATTATCTTGTAAGCCATAAACTCCGATTCCTTGGGCAGGCGACGCGGGACGGCTTCTTTCTTTCAAGGCTCGTGCCAAACGCCGAGCTTTGATTTATCTCGGCTATTTTCCGTCTCGCGCGTGTCCTGGGCCAGACAGCGTGTCGCGACCACAACACTCGGCTCACAGGCGCCTGATATGAATGCCGTACTTCCTGAGCGCGTAGCTGGTCTGGCATGGGGTTAACTCGAGGAGGCGAATCGCCCTCCGCCCGCGCCCAGCCCGACTTCTCTACGCCCGCGATAACGGTGTCGCGGTCGGTAATTTTCGCCCCGCTCCCCGACGCTGATGCCATGGTAGAGGTCTGCGCGGTACTTGTTTCGCGCCACCGCCTTTGGAGAGTGCGGTTGATGGCATCAGTGACAGTACGGCGACCTTGATAGTCTCTAGTCGCCGACGCGCTGGAACCCCTGCTCCTGCAGGAGACAGAGCAGCTTCTGGGGGAGTGGCGAGATCTCACCGATCTCGTCGAGAAACGGCGTTGCCATGTCAGCCATTCGATATTCCTTGAGCGGAGTTCAGCGCTCCGATGAAAGGCCTCTTCTCTTGGGCGGACAATTCCGATCCAGCACCGTCTCAGGCAGCGGGGGCGACAGCTCGTGCACGCGTGGCGACCAGTTCCTCGCCGGTCACGGAACGCCCCGCAACAGTACGATCGTGTTGGACTTGGCAACGACCGCGATCTTCTCGATCTGGCCGCAGTGACGGTGCTGATGACGCTTGAAATGGACCTTCTTGCCGTCGCGGGTGGGCTTCAGCTCTGACAGCCTCTTCTGTAGCCCCGAGCGCGGCGCCAACAATTGCCCGCAGTCGCGCGCGAGCAGGCAATGCAGCTTCACGGTTGGCCGACCAGATTGGCTATGATGGCTAGAGGGCGGCCGTCGGAATCGATCGATCGTCCAGCACCCGATCTGCCCGCAACCGTTGCACCATTGCGAAGTGAACGATGCGCGCATCTTTGAAAGCGCCGAGTGCATCCATATTGTCGGGGCAAAACACCGGATGTGCGGCGATCGCAAAAAACATTGGCCCTTATCTGCTTATTTCCTGCAAGGTTTTAGGCCAGCGTAAGCGACGCGATAGCCCTCGGACTTTTGCGCAACGTCGCGTTCGCAACAGATTGGCGGATTTGAGACAAGCCGAGGGTTTGCTTTCGGACAGAAAGCGCGTGCTGCACGCCCGCCTGTGATCCGGGGCAAGATGGCCTTTCATGACGCGCTGTTTGCCGACACCGCGCAGATGGAAGATGTCGTCGGTGAGCGCGTCCATGATACCATGCAGATGCTTAAAGCGGTTCGCGCCGACTGCAGTAGGCGGGGGCAGGTCCTCGTCTCCATGTCGCAGACGAAACCCGGCAGGATCGGCATCGTCGACGGAGACGGATGGACCGATGCTGCCGACGCCATTGCGAACCGGCTGGTGATCTAGGCGCGGAAACGCTTTGTCTACTCAAACTTCGCCGGCCGTTGGCGGGCGCCAGTCGAAATCGGCACGCGCATCTACAAGGATCTCGTAATCGGCCATCTCCGGCGGGCCGGTGGTGGCCTCGCGGGACGGTGTGCTGCGCGGCATCTCCCGTCACGGCAGCGATGTTCGTTCCGGTGTCAAACTCTTGGAGATCGATCCGCGCGGCCGGTTGGCGCAATGGTCTGGCATCGACAGCCGCGGCCGGGCGGCACAGGCTCCGAATTGACCACACAGCCTCAACGTCAAAGGAAATGTGGTTGCTAAGAGCCGTTCAAAGGCGGAACGCAGTTCAAGCAGGCGCTTCTCAACGACTTTTCGCTCCGCATCAGGCAGCTCGGTTTGAAGCAATCTACGACAACGCCAAATGTCGTTCCGCACGGATTTGATCTCACTTAAGCTATCATCAATCGAAGTCATCCCGGATGCCTACTTAGTTTGGAACTACTGACCAATCGTGCCATTCTTCAGCAAGGGGCAGTACATTTGCCTCGCGGCCCGATCGCGAATGATTCGGTGTGCGCGAGGCTTGCATCGATCGATACCACCTCATCGCAGCGTGTCTGTCGATAGAACGCTGCGGCTCGTCAGCAGCAGTGCAGTCAGGCCTGCTGAAACGAGGCCGCCGCGTGGCCAATCCCCGCGTGGCGGCGGGCCGTTCTTCTCGTCCAGCTGCTTCAGCGCCGCCAGCATGTCGTCCAGATACAGTCTATGCAGGATAAGCGTTACCTCGCGAAGCGCCGGGGAGAATTGACCATACATATCCAAGGGCCATGACGATAGGATTACGCGCTTCTCGTCTGAAAAAAAGGAGGCATCGTTCAGCACATCTTCGGATGAACCGTAGTGCGAGTGCGATACCGGGTGGATTTTGGGCTGGCACTGTGGTGAGCGGCAAGGGAACTGACTGTGGCGCAAACTTCGCGCGTTGAGCGACGCGGAGGCAGCCAGCGCATCGAATTCTTCTCTGGACTGGATGTCGACATGGACGAGACGATCTGGTTGTGGACGAAGGTAAAGCTGTTGGCTGATCGGGACGCCATCGAAAGAGCATTGAAGCCATTCCTTGGCCGGCTACGCGCCGCCCCCGGGAGTGCCAGAGCGCTTCGGTCTTCCGCTAAATGAACTGAGCTCCCCAAGAGCGCGATGAGGGCCTGGACGCTCTCGACCAATTAGAAGTTGAAATCTATTCTGGCTTCCGCATCCTGGCCATCGTCGATGACTTCACGCGCGAACGTCTTGCTTATCGTTGATACGTTCGTCGCCAGTCTTGCGGGTCGCGCGCGAGCTCAACGCTGTGATTGCATTCCACGTTTGTCCAGCGATGATCGTCCCCCGCGGCACCGAGCTCACCAGCATGGCAACGGGCTGGTCGCAGCACCGGCAGATCGAGTGGCACTACATCCCAGCGAGCCGCAGTGATTCCTTCGTCGAACTGTCACATGACCTCATCATATCTCCTGTATTCGTCGGTGTGACCGTCCCCAACCCGACTGCCACACTCACTCGACGGAAGGGGCCATCGGGTGCCGAGTTCTATGTTTTTTTTGGAAACACTGGCTGGGTAGGCCGGAGCCCGCATGAACAGGTTCTATTTTGTGGAGTAGCATCATGACGCCTGCAAAATCCGCGCAAAATAAAGTATGTGCTGAGTTGAGAGGTGTTTTGGAGCATGCTGTCCGGATAGTGCCCGAAGCGAGGCGGACGTCTTCGTTGAAGGCATGCCTTGCCGAGAAGGTCTTAACTCTGGCCGCAGGGGGTGAATCGGATCCAACTATCTTGGCGCGTGTCGCGGTGCGGACAATGCAGGAATCCTGTCGTAGCTGCTACGGATGTGAAGGGTAGTGACCTGCGCGCGATATCTTGCGTATCGCCCGCGCACTTGAACTGCTTCACTGGCGGCCGAAGGCGGATTCGCCCCGGTAATCGGTCCCGCAACAGCGATGGTGTGATTTCCTGGGGTCGTCAGGATCGCTTTGGTCTTGGGTTCGCGGCCTCAAAGTCCAGATCATTTTCCTGCCGGCAGCGATTGCAAAGCTCGTCATCAATAATATGCGAAGGCGAGCGCTGGCGACAGAAGATCGCACTATCAGCGTGGCTTCTGCCGCGTTGATTGATCAGCGACGCAGTCACTCTCGCATTCGCGCCGATTAACCCGCTCTTGCAAATCTCGAAGCCTCTCAGTGCGATTGCCATCCATGTCGAACCAAAACGTCGGCTAGCTCGCGGCTGGCCTTGACGTCGACCAATTGCCCTCCCCTGCCCGCGTCCGGCAGCTGGTAGGTGCCGTGGGAAAGTCCTGCAGGAACGGCGAAACAGAAATCAGGTCGCTGCGTGATATGCCTCTGAACCGCTTACCGGGTGGGACGATTCCGGACGACTTACGGCCGGTTTGGCGGCGTCCAGGGCGGGGCAGAGTCAGCATCGTCACGCAACTCGTGCGCTGTGCGCGCATTCAAATCAACAAGTGACTCAAGGCCGCCGTAGATGTCTGGCGACGGGCCCTGGCAGACGACGACGGTCCGGCGGTTCCAGCGCCGGCGCAGACTTAGCATCGTCACGCAAATCGTGCGCTGTGGGCCCATTCAAATCAACCAGTGACTCAAGACCGCCGTGGATGTCTGGCGACGGAGCCCTGACAGACGGTCCGGCGAGGTCCAGCGCGGGCGCAGGGTGAGCATCGTCACGCAAATCGTACGGTGTGGGCGCATTCAGGTGAACCAGTGGCTCAAGACCGCCATAGATGTCTGACAACGGAGCCCCGACAGAAGGGTCCTGATCGCCCTCCATTGCGGGCAAACCCGATTGCTCGCGGCCTTGCAACCCCAGCGCCTGGTCCGCGTCGACCGTTTGTAGGTAGTTCCGAAGGATCGCCAAATCCCCGTCCATTAGTGTTCGATTTCGACCCGATCCCCTGAACACCGTAACGTCTTCCTGAAACGCGTACTGGTGCCGCTGACTGCCGCTGACTGCCGTTGAGCCGGCCAACGAGCTCCCCCTATTCTCCTTTTTCAGCCAGTCACTGAGCGCGCGAAGACGGGTAGCCCGCATATGAATAGGCCTCCTCTGCTCACCAGTCGAGGCTCCAACGTCGCGCGCGGCGTGCCACAACGCCTCGTTGATCAGGCGGGCATCTAGGGGATAGGGATCTAGGGCGCGAGGGGCTCGACCGAGTAGGTCGTCTAGCGTCGGGAGTGTCCCGGGCAGGAGCTTGTTCACCGACGACACGACACTCCGGGGACCACCACCATTGGTGATATAGTCCCGCATATCGGCCACAAGGGAATCGTGGTCAAGCCGGCCCGCTATTGGAGCCCTATTGTTCTAGCGAAGCCAGATGCTTCGATCTTGTACATCAGTTCGCGCGTTCGTGACGCAACGCTCGGGTACGCCTTTGTCGCGGGCTGCTCGCTTGGCTTCGCGAATAAGCGCCACGTCCTCCCCAAAGGCCTGGCTGTAGCCGCGCCTGGACCTGCCCGAGCCCGAACCGTCTCGCAGTCCGCTCACGCGCTCTTCAAAGCTGGCTTGCAGGCTCGCCGCCCCGATCCGCGGCATCCAAAAGCTGCTCCTGGTCGACACTCTGCGCGGGCCAGTGGGCGGCTGAACCCATTCCCTGCCAAAGCTCCGGCGCATCGAATCTGTCGGCCAGCACCGGGCCGCCCCGATCCGCGGCACTACCCAAAAGCTGTTCCTGACCGAAACTTTGCACGGGCGCATGGGCCGCCGGCCCTAATGGCAACCGCGAACTGCCTCCCTCCTCGCGCGAAGTGCCCTGCCCGCGCTCTCGCGGTACTCACGAAGCCTGTTCAACGCATAGATGAGTTTGTTGTCGCTCGGAAACAACCTCTTAGCGTGGCCGACCAGCGAATCGTGACCAAGCATAGCAATCGAGGAAGGCCGGAGTGCTGCAGATAACTTGCGAAGATTGCTAGAATAATTTTCGGCGGTTTTCCGGTCGATCGCTCGACCAAAGCCTGCTTCGGCCGCCGCCCTGATGAGGCGGTCATCTTCTTTGGAAGCGCGATAATGTGTTGTAATGGGGCGAGCGGCGGCACCGGGCTCACGATATCGACTAAGCATTGACAACGCGGGGACGATTACCTTGTCTTTCGGAAACAGCCGTTTAGCGCGATCGAGCAACGACTCGTCATCGAGCATAGCAATAGTTTGGCCAGAACGCTTGAGCACATCAGCCAATTTGCGAAGATGATGATCATAAATGCCGACGGTGACGGTGCTCGGCGGCGTCCCCCGATCACGGGCTGCATCGGCCGCTGCTTGGATGAGGCGATCGTCTTCCTCAGAGATATCGAAAACTCTCTGTCGGGATTAACGGCATCCATCTGAGGCAGCTCGTCCAAATGCTGCGCAAAATCCACTTGCTGCTGTTGCGGCTGTTGGACCGTGGAGTTGTAGGCAGCAAACTCTCTGTCGAACGGATTGATTTTGTTAAATGGGGCCATGTTCCCGTCCGATTGGAGCCGTTTCGCATATCTGAGCAGCGTTCGCTCTCGACCTCCCACGCTACTATCGTTAGCTTTCGAGAAGCTGACGCGGTTTAGAGAAAATAGAATATGAGCCAATGGCCAAAGCGTTCTTTCTGCGGGTGCAGCAGGATCGGTGTCTGCCGAAGAAAGGCTCCTATGAGCATGAGAGAGTTTTGAGTCGGGAAGGGGAAAGCAATTGCAACCTCCGTTTGCCGCTCCGCTAGCAGCCCAGTACGGGGCAGCGGATCGCCCTATGGCCGTGCAGGCCATCATGCTGAAGTCGAAATCAAAATGATGAGCCTTGCCCGGCCGATGCTTGCGCTGCGGCTGAGCTCGGTAGATCTTTCGGGTGCCTGGGCCGCAGGCGCCGCAGCGAGCCACGACGGCGAGCGCGACTAGAAAGGAGAGAGCCCTATCGCCCCCACGGCTCTGACATCCTGTAGTGGTGCTGTTGCAGGCCACGAGTCGTCCGCTTCGTGGCGGAGGGTGGATCCGCGCCGCCGATGCAGGTTCGTGGGGCGCTCTCCTCCGCAGTGATGGCAGCTGAGCGGGAAGCGATCGAAAAAGTTTGGGCGTCAGTGGCATTCCTTCTCTGACTCGTCAGCTTCTCGAAAGCCGCCCCCCTTACAAAAATAGGACCGATGCACCTATGCTCGCGGGGAACACAATGAATATCGATACACCGAACACTGCAGAAGACTCCGTTCAAGCTTACGGTCTCCTGCGGCAGCATCAACGGGCGCCGGAACAGCCGGACGACCTGAGCGGACAAACCAGGTCACCAGCACACCCGTCCGCGGACCAAGCGAACTTTGAGCAGCAGCTAAGTGACCTTCGGCCAATCCACCAAACGTCTGATTCAGCTACCGCTTTGACAGATTCCGAAGTTGGATCGCCCTCGATCATGACGAAAGGCAATCTGGGAGCGTGCGCTATCCAGGAAAGCGAACGGTGCCCGGCCCCATCGTTCATCCGAGGGCGCGCCGAGCTTGCCGCATCACTGGCCGGAGCGAACGTTGAGGCGCTCAGGAACGAGATCAGGCTGGCTGAGCAGCGAACAGCACAGTGGCCAAGAACAACCGGATCTTCCGCGGGCAGTATCGATGGCGACCGCATTCTCGAGGACGTGTTGGCATCATCGTATCTGCCGCTACACCGTTTTCAGAACGAGGACATCGATTGCGAGCCGCTCCTAGAGAAGGAGGTGAGTGCCATCGCGCATGTGCGTTCCTTAGCGGATTTGCGTGCTCACGCTAGCCCGCATGTTTCTAAGGCCGCTATCTGCTCGGACGACGAAAGGGAGGACGAAATTGATATGGCGCGCCTCGCTGCATTGCACACCCAAGGCGTTACAGAGAGTGCTTTTGTGTCATTGTGCGAGGACCCCTCACGACTGCTCCTTTCAAAGGACGAGACCGAGCATGGCGCGAAGGCAATTGCAGAGAACGCTAAGAAGTTACACACCTACACGGTACCGAGTGTCACCGCTTGGCCGACCAAAAAAATCAACGGTATTTTAGAGCGCGGCCATGCTCCTGGAGATGAGGAGTTGCGAGTTTGGGTGAGGGGAATACCGACCGAGGAGACCGAGGTCTTGTTTCTGGGCGGCAATCTAGCTGACTATCGGACAGCCAGCGTAGATAATCCGAACACGGCTGACGCACTGCAAGATGGTCCGCCCGTCAAGAAAGCAAGGGTCAGCTCCGATGCGCCCGAGATGATACGGCATCATCACGGCCAAACTTGATCGCACTTGACGCGCGACTCAGGCGTTCGCGTCAACGCTCATTAATCCAAATCCGCATTTCGCCTTCGCCGCGGTTAGCCCAGCTGAACCACGGAATGAATGTCAGCGGCTGCAGTTGTAGCTGTCCGGGCACTTTGTCGTACTGATAAAGCGCCCTTTCTTCAGAATGCGTGTGTTGCAACCTGGCCCCATCAGCCTGCAGCAAAATCTTGTCGCTAAAGAGACCAGTGCCTTCGATAAGCGAAAACCGGCTTTCTGCAGGAAGCCAAACGTTGTGTAACTCGGTCCCGTTGTCGGCTTCTTCCAGACAATAAATCAAAGGGCCACGCTGGATAGCCACCTTGCCCGCCAAATTGCGAAGTTGCGGATGACCGTATACGCGGCGTACTTCCATCGGCAGCGATAGTTTGACCCGATCTCCCTGCCGCCACGTGCGGTGAATGTGCAAATAGCCCTTGCGCGACTCGCAATTGACAGGTTCGCCGTTCAGGGTCGTCTCCGGCGCGCTGCACCATGCCGGCAGGCGCAGGGCGAGCGTGTGGGCGATTGGCTGTGCAGATTCCACAGCGATTTCCACCTCGTCCCTCCAAGGATAGTTGCCGCTCATGAGCAACCGCAGCGTATGCCCGCCGACCGATACCGCCACGCTATTGCCAATATAGAGATTGATATAGAGCGCGTCGGAGCATGGCGTATAGATGTAATGACCAATTGATGTGAAGATGCGTGCGATGTTCGGCGGACAGCAGGCGCAGCCAAACCAGCGTTGCCGCACCGGCCTGACATGACTGTAGATGCCATTGGACCGCAGCGTTTTGGGATGAACTTCGAGCGGGTTAACATAGAAATAGTGACGCCCATCAAAAGCGATACTGCCCAGGACCGTATTGTAGAACGCGCGCTCCATCACGTCGGCATAGCGACTGTCCACTTCCATCTCCAGCATACGGCGCGCGAACATCATCAGGCCAATCGACGCGCAACTTTCCGCGTACGCAGTATCGTTCGGCAGATCGTAATCACTGCTGAACGCTTCGCCGAAGCTTTGCGAGCCGATACCGCCGGTGATATAGATCTGGCGCTGCACCATGTTTTGCCATAGCCGCAGGCAAGCCTGGCGTTGCTGCTCGTTCTGACGCAGCCGCGCGAGATGAGCGACCGCAGTCATGAGGTATACAAACCGAACCGCATGACCGGTTGCGGTCCGCTGTTCCGAAATTGGCAGGTGCGCCTGGCTATAGGCTTTATTTTTCACCGTCAAGGGCACGCCAGATGATTTGACGTGGCAGGATTGCCGGCGTTTCTCGTGTTCTATGTCATAGAAGTGCGGCTCTGTGCCGCGTTGCTCCACGAAATAATTGGCTAGCGTCAGATATCGCTGCTCCTGCGTTACTTCGTAGAGGCGCGTCAATGCAAGTTCAATTTCTGGATGGCCATCATAGCCGTGTAACTGATCGCGCTCCGGGCCGAAAACTGTGCCGAGATGGTCAGCAAGCTTGCAAACGACCTCCAGCAGGCGTCGTTTGCCAGTAGCCAGAAAGAAAGCGATACCCGCTTCAATCAAGTGGCCGGCACAGTAAAGCTCATGGCATTCGGCTAGGTTGCTCCAGCGGTCCTGAGGCGCCTTTAGCATGAAATAGGTGTTGAGATAGCCGTCGCCGCATTGGGCGGCCGCAATCAATTCAATCAGCTCATCGGCGGCTTTCTCCAGGTCCGGATTGGGTGTCTGGCATAGCGACCAAGCAAGCGCCTCTAGCCATTTTGCGACATCACTGTCCTGAAAAACCGTGCCGTAGAACTCCCCCTTCGCACGTCCGGCGGCAATACGGAAGTTTTCTACCGCGTGGCTCGGTGTCGCTGCGGGATTGCGGTCGTTCAGCGCGTCCCATTGATAGGGAATCGCCACTTCCGTCACCAAGTGCTGGCATTTCCCAATCAGCGGATCCGAGACCTGTAGGTCGTGAAGATTGACTTCGGCCACATCCCGCTGATTCATCTCGTTTCTCCTTTGTGTGGGGCGAACGGGCGCCTAGCTCAGGCAAGCCAGCTCGCCATGATCGTTGTTGAGGTTGCGGCCTCGAAATTGGCGGCTGCGCAATCGTATTCTCCAGGCGAACGTTGAAGCGCTAGAAATGGAAAGGCTGCCCCCGATGCCGCTGGACGGCGTAGGCCTCAGAAAGGGCTGGTCAAACCGAGCTTCTTTCCAATCTCCTACCGCTGAAATGTCATGCAACAATCACGCTGGAGTCTGTGGGATCACAAACGTCGGGCCGGCCTAAGCCTCGCCGTCAAGCCAGCCGATCTTGCTCTTCAGGAACCGAAAGCCCAGCACCTCGAAGCCGGCGCGCTCCCTGTTGTCCCGGCTGTAACCATGGCCGCCCTCCGCCGGCTCGTAGAAATAGGCCTCGTAGCCCATCGCCTGGAGCTTCGCGGCCATCTTGCGCGCGTGTCCGGGATGAACACGCACGCCGCGTAGTGGCGATCAGGATCGGCGGGTATTTTTGGCCGCGCTTGGCGGCATGATACGCGGAATAGGTCTTGAGCCACTCCCAGTCATCGAGCTTGTCAGGGTCCCCATATTCTGCAATCCAGCTTGCTCCTGCCAGAAGCTTGGTGTAGCGGCGCATGTCGATCAGCGGGATCGTGCAGAACAGCGCGCCGAAGCGTTCCGGATAGCGCGTCAGCATATTGGTGATGAGGATGCCGCCGTTCGATCCGCCCTGGGCTGCGATCCGCTTCGGCTCCGTCACGCCGCGACGCACGAGATCGGCGGCAACGGCAGCGAAGTCGTCGTGCGACAATTTCTTACCGCCGAGTCGGCCGGCATCGTGCCAGCGCGTACCGAACTCGCCGCCGCCGCGTAAATTCGCCTGCACCGTGGTGCCGCCGCGCTCGAGCCAAAGCTTGCCAAGCGCTGAATTATAGTACGGCCTCACCGAGATCCCAAAGCCGCCGTAGCCGCTCATATGGACGGGCGCATCGCCCGTCTCGTCGGCCGGACCGGTCTGTACATAGGGGATGCGCTCGCCATCAACCGAAATGGCCTCGTGTTGGGTGACCACCAGCCCATCCGCGGTAAAGGTCTTCGGCGCCTGCTTGAGCACGGTCGGATTGCCGACGTTATTCTCGATCAGCATAAGCGAAGCTGGCGTGAGCGGATCCTGGCTCACGGCGAGCAGGTCGCCATTGCTTTCCGATGGATCCCAATCAAGGCGCCAGAGGTCGACGACCCCGATGTCGGGAAGCCCGCGCAGTTGCGCGCGGGTCCACCCTTTATCGGATGGCGTGCAGATCTCGAAGGACGGCCGCAGCTCGTTGAGAACGGAGAGCACAAGCTTGCCTGCACTCCAAGAGAATCCCTGCAGCGCGCGGCGCGGGCCCGGTTCGAAAAGAACCTCGAACTGAGGGTTGCCTCCAAGGAACGCCGCCAACGAGGTGACGAGCACCGTATCCGCGGCATAGGTCCGCTCCGCCACAGACCAGGATTCGCGCGGCTTGATGGCAAGCCAATCGCGATGGGGGAGCATCCAGACGTTGCTTGGCAAATTGATTCTAGTCGTGGCACCGGATTCGTCACCGAGCCAGCGGGCAAAATTGAAGGCGTCCACCCCATCGACGAACCACATCCGCGGCGGCGCAACGGTGTGGTCGACATCGCAGCCGGCTCCGACATGATCGGCTGCGATCTCAAAGATCACCGGCGCTTGATCCGCCTGCGTACCGCGACGCCACAGCCTCACCGTACGCGCATAGCCGGAGGTCGTCGCCATGCCCTGCCCATGAGAGCTCGACAGCACCAGCGTATCGCGATCGAGCCACTCAACCCCGCCCTTGGCTTCCTGCAGGACGAAGCCATCGCTGACAAATGTCTTCGCGCCGGTATCGAACTCACGCAAGGTGACGGCATCGCTGCCGCCGCGCGATAGGCTCAAAATCATCCGTCTATGATCGCCGGCCAGTGAGGCCGTCGCTTTCAGAAGCCAGTCTTGGCCTTCGCTGATAGCGAGCTGATCGATGTCGAGCAGAACTTCCCATGACGGCTTCGGCATGCGAAATTCTTCCAGAGAGGTTCGTCGCCAGACGCCGCGTGGATTGTTGGCGTCCTTCCAGAGATTGTAGAGGTAGCCGCCGCGCCGGCTGACATAGGGGATATTGTCGGGTCGGTCATAAATCGAGGTCAGCGCATCGCGATCCCGCTCCAATGCCGCGCCGCCAAACACCTGCAGCGTCTTGCCATTCTGCCACTCGACAAATTTCAGCGCCCGCGCGCCTTCGATCAGTTCCAACCACAGATAGGGATCATCATCTGGAGCGGAAGGCGTGGGCTTTCCAGCCAGCGACTTTGTCGTCGCGCTTGCTTTGATCACGCTTCACTCCATCCCTGGCATTGACGCGCACTCCCGACATGGCACCGCATCAAAGCTTTCACATATTTCATCCGTAGTTCCTTGATCTGGCCGCCGCGCGGCGTTCATTTAATGCTGATTGCCATGTCTGCGTCAGTTCCATCCACTGCTGAAGTTGGTAGTTGATTTGGGCGCGCTCTGACGCATCACATCCTCAATCCTTGGACCCCAAGCTGCCGGTGGCAACTTCATCTTCGATGCCAGCTCGGCTTGTGGCGAGTGGGACGATATTACCGAGCGGCTTGGGCGACACCGTAGATGATAACCGCTGCTGCAAAGCGCCACTCCAAACCGCCTTAAGACACTAAATGCTGGTCGGCTCCGGGCCAAACAGGTCGGAGCGCAATCGATAAGATCTAACAATACAGAAGCAGCTCACTATGCGTGGTCGCGTTGGTGTGGCTATCTTGAACGAACTCTACTCGACTGCGGCACCGGCCTTCACCTGCCGGAACGATACGGGTCGTACACGACAATCGGTTCAACCGGTGGCGCAAGGCGGCTATCTGGGATCGGTCTGATGAATGCTGTCGTCAAGGCTCACGATGGCAGTTCGATTGTAAGCATCCATCAGCACGCCTCCGGGCCAAAAAAAGAGTGGAGATCGTTGTGTGGGCCGAAGCCGAGGAGGCCTCACCACCAAGACCCACGCGCGGGTCGACACGAAAGCCGCGCGGTCCCCCTCCAAGATCTCGCCCGGTGCGGTCCACAGCGCCTGGCCGACGCCCAACTCGAGGCCTAGATTTAGGAGACTGGCCAACATAGGCATGTCGCCAAAGGCTTCCCGTGATTGATACTCGGTTTCGAAGTGCCGGCCTCGCTTGTTGCGCTCTACCGGTTCTACGCGCACTGCCGTGTGGGTTCTAAGAAGGTCTTGATGGCCGCCTCAATCGGCAAATTTTTGGCGAAGCTTCTTTCGGCGTCATCAAAGCCGGGGAGCACGGAAGTCGCTCTTCCGCGTAAGCCATTGAGATAATGGCTGAATTGCGCCGAGGCATGATAATGCTAGCGCTAGCTGCTGAAAATCAGCGCCAGGGCCGGGTTAAAACATTCGTATAGTTCTCCAGCTCCTTTCGATAGTTTAGGATCATGAGTAACCAGCTTACTAAGTTCAGGTTCGGACGCTCAGCCACGCAGTTTTTCGCGCTGGCGTTGATGACGCTAACTTCGTTGTACCTTCACGCCCATTCGCCGCGACGGCGTTCGGCTATTTGGAAATGATATTGGTGTTTTCTCTGATGGGCAGCCTCATAGCCTCTGCCATGCTTTTCATCTTGCCGGTCGCTGCTTTGGCCTACTTCTTTGCGCCGCCCACTTTCAATCTGAACGATCCGCAGGATCTTCCTGTGGTTGTGGCCTTTCTTGTTGCCTCAATTGTTGGAACGCACCTGATCGGAAAAGTCCGCCGAGAAAGGGAGGTTGCGCTTGAGGCCGCGGCCGGGCTCCGGCGCAGCGAGGCTGAGTTGCGCGACCGCGAGAAACAGTGGCGCGAAATCTTCGAGCATAACCCGGTCATGCAATTCACAGTCAATGCCACCGGAATGGTCCTGAACGTCAACACGTTTGGCGCAACACAGCTCGGCTATGCGCCCTCGGAGCTTGTCGGGCATTCCGTGCTGAAGGTATTTCTGGAAGAAGATCGTCCGTTTGTTTGCGAGCGCGTCGGGCTGTGCATTGAAACGGTCGGCCAATCGCACACTTGGGAGATCCAGAAGATCAGGAAGGATGGCTCGGTGCTGTGGGTGCGCGAAAACGCCAAAGCCATGCAGTGGGCAGAAGACAAGCTCGTCGTCCTTATCGCTTGCGAAGATATCACCGAGCGAAAGCGGACGGAAACTGCCCTGCGGCGGAGCGAAGCCCATCTGGCCCAGGCGCAGGAATTGAGCCGCACCGGCAGCTTCGGCTGGAACGTCGCCACCGGCGAGGTCCACTGGTCAAAGGAGACCTTTCGTATTTTCCAATACGATCCGTCGACGAAACGGATCCCGCAACTCGTCGTTGATCGAACCCATCCAGAAGATCGGGCTGCCGTGCGAGAGACCATCGAACGAGCGCTCCAAAACGAAGAGGATTTCGAGCACGAATACCGACTGCTGATGCCGGACGGCTCGGTGAAGCACCTCCACGCGCTGGCACGAGCCATTAGAACCGCCTCTGGTGATATCGAGTTTGTCGGCGCAGTGACGGATATTACGGCTGCAAAGCAGGCGGAACAGCAGTTGCGTCGTAGCGAGGCCTATCTGGCCGAAGCCCAGCATCTCAGCCACACGGGCAGTTGGTCCTGGGACGTCGACCGTCTCGAATTTGTGTATCGCTCCGCCGAAGTCGATCATCTGTTTGGCTTCGATCCGGAACAGGCTGTATCGATAGAGACCATCCGGTCGCGCATCCATCCAGACGACTTGCCGCGGCTTCAGGAAGTGCCACGCCAGGCCATCAAAGACAAGGGAGGGCACTTCGAATATGATTTCCGAATCCTTCTTCCAGATGGCGCGATTAGGCGCATACATTCCGTTGCGCACGCCGTGGTCGGCAGCGATGGCAACGTCAGCGAACTCATCGGAACGCATATGGATGTTACCGAGCAACATGCGGCCAGGGAACGACTGGAAAGAGCTCTTGCTGCGTTGCGCGAAAGCGAGCAGCGGTTTCGCGACTACGCCGAAACGGCCTCCGACTGGCTCTGGGAGACCGGACCGGACCACCGGGTCACCCGCTTGTCGGAGCACACCAGCGCAGCAGGCATTCTGGCCACAGAGGTCGTCGGCCTGCTTAGCTGGGAAATTGCGCGCGATGTCGAAGCAGAACCCGAGAAGTGGCGGCAGCATCGGGCGACACTCGATGCACGTCTTCCATTTCGCGATTTCATCTATCGCACCGTCACCCAGATGGGATCTCCAATTTACGTCCGGACCAGCGGCAAGCCATTTTTTGATGCTGCCGGCAATTTCCTCGGCTATCGCGGCGTCAGCACCGACATCACCGCAACCATCCGCGCAGATCAGGCCGAACGAGAACTGCGGAAGGCACAGGCAGAGCTCGCGCACGTGACGCGCGTGACGACGCTGGGCGAGCTGACAACCTCCATCGCCCACGAGATAAGCCAGCCGCTCGCCGCCATTATCACCAATGGCGAGGCTTGTCTGGGTTGGCTTGGTCGCGAGACTCCTGATCTTTCGGAGGCGCGCTGCTCAGTGGAGTGGATCATCGAGGACGGGATTCGGGCGAGCGAGGTGATCCGCCGCATCCGCGCGCTTGCGAAGAAAGGCGAGATCGAGATGGTGCCGGTCGATATCAATGACATCGTCAAGGAGGTAATCGCGCTGGTGACACGCGAGCTGGTCAGCCATCAGGTGTCGTTCCGGACCGAGTTGACGCCGGCCCTCCCCGTGATCCTGGGTGACCGGGTTCAACTGCAACAGGTGATCACAAATCTGGTGATGAACGGGATTGAGGCCATGCAGACGGTCAGGGACCGGCCGCGCGAACTGGTGATTCGGTCATCCCAGGACGATATGGGACGCGTGCACCTTGCCGTGACTGATTGTGGTGTCGGGATCACCGAGGACGACGCGGATCGCGTATTCAATCCCTTTTTTACCACTAAATCAAGCGGCCTTGGAATGGGGCTTTCGATCTGCCGTTCGATCGTGGAGGCTCACGGAGGGAGCCTGTCGATCGCCCGCAAGCAAGAGCCGGGTGCGACTTTTCAATTCGCCCTTCCGTTGCATAAAGAGGTTGTGTCGTGACCGGGCGCTCCGACTCGCCGCACCAAGGCGTGAAGACCGAGGAGCCGAGCGGAAGGGCGATCGTGTTCGTGATCGACGACGACGTCTCAATGCGTCGTTCGCTCGCGAATCTTTTTCGATCGGTGAACCTGGACGTTGCTGCGTTCGGATCGGCGCAGGAAATGCTGCAAGGCAACCTTCCGGAGGTTGCCAGCTGCCTCGTCCTTGACGTCAGGCTTCCTGGATTGAGCGGCCTCGAGCTGCAGACTGAGCTAGCCAAGTTGAACCTTCACATTCCGATTATTTTCATTACTGGCCATGGCGACATTCCAATGAGCGTCAAGGCCATGAAGGGTGGAGCGGTCGATTTTCTTACCAAGCCGTTTCGCGATCAGGAGCTGCTTGACGCTGTCGTCGCTGCGACCGAACGGGATCGCAAGAGGCGGGAAGTTGAGAAGACGGTTGCGAACTTGCAGTCCTTGTTCGAGACCTTAAGCCCACGGGAACAGGCAGTGATGAAACTGGTCGCTGCCGGCCTGATGAACAAACAAGTAGCCGCAGAGCTCGAGCTCGCCGAAATGACCGTCAGGATCTATCGCGGACGGGTGATGAAGAAAATGGGCGCACGGTCGCTGGCCGATTTAGTCAGAATGGCTGAGACCCTCGGAATTTGTGCCAACCACCCCGAATGAGCCTAAGTATGAGTTTACATTTTCATCCCGCAAGCCCACCTTGGTCCACAAGCCTACCCTTTGTCCAGGCGGCTATGCTTCGGCAAGCGCCTTTCCCGCGTTAGGAGGGGATCGTCTTGTCCACGCCTCCGCTCATTTCCATCGTCGATGACGACGGGTCGGTCCGTGCTGCGATAAATAATCTTTTGAAATCCCGCGGCTATATCGTCCATACATTTGTGTCGGCCGAGGAGTTCTTGCGCTCGCCCCATCTGAACGGAACATCGTGTGTGATTGCGGATGTGCAGATGTCGATTATGAGCGGCTTGGACCTGCTGACACATATGCGGGCCCAGGGTTACAGTGCACCGTTCATTTTCATCACTGCCTTTCCCGATGATCGCGTTCGCGCCCGTGCGCTGAGCGCCGGAGCGATTTGCTTCCTGGCCAAGCCCTTCGCTGGACGGCACTTGATCAGGTGCCTCGATACCGCACTGGATAAGTATCGCGGCGGAGCCAGCGCATGAGACGATGAGCACGCAGTCTGCTCAAAGTTCGGATCTGATTTGTGAGCGCGGCCCGCGGACCGCGCGCTTTGCCATACCACAAGGTCGATGAGGACCTCGGCCTCACGGCTCAACACGTCAGCAATCCTTGGCGATCGGGTTCTTTTATTGACATTCTTCGTTCGCTATTCGTCACCTTGCTTGCGGCCGGCCTCCATCGTGAGTGCTTTGAGGTCTCCGATGAAGCCGTCCGGCCAGTCCTCCGTTGCACTAGCTAGTTTCTGTCGCGAAACACCTGCATTTGTGTTGAGGGCGCCATTTCCTCGATAAAACCGGGGCGAATTAGCAGTAGATGCTAGCATTCGCCATGTGTTTTGACGCGAGTTTCGTCGCGATTTCATGAGGCGTCCGGTAGACGGTGCAGTGGTTGCACTGAAGTGCAGCGGATAAGATTTCCGCCGCAAGCGAGGGACTTGAAGGGATATTGTCAGGCGGCTTTTCGTCTGCGCGATGATCGGTCCGCCAACAGGGCTGCGATCTTCATGAGGTTGTTGGCGAGCACGGCGGCTGCAACTCATAGCTCGAAGCGCTCGCGACCTTCGGCGAGACAACGCTTCATGCCGCGACTGCGGAACAATACCGAGATGCGCCCCTCGATGCCGGCGCGAAAGCGCTGGCCGTCCTTGAACTCCCGGCTCTTCTCATAGGCTTCGCGTTCGGGCGCCTTGGTGCCGCCCCGCTGTGGGATGCACACCACCGTGACGCCTTCCTGCTTGCACGACATCACATTCTTCTCGCTGAAGAAGCCGCGATCCGATCCGTACAATTTGGGGACGTCGCCGAAGGTCTGCCTGTGGCGTACCAGCGAGATAACCACATGCTGTTCGTCGATGGGATTTCCGTCTAGCACGTCATACTGCGTGATCAAGCCGCGCGCGCTTTCGGCGAGGAAGACCTTGTGGCCAAACTCGATCGGCGACCGCGCCTTGCCGCGCTTGATGAGGTCCGTGTGGGGCTCAAAAATCGAATAGAGCTTCTCGGCCGTTGGAACTTGCTCGCCGTTAAGCACACGGCGGCGCGACTGATCTGTCACACGGTCTCCAAGACCACAAAAGTGCTCTATCTCTTTGCGCGTCTCCGCGATGGCCAGATCGGTGATCATATCTTTGCCGCGCGCTTTACGGGTTTGCCGGAGCGCCGTTCGTGCGCTTTCGATGACTTCCTCGGCAATGCCAATGAGTTCGCGATATGTCGCGGTCTGCTGATCCTGGCGCTGCCTTGTGGTCATTCGTTGGATCTCTTGCATCCGCCGCCGCGCCGATCGCGTCCGATCTTGGAACCCCTTGATACGCCGGCGCTCCAGCGCCGTGGCGAGGCGACCGATCAGGCGCGTGACCACGCGAACGACATCCCACAACAGCGTGTTGTCGGCGGATGATGAATGTCGGTCTGCACCACCGTGGTATCGACACGCAGCTTTTGGCCGTCTTCCAGTCCGAGCTCGACCGCCGCCCGCACCACCAGATCATTGATCGCCTTGAGCGTCTCGGGCGTGAGCCGATTGAAGCCGCGGTGGAACGCATCGTGTCGAGGCACTGGCAGACAATAGAAGTCCGTGAACTGGCGCAGCGTGCATCCGTCGGCGATCCGCTCACGTAATTCGCGATAGTTCCAGTTCTTGACGCGCATCAGAACCAGCGAGCGCAGCACCTGTTGCGGCGTCAGGCCGCTGCGACCCGTCTCGGCCTTCTTCAAACCCCGCGTCAGATCGCAGCGGACCTGGTCGATTATGTCCTTCTGGTCGTCAAGAAAATCGGAAATCGCCTGCAGCAACGGCTCAAGGCACAGGCCCTGACGCACCAACTCCCAATCAGCAAAACTGACCTGCCGCTCCGCTATCCGGGACACCGCTCAATCCTCGTCGCGCTTCGCAGCTCTGGCGCGTGCTCGCTTGAGCGCCTTGATATATCGCGGCGCCGCTTGGTGCAGCAGATCCTGCAGAGCCCGCCCGTTGTCCAGACTGCGCTGAACCTCCGGCACAAGCTCTTCCGGCACATAGACGGCAACACGATGCCCATTCGCCCGGCCGTACAGAACATAACTTTGATGCTGTTCGCCGGACTGGCACGCCGCGCAATTCTCGCGGATGCACCGGCTACGCCGCAGGCTCAGCGAACCGAGAAGCGCAGGCCAAAGATTCGCCGATTCACGGTCGCTGCTTCATACAACAGTCCGCGCAGATGATTGTCGCCGCGCCGATATGACCGTCATAATCGACTTCACCCGACTGGTAGCGTCTGGTCGTCAGACCGATCCAGGCGCCCACCGAGCGCGATTTTCTAAAGTTTCCCGGATCCTCGATCGCTGCAACGAAGGAGGAAGTCGTTACCGCGCCGATGCCAGGGATCGACGCAACCAACTGGCATTGCTCACTCGCGCGGGCTGAAGCAACAAGTTGCTTGCTCAATTCAGCGGCGCGGGCGCGCATGCCCCTCCAGGCATCGAGCAACGGCTTGATAATCTGCTTGAGGCCGGCATTGTTCGCCAGCAGGCTGCACACATGGCCCTCAAACACGCGTCCTGCCCCCTTGGGAACGACTAGATCGAACGTCTTCATCAGGCCCGGATCTGTTTGGACAGCTGGGTTGTCATCCTGAGCAGTTGGTTGCGCGCTGCGACCAGCGTGCGAACCAGCATGCTGTCAAAGCTCTTCACCCGCACCTCGCGGTAAGAGCCGACCTCGGCAAGATGCGAGAGCCCATCCGCGTCATTTGCGTCGGTCTTGTTTGGCGCCATATCTAGCGCCACCTTGGCGTGCCGCGCATCTATGCAAATCGCTGGCAATCCTTCCTGTGTCAGTGCGTGGTAAAACCAGACTGACAAGGGGCCCGTCTCGAACACGACGCGTTCCGCGTTCGATGCACGCTTGCGGATGACATCGGCTATCAGCTTGGGATCGGATGGGCATTTTCCGCGCCAGATCCGCTTGCCTCCTTTGCGTACCGAGACGATTGTATCTTTCAATGACGCGTCGAGGCCGATAAACTGCTTCATGGTTGTCTCCCGTTTGATGCTGGGCCCGGCGTCGAGTCGAGAGCCCGTATTTCATCCTATCGGGGGGCAACCACCTTAATCCAACGCATCACAACCGCGCCGGTGTCCCCACCCCCGCGATTACCCTATGTAATTGTAAGATCGGCTTAGCGCTTACACCCGATCACCTGCGACACCGCATATTCGGGTGGCCGAGCGCCTGTGATTCAAGCTCCCAAATTGGGGTTTAAGGCCGCTGATATGGATCGAGCCAGAACTCGGCGGTTCTCTGGAGCACTCATCATCGTCATGTGGTTGCCTGGAATTGGCACAGCATGAATGGCCGCTGCACTCAAAACTTGGTCCCAACCGCGTATGGGTGAACTGGCCTCTGTGGCATAAAACTGATGTATTTCAACTGGCAGGGATGGAACTTGGTATAACTGCAGCGCCCTTTGAAATTGGGCAATTCTTGCACACCTCAAAGCGTCAATTTCGAGATCATGATCTAGAGATAGCGCCCCAAGTTGCTGCGCCTTTTCAAGCAACTGGGCAACTGAACATTGTCTAGCAAAGTGCTCCAACACTTCGAACCGCTCATCATCCAAGGGCTTGAGAGACTCTAGCACCATTTCTAGTACTATTTGGGCTGGCGACATGCTCAATGGATTTGCAGGTAACGTAACATCGATGAAAGCCATGAATGACACAGTTTCATCGAGGCTTAGTAAGCGCTGGGCAATTGCGTAGGCCAAGAATGCCCCTGAGGAATATCCGGCGAAGCGATATGGGCCTTGCGGCTGAATCTCTTTGATCGCCGAGATTAGTTGCGAGGCTATCGCCTCAAGAGTTGGCGAACAAAGTTCATCGAAGGACGGCCATGGCAGAGCATAGACAGGACAATCTATGTCCATTTCTTTGACCAAACTGACGACATAGGAACAATCCCCCAAACCTGTGGGAACAAAGAAGAGTGGCGGTTGCGATCCCGTTACACGAACGGATAGCACTCCAGCTGCATTGCGGTGCGGCTGCTGCAACTCAACCTTCGACGTAAGTTTCTTCAAAACAGGGGCTTGGAAGAGGTCGGCGGCGCTGAGCTTCAGCCCAAGATCGAGCGCTCGACTGAGCAACCGCACCGCCAAGAGCGAGTGGCCGCCCAGCGCGAAGAAGTGGTCGTTCCGTCCGACCCGCTCAACACCCAGAAGCTCGGCCCAGAT
>NZ_JAGWDK010000048.1 GCF_018398875.1 Bradyrhizobium sp. sGM-13 | reverse complement strand
AAGCTCGCAAGGGCCGCCTGAGCCGCCATTATCAAGATAAAACTGCCTTCCCAAAACTAACTGGACAGGCTCCTAGCCCATGGTGTCGATGTCGCCAATCTGGCATCCGTTTGGGCGAGCGCGCTCCATGAGGGCAAAGGTTCTGCGTACGCATTCGGCTAATACAATGTTCAAGTCATTCCGGTCGAACCGTCGATTGCGCTCAGAGAGCTAAGCGACGCTCTGGGGCTGCCATCAAGGCAAGAGTTCTTAAATGCGCTTCCCGGGGCGATCCGGCACGCGGCTTGGCAGCAAGCCAAGCCGATGGTGTCGCTGAGCTCGGCGGGGCGAAAAGATCGCAGCCGGTACACCGGCTGTCCTCAACGGATCCGGCGAAAGTCAAAATTTCGTCGTCCTACAAAGATAACCCACGGCTCGCGCCACGCGGTATTGAACCTTCTCCGAATGAATGCACACCTGTACTGTAAGCGTGTAGGTGCCAGTAGGTGCCCCCACGTAGCGGACGATGTTGGATCGTCAGAGAATCTCCTGGTGATTTGTTTGCCAGGAGCTCATGTGAGCGAAACGTACCTCTGATACCAAGAATTTCGAAGTTATCACGGGCCACACCCAAGCGGCTTGCGGTCAGTCCGGGGCAGAGCTATCGCGACCTGGTCGCGGGAGGTGAAGGAACGGATCGTCGGGGAAACGTTTGCGCCGGGGGCGAACGTGTCGGTGATCGCGCGGTCTCACGGGCTCGATCCATCGCAGTTGTTTGCGTGGCGACGCAAGGCACTGGCCTCGGGACTGGTCGCACCGATTTGTGGGGCGGGAGGCCAAGCGGTCAAGTTTCTGCGGTTTGATACGGTGACGAGCGACATGGTGGAAATCGTAATCGGCGACGTTGTGGTCTGTGTCAGCAGCGAAGTGGAGCCTCAGCGGCTTGCTGCCGTAATCCGGACGGTTCGGCAGGCATGATTCCCGCGGGCGTTCAGGTTTACCTGGTCAGCACGCCGGTCGACTTCCGCAAGGGACCGACCGGCTTGATAGCGCTGGTGCGGGATCGTGGGGCCGACCCATTCAGCGGCGAGCTGTTCGTGTTCCGTTCGAAACGAGCGGATCGGATCAAGGCGGTTTGGCGGGACGGCAGCGGCGTGTGCCTGTTTGCAAAGACGCTTGAGGAAACAAAGTTCTGCTGGCAGAAGATTGCGCCGACCCGGGTGCGACTGAACCATGCGCAGTTGCTCGCGCTGATCGACGGGCTGGACTGGACGAAGGTGCGTCCGGTGGGTGTCAAGCGCCCGGAATCAGTGGCCTGACAACCTGCGGCGGTTGAATCAGGGCGGCTGAAAGGCTTGGGAGATTGGCGGCGACTCTACTGTGCGGCGACTCTACTGTGATGGCGGCGATGACGACGCCCCCTTTTGCAGAGTTTCCGACGAGCCTTGCCGAAGCCCATGCACTGATCCTCGCCTTGCCGGAAGGGCGGGCGGCCATCGAGGCCGAGAACAGCGGCATCGCCTCTGACGGCGGCGAACGCCGATCTTGCCGCGGTCCCAGGCGGCCGACGCGCGGATCGTGGAACTGACGGCGATCGTGAAGATGTTGGAGCGCACGCTTTACGGCACGCGCTCGGAACGCTTGCGCAGCGACACTCCCATCGATGAGCAGATCGCCTTCGTATTGGACGAGATCGTCACCGGGGTGGCGGCGATTGAAGCCGAACCGGCCCAGGCAGGCGGCCAGGACAAGTCGAAACGCGCGTCGCGGCCGCGCAAGGAGTTCGGTGCGCATCTGGAGCGTGTGGAGATCGTCGTCGAGCCCGAGGTGCCCCCTGGTTGCGAAGGGTTGGAGAAGGTCCTGATCGGCGAGGATGTGTCGAGGCGGCTGGACGTGACGCCGACGAAGTCTGCATGATCGTCACCCGCCGCCGAAATACGCCTATCGCAACCGCGACGGCGTGGTTCAGGCTCTGATCGAGAGCGGCCTTCCGACCGAAGCGCTTCTCGCCCAGATGGCGGTGGCCAAATATGCCAACGGGCTGGCGCTCTACCGGCAGGAAGCGATCTGCGCACGTGACGGCGTCGATCTCGACCGACCTTTGATGGCGCAATGGATGGGCAAGGTCGGCTTCGAATTGCAGCCACTCGCCGACTACGCGGCGGAGAAGATCAAGCAGGCTGAGCGGATCTTCGCCGATGAGACGACCTTGCCGACACTGGCTCCGGGATCCGGCAAGACGCAAAGGCCTGGCTGTGGTCCGCTATGCCACACTGCCACACCCAGACGCGCCGCCCTCGAGCGCTCTAAGCGACGGCCGCGTCGAGATCGAGTCACCGTCGAGCGGGCAATCCGGCCGCAAACCATCACACGAAAAAATGGGCTCTTTGCGAGCAGCGGCCGGACCTGGGCGACCATCGCCACGCTTCTGCAGACCGCGAAGACGAACGATGTCGATCCGCTCGCCTGGCTCACGCAAACTCGCGAACGGATCGCGCAGGGCTGGCCGATCTCTCAGATCGATGCTCTCATGCCATGGCACTTCAAACCCTGGCCGCCTCAGCTTGGCGCTTACGCTGTACGAGGCTCGGAGAGCGAGGACGTGTCGAATAGAGGGACGTCAACGTCGGTCCTTCGAGAGGATTGCAACCGCCGGGCCGCTGAGCTGCCTATGTCGAGTGGTCGCTCGATCAGATCGGTGGCCAAGGAACTCGGTCTGCGCGATTCTGTGCTCAGGCGCGGGGTGGAGAAGCTTCGGCAGCAGCGGCTGCTCGGTGCCGCGCCAGCCTGCCGCTCAACCTGCTCTGGATTCGCAACGTCATGGTCGTCGGCGCCGACGGGCGGGTGCAATGCTCGGTGCTGAATGCCACTAACGCCGATATTCGGCAAGGTCCATCCCGACAGCGATCAGCGCTTCGGCAGTCCACGGGTCCATACCGTTCTGCGGACGCAGGAACCTCCGCCGGCATGGAGGCACTGCCAGCGGGCAGCCGCCCCGACGTCCGCGGCGTCATCTCGGACTCCGGGGGGCGAGGTTCGTCGGAATCGCGCTGATCGCAACAAAAGCTGCAAGGTGCGCCGATTTGCTGCAGAATTTCGGAGTTACGACGGCCCAGATCGGGGAATTTCGACCTCGTGTGCTCGTAATATTTTCGTCAAAAATCGAGATAGCTGCCGAAATCTGGCACCTAATAGTTTTGCCGATGGAGTGGACGCCGCTCGTATCTCAGCCAGATCCGAACTGAGTACGAAGATCAGCACCTAGAGGGCTAATTGGATGCAGTACGCTGCTTGGCCTCACGTAAGGGGCGACCTTCCGTCCGCAAGGCGAGCCGCTGCGGCGTTTCTAGATAATCTGGCTCTCGAAGACAAATCTGGAGCCACAGATCGGCAGAACTGGATCGCAAGATGGACGCGTATTGGAGAGGATCACTGCCTTCTTGGTGACCGAAATATCGGAAACGGCGCCTTGCATGAGGCAACCGAGGCCTGGCTTTGTGCACTAACTGCCTTTGAAGTTGTTCGGCGACTAGTTGATGAAGATGATCCACAAAGTGCAGACGCTTCGGCCAGAGTGGAGGCCGGCATTCAGAGGTTCGAATTATCTCTGGAGCAGAAGATAGAGCCGGTACAAATTGCGTGCTGCGATCGAACCGAACTGCCGGCCTATTACTTGCCGGCCGGTAGTCCCGATTTATGCGCCCCGGCAGTCATTTGCATCAGCGGAGAACAAGAATCAGGAACGATGCTACTCGGAAGGCTCCTGCCCGTGGTGTCTGGGCGGGGCATGTCGCTTCTCGTTATCTCTCACGATGATATCTCAAATCACTCGCGCCGCCAGTCGGACATCCTGTCTTGCTGCTTAGATTATCTATTAGATCGACCGGAGGTCGACGACGCTCGGATCGGCGTCTATGGTGAAGGATTGTCGGCCGTTCTGGCTACAGACTTCGCTGCTTCTGATCACCGCGTTGCTGCGGCAGTTTGCGACGGTGGTCTTTGGAATTGGACACGGATTCTGGCGTCTGTCGGTTGGATGACGAGGGCTGCAGACGTAGTAGACGAGGGCGTAGTGTCGGTGCGTCGCGCACAGATCATACGACAGTTGAGATGCCCTGTTCTCGTAGTTGCCGGTGGGCGCGGCATCGTGAGTGTGTCGGAAGCGATTAAACTACAAGCTGACTGCATGGCGGCACCCATCGGTATCGAGTTGGCCATACCGCGGATGATCGGGACCCTCGAGGGGGAGGTCGAAAATTTCGTGGCTTCTGACGATTGCATCTTCAGATGGCTGGAGCAAAAGCTGGGACGACATTCCGCTCCGAGGTCTCGCTGACGATACTGCTGTGTCTTAGGTGGTCGGATCGTGAGATGTTTCGCGATCCGACCCTGCGGACTTGGCGCAGCGCTACCGGCGAGCTCGGCTTGCGTCGATTCGTGCCTACAATACGCCTATACTTAATTTTTGAGACGCCAACCGACTATTCTTGGCGATCGCGGTTAGCCGTTTGTTGAGATAATCAAGTGACGCATCATCAAGCCCCTCAAACATTGTCGAGTTCAGGGCTTGTCTCTTGATGGAGAGCTTCGTGATTTCCGTCTGCGCCTTTTCAGTCAGGCGCATCTGAACGAACCTTGCGTCCTCAGGCGACGGTTCACGGGCCAAGAGCTCCATCGCCTCCAGTTTCTTCGTTTGATTGGTAACGAAGGCCGGGTGGATTCGCAGCTTATTTGCCACCGATATGCCGGAAACACCGCGACCTTCGTCGAGTTCGTCAATAGCCATCAGGATTAACCATTGCGGTTCGGTTATTCCTAACATCTCAGCCCAACTCTTGTGTATCCCCTCAAGTTGAGAGTGGATTTCGACGATGTTCCAGACGAAGTCCCTAACGGCCCTATCGAGTTCTTCTTCAGCCATATTGGTCTTTCCGCCACAGCTCAGTGTCACCCAACGCGCACAGGCCATCCCTCATAGCGGTAAGCCACTTATCCGTCTTGGTCCGCTCGTAAAAGATTGCGCAAAGCATAGGCGCTATGCCAAAAGCGATTGACTGTTACAATTAATTTCATTTAGTGGTATGCTTCATCGTTTTGGCTCTTGAAGCGGCGGTCATCTCAGATCCTTAACTGGAACCTCCGGGAATGCCTCCCCCGGAGGTTTTTCTTTACCGTTTGGGGCGCTCGTGAACGAATTCCACCCTCAACGCGGTCTAGTGTTGCAAAATTGAGACGCGTCTCAACGAACAAGCGCTTCGCTGAATTAATTAATTGTAAAAATTAATTTTTATAATTATGGTCGGATTGACAGCGAGGGGGCGCCTCGAGTCGTTCCGTCCAGCGCCGGCCTTGGTGAGGCTCGCAGCGGCGGATCTTTGAAGGACGGAAACGACGTTTCCATTTGGAGGTTCATGATGAAATTGAGTCTAATCCTCAGCTCCGCAGCGGGTCTGCTCGCAGTAGGTGGAGCGCAGGCTGCTGATCTGCCCGTCAAGGCCAAGGCGGTCGAATACGTGAAGATCTGCTCGCTGTACGGCGTCGGCTTCTACTACATCCCAGGGACCGATACATGCATTAAGCTGGGAGGGTACTTGCGGGTTGAGACGGCGCTGAACACCAATGGGGTCTACGCGTCAGGGCGAGTGAACGGCGTGGCCGGAGCTAACAACCGCCTGAGCAACTATTACACTTCTCGTTCTCGTCAAGGCCTCAGCATCGATACACGCACCGCGACCGAGTATGGTGTGCTCCGCACCTACTTTGATGGCGTGTTCACCTGGACCTCGGGTGGCTATAGCGGTACCGGTGCTGGCGGTACCGCCTACGCTGGTGACTTCATCGCGGGCGGCTCGCTGGGCGTCTACAACGCCTTCATCCAGTTCGCTGGTTTCACGTTGGGCAAGGCGACCTCGCAGTTCTCCAGCCCTTGGCAGAACTATCCGGGGAACAACTTCGACGGTTTGCCGGGCGGCGGCGGCTGGGACCCCGTGAACCAGTTCACCTATACTGCGGACCTCGGCCAAGGTATCTCGGTTGCCTTCTCGGCCCAGGATCAAGTCCAGCATGACACGACTAATATCTGGAACGTGAGCGGCGCGACGCCCGCAGGTCTCGCCACCGGTACGTACGGTGCCAACGACATCGGCGGTTCACGCGCTCCTGACCTCGTCGCCAGGCTTCGCGTTGACCAGGTTTGGGGTCTATTCCAGGCGTCCGTCGCCGCGCATAACAACCATGCCGGCTACTATGGCGCCTCCGAGGTCACCGGCCATCCGGACGACAAGTGGGGCTGGGCTGGTCAGCTCGCATTGTCGATCAAGAACATCCCGACTGGTGCGGGTGACGCGATCAACTTGCAAGGCGTGTATACGAACGGTGCAAGCCGTTACAACTTTCAGCAGTATGCCCCGACCATCTACGCGATGTACGGTGGTACGGGCTTGGCGGGTGCTTACCAGAGCGTCGGCCTCGCTGGTCTGTCAGACTCCGTGTTCGTGGCTGGCGCTGGCCAGGAGTTAACTACGACCTATGGCTTCAACGGTGCCTACACCCATAACTGGGATCCCTACTGGAACACCGCGGTCTACGGTGGGTGGGCTGCTGTGCGGTACAATGGCACGGCCAAAGGCTACATCTGCGGCGCCTTCGTCGCAGGCCTCGCGCTTTCTACCGGAGTTGCCGGCTGTAACCCCGACTTCAACTACGGGGTTGTTGGTCTGATCACGCGCTGGACACCGGTCAAGAACCTGACCTTCTCGGCCGATCTGGCTTACACCATGCTCGACCAGAAGTACGCGGCCGGAAGCGCGGTGGTGTTGCCGGTGCAAACAGGTATCGCCAAGCCCGGCGCCATCTACGAACTGAAGGACCAGAACACGGTGAGCCTGCTGCTCAGAGCTCAGCGCAATTGGTGAGTTTGTAAGACTAGCAGAAGGAGAAAAGGAGCGGCTCTATAGATCTAAGTTTAACCTCCAAGAAGGCCTCCGGCATGCCCGCCGGGGGCCTTTTCAAGTTCCAAGGGCTTTGCCGCATTGGTGTTCATCGGCCCTTTCGACGATGTCGTTGCCCTCGGTGGTTGAATTATGCGTCACCCGATTGCCTCAACGATCGAGGGTGGTGGCTCTCCTGCTCCTTCCGGTGCTTCGCCAATCGTCGCTTACGCGAGCCGGCGGTCGACTCCGAGCAGTCAGGCGCCCCGATCTTACTGATTCCGATCCTACTGACCTCCTTGACTGGCGTTTCCGCGCACGCCGCTAACCAAACGACGATGGGCGCCCGTCTCGCTGTTGACCAGAACAACGCACAAGGCGGTGTACCTGGGCTCGAGATTTCGCAGCCGACACTCAGGACTAAGTCATCCATGCTGTCACGAGGATGATCCAACGACCACAGGAAAATGCTCTTGTTCGCGGCGGCAACCGAATCGAAACAACGGCTCAGGTGCGCTGCCGGGACGCGGGACATTGTGGCGCTACATCCGTACAACTGCTCGATCTTCCTTATCGTTCTTTGGCGATTGGCCTGTGTAGCTTTGCGCCACGTTGATGTTCCAAAGCTCAGGTGTGGTCCCGTGCCAACCTCCACCCGGAAAAGTAATAGCTTTTGCATGAAAGCTCGCCAGTTCCCCAGTAGAGCGCACAATTTCAGCATGAATGGCTCTGAATTAGAGGAATTCGCCTTAGATGCCCGGTAATGTCGGCGAAAAGAAAAAAGTTTCCAGTCGACCAAGACTGGCCTCGGGGGAGTGAAGCAATGAGCCATTTGGTGAACTACAAACGCCTCGTACCGGCCTCTCGGTCCGCCCTCGCAATTGGTGGGCTGGATTCTATTCGTCCGAAAGCGGCTAAGCCAAATATCGGGGCTTCAAGAAATCTCATCAGTAGATCATCGCGGGCGCATCTTCGATCATGGCGATGGATGCCAGCGCCCCTTTTCAATCCCATTCTGGATGGTGATACGCCAGAGTGCGGGAGCTTCGAGATCACGAAGCAGGCGATCGTTTGAAGTCCGGTCCCGCCCCTGCAGGTAGCGGTGTGGGGGACAGTAGAGCTTTCCAAGTCAACCATTCGAAAGGAGATTACCTTGCCTATTTCTCGACGAGACCTCATGAAGACAGGCCTAGCTGCCGGCGCGGCCATATCGATCCCTTCAGTCTTGCGGGCGCAGAAAGCACAAACCGCCGCGCGGACGGTCCGCATGGTGATGTCCGGTGACCTCCGCGTCTTCGATCCAATTTCCACGACGGCGACCATCACCTTTGACCATGGTCTGGCGATTTACGACACGCTATTCGCAGCGGATTCCAGGAATATGCCGCAGCCGCAAATGGTCGGAAAGTGGGGTGTTTCAGACGACAAGAAGACCTACACTTTCGAACTCCGAGATGGTCTAGCCTGGCACGACGGCACTTCCGTCACCGCCGCCGACTGTGTGGCCTCGATCCGTCGCTGGGCTCAGGTAAATGCCGGCGGACAGCTGATCATGTCGCGAGCCAAGGATGTCTCCAAGAAGGATGACAAAACCTTCATGATCGCGCTCAAGGAGCCCCTGGGACTTCTAATTAATATCCTGGCGGACCCCGGGGATCCGGGACTGTTCGTCATGCGCGAGAAAGATGCGAGCCGCCCGCCAACCGAGCAGGTGACCGCGAATATCGGATCTGGACCCTTCAAGTTCAATCATGGTCTTGCTAAGCCGGGCGCGAGCTTCACCTACGATCGCAATGAAATTTACGTGCCGCGCAAGGAGCGGCCCGACGCATTGGCCGGCGGGAAGGTTGTCAACGTCGATCGTGTCATCTGGGACAATATCGGCGATCAGCAGACTGCTTTCGCAGCATTGCAAGCGGGAGAAATCGATTTCATCGAATCTCCGCCCACTGATCTTTACACGGCCATAGAGAGCGACCCGAACCTTGAACTGGAAATTCTGAACAAATCAGGCAACGACATGCTCATCCGCATGAACTGCCTGCAGAAGCCGTTCGATAACGTGAAGGCGCGCCAGGCGATGCTTCACCTGATCGATCAAGAAGCTTTCATGCGCGTCATACAACCCAACCCAAAATATACCCGCCCCCTCACTTCTATGTTTGGAAACGATACGCTCTATACCAATGACGAAAATACGGGATGGTACAAGAAGGGCGGCAACCCGGAAAAGGCCAAGCAGCTCATCAAGGAAGCGGGATATGCCGGCGAGAAGGTGGTCATTCTCGACCCCACGAATGCCGCCTGGGCCCACATTCCCTCTCAGCTATTGGCGGCCACTCTGCGTAAGATTGGGATCAACGCCGAACTTGCGCCGATGGACTGGGGTCAGCTTGTCACGCGCCGGGCGAACAAGGGGCCAATTGAGGAAGGCGGTTGGAACATTTTTATCTCGTCTTATTCCGATAAGAATCTCGGTGATCCGATTGGCGCCGCTTTGTTACTCGCGAATGGCGACAGGGCCTGGTATGGTTGGCCAAAGAACGACGAATACGAAACGCTTCGGGCGAAGTGGGCAGATGTCGAAACGCTAGAAGAGCGCAAGACACTGGCCCGCGCCATGCAACGCGTATGGTGGGACTTCATCGGCGCGGTTTTCTTGGGTCAGTTTGTCACACCTGTCGCGCGCCGCAAGACGCTTACCGGCCTTATGCCGACGCCCGGAGCTGCCCTCCCGATGTGGAATATGCAGAAGGGCTGAGGCACAATGGCCACTTACATCCTGCGCAGGATGGTCTCGACCATAGCCGTCATGGCTATGGTCGGAATTTTTGTTTTCCTGCTTCTCCGACTCTCGCCCGGCGATCCGGCGGCCATCATCGCCGGTGATACAGCGACGCCACAGATGATTGCCAACATCCGCGAGCAGCTGGGGCTCAACGATGCGTTGCCAGTTCAGTTTGTACGCTGGGCACGGGATATCCTCGGAGGCGATTTCGGGACATCGATTTTCTCGGGACGCCCTGTTCTCCAACTGATTTCGCAACGGCTAGAACCGACCCTTTCTCTTTCGGTCTTGACGATGGTTGTTTCAGTGACGATCGGCGTCACATTCGGCGTATTTGCTGCGTGGAGAGCTGGCGGTCTTATCGATCGCTTACTCTCCGCCTTTGCCACCATTGGATTTTCTGTCCCGGTCTTTGTCGTTGGCTATTTCCTCGTCTACCTATTCGCTATCAAGGCGCGGTGGCTTCCGGTGCAAGGATATCAGGCTATCGATCATGGGCTAGCACCCTGGTTTGTCCATCTGATCCTGCCTACGGTAACGTTAAGCGTCCCGTATATTGCTTTCATTGCCCGGATCACGCGGGCAAGCATGCTCGAAGTTCTGTCGGAAGATTATATGCGAACGGCGGCCGCCAAGGGCGCCTCCGCATATTCCATGCTTTTCCATCATGCTCTTAAGAACGCAGGTGTACCAATACTGACTGTGATCGGCATAAGCTTCGCGTATTTGATTGCCGGCGTTGTCATTACTGAAACTGTGTTCAACATACCTGGTGTCGGGCGATTGGTAGTGGATGCCATCAACAACCGCGACTATCCCATCATCCAGGCGGTTCTGATCCTCTGTTCGGGTATGTACGTGCTTGTCAATCTAACAATCGATCTTGCCTACACGCTGATCGATCCTCGCATTCGGTATTGATATGGCTTTCATCTCCGCCCCGGTTGAAGCCGTGCCAATAGGCCGGCTGCGAATATCCGATCTTCCCCGTCTAGGAAGGCGGCACCCACTTGTGTTTGCAGGCGCTGGCCTCCTCGCATTGTTGATCGCTCTGTCGCTCGCCGCCCCCCTGTTTTCAGGCGATCCGCAGAACATGGATCCATTCAAGCGCCTCCAGCCTCCCTCTACTGAGCTGTGGTTGGGCAGCGACAATCTAGGCCGTGACGTCTTTGCAAGAACCGTGTTTGGCGCCCGGATCTCCCTCTTGGTGGGATTGATTTCGGCCGCTGGCGCTGCTTTCGGCGGGCTTCTGATTGGTGTGATGGCCGGCTATAGTCGCCAGTTCGACAATATCGTGATGCGAGTCATGGACGGCCTGATGTCGATCCCGACGATTCTGCTGGCCATCGCCCTTGTTTCTCTAACGGGTCCGGGAATCGGTATTCTCATCGTCGCCATCACGGTCCCCCAAATTCCAACAGTTGCACGGTTGGTTCGTTCTGTGGTTCTCGGCGTTCGGGAGCGTCCCTATGTGGAAGCGGCGGTTTGCGGCGGGGCGCGCCTTCCGAAGGTGCTCTGGCGCCACATCCTACCGAGCACCATTCCACCGCTGATGGTTCAGAGCGCCAATGTCTGCGCGAATGCGATTTTGATAGAGGCCGGGTTGAGCTTCCTGGGTGCGGGCGTGCCTCCCATGATTCCCAGTTGGGGCAACATGATAGCAAGTTCTCGCTTGTATCTCGCTATCGCCCCCTTGACCGTCTTTGCCCCCGGCATCTGCCTTGCCGTCACGGTTCTTGCCATCAACCTGCTCGGGGATGGCTTGCGCGATCTCTTCGACCCCCGCTCAAAGCGGCGACGCTGACATGCAAAGAGAAAAGATGACCCGGGATGACGTGCTTCTCGATGTTCGGGACCTGGAGACGCATTTCTATGGAGAAGAGAACGTCACACGCGCCCTGGGCGGCATCAGCTTCCAGATTAGGGGCGGAGAAACGCTCGGTGTCGTCGGTGAATCCGGATGTGGCAAGAGCGTCACCGCTCTTTCGATTCTTCGTTTGCTGCCTAAGCTAACCGCCAAGACCGTCGGCGGCGAAGTCCGCTTTCACGGACGGGATCTCTTGAAAATGTCCGAGCGGGAGATGCGACAGATCCGCGGCGACAGGATCGCCATGATTTTTCAAGAGCCGATGACAAGTTTGAATCCGGTTCAGACCGTTGGGCACCAAATCGCTGAAGCCGTCCAAATTCATACGAGCGCATCTCGGTCAGAAGCGATGGGACGGGCGTTAGAGATGCTTCGGCTTGTCCGCATCGCGGACCCCGAGCGTCGCCTTAAGAGCTACCCTTACGAAATTTCGGGCGGCATGCGGCAGCGCGCCATGATCGCCATGGCCTTTGCCTGCTCACCGGAACTCCTGATTGCTGACGAGCCAACCACTGCGCTTGATGTTACTATCCAGGCGCAGATCCTGCGCCTGATCATCGATCTGCAAGAGCAGATGGGAATGGCCGTGATGTTCATAACGCACGATCTGGGCGTGGTCGCTGAGACGTGCCAGCGTGTCATCGTCATGTATGCGGGCCGGATTGTAGAGCAAGCGAGCGTTACAGATCTGTTCGCTCGGCCCTCGCATCCCTACACCCAGGGGCTGATGCGATCGGTACCCGATCCGCGTCGCGGCCGCCGGCATCGGCTTCCAGAAATTCCCGGCATTGTGCCGAGCCTTCGCGAGCCCATTGTCGGGTGCAGCTTCGCGCCTCGGTGTCCGTTCGCGATAGGCATGTGCCGCGAAAAGACACCGACGATGCGTGATCTCGGGCAGGGCCATGCCGCGGCCTGTTGGCGCGCTGAAGAGGTAGTCGGCGCATGACGGGTCCTCTGCTCAAAGTCGAAAATCTGACCAAGCACTATCAGCTTGACAGGGGATTCTTGAGAAAATCTGGCCCGCTGGTGCGAGCGGTCGAGGACGTATCCTTCTCGGTGGAGACGGGAGAGACGCTCTGCATCGTCGGCGAATCGGGCTGCGGCAAGTCCACCGTCGCGCGACTCCTGATGCGCATCGTGGAGCCAACCGGCGGGCGCGTATTGGTTGACGGGGCCGACATTACGAGCCTCAAGAGACATGAGCTTCGTCCGTATCGCCGTCGGATGCAGATGGTCTTTCAGGATCCATACTCATCGTTGAATCCGCGCCTGACTGCCGGACAGATCATCACCGAACCCGTCGAAAATTTTGAGCATCTCAACCGGGCGGAACGCCGAGCGCTCGCCGCCGACCTTCTACAAAAGGTCGGAATGTCGCCTGAGATGATGCACAGGCTCCCGTCAGAGTTCTCGGGCGGTCAGCGGCAGCGGCTCGGCATTGCCAGAGCTTTGGCACTCCAGCCGCCACTTATCATCGCCGATGAAGCAGTATCAGCCCTCGATGTTTCAGTGCAGGCACAGATCCTGAACCTGCTCATGGATCTCCAGCAGCAGCTGGGTATCGCCTTCGTTTTCATTTCGCATGATCTGAGCGTTGTGGAGCATATCGGCCACCGTGTTGCGGTCATGTATCTTGGGCGGATTGTCGAGCTAGCTCCCAGCGAAGCCTTCTTCGCAAAGCCGGTCCATCCCTATGCCGAGGCGCTGATCGCGGCAGCTCCGGTCCCGGACCCCACGCGGGTTCGGCTGCAAGTGCCCGTGGAGGGTGAGGTGCCAAGCCCGATCAATCCACCGACAGGGTGCGCATTCCACCCGCGCTGTCCGCTCGCGGTCGAGCGCTGCCGCGTCGAAGTCCCGCGTTTGGTGCCGATGCCGGACGGGCGTGCCGCCGCGTGCCATGTCCGTGCACCAGCCACAGACGTGACCGATCAGCGGGGCATCTCGGTCGCAGGCTCTTCGGCCTTCGCCATAGAACGGCAGAACCTTTCCATTGGCATCCGATGAGACGGGCTTTCGCGCCCGAAATGAAGACCTTGGTCCCGCTTCCGAAAGGCTTCTGATGCGATTGTACTTTATCACTTCCAACGCAGGACATCGATACAGCGGCGAAGGCAGCAGCTCGCAAACGAGAGCCGCCAGCCGAATCCTGCTTTGTGCCCGCTAAGAATATGCAAGAGAAGTAGATTCGCCTTTAAAGACTTGGAGTACGCTTATGAAAGAGCTTGTCCGGCCCGTGGTCAACGACGTGAAGAACGCAATGCCGCTCATGGGGGCGCTTGAATTTGATGGAAAGCAATATCTCGACGGGCACGCGTCCGATCCGCGCGAGCTCGGTTGGATGCGGGGAACGCCGCCGACAGCAGATAAGCGTATCACTTTCGAAAGCGACAGCTTCATGGATTTTCCGCAAATCCGCTGGTCGCTCTCGCATCTTCGCGAGCTTGTACCGACGCTCAATATCTGGCGCGGGCAGGGTGGACCGTCGGCGCTCGATCGTAGCGACAAGAGTGCCGATATCGGCGCGCTGACGTTCACGGACATGGACGGCCGGCAGCGCCGGTTTGACGAGGCCCTTTTCGACACGTACACGGACGGTATTGTAGTTCTGCATCGCGGGCGCCTTGTGTATGAGCGCTACTTGGGTGCGCTTGAGCCTCATCTGCCGCATGCTTGCTTCTCGGTCACCAAGTCATACGCGGGCACGCTGGCTGCAGCCTTCGTAGACCAAGGTCTTCTCGATGATACGAAGATCATCCCACATTACCTGCCCGAGTTGCGCGGCACGGCGTGGGAGGACGCCACGTTGCGCGAGGTGATGGATATGCAGACCGGCTTGGCCTACTCCGAGGATTACGTCGATGAGCGTGCCAGCAATCGCGTATATGGGCGAGCGTGCGGTCTGCGGAAGCGACGGGCGGGGTGCGACCAGCCGCGGAGTTTGTGCGACTACCTGCGCACGGTCAGCAAGGAAGGCGCACACGGCAATGCCTTCGCCTATAAGACGGTGAACACCGAAGTGATGGCCTGGGTGATGGCACGCGTGACCGGCCGCTCCTTGGCACAGCTGCTTCACGAGCACATTTGGGCGCCGCTCGGCTGCGAGGAGGACGGTAGTATTGTCGTCGATCCAGATGGCATGGCGATGGCCGGCGGCGGCTTGTCAGCAACTTTGCGCGACATAGCGCGCTTCGGTGAGTTGATGCGCTGTAATGGCTCCTGGAACGGAAAACAGATCATTCCCGCGTCCGTCGTGGACGACGTGCAAAAGGGGGGCGATGCCACCAAGTGCCAATACATGCCTCAACCCGGCTACTCGTATCGCAGCATGTGGTGGATATCCCACAACGAGCTGGACGCCTTCGAGGCGCGAGGCGTTCACGGTCAGCGCGTTTATGTCGCGCCGAAGGCAGAGATGGTTATTGCGCGCTTTGCGTCTCACCCAGTGGCGTCGTCCGCTCACGGCGACCGAATCACGTTGCCGCAGATGTTGACGTTGGGCCGACTGCTGCGCGATAGCCAGTAATGAGCGGACGCGCGTGCACCGCGCGCGCTCCGCATGAAAGGCTGGCAGTTCTCGATGCACTCAGGAGAGGATCTGCGTCGCAGTTCACTGGCTTGTGCCAACTCCGGCGACGCGGCAAACAGCCTTCGTTGAGAAAAACCGAACTCGGGAGAAACCTATGGGAAAGCAACTGCAGGAGAACGATTCTCACTCGGTTTCGCTCGGTGACAGTTACGATACGGCTGGTTCGATCGCGACGAACGTCGCGGATGGCTTCACGATGGTAGCGGTTGGAGATCTGATCGTGACACGGCCTCTGACCAAAGGTAAGCATCAGGGCTTCGATGTCGTCGTCAAGATTCTTCAAGACGCTGATGTCACCTTTGGCAACATGGAAACGAGTATCTTCGATATCCGATCGTTCAGCGGAAGTCCGCAGGCCGAGTACGGCGGTGCCTATCACGTCAGCTTGCCGGCGCTCGGGCCTGATTTGAAGGAGATGGGCTTCAATGTCGTCGGCCGGGCGAATAACCATTCGCTCGATTGGGGCGTTGAAGGCATGCGTGAGACGAGCCGAGCGCTCGATGAGAACGGTATTATACATGCAGGTGTAGGCGACAATCTCGCGCAAGCCGGCGCCGCTCGCTTTCTCGAGACCGCGCGCGGTCGTGTGGCGTTGCTGTCATGTGCGTCATCTTTCACGCCGTTGTCTCGTGCCGCCGATCCCGCAGGCGAGGCGTCAGGCAGGCCAGGACTAAACAGCCTTCGCTTGGCGCGAAGCGTCGTTGTACCGCCGGAGATGCTTGAGGGCTTGAAAGGGATAAGCAATGCCTTGCCCGGCCCGAGGCCTGGCCATGATGATCCGGAACGGGTCGTGGTCGCTGGAACGACCTACAAAGTGGGCGATAAGGCCGCTTACAGCTACGAGGCGAGCCCGCGCGATGTGGCCGGCATTCTACGAAACGTTCGCCAGGGCAAGCAGTTTGCCGATTTCTGCATCGTCACAAACCATGGCCACGAGCCTGGTAATTGGAGCCAGGAGCCGCCTGATTATGAGCGATCGTTTGCGCATCGGCTAATCGACGCCGGCGCTGACGCCTATATCTGCCATGGACCACACCAGTTGCGAGGCATCGAGATCTACAAGGGCCGGCCGATCTTTTACAGCCTTGGCAACTTCATCATGGATGACCTCCGTACACCGGTGGGTGCTGACATGTTTGCCGCTTACGGTAAGGACCCGCGGATCGACACGGACGCGGAGGTAACAGCCGAGGAAATGGGCCGAGGGTATGAGACCGATCCAGGCTTTTCAGACCCGGTCTTCTACGAGAGCATAGTCACAGTCAGCCGATTTGAACAGAACCGGCTTGCCGAATTGCGGCTCTACCCGATCGAGCTCGGTCACTCAAAACGGTTGGCGAACCGGGGCGTCCCGCGACTCGCGGACGCGCAGCAAGCAAAGGAAATTCTGGAGCGTCTACAGAAGCTGTCGGAGCGATTTGGTACCCAGGTTTTCGTAGACAATGGCGTGGGCGTCATCAGAGTTGGATCCAGCTTGCCGCGATAAGCGGCTTGGATACGCAAATTGCGGCTCGAGGGCGTGCAGTCCACGCAAGGAGGATAAAGGTCATGGCCTTTACGATCTTAACCGGCGAGTTCCAACATGAGAGCCACTCATTCAGTCGGCTGAAGGCGGACTATCAGTCCTTCCTAAATCGTGCCTTGTACGTTGGGAACAGTGCCGTCGAGGCGCGGGGCGATGCCAATACCGGCCTTGCCGGCTTCCTGGACGTTGCGCGCAAGCATGGCTCAGCTGTGGTCCACAGTGTGAGCGCGTTCGCCGAGCCGTCGGGCCCGGTGACGACGGACGCCTTCGACAGGATCGTCGGCGTCATGGTCGAGACCGCCAAGCAGAACAGGGACCGGATCGACGGCGTACTTTTGGCCCTTCATGGCGCCATGGTGACCGACTCCATGGAGGATGGCGGGGGTGAAATGCTGGAGCGGCTCCGCGAGGTGCTCGGCCCGAAGGTGCCGATCGCCATCACTCTCGATCTGCACGCAAACGTAACCGAGCGCATGTGCGAGCTGGCCGACATCGTCGTCTCGTTCAAAACCTATCCCCACGTCGACATGCGGGAGGTCGCCCGCCAGGTGGCCGAGATCCTGCACCGGACCATGGCAGGCCAGATCACGCCCAAGACTATCTGCGTTCATGTCCCAATGCTGGCGGAAACCAATGGCTGCCGGACCGATATCGGGCCGATGATCGATTGGGTAGCGAAGGCGCGAGCTTATGAACGGGAAAGAGGCGTGTACGCCGTCAGCATCAACAGCGGTTTTGCGCTGGCCGATATCAATGAAGTGGGGCCGACTGTCCTGGTGACTGCGGAAGGCGACATGGACTGCCACCGCGATTTCGCGCGCTCAATTGCCAAAGAGATCTGGGAGCAGCGTCGCCTTGTGCTAAACCGTCTCTACAGCATTGCTGAAGCAGTGGAGATCGCAAGAGGTTACCCCAAGAGCACCGGGCCGCTCGTCATTGCCGAATCCTCAGACAATCCAGGCGGCGGGGCCTATGGCGACGCGACCGAGCTTCTGCGCGCCATGCTGCAGGATAACCTCGACGAGACCTGCTACGGGCCTATGGTTGATGCTGAAGTGGCGGCAGAACTACACTGCCACCAGCCCGGAGACCACGTCGAGATCATGCTCGGCGGCAAGACCGATCCATCATTCGGTGGCCCGCCCTTGCGCCTTTCCGGCACTTTGGTCGGCCTATTTGATGGCCGCTTCCGTGGCGATGGGCCCATGGTGGGCGGTCTCGAGCTCAGTTTTGGGCCGAGTGCGGTGGTCCGGGCCGACGGTCTCTCCGTCCTGGTGGTGACGTATCCGATCCAGATGCTAGACTTGCAGCAATTCCGAGCCATCGGCATTGATCCCGCTAAGCATCGTGTGGTGGCGCTCAAGTCCAAGCAGCATTTTCGGGCGGCTTTTGCCCCAATCGCCGGTAAGATCATTGTCTGTGATGGAACCGGGCTGACGACCAAGAAGCTCAACCGCTTTCCCTATCGCAACGTGCCGCGCCCGATCTACCCAATAGACTCAGACACGACGTTCCAGGCGTGAACTTCAGTCGGAGGTCGCAGGCAAGATACGCGGCACTTAGCTCGTAATGCCAGCCAATCTCCTTGAGGTACTTAGGGTACTGCGTGGAGAGGATTTTGCGATGAAGTTGTGCGGCAATACCGAGTAAATCGCAGGATTTGCACACAAACAGTGCGGAAGCCAGCCGAATATCGTTTGGCTTGCAGAGTAAGTTGTAATGGACGTCCCCGTTCAAGCGGCGCGGATGAAGAGGTTCAAGCCGATGAGCGCACATAGTAACAGCTTTCTGTCGGATGCCGAGCGTGACGCGGTGGTTGAACTGCGTCGTGCCATGCATCGCGAGCCTGAGCTCTCGAACGCGGAATGGAAAACGCAGGAGCGGATCCGTGGCGTACTGCAGCGCTTCGGTCTCATGGGAGCAGAGACCTTCCACACGACTGGCCTCTACGTCGACATCGAAGGCACCGCCTCCGGTCCCAAACGATTGGTCGCGGTCCGCGGCGACATAGACGCGCTTCCGATCCAGGAGGCGCGCGAGGATTTATCTTACCGCTCGCAGGTCAGTGGCGTCATGCATGCCTGCGGTCACGACATACACAGCTCCATCGCGCTCGGTACTGCGCTCGCCTTCCACCGGCTGCGCCACAATTTCGCAGGCAAGGTGCGGGTCTTCTTTCAGCCAGCTGAGGAGGCAGAGCCGGTCGGCGGACGCACAGTGCAGGAAGAGAAGTTGCTCGACGGTTTCGACCGGGCCGTCGGCTTCCACATCAGCCCTGAGATTCCCGCCGGCATGTTCGGCGCCCAGGAAGGCGCGGTCACCAAATCCGCCGACCAGTTCAAGCTCACCATTACCGGCAAGATGGCGCACGGTGCGTCGCCGCACAACGGCATCGACGCGATCGCCATCGCCGCCGCCTTCGTCAACGAGGTGCAGAAGGTGGTTTCCCGCGAAATGCCCGTTGACGATGGCGCGATCGTCACGATCGGCACGATCCATGGCGGCGAGGCGACCAACATCATCTGCCCGTCGGTCGTGATGGAGGGGGCGATCAGGACCAGCAGCTCGGAACGACGGCCGCTGCTATCCCAGCGCGTTCGCGAGGTGGCCGAAGGGGTCGCGACAACGCACCGCGGCCAGGCTGAATGCATCATTCGCAGGGGCGAGCCCGCGGTGGTAAACGATGGCGAAATGGTCAGCCGATTTCGGCAATTGGTTCATGATACGGCCGGCCGCGATGCTTTCTTCAATGACAGGAGACAGCCAGGAGGCAGCGATGACTTTGGCTTCTATGCGGCGTGCGTGCCGTCTATCTACTTCTGGTTCGGTAGCCGCGCGCCAGGCAACGAATCGTATTTGCACACGCCAACATTCGGAGCCTCCGATGATCTCATCATACCGACGACGGAGCTCACCGTCAGATACATCCTTGATCTGCTGAATTCCTGAGATTGGTGGCGTGGCATTGACCAGCACTCAAATTTGTTTGAAAGGGAGACAAGTGTTCCAAAGCACGATGATGGACGTGCCGCTCTCGCTTAACCACCTGCTGGAGCGCGCGGGCAAGATTTTTTCCGGTAGCGAGATTGTCTCGCGGTTGCCCGACAAGAGCCTGCGCCGGCACACCTACGGTGAGTTCTATCGGCGCACACGCTCGCTCGCGTCGGCGCTACAGCGGCTTGGTCTTAAGAAAGGTGACCGCGTTGCCACGCTGTGCTGGAATCACCATGCTCACCTGGAGTGCTATTTCGGTATCCCAGCGGCAGGCGGGGTGATGCACACGCTGAATTTGCGACTGACGCCGGACGACATCGGCTGGATTGCGGGAAACGCTGGCGATCGCTTCCTGATTCTCGACGATATCCTGTTGCCCTTGTACAAGCAGTTCGCGCATTTGCATCAGTTTGAGCGCGTGATCGTCTTCCCGTTCTCGGGCGGCCGCGTTCCGCCGGACATGGAAGACTACGAAGTCTTATTAAATCACGCGGATCCCGAGGCTTTCGAGTATGAGGTCCACGAAGAAACGGACCCAGTCGCAATGTGCTACACGTCCGGCACGACCGGCCGTCCGAAAGGCGTGGTGTACTCCCACCGTTCGACGATCCTGCACATGCTTGTCGGAAGCCTCGGCGAGTTTTGGGCGTTGCGTAGCACTGACGTTCTGCTGCCCATCACGCCGATGTTCCACGTAAACGCCTGGGGCATTCCTTATGGCGCAGTGAATCTGGGTGCGAAGCTCGTGTTCCCAGGACCGTACCTGCATTCCGATGACATCCTCGATCTGATGCAGGTCGAGCCGCCGACGTTGGCCTTTGGTGTGCCGACAATCTGGATGACCTTGTTGCAGACCTTTGAGGCTTCGCAAGCCGAAGGCTCGCCCTACCGTGGCCGGTGGAAGTTGCCGAAACCACTGCGAGCCGTGACGGGCGGCGCAAAGGTGCCCGAGTCATTGATTCGCGCTCTCGACGCCCACGGCGTGTTGATCGAGCAAGGATGGGGCATGACCGAAACGTCTCCTCTTTGCACCAGATCATACGGACGGGCCGAACTCCGAGATGCCGGCAAAGAGGAGAAGTACCGTCGTGCCGCCATGGCCGGTGTGCCTGTGCCGCTGGTCGAGCTACGGCTGTGCAGCGATGAAGGTGAGCAGCCCTGGGACGGGAAGAGCGCAGGCGAGATTCAGGTGCGTGGGCCGTTCATTACCGGCTCCTATTATGATACGCCCGTCACGCGCGATAAGTTCACCGAGGACGGCTGGCTGCGTACCGGCGACGTAGCCTCAATCGATCCGCTCGGGTTCGTTCGTATCACCGACCGTACAAAGGACCTCATCAAATCAGGCGGGGAGTGGATCAGCTCGGCCGATCTTGAGAATGCGTTAATGGAGCATCCCGCGGTCGCCGAAGCAGCGGTCATCGCGATCCCCAACGAGAAATGGAGCGAGAGGCCGCTCGCTTGCGTCGTACTCAAGCCCGGTAAGCACGCGCACACGAAGGAGCTCATCGGGCATCTGTTGGCGCGCAACTTCGCAAAATGGCAATTGCCCGATCGCTACGAGTTCATCGACGCAGTCCCACGAACGTCGACCGGCAAGTTTTGGAAAGCGAAGCTACGCGAACGATTTTCCGCAGTGAGCATTCCTCGCCATCGCTGACTGGCACATCCATACTCCCAAACATCATGGTGTCGCCGCCGCCCTGGCCCCTCAAGCGGGCCACCGCGTCGATCCCGATGAACGATCAAATCAATGCGGCGAGCATCGAGCTCACCGAAGCGCACGGCCAGTCGGCTTTCCTGTCAAGCATACTTTCGCTAACAGATGTTCGCAAGCAGCGCAGCGCCAGCGTGGACCCAATGCCTTGGCAAAGGTAAGGCGCACCGTCCCCATAAGTTCGGTGTCAGGGGGCTCGGTCGCAGCGCGCCAGCGCAGCCGGTCCGTCGGCTATGTGAAGGCATTGACTAGCCCGTCCTATTCGTGAGACTGCGGTTTTTTGGCCCGATTGATGCGGCCGCACATCTCATCTGACGAGGCGCATAGGATTGCCTTCGGCTTTTTGCCGCCTGACGACCGGTACTTTGCAACGCGCTTGAGGGATGGGTTGGGTGAACGGGGGCGCACGCCCATCCGGTCAAGGACCGAGCGGCAGCAGCGCGCCAGGCAAGCAGCGGATCAGGTCGGCTTCGGGACATGCCGCGGCGAACGCAAGGCGAATGTGGCTCGTGGTCTCGACGACACGGGCGGCGATTTTCAAGAGCCGAAGACGCAGCGTCGCGAACTCGGCAGTGGCCAATTCCCGGACTTTGGGAATGGCGTCGCGCACGGTCAGCATCAGCCAATAAGCGGCTGTATGGAGCACGAGACGGACCTGGTTGGCGTGCGCCGAACGGCAACTGGTGCGATCGGAGGCGAGCTGTGTCTTATGCAGCTTGATCAGATTCTCGGCTTGGCCGCGCGCGCAATACAGGCTGTCGTAGATCCACTCGGCCGAGCCGACATTGAGGCTGGTGACGACGAAACGGATGTCGAGGCCGAGCTTCGTCGCCTCAATACGGGCGACGGTGCGCCGTTCGCGATCCCAGGACTGTGCCTTGTGGCGCGTCTCGGTATAGCCGCGTAGAACCGGCAGGTTCTCGATGGCGCGTCGCGTGCGGATGTCGTCGGCGATCTCGTCGGCTTTTTTGGCGAGAGGCTTGGTGCCGGACAGACCGAAGATGTAGTCGATGCCGTTGTTCTCGCACCACGTCATTGCCTCCGGCCGAGCATAGTGCCCGTCGCCACGGAACGTAATTCGCGTGTTGTGCCACCGCGTCCGGATATGCCGTATCAGGCGGCGCAGATGGGCACGCACCTCGACGCCGCCCGGCGTCTTGCCGGGCCGCAGCACGACCGCCACGGGCCGGCTCTTCTCCGTGTCGTAGACGTGGATCGGCAGAAAGCAGCGTTCGTCATAATGAGCGTTGAACAGCGAGAGCTGCTGATGGCCGTGGACGACGTCGCAGGTATCATCGATGTCGAGCGTGACAGATGCCGGCTCGCGTGGGTAGCTATCCATCCATGCGTCGACCAAAATGTAGGTCAGTCGGATCACGGTATCGCTCCGGCGGAGGCCGCCTTGTGCGGTTTGGCGGTTCGTCTGAGGATTTGACCTTAAGTCTAGCCTTAAGGTCATGTGGCGAATGCAGGTGAAGGTATTGGGCGCTGAACGTCGGCGCCGATGGAGTTACGACGAGAAGGTTCGTCTGATTGAAGAGACGTTACGGGGTGGCGAGACGGTGTGCGGCGTCGCGCGCCGACATGGAATGGCGCAGAGCCTGCTGTTCACCTGGCGTCGGCAAGCGCGTCAGGGTCGCCTAGGCGGCGAGGCCGTGCCGGCTCTTGTTCCTGTCGAGATCGCTTCCACGCCGGCTCCGGCACCCGCGTTCGGGCCGCAGCCGTCTTCGCCTGCTGCGCAGCCTCCAATGGCCGGAATGATCGAGATCGAGCTTGGCGGCGGCTGTCGCGTGCGAGTTGACCGGGAGGTTGACACTGAGGCGCTGCAGCGGGTGCTTGAGCTTCTGAGGCGGCGATGATCCCGATTCCGAGCGGCGTCAGGGTCTTTCTCGCCACCGGTCACACGGACATGCGCCGCGGCATGCAGAGCCTGGCGCTTACGGTTCAGGAGAGCTTGAAGCGCGATCCTCATGCCGGCGATCTTTATATCTTCCGGGGCCGGCGCGGCGATCTGGTCAAGATTCTTTGGCATGATGGGTTGGGCATGTCGCTCTACGCCAAACGCCTCGACCGTGGCAAGTTCATCTGGCCCTCGGCCGTGGCCGGCGCGGTGTCGATCTCAGCGGCACAGATGGCTTATATGCTCGAAGGCATTGACTGGAGGAATCCTCAACAGAGCTGGCGGCCTGCGAGCGCGGGCTGAACGAAGAAGTTGCGGCTGTTGGCATTTTGGGGAGTCACAACGCATCCAATCTGTGATTCACTGCTTCGCATGGACGCAGATCGCGAAGCGATTCCGGATGACATTGCTGCCTTGAAAGAGGCGCTGGCGATCGAGCGCGCGAAGGCGTTAGAGGTTGCAGCGGAGCTCGCGGTGGCCCGCGCGAAAGCCTCGGAAGACAGCGCGCTGATTGCCCAGCAGAAGCTACGGATCGCCAAGCTCGAGCGGCAGATCTACGGACAGCGGTCGGAGCGATCATCGCGGCTGATCGACCAGTTGGCGCTGACGTTCGAAGAGCTGGAAGCCGACGCCACGGAAGACGAACTGGCAGCCGAACGGGCTGTGGCCAGGACGACGACCGTGCGCGGATTTACGCGGAAACGCGCCGAGCGCCAGACATTCCCCGAGCATCTTCCACGCGAGCGGGTGGTGATCGATCCGCCGACGGCTTGCGCGTGCTGCGGCAGCAATCGCCTGCGCAAACTCGGTGAAGACGTGACCCGGACGCTGGAATCGGTGCCGCGTCAGTGGAAAGTAATCGAGACGGTGCGGGAGAAGTTCAGCTGCCGCGACTGCGAGAAGATCAGCCAGGCGCCAGCGCCGTTCCATGCCGTCGCAAGAGGATGGGCCGGCCCCAGCCTGCTGGCGATGATCATGTTCGAGAAGTTCGGCCAGCATCAGCCCTTGAACCGCCAGGCCGAGCGCTACGCTCTCGAAGGCGTGCCGATCGCGTTGTCGACCATGGCTGACGCCGTGGGATCGGTCTGTACGGCGCTTGATCCCCTGCTTCGCTTGGTCGAAGCCCATGTCATGGCGGCCGAGCGTCTTCATGCCGATGATACGACCGTGCCGGTGCTGGCCAAGGGGAAGACCGACACGGGACGGTGTTGGATCTACGTCCGGGACGACCGGCCATTTGGTGGTGCGGGACCGCCAGCGGCGATGTTCTACTACTCGCGCGACCGCAAGGGCGAGCATCCCCAGGCGCATCTGGCCCGGTACGCGGGCATCCTGCAGGCCGATGCCTATGATGGGTATAACCAGCTCTATCTGGCGGGGCGGGTCCCTGGACTGATCCGGGAAGCTGCCTGTTGGTCGCACGCGCGACGCCCGTTCTTCGCCATGGCCGATATTGAAGAGAATGCGCGGCGCAAGGCCGCCGGCAAAAGGGAAATCCCGCTCTCTCCGATCGCGATCGAGGTCGTGCGCCGGATCGATGCGCTGTTCGAGATCGAGCGATCCATCAATGGCAAGACCGTACAAGAGCGTCTGGATGTTCGACGAACGCTGAGCCGGCCCCTGATCGAGGCGCTCCAGGTCTACATGCGGGAGCAAGTGGCCAAGCTCTCCCGTGGGCACGACCTGGCCAAAGCGTTCAACTACATCCTGAAGCGATGGGCGAGCTTCACTCTGTTCCTTGAGGATGGGCGCGTGTGTCTCTCCAACAACGCCGCCGAACGGGGGCTGAGAGGCATCGCTCTTGGGCGAAAGTCCTGGCTCTTCTGCGGATCCGATCGCGGCGGACGACGCGCCGCGGCCATGTACAGCCTGATCGTCACGGCCAAGATGAACGGTGTCGATCCCCAGGCCTGGTTGGCTGACGTCCTCGCCCGTATCGCCGCCCATCCGGCTCATCGGCTGGACGAATTGCTGCCCTGGAATTGGACCCCGTCAACGTCAGCAATCTCAGCCCGAGCGGCATGACCATGCACGTCAACAAGGTCTATCGCGTCACCACGATCAATCGCGTCGCTCAGGACCTCGGCGAGGACGAGGACTGGCTGTCGGACGTCGCCAGCGAAATGGACGCCGAGGATGGCCGCCTCTGGGTCTACGGTGTCGGAGAAGACGGCGTCATGGCGTTCACCGACTTTGGGATCGAGACCTTGATGGAGCTCATCAGGATCCACAAAGAGAACCCTCATCTGCTCAGACGCCAGGATTAGAACACGTCTGCGGCCTACGCCGGACGGATACGGATCACGTCGCGCAGGCGCGGAGCATTCTCCAGCCGCGACAGCGTCGGTTGGGAACACAAATCCCGGCCCGTGTCCGGGAGGCGACCGCAGGCCAGCTTGAATGCCGGATCGGACCTCAGATGATCGAGGTCGTCGGCGTCCTCGTAGCCGCAGCAGATCGCGAACATGCGAGCGCGGAACATATCGACAAGGCTGTGCACGACCCGCGTCGGATCGCGCCGATCCGGGAACACCCGGGCCAAATTGTCGGCCAAGCCGAGACGCCGCTCGGCCATCGCCAAAAGCATTACGCCCCCGTTCGAGGTCAGGCGACCGCCATCGAAGGCAGCTGTGACTTTCTTGGCGTGAACGGCTGGAAACGAGAATGGCAGAATCGTATCATCGGTCATGGCGGGCGTGGCGTTCGCGGTTGACGGTGATGGGTTGGCTTCGCAACCGAATCCTACGCCGCATCAGCGCTTTACACCACGCTCGCCAGCCGCTCAGGCGCACTCTTGCGAATAAGACGGGCTAGACGACCGATTCCATGAAATCTGCGTCATGGATTAGGTGGATTGATGGAACGGACGGGCTGTTGGCGGATTCCTCGTTTGCGGTCGGCGAAACGAGGAGCTGTATCATGGCAGG
>NZ_JAGWDK010000047.1 GCF_018398875.1 Bradyrhizobium sp. sGM-13 | reverse complement strand
GGTTGTCACCCATGTCTTAGGTACAGTTTGTTACCTATGTGTCCGGGCCGGACACATCGAGAAAATGGCGCGAGAGACGGGACTCGAACCCGCGGCCTCCGCCGTGACAGGGCGGCGCTCTAACCAACTGAGCTACTCCCGCGGATGCCGTAATCAGATCCTGACCCGCGCAGAACCGAGGGCATAAAGGCCCGCTCCCGCTTAGTCAAGGACGTTGCAGATCCCCGCGCCAGACGGGCGTTTCTACGATTGTGATGCAAATAACCGCCTGTTTTCAGGTAAAACAGCGCAGGAGGCGATTATCCGAATCATTTGAGGCCTGCTACGTCTGGGTTTCTTGAAATCCTCCCCGCTCCGGCTGTACCGGAACCCCCGGGTTTCAAGTCACCACGAACGCATTTTCCCAGCGCGGACCGGCAGCAACGAACGCGCTCAAAGCCATTCAACCAACGAGGAGGGCCAGACATGGCGAAGAAAGCGGCGGCTCCAGCCACCATCACACTGAAGCATCTGGCAGCGGCTCTGGCCGAGGAACATGATCTGTCGAAAAAAGCCGCCGAGGCGATGCTGACCGACATGGTCGGCAAGATCACAAAACACCTGAAAAAGGGCGAGCGGATCAGGATCGTTGGTCTCGGCATTCTCCAGGTCCGCAAGCGCGCCGCCCGCACCGGGCGCAACCCCGCCACTGGCGAGCCGATCCAGATCAAGGCCAGCAAGAAGGTCGCGTTCCGCGCAGCCAAGGAACTGAAGGAAGCGGTCTGACCAAGACTCCCCTAGACCGATCGCACCAGAAGCGCCATTCCGGCAGGGACCGGGAATGGCGCTTTCTGTTATAGAGCGCTTTCCTTGCTCAACTTTTCCGGATCGTCATGCCGCGTTCGCCCCTCGCCTTCACCCACGACGTCACCGAGCGCCTCCTGCGCTATGTCGTGATCGACACCCAGTCCGATCCGGCCTCGCCGACCTGCCCGTCCACCGAGAAGCAGAAGAATCTGGGCCGCCTGCTGGCGTCAGAGCTGCAGGCGATGGGGCTCACCGACGCCCATCTCGACAAGCACGGCTATGTCTACGCGACAATCCCGGCCACCACCGAGAAGAAGGTCCCGGTAATCTGCTTCTGCTCGCATATGGACACTTCCCCGGACTGCACCGGCGCCAACGTCAAGCCGCAGATCGTGAAGAACTATCGCGGCGGCGACATCGTGCTGCCGGCTGATCCCACCCAGGTGATCCGCTTTGCCGACCATCCTGCGCTCGCCGGCCAGATCGGCCACGACATCATCACGACCGACGGCACCACGCTGCTCGGCGCCGATAACAAGGCCGGCCTCGCCGAGATCATGGACGCGGCGCGGTTTCTAATTCAGAACCCGCATATCAAGCACGGCACCATCAAGATCCTGTTCACGCCGGATGAAGAGATCGGCCGCGGCGTCGACAAGGTCGACCTGAAAAAGCTCGGCGCCGACTTCGCCTATACGATGGACGGCGAAAGCGCCGGGCATATCGAGGACGAAACCTTTTCAGCCGACGGCGCCACCGTCACCATCGAAGGCGTCTCGACCCATCCCGGCTTTGCCAAAGGCAAGATGGAGCACGCGATCAAGATCGCAGCCGCCATCATCGACCGCCTGCCCAAGGATACCTGCTCGCCTGAGACGACCGAAGGCAAAGAAGGTTTTCTGCACCCGATCGGCATTTCGGGCGCGCTGGAGAAAGCCACCATCGGCTTCATCGTGCGCGATTTCACCGACGAGGGCCTGCAGCAAAAGGAAGCCCTGCTCGAAGACATCGTCAAAAACGTGATGAAGGACTATCCGCGCTCGACCTACCGGATGGAGGTCAAGCCGCAATACCGCAACATGAAACAGGTGATCGACCGCCACCCCGAGACGGTCGAGTACGCCATCGAGGCGATCAAGCGCGCCGGGCTGACACCGGTGCGAAGCTCGATCCGCGGCGGCACCGACGGCTCACGCCTGTCCTTCATGGGCCTGCCCTGCCCCAACATTTTTGCCGGCGAACACGCCTTCCATTCGCGGCTGGAATGGGTCAGCCGTCAAGATATGGAGAAGGCGGCGGAGACCATCGTGCATTTGGCGATGATTTGGGAAGAGCGGGCGTAGCGAGTCCGCGCGCCGCTCTCTGCTGTCAACGCATCCATCGGCAAATGCTGAAACATGGATTGCTTCGTCGCTTCGCTCCTCGCAATGACCGGGAGAGAGCTTTGCGCGGACGCCAATTACGACGCCTTTGCGGTCACAATCCAGACCGACGCCGGGAGCAACACCGCGTCGCCCCTCGCGAACGGCGTCAGCGCTTCGTGGATCGACGCGGCGACGGCAGCGCGAGCTTCTTCCGGCTGGCCGTCCAGCGCACGGCTCACCGGGCCGATCTCCATCGCACCCTGCACCGCGCCGTCGAGGCCGCGGCCGATCGCTGCATCCAGCAACAGCGGACACGCTTCCATTTCGACGCCGGTAAAGCCGGCCGCGTCCAGGATACGGCGCACGCGCTCCTCCGAGGCAAACGCAAATGGCCCGGGGTCTTCCGGCCCAAGCTGCGGCAGCTTTGGCACGTGCTTGTAGGCGGCCGCAAGCGGCGCCATGAAGAACGGATTTTCGCGCGGCTCGCGCCAGCAGGCGAACGCCAGCCGGCCCGATGGCTTCAGTGCCCTGCGCATGTTCGAGAAGGATAGCGCCGGATCGGCAAAGAACATCACGCCGAACCGCGAGGCCAGCACATCGAAGCCGGCAAGTTCGAACGGATAGACGGTGGCATCCGCCAGAACGAAATCGATCGGCAGATCCTTCGGCGCAGCCTGCCGCGCCCGCTCCAGCATCGGGCCGGATACGTCGATGCCGAGCACATGGCCCGATGGCGCGACCTTTTGCGCGAACGCAATCGCGGTGGCACCACTGCCGCAACCGATATCGATGACGCGGTCGCCCGGCTTCAGCCTGGCCCGGTCGACGACAAGGTCGGCGACCGGCTTGAGCAGTACGTCCTGCGCTGCCTGCCGCTCCGCCCAGCGCTGTCCGGCCGGACCGTTCCAGTAGGCGACCTGGTCGGCGTTTTGTTCGTGGCTTGCCGGTGTGTCCATTGGCGTGTTCCTTTTGCAATTTCGAACGTCCGTCGCACCTGTACCCGTTGCCGTATCATTGCCGTGATGCCGCTTAGTTTGTTCATGTATCCCGAGATTTACAGTCATAACTACACTTTCGTGCATTTCCTTCGGAACGATATCCCGCCTTTCGCGTGATCTATTGCCGCAAGGCAACTGACCGGCACTAGCACCTGGAGGGATCAAGATGAATGGGATGCGCAAATATGCGTACGGCGCCGCAGCGGCGGCCGCTCTCTTTATAATTCCGATTTCGGCCTTTTCTCAATCCATTGAGATTGGACCGGGAGGCGTCCGAGTAGATCGAGGAGGTGGGCGCTGCGAGCAACTAAGGCTTGCCTGCGAAAACAAGGACGCGCTGGGGGAGCGGGGCGAAGGCAATTGCCGCAGATATCGGGAGGCCTGCGGGCGACCAGTTCGCAGGGATGTGTGCGCCGAATTGAGATATGCTTGCCTCAACAAGGATGAGTTGGGTGAACGCGGCGAAGGAAATTGCCGTCGGTATCGCCAGACTTGTAGAGGTCAACTGTAAGGGTTCAGGGTTGCGGGGTGGTGCGACATTGCTCCGCGCCGCCCCGCGCTGCACCTGTTAGCGTTTAGATTGCTGGAAATGGCGTCCTCTATTACGCATCGTGATCGGAAGCTCGGTTCGATGTCGATCAGGTCCGTCGTCGCCTCAACGAGCTTCGGCGGTAGCTTGCGCCCTGGAGGCGCTAACGCCGAATTAATCTCATAGGCCTATTATTTCAGGCAGTTCTAGTTGAGTGTCGCGTAAGGGAGCCGTCGCGAGGGACGATCCAGCGACGGCTCCTTTTTCATTTCACTCATTTGAGGTTAGTACAGGTGACCACGGCATCGGAAACGCAGAGCCAAACCGAACAACCCGAATCCACGGCACCGAGCAAGCAATCGAGCCGGAAATCGGTCTTGGCGCTAGCGGTGTTCGCTCTTGGAATAAACAGTGCGGCGGCCGTCTATACGCTGCCGCCGGATTTTACCCTGCCGGATATCAGCCGTTTGGCCGAACTGCTTCCACATCAGAAAGCTTCCGATCCGATAGCAGATCCGGCTGTCGCCGCATTGAAGGATATTCAGTCGGCTCAACAGCAACACGTTGTCGCGCTGCAAGAGAACAATATCCTGTTGCAGCAAAACACAGCTCTTCTTCAGCAGGATTCAATTGCGCTTGCTTCTCTGAGACAAAGCGTCGTGGATGAGCGAGCCAGTGTGAAGAAAATATCTGCTCAGATTGCGGATGAACATGAAGACGTGAAGAAGATATCTGCTCAGCTTTCCAAGCTTATGGCGAAGGTCGACTCGCTGCAAAATGCAATAAAGCCGGAAATAACTTCCTCCATTTCAGCAAGGCACGCTCAAGACCGGCTATCCCGAGTAGTGCGCAAGAAGATGGCTCGGCAGCCTCAACCTGTGGGGCCAGTTTCGGTTGGAGGAGCGCCCCTAATTCTCCCGGCTACCACGACAACCCCACAAGGTTGAATGAGAAGAGAAGGCCAGTCCGCCTTCGCTCTTCAAGCTCGGCGCGACGGCCTTCGTCCTGCGGAGGAGCAAGCGGTCGCGCCACTGCGCGAAGGCTGGCATGCCGAGCCGAAGCCCCGCAGGGGCGAAGGCTGGTAGGCGGCGAGAGATTCGAACTCCCGACCCTCTCGGTGTAAACGAGATGCTCTAACCAGCTGAGCTAGCCGCCCGTAAGCCGCCTGTTTAGCCTCTCGACCCCCTTTGGTGCAAGGTGGGATATCCGCGCTGTTGCACTAGAGCGTTTTCCAGCGAAGTGGCCACCGGTTCGCGTCAAGAAAACGCGTCAAAACAAAACCTAGAGCCCGGTTCTGATTCAATCAGAACCGAAACGGCTCTAGTCGCCCGGCCGCCCCGGCAACGCCCCAATCTCGTCGATCCACGGCGCGGCGGAGCGGCACCAGATTTGACGCACTGGCTTGAGCTGATCGCGCTGGCGGATGCTGCCCCAGCGGATGCCCCAATCGTCTGGTCCGCCGTCTCCGCTGGTGAACAATGGCGAGCCGCAGATTTCGCAAAAGTGCTGAAAGCGAGTCCGGCCATTGTCGCCCTTCTTCGGATAGACCTTCGCCGGCGCGCCGGTCATGCGGACCTGCTCGGCCGAACAGATCACCGTCACCCGGTACGGCGAGCCCGTCAGGTTCTGGCAATCGGTGCAGTGACAGATCGATACTTTTTCAGGGTCGATGTCGGCCCGATAGGTCACCCGCCCGCAATGGCATTGCCCGTCGATTTCCATCCCTCATCAACGCCGTCCGCCGGGCCGAGGTTCAAACCGAGCTCCCATCCCCACAAACAAAAACGGCGCCCGAAGGCGCCGTTTTATCATTTCAGTTCGATGATCAGTGGTGGCTGATCGAGTTCAGTGGGCCGTCAGGCCACCGGCCGCCTCGTCCGAGGCGTCCTGCTTGACTGGCACCTTGGTGTCCTCTTCCCAGACGATCGGCACTGGGGCGCGGACCAGCGCCTTGGCGACGACGTCATCGAGCCGAGCAACCGGGACGATGTCCATACCGCCCTTGATCGCATCGGAAATCTCCGTGAGATCCTTGGCGTTGTCCTCGGGGATCAGCACCGTCTTGATGCCGCCACGGGCGGCCGCAAGCAGCTTCTCCTTCAGGCCACCGATCGGCAGCACACGACCACGCAGCGTGATCTCACCGGTCATCGCGACATCGTGCCGGACCGGAATGCCGGTCATGACCGATATGATCGCGGTGGCCATCGCCACACCCGCCGACGGTCCGTCCTTCGGGGTTGCGCCCTCCGGCACGTGGACGTGGATGTCGCGCTTGTCGAACAGCGGCGGCTCGACGCCGTAGTTGATCGCCCGTGAGCGCACGTAGGACGCTGCTGCCGAAATCGACTCCTTCATCACGTCGCGCAGGTTGCCCGTGACCGTCATCTTGCCCTTGCCGGGCATCATGACGCCTTCGATCGTCAGCAGCTCGCCGCCGACATCGGTCCAGGCCAGACCCGTGACGATACCGACCTGCGGCTCGCTCTCGATCTCGCCGAAGCGGTACTTCGGCACGCCGAGGAAGTCTTCGAGAGTCTTCTCGGTGACCTTGACCGACTTCTTCTTGGAGATCATCAGCTCCTTCACCGCCTTGCGGGCGAGTGTGGAGAGCTCACGCTCCAGGTTACGCACGCCCGCTTCACGGGTGTAGCGGCGGATCATCAACAGCAGAGCATCGTCGTCGATCGACCATTCCTTGGAATCGAGGCCATGCTTGGAGATGGCGTTCGGGATCAGGTGCTTGCGCGCGATCTCGACCTTCTCGTTCTCGGTGTAGCCGGCGATCCGGATGATCTCCATGCGGTCCATCAGCGGCCCCGGAATATTGAGCGTATTCGCGGTCGTGATGAACATGACGTTCGACAGATCGTAATCGACCTCCAGATAGTGGTCGTTGAAGGTCGAGTTCTGCTCGGGGTCGAGGACCTCGAGCAGCGCCGACGACGGATCGCCGCGGAAATCGGCGCCCATCTTGTCGATCTCGTCCAACAGGAACAGCGGATTCGAGGTCTTGGCCTTGCGCATCGACTGGATGATCTTGCCGGGCATCGAGCCGATATAGGTGCGGCGGTGACCGCGGATTTCGGCCTCGTCACGCACGCCGCCGAGCGAGACGCGCACGAATTCGCGGCCCGTGGCTTTTGCGATCGACTTGCCGAGCGAAGTCTTGCCGACGCCGGGAGGCCCGACCAGACACAGGATCGGTCCGGTCAGCTTGTTGGCGCGCGACTGCACGGCGAGATACTCGACGATGCGGTCCTTGACCTTCTCGAGCCCGTAATGGTCGGAGTCCAGCACGGCCTGGGCCTGCTCGAGGTCCTTCTTGACCTTGGACTTCTTGTTCCACGGAATCGACAACAGCCAGTCGAGGTAGTTGCGCACGACGGTGGCTTCCGCGGACATTGGCGACATCTGGCGCAGCTTCTTCAACTCGTGCTGCGCCTTCTCCCGCGCTTCCTTGGAAAGCTTGGTCTTGGCAATCTTCTCTTCCAGATCGGCCAGCTCGTCGCGACCTTCGTCGTCGCCGAGCTCCTTCTGGATCGCCTTCATCTGCTCGTTCAGGTAATACTCGCGCTGGGTCTTCTCCATCTGGCGCTTGACGCGCGAGCGGATGCGCTTCTCGACCTGCAGCACCGAGATTTCGCTCTCCATCAGGCCCAGCACCTTCTCCAGGCGCTGCGTGACGGACAACGTCTCCAGGATGCCCTGACGATCGGCGATCTTGACGGCGAGATGCTGGGCGACCTGATCGCTGAGCTTGGCGAAATCAGTGATCGCCTGAACCACGCCGACGACTTCGGCGGAGATCTTCTTGTTCAGCTTCACGTAGCTTTCGAAGTCGGACACGACCGAGCGCGCCAGAGCTTCGGCTTCAACCGAGTTGGCGTCGGTATCGGCGAGCGCGATCGCGGTCGCCTCGTAATATTCGATGCGGTCGGAATACTTTTGTACACGCGCGCGCTCGAGCCCTTCGACCAGCACCTTCACGGTGCCGTCGGGAAGTTTCAGGAGCTGCAGCACGCTGGCGAGCGTACCGACTTCGTAGATGGAATCCGGACTTGGATCGTCATCGGACGCGTTCTTCTGCGTCGCGAGCAGGATCAGCGCGTCGTTCTTCATCACCTCTTCGAGGGCGCGGATCGATTTCTCGCGGCCGACGAACAGCGGCACGATCATGTGCGGAAATACGACGATGTCGCGGAGCGGCAGCACCGGATACGAATGGCTTTCGCCGAGAACGATGGTTGGCCGGGTTTTTGGAGTCGTCATGGCCTATTCCTTCTGTTTTGCCCCCTTGCACGCAGTCCGCATCGCTTGCGCAACCGCCACAAGGTGCTGGGAGTTCCGGGCCGGTCGGCCGCCTACGCTGCCGCCGCTCACCGGATGATCTTTGCGACGAATCTCGAACGTGATTTCCGCCACCATGGGCATTAGGTGGCTATCGGGTATGGGGGTGTCAAGTCACGGAAAATGACCGCAAATTGCGGATCAGACGCGCGAAAAACGCTTACGCCACAGCGGCCGCCGAAACGCTCGGCAGCCGCGCTATTGTGAGTGCTGAGTTCTGGCCAGCGCGATGGTATCAGGCGCTGGCGCTGCTCTCGACGGCCCGGTCCGAACGGTCCGCATAAATGTAGAGCGGACGGGCAGTTCCCTCGACAACTTCGCGCGAGATCACAACCTCTTCGACGCCTTCCAGGCCCGGCAGATCGAACATGGTCTCGAGCAGGATGCTTTCGAGGATCGAACGCAACCCGCGCGCGCCAGTCTTGCGCTCGATCGCCTTGCGGGCGACCGCGCCAAGCGCCTCGTCGGCGAAGGTGAGTTCGATGTTCTCCATTTCGAACAGCCGCTGGTATTGTTTCACCAGCGCGTTCTTCGGATCGGTCAGGATCTTCTTCAGCGAGGTCTCGTCCAGATCCTCCAGCGTCGCAACCACCGGCAAGCGGCCGACGAATTCGGGGATCAGGCCGTACTTCAGCAAGTCTTCGGGCTCGACATGGCGGAAGATTTCGCCGGTGCGGCGGTCTTCGGGTGCCAGCACCTGGGCGGCGAAACCGATCGAGGTCGAACGCCCGCGCGCGGAGATGATCTTCTCAAGGCCTGAGAACGCGCCGCCGCAGATGAACAGGATGTTGGTGGTGTCGACCTGCAGGAACTCCTGCTGCGGGTGCTTGCGGCCGCCCTGCGGAGGCACGGAGGCGACCGTGCCTTCCATGATCTTCAACAGCGCCTGCTGCACGCCCTCACCCGACACGTCGCGGGTGATCGACGGGTTATCGGACTTGCGGCTGATCTTGTCGATTTCGTCGATGTAGACGATGCCGCGCTGCGCGCGCTCGACATTGTAGTCGGCCGACTGCAACAGCTTCAGGATGATGTTCTCGACGTCCTCGCCGACGTAACCGGCTTCGGTCAACGTCGTCGCGTCCGCCATGGTGAACGGCACGTCGAGAATGCGCGCCAGCGTCTGCGCCAGCAACGTCTTGCCCGAACCGGTCGGGCCGATCAGCAGGATGTTCGACTTCGCGAGTTCGACGTCATTGTGCTTGGTCTGGTGATTGAGGCGCTTGTAATGGTTGTGAACGGCAACCGAGAGCACCTTCTTGGCATGGCTCTGGCCGATCACGTAGTCGTCCAGCACCTTGCAGATTTCCTTCGGCGTCGGGATGCCGTCGCGCGACTTCACCAGCGAGGACTTGTTCTCTTCACGGATGATATCCATGCAGAGTTCGACGCATTCGTCGCAGATGAATACGGTGGGACCCGCGATGAGTTTGCGGACTTCGTGCTGGCTCTTTCCACAGAACGAGCAATACAGCGTGTTCTTGGAGTCGCTCGTGCCAACCTTACTCATTCCTGTCTCCGTCCGCCGTTCGATCCGTTACCCGATCGACCCATTCCGGCACTGTCACCGGACCTGAAGGTAAATAGAGCAAATTCCGTACCAAAAAAGACCCTAACTCAATTACGCACCGTGCGAATCACGGCTTCTACAATCCCCCGCGATCTTAACGCATCTCACACAGCCAACCATGCTGACACCCGACTATCAAGAATTCGCTAATCGGCGCCGGTTTGGCTACCCGTGACAATACCGTGATTTGTGGCGTTCGCACGGGGAGAAGTTGACGAAATCGACCGAGCGTTGCGGTATTGCCACGCCGCAAAACTGGCACGAAAGCGGAACTTTCGGCCTACACGGGGGCATAGGCGCCGCTTTCGGCCATATTTGCCGATTCAACCAGCCGTTAAGGTCAACGCGGGGTGTCGCTATCCGGTACCTTACGGGACCCTCACCGGCGTCACTTCTTCGGGACGCTTGTCGATCACTTTGTCGACGATACCAAAGTCGTGCGCCATGTCGGCGGTCAGGAATTTGTCGCGCTCCAGCGCGTCCTCGATCGCCTTGTAGGTCTGGCCGGTGTGCTTCACGTAGATCTCGTTGAGGCGCTTCTTGAGATTCAGGATCTCCTGCGCATGCAGCATGATGTCGGTGGCCTGGCCCTGGAAGCCGCCGGACGGCTGATGCACCATGATGCGCGAATTGGGCAGCGAGAAGCGCATGTCCTTTTCACCAGCTGCGAGCAACAGCGAACCCATCGAGGCCGCTTGCCCGGTGCACAGTGTCGATACCGGCGGACGGATGAATTGCATAGTGTCGTAGATCGCAAGCCCCGATGTCACCACGCCGCCGGGCGAGTTGATGTACATCGAGATTTCTTTCTTCGGATTCTCCGCCTCGAGGAACAGAAGCTGCGCGACGACGAGCGTCGACATACCGTCTTCGACCGGACCGGTCAGGAAGATGATGCGCTCCTTCAGAAGCCGCGAGAAAATGTCGTAGGCGCGTTCGCCGCGGTTGGTCTGCTCGACCACCATCGGAACGAGGTTCATGTAGGTTTCAACGGGATCGCGCATGAATCACCCAAGGGTTCGGATAGAGAATAAGCGGGAACGAACATCCATCGGCAAGGCAGGCATGACTGCCGCGCGCGGACGAACGTCCCGTGATGCAGAACTTCAACTCAGCTCACAGATATGAGCCAATTTCCTGGCGACAAGGCCGGCAATTGCGGAGCCGAATGAGAGAAGTTCAAACTGATTCGCAGCCGATCTCATAGCGACGGGTGCCGTCACCACGCCGCTATCGCCGTTCATCATTAATGCCGGCCTGACCAAATCGATCAGGCTGCACTCTTCTCGTCGGCCTCGTCGTCCTTGAACAGGTCCTCGCGCGACACCTTCTTTTCGGTCACGTTGGCGAGTTCGAGGATGAAATCGACCACCTTGTCTTCATAAATCGGCGCACGAAGCTGGGCCAGCGCATTGGCATTGTTGCGATAGTAGTCCCAGACCTCCTTCTCGCGGCCGGGCATCGATCGCGCCCGCTCGATCACCGCGCGGCTGACTTCGTCGTCAGTCACGGTGATCTTGTTCTTCTCGCCGATCTCCGACAGCACGAGGCCAAGCCGCACGCGGCGGTCGGCGATCTTCTTGTACTCTTCCTTGGCCGCCTCTTCGGTGGTGTTCTCGTCGGCAAAGGTCTTGCCGGAGGATTCCATCTCGGCCTTGATCGAGTTCCACATCAGGTTGAACTCTTCCTCGATCAGCGACGGCGGCGCCTCGAATTTGTGGCTGTCGTCGAGACGGTCGAGCAGCGCGCGCTTGACGCGCTGGCGCGTGGCGCCGGCGAACTCGGCAACCAGCCGCTCGCGCGCGGCCTCCTTCAGCTTGTCGAGCGATTCCAGGCCGAGCGTTTTTGCAAACTCGTCGTTGATCTCAGTCTCGCCTGGGGCTTCGATCAGGGTTGCGGTGGTCTCGAACTCGGCCGGCTGGCCGGCGAGCTTCTCGTTGGCGTAATTCTTCGGGAACGACACTTTCAGCGTGCGGGTTTCACCGGCCCCGATGCCGACGAGCTGTTCCTCAAAACCCGGAATGAACTGTCCGGTGCCAATCACGACCTGGATGCCCTCGCCGGTGCCGCCGTCGAACGGGGTGCCGTTAATGCTGCCCTTGAAGTTGATGGTGACGCGGTCACCGGTTTCGGCCTTGGCGCCCTCGGCCTTGGCCGCATAGGGACGGTTCTGGTCGGCGATGCGCTTGATCGCCTCGTCGACCTCGGCGTCGGTCACTTCGACGACCGGCTTCTCCACCGAGAAGGTCTTGAAATCGGCAAGCTGGATCGTCGGCACCACCTCGATCGCCACCGTGTAGGTGAGGTCGCTCTTGCCCGCGAGGAGTTCCTCGACCTCTTTCTGCTCGGTCGGCAACGTGATCTTGGGCTCGGTCGCGAGGCGGAAACCGCGGTCGGTGAAGATCTGCGTGTTAGTGTCGCGGATGGTCTGGTCGATGGTCTCGGCCATCACCGAGCGGCCATATACCTTCTTCAGATGGCTCACCGGCACCTTGCCGGGACGGAAGCCATTGAGCTTCACCTTGTCCTTGAGGTCGACCAGCTTGGCATCCGCCTTGGCATCGAGGTCCGATGCGGGAACGCTGACCTTGAACTCGTGCTTCAATCCCTCGGCGAGGGTTTCGGTGACCTGCATGGTGTCAATCTTCTTCCGCTTGCGCCGGGCCAAGCGGCCGCGGCAGTGTCTAATTTTGTTCGACGCGCAAGCCTTGCAGCCCTGCGCCGGTGGTTCGGCTGACCCTGGCTCCCCCAAAGGGGGAGGCAAGCCCTCCAGTATTCGTCATGCAAACGCTTGGATAGAGCGCTTGGTGCGGGCGGAGGGACTCGAACCCCCACAACTTTCGTCACTGGAACCTAAATCCAGCGCGTCTACCAGTTCCGCCACGCCCGCGTGAAAAGCATCCATACCCGGCCGCGATGCCGCGGGCGGCGGGCTTATAACATGAGCCTACACCTCCGCAGCAAAAAAATGGCCCTTTTTGACAGCCCCGGGGCAAGGCGTCACAGCTAGGACAGGCACATCAGAAAATGGTCCATATCGGTCCGATGGCAAGCCCCAAATCAACGCTAGATCGACGCGAGCTGCTGGCCGGGCTGGGCGCCGCCGCCTTCGCCACGATATGGCCGGATACCGGCGCAGCCCAGGCAAGCCCCCCGCTGACGTTACAGGCCACGCCGGAGACTCTCGCACTCCGTCCGGGCGGTACGGCCGCGCCGGTCTGGTCGCTGCAAGGACCCGATCTCACCTTCAAGCGCGGCGAGACGGCCGAGATCGCCTTTGCCAATGAGCTGCCGGTGCCGGTCGTCCTCAACTGGCGGGGTATGGACGGCATTCCGGCTCACGCACCGCTTACGGCGCGCGCAGCCCTCGCAAGCGGTGGCAAGACCACCTTGCAGCTTCCCCTGCGCCACGCTGGGACCTTCCTCTGCGACTCCGGGCTGCTTGGCGATCGACAGGCACAACCAGCGCGGGCACGGCCGTTGATCGTTCGCGAGACCGAGCCGGTCGCCGTCGACCGCGACGAGGTGCTCCTGATCGAGGACTGGCGGGCAAGGCCCGATGGAACAGCGATCGCGCCGGGAATCGATCCGAAGGACACCGCGCCCCTCCATACGATTAACGGCCGGACTTCGCTCGAACTCTCAGGTCGCACCAACGAACGGATCAGGCTCCGCATCATCAGCGGCTGCCAACGCTCTGTTATGGCTATCAAACTGGAAGGGCTCGAGGTCCGGGTCATGGCCATCGACAGCCAGCCATCGGAGCCGTTCCAGGCCCGCAATGGCGCGCTGGTACTGGCGCCGGGCGGGCGGGTCGACGCCTTCATCGATTTGACCGCTCCGGCCGGCACGACCCATGCAATCCTGCTGCATGATGGCAAGGAAGCCCGCCCGATCGGCAAGCTTGTGGTCTCCAGCGAACCGCCGGCCCGCGCGGCCCCGCTGCCACCCGCCCCGCCCCTGCCCTCCAACGGCCTGCCCGAGCGGCTCGACCTCAAGGGGGCGATCCGGATCGATGTTGTGCTGGGCGGAGCTTCCGGCGACTGGATGACGCCAGCCAATTTTGCCCTGAGTGCCCCGCCCGCCTTCCGCGCCCGAAAAGGCCGCACCGTGGTGCTGGCCCTGACCAACCGCGCCGCGATCGCCACCGTTTTCCACCTCCACGGTCATCACTTCCGCCTGCTGGACCGGCTCGACGACGGCTGGAAGCCGTTCTGGCTGGATACGCTGGCGATCGAGCCCGGCCAGACGCAACGCATCGCCTTTGCCGCCGAACATGCCGGCCGCTGGCTGATCGAATCCGTCGCCACCGACTGGGCGGCACCGCACCTGGTGCGATGGTACGCAGTCGAGTGAGGAGCACGCCATGAGCAAGCCGGTTTCCGCCATCCGCAGCGTCAAGGCGCGAGCGCTCGTCGTGCCGCTCGCCCGCCCCGTGAAGAACGCCTTTGGCGTGATCGATGCGGGTCCGCTGGTCCTGATCGATGTCGAGACCGATCGAGGCGTTACCGGCCACTCCTACATTTTCGCCTACAGCAAGCTGACGCTGAAGCCACTGGTGCACCTGATCGAAGAGATCGGGCGCGAACTCGTAGGCCAGCCGGTTGCGCCCTACGATCTGATGGCGGCGATGGACGCAAAATTCCGCCTGCTCGGCTGGCAGGGCCTGGTCGGCATGGCGGTGTCGGGCCTCGACATGGCCTATTGGGACGCGCTCGGCCAGTTGGCCAAAAAGCCGGTGGTTGAACTGCTCGGCGGCTCGCCAAAACCGATCCGGGCCTATGACAGCTATGGCGTGGTCGATCCGGTGGCGGACGAAAGAGCGCTGCGCCGCTCGCTCGAACAGGGATTTCGCGGCATCAAGATCAAGGGCGGCGACGGCGATGCCGCCAACGACGAGCGCGTGGTCAAGGGCGTGCGCGCCCTCATCGGCCCCGACATCGCGCTGATGATCGACTTCAACCAGTCGCTCGATTCCGCAGAAGCCGCGCGCCGGATCGCTCGCCTCGCGCCCTACGATCTGCACTGGATCGAAGAACCCGTGCCGCAGGAAAACCTCTCGGGACACGCCAAGGTCCGCGAGACTTCGCCGACGCCGATTCAGGCCGGCGAGAACTGGTGGTTCCCGCGCGGCTTTGCCGAAGCGATCGCGCTAGGTGCCAGCGATTTCATTATGCCCGATCTGATGAAGTGCGGCGGCGTCACCGGCTGGTTGCAGGTCGCCGCTCAGGCGCACGCCGCCAACATCCCGATGTCGAGCCATCTCTTCGCTGAAGCCAGCGCCCACATGCTGGCGGTGACGCCAACCGCGCACTGGCTCGAGTTTTTGGATTTCGCCAGCGTCGTCCTCGCCCACCCGGCCGATATCATAGACGGCACGGTAACGGCGCGAGGCCCCGGCCTCGGGCTGGAGTGGAACGAGACGGCAGTGGCGAAGTATTTGGTGTGACTTGTTGGCGCGTAGGATGGGTGGAGCGAAGCGATACCCATCATCTCTCCGCGTAGGGATTGATGGGTTTCGCTTCGCTCCACCCATCCTACGATCTAATACTCAATCCCGAACTCGTCATAGACCCGGCGGAACACCGCGGGCAGCACTTCCGAAAGGTCTTCCGCGATCAGGCCCGGCCCCGCCTCGCCCGCGGCTTCGCCGTGCATCCAGACGCCGATGCAGGCGGCTTCATAGGCCGGCACGCCTTGCGCCAGCAGCCCCGCGATCATGCCCGCCAACACATCGCCGGCTCCTGCCGTCGCGAGCCAGGGCGGCGCGTTGGAGGCGATGCTGGCGCGCCCGTCGGGCGAAGCCACCACCGTGTCCGGTCCCTTCAGCAGCACCACCGCGCTCGAGCGCTGGGCGGCGTCGCGCACCCGCTCCAGCTTCGAACGGCCGGGGTGCTTGTTGCTGATATCGCTGAACAGGCGCGGAAACTCTCCCTCATGCGGGGTCAGCACGACCTGCGGATCCTCGCTCGCCCTGATCTGCTCAAACAGCCGCTCCGGCGCTTCGGCAAAACTCGTCAGCGCGTCAGCGTCGAGCACGAGGCCCCGTTTCGTCGAAAGCGCCGTGTGAACGAGATCGCGCGTCCGCGCGCCGATGCCGGCCCCCGGCCCGATCACGATCGAATTGAGCCGCCTGTCGCCCACAAGGTCAGCGAATTGGACCACGTTATCGACGGGGCGAACCATCACCGCCGTCAGCGCCGCGGCATTGACGGCGAGCGCATCGCGCGGCGAGGCCACGGTGACGAGGCCGGCCCCTGCCCGCAACGCGCCACGGGCCGCCAGCCGCGCCGCTCCGGTCGACGCCAATTCCCCCGACAGCACGACGGCGTGGCCGCGGGCATATTTGTGGCCGTCGATAGAAGGCACCGGAAACGATTTTCGCCAGCTCTGCGGAACGTTCTCGAACGTCTGCGGCCGGATCTCCTCAAGCACATGCGCATCGATGCCGATCTCGGCGACGCGCACGCGGCCGCAATGCTTGCGCCCGGGCATCAACAGATGCGCTGGCTTGCGGCGGAAGAAGGTCACGGTTTCGGCGGCGTTGATTGCTGCGCCCATCACCGCGCCCGTGGTGCCGTTGATGCCGCTCGGCAGGTCGACGGCCAGCACCGGCGCACCGTTGGCGTTGATCGCCTCGATCATCTCGAGCGGATCGCCCTTGATCGGACGATGGAGGCCTGCGCCGAACAGCGCGTCGATGATCAAGGCTGGCTTGCCGATCGCCTGTGGGTTGAAGGGCAGCACCGGATATTTCCAGCCGCGCGCGGCGAGCGCGGCATCCCCCTGCAGGCTGTCGCGCTCGCACAGCAGGATGACGGAAACCTCGCGCCCGCGTGCGGCGAGTTCGGCGGCCGCCACAAAGCCGTCGCCGCCATTGTTGCCGCGGCCGGCGACCACGACGATCGGCCCCTCCTCGACGAGATCCATCGCGGCCTCCGCCACGGCCTGACCGGCGCTCATCATCAGCGCGAAGCCGGGCGTTCCGCCGGCGATCGTCAGCCGGTCGGCCCGCTCCATCTCGGTCGTGGTCAAAACTTCCATGCCGAATCCTCGATCCATCCGCCTTTTCTGAAGGCATATTCCCGTGGTGCCCGTGGCCATGCCTCGCCTCGTTTGCACACGAAATGACCGATTTGCCTATTTTGTAAGCTTCGCTATCATGCGAGCCGCCGGTAGACCTCTTTCACTTGCCTGTTAAAAGTCTGATAACGTTCCGAAATCAGCCGCATTAACAACTTGGCATAGACCCTGCTTTTGAGGAAGCCGGTTGGAAAGCCGAGCTCAGGATCGTCGCAGTCAGCGGCAAATTATGAGCAGTCCCGGCTTTGCAATCAGTAACAGTTCCGGCTTTGCCGGATGCAAGGATCAAACCAGACGGCGCCGGGTAAGTTCACCAGGCTGCGACATCGAAGCTATCTGCACTCTGCAATTTGGAAATGCCCGGGAGGCGCTCAGTGAAGAAGATTGAAGCCATCATCAAGCCATTCAAGCTCGACGAGGTGAAAGAGGCGCTTCAGGAAGTCGGACTGCAGGGCATCACGGTTACCGAGGCCAAGGGGTTCGGCCGGCAGAAGGGACACGCCGAGCTCTATCGCGGTGCGGAATACATCGTGGACTTCCTGCCCAAGGTGAAAATCGAGATCGTGATTTCGGACGAGTTGGTCGAGAAGGCGATCGACGCGATCCGCCGCGCCGCCCAGACCGGGCGCATCGGCGACGGCAAGATCTTCGTCTCCAATATCGAGGAAGCGATCCGGATCAGAACCGGAGAATCCGGGCTGGACGCTATCTGAGCCGGGTGCTATCCGAAAGTTTGCGACTGAAAAACAAGAAAAGGGCTGCTTCCGCGGCCTGATTTCGTTCGCGGTGTCCAATCGATCGTCTGCGAAATGTCGCGCTCCGGAAACCGTCCGTAAGCCAAAAGGGGTATTCATGAAGACCGCTAAAGACGTCCTGAAATCGATCAAGGACAACGACGTAAAATACGTCGATCTGCGCTTCACCGATCCGCGCGGCAAGTGGCAGCACGTGACCTTCGACGTCAGCATGATCGAAGAGGACACCTTTGCCGAAGGCCAGATGTTCGACGGCTCCTCGATCGCCGGCTGGAAGGCGATCAATGAATCCGACATGTGCCTGATGCCCGACCCGGTGACCGCGACGATCGACCCGTTCTTCGCCGAGACCACCATGGTCATCGTCTGCGACGTGCTGGAGCCGACCACCGGCGAGCCCTACAACCGCGATCCCCGCGGCATCGCCAAGAAGGCCGAGGCGATGGTGAAATCGTCTGGCGTCGGCGACACCGTGTTCTTCGGCCCCGAGGCCGAGTTCTTCGTGTTCGACGACGTGCGCTACCAGACCACCCCCTACAACACCGGCTTCAAGCTCGATTCCTCGGAACTGCCGATCAATTCGGACACCGAGTATGAGGGCGGCAATCTCGGCCACCGCATCCGCACCAAGGCCGGCTACTTCCCGGTCCCGCCGCAGGACTCGGTGCAGGACATGCGCTCGGAAATGCTCGGCGCAATGGCCAAGATGGGCGTCAAGGTCGAGAAGCATCACCACGAGGTCGCTTCCGCCCAGCACGAGCTCGGCATGAAGTTCGACACCATGACGCTGATGGCCGACCAGATGCAGATCTACAAATACTGCATCCACCAGGTCGCCCACATCTACGGCAAGACCGCCACCTTCATGCCGAAACCGGTCTACGGCGACAACGGCTCGGGCATGCACTGCCACCAGTCGATCTGGAAGGACGGCAAGCCGGTGTTCGCCGGCAACAAATATGCCGACCTGTCGGAAACCTGCCTCCACTATATCGGCGGCATCATCAAGCACGCCAAGGCGATCAACGCCTTCACCAACCCGTCGACCAACTCCTACAAGCGCCTGGTCCCGGGCTATGAAGCCCCCGTGCTGCTCGCCTACTCCGCGCGCAACCGCTCGGCCTCCTGCCGCATCCCGTATACGGCGAACCCAAAGGCCAAGCGCGTCGAAGTCCGCTTTCCCGACCCGATGGCCAACCCCTATCTCGGCTTCGCCGCGATGCTGATGGCCGGCCTCGACGGTATCAAGAACAAGATCGATCCGGGTCCGGCGATGGACAAGGACCTCTACGATCTTCCGAAGGAAGAGCTGAAGCAGATCCCGACCGTGTGCGGCTCGCTTCGCGAGGCGCTGGAAAACCTCGACAAGGACCGCGCCTTCCTCAAGAACGGCGGCGTGTTCGACGACGACTTCATCGACAGCTTCATTGAGCTGAAGATGACCGAAGTCGAGCGCTTTGAGATGACCCCGCATCCGGTCGAGTTCGAGATGTATTATTCGCAGTGATCGTTGGCGGGATTTCCCGCCGGCGTCACTCACTGCCCGAGAAATGCGAAAGGCGCTCCCGGAAGGAAGCGCCTTTTGTTTTTTTGGCGGCCATTTCCGCTCCGGACTTGAAGTTGCCCGCCCTCGCCGAATGCCGGCACAGCATTTCGCAGCTTGAACCGTTCGGCAGACGTGATCGTCTACGAGTGCAGCGGTCTGATGTTCTGATTCACGCAGAAGAAGTTTGTCGGGTCATACTTGGCTTTCAATGCAACAAGACGATCGTAGTTGTCGCCATATGTTGCTTTGAGCCTACTGTCGTCCCCATCGTCCATCATGAAATTCACATAGCCACCGTCAGCCGAGTATGGATGTACGGCCTCCCAATAGCTTTTGGTCCAGCGGGTGATTTCGCCCGCCTTTTGCGGATTGGGATCGATGCCGGCGATGACCATCGACCAGGTCGCGTCGCGCGTATTCCAGGCAGTGTCGCTCTTGCCGATGCGACGGACAGCGCCATCGATCGGATAAAGATGCATGAGCGAGAGCGCGCTCGGCAGTTTCTGTGCCTGGGCGATATGGGCGTCAATCGCTTCGTCAGTCAGTTCTTTCACGAAATCGCCGCGCCAGTACCATTGCAGGCCTTTTGGAAAGAAAGGATCGAACATGGACTGGAGAGCCGGATAAGGCATTTCGCCCATCCAGTTGAAGAGCGGCGGGGGTAGCGTTCCAAGCAACTTGGCCATGACCGCCTGGCCGTCTTCTGTCGGACCATTGTAGCAGGCGATGATGGCGCAGGCGCGCTTACCCTGATGCTCGGCCGGGAACGGGTCTACCGGCGGAACGGTCTTCAACCCGACAAAGGCCCCAAGCTCTTCAGGAGCACCAGGCAGGAAATCCCTGTACGTCTGCATGACAGTCCGGGCATCTTTGAGATCCCAGAAGATTGGACCGGCATAGACCATGTTTACCGGATGAGCCTGGAACAGGAAGCTCGTAACAATGCCGAAATTGCCGCCGCCTCCGCGCAGGCCCCAGTAGAGGTCAGCGTTCTCAGATTTATTGGCGGTGACAATGCGACCATCGGCGAGCACGACATCCGCCTCGAGCAGATTGTCGATGGTGAGGCCATGCTTGCGGGTGAGGTATCCGGTGCCGCCGCCGAGGGTGAGGCCGGCGATCCCGGTCGTCGAGACGATACCCGCCGGCACTGCTAGCCCGTACACATGTGTGGCGTGGTCGACATCGCCCTGCGTGCAGCCGGGACCGACGCGCACAGTACGGGCGGTCGGATTGACCCGCACGCCCTTCATCATGGACATGTCGATCATCAGCCCGTCATCGACACTGCCAAGGCCCGGCCCGTTGTGTCCGCCTCCGCGGATCGCAACCTTAAGGTCGTTCTGGCTTGCAAAATTGACGGCGGTTACAACGTCAGCGACGTCGGCGCATCGCGCAATCATTTCCGGACTCTTATCGATCATCCCGTTGTAGAGGCTGCGTACGGCGTCATAGTCGGCGTCCGTTCGCCTGATGACGGGGCCGCGCATGTTGCCGATGAAGGTTTCAGTGGCCATGGCTTGCATGATCTCCTCCTCTTTCACACAATGATCGGCCAGTTGAGCTAGGTGCGGCTTAAGTGGGAGTTACGCCGTCCCAGCTCCAATCGCTTGAAAGCCAACTGAACGCTGTGCCCGCGCGAACGACATGGCCAATTCCGGGGAACGGGAGATGGTAGCTCGAGACCATCACCTTCTCACTCGCGCATCGGTCGAGGAAGGCTCGGCGTGTCTTCGCGCCTTGGTCAAGATCCAAGTCGAACCCGCCGCGCCAGTCGGGGTGCTGGAAGGCGACAGCGCGGTTCCCAACAACGTCTGCCGTGCAGAGAAGCTGGTTAGAACCAGACGCGATCTGCACCGACGTGTGCCCCGGCGTGTGCCCTGGCGTGGCTATCGCCGTGATGCCCGCGACCACCTCGCCGTCCGGCTTCACAGTCCGGATGCGATCCTTGATCGCCGCGAGTGTTTTCATGTTCTGGCCGTAAATGTCGCCCCAAACAGCATGACTTGCCAACGGGTGGTCGGGCTGCATCCAGAAGTTCAGTTCCGCTTCGCCGATCACATACTCGGCGTTTGGAAACGTCCGTTCGGTGTCACTCGCGTCAGCAACCCCCCACAGGTGATCGGGATGGGCATGTGTGATCAGGATCGTATCGATCTCCTCCGGCTTGATTTCGGCGGCCGCAAGGTTCTGAAGTAGACGGCCGGCGGTTGGCTGCATCTTTCCGCGGGAACCTGCGTCGATGAGCACAAGGCGATCGCCCGTGTTCACGGCCAACACATTCACCTGGAGTGTAGACTTGTCCGTGGGCTGGAAATCCGACGCAAGAACGGCATCGCGTTCCGCTTTAGGCGCTTCTGACCAGAGCGCCTCCGCTGGAAAGGCAATTGTGCCGTCGCTCACGACCGTGAGTTGGAACTGTCCGAGACTGAACCGGTAGAATCCTGGCACCTGACTTTTTGAGACTGGTGCGCGAGCCTGGACACCACCTCCATTCCATGACCCGCACACGAGGCCAACCACAGCGCCCCCGGTAGCTCCAAGGAAATGACGACGATCAAGCGACATCTTATCCTCCCTTGAACGGTGTTGACCGCGGGACGGCAGACTTCGCTAACGATGCAGGCCGCTCCGCGAGAGCAGTCCCACTCGAGTTTATGATTTTTCCTTTAGCCCAATGGTGCTCGTTATTTTAGCACAATGGTGCTCGCACTAAACCTGCTTCGACACTCGCTCCGATCAATTCTTCATCAATGCGTCGGTTAGTTTTGAAACGGGAAGGTCGCTAAATTGCACCGCCATCCTGGAGGCCCGTCCAGACCCGAACCAGTGGCGGAGATTTCTGGACCACGGAAGTATGCTGCGGGGCATATGTTCGGATCCCATTGCGGCGTGGTGGCGTCAGGATCACGCGGCAGATTTGGTCTTTGCCTCGCGTCGCCTGTCAATGGCTGGCCGTTGCCGGCGGGATCTCCGGTCGACGGCGAGCAAGCGCAGGCAAGCGATCCACGCGTAGTGTCCCATTCTCTGCTAAACTTCGCAACGGGACTGGCTGGCGGAGCGTCGCGGAATGGACGTCGCGCAGTGGCTTGAAGATCTCGGCCTTTCCAAATATTCGGCGCTGTTCCGCGAGCAGGCCATCGATGCTGACGTGCTGCCGTCGCTCACGGACGCCGACTTCGAGAAGCTTGGTCTGCCGCTCGGACACAGAAAAAAGCTGCTAACGGCGATCGCTGCCCTGGAGGCGGCGCCGTCGTCCACCGCCGCAATCCGACGGCCGTCGTACGCGGAACGCCGCCAGCTCACTGTGATGTTCGTCGACCTTGTCGGCTCGACGTCCCTTTCCGCGCGGCTCGATCCTGAGGACATGCGGGAGACGCTGACTGCCTACCAGAACGCTGTCGCGGGCGAGATCGCACGCTTCGAGGGACACCTTGCCAAGTTTATGGGTGACGGCGTGGTGGCTTACTTCGGCTGGCCGCGCGCGCACGAGGATGAGGCTGAGAGGGCGGTGGCTGCCAGCCTCGCGACTGTCGAGGCCGTGGACCGCCTGCGGTCGCCAGACGGCCGCCCGCTTGCCGCGCGGGTTGGGATCGCAACAGGGCTCGTCGTCGTAGGTGATCTCCTCGGCACTGGCGCCGCGCAGGAGGAAGCGGTCGTCGGCGACCCCCCGAACCTCGCCGCCCGCCTGCAGGCCGTAGCCGGGAGCGGCGAAGTCGTTGTCGCTGAGCAAACACGGCGCCTGATCGGCGGGCTGTTCGAGCTCGAAGACCTCGGACCGCGCGAACTGCGGGGCTTCGCAGAACCGATCAACGCTTGGCGGATCGTCCGCAAGCGCACAGCGGAGAGCCGCTTCGAGGCACTCCACACAGCTGGTCTGAGCCCGCTCGTTGGGCGTGAGCAGGAACTCGGACTTCTCCTCGGGCGCTGGCACCTCGCTAGGAACGGCGAGGGTCAGGCGCTGCTTCTCGCCGGGGAGGCCGGAATCGGCAAGTCGCGACTCATCGAGGCGCTCCGAGAGCGGATCGCGGACGAGCCGCACACTCGAATCTCCCATCGTGCCTCGCCATACCACGCCAATACCGTGCTTTGGCCATTCATCGATCAGCTTGAGCGAGCGGCGGCGTTCGAGCGTGACGACACGCCTCCGATGCGGCTCTCCAAGCTCGTTTCTTTGCTTGCACAAGGGACCGACGATCTCACCGAAGCCGTTCCACTTATCGCGGCTCTCCTCGACATACCGACGGACGGTCGATACCCGCCGCTCGACCTCATGCCGCAGACCCAGAAGCGCAAGACACTAGAGGTGCTTCTCGCACAGCTCGAAGGGCTGGCCCAGCGACGGCCGGTTCTCTCAGAGCTTGAGGACGCGCACTGGTTCGATCCAACATCGCTCGAGCTCCTCGGGCTGATCCTAGAGCGGGTCCAGCGCCTGCCGGTGCTCGCAATCATCACGTTCCGGCCGGAGATGACGCCGCCCTGGCCGTCCTTCCCGCACGTAACGGCCTTGACGCTTAGTCGCCTTGCGCGCCGGGCTGCAGCAACTCTTGTCGAGCAAACGTCAGGCGGGCGCCGCCTTTCTCCGGCAGTGGTGGACGAGATTGCCGCGAAGACCGAGGGCGTTCCGCTGTTCATCGAAGAACTCACCAAGACCGTGTTGGAATCGGGCATGCTGCGCAATACGCCCGAGGGTCTCGCGCTAGGCACATCGCGTGGCGCGCTTGCCATTCCGGCGAGCCTGCAGGACTCTCTCATGGCCCGGCTAGATCATTTGGCTTCGGCCAAGGATCTGGTCCAGGTCGGCGCCGCCATCGGCCGTGAGTTCACCTACGAGCTCCTCGATGCAGTCGCTGGACGAGAACCGGCCGATCTCGACCAGGCACTCGCCCGGCTTGTGAAGTCGGAGCTCATCTTTCAGCGCGGCACGCCACCCGAGGCTGTCTATACGTTCAAGCATGCGCTGGTTCAGGACGTGGCCTACACCTCGCTGCTCAAGAGTCGACGGAGCGAGCTCCACGGTCGGATTGCCGCCGTCCTCGAGGCGCGGTTCGCCGATCTTGTCTCGCGTCAGCCCGAGCTCCTTGCGCACCATCTCACAGCAGCCGGGCATGCCGATCGGGCGATCGACTTTTGGTTACAGGCGGGACAGCTAGCGGCTGGCCGATCGGCAAACAAGGAGGCGATAAGTCATCTGACCACGGCCCTCGAGATGCTCGGGAACCGCCCGTCCACCGATGAACAGTTACGTCGCGAGCTTGAAGTGCAGATTGCGCTGGGTCCCCCGCTGACCGCAACAAGAGGCTTTGCCGCTCCAGAGGTCGAGACGGCGTACGCCAGAGCGGAACATCTGGCGCGACGGTGCGGACACCGTCGCCATCTCGCCAGGGCATTGCGCGGCCTTTGCTATGTGCATCACGTACGCGCTCACATCCTGCGCGTGAGCGAGCTCTGCTCCGAGCTCGTCGAGCTGACCGAGCAACGCGACGATCTCGTGATGCAGGCCGACGCGCACAATGCCTTGGCGTTCAATCTATTCCATCAGGGCGACTACCGATCGGCGCGCGAGCACTTGGAGATCAGCAGTGCAAAGATCGTGCAGGCCGGCGATCCCGCCAATGCGTTGTCGAGCGGCGTCAACATTCACGTCTTCGGCCGCGCCTATACCGCTCATGTCGACTGGCATCTTGGGTTCGCGGACGCCGCGCTTCGGGCGGCGCAGGATGCGATCGATCTGGCCCATCGACTCGTTCATCCGTTTAGCTTGGCAGTGGCGCTCGCCTACGTTGCGATGCTGCACCAGTTCCGTCGCGAGCCGACGGAAGTCCGCGCCCGTGCCGACGCGGCCCGCTCAATCTGCAACGAACACGGGTTCAGCTATTATGGCGCCTGGGCCGCGATCATGAATGGCTGGGCTGTCGCCGAAGACGGCGACGTCGAGGACGGTATTGCACGCGTTCGCGCCGGCGTGCGGGACCTGCGGGCCACCGGCGCTGAGCTGCGTTTACCGTATTATTTGGGAATCCTTGCCGACCTTTACCGCCGAGCGCAACGGCTTGAGGACGCGATCGTCACTCTCGCCGAGGCCCGCGCGGCCGCCGAGCGCAATGAGGAGCATTGGGCCGACGCCAGCCTGCACCTGCTCGAGGGCGATCTCGCTCTGGCAACCCGCGACCAAGCGGAGGCGGAACGCTGCGTCCGGCGCGCCATGGAGAGCGCGCAAGTCCAAAATACCCGCGCGCTTCTCCTGCGAAGCAGTACAAAGCTCGCTCGCCTTCTAGCGGAGGGCGATCGGCGAGCGGAAGCCAACGATGAACTCGCCAAGGTATACGGCTCGTTCACTGAGGGCTTCGAAACCGTCGATTCCCGCGAGGCCAGGGCGGTTCTCGATGGAATTTGACAACACTTGGAAAAATCGCGCGTAAGAAATCCCGTCTACATTCACATCACGTTTCTTGTCCGGGACCTTGGGTGCGGCAGCCCAAGGGGTCCAAGCGCAGGACCGATGCCGAGACGCTCGGCTTCAGCCAACAGGTCATCAAGAAGGTCAGGCGTTTCGGTCGTCTGTACTCGAGCCAACTGCCGCCGCGAATTCAGCTCATATGGCCGCAAGCGATGGGGCCATTAAGGAAGGGAACCTCGCAATGTCGCCGCGCGTTGAGGGGGTCCACCACAATGCGTCGAAGGAGGACGCCGCCCATGAACGAAGCAACCCTGAATAGAACAATTTTAAATAGTGTCGCAACCACATGCGCCGCCCTGGCGCTCGCCCTTGCCGCGGCTCCGGCCACGGCTCAGGACACCGGGCGGACGAGAGTCGGCACGCTCACCTGCAACATAGCGCCCGGTGTCGGCCTCGTTGTCGGGGGGCAGCGGCAACTGAGCTGTATCTATGCGTCAGCGAGAGGCAGGGGGCGCGAGGCTTATCAGGGCACCATCAGCACGCTTGGCCTCGACATCGGCGCCACAACCGGCGGCCAGTTGGCCTGGGCGATTTTTGCGCCGACCACGCTGCGCCGGGCGGCATTGGCGGGAACCTATACGGGTGCGACCGCCGGCGGCACGGTCGGCGCCGGAGCGAGTGCCAACGTCCTGGTTGGAGGCTCGGACCGCACGGTAATGATGCAGCCGCTATCCGTGCAAGGGCAGACAGGCGTGAATATTGCCGCAGGCGTATCCACAATGGAGCTGCGGCCGGCCGCTGCGCCCGCGCGCCGCGCGCCCCAGTGACGACATCATCGCTGGTGAACTAGTCGGCCGGCTTGGCGCCGGGATCATTGCCACAAGATGCGAAAGGCGCCTGCATTCGGGCGCCTTTTGTTTTTGCGGCAGTGCCCGCCATTACGTTGCAACCAGCACCTGCGCTGTTGACGCTCGCTCGGATGTGTCATGGGCCAACCGCCACAGCAGACGAGCCGCGAACAGCGGTAGGATGAATAGCGCACTGGGAATATGCGCAAAGCCCAATGGAAACATCAGAATGGGCAACATCCATAGCGCTAGCGAAAGGCATTGATCGGCAAAGGTCTCGTTTCCGCGCTGGCGCAAGAGCGCAACAATCCATCCGAACACGACCATGTCGTAGTTCGTTATCCAAGGCAAAACCAGGAAAGTCGCGGTGACGAAGAGCGCTTGTGAGAGCACCGGATCCCGCTTGCGCCAGAACGTCCAAACAACCGCGCCAAAAGCGCAGGCCGATATCACCGCTTGGACCACCCAGGCAAAATTATCCGACAGGCCGATAAGGCGAGCGTTGACAAAAGCTGAGGCAACGATCGGCCAGCCCTTGATACCGGCGACGTTGAGTAAGTCATGCTGTTGCGGTGCTACCTTCTGCCAATACTGTATCCAGATATCCGGCCCGAACCATATTGCAGTCGCGGCGACGAGCAACGCCGTTGTAGCGACCGCTGAGCTAATGACACGCCAGTATCCGCCCAATACCAACAATACCGGAAGCAGTAGCCCAAATTGCGGCTTGATAGTCAGGATACCGAACAGGATTCCTGCGATGACCGGTCGCCGATCGAGATTTGCCAGTCCGCCGATCAAAAGCGCAGCTGTCAAAAATCCATTTTGGCCCAAGAACACGTTCACGGTGACAGCAGGCGCGACCGCCAGAAATAACCAGTATTTTCGGTCGACGCCACTCGCAACCGCCGCCCACACATAGAGCGCGAGCCCGACTGCGCACCAAACGATGTAGGAAGGCAAAAAGCCTAGCAAACCAAAGGGCCAAAGAAGGAGCACAATATGCGGAGGATACGACCAATACATTGGTGCCAAATCGGAGATACCGGTCACCTTCACCAGTGCAGCCATGTAGACGTCGGAATCAAACCAGTCCGCAGGACCGCTCGAAAACATCGAGCGGCCGCCCATCCAAGTGTTAAGAAAATCCCGACCGACCGGAAAACCGCCCGGGTCGAGGATGAAAGTTGAAAACGACTGATCCGCCGCTAGTTTGAAGTCCAGCGCGACGATAAAGACGAGGATAGCCGCAGCCGCCGCGGTGAATACCGCATAAACCTTCTCAGAGACCGAAGCACGTGCCTGGTGGCCCAACGTTGTCATGGCCGACCAGTACAACTGTAAAGTAAAGGATCTATTCACGAAATAGCCAGCGACTAGCCACGATCGTCGCGCATTCGCGCGACCCGCTGGCTTATGCGGGTTACAGATTTGCCTGTGCGCACTGCAAGCTGATTTGCTTTGCGCACAAGCCCGTTGCAGCGACCTGCGACACGATGGCACGACGGGCAAATCACTTCTGATTTTCAGAAATCGTGTCAAGCCCCGGAATCAAAAATATTCCGCTTAACGCGAGGGGCAAATCAGTCGCATAACTCCGCC
>NZ_JAGWDK010000046.1 GCF_018398875.1 Bradyrhizobium sp. sGM-13 | reverse complement strand
CGAGTCAATCCGCCGCACCAGATCTGTGCATGCCCTAGTGCGAACGCAGGGACCCCATAACCACTACCATACATTGCTGAAACTCAGCCGTCTCCCCGCGTGCCCATTCCACCGGCCGCGGCGTATGGGCCCCTGCGTTCGCAGGGGCGACGAGAGAGAGTCATCCCCCTCAAAACATCTCGAAATATTCGCGGTGCTCCCAGTCCGACACTTCGGCCTGAAACCGCTCGATCTCCGCGTTCTTGATGTGGACGTAATAGTCCACGAACTCGGCCCCCAGCGCCTGCCGGAAAAACGGATCGTCCTGCAGCGCGAACACCGCTTCCCGCAGGCTCTTTGGCAACAACGCCGCCTTGGTCTCGTACGGTGCATCCGCTGACGGCCCCGGATCGAGCTTGCGGTCGACGCCGTCCAGGCCTGAGAGAATCTGCGAGGCCATGTAGAGGTAGGGATTAGCCGCCGGCTCGCCGATGCGGTTTTCCAGCCGCGTGGCGGCATCGGCTGGACCGCCGAGCACGCGGATCATGACACCGCGGTTGTCGCGGCCCCAGATCGCGCGATCCGGCGCCAGCGAATAGGAGCGGTAGCGCTTGTAGCCGTTGATGGTCGGCGTCGTGAATACGGTGGACGCGCGGGCGTGCTCCAGGAGTCCCGCGAGATAGGCGCGTCCAAACGGGCTCAGCACCTCGTCCTTGTCGCCGGCCATGAACGCATTCTCGCCGCTGGCGCGCGACACCAACGATTGATGCAGGTGCCAGCCCGAAGCGAACACGTTCGGCAGTTTCGGCCGGCACATGAAGGTCGCGTGATAGCCATGGCGGCGCGCGATCTGTTTTACGGCCGATCTGAACAGCACCATGTTGTCGGCGGGCGCGAGGCCTTTGGTCGGCGCGAACGTGAACTCGCACTGGCTCGGGCCGAACTCGACCTCGACCGACCGCAAGGGAAGGCCGAGCGCCAGCACGTCGCGGCGGATGATCTCCAGCGCAGGCTCCATCTGGTCGTAGCGCTGTTCGGTGAGATACTGGTAGCCGTGCGACAGCAGGCTAACCGAAGGCGGGCGTCCGGGCTGGCCGGCATCCTCCGGCGCCATATGCGCGTCTTCGAGCTTGAAGAGATGGAATTCAACCTCGAGGCCAGCAACGAAATCGTAGCCGCGCTGCCCGAGCTGATCGATCACCCTGCGATAGAGATGCCGCGTAGCGAACGGCACCGGACGGCCATCGTTGAAATAGAGATCGCACAGCAGCCAACCGGTAGTTGGCGCCCACGGCAGCACGCGAAACGTGGTGGGGTCTGCGATCATCAGGACATCGGCGGCGCCTTCCATCTCCTTCATGCCGAACCCGCCGCCGGCGGTGAATACGGGAAACACGGTCTTGTGCGAGGTGTCCTTGGCGAGCATGGTCGTGGTGATGGAGCAGCCGCTTTCCAGCGAGGCGATCGCTTCGCTCGCGACCAGCGATTTGCCGCGGAGGATGCCGTGCTGGTCGGGGAATGAGAGACGGATGACTTCGAGGTTTTTCTCCTCGATGATCCTGCGCAGGCGGCTCGCGGCCTCCTGCTGCTCGTTCGACCACAGCCCGTGACGTTCGACGAAACTCAACGCGTTGCTCCCCCACCGGCCGTCGTTCCGGGATGGTCCGAAGGACCAGACCCGGAACCTCGAGATTCTCTGGTGCGCAAATGCGCACCGGAGTTCGATGCTGTCGCATCGCCCCGGAATGACGGTGCCACAGACCTCACTCCGCCGCCGACAAATGCCGGACCTTCCCCGCAATCTCCGCCGGCACCGGCGCGGCCCAAGGCGCGCCGCGGCGGCGCTTGACGTCGACTTCCATCCAGTAGATTTCCCAGCCCTGCGTGGGCCCGATGCCGTCCATCGTGGCAGGCCCCTGGATCGAGCGCGCGTGCGCCGCGTCGAGGAACAGCATCGGCTTCTCGCCGCCCACCGCCTTCTCGATCTCCTGCCGCAGCAGGCGGCGATACTGCACGATCGCCTTGTCCGACTGCCCCAAATGCTCGTTGGTGCGGTCCTGGATCGGGCCCATCGACTCCACTGCCCACTGGTCGTGGACATTGATGTCGGTCCCCATGCCGGTATAGGTCGCGGTCGCCTGTTCGTGCGGATCGAAGCCGTAATCGTTGCTCTTGTTCTTGCGCGACTTGTAATCCGGCAATTCGTACAGTTCGAGGCGCTGGTCGCGCATCTTCTTCTTGTCGACCGGCGCCGTGTAAGAGGTGAAGATCGCATACCAGTAGCAGTTCTCGTCATCGATCGGCACGTGCCACTGCGTGATCGTCATCTCCGTGCTCATCGGGATGACGAAGCCGTGCGGAAAAAGCTGATTGGTGACGCGCACATGGGTGCGCTCTTCGTCGAGCTCGCGCAGCGCGATCAGGCGCAGGCCATATTCGGTGTGCTCGACATTGATGATCGGATTGTCGTATTCGCGCAAAATCTTCGTCATCGGCATGTCGCTGCCGGCGGACGCGCCGCGGAACTGCTTGCCGTAGGCGGTGGAAGTGTCTTCGTCCTCGAAGAAGCGGTGCAGGAAGGAGGCGTGCGCCGGATCGATGCCGACTTCCAGCGCCTGCAGCCAGTTGCAGTTGATGTGACCCTTGAACGCAAAGGTATGGCTGTCGGGCGCTACAAAACAGTCGATCTCCGGAAACGCCGGCGGTTCGCCTTCGCCGAGATAGGCCCAGAGGATGCCGCTCTTCTCGACCACGGGGTAGGAGCGCTGCTTGATGCCCTGGCACAGCTTTGAGTCCTTCGGCTCGGCCGGCGTCTCCAGGCACTGGCCGGAGACATCGAACAACCAGCCGTGGAAGGCGCAGCGCAATCCGCCATTCTCGAGCCGTCCGAACGCGAGGTCGGCGCCGCGATGCGCGCAGTGGCGATCGATCAGGCCGTAGCGGCCTTGATCGTCGTGAAACAGCACGAGATTTTCGCCGAGCAGTTTGACCGGGCGAACCGGCCGCGATCCCTGCAGCTCGTCGAGCAGCGCCGCCGGCTGCCAGTACATCCGCATCAGCTTGCCGCACGGGTCCTTGCGGCCGGTGCGGGTGATCAGGTCGTTCGCTTCCTGGCTCATCATGGCGAGGATCTCCGCTAGCTGGATTTGTTCGCCTATTGAACTTTTGTGCGATTTTAGCGTAGGCTTGGCGTGACGCAAGCGGATTATGGAGGCAGTGATGCCCAAGCTTAAGCGCGCGGCGGACGCAGACAACCGCGGCGCGACCGATTTCATCGAAAGCCTCGACCGCGGGCTGCGCGTGCTCGAAATATTTGGCGGCAGCCGGCAGCCGATGACGCTTAGCGACCTCGCCAAGGCGGCTGAGCTGCCGCGCGCGACCGCGCGGCGCATCCTATTCACGCTCGAACGCGCCGGCTTTGTCGCATGTGACGGCAAGCTGTTCCGCCTGACGCCGCGCGTGCTGGTGCTGGCATCAAGCTATCTCGCCTCTAACCATGTCGTCTCCGTGCTGCAGCCGGCGTTGGACAGGCTGTCGAGTGAGGCGCAGGAGATCTCGTCGGTGGCGATCCTCGACGGCAACGACGTCGTCTTCGTCGCGCGCGCCAGCCCTACGCGAATCTTCTCGTCAGGCATCGATATCGGCTACCGGCTGCCGGCGTTCTGCACCTCGGTTGGCCGCGTGCTGCTGTCGCGGCTGGCTGATGACGAAGTGGACGCCGCGCTCGACCGGATGGAGCTTGCGCCGCTGACACCGTTCACCGTCACCGACAGGAAGCAGCTCCTGAAGACGATCGTCGCCGATCGCGCGCAGGGTTATTCGCTGGTCCATCGCGAGGCCGAGCCGGGTTTCCGTTCGGTCTCGGTGCCGGTCCGCCGCTACGACGGCGCCATCATCGCCGCCATCAACATGGGCGCGCATGTCGACCGCGTGTCCGCGGAAGAAATGGTCGAGAAATTTCTGCCGCGCCTGCGCGAGGCGGCGGCATCGGTCAAATCGATGCTGGTGTGAGTCCGAAATGGCGGACGATGTTCTGCGCGGTCGCCTCCGCCGAGTTCAGTTCGGTCTCAAGCCGGAGGCAATCGGGTCGCGGCACTGCCGTGAAGTCGTAGCTGTCGAGAAATCTGGTGAGGGCTTCCTCTGAAGCCACCTTGCGCCGCGCTACCCTGTCGGGATTGCCGACCCGTTTCATCGCTTCTTCGCGCGAACAATGCAGGAAGACCGGCAGCAACTCGCCGCGGTGCCGCTGCACGATCTCCTCGAAATTCGCGAACTGGACGCGATCGTCCGGCCCGGCGTAGCAGAACGTCATCACCAGCAGCGGTACGCCGTTCGCTGCCGCGGCATTGAGCGCCGACGATCTGACCTCGTGGACAAGCTCCCAGAATCCGGGCGCGTCGAAGTCGAAAATCGTACGCGCAAGATCGATCGCCGCGTGATTGTCCATCAGCCGGCCCGGCACCATCCGGAGCAGAGCGTTAGCGACCGTCAGCTTGCCGACCGCGGGTGAGCCATGGAGGAAAAGCAGCTTCATGCGCCATCAGTATCGCGAGCAGGCCCGAAGTTCGAGGGCACCCAGGCTAATGCTTGAATGCCGCGGCGATCGCCTCGAATTGGGCGACGACCTTCGGCGTCACCAGATAGTGCAGGATGCCCGCAACCGTCAAGCTGACGGTCATGGCGACGAGCGTGTATTGCAGCCGTAGCTCGCATGAAGCTTGCTCGGTGGTTAACGATTGCGCTTGCCGTCGAATGCAACCGTAGAGCGGTACCTTCGGTTTGGCCGAAATGGCCGTTCACGAATGGCGCCTTCGTCGAAGCGATCAGGACACCGCGCTGCGCAGGCCGAACGCGTGCTTGTCATGCAGCACCGGCGCGACCGCATCGCTCAGCCGCGCCGCCGCCGCGTCGACGGAGAGGCCTGCGGTGTCGACCACGGCTGACGCCCGCGCATAGAGCGGTTCGCGGCTGACCAGGATGTTGCGCAATTCCGCCATTGCCGAGCGATCGTCGGCCATCGGGCGCAAATCGCCCTGGCGGCGGACGCGCGCCATGTGCTCTTCCGGCTCGGCCTTGAGCCAGATGGTGTAGAACGACGACAGGATCAGGTCGAAGGTCAACGGCTCGGAGACGATGCCGCCGCCGGTCGCCAGCACCATCAATTCCTTGCGCGCCAGCAATTGCGTCACTGCCGCCTGCTCCATGCGCCTAAAACCTTCCTGGCCGTAGAGCGCGATGATCTCGGCGACGGACAAGCCGTTCTGCGCCTCGACCTCCTTGTTGAGCTCGACGAATTTCCAGCCGATCTTCTTCGCCAGCATCCTGCCGAGGGTGGATTTGCCGGCGCCGCGCAGGCCGATCAGGGCGATGCCGGCAAAGGAAATCCGCCGCTGCGCCGATAGGCCGCCGCCGGCCAGCGCATCCTTGGCCTGCGCGATCTGCGCCGGCGTTGCCTTGCGCAAGAGATCGCGAATCACGGCCCAATCCGGCGCGGGCTCGGCCGAGGGAATGAGATCTTCGAGATGCGCGCCCATCGCGTTCGACACGCGTCGCAGCAGCACGATCGAGACGTTGCCCTTGCCGCTTTCGAGCTGCGCGATATAGCGCTCCGAAATTCCAGAAACTTTTGCGAGCACTTTTCGCGACATGCCGCGAAGGGCGCGCATGGTGCGCACACGCTGGCCAAGCTGCTCGAGAAAGCCGGATTCGGGGTCGCTGGCCTCGGTCATTTCCCTCGTTCGGCATTGCGTCGGGGTGAACGGATTTCGGAAACATAATGCCGATGAGGATTGACAGCAAGCGTAGCTGGTGTCTTTGTATGAATTATAATTCTTAAAAACTCAGGGGAGAAGCGTCGTGAGCGGCACGTCCGGTTCGTACAATGCGGTGACCTGGCTGCTCGACCGCAATGTCGAGGAGGGGCGCGGCGCCAAGCTCGCCTTCACCGACACCGTCACCGAACTCACCTATGGCGAGCTGCAGCGGCAGACCCGCCGCGTTGCCAACATGCTGCGCCGGCTCGGCGTCCGCCGCGAAGAGCGCGTGGCAATGATCATGCTCGACACCGTGGACTTTCCCGCGGTGTTTCTCGGGGCGATCCGCGCCGGCGTCGTGCCGGTGCCGCTCAATACGCTGCTGACGTCGGAGCAGTATGCTTATGTGCTGGCCGACAGCCGGGCGCGGGTGCTGTTCGTCTCAGAGGCGCTGTACCCGATCGTGAAAGACATTGTCGGCCGCATGCCGGATCTCGAATGTGTCGTGGTCTCCGGCAAGAATTCGTTCGGCCACAAGCTGCTTTCCGAAGAGTTGGCGAAGGAGGGCGATTCTTTCGCAACCGTGGAAACCCATGCCGAGGAGCCGGCGTTCTGGCTCTATTCGTCAGGCTCGACCGGCATGCCCAAGGGCGTGCGGCATCTGCATTCCAATCTGCAGGCCACGGCGGAAACCTATGCGAAGCAGGTGCTCGGCATCAGGGAAGACGACGTCTGCCTTTCCGCGGCAAAGCTGTTCTTCGCCTACGGGCTCGGCAATGCGCTTACCTTTCCGATGTCGGTCGGCGCCAGCACCGTGCTCAATGCCGACCGGCCGACGCCGGCACGCATGTTCGAGCTGCTGAACAAGTACAACCCGACCATCTTCTACGGCGTGCCGACGCTGTTTGCCTCGATGCTCAATGACGAAACAGTGAAGAACGAGCGCGCCGGCAGGCGCTTGCGCATCTGCACGTCCGCGGGCGAGGCGCTGCCCGAGTCTGTCGGCAATGCCTGGAAGGCGCGCTTCGGCGTTGACATTCTCGACGGCGTCGGCTCGACCGAGCTGTTGCACATCTTCCTCTCGAACGCGCCGGGCGACGTCAAATACGGCTCATCCGGCAAGCCTGTGCCGGGCTATAAGGTGCGGCTGGTGAACGAGGCGGGCGATGACGTGGCCGATGGCGAGGTCGGAGAGCTATTGGTGGAAGCGCCCTCAGCCGCCGAAGGCTATTGGAATCAGCGCGCCAAGAGCCGTGCGACCTTCGAAGGCCACTGGACCCGCACCGGGGACAAATATACTCGCGATGCAGACGGCCGTTATACGTTCTGCGGCCGAAGCGACGACATGTTCAAGGTTTCGGGCATCTGGGTCTCGCCGTTCGAAGTCGAGAGCGCGCTGATCACCCATCCGGCCGTGCTCGAGGCCGCCGTCGTGCCCGAAGCCGATCCCGAAGGACTGTTGAAGCCGAAAGCCTTCGTCGTGCTGCGCGCCGGCGCCAAGACGGATGATCTGCATGAAGCGTTGAAGGAACACGTCAAGCAGAAGATCGGCCCATGGAAATATCCGCGCTGGATCGACGTGGTGGATAGCCTGCCGAAAACGGCAACGGGGAAGATTCAACGATTCAAGCTGCGGGATGGCGCATCGTAACCTCTCTCACGTCGTCCCCGCGAACGCGGGGACCCATAACCACCGTCCGTCATTGAAGGAAGGCGTCGGCGAACCTGCCTCTACGCGAGGCCGCGGAGTATGGGTCCCGGCTCAAGGCCGGGACGACGCCTGTGAGGATGCAGCGTCGTGATCAGTCTCAGAGAGCCAATAGCATGACAACCCTTACCCCATCAGGCTTCCTCACGGTCGGCGCCTCCCATCTCGAATACCGCATGATCGGCCCGTCGCCCGAGCACGCGCCTGTTATCGTAATGCTGCATGAGGGGCTCGGCTCGACCGGCCTGTGGGGCGACTTTCCGGACAAGTTGCAGGCCGCGACTGGCGCGGGCGTATTCGTCTATTCGCGCGCGGGCTATGGTGCATCGACGCCGGTAAAACTGCCGCGCCCGCTCGACTACATGCACGTCGAGGCGCTCGACGTGCTGCCAAAACTGCTCGACAAGATCGGCTTTCGCCGCGGCCTGCTGCTCGGCCATTCCGACGGCGCCTCGATCGCGGCGATCTATGCGGGCTCGCATCAGGATCACCGCGTGCAGGGCCTCGCGCTGATCGCCCCGCATTTCATCGTCGAGGATATTTCGGTGGCGTCGATTGCGAATATCCGGACCGCCTATGAGACCACGAACCTGAAGGGCAAGCTTTCACGCTGGCACAGGGACGTCGACAACGCCTTCTATGGCTGGAATGGCGCATGGCTCGATCCAAATTTCCGCAACTGGGATATTTCCGAATACCTCGCTTATATCCGCGTGCCCGTGGCGATCCTGCAGGGTGTGGACGATCAGTATGGGACCATGCGTCAGGTCGAGATCGCTCGGGAAGAGTGCTATTGTCCGGTCGAGGTGACTGTGATTCCGGGCGCGGGACATCAGCCGCATCGCGAAGCGCCGGAGGCGACGCTCGATGCGATTTCGGATTTCGCAAAGGCGATATTGCACACAGGTAGCGGCTCGCAGGGACGGGCCGCTTAACGCACTTGTTCATGCGCTTGCCGAGGCGCTGTTCCGATGACTGCGCCGCCCTCAGGCATCGGTCATCTGCCGTTGCCGCGATGGGCTTATGTGCCCGGCCAGTCCAAGGAAGCCGCCGCCGATTACGAAACGCTGGCACAGATTGCAGCACTGGTGCCGGCGCGCTTCCAGGGCTACGTGCCGGCGCGCCACCCGGCGCTGCGCTACGGCATGGCGCTCAACGACCACGGCTATTTCTGGGAATCGCAGGAGATCCTGGAAGCGGTATGGGCGGCGGCGCCGCAGGGCGGCCGCGAGCGGATTTTGCTGCGCGCCAGCATCCTGATCACGACCGCCAATCTGCGGCTGCGCATGCAAAAGCCGCACGTTGCGGTCCGGCTATTCGGTGAAGCGCTCGGCGAACTCAAGGCGCTCGGTATGCGCAATGTCGGCGGCGCCGGCTTTGCCGACAGCTTTCCGGTTGCCGCCCTGGCGGGCCTCATCAAAGCCAAGCTGGAGCAGCCGCAGCTCGCCAAGGCCGATTCGATCGCCTTTGCGGCCGCTGGCCGAACATGAAACAAAATGCATGTTCCGGCGCTTTTGGCTAGACTCAGTCCAAAACATGCACTATTGTGCATGCAACGAACCAAACAAATCCTGAGAAAACGACAGAGGGTGGCTCATGGCCGGTGAAGATCGCGTCCTTGCGGGGGGAGCGAAATACATCGATTTCCAAACCGATCCGTCGCGCTACCGTCACTGGAAGCTGGCGGTGGAGGGCGAGGTCGCAACCCTCACCATGGACGTCGACGAGAATGCCGGCCTGTTCGAGGGCTATCAGCTCAAGCTGAATTCCTACGATCTCGGCGTCGACATCGAGCTCGCTGACGCCGTGCAGCGGCTGCGCTTCGAACATCCTGAAGTGAAAGTGGTGGTGATGCGTTCCGGCAAGAACCGGGTGTTCTGCGCCGGCGCCAACATCCGCATGCTGGCGGGTGCGACCCACGCCCATAAAGTCAATTTCTGCAAATTCACCAACGAGACCCGCAACGGCCTGGAAGATTCATCGGAAAACTCCGGGCAGCGCTTCATCACCGTCGTCAACGGCACCGCGGCCGGCGGCGGCTATGAGCTGGCGCTCGCGACCGATCACATCATCCTGGCCGATGATGGCGCCGCTGCGGTGGCGCTGCCGGAAGTGCCGTTGCTCGCGGTGTTGCCGGGCACTGGCGGTCTGACCCGCGTGGTCGACAAGCGCAAGGTGCGCCGCGACCATGCCGACTTCTTCTGCACCATCGAGGAAGGAATTAAAGGCAAGCGCGCCGTCGCGTGGCGGCTGGTCGATGAAATCGCGCCGAACAGCAAGCTCGAGGCCAAGATCGCCGAGCGCGCCAAGGAATTCGCCGCCAGCTCGAAGCGCAACGGCAGTGGCAAGGGCATCACGCTTGCGCCGCTCAACCGCACCATCGACGAGGCCGGCATCCGCTACGGCTTTGTCAGCGTCGACATCGACCGCGCGGCGCGCATTGCGACCATTTCGATCAAGGCGCCGGAGGCAGCGCCGCCTGATGATATCGACGGCCTGATCGGGCAGGGCGCGTCGTTCTGGCCGCTCCAGGTGGCGCGCGAGCTCGATGATGCAATTCTTCACTTGCGCATCAACGAACTCGAAATCGCGATGCTGGTGTTCAAGTCGCACGGCGACCCCGCCAATGTGGTCGCTTGCGACGCCTTCCTCGAAGCCAACAAGACGCACTGGCTGGTCAACGAGATCAGGCATTATTGGAAACGGGTGTTGAAGCGCATCGACGTCACCTCGCGCACGCTGGTGACGCTGGTCGAGCCCGGCTCCTGCTTTGCCGGCACGCTCGCCGAACTCGTGTTTGCCGCCGACCGTTCCTACATGCTGATCGGCTCACGTCAGGGCGACAACCGCCCGCCGCCGGCGATCCAGCTGACCGCGCTGAATTTCGGCCCCTACCCGATGAGCCACGGCCTGACCCGCCTGCAATCGCGATTCCAGGCCGATCCGTCCGATCTGGAACGCGCGGAGGCCACCATCGGCACGACGCTCGACGCGGAGGAAGCCGAAGAGCTCGGTCTGGTCACCTTCGCGCTCGACGACATCGATTGGGACGACGAGGTGCGGGTGTTCCTGGAAGAGCGCACCTCCTTCTCGCCCGACGGCCTCACCGGCATGGAAGCGAATCTGCGCTTCGTTGGTCCCGAGACCATGGAATCGAAAATCTTCTCGCGCCTCACGGCGTGGCAGAACTGGATCTTCCAGCGCCCCAACGCGGTCGGCGAAGAAGGCGCGCTGCGCCGCTACGGCACCGGCCAGAAGGCGCAATTCGATATGACGCGGGTTTGAGTCCGTGTCCCGGGCGCACTGCGGCGCGAAGTGCCGCTGTGCAGAACCGGGACCGATTTCGGCCGTCACTGAACAGGTCCCGGCTCTGCGGCGCATCGCTTCGCGTCGCACCGCGTCCGGGACACGAGAGCGACCAAGGAGCAGGCCATGAATTACATGAATGTCGACTATTCGACCAAAATCCCCAACAACGTCAATCTCAGCGAAGACCGCCAGGTGCTGAAGGCGCTGGAGGGCTGGCATCCCGGTTACATGGATTGGTGGGGCGACATGGGGCCGGAAGGTTTTCAGCAGTCGCTGGTTTACTTGCGCACCGCCTATTCGGTCGATCCGCGCGGCTGGGCCAAGTTCGACTACGTCAAGATGCCGGAATATCGCTGGGGCATCCTTCTTGCTCCCCAGGAAGAAAATCGCGTCATTCCCTTCGGCGAGAATTACGGCAAGCCGGCCTGGCAGGAAGTCCCCGGTGAACATCGCGCCACGCTGCGCCGCCTGATCGTGATCCAGGGCGACACCGAGCCCGCCTCCGTCGAGCAGCAGCGCCATCTCGGCAAGACCGCGCCCTCGCTCTACGACCTGCGCAACCTGTTCCAGGTCAATGTCGAGGAAGGCCGCCATCTCTGGGCGATGGTCTATCTGCTGCAGAAATATTTCGGCCGCGACGGCCGCGAGGAGGCCGACGATTTGTTGCGCCGCCGCTCGGGCGATGCGGATTCCCCGCGCATGCTCGGTGCCTTCAACGAGGCGACGCCGGACTGGCTGTCGTTCTTCATGTTCACCTATTTCACCGACCGCGACGGCAAGATGCAGTTGCACAGCCTCGCGCAATCCGGCTTCGACCCGCTGTCGCGCACCTGCCGCTTCATGCTGACCGAAGAGGCCCATCACATGTTCGTCGGCGAGACCGGCATCAGCCGCGTCGTGCAGCGCACCTGCGAGGCGATGAAGGCGGCCGGCATCACCGATCCGACCGATGTCGCCAAGGTCCGCGCGCTCGGCGTGATCGATCTGCCGACCATCCAGAAGAAGCTGAACCTGCACTATTCGCTGTCGCTCGATCTCTTTGGTTCGGAAGTCTCGACCAACGCGGCGAATGCCTTCAACGCCGGCATCAAGGGCCGCTACAAGGAAACCCAGATCGACGACGACCACCAGCTCAAGAACGCCACCTATCCGGTGCTCAAGCTGATCGACGGCGTGATCAAGCGGGTCGACGAGCCGGCGCTGACCGCGCTCAACATGCGGCTGCGGGACGACTACACGCAGGATTGCGTCAAAGGCATGCTGCGCTGGAATAAGGTGATCTCGACCGCGGGCTATCAGTACAAGCTGACCCTGCCGAATGTCGCGTTCCACCGACAGATCGGCGAGTTCAAGGACGTCCATGCCACGCCCGACGGCGTCCTGATCGACGACGACACCTGGAACCAACGCAAGGGCGAATGGTTGCCTTCGTCGCAGGACGGCGACTTCATCGCCTCGCTGATGAAGCCGGTCACTGAAGCCGGCCAATACGCTTCCTGGATCTCGCCGCCGAAAGTCGGCATCGACAACAAGCCCGGCGATTTCGAGTACGTGAAGATCGAAACCTGAACCGCCCCTTAAATCGGGGAGCAGCAACATGGACCCCGATCAGGATCTTGAAGCAATGGACCGCGACCAGTTGGTCGCGGAGGTGAGGCGTCTAAGGGCTGGCATACGCGCGCACCGCGACAGCACCGGTCACGATCTGTGCTGGCACCATCCCAATCTTTGGGGGCTATTGCCCGAGCGAGTTACGCCCGAGGTGGCCGTCCCGCCCTGGCCGAAATTTTTGCGAGGCTGCCTGCGCTACCGCGAAGCGCTGGAGCGCGAGTTGCCTAACGCGCCGAAGGCGGATGTCGAATATACGAAGGACGAGCCGTGATCTCTCCGTCGCCCCGGCCTTGAGCCGGGGCCCATAACCACCGGGCGCTGTTGTTTTGGCATGGCGTCTGCCATCGTGCGCAATTGATGCATCACGCGGTATGGGTCCCGGCGTTCGCCGGGACGACGCCGGTTATAGAAGCCGCACTACCCCGCAATCTCGCTCCCCGCCGTCGCGTACACCACGCCGCCGTCCACTGCGATCGTATTGCCGACAACATAATCCCCTGCGCGCGAGGCAAGATAGATCGCTACACCCGCCATATCCTCGTCGGTGCCGACGCGCCGTGCCGGAACGCGCTTTGCCACTTCATCGGCGTGGTCGCGCGCGGCGCGGTTCATGTCGGACTTGAAGGCGCCCGGCGCAATCGCGGTGACGTTGATATTGTCCTTGATCAGCTTGGTCGCCATGCGCCGCGTCAGATGGATCACCGCAGCCTTGCTTGCCGCATAGGAATAGGTCTCCGTCGGGTTGACGAAGATGCCGTCGATGGAGGCGATGTTGATAACCTTGGCGGGACGATCCGGCGAGGCCGCCGCACGCAGCGGTTTCGCCAGCGCCTTGGTCAGGAAGAACAGCGACTTGACGTTGAGGTTCATCACCTTGTCCCAGCCGCTTTCCGGGAATTCGTCGAATTCCGCGCCCCACGCCGCGCCGGCATTGTTGACGAGGATGTCGAGCTTCGGCTCCAGCTTGATGATTTCGGATGCCAGCCTTTCGCAGCCTTCGACCGTCGAGATGTCGATCGGCAGTGCGATGCATTCGCCGTCATAGGCGGCGGTGAGTTCTTTGGCGGTCGCCTCGCAGGGACCTGCCTTGCGCGCGGTGATGTAAACCTTCGCCGCGCCCTGCGCGAGAAAGCCAGCCGCGATCATCTTGCCAATGCCGCGCGAGCCGCCCGTCACCAGCGCGATGCGGCCCTGTAGCGAGAACAGATCCTTGAACATTGCGTTCCTCCATTTGCTTTGCCGGAGGTTTTGGGCGTGGGAGCAAGGCGAGTCAAGGACACCAGTTTCGTCGTCCCTGCGAACGCAGGGACCCATAACCACAAGCGGTAATTGTTTTGGTAGATGACTCCCACATCGCATCAACTGATGAGCCGCGGGCGTATGGGTCCCCTGCGTTCGCAGGGACGATCGATAGAGCTTACGCCGCGTCGATGCGGCGAAAGCCGTTCCACATCGCGGTGGCGGCGCCGGAGGTCAGGACGGGGATGATCCGTTCGTCCTGGTAGTTGCCGTTCAGCGAGACCCGCTGTAGCGCGGTCATGTGGTCGGCGCTTTCGGCGAAGATCATGCCGGGCCGCGTCGTGACTGCCGTCTTGAATCCCGCCGCTTTCGCCAGGGCGAATTCGCGCTGGCCCGCGGCGATCCGGTCGCCATAGGGATAGGCGAGATGAAGCACCGGCCGCTGCAACTTAGCCTCGATCCGCGTGCGGCTTTCGGTCAGTTCGAGCCAGGCGGTCTCTTCGCTCAGCCGCGCCAGATGGCAATGCGTGACCGTATGCGCGCCGATCGTCACCAAGGAATCGTCCGCGAACGCCTTCAATTCCTCCCAGGACATGCAGAGATCGCGGGCGATGAGAGACTCATCGACGTCATGGCGCGTGCATAGCGCGGAGATTTCGCGCTGCAGGTCGTGTTCGCCCGGCAGTCGGCGCAGCCAGTCGTGCACGCGATCGAAGGCGGCCTGCTTGGCTGCCGGCGTCGAGGTATCGAGGCGGGTTGCTGTGCCGCCGATCGGGACTTCGATCGAGGAAGTCTTGGCGATCGCCTTTTCGAGCGCGACCCACCACAACCTTCCGGTGCCTTCGGCGAAGTCGCTCGTGACGTAAACGGTGAGGGGCGCGTCAAACTCACGCATCACCGGCAAAGCGTAGTCGCGGTTGTCGCGATAGCCGTCGTCGAGTGTGAAGCAGGCGAAGCGCCGCGCGAAATTCCGCTTCTGGAGTCGCTGATGCACCTCGTCCATGGTGACGATGTCGACGTCGAGCGCGCGAAGATGCTCGAGCATCGCGCGCAAGAACTCCGGCTCGACTTCGAGATGATGATTGGGCTGAAACTCGCTGTCGCCGCGCGGACGGACGTGGTGCAGCATGAAAATGATGCCGACGCCTGCGAAGATTGGTCGCAGCAGGTGGTGCGCTCCGGAGAAGTACAGCGCTTCCAGCCCGGCGCGAATGACGGTGTTGCGAAGCAGTTTCATCGAGATGTGGGCTGCCCGGTTAATTACGGGGACGAAACTAGCGACAGACGGCTGAAGAAACTGTTAGCCGGACCAATTTTCGTCTCCTTTCGCACCTGCGACATTTCGGGTTTGACAGCCCCGCAAGGGTTTGTTTTCTCTCCGTTCCGGACCCGGCAGGAACTCGAATGCGCGGACTTTTCAAGTGGAGTAGCAAATGGTGGCCGGGTGTCATTCCGCTGGTCGTCTGTTGGGCTATCGCGGCGTGGACGAGCACCGAACCGCTGGAAATCGACCTGGCGCAGCGTTCGGCCGCAGCCCTCAAGGGCACCATCCTCGATAAACGGCGGATCTCAGTCGAAGGCCGCGACGTGACCCTGGCCGCAGACGCGTTCTCGGAAGACGGCCGGCAGAGTGCGGTGGCTTCGGTGGAAGCGGTGCCGGGCGTGCGTTTGGTTAACGACGAAACCCGGCTCGTTCCCGAAGCCAAGCCGTTCGTCTGGTCGGCTGAACGCGACGTCGTCCGGGTGACGCTATCGGGCAGTTCGCCCTTGCCGGCGAGCAAGGGCCGGCTGATGGAGGCGGCTCGCGCCAGCCTCGGCGGCGTCGAAGTGGTCGACCGGACGAATCTTGCGCGCGGGGCGCCGCCGCGTTTCGACAATGCCGCGCTGTTGCTGCTCGACCAGATCGGCAAGCTGAAGGACGGCAAGATCACGCTGTCGGATACTACGGTCAGCCTGTCCGGCATGGCGCGCGAACTCGGCGGCCGCGAAGCCATTGCCGCCGCGCTGAAAAATCTTCCCGAGGGTTTTTCGGTAGCAGCCAACGAGGTCAAGGCACCGCCCTACATTTTCCAGGCCTACAAGGATCCCGTCGCGGTAACGCTGACGCTGACCGGCAACGTGCCCGACAACAGCGTCCACGCCGCGCTGGTGGCGGCGGCAGGGCGCAAGTTCTTCAGCGAAAAAGTCGTCGACAACCTCAAGACGAGCATCGGCGCGCCCGCAGGCTTCGCCAACGCGGTGGTGCCGGCGCTCGGCGCGCTGTCGCGGCTGTCGACCGGTACGCTCGTCGTCTCCGACCGTGAGGTGAAGTTGTCGGGCGATGCGCTCTATGAAGCCGCCGCCAGTCAGATCCGCGCCGGCCTCGGCAAGGACTTTCCGCAGGGCTGGCAGTTCAAGCCGGAAATCTCGGTCAAGCCGGCCGCGGCGCCGGTGGATGCGACGGTCTGCCAGCAATTGTTTACCGAGCTGCTCGGCAAGGCCCGGATCCGCTTCGAATCCGGCAAGGCCGACATCGTTGCCGATTCCGCCGGTCTGCTCGATCGCCTGATCGAAACCGCGTTGCGCTGTCCGGCCGCCAATATCGAGATCGCGGGACATACCGATACCGACGGCGACGAGGCGGCCAACCAAGCGCTGTCCGAGAGGCGCGCGCAAGCGGTCGCCGACTATCTGGTCGAGGCGGGATTACCCGCCAACCGGTTCAGCGCGGTCGGCTATGGCTCGACGCAGCCGATTGCGGCTAACGAGACCGACCAGGGCAAGGCGCAGAACCGCCGCATCGATTTCGTGGTGAAGTGAGCATGGCCTATCTGACCACATTCTACTGGGGCTGGCTCTTGGCATCGGTGCTGCTCGGCTTCGGCATGGGCTGGATATCCGTGGTCCAGCACGGCGAGGGCATCTCGCGGAAATGGCGGTGGGCGCTCTCGGCTTTGGTCGCGGCGCTGGTCGCAGCCGCGCTCGCGCGCGTGGTGCCCGGCCGTTTCGGCTATTGGCTCGATCTCGGCCTGATTATGTTCGCGCTTTACCTCTGCGGCTGTGCGGTCGGGTCATGGTTGCGCGACTGGGTGGTCTCGCGCAGTGCGCCGCCGGCTTGACTGCATCATGAGCCGGCCAGCTTTTCCGCCGTCACTGTCACGGGTTGTTGACCAGCCCCGGCTATGGTCCAGAATCGCCATCGGGCGGCGGGAATGCAGCGAAACTGTGCTACCGCCGTCATCAACTACGGCTAATATGTTGAAGAAGCGCGTTTTATTGTCGTCAGGCGAATTCCACTCCGGCCCAAAACGCGCTACCAGAGGGGCAAGGGAGCCGCGTAGCGGCGGCGGGGCTCGCGCCACTGCCGTCGTCGCAGAAGCGCAATTCGAGGTGTAGATGCTGGAAGCAATACGCAGGGCAACTTCGTTTCTGCGCCAGAAACAGGTCCTGCATAAGCTCGGAGTCCTCATCAGCATCACGGTCATCGCCGTTGCGTGCTACGTGCTCTATCACATGCTCCGCGGCATCGACGCCAACGAGGTGATCGACGCCATCAAGGGCACCGAACCGCGCCGCATCGCGCTGGCGGCCCTGTTCGTGGCGGCAGGCTATTTCACCCTGACCTTCTATGACTGGTTCGCCGTCCACGCCATCGGCCAGCACCACATACCCTACCGCATCAACGCGCTGGCTGCCTTCACCTCCTATTCGATCGGGCACAATGTCGGCGCCAGCGTCTTCACCGGCGGCGCGGTGCGCTACCGGATTTATTCGGCCTGGGGGTTGAACGCGATCGACGTCGCCAAGATCTGCTTCCTCGCCGGGCTCACCTTCTGGCTCGGCAATGCCGCGGTATTGGGACTGGGCATCGCCTACCACCCGGAAGCCGCCGCCTCGATCGATCAACTGCCGGCCTGGCTCAACCGCGTTGCAGCGTTCGGAATCATCATCGCACTGGTCGGCTATGTCGCCTGGGTCTGGGCCCAGCCGCGCAGCGTCGGCCGCGGACCGTGGACGGTCACCCTGCCGGGCGGCCCGCTTACGCTGCTGCAGATCGCCATCGGCATCGTCGATCTCGGGTTCTGTGCGCTGGCGATGTACATGCTGGTGCCGGACGAGCCTGATATCGGCTTTATCGTCGTCGCGGTCATCTTCGTCTCGGCCACGCTGTTGGGATTCGCCAGCCATTCGCCGGGTGGGCTCGGGGTGTTCGATGCCGCCATGCTGGTCGGCCTCTGGCAGATGGACCGGGAGGACCTGCTCGCCGGCATGCTGCTGTTCCGCGTCCTCTACTATATTGGCCCTTTTGTCATATCTGTAATCTTGCTGACGCTTCGGGAGATTATCATCGGCGCGCGATCGAAGCGCCTGCGCCATTTGGCGCCTGCCGCCGACCCCGAGCCGAGGCATGAAGCCCCCGTCTATGTGCGCGAGCGTGGAGACACCGGCGCCTGATGATGTGGCGGGCGCCTCGCGAATAGCGGAAGGAAAGCCTACGTCCATGGCGATAGACGATTCGAACTCCTCCTCCTTCTTTGCACCGTGGCCGGACCGGTTGCGGCATTCGGCCATCATTCTGTTGGCCGCCGGCCTGGCGCTATGCGCGCTGGTGCTGCTGGCTGATCTCTCGCTGGCGCGTGCGGTAGCGGTCTTCATCTGCATCGCCGCCGCAGCACTGGTGCCGTGGCGGCTGCATGATACCGCCGGTTCCCGCGAGGATGTCCGCGCCGTCAGTCCGGTTGAATCTGCTGCCGTCAGCGCGGTCGTTGCCGGCATGCCGGACCCGGCCGTGCTGCTCGACCGCGCCGGCCGCGTCATTCATCTCAATGCGGCGGCCGCCCAGCTCGCGCCAGCGTTGCGCAAGAACGAACTCGCCCAGTTCGCGCTGCGCTCCCCGGAGATCATCACCGCGTTGCGCGAGGCGATCGCGACCAGCGAGCCGCGCCGCGCCAACTATCTCGATCAGGTGCCGGTCGACCGCTGGATGGAACTGGTCATCACGCCGGTGCCGGTGCCGACGCTGTTCGGCGGCACCGAAAGATGCATGCTGATGACCTTCCATGACCTGACGCCGCTACGACGCGTCGAGGAAATGCGCGCCGACTTCGTCGCCAATGCCAGCCATGAGCTGCGCACGCCGCTCGCTGCGTTGTCCGGCTTCATCGATACGCTGCAGGGCCCGGCCAAGGACGACGCCAAGGCGCGCGAGCGCTTTCTCTCCATCATGCATACGCAGGCAACACGGATGGCGCGGCTGATCGACGACCTGCTGTCGTTGTCGCGGGTCGAGCTGTCGGCGCATGTCCGCCCCGAAGCTTGTGTCGATATCGTTCCGATCATTCGTCAGGTCGCCGACGGGCTGGAGCCGCTGGCCAGGGAACGCCAGGTCGCGATCGAGATCGATCTGCCGGAGACGCCGGTCGCTATTGCGGGTGATCGCGAGGAACTGCTGCGGCTGTTCGAGAACCTGATCGAGAACGCGCTCAAATATGGCGCGTCCGGCGGGAGGGTGATCGTCTCATTGAGCCAGGTCGCCTCGGGAGAGGGCGCGCCGGAAGTGCGCGTCACGGTCCGCGATTTCGGCCCCGGCATTGCGCCCGAGCATCTGCCGCGGCTGACCGAACGCTTCTACCGGGTCGATGTCGGCGACAGCCGCGCGCAAGGTGGAACCGGCCTCGGGTTATCCTTGGTGAAACATATTCTTAACCGCCATCGCGGCCGGCTGTTGATCGAAAGCGTGCCGAAAAACGGCGCCACCTTTACCGCCTGTTTTCCCCCGGTGAAACCCCCGGTGGCGGCATAAACCCTAGCGATTTCAGTTGCTTGTATGTGTCATCCAACTGTCATCTAACCTTCGTAAAAGCTCTATCGACCGCGCCTACACGGGCGGCATGAGCGCGATCGGGCGCAACAGCGCTTCGCTCAGGAGATGGAGATCAACCATGAATTTCGTCAGGACAATCGTCGCCGCCGGCCTCGTCGCCGCGTCGACCTCGGCCTTTGCGGCCGACATTACCGGCGCGGGCGCCACCTTCCCGTTCCCGATCTATTCGAAGTGGGCCGACGCCTACAAGAAGGAGACCGGTAACGGTCTGAACTACCAGTCGATCGGCTCCGGCGCCGGCATCAAGCAGATCCAGGCCAAGACCGTGACGTTCGGCGCCACTGACGCGCCGCTGAAGGCCGAGCAGCTTGAAAAGGACGGCCTGGTGCAGTGGCCGATGGTGATGGGCGCCATCGTTCCGGTCGTGAACCTCGAAGGCATCAAGCCAGGCGAGCTGGTGCTGTCGGGCGAAGTGCTCGGCGACATCTATCTCGGCAAGATCAAGAAGTGGGACGACGCCGCGATCGCCAAGCTCAATCCGAAGCTGAAGCTGCCGGCGGACGCCATCACCGTGGTTCGCCGCTCCGACGGTTCGGGCACCACGTTCAACTTCACCGACTATCTCTCGAAGTCGAACGCCGAATGGAAATCCAAGGTCGGTATGGGCACCGCGGTCGAATGGCCGGTCGGCGTCGGCGCCAAGGGCAATGAAGGCGTCGCCGGCAATATCGGCCAGACCAAGAACGCGATCGGCTACGTCGAGTATGCCTACGCCAAGCAGAACAAGCTGACCCACACCGCGATGATCAACAAGGCCGGCAAGACCGTGCAGCCGACCATGGAAACCTTCCAGGCGGCCGCGTCGAACGCCGACTGGGCCAAGGCGCCTGGCTACTACGTGATCCTCACCGATCAGCCCGGCGACGCCTCCTGGCCGATCACCGCGGCGACTTTCATCCTGATGCACAAGGCTGCCACCGACAAGGCCGCCGCGCAGGAAGCCATCAAGTTCTTCAAATACGCCTTCGAGAAGGGCGACAAGATGGCTGAAGAGCTCGACTACATCCCGATGCCGGACTCGGTCGTCAAGCTGATCGAAAAGACCTGGTCGGCTGAGATCAAGAGCTGATAGCGCCAGCGCTTCGCAACACGACTGCTCAACCCGGGATGCCCGGGTTGAGCACCCCTCTCGGGACAAGAGAGGCAACAACAATGCACGAGCCGAAAAAGCCGTGCACCGAAGTCCGGGTCATTGGGCTATAAGTACAGGGGACTGGGCGTGGCAGAAATGGCGGTTGAAAGCGACGTAATGGAGGCTGCCGGACCTTACGATCGCGCAAAGGCTCTCAGCGCGTTCAAGCTCGGCGACGTCACCTTCTACTGGATCACGCGCGCCTGCGCGATCTCGGTTCTGCTTATCCTCGGCGGCATCATTGTTTCGCTGATCATCGGCGCCTGGCCCGCGATCCGGGAATATGGCGCGGCCTTCCTGTGGACGCAGCGCTGGGCGCCGTCGGCCGATCCGCCGGTGCTGGGTGCGCTCGGCCCGGTCTACGGCACGCTGATCACCTCCGTGATCGCGATGGCGATCGCCATTCCGGTCGGGCTCGGCATCGCGGTGTTCCTCACCGAGATCTGCCCGATCTGGCTGCGCCGCCCCATTGGCCTTGCGATCGAACTGCTCGCCGGCATTCCCTCGATCATCTACGGCATGTGGGGTTTCTTCGTGCTCGGCCCGTTCCTGGCCAATAACTTCCAGCCGTTCATGATCAGCCTGTTCGACGGCGTCCCCGTGCTGGGCACGATCTTCGCCGGCCCGCCGTCCTATCTCAGCCTGTTCAACGCCTCGCTGATTTTGGCGATCATGGTGCTGCCCTTCATCACCGCGATCTCGATCGACGTGTTCAAGACGGTGCCGCCGGTTTTGAAGGAAGCCGCCTACGGCGTCGGCTGCACCACCTGGGAAGTCGTCCGCAACGTCGTCATCCCCTATACCCGCGTCGGCGTGATCGGCGGCATCATGCTGGCGCTCGGCCGCGCGCTCGGCGAGACCATGGCGGTCACCTTCATCATCGGCAATTCGTTCAAGATTCAGTCCTCGATCTTCGCGCCGGGTACCACGATCTCAGCCGCAATCGCCTCCGAATTTGCCGAGAGCGATGGGCTGCACCAGTCGGGCCTGATCCTGCTCGGCCTGCTCCTGTTCATTCTGACGTTTTTCGTTCTTGCTGCCGCGCGTCTGATGCTGATGCGTCTGGAAACGAAGGCGGGGAAGTGACATGAACCCGATTTACGTTTCCCGCCGTCGCAAGAACATCATCGTCAAGTTCCTGTGCCTGGGCGCCGCGGCGTTCGGCGTGACCTGGCTGGCGCTGATCCTGTTCACGCTATTCTACAACGGCCTTACCGGGCTTAATCTCGCGGTCTTCGCGCAAGACACGCCGCCACCGGGATCGACCGACGGCGGCCTGCGTAACGCCATTGTCGGCTCGATCATCATGACCGTGATCGGCGTCGGCATCGGCGCGCCGCTCGGCCTGTTCGCCGGCACCTATCTCGCCGAATACGGCAAGCATGACAAGCTCACCTCGGTGATCCGCTTCATCAACGACATCCTCTTGAGCGCACCGTCGATCATCATCGGCCTGTTCATCTACGGTGCCATCGTGGTGCCGATGGGCGGCTTCTCGGCCTTTGCCGGCTGCCTGGCGCTCGCCGTGATCGTGATCCCCGTGGTGGTGCGCACCACCGAGGACATGCTGGGGCTGGTGCCCAATCCCTTGCGCGAGGCGGCATCCGCGCTCGGCATGCCGCGTTCGCTGGTGATCCGGCGGATCGCCTATCGCGCCGCGCGCGCCGGCCTGATCACCGGCGTCCTGCTCGCGACCGCCCGCGTGGCCGGCGAAACCGCACCGCTGTTGTTCACCGCGCTATCGAACCAGTTCTTCAGCCTGGACCTGACCAAGACGATGGCGAACCTGCCGGTCACCATCAACAACTTCGTTCAGAGCCCCTATGCCTACTGGAAGCAACTGGCTTGGGCCGGCGCCCTGCTGATCACCCTCACCGTATTGGCCTTGAATATTGGCGCGCGTATTCTCGGCGCCGAGAGGACATCCAAATGACTGATCTCTCCGTATCCGTGAGTTCCGCAGCCGGCCCGGTCCCGCAGGTGGCGTTGCCCGAAGCCGCGCCGAAGGTGACCGCGCGCGGCCTGAACTTCTACTATGGCGAGCACCATGCGCTGAAGAACATCAACCTGACGCTCGGCACCCATCGCGTCACCGCCTTCATCGGTCCGTCCGGCTGCGGCAAATCCACGTTGCTGCGGATATTCAACCGGATGTACGATCTCTATCCGGGTCAGCGCGCCACCGGTCAGCTCTTGCTCGACCAAACCAACATCCTGGACCCCAAGCTCGATCTCAATCTGCTGCGGGCCCGTGTCGGGATGGTGTTCCAGAAGCCGACGCCGTTCCCGATGACGATCTACGAGAACATCGCCTTCGGCATCCGTCTCTATGAGAAGATCTCCAAGTCGGAGATGGACGGCCGGGTCGAGAAGGCGCTGCGCGGCGGCGCGCTCTGGAACGAGGTCAAGGATAAGTTGAACGCCAGTGGCCTCTCGCTGTCTGGCGGTCAGCAGCAGCGGCTTTGCATCGCGCGCACCGTTGCGGTCAGGCCCGAGGTGATCCTGTTCGACGAGCCCTGCTCGGCGCTGGATCCGATCTCGACCGCCAAGATCGAGGAACTGATCCAGGAACTGGCGGAGGATTACACCATCGCCATCGTCACCCATAACATGCAGCAGGCGGCGCGCGTCTCCGACAAGACCGCCTTCATGTATCTCGGCGAGCTGGTCGAATTCGACGACACCAACAAGATTTTCACGTCGCCCAGTGATCGACGTACCCAGGACTACATCACCGGCCGGTTTGGTTGAGGAGATAGAATATGGCTTCCGAGCACACCGCCAAGGCGTTTGACAGCGACCTCCAGGAATTGACCCGCCTGGTCGCCGAGATGGGCGGCCTGGTCGAACGCATGATCACCGAATCCGTCGACGCGCTGGTCCGCCGCGATATCCCGCTCGGCAAGCGCGTCGTCGCCACCGACGTCGAGGTCGACCGCCTGCAGCATCTGATCGAGGAGCGGGCGGTGCTGACCATCGCCCGCCGCCAGCCGATGGCGATCGATCTGCGCGAGATCGTCGGCGCGATGCGGGTTGCCACCGATCTGGAGCGGATCGGCGACCTTGCCAAGAACATGGGCAAGCGCGTCGCGGCACTGGAGAACGATTTCCAGCCGCTGAAACTGATGCGCGGTCTCGAGCACATGACCGATCTGGTACAGTCGCAGGTCAAGTCGGTGCTGGACGCCTATGCCGCGCACGATCTGCCGGCGGCGATGACGGTGTGGAAGGGCGACGAAGAAGTCGACGCCATCTGCACCTCGCTGTTCCGTGAACTCCTCACCTACATGATGGAGGATCCGCGCAACATCTCGTTCTGCATCCACCTGATGTTCTGCGCCAAGAATATCGAGCGGATCGGCGACCACGCCACCAACATTGCCGAAACCGTGTTCTACATGATCGAGGGTCAGCAGATGCTCGACAAGCGCCCGAAGGGCGACATGACGACGTTTGCCACGACCGTACCCAATACTTGACAAAGCGCTTTCGAGCGAAGTGGAAACCGGTTCGCGTGAAGAGAATACGTCAAACAAAAGAGGCAAGAGCAGGATGAGCGCGCGCATTATGGTGGTCGAGGATGAGGAAGCGCTCACCACGCTGTTGCGCTACAACCTCGACGCAGAAGGCTATGAGGTCGAAACCGTTGGCCGCGGCGACGATGCGGATACGCGGCTGAAGGAGCGCGTGCCCGACCTCGTCGTGCTCGACTGGATGCTGCCGGGGCTCTCCGGCATCGAGCTGTGCCGCCGTTTAAGGGCGCGCCCCGAGACCAAGCAATTGCCGATCATCATGCTGACCGCGCGCGGCGAGGAGAGCGAGCGGGTGCGGGGGCTTGCGACCGGCGCCGACGATTACATCGTCAAGCCGTTCTCGGTGCCGGAACTGCTGGCACGCGTAAAGGGCCTTTTGCGCCGGGCGAGCCCCGAGCGGCTCGCCACCGTGCTGACCTATGGCGATATCGAACTCGATCGCGAAAAACGCCGCGTCGCGCGCTCGGGCCGCCAGATCGATCTCGGCCCGACCGAGTATCGCCTGCTGGAATTTTTCCTGGAGCATCCCGGCCGCGTCTTCAGCCGCGAGCAGTTGCTCGACAGCGTCTGGGGCCGCGACATCTATATCGACGAGCGCACCGTCGACGTCCACATCGGCCGCCTGCGCAAACTGCTCAACCCCGGCCGCGAACAGGATCCGATCCGCACCGTCCGCGGCGCTGGGTATGCGCTGGATGATAGGTTTGCGAAGGTGGAGCCGTAACGCTCCGTTGCCGTCCTCGCGAACTCCACCGTCGTCCCCGCGAACGCGGGGACCAATAACCACAAATCTCGATTGTTGAAACGCGCTGGAGCTCCAGCTCAGCATAACCACAGACACCAGTGGTTATGGGTCCCTGCGTTCGCAGGGCGACAACGTTGAGATATCTCCCGCGCTCTTATTCCGCACCGTCCGCGGCGCAGGTTACGCGCTGGATGACCGGTTTGCGAAGGTGGAGCCGTAACGCTCCGTTGCCGTCCTCGCTAACTCCACCGTCGTCCCCGCGAACGCGGGGACCCATAACCACAAATCTCGATTGTTGAAACGCGCTGGAGCTCCAGCTCAGCATACCACAGACACTTGTGGTTATGGGTCCCTGCTTTCCGCAGGGACGACAACGTTGAGATAACCGCGCCTTTATCTCGTCTGCTTCGGCTGCTGCCTCCGCCGATCGGCGGCGGGCTGGTAGGCGATGCGCGAGTGGTGGGCGCAATAGGGCAGGCCCGCGAGCGCCTTGCCGCCGCAGAAGAAGAATTCCGGACTTGAGGGATCGCCGACCGGCCAGTGGCAGGTGGCCTCGTTCAGTTCGAGCAGCGACAGCCGCTGGCTCATCGGCACGACGTTGTCGGAGGCGATCGGATCCGGCTCCATCTCGACTTCGAAGGCGTGTGCCAGCGCGGTGTTGCCGCGCGAGACCGGGCGCGACACCCGCATCATCGGCTGGGCGGGGCGTGCCTTGCGCTGCCGCGGGGCGGCCGAGGAGGGGCTCTTGGCACGGCCGGAAAGGCCCAGCCGGTGCACTTTGCCGATCACGGCGTTTCGCGTCACATTTCCAAGTTCCGCGGCGATCTGGCTCGCCGACAGTCCGGCTTCCCAGAGCTTCTTAAGCTGTTCGACGCGATCGTCGGACCAGGTCAAAACCGTCATCGTACTCTTCCCTTCGCATCGCGCCGGCCAATCGGGGGGCAGCGCTGGCGAGTCATTCGTCTCAAAAATCCCTGCGGTCAGAATCCCTTAGCCCTCGCCGGACGCGCTAACCGCGCCGAACGTTTACGCCTGCACAAAAGGACTCTAAGGGATCAAAACTGCCGCACGAGATGTCGTACCCGACAGCCCAAAGGCTACAATATGGCGTGACTCGGGCGCAAGAGTCCGGGCCTGAACGTCCACATGTTCTGACATCTAGGCATTTCACTGCGTGTTTTCCACCACACCGCAATCTTACGGATTTCAGCATCTTGCACTGCAGGAAAGCGGCTCCGTGGCGTGTTGACAGCGCCCCACGCCCACATAGAATGCCTCTCACGTGCCGCCCTTAAGAGGCGGCACGTTTCGTTTTCGCAAGACCGGCTGTTGCCGCGTTCGCGCCAATGCACGCCCGCGGCAGGTCTCAAAGGCTGGTCTCAAACCTCAGTGATTGCCATGACCAATAGCGCCACGTCGCATCTGCTCCCCGTCTTCGCCAGGGTCGATCTCGGCTTCGAACGCGGCGAGGGCTGCTGGCTGACCGCCACCAATGGCGAGCGCTATTTGGACTTCACCTCGGGCGTCGCGGTGAATGCGCTCGGTCACTGCCATCCGCACCTGATCGCGGCGCTGCAGGAGCAGTCGACGAAGCTCTGGCATATGTCGAACCTGTTCAAGTCGCCGGATGGCGAGAAGCTCGCCGCACGGCTCTGCGAGCAGAGCTTTGCCGACCTCGTGTTCTTCTGCAATTCCGGCGCGGAGGCGATGGAAGGCGTGATCAAGGTCGTGCGCCGCTATCAATTCTCCAAGGGCCATCCCGAGCGCTATCGTCTCGTTACCTTCGAGGGCGCATTCCATGGCCGCACCCTGGGCACGCTCGCAGCAACCGGCTCCGCCAAATATCTCGAAGGCTTTGGGCCGCCGATGGACGGTTTCGACCAGGTGCCGCATGGCGATCTCGAAGCGGTCAAGAAAGCGATCGGCCCGCAGACCGCGGGCATCCTGATCGAGCCGGTGCAGGGCGAGGGCGGCGTACGCTCCGCGCCGCAGTCTTTCTTCAAGGCGCTGCGCCAGCTCTGCGACGAGAACGGCCTGTTGCTCGCGTTCGACGAGGTGCAGACCGGCATGGGCCGCACCGGCGATCTGTTTGCCTATAAGCGCGTCGGCGTGACACCGGATGTGATGTCGCTGGCCAAAGCGTTGGGCGGCGGTTTCCCGATCGGCGCGGTGCTGGCGACGGCGGAAGCAGCAAGCGGCATGACGCCGGGCTCACACGGCTCGACCTTCGGCGGCAATCCGCTGGCGATCGCAGCCGCCAATGCCGTGCTCGACGTGATGCTGAAGCCCGGCTTCTTCGATCACGTGCAGAAGATGTCACTGCTGTTGAAACAGAAACTGGCCTCCGTCGTCGACCGCTATCCCGCCGTGCTGTCGGAAGTGCGCGGTGAGGGGCTTCTGGTCGGCGTCAAGGCCGTGGTGCCGTCGGGCGATCTCGTCAACGCGTTGCGCGACGAGAAATTGCTCACCGTCGGCGCCGGCGACAATGTGGTGCGGTTCCTGGCGCCGCTGATCGTCTCTGAGGCCGAGATCGAGGAATCCGTGCAAAGGTTGGAGCGCGCCTGTGTCGCGCTCTCCGCTGGCCAGTTGAAGAAGGCGGCGGGATGATGAGCAAGTCCGTCCGTCACTTCCTCGACATCAACGAACTGCCGTTGGATGAATTGCGCAACATGCTGGCGTTAAGCGCCACCATGAAGGCGAAGCTGAAAGCACATGAGAAGGGCAAGAAGCCGCTCGAAGGCAAGACGCTGGCGATGATCTTCGAACGTCCCTCGACCCGCACCCGGGTGTCCTTCGACGTCGGCATGCGCCAGCTCGGCGGCGAATCCATCATGCTGACCGGTGCCGAGATGCAGCTCGGTCGCGGCGAGACCATCGCCGACACCGCGCGCGTGTTGTCGCGCTATGTCGATGCGATCATGATCCGCATCCTCAACCACGACGCGCTCTTGGAATTGGCCGCGCACGCCACTGTGCCCGTGATCAACGGCCTGACGCGGCGCTCGCATCCCTGCCAGGTGATGGCCGACCTGATGACCTTCGAGGAGCATCGCGGGCCGATCGAGGGCAGGACCGTGGCCTGGACCGGCGACGACAACAACGTGCTGGCCTCTTGGGCGCATGCAGCCGAGCGTTTCAAGTTCAAGCTCAATGTCGCAACCCCGCCGCAGCTTGCGCCGAACAAGGCGATGAAGGACTGGATCAAGGCGACGCAGGCGCCGATCGTGCTCGGCACCGATCCCGAAGCCGCCGTGCGCGGCGCCGATTGCGTCGTCACCGACACCTGGGTCTCGATGGGCGACAAGGACGGCGAACATCGCCACAATGTGCTGAAGCCCTATCAGGTCAATGCGAAGCTGATGTCGCTGGCCAAGCCGGACGCCATCTTCATGCACTGCCTGCCCGCTCATCGCGGCGAGGAAGTCACTGACGAGGTGATCGACGGCGCGCAGTCGGTCGTGTTCGACGAAGCGGAAAATCGACTGCATGCGCAGAAAGGCATTCTGGCCTGGTGTTTTGACGCGGTGGGGTAACTCTCCGTCGTCCCTGCGAGCGCACTAGGGCATGCACACATTTCTGAGGGTCCATCCGATTGCGACGGCATGGAA
>NZ_JAGWDK010000045.1 GCF_018398875.1 Bradyrhizobium sp. sGM-13 | reverse complement strand
CCGGCTTCCCTTCCAGGCTGAGCCTTTCGAGCAGCAACTGCAATCACCCCATCTATTCGATCACCACCAACCAGGAAGCCATTCGAGCGCTCTTCCGCGGATGAATCGCTATGTGGGTAACCTCCCGCCGATGCCGGGCGGGTTTCCAGATTATCCCGCGCCGGTCGTGTGCAATGCCGGCGCCGAACGCGAGCTCGTCTTGATGCGCTGGGGCATGCCGCCACCGCCGCGGACCGGCGGACCGCCGGTGACCAACATCCGCAACACCTCTTCGCCGCACTGGTGGGGTTGGCTGAAGCCGGAAAACCGTTGCCTGGTGCCATTCAATAGCTTCGCGGAATATGCGCCGGAGCCGAACCCGGACACCAAGAAAAAGGACGTCGTTTGGTTCGCGATTAACAATGATCGGCCGCTGACCTGCTTCGCTGGGATCTGGACCGAATTCAAGGGCCAGCGCGAGACGAAATCAAATCCGATTCCTGGTCCGCATAACGTCTACGGCTTTCTCACCACGACTTCGAATGCTGTCGTCGTGCCAATCCATCCCAAGGCCATGCCGGTCATTTTGCTAACAGACGAGGAGCGCGACGTCTGGATGCGTGCGCCGTGGGGCGAGGCCAAGGCGCTGCAGCGGCCGTTGCCTGATGACGCGATCAGGATCGTCGCTCGAGGCGCTGACAAGGATGACAAGGCCGCCGCATGAAATACACCGATGCCCGCCCCTGTGCCGACCCGGAAAAAGCTGCGCGCCGGATCCTCGAGATAGCAAACGCGGTCGAGCCGGTTCAAAGCCGCATCCATATTGAAAAGGTCAACGAGTCGTTCTTGAAGGACAAGGGCACGCCGGCGGAGTATGGCGCCGGGCTGAATCTCGCGATCGAGCGCGGCTCGCTCAAGATGCACGAATCCGGGACCTTCGTGACCTTCACGCCAGCCGGCGCCGAGCTGTTCGCTTGAGCATCTAATGTCTGACGTACATCTCGAGGCGTCTCGGCATTGAGACCTAGATAAGCAGGTCATCCGCGCCATGCACGCTCAGGAGCTTCACAACACTGCCGCCACTCAGCGTCAATACGGTGTCGAGTACGCCGTCCTCATTGACGTCATGTTCGCCAACCTTTTGGACCGACGCTCCATGCTCGAGCCGGATTCGATCGAGGCCGAGTTCGAAGTCGGTGACAATATCCTTGTCGCCGCCTTTCCCGAAAACGAAAGTGTCGGCATCAGCGCCGCCACTGAGGCAATCGTTTCCCTTGCCTCCGGCAACGAGATCCTCACCGTCTCCTCCGCTCAGGCGATCGTTTCCAGCGCCACCATATAGACCGTCATTCCCTCCAGCCCCTTTTAAGGTGTCGTTGCCCCGTCCAGTCCTGAAAACGTCATTTCCTGCAAACCCAGAACTGAAGTCGTCCCAACGGCTCTCCGTCTGGTGGCTAGTGGAGAGGCCCATGTCTTGCATGATGGCAAGGTCGATGTTGTCGACATAGTATCGCTGGCCGAAGAAGAAACCCGCATTCCCCTGCATCAAGGCAAGATCGAGCTGGTCGGCGGATTCGTGACCGTAATGTGTGTACGTATTCTCGTCCGCGTCGAAGCCTGAGAGAGGCACGGGCCCGCCGTAAAGCTGTTCGACGGCCGCGCCCGCAAAGAACGGGAGCCCGCCCTCGAAGGTGACGTGGCTATCATAGACACTGGCGGTCGTCCCGGTGAGTTCACCGTTCTTTTCGCCGAACCCATTCATCCCGAGAACATGGCCGAACTCGTGCATGAATAGGCTAACGCCGTCGTTCTTGTCCAAGGGGACGGGAAGGTTTCTGGAAAACGGCCTCGGATCGAGCCAGATGAAGTTGGACAGGTATTCTGCCCCAACAGTTATAAACGCGTCAGGAGCATCGCCATTGAGATCGATTCCGGTAAGCAACTCATGCTGAACGCCTTCCCTGACCAGCATTTTGCCGTCGAATTCGCCGATTGTAATATTTGTCGCGCTGGCGGAGGCTGCCCCGAAGTCAGCCCTCGGATCGATGATCAACTGCACATCGACTGACCCGGCGCCGCTGATATAGCGCGCCCAATTCGCAATGGCTGCATCGAGGTTCTTGAGGAGAGCCTTTTGCTGACCGGCAGCCAGATTATCTGGATCGCTGATCTGGATTGAATAATCAAAACCGAGCGCCATGACCACCTCCCTAAAATTGAACAATTGACCCGGCCGCCGGCATCGCACCACTCGCACCGAGCCGGTATTCGAGCTTGGGCCAGCCGCGCGCGTCGGTCTATACGGAAGGGCGCATAGTCCGCGCGTCTGAAGGGGCTGATGCAAAAAACGACGTTGCTTCCACTGAACGGTCCCAAGTCAACTCTGCCGACCCCCAGGAGCTGCGCCGGCCGCGGTATCGTTTTCGCGCGCGCCGGCTCCAATCGTGGAGCGAGCCCGGATTATCTCGGCGCCGTTGACGCGCTCGCCGGCCGAGATTCTGTCCTCGAACTTCCGGCGCTCGTCCTCCGACGTTGCCAAGGAAGCCAACTCCGCGAGAACGCGCCAGCCCACTTTGCGGAAAATCTCAGGCCGGTCACCATATCGCCGAGCAACGCGCATCATCTCGGCGACCTCGAGGGGATTGTCGAGCCCGAACTGCTTACGAACAGCCCACCCGAATTGCTTATTGCCCGGAGTTACGTCGCGCAGCGCCGCAAGCTTGCGGCCGAGCTCCATCTTCCTTTCGACGACACACGACACGAGCGCCCGACGCTCAAGCTTCGACCGGGCTGCGAGCGTTGCGTGGTACGATCAGCGCTCAATTTCTTGAGATAAGAGGAGTGAGGAGTTTGCGCAACCGTCTGACGTCATGACGGCTTCTTCGCGAGCATGCTCTCACTCGCTTCCAAAGTGGACATTGGCCGGCTTGCCGAACGTCCCATTAATCCAGAGTCAGGCGCGCGAGCAATTGAGCCGCGCCAGTTAGCAGGTCTGGCTGAGGTCTCCTTTCGGAGTTTCGGGAACCATGTTCTGGTCGGTCAAGGTCTACGTATCAGCAAACGCTCGCAGATGCGGACCTATCTCGGCGACCGTGCCGCACGACGCGATGTCTCAGGCCCTGTCGGAAGAAGCCTGCGAGTGCGGCTATGACGCTGCGACTTCTGAAATGTTGCGGATCGCGTCGGCGTCGGTTGCTGCCAAATATGTGGCTGCCTGCGCGCGATAAAGCTTTCATCCTTTCGCAATCTCATCTCTAAAGCGCCACAGAGCGGGCTCCCGATCTCAAGCCTGCATGCCTTCGCAGAGGCGTCCGGAATTCCACAGCTCGGAAATCAGGGAGACGGACATGCAACTCATTCGATCAGACCTCGATTTCATTCTCGCGCAAATTCGATTCGCCGAAACCGGCGCTCCTTTGGAGGACCCTTCTCTTCCGTTCGGGCTGCGGACGGTTGACGGCACGAACAACAGCGTGGTGCCAGGCCAGTCGGACTTCGGCGCCGCGGATCGGGTGTTCCCGCGGATGACTGATCCTGTGTTCCGCGAAGCGGATCTCGGAACGTCCTACTCCCAGACCAAAGATACAGTGATCGACGCCCACCCGCGGATCATCAGCAATCTGATTGCCGACCAGAATGCGAACAGCAACCCGGCGGCCGCCGCAGTCGACAGCGATGGCGACGGGGTTATTCCGAACGTGGATTCCGATGGCGCGGCGCCGTTCAATCAGTGGTTCACGTTCTTCGGCCAGTTCTTCGACCATGGCCTGGATCTGGTGAACAAGGGCGACAGCGGGACAGTGTTTATCCCACTGCAGCCGGACGACCCTCTCTACGTTGAAGGCAGCCCGACCAATTTCATGGTGTTGACGCGTGCGACCAACCTGGCCGGGGCAGACGGGATCGTGGGGACTTCGGACGATGTCCACGAGCACACGAACCAGACGACACCGTTCATCGATCAGAACCAGACGTACACGTCGCATCCGTCACACCAGGTTTTTCTGCGCGAGTACATGCTTGACGCCAACGGCAATCCGGTGGCAACCGGGCGTCTGCTCGAAGGCGCCGATGGCGGCCTGGCAACATGGGCTGACGTCAAGGCGCAAGCGCGGGAGCTGCTCGGCATCGACCTGACCGATGTCGATGTGACCAACATTCCCTTGGCGGCAACCGACTCTTATGGGCGCTTCCTGGCCGGAGCTCATGGATACGCCCAACTCGTGATGCCCGGCGTTGATGGCGTTGCGGGCACGCCCGACGACATCTTGATAGAAGGCAACCCCGCCAATCCCATCAGCACCACGGGGGCGGTCCGCACCGGACACGCCTTTCTGAATGACATTGCCCATGATGCTCTTCCGACCGGCAAGGTCGCGGACGGCGACACGGAGGTCAGCCTCTCGAACCTTGACGGGTCGGATACGAGCGGCAACTACGACAATGAGTTGCTCGATGCCCACTACGTCACCGGCGACGGACGCGGCAATGAGAATATCGGCTTGACCGCTGTTCACCACGTTTTCCACGCGGAACATAACCGGCTGATCGGGCACCTGAAGGAGGTGATCCTGGCCGAAGTGGACACCGATCCAGCATTCGTGAGTCAGTGGCTGAAGCCGGGAGCCGATATCTCCGACGGCATCCAGGAGAGTGACTGGAATGGCGAGCACCTGTTCCAAGCCGCCAGATTTGCGACCGAGATGCAGTACCAGCATCTCGTCTTCGAGGACTTTGCACGTAGCATCCAGCCGAACATCGATGAATTCGAGGCGCACGATGTCACCATCGATCCCGCGATCACGGCCGAGTTCGCGCACACGGTCTATCGGTTCGGGCATTCGCTGCTGCGCGAGACTGTTGACCGTCTAGATGCCGACGGCAACGTGGTAGACGCCAATGCCGAAATGGCCGGCGATCAGCAGCTCAGCCTGATTGATGCCTTCCTCAACCCGCTCGCCTATGCGGAGCGTGGCGCCGACGGCGATGCTGCAGCGGAAATTGTGCGCGGAGCAACGGGCGAGGTCGCCAACGACGTTGATGAATTCGTTACCGGCGCGCTGCGCAACAATCTTCTCGGTTTGCCTCTGGATCTTGCGACTATAAACCTCGCGCGCGGCCGAGACACCGGCGTGGCACCGCTCAATAGCGTCCGCGAGCAGTTCTACACAGCAACCGGAGATCCCGATCTCAAGCCGTATGCGAGTTGGGCGGAATTCGGGGGCGGCATCAAGCACCCAGAGTCTCTTGTCAACTTCATTGCAGCATACGGCCTTCACCCGTTGCTCGCTGATGCCGACACGGTAGCGGAGAAACGTGTCGCTGCCGTCACGCTCGTCTATGGGACGGAGGATGACCCGACCACGGAGGTAGACGAGAGCGTTGGCCCGGACACTGATTTTCTCAACGGCACTGGAGCCTTTGCCGGTGTCGAGACTGGTCTCAATGACGTTGATCTGTGGATCGGTGGCCTGGCGGAGAGGCCGCTGGCGTCGGGCGGGCTACTGGGCTCGACCTTCAACTTCGTATTCGAGACTCAGATGGAAAATTTGCAGAATGGTGACCGCTTTTACTATCTGTCGCGGTTGGAAGGTACAAATTTCCTGAATCAGCTCGAGGGCACCTCATTCTCCGAGCTGGTGATGCGCAACACTGATACCTCGCACCTTCCGTTCGACGTCTTCGCGGCGCCCACCTACACGATCGAAGCCGGTGACCCTTCAACCTATCCGGTCGACGCTGCCGGAAATCCATTGGTGATGACCAACCACGGAGGCAAGCTAGGATTTCTTGGCAACGATCACGTCGTGATCGGCGGCACCGATCGGACGGACATGATTCAGTCCGGCGCCGGGAACGATACGCTCTGGGGCGATGGTGGCAACGATGTCCTCGACGGTGCCCTAGGCAACGATGCTGTGATCGGTGGCGACGGCAACGACTGCCTTACGGGCGGCGATGGCGACGACTTCGTCAACGGCGCCGCCGGAAACGACAAGGTATGGGGCGGCGCAGGCTCCGATCTTCTCGTCGGCCTGGAGGGCCGCGACCACATCAAGGCCGGCGATGGCGATGACGAGGTCTTCGGGGGCCTCGGCAATGATCAGATCTTTGGAGGCGCCGGCAACGACGAACTGCTGGGGAACGAGGGCGATGACTGGATGAAGGGCGGACAGGGCGACGACCACCTAATCGGCGATAACGGCAATCCGTTCGGCGAGCCGCTCCCGGACACGGACACGGCCCTGTTCTCGGGCAGCGCAAAGAACTACACGATCAATCAGAATGCCGATGGATCAATCATGGTCACCGACAATGTCGGTGCCGAGGGGACGGACACGCTGCAGAATATCGAACGCCTGCAATTTTCGGATAAGATGATTTTGACAGACGGCTCAGCTGAAGTGAACGACGGTTTCGGTGCCGATACCTTTGTGTTCAACCTTGACTCTCTCAAGGGTAAACACAACACCGCAACCATCACTGATTTCGGTCCCAAGGTGGACAAGCTGCAACTTCTGAACGACGATTACGTCAAAGTATCTTCCGACCATCACGACGGAACGCTGCAAGTCGGCAACGACACCATCGACTTGCTGGACGTAAAGCCGAATGAATTGCACCATCGAGGCTGGACATAAGACCAAATGCTGCGCCAGTTTCAGTTGGACGGCGCAGCACCTCGCAATTGATGAGACGACGGGCCGTTTTCTCTTAACCGGGAACCAATCGTCTCGCGTTACCTTGCTGCAATGATCACAGTCTCACAATGCCTTGTTCGATAATGCCCGCGGTGGCTCATTCGCGTTGTTCTAGACTACGCGGGCCTATTCCGGCCTGACCGATAAGCAGACCTTTCACGGGCGATTGGCTTATCTAGAACAGGCGTCAAAGCGCTCATCTGATCGGATGGGCATGGCCCTCGCCTTCCTTGCCAACGTCTGGCTTTCTTGCCATCGGCGGCGATTACGACACGCGCCTCTATGACCTCGACATCAGTCAGTTTCCTCGCGTCAGATATGGCCCGCGCGATTCCAGCCAGTAGAGGCCGGCTGCGAAATGAACGGTTCGACTGGGACAAGCTCGGTCATGGTCTCGCGCTCGGCGACCGCGGGGCGATGCTTCAATGTCTCGAGCGCGGCCACTGCCGACAGGCCTTCGCGGGGATCCCAGACCAGACCCGGCCCATCTGGGGGCCGGACGATCCACGCCCGTGCCCTCCGATATGATGAACCCGACCGCTCCTTGGGCACGGCGGCGGTAGTACCGCGCGACGTCTTCGGTCGGAATTCCGCCCGGAGAGAACGAGCGCGTCATCGGCGCCATCACGACCCGGTTCGGCAAGTTCAGCCCTTTCAGCTTGAAAGGCCGGAAGAGTACGTCGCTGGACATTCGGGCTCCTTGATTCAGCTGGTGGCTTTGAGGGCTCAGATCGCCCGCATTGCACTTCAAAAGGCATGTTCACTCTTGCTCGGCGCTGAGTACGTTTCCGAACTGCTCCCAGGAACTGCCGGTCCAGCGCTGCAACTGAAGCTGCGTGTACGCCATGCTGCTTTCCAGGCCCGTGTTGATCGTAACGCCCGGTACCAGAGTCGGCAGCGACAGCTCGCGTATGCTCCGCGATTGCTTGACGATGTTCTCGCGCGAGAGATCGTCACCGCACTGCTTGAGCACCTGCTCCAGGATCTGTCCTTGCTGCGTACCGAACAGATAGTTGGCATCGCCGATGTCGGCACCCGGCAGGTATTTCGCGAAATGGTCGCGGTACCACTTGATGCCGGGATCATCGGCCCACTTCTTGTCGCCCGGATCCTTGAAGATTGTCGCGGCGACGATGCCCACAGCTTTCTCCGGCCCCGCGGGGACGATAGTTGAAGAGACTGAACTCGACACCAAATTGATCAGGAACAGCGGCTTCCAACCGATCTCGTCGACCTTCTTGATGGCTTGGGCCGCGAATTTCGGCGTGCCGGCGACCAGGAACGCCTCTGCGCCAGACGATTTCAATTTCACCACGTGGGAATCGATCGTCGGCTCGGTCACTTCGTACGAGGACGCTACAACCTTCTTGTCGAAGTCGCCTTTCAGGTAGCCTTTGAATGCATTGACGAAGTCCTTACCCAAATCGTCGTTCTGATATAGGATCGCAATCTTTGCGTCCGGCCGGGCCTGGATGATGTACTTCGCGTAGATTCGCCCTTCCGTGTCATAGCTGGGCAACCCCGTGGTGGTCATCGGAAATTCAGAGAAGTTCGTGAATTTCGTGACGCCGCTTACCACAAAAAGATGCGGCACCTTCTTGGCGTTGACGTACTTTATGGTGGCGCTGATGCCGGGCGTACCCAGCGGACCAAACAGAAATGCCACCTCGTCGCTTTCGATAAGCTTTCTGGTCTGCTCGACTGTCTTGGGCGGGCTGTAGGCATCGTCGTAGGTGATGAGGTTTATCTTCCGGCCATTGATGCCGCCGCGATCGTTGATCGAATTGATGTAGGCGATCAGACCCTTTCCGGTATTGCTGAGCGGCGATGCGGGACCACTAAACGGGAATGTAGCCCCAACCTTCACTTCGGCGCTCGTGACGCCGGGCGTTTCCGCACGCGCAGGCGCGCCGGCAATCGTCACGCCAATCGCGACCGCTATTATAGACTTCCTGAACATCGACTTCTCCCTAATCCGGCGACGGATTGCGTCGCGCACTATTCGTTCAATTTCCTTGCGGTCGGGCATGCGATGATTCAGCCCGCGGCTACCGCATCCGACGCCTTCGCAACCCCTCGTTCGATCGCCATCTCCCGCAGCTTGTGTTTGAGTATCTTGCCGGTGGAGGCCGAGGGCAGAGCGTCGAGCACGATTAGTTCGGTCGGGCGCTTGTACGAAGTGAGCTGTTGGGCCGTGTACGCCTTCAGGTCTTCGGCGCTAACGCTGGCGCCCGGCAGAAGCTGCACGAATGCGACGACCTCCTCGTTGCCATCAACCGGTCGTCCCACCACCGCTGATTGGACGACCTGGTCGTGCGCATTCAGCACCGCCTCCACCTCAGCAGGGTAAACGTTGAAGCCGGAGCGGATGATGAGTTCTTTGGTTCGGCCAGCGATGTAGAGATGGCCCTCGCCGTTGACCCGGGCGAGATCCCCTGTATTAAACCATCCCTGGTTATCGATCGCCGCGACCGTCTGCTCGGGAGCGCGATAGTAGCCGAGCATCACGTTGGGGCCTCGGACGTGCAACTCGCCCACTTCGCCGGTCGCCACCTTCTTGCCCTGTCTGTCCACGATCCGGTGCTCGATACCGGGAAGAAAGGGGCCGACCGATTCGTCTGAGACGGGGTGTTCTGAACGGACACCCGATAGGCCGGGCGAACATTCGGTTATGCCGTAATTGTTCAATAGCGGGATTCCGAATTCGTCCTCGATCCGCTTCTTGAGATCGAGGTCGAGGGGAGCGCCGGCGACGGCCATGACCCGCAGGCTGCCCCGTTCGAGCCGTTGAATGCCCTTGACCGCCTTGTGTTCGAGCAGACGCTGATATGTGGCAGGTACACCGAACAGGCTCGTAATCCCCTCCTCGGCGATGGCATGGGCAAGCGCAGCTGGATCGGCCTTGGCCACAACATACAATGTGCCGCCGTGCATCAGCGTGGCGATCAGCAGAATCGAATACCCGACGATGTGGGACATCGGCAGCACGCCATAAACGCGGTCGGCCGGGCCGCTTTGGCGAAGGATTCCCGAAGTCTTTGCCGTAAAGAGCAGGTTGCGGTGGCTCAGCATGACTCCCTTCGGTGCACCAGTCGTACCCGAAGTGTAGAGAAGGCCCGCGACCTGGCGGGCGCCATCCTTCTCGACGGGCTCCGCTTCTGCATCCGCATTGAGAGGACCAATGCCGATTCCACCGAATGGCCCCACGGCGCCGATTTTAGCACCGACGCGGCTGGCGTGATCGGCGGCTTCCTTCGAAAGTGCCGAGTTGAACAGCACGCGCCTGGCGCCGCTGTGCGTGCCGATTAGGTCGATCTCCCTGGCCGAGAGGCGGGGATTAACCGCAATGCCCCATGCGTCGAGCTTGCTGGCCGCGAAGAGCATCGCTCCCAGAGCCACGCTGTTCTCGCTCGCAATCATCACGCGATCGCCGGGCCTGACCCCGAGATCGGCGAGATCCTTCGCCGCGGCGTCGACAGCCTCCGAGAACTGCCGGTAGCTCCACGAACGCCCCCCTTCAACGAAGGCCGGATGACCCGGGATGTCCCGCACGAACGGCGCGTAGACCTCGTGCACCCTGCACGGCAGGCCGTCCAGCAATTCGGCCGCAGTGATATCGTCCACGCTCCGCATGCCATCCTCCCTGTGCCCTCTTTTCGGGAGCGCTGCGCGGCCCCCTTAAACGGGCAGGTCCGCTTCTTCATGTCGATCGGCAGGTCGAGTAAATAGTTCTAAAATAGAACTGTCAAGCTGGGTGACCGTCTATTCCTTTTAATGGACATGGTTATGTCGGTGGTGCGTCGCTAATTCCTATTTGGAATTCGACGTCACGACGCAAGTCGTTCGGATAGATCCGTGGGATAAGGCTCGCTTGTGGCACACGCCCGCGAAAGCGGCAGAGCCGTGCCATCTGAAGCGACAGCTTTCCGCTCATGATAAAGCGCGTCAGCGTTCGACGGGAAGAACCCGAGCCGGCGATGGAAGTGGCGCGAGCGTGAGACGTCTCAAGTGGACCGACGCTGGCGATGTGTATGCAGGACAGGTTTCCGCATCACTCATTCAACCGTTACAGGGAGCATGCGTTTAGCTGGCGATCTTCAGGAGCGTGGTGTGGCTGAGAGACGCCTTCAATTGAACCTCCATGTTGCTTGCCCCAACCTCGAAGCGAAAGCAGTACAGGCCCGAGGCTCTGGCCGAAGGTAGAGATTTCATATTCCACCTTCGGAGGAATCTGCGGATAGGCATGGCGCACGATCACGCCATCGGCCTCTAGTTCGCGCAACTGAAGGGTCAATATCCTCTGCGTGGCGTTAGGGATGGCTCGGGACAGCTCCATGAACCGTTTCTTGCCGGCGAAGAGATGAAACAGGATCAGCGGCTTCCACATGCCGCCAATGACGGACAGTGTCACCCCGACCGCGCATCCGCTTTTGGCGTCAAACCTTCTTGGACGCATGGTCACCTCCATAAATGATAGTATCAGCTATGACAGCACGAAGGGCACTAGTCTGGGGTCCGTAGAGCGTGAAGCCTATTCCATGGCGCCGAAAGTCCCGGTCACACAGGCCCCGTTTACGTCTTCGGATGTATCCATCGACGCCATTGAACAGCTCTTGATTTACGTATTCATATCACATGACGACCGTAATACAACAGATACTGACAGCCGCAGACAGTGGCAGGATCGGGAGAGGGATCGTCGACAGCCCGCGCCAGACCAACCGCACGGACGGGCCTCGGCATAACAGGTTGCCCGCTCGCGTTTCGGGGAGCTGCGTCGCCATGTCAGGCCCGTTGTCATATCGGCCAAGGCCGGGCTCCATGCTGGGCACGCGGCGGGTACCTACATAAATGATAGTATCCGCTTTAATTGTGCCTTCTTGCGATCAAGCGGCGCGACCCTAGGTGCGTGGACAGCGAAACTCCAATCTAGGATATGGCGATGACGTTCAAGGCGCTGCTGGCTGCAAAGACAGGTGATAAGATTTCGACCCGCGTGGTCGAAATGAACGAGCAGGATCTCATGCCCGGCGACGTTACGGTTGCCGTCGATTATTCGACCGTGAACTACAAGGATGCGCTGGCCATTAGCGGGCGCGCAGAGATCATTCGCCAGTTTCCCCTCATTCCCGGTATCGATCTTGCTGGAACGGTAGAGGCATCCTCCTATCCCGGCATCGCCGTCGGAGACCGCGTTGTTGCCAACAGCTGGGGACTGAGCCAGACCCACCATGGCGGTTACACCCAGAAAGCGCGGATCAAAGGCGAGTGGCTCGTGAAGATCCCCGCTCCCTTATCCACGAAGGATGCCATGGCAATCGGCACGGCCGGTTACACCGCGATGCTGTCGGTGCTGGCCCTCGAACATGGCGGAATCACACCGCAGCGTGGTGATATCGTCGTAACCGGCGCCAATGGCGGCGTCGGCTCGATCGCGATCGCTCTCCTCTCCGATCTCGGTTATCGCGTCGTTGCATCAACTGGACGTCTTGAAGAAGCCGATTATCTGCGGAGCCTCGGTGCGGCCGATGTCATCGATCGGCGGACGCTTTCGGAGTCCGGAGCTCCTATCGCGCGCGAGCGTTGGGCTGGCGCTGTCGACTCCGTCGGCAGTCATACGCTGGTGAACGTATTGGCGCAGACGCAGTACCGCGGCGTGGTGACGGCCTGCGGCCTGGCTCAGGGCGTCGATCTTCCCGGAACGGTTCTGCCGTTCATCCTGCGCAACGTCACACTTGCTGGAATCGACTCGGTGAATGCCCCGCAGGAGACCCGAATCGAGGCATGGTCGCGTTTGGCTCGCGACCTGGACCTGAACAAGCTCGCCCGAACGATGCAGGTGGTCGGCCTCGCAGAGATCCCCGACGTGGTGCGCCAAATGTTCGCGGGGAAGGTCCAGGGCCGCACGGTCATCGACGTGAATGCGTAACTACGTTGCAACCCGCTTGGTCATACGTCGACGAGAATCGCACCACGCGGCATCGGAACAAACAATAAGCCCCACTCCCTTGGAGACCATCGGAATGCGTATTCTGCAACAATCAGGCGTTCTCGCGCTCACCTTGGCTGCTGCACTCATGTCCTCCGGGGCTTGGGCGGATTATGCCTCACCTGTCGGCTTGTGGAGAAATGTCGATGACGTCAGCGGCAAGCCGAGAGCGCTTATCCGCATCACGGAGTCGAATGGCACCCTGCAGGGCAAGATTGAGAAAGTGTTCCCCGCCCCGTCCGAAGACCGGAACCCGAAATGTGAAAAATGCGAAGGCACACTCAAGAATGCACCGGTAATCGGTTTGCTAATCCTGAGTGGCCTGAAGAAGGAAGGCGCCGAATATACCGGCGGCCGAATCCTCGATCCGGACAATGGCAAGGTCTATAGCAGCAAAATCCAGCTGACCGACGGCGGCAAGAAGCTCAACGTGCGCGGCTACATTGGCGTGTCAATGCTGGGTCGTTCGCAGATTTGGGAGCGCCAGGAATAAAACGCGTTCTCTCATCTGCTTACGACGCGCATAGGAGCACGGAACATGACTCAATTGAATCAACACGACACTCCACCCTCCGAACAGGACGTTGCAATCATCGTCGGGGGCGGCCCGGGCGTCAGCTCTAGTTGCGCCAGGCTGTTCGCCGAAAACGGCGTGCGCGTCGGCATCGCAGCCAGGAATCCAGAAAAATCGGTCCTGCAGAATCTGGAGAAGACGCACGGCGTGCGCCGATACGCTTGCGATGCTACCGAACCAGCGGCCGTGGAATTGCTGTTCCAGAGCGTAGTTCGAGACCTGGGGGCACCTACGCTTGTCGTCCATAATATCGACGGCCGCGTTCCCGGCATTTTCCGCAAGGGGATTACCGAAGCTGACCCAAGCATGGCGCTCGAGACACTTCGGAACTCAGCGTTCAGCGCGTATTTGGTGGGTCAGCACGCTGCTCGACTCATGCGGGAGAACAGACCAAGTCCCGGGGGAACGAAAGGCACGATCATCTTCACGAACGCAAGCGCGGCGCTCAAAGGCTTCCCCATGAGCGCTGCCTTTGCAATGGCATGTCATGCCAAGTCCGGACTCGCACAAAGCATGGCGAGAGAATTGATGCCGCAGGGTATCCACGTGGCAAATGTGCCGATTGACGCGGCGATTGGCTGGACTCAGGAAGACGGTACCCGGGCGCACCGATTGGCAGGAACGACTGTCGACGACAACATGGCTGATCCGGACCGCATCGCCGAAACCTACCTGCATCTGCATCGTCAGCATCGGTCAACGTGGGCGTTCGAAGTCGTGCTGCGGCCGTGGGTCGAGAAGTGGTGACTGGCGCTCGCGCGGAGCAGACCTGCCTCGCTCCCGAACAGGAGCGTCAGCATCCAGGAAAGGTCGAGAGAAAGAACATCATGAAGGCATCCAGTTCTGTCAGTTACCTTGGATCCGGTAGGCTCTACGTCGATGCGCCGAACCTTTCGATCAGTGTTGGGGGAACTACTTTTGCCTATCGCGACCTGGGCCCTCGCAGCGGCGTGCCGCTAATTCTTTTCAACCATTGGGGCGCAGTTCTGGACAATTCGATCCCCGGATTGTGGATGGCCTCGCCAGCAAGCATCGCGTGATCGCAACCGATTACCGGGGTATCGGTGCGTCGGGCGGAACGGCACCTGTGACGATTGATGAGATGGCGCGGGATGCGATTGCCCTGATCCGCGCGCTGGGCTTCGAGAAGGTCGATCTGCTCGGCTTTTCCCTCGGCGGGTTTGTGGCGCAGGATATCGTGCTGAAGACACCGGACCTCGTGCGAAAACTCATTCTGACCGGCACGGGCCCGGCGGGCGGCGAAGGCATCGAGAAGGTGGGGCCGGTGTCCTGGCCACTCATAATCAAGGGCTTGTTGACGCTGCGAGACCCGAAATTCTACCTGTTTTTCACGTCCACGGCCAATGGCCGCCGAGCCGCAAAAGCCTTTCTGGAACGGCTGAAAGAACGCAAGGCAAACCGGGACAAAGGACCTACGCCCGGCGCCTTCTTGCGGCAGCTCAAGGCGATCACTGCTTGGGGCCGGCAGGCGCCTCAAGATCTCGGAAGCATTCGGATCCCGGTGCTGATCGCGAATGGCGATGACGACATCATGGTGCCGACCGTAAACAGCATCGATATGGCGCGCCGTATCCCGGGCGCGCAACTCGTTATCTACGACGATGCCGGGCATGGCGGGATTTTCCAGTACCACGCCGATTTCGTGCCGAAGGCCCTGTCCTTCCTTGACGCCTGACGCCGCGACGCAATTGGAGAAGACACCATGAAGGCATTCGTTGTCGACAAATACAAAAAGAAAGGCGCTCTGCGCCTGGCCGACGTGCCAGAGCCGGAGTTGCGCGACGATGATGTCCTGGTTCGAGTTCATGCAACTGCGGTGAACCTTCTGGACTCCAAGGTCAGAGACGGAGAATTCAAGCTCATACTGCCGTATCGTCCGCCTTTCATTCTGGGGCACGATGTTGCCGGGATAATCGTCAGGATCGGCCCCAAGGTCAGGCGGTTCAAGGCGGGCGACGAGGTCTATGCACGGCCGCGCGATCATAGGGTCGGAACATTCGCGGAATTCATCGCCATGAACGAAACGGACGTGGCGCTAAAACCCAAGAACATCAGCATGGAAGAAGCCGCTTCCATCCCACTGGTGGGGCTGACCGCCTGGCAGGCGCTGGTTGAGGTGGGCAAGCTGAGACCCGGTCAAAAGGTCTTCATTCAAGCCGGCTCCGGTGGTGTGGGGACTTTTGCCATCCAACTCGCCAAGCATCTCGGCGCGACAGTTGCGACGACCACGAGCACGAAAAATGTCGAGTTGGCAAAAAGTCTCGGCGCAGATGTGGTCATCGACTACAAGACGCAGGATTTCGAGAAGGTTTTGTCGCGCTACGATCTGGTCCTGCACAGCCAGGACACCAAGACGCTTGAAAAATCTCTGCGCGTGCTGAAACCGGGTGGCCTCCTCATCTCGATCTCGGGGCCGCCCGACCCAGAATTCGCCAGGGAATTAGGGTTGAACCTGTTCCTGAAACTAGTGCTGCGCCTGCTGAGCCGGGGTGTACGGAAGAAAGCCAAAAGCCTCGGCATACGCTATTCGTTCCTCTTCATGCGAGCGCAGGGGCAGCAGTTGAGCGAAATCGCTTCCCTGATCGAATCCGACGTGATCCGACCGGTCGTTGACAAAGTTTTCCCGTTTGAGAAGACCGGGGATGCCTTGGCTTACATCGAGACTGGGCGCGCGAAGGGTAAGGTCGTCATCAGAGTCGGGGAATAAGTCTCACCTGTACACGGGCGCACGCGCCGTCCCGGCCAGTCGGGTCAACAGCGACGAAATGCCGTAATCACCGGTGAGCGCAATCCTGGCGTAACATGATCGTGGATTCGGCTGCTATTCGAATGTTGCAGGCGAGCGCGATCGCAAGCCCGGCGCCAGCCGCCGGTCCCGGCAAGGCCGCCATGGTGGGTTTACGCACCGAGACAAGTACGCCGGTCAGGGTTCGCTGGCGTTCCTGCAATCGGGCAACCTTGTCGCTGAATGACATGGCGGTTGCGGCAGAGTTACCGCCCATCCTCACCGGTATCCGTCACCAATTTTCGCGGAATGGCCGCAGTTCCGTAAGAAATGACCAAGCCGATCGGTCCTGACCGTAGAGATGGTACAGTTCGTCGGCGATGGCGGCAGGTTTGATGAAGAATTCATCCGGTTTGTCGCTCATCCTCGCGCGCATCCGGGGCGTGTCAATCACGGCGTCGATGAGGACATAGGCGACGTGCACGCCGAGAGGTCCCATTTCACGTGCGATAGACTCGGTCAAAATACGCTGCGCCGCCTTTGTCGGAGCGAAGCCGGCGAAATTGGCCTTGCCCCGGATCGAAGACGTGTTTCCGGTCACCAGGATTGCGCCCTTGCCTCGATCGATCATGTCAGGAGCCACTTCGCGCGCCAGATACAACAAGCCCATCACGTTGACCTCGAAATTGCCCTTCAGCATCTTCGGGTCGATCTCGCGAAAGCTTCCCCAGCCTCCTCCTACCGCGTTGTGGACGAGAACTTCGGCCGCACCGAACCGGCGCTTCACGTCAGTGACGGCAGCAAGCACCTGACCCTCGTCGGAGACGTCGCAGGTTATCGCGTGCACGTCGGGAAGCGCTTGCGCAAGGCGATTGATGAGCTCCGCCGAACGGGCAAGAGCTATGATGCGGAATCCCCCTGCAGAAAACCGCTTGACGATGGCAGCTCCCGTGCCCGGCCCTACTCCGGTCACGATCGCGACTGGTTTCTCGGTCATTTAACGCTCCCTTCGAACTATCGTCCGGCCGCCTTCGCATGAATTCGCTCGGACTGCGACTGATAGGCGGCAGCCTCAAGCGCGGACACCAGGGCAAGACGAACCGCGACGTTCTTGTGGTAGGGCGTGCCCGCAATGGGATCGCGATTGCCGCTCTCGGTGAGCAGATTGATACGCGGCCCGTTGATCAGGCGCTCTCCGTCCGACGTGGGGTATGCCTGACCGTAGCCGTGCGGCAGCGCCAGCTGTCCATTCCGCATGGCGTCATCGACCTTGCAGCGGACGACGAGCCGTCCGACTATCGACTCGACGGCGACCCAGTCGCCATCCTTCGCGCCCAACTCGTTCAAATCGCTCGAATTGATCAACATGGCGCCATCCGGATCGTCGCGACGCCACGCGGGATCGCGAAATATCTGGTTGGCATTGAACATGCGGCGACCACCGGCCGCCAGCATGAACGGGAAGTCCTTTGGCGCGCCCGCTGCTTGCGGATCGAGACGCGCGAGCCATTCCAGCATCTGCGGGATCACCAGCCGAACCCTGCGATCTGAATGGCTGATCAATGACCAGACTTCGTCATAGTGGTGCCGGGTAACGGCGGTGCCCTGCCGGTTGGCTACGATGGTGTCGAACAGGAGATCGCCGAGCTGATGATCGGCCACCTCGTCCGATGCGCCGATCGCCCGCCGCACCGCTTGCGGCGATCGCTTCGCGCAAGCCAGTGCCGCGCTCCATAAGGGAGCCGCGGCCGCCGTTCCATCCGGAAGCGTCTGCCCCAGCGTATGGTAGAGCACTAGGGCAGGAACTGCGCCGATCGAAGGGTTCTCCGCGATGAACGCACGAAAGGCGGCGGCGAACTCGGCTCGGGAACGCCGCGCCGCCTCGCGCAGGGGCGCGAGCACATTGTCACCTCGTAGAAGCCCCAGGGCGTTGGCAAGCCGCGTGTAGATCTCGGGTTCCGGCAAGGTGCCGGCGAGCGGCGGCAATACACCGGCACGAACGTGAAAATAGTTCGTCGGGAATTCAAAATTGAACAGCGTAAATTCGGTTTTCTCGAACTGTGAGGACGCCGGCAGAACGTAATGCGCGAGCCGCGCGGTTTCGGTCATCGCAACATCGACCACGACGCATAGTTCCAGCGAGCGCAACGCGCGTTCCACCGCCTCGGTATTTGCTGCCGTATTGGCGGGATTGGAACTGTCGATCCAGGCGCAACGCAACCGGTCAGGATGGTCCTTGAGCACCGCTTCGGGGAAAATGTTGGGCGGTAGCAAGCCCCCAATAATCGCGTCGCCGGTCGGCGCGAATGTCTGGTTCGGAGAATTACCCCATAGCGGTTGAAGCCAGCTATGCAACTGGTTGGTACCTTTACGGCCGAAATTGCCGGAAAGCATGATCAAGAGCTTTTCGAGATAGGAGTTCAGCGTCGAGTTGATGCCTTGCTGGATGCCAAGCTCGACCCGAACCACCATGGCCTTCGCCGCTACGATCATCGCGGCGCAACGCTCCAGGTCCGCGATCGAGATATCGGCGGCGGCAGCCCATTCCTCAATAGGGATGTTCAACAGTGCCTGCCGCACTTCCGCGAAACCGATCGTGTGCTCCTCAATGAAGGCATGGTCGATACGGTCGGAACGGACAAGCGTAGCCAGCAGCGCCCCAAGGAAAAACGCGTCCGTGCCCGGACGAACCGCAAGATGCAGATCCGCCATTTCGGCGGTTTCCGTCCGCCGGGGATCAACGACGATCAGCTTGCGTGCGGGATCCTTACGGATTTGATTGAGATGATCGCGCGCATTGGGGAAGCCGTGCGCGATCCAGGGATTTGCACCGATGACAAGCAAGAGATCGCAATGATGTACGTCCTCGGCGGTGTGGCACGTCTGGCTGCCGAACATGTGCCCATTGACCCAGAAGTCGCCGGTTTTCTCCTGCGAAAGCGCGTTGAAGACACTGCGCGAACCCAGCGCGCGCAACAATCCGCTGGCGTAGGCGCCGCCGGCATGATTGCCCTGCCCGCCGCCGCCATAAAGGGCAATACTCTTGCCGCCATATCTGTCGACGATGTCTCGCAGCCGCTCCGCGATCTCCGCGATCGCCACATCCCACTCGATTTCGTCGAAGCCGCCGTCGGCACGACGACGCAGCGGGGTCGTGAGCCGATCCCTGTGATGCGCATAATATGGAATCCGGGTCGCCTTGTTGCACAGATAGCCCTGTGATTTCGGGCTCGAACGGTCGCCCCGCACTTTCTCGAGGCGCCCGTCATTCACCAAGACTTCGATACCGCAATTGATGTAACACAGATTGCAGGCTGTCTTGAGCCACTTGCCGGCCGTCATGGTGACCTCCCTTACGTTATGATTTGTCGCAGCGCCGCTGGGGCTTCCGAGTCCGGCCGCCGGCGGTCATGCGTCCGGCATCGAGAATGCCGTCGGAAAGCTTCCCGGCTCCGACGGCACGCGACAGCACGATCGATCCAACCAAAGTTGCGATAGCGCCTGTCGCGATTTGGCGGGCCTGTTGGGGTGCCTCATCGGGAAGCAGTTCGATCAAGACGTCGATCATCCCCTCCAGTTTGGATGCCAAGGTCAGCCGCTCGTTTCGGCTCGATCGAGCGACGTCGGCAGCCAAGGCTGGAAGCGCGCAACCATGTTTAGTATTGTCGCGATGTCGGGGACTAAGGTAATCGGCGACCAAGGCCTCGAAGCGCTTCCCGTTCGCGTTGTCGTTAGTCAGTTTTTTCCAACGCTCGGTGGTTTGGTCCATTGCAAAAGCGATTGCCTCGCTGACAAGCGCGGCACGTGAATCGAAATGGTTATAGAACCCACCGTGCGTCAAACCCGCGAGCTTCATTAGGTCGACAACACTGAGCCCCTTGGCACCCCTTTGGCGCAAACCGTAGGAGGCATTTTCCACGATCCGAGTGTGGGTTTGACGTCTGTGGTTCTCTCCGTAACGCATCGCCACTCCGTGCAAGCCCAAAGGTGACAGGCTGTACAAACCGTCCCCATCCCCCGAGCAATTCTGGAACCGCGCTCCTTGAAGGCCGCGGCAACATTTCATTGTACTTTATATGACTATCGTCATATAACAACACCTATCAACAGCAGAGTTCGCCATGGCCACTGCTTCCGACCCCGTCGTCACTCTTTCCGCCGCTGGGGACGCCTATGAGACCGGCCGCTCGATGGGCGATTTCGGCGAGGCCACCGCGGAAGCCTATCAATTCACCCAGAAGGACTAGGACGCCTACGCGATGGAGACGCTGACGCGTGCGCGCAAGGCGGTTGAAGGCGGTGCATTCAAGGCCGAGATTGCGCCGATCACGCTGACCGAAAAGGCCGGGCCGCGGATCATCGCCAATGACGAGCACCCGCTCAAGGTCGATCCCGCCAAGATCCCCGGACTGAAAGCCGATTCCGCGCGAACGGCACCATCACGCCGGCCGCCTCCTCTGCCAATGCGGATGGCGCCGCCGGCACCCATTCTGGCACGCTCGCTCGCCGATCGTGATGGACTTCCGGTGCTGGCCAAGATCAAGGGTCACGGCTGAAGCGCTGGCGAGGCAAGAAATCGCAGAAAATCATAGTTTGGCGTGCAAGATTGTACGACCGGTAGCGGGGAGTGCTGCCAACCCACGCCAGCATCTTCTCCAACGCTTATCGTGAAGTTCAGGGCAAGATCATGGGACGGTGCCACCGTACCGAGTCGACGGCTTTCGCTCACCCGGCATCGGCGCTTAGTTGCGCTCAATCAATTTGCTCCCGAGCTGGAATTTTCTCGGCCTATCAAGTAGTTCACGGTCAACAACGGATTGACTGCAGTGCTTTCCAACCCACGATTGAGGTGATAAATTAGTCCTTCTTGGCTTCAAGGGGCGAGCCAAAAATGGCACCCTCTAGCAGAGGCGACCTTAATCGTCCTTCTGTATCCGTGGACAGTAACGGACGCAATCACGTAAGCGCGCCAGTCGAGCTTACATTCACCTTTGGCCCATTCCGCCTTTTCCCGCGACAGCAACTACTCCTTCAAGGCGAAAATCCGGTTCCGCTCGGAAGTCGAGCCTTTGAAATTCTTGTAGCCTTGGTTGAGCACGCCGGCGAAGTCGCCGACAAGGATGAGCTGATTGCCCGCGTGTGGCCTGGCCTCACCGTCGAAGACTCGAATCTCCGGGCCCAAATCAATGCCGTGCGGCGCGCACTCGCGGAGGGCGGGACCAGCGAGAATTACATCGTCACGGTGCCTGGTCGAGGGTATCGCTTCGTTGCGACGGTTGTACGGTTCACGGGCGATGCAGCCCAAGCCTTCCCCGCCGCCCCTCACAAAGGGCACAACTTTCCCGACCGCCTCACCCGACCGATCGGCCGCGCTGATATCGTTGCCATGGTGTGCAGTCGATTGCAGCGAGGCCGCTTCGTCACGATTGTCGGACCGGGCGGAATCGGAAAGACCACGGTTGCTCTGGCGGTCGCCGACCAGCTCATTGCCTCTTACAGAGATGGCGGACGGTTTATCGACCTTGCCCCGCTCAACGACCCTCAGCTTGTGCCAAGCGCGCTCGCTTCTGTGCTTGGCGTTGCCATACGCTCGGAGAATCCATATCCCGCACTAGCTTCCTTTCTGAGGGACAAGCAGATGCTGCTGCTGTTCGACAACTGCGAGCATGTCTTGCTGGCAGCCGCAGCGCTGGCTGAAGAACTGTTGAAAGGGGCACCGGGTGTTCACATCCTTGCCACCAGTCGAGAACCCTTACGCGCCGAAAATGAGCGCGTGCAGCGTCTCCCGCCACTGGAAACCGCTCCTGCCGAGGCAGGACTTACACTTGTGGAAGCGCTTAGCTACCCGGCGGTACAACTCTTTGTCGAGCGTGCGGCAGCGAGCGCTGGCGGATACGAGCTCAAAGATGAAGATGTCCCTATTGTCGCGCAAATCTGCCGTCGACTCGACGGAATCGCTCTGGCGATCGAGCTTGCTGCCTCTCGCGTTGACGCCTTTGGGGTTCGCGGAGTGGCCAGTCGCCTGGACGATCGATTTCATTTGTTGACACGCGGTCGGCGCACCGCCCTGCCACGGCATCAGACGCTTCGTGCGGCGTTCGATTGGAGCTACGAATTACTGTCCGAGATCGAACGCGTCGTTATGCGCCGCCTGGGTATTTTTGTCGGACGCTTTACGATGGAGGCTGCAGCGGCCATCGCTGGAGACGCCAGGATTATCCCCTCCGAGATAGATGGGGTCGTTGCCGACCTCGTCGATAAGTCGCTCGTCATAGCGGATGTGGGAGGCGCGACCGTATATTATCGCCTAACCGATACAGCGCGAGCCTACGCGCTGAAAAGGCTGACTGAGGACGATGAAACGCAAGCTGTGAGGAGGGAACACGCGCTTTACCAACTCGACCGGTTCCGGCAGGCCCATGCCGAGTGGGAGACGCGGCCCACGACCGAATGGTTGTCCGCTCATGCTCCCCAAATCGACGATATTCGCAGTGCGCTTGATTGGGCCTTTTCGCCGAGCGGCGATGTTGGCCTCGGTGTAGAGCTGACAGTGGCGGCGGGGCCCCTTTGGTTCGAGATGTCGCTGATGGAGGAATGTCGCACGCGGGCCGAGCGTGCGCTGACGACGCTCGAGGAAAGCGCAACGAAGGATGACCGCCGCCGGATGCATCTCTATGCCGCGGTAGCCTGGTCGCAGATGTACACAACGGCATCGGTCCGAGATACCGGAGTAGCATGGACGACAACGTTCGAGATCGCCGAAGGGTTGGACGATACTGATTACCGTTTAAGGGCGCTCTGGGGAATGTGGGCTTCGCGAGTTAATCGGGGAAAGTTCGGCGAAGCTCTGGTCCTCGCAAAGCGTTTTTCTTCCGTTGCCGAGAACACGGCGGATATTAATGATCGATTGCTCGGAGACCGATTGACAGGTGCGACGCTGCATTTTCTGGGCAGACAATCGAGTGCGAGACAGCACATTGAGCGAATGCTAGCGAGCTATGTAACTCCAGTCCGCCGATCACATGCGGTGCGCTTCCAATTCGATCAACGGGTGACAGCACGCATCACGCTCGCGCGAGTGCTATGGCTGCAAGGATTTGCGGATCAGGCGTTACGCTGTGTCGAGATTAATGTCAGCGAGGCTCTTTCGATCAATCACAGGCTTTCGCTCTGCAACGCGCTTGCTCAAGCAGCGTGTCCGGTTGCGCTCATGGCTGGCGATCTGTTGGCCGCGGAGCGCTACACAAAGTTGCTGCTCGATCAGACTGCCAGCGATGAGCTTGATATCTGGCGCGCTTACGGGCGCTGCTTCGAAGGAGAACTGAACGTCAAGCGCGGCAATCTCGCTGCTGGATTACAGCAGCTTAAAGCTGGTATCGACGAGCTCCGGCGAGCCAGATTTGTCCAATATCTCACGACCTTCCTGGGCGCGCTGGCCGAGGGGCTGGCGGTCGCCGGAGATGCCTTATTGGCAAAGGCCACGATCGACGAAGCGATCGCACGAAGCGAGCAGAGCGAAGAGCGCTGGTTCAGCCCGGAGCTGTTGCGGATCAAGGGCGTGGTCGGTTTGCAGCAGGATGCTAGTTACGCCGCGGGCAAGGCCGAGGAAGATTTTCTGGAATCGATAGAGTTAGCCCGAACGCAGGAGGCTCTCGCGTGGGAACTGCGCACCACAACTTGCCTGGCGCGACTGCGGCGAGATCAGGGGCGGGCAGGAGACGCACACGAGCTGCTCTCGCCGCTCTATAGCCGCTTCAACGAGGGGTACGAAACCAACGATCTTAAGGCCGCGAAGAGGCTGTTGGATGAACTCTCGGGGCATCCCTAGCGCAGACGGTCCAAAGCAGGCCGTTCACATCCGCCGGGCTGAGATTTCACGAAAATTCACAACGATTCATGGCGAGGTTTCGCACCTCCTTCCGGCTTCTTGCGAGAATTCACAAGTTTTGGTTAGGGTCCTTATCGCGGGAGCGCGCATGATGAATATCGAGCGCTCACTTTCGGATGGATATCGATGCTTGAGAAACCCGCACCAGCAGATGTCCCCGACGCAGCGTTGCTTGAGCCCCTGACGCAGCAGTTTGTCGATGCGACCGCTGACGGCCCGCTGATGCACGACCTATCTTCCGAAGAGACAAGAAGATTTCTTGCGGAGATCCAATCAGGCATCACCGGCAAGCCAGCCGTGCGTTTTGAGGATATGATAGTTCCTACCGGCTCCGCCGGAGCGGTGTCGATTCGCATCGTTCGACCGGAGAGAGCAAGTGAAACGCTGCCTGCATTGGTATATGTCCATGGCGGCTGGACCTTCGGCAGCAAGGAGACGCACGACCGCTTAATCCGCGAAATCGCGGTCGGCGCACAGGTTGCGTTGTTCTTCGTGGATTACGATCGCTCGCCGGAGGCCAAATATCCCGTAGCAATCGAACAAGTCTATGCCGTCACCAAGTACCTGGTAGAACATGCTGGGCATCTAGGAATTGATTCGACGCGCCTGGCCATCGTTGGCGACGGCATCGGCGGCAACATGGCCGCCGCGGTCACTCTCATGGCGAAGGAGCGGCGCGGCCCCAAGATAGACGTGCAAGTGCTGTTCTATCCCGCTGTCAGCTTCATGTTCGACACCGGGTCTTACGCCTCGTTCGCAAATGGTCCGTGGTTGACCAAGCAAGCGATGGAAGGGTTCTGGAACGCCTATCTTCCGGACGTCGCCGCGCGCAAGCATATCACCGCGGCGCCACTCAACGCCTCGATTGATCAACTGACCGGCCTTCCGGACGCGCTGATCATAGTCGCCGAGAACGACATGCTCCGTGATGAGGGTGAGTGCTATGCGCGCAAATTGGCTCGCGCGGGGGTACGTGTCACCTCTACGAGATACAACGGCACCATTCATGATTTCGTCATGCTCAACCCATTGGCCGACACCCCTGCGGCCCGAGGCGCTATTGCGCAGACCAACGCCCTTCTCCGGTCCATTCTTGAATGAAGGAAGCACGCAATGGTTGGTACAACTGCACTCGCCGGCTCATTTGCTTTACCCCGCCTTCCCATGAGCCTGGTTGCCGACAATACGGACCCGCTTGTCTTGATCGTGGACGATGACGAGGAAGTCAGGTCCGCGCTTCGAGAGCTCCTTCTGTCGGTGGGAGTCGACGCATGCTGCTTTGGGTCGACGCAGGAACTGCTGCACGCCGATCTTCCAGAGCGGCCAGGTTGTCTGATCCTCGACGTTCGTATGCCCGGAGCAAGCGGCCTGGATCTCCAGCAGCACCTCGCCCTGAACGGCAGTACGCGACCGATCATTTTCCTTACCGGTCATGGCGACATCGCCATGACCGTCCAGGCGATGAAGGCTGGAGCCGTCGATTTCCTTACAAAGCCCGTCAGAGACCAGACGCTCCTTGATGCGGTCAGGGCCGCGATCGCGAAAGATGCCTCGCAAAGGGCCGCGGCCCGGCTCGTTAAACAGCATGCCGACCGCTATGCAAAGTTGACACCGCGCGAACGCGAAGTTCTGCGCGAAGTGGTCAAGGGCCGCCTCAACAAGCAAATTGCGTTCGATCTCGGTATCAGCGAAATCACCGTCAAGTTGCACCGCGGCAACGTCACCAAAAAGATGCAGGCACCGTCCGTTGGTCAGCTCATTCGCATCTGGGAACTGTTGCCTGCGGGAGTTCGAGAAGGATCACCCTAGACCAAAGGATGGTTACAGACCGGGCCAGCAATGGGCCAGATGCGGGAGTGGCCATCCGGCCACACTAGCGAAGGTCACCTGCTTGTCTAAAGCGCCTGTAGTCGCGATCGTAGATGACGACGAAGCTGTGCGAGAGGCCCTTTCCGACCTCCTTCTGGTGCTGGATCTATCGTGTCGCACTTTCGATCGAGCGGAGACCTTCATGGCGGAATACGTCCCGGGCGGGTTCGATTGCCTGATTACCGATGTGAGCATGCCGGGCCATAGCGGGCTCGACCTGCTCCATCGACTGCGGAGCATCGGCTCCTTAATACCGGTCATCATCGTCACTGCCGACACGAAACCGGCGACCCGATTGCGCGCCATGAGAGGCGGCGCCCAGGCATATCTGACAAAACCGGTAAACAGCGAAGCACTGCTTGGTCATCTGCAGTCCGCCCTGAGATACGTGGACCCTTCCTCTGATGGCAATGGGCGGGGGACGCCTTCCGATGACTAGCCTCATCCACAAAGCCATCGCGGGCGGCCGTGAACGCCCGTTCGCGTCTGCGCCGGGAATGGAATTGTCCGATTGGGCATCTGAAAGCGTGATCGTGCGCAACGCGGATGGTATCATCCAGTACTGGAATGCAGCCTCGGAAACTCTTTATGGATGGCCGGCCATGGCCATGATCGGGCAGAATTTTGCGGCGTTCTGCGCGCCCGGCCCGGACACTGCCGAACAGGTCCGCACACTGCTGCAGGAAGGTCGGTGGGAGGGTGTGGCCCGTAGACGCAGTCCTGATGGAACAGAAGTTGCTGCCGCCGTCAGGCAAATCGTCAGGCGAGACGCGAGCGGCACCCTGCTTGATATCATTGAGTTCGGACGAGACGCCGGCGGACTAGCCCAAGCCGCAACCATGCGCGTGGATGCCGAACTCCAAAGCTACCTGGCCGCCTCCTGGGAGCTTGATACCTCGCCCGCACGCTCTGTGCTCCATGCGATCGGCGAACTCAGAAGCCGTGGCATAATTGACCATCTCGACGAACACCCGAAGTGGGTTGAGAAGCTCCTGACGGCGACCCGCATCACGGCCGTCAACGATCGCGCGGTTCGCATGTTCGGAGCGCATGCCGGTCACGAGCAGATGGTCGGTCAACCCGTCGGCGCGTTCTGGCCGGCAGAAAGTCGCTCAGTCCTTGCCTCCCTGCTAGAAAAAGTAGCGACCGATCGCTCGCCCTTCGAGGTTCGCAAAATGGTCTCGAGCGGAACTATCCGCAGTCCCATCATCAGTGCATGGCATGCCGCGGAGCCGAAGCATCCCGGCACCGTGTTTGTAACGGTCAAGGGTGCAGCAAGTGACGATCGCACGTCCTGGGAACTGCAGGCGAGCGAGGACAGATACCGCAAGCTGATTCAATACCTACCGACCGCGCTCTGGCAGGTCGACTCCCGTCGCGCCGCCGACGCGCTCGAACAGTTGAAGGCAAACGGCGTACGCGATATCGCAACCTATCTCGATCAGAATCCGGACTTGGTTGAACACGCCAAAGACGTCGTGCGCGTAACGGAAGTAAACCGAGATGCGGTTTCGCTGTTTCGCGCCGACAACGCCGCTGATCTGATAAAGTCTGTTCGATACATCTTTGCCGCGGCCCCTGGGCTCGCCGAACGGGTCATGGTTGGGCACTTCGAAGGTCGCCGGAATTTCATCGAAGAAACCAGGATTCGTGCGTTCGACGGTACGGTCGTCGATGTGCTGTTCACGGTCACATATCCGGTGCCGCCCGAGCAACTGGACATGACCTTCATAACCATGCAGGACATCAGCGAGCGGTTGAACGCAGAACAGCAACTTCGAAAACTGCAGGCTGACTTCACGCATGCCGGACGCATCGCAACCCTCGGCGAACTGGTAACCTCGATTGCGCACGAAATTAACCAGCCGCTTACGGCAATCATTACCAACGGCGAGACGAGCCTGAGGTGGCTCGCGCGCGCCGATCAAAACATCGAGAAGGTGACACAACTCACTTCCAGGATCGTATCGAGCGCGCGCCGTGCGGGTGAGATCATTCATCGCATCCGGGGCATGGCGGCGAAAAATAAACCGGAGAAACGTCTCATCGACCTCAATGAGACCGTCGAAGAAGCGCTGCTGTTCATCCGCCACGACATTGACGCGAAGTCGATCGTTCTATCGACAACCCTTGGCGCCGGACTTCCCCGTGTGCTGGGTGACCGGATTCAGTTGCAGCAAGTGATCGTCAACTTGCTGGTCAATAGCGTCCAGGCGATTACCCAGTCGGGGCAGCCAATCCGTCGGATCGACGTCCAGACATCGCTCGATGAAGAGGGTTCGGTCGTCTTTTCCATTTTTGACAATGGACCAGGCATTCCTGCTGCGGACCTGGCGCATGTCTTCGATAGCTTCTTCAGTACCAAGGATGCAGGAATTGGCATTGGCCTGGCTATTTGCCATTCGATCATTACCGCGCACAGCGGCATCATTTCGGGTTCAAATCGTCCAAACGGCGGCGCACATTTTCGCTTCGCGCTTCCGGTGCCACTGCTCACCCCGCCCAATTCCGGCGTTGTCGATTTCCTCGGCCAAGCGCATCAGCCGATCCAGTGAACCTTTGCCGATGAGCTCTTGCTCCATTCTGGCACGGTCGACCCCGACGACGCACATCCCGCGCGTACTATCCCAAGGTACAGGTCAATCTATCTGCTGACCCAGCGGGATCAGACTCGCTGCACGATACCGCCACGCGGCAATCCCTATCACCATTGCGAGCAGACGAGGCAAGATCTCCGCGCCTCGTTGGCCCAGAGATGAATGTGCGGAGTGAGCACATAGCTTCCCAAACGCGAGCACAAGCCCATGAGTAAGCCAATCTTGCACGATCGTTCAGTGGATCAGCCGGTCGCGCGTGAAGCGCACCAGAGCAACATGCCGATTGCCGACGGGCGTCCCCCCGATGCGGAGATGGCACGCGTGCTCGGGACCACGCCATTTCACATGGCTTTGGATGCCTCCGGTAGCGGGATCGCCC
>NZ_JAGWDK010000044.1 GCF_018398875.1 Bradyrhizobium sp. sGM-13 | reverse complement strand
TACAAACTCGCCGACGCCGCCTGATATGATTCGAACCAAGAAAACGCTAATCTAGCGTATTGCGCGCCAGCCGTCTTGGATTCCTGGCTCATCGGCAACCGTCCCTCGAAAGAGGATAGGACTAACAGGTGGGCTGAAGCATGGAGCTCCGCAATGCGGAGACGAAAAAGAGACAAATCCGGAGAGGCGTTCGCTCGGTCATTGAAGAATGGCACGCCACTCAGACTAAAACTACGAATTCATATGTAATTGAAATTACTATATAATTTACGGATCACCTCAGATGAAAGGCTGACCATCTACCCCAACAGTAAGCGCGATTCAGCCGCATGCAGGGAAGCTAGCCCGCGCCCGATCCACGAACCGTGGATAGAACCCAATTTGGCTGCAGCGAACAGACAAATGCACTATCGTGTTCGCGCGAACCGGCAACTCCAGTGGAAGACCTTTGGGAAGAAGCCCGATGCGAGCCGTCAGCGATTCAGCCGAGCTTTTCAGGCATGTGAGTGCCGAGAAATCTGAATTTTACCGCCGCATCATGGACGTCTTTGCAGCAGCCAAACGGCAATACCGTCTGCAATTAAGACCTGACGAAGTACTGAGCGAAGCCCGATGGTTAGATGCACCACCGCGAATTGAGGACGTCAACACCGCGCTCGCCCAGCTTGCCGCCTGGGGCAATCTTGAATCGCATCCTGACACGGCGCGGGTTTCCAGCCTCAGCGATTTCTACCGTGCACGCTTCCTGTATCGTCTCTCGCAGGGCGGGGAGGCTGTCGAAGCGGCGCTGGCGCTTTTCGTGCAAACACTGCAACGGCGCGCCGAACTGCAAACGGTGGCGCTTGAAGACATCGCAAACCGGTTGCAGGCGCTTCAAACGCTGGCGGACGAGGCGGAAGCCGACGTCGCGAAGATCCACGAAACACTGCGGGATTTGGTGCGCGTTTTCGAGGGCCTTGCTGAAAATGCGCAGGCTTTCATGGCCGGCGTCGCACGCAGCATTGAGTTGCAACAGGCCGAGGCGATTGCGGTAGCGAATTACAAGCGCCAGCTAATCGACTATTTGGAGCGGTTCATGGGCGATCTGGTGCGCCGCTCCGACACCATCGCCAGACATATCCTCGCTCTGGAACCGAGCATTGACGCATTGCTACAGCAAGTCGCCACGCGCGATGCACGCGATGCAGCCCCCGGCGATGCGGAGGATCGGGCCGACGCGCGGACCCTTCACTTGAATGCCTGGCGCGAACGCTGGAGAGGTCTGCGCGGCTGGTTCTTCCGTACCGGCCACGAACCCTCACAAGCCGAACTGTTGCGGGCGAGGGCACGGTCGGCAATTCCGCAATTGCTAGGAGCGATCGCCGCGCTCAACGAGCGCCGCAGCGGGCGCAGCGACCGTTCCGCGGATTTCCGCATGCTCGCCTGCTGGTTTTCTGCCTGCAGCAACGATGGCGAGGCGCACCGGTTGGCGCGCGCAGCCTTCGCGCTCAACCCGGCACGACATTTCTCGCTGAATCCCAACGCCGACGCCGATCTGCCGGCCTCGACACGCTGGGCCGACGCGCCACCACTGACGATTCACCCGCGGCTACGCGAATACGGTGAGGCCGCGCCGCGCGGCGTGATGCCCCGGGTGCGTGATCGCGGTGAGGCCCGCGCACATCTGGCGCGCGAACTCGCCGAGGAGTCGCTGCAGGTCGAGGCGGCGCGCAAGCACCTCGCCACCGGTCAGCCCACACGCCTTTCAGATCTCGCCGAGCTGGACATTCATGCCTTCGGTCTGTTCCTGGGATTGCTCGGTGAGGTGCTGACCGAACAGGCCGGTCCGAACACCAGCGCGGAACGGCGAACCGGCGACGGATTATTGCATATCAACCTCACGCCACTCGCAGTCGATAGCCGCGCTGTGATCAATACGCCGCGCGGCGTATTTGCCGGGCGCGACCATTTAATCACGATCACGCCGACATGAGACAGCCGATGGCCGCCAGCGTTGGTAGAGACAGCCGCAGCATCGGCCAGCAACAGCGTCGGTTCCAGAACGAGGAATTTCGCAGTGCCGTGCGCGCCTTGCTGATGACGCCGCTGATGAGTCCGGACCACGACGATTTTCCGGCGATCCGCCGTCAGGCCGCCGCACTGCGCGACTGGTTTGGGCGAGAAACCGGCTGGGCGCTGCACGTCGAACAAGAGGGTGCTCGACTTTATAAGCGGCCGGCGGACCTCGCCAGCACGATGCGCGGTTTACCGTTTTATGATCGCCGGCGTTACGTGCTGCTGTGCTTGGCTTGCGCGGTGCTCGAACGCGCCGACCCGCAGATCACGTTGCGACTGCTGGGTGAGCGGCTGCTGCAATTCGCCGCCGAGCCGACGCTGGCGGCTTCCGGCTTCAGCTTCACGCTCGGCGCTCCCCATGAGCGGCGTGAACTGGTGGCGGTGTGCCGCACCTTGCTCGACTTGGGCGTGCTGCAGCGTGTCGCCGGCGACGAAGAAGCCTTCGTGCATGCCGGGGGCGATCAGGCCGATGCACTCTACGACGTGCAGCGCCGCGCGCTCGCCGGTATGCTGGCCGCCGTGCGCGGGCCGTCGACTTTCCGGCCGGAGGATGCGCCGGTCACGCTCGACCAGCGACTGCACGCCCTGGCCGACGAGCATGTGGCTGACAGCGATGAGGGCCGACGCACCGTTCTGCGCCGCCAACTGGCACGCCGGCTGCTCGACGATCCGGTAGTCTATACCGACACACTGGATGCGGAGTCCCGGGCCTATTTTGTCAACCAGCGTGGCGCCATGGCGGCCCGCCTGTCTGACGCAACCGGGCTGGTCGCGGAGCAACGCGCCGAAGGTCTGGCGCTGGTCGACGAGGCTGGCTCGCTGACAGATGTGGCGATGCCCGCCGAAGGCACCGACGCCCATGTCACGCTGCTGGTCGCGGAGTTCCTGGCCACCGTTTACAGGCAGCGGCAGACGGATGCCGCCGGCGCGACCCAACCATTCTCTGGTATGATCAGGGAACAAGACGTCGTCGATTACCTGCGCGAGAGCAAGCCCCGCTATGGCAAATATTGGCGCAAATCTGCGCGTGAACCCGGCGCAGAACGCGAGCTTGCGGAGATCGCCCTTGATCGGCTGGAAAAGCTTCAACTGATTGTGCGAGATGCCGAGACGGTCTATCCGCGCCCGGCGCTCGCCCGGTTTGCGCTCGGTGAGGCGGAGGTCCGCAACTTTCGTGAAACACGCGGCGTACAGACCGCGGCTGCCGATGCCCTGGTCGGTCCGATATGAACGACCGGCCGGCTTCATTTGCTGCTCTCTCCGAGAGACCCGCGCTGCCAATCCCGACGCGGCAACGCTGGCAGCCTTTGCGGCTTGGACTGGTGGAGCTGTTTCACTACGACAGCGAAGAGTTCTGGTTCCGCGACGGTCATCTGCTGCTGCGGGGCAACAACGGCACCGGCAAATCCAAGGTGCTGTCGCTGACGCTGCCCTTCCTGCTCGATGCGCAGCTCAAGTCCTCGCGCATCGAACCCGACGGCGACAGCGGCAAGAAGATGTCCTGGAACCTGTTGATGGGTAGCTATGACCGGCGCATCGGCTACGCCTGGATCGAATTCGGTCGCCTCGCCGACGACGGCACGCCGCATTACCTCTCACTCGGCGCCGGGCTTGCCGCGGTCGCTGCGCGTCCCCAGGTGGAGAGCTGGTTCTTCGTGCTGGAGGATTCCATTGGCGCTCCGCGCATCAATCAGGATATCTGGCTGATGAGCGATCAGCGCGTGGTCCTGACCCGGGAACGCCTGCGCGACGCGCTGCAAGGCCGCGGCCAGGTGTTCGATACCGCCGTCAGCTACCGGCGCGCGGTCGATGAGCGATTGTTCCACCTCGGCACTAGGCGCTACGACGCCTTGATGGATACGCTGATTCAGTTGCGTCAGCCGCAATTGTCGAAAAAGCCCGACGAAACCGCGCTCTCGGACGCACTCACCGAGGCCTTGCCGCCACTCGCACCCGAACTGCTTGGGGACGTCGCCGAGGCTCTGGGCCAGTTGGAGGAAGATCGCCGCCAACTCGAAGAATACCAGGCGCTGGCAAGAGCCGTTGAGCGCTTCGACCAGCGCTACCGGATCTACGCCGGTACCCAGAGCCGGCGGCAGGCCCGCGCGCTGCGCCAAGCCCAGACCGAGTTTGACAGCGCAAGCCGGGCGCGCGCCGACGCGCAGGCGCGGCTCGAGACGGCCGAGACCGCGGAAGCGCTCGCCCGGATAACTCACGACGACGCGGAACTTGCGCTCAAGCGCGAGCAGGCTCGGCTTGATATACTGCGTGCCGACCCGACCATGCAGGACGCGAACCGTCTCGAATCCGCCGAGCGGGACGCTTTGGCGCGGCAGCATGCGCTGCAAGCCGCCACCGCGGCGGTCGATGAGGTGCGACGGCGATTAAAGCGCAGCACTGAGGAGACCGGGCACGCCGTCCAGCGCATGACGCAAGCCGAACGTGTGATGACGAAGCTACGTCAGAACAGCGCGACGCATGCCGAGGCGGCAGGTGTCGCCGGCCTGCACGCCGGTAGCCCGCTCGCAACGCTCGCCGCCGCCGATCTGGTCGCATTGACGCCACAAGCCTTCGACAATGCATGCGCCGACCTTCGCACCTTGATCGTTGATCGACGCGAACAGATCGCATTGTTGCGGCGACGCCATGCCGAGGTGACGGAGGCCGAAGCCCTGCATACACAACGCCAGAACACGCGCGACGAAAGACAGGGCACGGTAGAGGCCACGGCAAAACGACGCGAGCAAGCCGATACGGAAGTCGATCACGAGGGCCGCTACTTGATTCAGGCGTGGGAGCGCTACTTCGCCAGCCTAAAGCAACTGCAGGTCAGCACCGACGACAGCCGCGCAGTGCTCACGGCCCTCGCCGACTGGGTTGTTGGGCTGGATGGCGACAATCCGGCGCGACATTGCCTGCAAACGGCGCAGCAGCACGCCAGTCTGCGTCTGGCGCAGCGTCGCGTGTCGCTCGATGGCCAACGCCAGACGCTGGAGACGGAGCTCAACACCTTCGAAGACGAACGCAGCCGTCTCGAAGCCGGCGTCGATGCGACGCCGCCCCACCCGCATACGCGCAGCGCCGATGCCAGAGATGCACGCGAGGGTGCGCCGCTTTGGCAATTGGTGGATTTTCGCGAAGAGGTCACGGCCGCTCAGCGCGCCGGCCTCGAGGCCGCGCTTGAAGCCGCCGGCCTGCTCGACGCATGGGTCTCGCCCGACGGCCACCTGCAGGCTGGCGACGGAGTGGAGCTGTTGCACGACACCCAGATGCTGCGGCGACGGTCGCATGCGCTCTCGCTCGTTGGTTGGCTGCACGCTGACACGCCCGCCGATAGCGCGGTACCGGCCGCACTCGTCGAACGCCTGCTGTCCGGCATCGCCTGCACCGATGACGATCCCGCGGACAGCGAAGCTTGGGTCGCCCCCGACGGTCGCTTTCGGCTCGCCGCGCTGGTCGGCGCCTGGGCCAAACCAGCGGCGGTCTATATCGGCCATGCGGCCCGCGCCGCAGCCCGCAAGCAGCGACTGGCCGACGTGGCCAGCCGCCTAACACAAATCGCCGATGAACTCGTTGCGGTCCAGGCGATGGACGCGCAACTCACGCGCGATCAGGACCAAGCCGCCGATGAATGGCGTCTGGTTCCCCCCGAAGAGGCGTTGCGCAACGCCCATCTTGCTGCGGCCGCCAGTGCGCGCGAGGCCCAGACCGCCCGCCAGCAATTGAGCGAGGCCGATCTTCGATGCCAAGAGGCCGCACAAGCCCTGCAGACGGTGCGGCAACGACTCGCGGCCGATGCCGCCGATCTGCGCCTTCCCGCATTATCAGCCGAAATACCGGCGGTCGAGATGGCGTTGAACCACTATCACGATGCCCAACTCCGCCTCGCCCAGGCTGTTCACGAGGTGCGTCTGGCGCTGCCCGAGCTGCAGCGGCAACGCAACCGCGAGAACGAAACCCGCGACGATCTGAAGAAGCAGGATGAACAATTTGCGGCTGCCCGCATTGAGGCGGGAGAAGCCGCCGTCCGGTTCGAGGTGTTGCGCGGTTCCGTCGGCACCAAGGTCGAGGAGCTGCAACGGCGGCTGGCCGATGCCGGCACCGCCGTCGAGGCCAGCAATTCCGCACTAACGCTCGCGCGCGACGTCCTGAGCAGGTCCGGCGAGGCGCGCGCGGTCGCGCACGAACAGGCAGCGACTGCGAGCAATATGTTCGGACAACGCAGCGACGCGCGCACCGAAGCAATCGCGAAGTTCCAGCACTTCGCGGCCACCGGCCTGCTCGCGGCTGCGCTACCGCAAGCCGACCTGCCTGACATGGGCGGCCCGTGGACGATCGACCCCGCGCTTACTCTGGCTCGTCGCGCTGAACAGGCCTTATCCGAACTCAAGGACGACGACGACGCCTGGACACGCCTGCAACGGCAGATCGGCGAAGACCTGACGGAGCTGCAACGCGCCCTCAGCGCACTCGGCCACCAGGCGCACGCAGAACAGAGCGATTGGGGGCTTATCGTCCGCGTCGTCTACCAGAACCGACCCGAACCGCCGGATCGCCTTGCCGCGCGCCTCGCCGAAGAGATCGCCCAGCGCAGTGAACTGCTGACGGCGAACGAGCGCGCTGTGCTGGAGAACCATCTGCAGGCTGAAATCGCCTCCGAAGTGCAGCGCCTGCTGCAGGCGGCCGAAACTCAGCGCGATGCGATCAATAAAGAATTGCACGATCGCCCGACATCCACGGGGGTACGCTATCGTCTGCTGTGGCAGCCGCTGGCGGAGGAAGAAGGTGCCCCGGTCGGCCTCGAAGCAGCGCGCAAACGCCTACTCAACACCAGTGCAGACCTTTGGTCCGCTGACGACCGGAGAGTGGTCGGCGCGATGTTGCAGCAGCGCATCGCCGCCGAGCGCGAGCGCGCCGATTCGGGCGTCGGAAAGGACGTGGGCGGCAGCCTGATCGAGCAACTCGCCCGCGCGCTGGACTATCGCCGCTGGCACCGCTTTCGCGTCGAGCGCTGGCAGGACGGGCACTGGCGCAAACTCTCCGGTCCGGCCTCCAGCGGAGAGCGGGCGCTCGGCCTCACCGTGCCGCTGTTCGCCGCGGTCGCCAGTTTCTACAGTCAGGGCAGCTACGCGCTGGCGCCGCGCCTGATGCTGCTCGATGAAGCGTTCGCCGGCATCGATGATATCGCGCGCGCCCATTGCATGGGGCTGATCCGCGAGTTCGATCTCGACTTCGTCATCACCAGCGAGCGTGAATGGGCCTGCTATGCCGAACTGCCCGGCGTCGCCATTTGCCAGTTGCAGCGGCGTGAAGGCATCGACGCGGTATTCGTATCGCGTTGGAGCTGGGACGGTCGCGCCAAGACACGCGAAGACGATCCAGATCGCAGGTTTGCGCCGACATGATCTCCTCGACCGACCCACGCCTGCAACGCCTACTTGGTGGCGACCGTTACGCCTTGCTGCGCAAGCGCCTGCGTCAGCGTTTCGAACGGGCACCGCTCGACGCCACGGTTGAAAACTTTCGCATCGGCAAGCTCACCGCGGAGGAACATGCTGCATTGGCTTCGCTGCTTGGTCGTCCGCTCCGTTACACCAAATCCTTACAAGTCGACGTTCGCCTCGTCGACACCGCTTTCCAGAATGCCGGCATCGCCGCTTCGCTGCGCGACGCACTTGAAAAACTCGATGGCCCGATTTCGAATCTCGCCACGACGCGCCTTGCGCTGCAAACAATGTGGTCGGATGTGCTGGGCGGCTGCACTCACCGCGAACTGATCGGACTGCTGCAGGCTCCGGCGGGCATCGGGCTTCTCAAGCGCCTTGCACGACAGAGCCCACCGGCGGCGCTCCAACTCTGTCGCCGTGTCGAAGCGGTATTGCAATGCCTCCCCGCGAGCGGCATCACACGTTCGCAATTGGCCGCCGACGTGCTGGGCGACGCCCACGCGCTCGACATCGGCCAGCCCACGGCAACCCTGGCACTGACGGTCTGGCGTCAGGTAATCGCTCGAACCGATTACAACAATGATGACGTCGATAGCGAGCCAACGGGAGACGGCGAGCTGGAGCCGGGCGGTGGTGCGGAGCGCGACCGCGACGTGTGGGCCAAGGCCGGCGTGCTGGTCAATGAATTGGCTCGCCCGGTGCTGTTCCTGAACCTGCCCATGCGCGATGCAGGAAATTACAGTCAGTCGCAGGGAGAGCCTGTTTACGCTTCGCTGCGGTCGCTGTTGCGGTCTCCACCGTCGTGGGACGTGGCGGATCGCAAGGTCTATGTCTGTGAGAATCCCAACCTGGTCGCAATCGCCGCGGATCACTGGGGCTCCGATTGCGCGCCGCTAGTCTGCACTGACGGCATGCCCGCCGCAGCACAGCGATGCCTGCTGTCGCAGCTGGCTAAAGCGCGGGCGCAGCTTTTCTATCATGGCGATTTCGATTGGCCGGGAGTGCGGATCGGCAACCACGTCATGCGCGAGCACGGCGCCCAACCCTGGCGTTTTGGGGCGAGCGACTACGAGTCCGCCGTCGAACAGACCTCATGTCTTGGACAGGCTCTCACGGGAAAGGCTGCGCCCGCGTTATGGGACGAAAGGTTAATGACGGCCATGCAGCAACATCGGCTCTCCATTGCTGAAGAAGCGTTAGCCGCGTCATTGTTGGAGGATCTCAGGGCCACATAATGATTGGGTTCGCGGACTTATTCTGAATGGTGGCAATTTGGCGCCCGAAGAGACTCTAACCGCCCTCAAATCGTAGTGCAGCTGTGGAGTGGGCAAAGTCGGCGCAGCAAAACCTTGGATGGCGGCGCTCCCAGTGGGCCTCCGATCACAATTGAGTCATTTCGTCGCGCGCAACCCCGTCGATCTTACGCTGCGACTTTCCTTCTGCCGCTTCCACGGGCGCTTCCATGAACGAAATTTGGGATCAAAACTCGAACAACAAAAAGCCCTCGAAAACGATACGTTTTCAAGGGCTTGAAGCTTGGTTGCGGGGAGGCGCAACACCCGATTATTGCGATTGATTGAACAGGAGATTCCTAAGCTTGTTGCATGAATGGACACCGATCGGGCCACTGATTGAGAGTCTGCGCGCTGAGCACTATCAATGACTTACTGGTTGTGCCCCGGGGTTTTTCAGGCCGAAAATGGACATTCGTCGCACGATCACAAGGGTGCGCTGCGTATTATGGGAGTGTTTGAAACTGAAGAACATTGCGTCGGGGCCACCGGCGACCATCAGCCCGCCGGCCTGGCCCAGCTCAGCCGAGAGAATCGCGCAAGCTCGGGCTGGTCGTACTCCGTGGGGAACAGGCCACGACGTTGCAGCTCCGGCACGAGGCCGTGGACCAGCTCTCCAACCCGCCTGGAAGGTACGGAACCTGCAACATGAAGCCGTCGCAGGCGCCCGCCTCGAACCACTCCTGCATGCGATCGGCCACCGTACCGGGCGTGCCGGCAAATCCGCTGGTGGTTCTCCCCGCACCGTAGCGCTGTCCCAGGTCGGCGAGACTCAAGCCTGAGCTCGGCGTCGGCTCGGCGACCTCGCGATAGTGCCCTTCGACACCGGGGACATCGAGATTCTCAGGCAGGACTTGATCCTGCGGGAAGCGCGAGAGGTCGACGCCGAGATGATAGGACAATGTCGAGAGACCGGACTTAGTCCGGCATCCGCTCCACATTGTGAGCCACCATGATGCTCTGCGAGGCGCTGATTGCGCGTTCTGGTCGGGTCGGCGAGAAGCCGCTCGAACCAGCTGGGCGCGCACGATCAGTCGAAGCCGGCGTCAGCCCCTCAGTCGATTTTGCAGTGCCCGCCGATCGACGACGAGATTGTCGAGGTTCACATCTACCTGCCGTCTTACCGCCAATCGGCTAACCAGCGCTCGGGTCCCATCCACTACGAAGACGCCGCAATCATAACCGTTATTCTGCTGGCGCATGCTGGCGGCTTGCAGGTTGGCGCCCAGCCGTTCTGCGAGCCGTCCTGCAGGCCGATCATTGAATCCCCGGGCGGAGTCGTAGTGATAGGCAACCGGCCTCTCCCGATCGCGGCGATCAATCAGCAGCAGCGACCAATGTTCGCCGCGGCGAGCGCGGTCCGTAGGGCTGGCATCGCTAACTGGCAAGAACAGGAAATCGACTATATCGTTACCATTCCGATCATCGACAAGGCGATGGAGCGCGCGTAGCGCGTCGGTATCGGCGCCATGGCTCAGCTGAAAGGCGATCAGGGGATCCACGAACCGCGTCCGGGTGGCGAGATTCGGATCACTCCGCCCCAGCTCCTGCGCTAGGAGCTCGTAATCCCGCTGGATATGCTCGTCACCCAGCCATTGCTCGGCGTCGAGCACCCGTCCGCTGCGGTCGCGGGAAGAAGAGGCCCCCGTAGCCAACGCGCCGATCTGAGCATCCGGAGCCGAGGATGGACGAGGATGATGGATAAATTGAGCATCGAGGCGCCCTCGCGGTCCCAACATGATCGAGTAGGTCTCACCGTTGATAGAGACCGGCTGTGGAACGATGCGCAAATTCGGCAACAGCATTCTATTGTCCAGCACATCAACCAGGAAATCCGGGACCGGCTGGGTACCATGCTGCCAATCCCTACCGACGAGATGTCCGATATCCTCTAGTTCCTGAGGTGCGCCTGATGGCCCGATGAAGAACGGCGATCTGACGCCGGAGCTAGGCGCCAGCGCAGACTGAGCATCGTCACGCATCTCCTGCGGCGTGGACGGCAGATCAACCAGGGAATCAAGACCGCGGTAGATCTCTGACGTCCGATTCTGCGGTGTGGACGGCAGATCAACCAGAGAATTAAGACCGCGGTAGATCTCTGACGACCGAGCTGGCGCGGCCTCCGGAATTAGCCGCATGCTCGCCTCATAGTCGGACGACAGCGACAGCCACTCACTTGGACCAAAGTCAGGCGGCGTCGGCAAATCACCGAGGCTGAATTCGGACGGGGACAGCACTCGCGGCGACCAAGCTGGCGCGAGCGGCAGCCACTCGCTCGGGTCGAAGTCGGACGGCACTCGCGGCCACGATAAGCTCGACCCGGCAAGCGGCGATTCCTGACTCGGCCGCTCAGGGAAGGCCACACCCAGCGCTCTGTTTGCTTCGACGAGCCGTAGGTACGGCCCAAGCTGGTTGAGTAGCTTGTTCAAACTCAGGCAGACGCTCCGTTTGGCTTGGGTGAATTCCCGGTAATCTACGTTCAACGACCGTTGCTGCTGATCATTGCCGTTGATTCGACTCACTATGCTCTCTCTACCCGTGGTTCGGAGCCAATCACTGAAGCTACGTTGCGCCGAAGCAGTATTCCGCACATCTTTCTTTTTCGATTGGGAAGCCGGGTCGGATCCGAGCTTGCTTAGCTGTTCCTTGGCCACGCCATCGATGATGCTGGCGTCGTCGTCATAAGGATGAAGCCGGCGAGGATGAAGAGGATGAAGCCCGTGCTGGAGCTCGCCGCGTAGGTACCCCCGAAGGTTGTTGATCCCCAAGCTGATTGCCGGATAGCCAATGTCTCGCTTGAACTCCGAGATATCTTTCTGCAATTGTTTCTCCTGCTCCTCACTGCCGTTGAGTCGACTCTCTATGCTCTCCCTGCCCTCTCTTTTCAGCCAGTCACTAAGCTTGCGCTGATTACTAGCGACGTTGAGGATAGGCGCCCTCTCTTTGGCAGTCGATTCAGGTCCAAGCCTGCCCAAGGCTACGTCAGTGGCGCCGTCGATGATGCCGGCGTCGCTCTCATAAGCACTCAAAGTACGGCGCCCGATGACGCGTGGCCCCGGTCCGAGTGTTTCGAACCCTCCCCCGTCAGGCCGAAGCCTTCGGAGATGATTCAGGGCCGTAAAGAGGCGGCCGTTGTGGTCATTCTCCTCGCCGTAGGCCATGATGTCCTCGGCTAATTCGTCAGTTCGAAACCGAGAAGTCAGGGATGGCTTCTGTTTGGCTGTGAGCCACTCAGCAAAGTGCGTAAGAACATCCGTATGCGTTCTGAAGGTATTGCCGGGAACATTATGTGCCCGGGCTGCTGCCGCGTACTGGCGAATGAGTAGCGCGTCTCCGGTAAGGGGCGGCGGAGAAGGAGGAGGAGACAACAACTCGCCGGCGCGGGACTTCCGAAGCGCTTCCAATGCGGTATGCACTCGCTTTATGCCCCCCGCATTCACAAATTCATTCGCATGGGCCTTCAACTGAATAGGGTTTTCAAGCAGGCTAGCCAGTGTCAAATTGTTGGACTTTAAAAAGTCGCAGAACCGGCCCAGATGTTGCGCCATCTTCTCAATGCTACTGGGAGCATAACTGCCTGCAGCCCGTCGCGCGAACTCGGAAATGAGGGCCGCGTCCTCTTCGGATGCGCGGCTGCGCTTGTAGCAATCGATACGAAGCTCTGAATAGACCACATCCGAAGCTGGGCCACCGATCGACTTTTCATCGCGACTTCCTCCGAAGCCTTTGCCGAGCCCTGATTTAACGCGAGAAAACAGTCCTCCGCTCTTATTCCTTGTCCGCTCGACGGGCTCCGGTTCCGATGGTGCTGTATAGCGCGTGCTGTTGAACGAGTTATCCCGAAGGTTGGACAGCGGCGGCATCCACATCGAACCGCCAACGTCAGTGCGCGGGATACCGTCGTGCGCCTTTGCGGGTCGAGTATCGGGCGAACTCAGCTCAGCGGAACTCTCCTCAGGGAAGCCGAGTTGCAGCTCGCCCAACTGCTGCTCAAAGCCAGCTTGATCCGCAGGTTCATTATCCGACTCTTGCCGCGCACGCAGCAGCTCTTGCTGGTCATCGTACCAACGCGTCCAATAGTTCGGATCGTTATAGCTAGGTTCCATACCACTCTCCCTAGATGAGATGACTCTTCATAGCTGCCCCAGAGCCCACTTGGGTGCGCTGACCACAAAGACTCCAGCTTTAGAAAGCCAATTGCCGAGATCGGCAACCAGAACAAGAGGACAGTCGTCGCGCCCCGCTCCGAGTTCGGGCATTACTCACACCAGCCCCAGCCTTAGCTGCCGCAGACGAACTGGGCAGCAGGTGGCCGCGCGCCAAAGAACGACGGTCCCTTCATAAAAAGGCATGGATTCACGTCGCGGCTTGCACTCACAACAGCCGGAGACAGGGAAGGACAGATATTTGCCCGATCGGAAGGCAACAGCGTTGGCGCGCCCTGCGCGAAAGCGCGGCATACGACACATCGGGATTTGAACTTGCGGCCGCCCGGCTGCGGAAAGCGCCCCGATTTGATCTCGAACTGCACGTGCTGCCTCAGCTCCAATTGACCGCCGCCACATTCCGTACGAGCCGACTTCGATTCAGGCTCGCGCAGCAACAAACTCGCGCGCACCTTAGAACTCGAGACATTGAAACCCCTGCTTGCGATCACGAAGCGTCTGAGACGATGACCACTCGTACGATTTAGACTGTACAACCTGACGCCACGTAGGCTTCAAGTCCTTTCTGGCGGCCGTCGTGGCGGGGCTGGTTGGGTTGCATCCGCGTTTCAGGATGTGATAAATCGCCTTCCATCTTGATGATCTGCGGCTAAGCGCGTCAAATGGGCATTGCGGCGCTGCTCAACGAAAACGAACGCCTGAAGGCGCCTTTGGCGCAAACGCAGGCAGCCTTGAGCGAGCATCAGGGGGCACTGGCGGCATCGGAGGAAGCGCGACGTCGGCTGGAGGTCATTTCTCGGGGAATTGAGACGCGAGAAGTTCGGCGCGAAGTCCGAGAAGCTGCGGCCAGATCAGTATCACTTGCCGCTGGAAGACGTGGAGATCGCGCAAGGCATCCTGGACGCGGCGCAGGAGAGAGCCGAGGCTGTGATCCAGGGCCGATCGCGGAGCATGCCGGAAGCGGCTGAACCAGACGCCGCATTTGACGCTGCACGCGCTGAAGGACGAACTGGCGGCGCGCGGGGTCAAGGTCTCGCACAACGCGGTCTGGCTGTTCCTGCGTCGCGAGGGGCTACGGTTCAAAGAACGCTGTTCGCTCTTGAACAGGGCCGTTCCGCCGGCGCCGCCGCTGGCGATCGTGGCAGGCCAGCCTCGATCCGCGACGCCTGGTCTTTATCGATGAGACATGGATCAAGACCAACATGGTTCCGCTGCGTGGATGGGCGCCCAAGGGCGCTCGCCTGCGCGGCTTCGCGCCGCATGGCCACTGGCGCACGATGACGTTCCTCGGTGCGCTGCGTTGCGACCGACTGACCGCGCCTTGCGTATTCGATGGGCCAATCAACGGCGAGTGCTTCCGCACCTATGTCGAACAGCTGCTCATTCCATGTCTCGGACCAGGCGACATCGTCATCATGGACAATCTCGGGAGCCACAAGTCCGCAGAGTTGCGCCGCATCATCAGGGCCGCAGGCGCAAGGCTGTGTATCTGCCGCCCTACTCACCCGACCTCAACCTGATCGAGCAGGCCTTCGCCAAGATCAAGCACTGGATGCGCGCGGCCCAGGAACGCACCGTCGATGAGCTCTGGCGCCACATCGGCGGTCTCGTCAGCACAATCCAGGCAGGTGAATGCAGCAACTATTTCGCAAACGCTGGATACGCTTCAATCAAACTGTGAAACGCTTTAGAGTCTCTCCACGTGGCCGCGCTGCTCGTCTTGTACGTGGCGCCAGCAACTTGTCGCCAGATTTCCAAGCTTTGACATTCTGCGCTTTCCACCGCAGGGCCGGACTGGCTTCTATCGAGGCGCGCACGTTTGCTGGCACCTCCAGAGAAGACGCGGCGATCTCACCCCGGTCCAGCACGGCATCCAAAAATGCGCCCTCCCCCGCTGTGAACTTAAACAGCGGCGCGAGCTTCTCCCGGCATTCGGTCGTGACGCTCTCGATCCAAGCTGCTGGGCCGCCAAAGCTGTCGAAATACCGATCGTGCAGGCACATGGTCAGCTTGCCGGTAATGTCGCCGACCTCGCATCCGATCTCCTCGGGCGAGGCTGTGCGCCAGTCGAAGCTCTTGGCGCTCGCACCGATCATCAAGGTGGCCGCCTTGATCTTCGCCCAGTCGAGAGACGGCATGGCGATGATCCGGTGGGCGTCGAACAGATCGCGCGCGGTGCGCCGCGTGATCAGCGCGACCATCTTGCCGGCGACGATCTCGTGGATATCGAGGACCGGAACATTCGTGGCCTGGTAGGATCCGATTGCCACCGATGGCATGCGATCCACGCCGTAGAGCGGGCCGCGGTAGAGATAATTGATATCGATCTCGATGGTCCCCGCGCCGCCCAGCGCAGAGGCGTAGCGATAAATCCATTTGCCGCCAGCGTGCTCGGACGGCTCACGCCGCGCGACGTACCCTTTCGATTCCATCAAGCGCTCGATCCGGTCTTCCAATCCCGGGCGGTCGGCGTCCATCTGTTCCTTGTCGACCGCGCCGACATAGTTGACGTCGATATCGACAGAGAGGCGGTCCAGATCGGAATGAAAGACGTTGAGTGCCGTGCCGCCCTTCAAGGCGACGCGCGGCCCGATCAGCGTGTCGGCGCCGAAGGCATCGAGAATGTCGATCAGCCGGATCACACGCTCCAGCGTCGCGGGCTGGAGCTGCCGCTCGGCCGCAATGTCCTGAAGCGTTTCTCGCGACGCGACCATCAAACGCCTTCAAAGGCGGCGTCGACCGCCTGCGCTGGGAGAAGCACGCGCCATGGCTCGACGAGCACCGCATGACCGGGTTCCGCACCCAGCGCATAATGCTTTGATCGTGGAAGCCGTGTTCGCAGGCGCGCCAGGACATCGTCGGAGACGCCGAGCGCGGCGCGCCGCTTCTCGAGCCACCAGCCGGAAACCGAGGCGAGCGACCGATTATCCAGCAGCTCGACATAGTCGGCGACCTTCGCCGGATCGAGATAGCGCACCAGATCCAGCGACTTCAGAACTTCCTCGCCGCCGCCCGCGAGTTCTGGCCGATGTAGGACATCGACGACCGTGCGTTCGACCGCCGTCACACGGACCGTCACTCCCTGCCGGTCCATAGTCGCGGTCAGGTAGTTGGCCTTGCCTGTCGCCGCCAACGCCTTCGCCGGCGTGACGAAGCGGCAAGCACCAAATGGCAGGTCCACGCGTTCGGTCCGTCCGGCGCTGATAAGCTGAACCTCGTTGAACTCGGAATAGGCTATGCCGTGCAGCTCAAGGGCTGAGTGAAATCCCAGGACCCCATCGGGACGCAGCTTGCTCGCCGCGGCGAAGCGGTCGATCACCATCCGCTCCGCCGCCATGTGGGCCGGCACTGCGGCAAACACCTCGCGACTGACCCGCTTAATGTTGCCAGCGCGCAGGTGATGCCTAAGCAGGCTGGTGACATTGGCCGCGCTCGCCGGATGGCCGAAGGCCGCCGCGAACTCAGCCCGGGTGAAGACCGGATGAGCCGACAGGAAGCTGGCCGTTTTGTGCTGGCGGGGTTGCATAAGTCTTCAATTCTGCGCCAAGGCGGGTAATAAATAGCCAGTCTGACGCAAATTTGTCAACAAATCTTCCTGGAAAAGGGCCGATCGGCCGTCCCTTTGATGGCGAAAACGCGCCGTATGGGCTAAATATTACCCCTTCCGGCGCACTTCTAGAACAAACCGCCCCGCGAAAGGACCGCATCAGACGAATTAAGCGGTTTCCTTAGACGGATCTCCAATGTCAGATAATTTACGCTGTAAATTGACATTGTTAGATTTTGTTACTATTTTGCCGACATGGGAGGCGGCCATGAGCGATGGACCATTCAGAAATGCGGAGTTGCCCAGCAGCTGGAAGCGTTATGGCCAAGACCTGGTCAGCGACGCCACGAGCCGTGAGGAGCGAACGACGCAGGCGTGCCACAGCATGATCGGTGACGTGGACATGAAGACGTTCAGTCCCCTTTTCGATGAACTCAAAGCTCATGCCGACCGCCCCCAAATGGACTTAGACCCGGTCACGGCGGTCGAAACGATTTTCGAGACTCATCCAACGTCGCCACTGGCGGATACCCTGCAAAGACATCTGATTGCGAATCTCCGGGATCAACTCCCTCCCGAGAAGGCGCTCGATCAGGCGCTCGACAGCACGACAAAAGAATGGATCGGCACCATCAAAAACCGGCTCGACGAAGAATGCATTCGTGCCCGCGAGCTCGGCGACATGAGCCGCGAAGATTACCAGAAGGGAATCGAGCGGAACCGCGAGACGTTCGCTGCCATCAAGCCCAGCGAACTCTGCGACGCCTTGGCCACCGGCAACAAGCGCGCGTTCAGGCAGACGGTTGAGAAGAAAGCCGGCGTAGATGAGGGGCCCGAAGAGTGAGCGCCAATCCGAAATACTCACCGATGCAAGAAAAGCGCTTGATCGTTATCGAGAAGGGACAGAAGCGCAGCCGCCGCACCCTCCCGAAGGGTGCTGTGATCGCGGAGGTCGGCCGTCACATTTACTTTAATCCGGCGGTTCTGGATAGCTTTGACGTAAAGGGCTTCGAGCCGCTGCACTACGATATGCTTGTTCTCTGCGCCGCCATCGAGTTCGCTGACCGGCGTTGGAAGCGTCCGTTGGGCTGGCGCCGAACCTTCGATGTGGCGATCCCAGTCATCGACCTTAAGGCCTGGCAGAAGCCGGAGGTTCTGAAGGCCCTGCACGGCGTCTTGAACCACCTGACCGGCGACGCATGGCGATTGACCTTTGTCCAGGCAAAGAACCTCTCGCCGATCGGCACGCGGCAGATGCCGTTGGACTTCGGCAAGGCCAAGACCTTCGCCGTCGCTTACAGCGATGGTTTGGATTCGCGTGCCGTCTCCGCTCTGAGCGGGAGCGAGGCTGAGGCACTGTGTATCCGGGTCGCGGGCAATCGCCAGCGGCGCAAAAACGGGGATAGTTATTTCACGCAGATTCCCTTCAAGGTGAAGGGATATCGCGGGAACGAAAGCAGCTTCCGCTCGCGGGGATTTCAGTTTGCGGCGGTGACGGCGATTGCTGCACAGCTCTCAAACGTGACGCGCGTCATTGTTCCGGAGAGCGGCCAGGGCGCGCTTGGGCCGGTACTTCTCCCGCTGCACAACATCTACGCCGACTATCGCAACCATCCGACGTTCTTTCGGAAGATGGAGCGCTTCATCAAGGCAGTGCTGGGCTACCGAGTGCGGTTTGAGCAGCCACGCCTCTGGTCGACGAAAGGTCAGACGTTGCGCGCGTTTCTGGACATGATCGGAAAGTCCGAACAGCATCTGACGAGTACCCATTCCTGTTGGCAAACGCGCCGGGTCGTCAATGTGGGCGGTAGGAAGCAGTGTGGCCTGTGCGCGGCTTGCTTGCTGAGACGCCTCAGCCTGCATGCCGCTGGCGTTAACGAGGCGCCTGGTACGTATATCGTGTCCGACCTTGCCGCTTCTGACGCGGCCGATGCCTTGTCGGTCATACCCCAAAAGGCTGATCGGGACATCATGGTCGAATACGGAAGCGTCGGTGCGCGTCACCTGCAGCATCTCGCGGAAATGAGCGGCTTGCCTGACGAGAACATTCGCGTTCACGCCTCGCAAATCTCAGCTGCGATAGCGGAAAACTACGAAGACACTCTGAAGAAACTGAGGACGATGTTGGTAACTCATGCCGAGGAATGGCGGGCATTTTTGTCCGCGCAAGGAGATCAAAGCTTTTTGAAAAGCTGGATGGATGGAGGGCGCAATGGCTGATCTGAATGAGCTGAGCGCACAGGAAATAGGACGCCGCCTGCGGATAGCACGGGAGAACGCAGACGTCCGCCAGGATGACGCGGCCCAGGTCATCGGCATGTCCCGCCCCACCCTTGTATCCATCGAGAAGGGCGTGCGCCGTGTGCGCATCCAGGAAATCCAGACGCTCGCGCGCCACTACGGCGTATCGGTCAACGCCCTCCTCCGCCGCGAGGCAGTGCATACCGATCTGATGCCTCGGTTCCGCAAGTTGCGGGAGACGGAGGACGCGCACACCACTGAAGCCGTTCAGCTATTCAACGACCTGATTAAAGCGGACGTTGAAATGGAGAATATCCTCGGCATCCAGCGACGTCGAAATTACCCCCCGGAACACGGTATAAACGAGGGCGACGTTGCGGCCCTCGCAGAAAAGCATGCCAAGGAATTGCGCGACTGGCTGGGTCTCGGTCCGGGGCCGATCGCCGACATCTTCTCGGTCATCGAACTGGGTCTTGGCATCCGATTGTATCAGCGTCGTCTCTCATCCAGTTCAAAGGTTGCTGGCCTCTTCACCTACGATGAAAGTGTCGGCGCCTGCATACTTCTAAACGCCAACCACCCATTGCCGCGGCGCATCCAGTCCGCGGCGCATGAGGTCGGCCACTTCTATGGTACCCGTCGGATTCCCGAAGTGCTCGAAGACGATGAGAAGTTCCTCTCACGCGATGAACGCTATGCCAACGTCTTTGGCCGTGCATTCCTGACGCCAGCCGAGAGCTTCTCGGAAAGCTTCCGCCAACTGAAGGAGATCACCGGCAAAACGACCCGGCGCCTGATCATTCTCCTCGCCCAGCAATATAATATCTCGCGCCAAGCCTGCGGGCTGCGGCTCGAGGAATTGGGCCTTGCCAAGAAAGGCACTTGGGCATGGTTCGAAAACAACGGCGGCATCACCGATGACAATGTCCGAGAGGTCCTCGGCGAAATGGCCGATCGCCGCGATCCCGCAAAGAGCGACGCGGACCGACCCATCTCCCACCGCCTGAGCCTGATGGCGCATGCCGCCTGGAAGCGCGAGCTCATGTCGGAAGGACAATTGGCGGAGCTGCTGAAGGTGGGCCGAGTGGAGCTTCGCGGCGTTATCGACCAGATCGAGCTTGAGGAAAGAGACACGGATGAGTTGCACAAGCTCCCTGATTGATATCGCGGATCCGCTGATTCTCGACACAAGTGTTCTGATCAACCTTCACGCTTGCAAATATGGCGAGCGCATCCTCGCGTCCATTCCCAATGATGTCGTCGTGTCCGAGATCGTGGCTGGAGAGCTGGAGCACGAGACGAGCCGGCAGAACGGCGAGCACCGCTTTCTGTTTGATCTCGTGACGCGTGGAATCGTAACGCTCGCCACTATGACCGACGCCGAGTACGAGATTTTTCATGAACTCACGTCTACCTCGCCCTCCCTTGACGACGGCGAAGCTGCAACGATCGCCATCGCGGCAGCAAGATTTTTCCTGCCGGTTATCGATGAACGGCGCGGACGAAGCCGCGCCAGCGCGCTATTGAAAACGCGAAATCCAGGCTGGTCGTTAGACATCTTACGTCATCCAACGGCCATCGCGGTCCTCGGCGACCAACCTATCATCGAAGCGATGTATCTCGCTCTTCGCGACGGGCGCATGCGAATTCCATTAGAAAGAGTGGAAGGCGTTATCGCACTTATAGGGATGGAGCGTTCACGCGATTGCACTTGCCTCCCTGGGTATCGAGAGCAAATTTTCGACGAGCGCTCTGGGGCCGCCGCTGTAAATTCTGCCGACAGCGCGAAGCTCCCGAATCTAAAGTGAACGGCGAACTCTGACTTGACGATGTCGCAACAGAACGCCAACGCATTGATTTCATTGGGTCGCGGGAGCGTTAAAGCGTGAACGAAACGCAGGTTTACCTGTGCTCTTCCATAGCGAGCCTCAGAGCCTTCGGGATGCGCTGCGCTTTTCCGCCCGAGATAAACGCGACCCGTACGCGCGCCGAGACCAACAGATCGTTCCCGCGCCTGCACTCCTGCAGCAAGCCAATCGACGCGCCTCTCACCTCTTGCGGGACCGTGACAATGTCAAGGAGGTCGTCCAAGACTGCCGGTTTTAGAAAGTCGATCGTCATCGAACGGACAACGAAGGCGGAAGCCCGGGGCGTCGTTCCGCGTTTCCTCGAGCAGCGCTTGCTGATTGGTGCCGAGCAGGCGCAAGTAATTCGTTCTGCCGCGCTCCATGAAACGCAGAAAATTCGCGTGATAGACAATCTGGCCGGCATCGGTATCTTCAAAGTAGACACGCACCTGCATGTAGTGCCGTCCGTCTCGAATTTCGCCGTCAAGAGAGACTGTCACAGCGCGGTTCCCCTTATTGCGCGTACAGGGACCAATTGTCTTGCACAGAGGCGGTTTTTTGAGCAAGCGCTAAAATCCTGCGCTTGCCGGAAGCTGAACCGGTCGCCCGAATACGGCAGGCACCGCGCTGCAGACATCGAGGCCGAAGCTGCGGAGGTTTTCCGGACGTTGGTCAATCAGGTGACACTCGTGCTCGAGACGGAAGAACTCGCGATTGCGCTACGCGGCGACCTCGCTGCGATCCTGCGGTTTGCGGCGGGCAAGAAGAACCCCCGGCTTCCCTTCGGAGGCTGGGACTCTATTTGCAATCGCAAGCATCGGTGGTTGCGGGGATAGGATTTGAACCTATGACCCGGCGACCAGGCCCGGTCGATTATCGCCGATGAGCTTTCAGCTCCTCTTCTTCCTGCGACGTGCGCCGGCGCTTCGACTCACTTCCCTGCCGCGAAGGGTAGCCGTGCGCCCGCGATGTCGGCCTGCCGGCCTGCCGCTCAGATGATGAAGTCGGATGATTGATCGCGGAGCCGGAGGTCTCAGTTCCCCTCGCTACGCTGAAAGCGGCTTGTCCGCATTTAGGATGGCACGGCAGAGCTGAAACCACTGAGACGACCAGCTCGCTTGTTTTCCGGTTCCCCAAGATCTCGGGGAACCCTAAGGGAGCGCCAAAAAAGCAGATTTTGTTATGGTTTTTATAAGAAACCCTAATTATAAATACCAAAGCAGGCTCCAAGCTAGGCTTTGCCATGAAGCGCAGCGATCTCAGCCACACAATCCGGGAGACCCTGAAACGGCTCCCGCACCCGTATGAGGCGCACTACGGTATCATCCCACCACCTCCCCCGGAGCACGGGGTCTTAGTTATCCAAGCGATGAAGGCCTTGGACAATGCCCAGGGCGCGCTCGGGAAAATAGACGCAATCGCGACTCAGATGAAGGACCCCTACATTGTCAGCCGAATCCTGACCCGACGGGAGGCGGTCAGTTCGTCCTCGATCGAGGGCACCCAAAGTACGCTCGATGAACTCCTTTCGGTCGAGGAGACCGGCGGCGACGACGCAAAGGATGCCGCGCGCCAGGTCCGCAACTACGCTGTGGCTCTTGACGATTTCATCCCATTGGCGGCGAAGGACGGATATGGCGTCTTCACGATCGATCTCCTGAAGAGTCTCCATCGCGCCATCATGAAAGATGATCCCGATTACCAGGACGTTCCGGGCGAACTCCGCACGCGCGTGGTGTGGATCGGAGGGGGCGGCAACATCGCCTATTCAAGCCTAAATCCGCCGCCACCCGATGAGGTGCCGGCTTGCCTCGCTCAGACAGTCGACTACCTCCGCAACGAGGGAATGCAGCAGATGACCCAGGGTTTCATTACGCGAATGGCCATCGCGCATGCCCATTTCGAGGCGGTCCACCCGTTCCGCGATGACAACGGCCGCGTCGGTCGTCTTCTTCTTCCACTGATGATGGCTGCCGAGAAGCACGTCCCCCTTTATCTATCTCCATACATCGAGGCGAAGAAGGGCGCGTACTACGCTTCCTTGAAGGATGCGCAGCAGCGCCTCGACTGGCGGCCTATCATAATCTTTATGGCAGAGGCCGTGACCGGCACCGTCGAAGAGCTCATGAAAACGCGCTCGGCTCTGTCCGAACTGTCAGAACTGTGGAGGGGCCGTCGCAAATTCCGAAAGGGATCGGCGGCCGCGCGCGCGCTCGACGAGCTTCCCCATTACCCGGTCCTAACCGCCAAACGGCTCGGAGAACTCCTCGAGATCAGCCCGCCGCAAGCGCACCAGGCTATCGCACAGTTGGAGGAGGCTGGCATTCTCGCCGAACGGACGGGCTACTCGCGCAATCGCGTCTACGCCGCGAATGATGCGCTGAACATCATCAACCGTCCTTTCGGTGAACAACCGATCCTTCCCGATGAATCGGAGCCTGACGACGCCGCGAAGGCGAGCCCGAAGTGGCCGTGATGGATAATGACCATGCGCGGCCGTTAGCGTGAACCCGATTAAACGGAAAGCCGCGATGCTAATAGTCGCGCTTGCCGTGATCGAAGCTGATCTGTAACAGCACCCTGCGACAGGCTGAACCTCCTCCGAATTGATGGACACCTGTAGTAGGCTCGATGAGTCAGGAGGTGTCGGATGGAAGGACGTCAACGTCGGTCGTTTACGGACGATTACAAGCGGCAAGCGGTCGATCTGGTGGCTTCGAGCGGCCGCTCGATCGGATCGGTCGCCAAGGAACTTGGCCTGCCCGATTCCGTGTTGCGGCGTTGGGTGGAACGACGTCGGGGTGGGCGGGAGCCGACGGCGGCGGCGCGGCGCCCCACAACGCAGGCGACGCTGCCGTCGGCGGACCACGCGGCAGAGATCGCCCGTTTGCAGCGAGAGAACGAGCGGCTGCGCATGGAGCGCGACATTTTAAAAAACTGTCCAGCACCGTGGCGCGCCTGTGCGGCCTAGAAACAGCCTTGTGCTATCCTCTGCGGCTGGGAGGGTAGCGGCCGTTCGATTATTGGAGGCACAAACCCCGTTAAAAAACATGGTCCATGGGTGTATGCGAACTTGAGAGTGGTGACGTCGCCCTGGCGGCGATCCCGATTAGGAAGATGACGATTGGCATAGCCCAGACCCTCCTACTCATCATTGATTGGAGGATTGCCATGCCCAAGAGGACGACCGGCGACCGACCGGAACTAAAGCCGGTCAACGTTGGGGCCACCGCAATCGACATCGGATCAAAGATGCACATGGCTGCGGTTAATCCCGCTTCCACCGACGTGCCTGTGCGCTCCTTCGGCACATTTACGCGAGACCTGCATGATCTGGCGGACTGGTTCAAAGCCTGCGGCGTGAAGAGCGTCGCGATGGAATCCACTGGGGTCTATTGGATCCCCGTCTACGAGATCCTGGAGCAGCGCGGGTTTGATGTGATTTTGGTCAATGCGCGGTACGCCAAGAACGTGCCCGGGCGCAAGACCGATGTCAGCGATGCCGCGTGGTTACGCGAGCTTCATTCCTATGGCCTGTTACGTGGCAGCTTCCGACCTGATGCCGAGATTGCAACTCTGCGCGCGTATCTGCGCCAACGGGAGCGGCTGGTGGAATATGCCGCGGCCCATATCCAGCATTTGCAGAAGGCCCTGATGGAGATGAATCTGCAACTCCATCATGTGGTCTCCGATATCACGGGCGCGACCGGCATGCGGATTATCCGAGCCATTGTTGCAGGCGAGCGGAATCCTGACGTCTTGGCAACCTATCGGGACGTGCGATACCATTCATCCATCGAGACGATCCGGGCGGCACTTGTGGGCAACGACCGGCACGAACATGTCTTCGCGCTGACCCAATCGCTGGAACTCTACGACGTCTACCAGGCGAAGATGCTCGACTGCGACCGCAAGCTCGAGGTCCTGATCGCGGCCCTAAACAATAGAGGCGAAAGACCGGCCGGAAAGCTATCTAAGCCACGCATCAAGACCAAGCAGGTCAACACGCCTACCTTCGATGTCAGGACCGCGCTGTACGGTGTGCTCGGCATCGATCTGACTGAGATTCATGGGTTGGGCCCATCGCTGGCATTGAAGCTCATCGGTGAGTGCGGCACAGATCTGCAGGCATGGCCGAGCGCAAAGCACTTCACTTCCTGGCTGTGCCTTGCACCAGGCAACAAAATCTCCGGCGGTAAGGTGTTGTCCTCGCGCACACGGAGATCTTCCAGTCGGGCAGCAGCACTGTTGCGGTTGGCAGCCACAACCGTCGGGCGGAGCGATACGGCGCTCGGAGCATTCTATCGGCGGCTAGCCTCGCGCGCGGGCAAGTCGAAGGCCGTGACGGCGACCGCCCGCAAGATTGCGGTTCTGTTCTACAACGCACTCCGGCATGGCATGAGCTACAAGGATCCGGGGGGCGACTATTATGAAGAACAATATCGCAGCCGTGTCCTTGCCAACCTTCAGCGCCGGGCCAAATCGCTGGGCTTCGTGTTGCAGGCCATTTCGGGGGACACCAATCCGGCTGTTTCTTAGGAAGTCGATCGCGATCTTTGCTGGGGGACCGAAATGAGATTCCGCTTCATCGAAGATCGCCGCGCCGACTACCCGGTGACGATCCTGTGCGACGTGCTTGGGGTCTCGCCGGCCGGCTATTATGCTTGGCGCTCGCGCCCGGAGAGCCGGCATCTGCCGCCAACCGCGAACTCGTCGACGACATCAAGCGGGTCCATCACGAAACCCGTGGACGCTATGGCAGCTCGCGTATCCATATCGAGCTGAAGGCTCAGGGCCGTGGGGTGAGCCGCGGCCGCATCGAGCGGCTGATGCGCCGTCACGGCGTTCGGGCTATCATGGCGCAGCCGCGTCGGGTGCGGACCACCGACAGTCGCCACGACTTCCCGATCGCCCCAAACCTGCTCGATCGGAACTTCACCGCCGCCGCGCCGAACCGGATCTGGCTCGCCGATATCACTTACATTGAGACCGGTCAGGGCTGGCTCTATCTGGCCGCCGTCATGGATCTCTACAGCCGCAGGATCGTCGGCTGGGCAATGGAAGATCATTTGCGTGCCGAACTGCCACTCACGGCGTTGCGGATGGCCATCTCGGCGCAGCGGCCTGGCGCCGGCCTGATCCAACATTCCGATCGCGGTGTTCAAGGCGGATTCAAGCGGTCGTCGCAACACTCTGGAGTTGGAGGTTGCGATGAGCATTCGAAAGCGGCGATCGGCACGGTCTGGACGAGCGCCATTACCATCGTCAGGACGACCGCCTGTGGCTGGACGGGATGAACAGAGAAGTTTCTGGCGAGCTATTGCCGCAGGGCAAAGCAGCGAAGATGCTGCGCTGGAAGCCGGGGTGTCACAGCCTGTAGGAACCAGATGGTTTCGAAAGGCGGGCGGCATGCCACAGCGATGTTCAAGTCCTCAGCAAAGGCGTTCTCCGGGCGATACTTGTCATTGGTGGAGCGCGAAGAGATTGCGCTTCTCAAGGTGCAGGGCCATTCCATCCGGGAGATTGGGCGTCGTCTCGGTCGATCCGCCTCGACAATCTCGCGAGAACTGCGGCGCAATGCAGCCACCCGCAGCGGCGGGTTGGAGTATCGGGCGACGACTGCCCAGTGGCATGCGGATCGATCCGCCCGTCGGCCTAAACCAACCAAGCTTGCGCTCAACACAACCTTGCACACTTATGTGGAGGAGAGACTTGCCAGCGCCGTCGTGGCCCCGAGCGGCGCTCCCGTTCCTGGTCCCGCGGTTCCGTGGAAGGGTCGCCGGCATGGCCCGCGAAAGGATCGACGATGGGCCAGGGCTTGGAGCCCGGAGCAGATTGCCCGACGCTTGCCGATCGACTTCCCGGACGACAAGACGATGCGTATCAGTCACGAAGCCATCTATCAGTCCCTCTTCGTTCAGGGCCGGGGAGTACTGCGCCGCGAACTGACGGCCTGCTTGAGAACAGGACGCGTGTTACGGGTGCCCAGGGCGCGCGTGCGCAGGTGAGGGAAAGGCTTTGTCTCGCCGGAGATCATGATCAGCCAACGCCCCGCCGAAGCAGCCGATCGAACGGTACCGGGACATTGGGAGGGAGATCTCATCCTCGGTCTTGGCAGCTCGGCGATCGGCACGCTGGTCGAACGCACGACGCGTTTCACGATGCTATTGCATCTTCCCCGGCTCGCGGGGCATGGCGAAGCTCCGCGCACGAAGAACGGCCCTGCGCTCGCGGGACACGGGGCCGAAGCCGTGCGGGACGCGATTACGCGCACCATCATCACCTTGCCCCAAGAACTGCGTCGTTCGCTGACTTGGGATCAGGGAGCCGAAATGGCTCAGCATGATCGTCTCAAGATCGATGGGGGTGGCCAAGTCTACTTCTGCGACCCGCAAAGCCCATGGCAGCGTGGCACAAACCAATGGGCTGTTACGTCAGTACTTCCCGAAAGGCACAGATCTGAGCATCCACAGCGCTGACGAAATCGCCGCCGTGGCAGCGGCCCTCAATGCTCGACCAAGAAAGACTCTGGGCTGGCAAACGCCGGCAGAAGCGCTTGACGAGTTGCTGCCATGAGTAAACATAGTCGGTGTTGCGACGACCGCTTGAATCCGCCCAGCATACGAAGATTGTTGTGAAGTACATGCTGGACTTCTTCCAGAGGCGCTCCCCAGATTTCGGCTATTCTGCGTTCGGCGTCGTTTACCTGCCACGGCAGCAAGGGAACCCCATCGGTCTGAGCAAAGGGGCCACCTGTGCTGTTCTCTACAAACAGCAACATCAAATACGCCCTTACTTCCTGTGTCCCCAGGGGCGGAACGCGAATAGGAACTTGGATGAGCTTATCGAAGTAACTTGTCACCAAGCCTTCATCGACGATCCCATCGAAGTGACGGCGGACAGCGTGACGTATGACAGAGTCATCGGCGGCAATGACAAACGCCGTGTTTTCCAGGAACAAGAAAAGGCGAACGGCCTCCAACGTTGATATCGTCGTTTGCGGAAGGCAGCGGTCCAAATCATCAATCAGCACAATAAGCTTCGTGCCCATTACTTCGAGGGTTTCCTCGCACGATTTGCGGATCGCATGAGTTTCTTTAGGCGGCGAGGACTCGGTGCGTGGCTTGATCAGGCCCGATGCCTTGCTGGCGGCATCGGTTACTGTGCCTTCGGCCTTAGCGATGTCGTCAGCGCCAGCATTTCCGATCGCAATTTTTTTCCCGAGTTCGATGGCTTCATTAAGTATTCCTGTCCGCGGTAGGCGGAGCGAACGCGCTAAGGCCGATCCTGCGCCAAGTTTCACGGCGCGAAACCAATTCACGCGTTGCAGCAGCTCTTTGGCTTTTTCGAGCCCGGTCCTGCGCTGTTCGGCTTCCTTTGCGAGCGCTGTCGCGATAACTTCCATCAATGCCGCGCGCGCGTCGTCGTATCCTTGATAAAGCCAAGCGTTGAACTCAACAAAAATGAAATCTGACCGCTTGCCCTCGGCGCGCTGTTCGAGCCCAGCGCGAACGAGTCTGATCATTGAGGACTTGCCAGCGCCCCACGCACCAGAAACTCCAATGGAGATCGGTTTGCCCTGAGCCTGAACGATGATTTCAACAACCGTGTCAGAGACGCCGGTAAAATTTAGAAAGTCGCGGTTAGTGTCGTTCCCACATCCGTGCTGTCGATATGAATTAGGCCGCATGAAGCCGCACCGGCGAACGGAGTCTCCAAGTTTTTGTTTGACGCCCCAATTGAGTTCGAGATTAAAGCACGTCTGAGTTGTGATGCAATGCCAAGCAGCATCGTCATCCGCTTGTCCCTCAATAGCAGGCCCGTGAGTTATAGAATTCGTTGCTATAGCTCATAAATGCAGTTATTCTGAGGTATAGCGGAGGTTTCTATAGCTCATGTGGAACTGGGAAAAGTCCGATTGGCCCAAATTCACCTTTGATTCGAAGCTCTTAGAGCCCTTCGAAACCAAGTTTCTCGTCAAATCCGGCGAGTTCTTGGGCGCTTTCAAGCATGTCGGCCAGGACGACCGTGACATGCTCAAAATCGAGCTCATCAGCGACGAAGCGGTAAAAACCTCGGAAATTGAAGGCGAGATACTGCGGCGCGAGAGCGTTCAATGCTCGCTGCGTCAGCAATTCGGACTTGAGGGCGACGATACCAACGTCAACGAAGCCGAGCACGGCATCGCGGAAATGATGGCGAATCTCTATAAAAGATTCGCCGATCCGCTGACGCTCGACATGTTGTTCAAGTGGCACAAGATGCTGATGAGCGGCGATCGGAAAATCCAGGACATCGGCGGCTACCGCACCCATCCCGAACCGATGCAGGTTGTGACACCGATTGCAGGAAAGCCCAAAGTTCACTTTGTGGCGCCTCCCTCCAACAGAATGAAAAAGGAGATGGATGCGTTCATCATCTGGTTCAATGACGGCGCGCCAGAGGGAAAAAATCCCCTGCCCGCCCTTACGCGCGCCGGTATCGCGCATCTCTATTTCGTTTGCATTCATCCGTTCGAGGATGGTAACGGCCGTATCGGACGCGCCATAGCGGAAAAGTCGTTGGCGGAAAATCTCGGGCAGCCGACGCTCATTGCGCTCGCTTATACGATCGAACGCAAGCGGCGGCTTTACTACGAAGCTTTGGAGCGGAACAACAAAGACCTCGAAATCACCGATTGGCTGAAATATTTCGCGCTGACGATTCTCGAAGCGCAAGAGAGCACAATTAATCGGGTCGATTTCTACGTCGCTAAGGCCAAATTCTATGAGCGCCTTCGCGGTCAATTCAACGAGCGCCAAGAAAAGGTCGTGGCGCGTATGTTCCACGAAGGCATCGATCGGTTCAAGGGCGGCCTGAGTGCGGAAAACTATATCAGCATCACCAAGACATCACGCGCCACCGCGACAAGAGACCTACAAGATCTTGTCGAAATGGGCGCGTTTACGAAAACGGGCCAACTCAGGCACACCCGATACAAACTGAATTTGCCAGAGGACACCTAGATTCGCCGATGCGCCGCTTTGAACATGTCAACCAGTATCGACGCGATAGCACTGAGCTTGATGGAAGGCGCCGGTCAAGGCGGTGACGACGAAGGGCGCTCTCTCATCGGATCAGGCCGAAGTCGTTCAGACACATACTTCGTCATCGGCGCAGGCACTGGTCGGCCGTAAAGCTCTGATGTTCTCGGACTGAGATAGGTATCGGCCACGAGCCGGCGCATTCGGGTCGCGGTTATCGTTCGCTCCAACCCATCCGACAGGCGAGTACTTTTCCCCGATCGCGCCGAGAATGAAGAGGCTCGCAAGAGTGAGGGCACCGCCGCCCCACACACTGCTCAGCACGAGCACGATATGCTTCTCGGAACGGAATGCATCGATAAAGATCATCCCAAACAGCCAGGCTCCCCCCACAACAAGGGAAAGGAGGGACACAGCAAACACGACTACGAGAGCCGCGCAGATGACATTGCGCTGCATCAGCACTTTAATGGAATGGCGGAGGTGAGCTAGGCCGATAACAAGCGCAATAACCGAAAAGAGCAGCGTTCCCGCGGTCGTCCAAGTCAGATCTTTAGGAAGGTGAAAGTGCAGCACACCTTCCTTTAGGTGCGCCAGGGTCACAGCAACGCCTGCAATAGCAGCGATGAGAGCAATCAGAGCCTTCATGGACCAGCCTCCTAGCCGGGATTACCGCCGGCCTCTTCAAGGACGCGCGCATGGACGTCAACTTGGTCCCCGCCGAGACGGCACTGGAAATGGCGACACTCAACGGCGCCCGTGCTGTGCTGTGGGACGACGAGTTGGGGTCGGTGGAGGTGGGGAAGACGGCGGATCTCGCCCTCTATGACATTGAGACGCCGGAGTGGGTGCCTCGCCACGATGTCGTCCGAAATCTAGTGTACTGCGCAGACGGTCGGAGCATTCAAACCGTCATTGTCGACGGCAACGTGGTATTCGACTCCGGCCGCGCGACCGGTATCGATGCGGGCAAGGCCATCGCCGAGGCCAGCCTTGCCGAGGAGCGGATCGCGCACCGGCTCGGCCTTGATCCCCGCCGGCGCTGGCCGGTAGTGAAGTCTGCTTAGAAGGCGATAAGCCCTCTTGCCTACGCGACTGCGCTGCTGTTGATTCATCCCCGGAAACACATCTCAACAGTGCGGGGGATCGTGCTTCTCCTCCTCAGCTTCTTCGCCGCTGCGATGGCGATCTTGAGGTCTCCGGCGCCAAGGCGAGTTGAACAGCATCGAGCTTCTTCACGCGCTGGCCGAACAACATCGCCACCAACCGCTCGCGCGGACTCTGCTAATTTGCTGGCACGCCAACCGCGCAACCGCTACCTAAGTATGATCCCGTCCGCGTTGCGCAGGGCCCAATAGTACGGGCCTGTTGAGCTAGGCGGGGAGAGCCTTTTCTCTGGCGCGTCATTGTCGCAACTTTCGCGATGTACGGTCTTGATGCGAGCTACGCCGTCGAAAGTCTACAAGCGGTAGCCGCCGCGCACGGGCTAACCCGTTCAAGCCGCACCGGGCACATGGCCGTGACAATCATTCGGATGGCCTTGATCAGCCGACGGGCCAGCATGTCAGCGGTGACTGCGCCGCTGTAATGGCGCAGCATTGACTGAAACCAAGATCGAAGACGACATGAGCGAGCAATGCTGGGTCGACCTCGGCAGCGAATTCGTTGCGGTCCTGCGACGCGCGAAGAAGGCCGGCGATAGAGTACGGATGCGGCAAAGTCCGATGCAGCTGCGAGAACCGGCGGCTGCATAAACAGAATTTCCCGGAAGAATATGCGGGACAGCGCGGGATCTCGATCGTGACCTGCTGTCGTATTCGCTAGCAGGCAGGAGAGCTGTTCAACGAGCGTATCGCGCGTTCGAACGAGCGTAAACGCATCGTCCCAGGTTCTTTCGATATTGCCCTTGAAGAGCTCGACAAGCAGTTCTTCCTTGGACCCGAAGTATAAGTAAAATGTCCCGGCGCAGACCCTTGCAGCCTTGGCGATCGCTGCCGTTGAAATCTTTTCATGCCCTTGCGCCGCGAGTACGGGCGTCGCTTTCTGCATGCAGCGCACACCGACGTTGCTGCCCTATGCACGTCACAAAGATGCTCACGCCCGGCAGCGAGAGTTGTTCTCCTTAAGAGGTGCCGCAACGAAATCGCAACGAATTCGGTGGAACGACCGTGAACAAAACGTGGCGGAAACACCTGCTACGACAAGAAAAATCAATAACTTAGAAAATGTTCACTGCGGACGCAGGTGCCTCGGGTCGGCGCGCAAACTACCATACGCGCGTGAATGTATCCTTGCCCTTCAACTTACTGGGTCTACCATTCTTGTCGATGTAGAACAGCGTCCAAGACGTGGGCATTTGGGAGCCGTGAGTCTTTCCGACCCAGCGGGTGAAGGAATTGCATTGGGCAAAAGTAACAACAAAGTACAAGCCGGTTGGACCGAAGGCTCCCGATGCAGGGTAAGGAATGCCCTGGCACGCAAACCCTTGAGCATGGTTTGTGAAAACCCCCTGTATTGCCCCGTTGTTGTTGGACCAAACAAACAGTTCCGAACCTCGTTCATTCTTCCAGTACGAGGGAGCAGGAAGCCCCTGCGCCATGACCTCGGCGGAAAGCAAGAAAAACTGGGCGATCAGGAAAAGCCCCAGAAACTTTTTCATATTAAAGTCCCAAAAAAGAGTTCGCTTAAAGGTAGCAACTCTTAGATCATATTCTCGGCCGCCGCAATAACTTGTGCAATGCATCTTCGCTGCTTTTTCTATCTCACAACTTTCTTCGTGCGAACCGTACGCAAGCCCTCACCAAATTTCTCTACTGCGCGCCCCGAACACGCATGAGCTTTCGTCGCGCTCATGGTTTCGCTGGGATCGCCGCTTTCGGTGCAAACCGCTTCGCGTGGTTCGGGTAATCTGGCCCGATATCCTGCCGAGAATGCATCAATTGGCGCTCCGAATACCCCAAGTCATCAACCCATGACACCCCCTAGCCAATCCATCGAGCCTGCCCGGATTGAGGCTGGGAAGTCGCCCGAACGTAGCTCAGCTGATTAAGCGAGAGTTGGCGATACAGTGCAGATAATCGTGCTTTCTTATCTGCAGACGCGTAAAATCGGTTGCTAACGCCGCTCGAACCGACTTATGGTTGGCGAAATTTCGCGCATCGATTGCTTTTTTTCTAGCCTTCCAATGATTTCAAAATCCATTGTCGAACTTCTGCGTCCGATAAGCCTTGGACACTATATCCGCTCGGCCAGAGAAACAGGTCGCGGACAAGTCGAGCCGTCCGGACGTTTGGAATTCGTGTCCGCGCTAGGAGCCTGTCCAGTTAGCTTTGGGAAGGCAGTTTTATCTTGATAATGGCGGC
>NZ_JAGWDK010000043.1 GCF_018398875.1 Bradyrhizobium sp. sGM-13 | reverse complement strand
GCCGCCGTTTGATCGTGCGAAGATTGGCGTCGGAGCAGTAGCCGGCGTCGGCCGACACTTCGTCGGGATTGGTCCCCAGATTGGCCCTGATCCCGTCGAGCAACGGCGCCAGTTGCGCCTGATCGCTCGAGGAACTGGTCAGCGTCTGCGCCACGATGATCTGATGGGCACCATCGACCGCGGCCTGGGCGTTGTAGCCCTGGATGTAACCGTCCTTGGTCTTCAGGATGCGGCTTTCCGGGTCGGTGAAATTGCGTTGCGCCTTGCCGTCGGGCTCCGTGTTCGGCGGCGCGGACGTCTTGCCGTTCTTTTTGCCCCCTTCGGCGATGCGGCGCTCCTCGGCTTCGGCCCGCGCCTTGCGCTCCGCCTCGGCTGCGGCCTTGGCTTCGGCCTCCAGCGCGGCCTTGGCCTCGCGGATCTTCTCAAGCCGCTTCTGCTTGTCGGCCACCCAATCGGGCATCTCGTCGCCGCGCTTGTCGCCGTAGAGCTTACACCGACTATTTCGAACGAATCCTTCGAGCCCATACCGGGGAGCCACGCTTCTCGCTTCCCTACTGGGACTACTTTCGGCCCGAGAACTATCGATTTCCGCGCGAGTTCGGAACGAGAAGGCTGGACCAGCCGCTCGACGGAGACGACTCGAATCCGCTCTATCATGCGCAGCGGAATCTCTATTTTACCGATTGGGAGCACTGGTCCGGAAACAATCTGCCGTATTCCCAACTCACGCCTGAAGCGGTCGACTGGGCGCCGGCGCGCGACTCCGTAGTATTCTTCGGACAGACTGAGCGAGAAGGATTGGCTGGCGGAACAGTGGACGAGGACTCAAGCACTCGCGGACGGCTGGAAAGCTTTCCTCAGGATCCCATCCATCGTCTGGTGGGCGTCGTGATCCCGAGACCACCGCTTCCGAACCCCGCAGACCCTGCAAATCCGATCCCGCAGGAGCCGGTGGCCGGCGGGATGGCCTTTCCGCCGACGGCCGGCTTCGACCCAATCTTCTACGTGCATCACTCCAATATCGATCGTTTGTGGGCGGAATGGTCGTGCATGCCAGGTAAGAATTGGGGCCATTTCCCGCCCCAGGACTGGTTCGACGACAATCCGTGGCACTTCTATGACGTCACGTTGGAAAACGGCCAGCTGAAGCCGGTCGAGGTCAGCAAAAGCCGCAAAGATTATTTCGACTATCGGGCGCTCGGCGTTTCCTTCAAATCCGAAGACCTCTCCAAGACTCCGCTGCCGCTACCCGATCCCATTCCCGGCCCCGCGCCGGCTCTGCTGGCTAGCCTAACCTCCTTCGCCAACGTCGGAAGTTTTTCAGCGGTCAAGCGCGATATGCAGCGCGCGGCCGCCTTGGGATGCTATTTTTCTGTCAATGCCGAGATGACACGCTCGGACCGGGGTCGGATCCTCGTCACCGAAATGCCCTTGGATCGCATTCTCACCGAAACGGACGGTCCCTTCACTCAAATGGAAGGCAGGCCGGCGGAGCCGGCAGACATCCGACTAACGGTCGCATCTATCGCCGATGTCAGAAAAATAGCTGCCGACGCCGTGTCCGACATTATTCGCGCAAACCTGCAGACGCTCCTCAAAACCTGAGCGATCCTCTCACTCGGGCTCCTTTGTTGCCGCAAGATCGGAACCACTTGTCTGGTGGTCGAACGAACGCCATCGCGCGGCGAATTTTGTCAACCCCGCTCTGAGCTCGAGGTCGGCAATATATTCGTCCCAGGAAGGCAAGCTCTTCGTAAGGTTGGCCGCCGCCTCTCGTGTTGCGGCTTCGATAAAGCCCGGTGCTTCGTCGAATAGCTCAACGAGAAAATCGTCCGGCGACAACACTCGGACGCCGAGCTTTGCGAGCTCGCTTGCATCGAAATCATTGAGGTTGTTTGTGATCAGTGCACAGGCTTGCACCGCGACGGCTGCACCGGCTACGTGGCGGCCTTTGGGATCCGTACTTCTGATAGCTTGGTCGGCGTCGAAATCGCAAATGATCGCATCCGGAAAGTGCTTGCGAATGAGCGGCAGGGTTCGCTGCGAAACCCGATCTCTCGTCCGATCCTCGAGATTGCGGAGCCACTCATCTTCGATGCGATCCGTCCACCGGGCCTCGAACGCGTCATTCAACGCAAGCTGAAGCAGGAGATTGCGAAGTGCGTTCGAGTATAGAACGTTTGCATCAAGGAGCCCGGTTACCGGTCTCGGCATAGTTCGCCTCGAGATCCTCGGTATCGGCAGCTATTTCAGCCGCAGCCTTCCGGCGCTGCTCCTCATGCTGCTTCAGGCGCGCGACATCTGCGACACGGATTCGTCTATGGGTGCCTACCTGCCGGAACGGCAGTTTCCCCGCATCCATGCGCTTGTACACGACGGGACGAGAGATGCCCAACATCTCGGCTGCCGTCTCTGGGGAAACCTCATGCTCCGCCTTGAAGACCAAGGTTTCGCCCGGCTGCGAGATGGCGTCGAGAAAATCGTGCACCGCTCGCAAGAGCGATGCAGGCATCTCTGTCAGGATCGGCTTCCCGGAGGGATCTGTGAAGAACAGGCCGCCAGGCGCTGCAACCCCGCCAAGCAGGCCCGCGCCCTTCTTTGCCTCTTCCCGATCACGATCATCGATCTTGAGCTTGGTGACCACGTCAGTCATGGCCCATACCTCCGCGCATCTGTAATAAGTGTAATGATTGTCAGATGACATTTCAAGACAGTTATAATTATCCAAGTAATAACATAGACTTAGATTATCAGAAGGCGTTGTGCATCGATCACCAAGCCTCTTTTGGTCCCCGGCGAGACTCGCGTCGATCGATCGCCGTCGGTAACGTTCCGAAAAATTTTCGCAAGGCCTTCCCGGAAAGGCCACCTGCAGCGCAACACGCATTGGAGGCCTGGTCGGCAATCAATGGACTATGAGGCGACGCATCTTTCCCTCGGCGAGGTTCGCCGCATCATCGGCCGCTTGCGCGGGCCCGACCTCGTGCGCCTGTCGTTGTTAGCCCGCGCCTGGGCAGCCGGCCTACGCTACCATGATACGGATGATCTCCTCTACGAGGCGCTCGACCGCATCTTGTCGGGGCGGCGGCTGTGGCCCAGCGAAGTCCCGCTTCCAGCATTCCTTTCACAGGTGATGCGCAGCATCGCGAGCCAGTGGCGCCAGGAAGATCGTCGCGAACCTCTGAGGGAAGACGAAACCGACCAGATGTTCGAGGACGAGACACAGGATCCGTCAACCAGATACGAAATGGACGACCTCATCTCACGAATGCGTTGCGCCCTTGCTTCGGATCCGATCGCTTTAGGCATCTTCTATGACCATACATTGCATGGATTTTCAATGAGAAAACTTTCGAAATAGTCAGTTTTGACTTATACTCCAGACCATGACGAAGCTCGATACCCTCAAAAGGCACTGAAGCCCGGCCAAGCCTATCGGCGCGCGGATCTGGCGCGCTGGTCGACCTCTGTCGATCGGCATCTCAAGCAGCTGGTTGAGAGCGGTACCCTCAAGAAGCTTTCGGGCGGGCTCTACGCCTATCCGAAGGAAACGGTGTTTGGGCCGGCTCCCGCTGCTGACAAAGAAGTCGTTAGCGCTTTTCTCAAGGACGATACATTTCTCCTGGCTTCGCCGAATGCCTACAACAGTCTGGGAGTGGGCACGACGCAGCTTTATGACAAGACCGTCGTCTACAACCACAAGCGCCACGGGGACTTTCAGCTAGGCAGCCGCAAGTTTGCGTTTCGCGTGAAGCCGCGCTTTCCAAAGTCGCTTACAAAGGAATTTCTCCTTATTGACTTCGTCAACAACGTTGATCAGCTCGCGGAAGCCAAGGACGAGGTTCTCAAGCGGGTAGTGCAACGCGCCGCGTCGTCCGACCGGCGGCGCTTGCGTCGCGCCGTCCGCGAGTATGGGAACGAGCGAACAAAGAAATTCTTCGAGCGTGCGCTAAGGGCGAGCGAATTGCATGCCGCGTGATTTCCTCCACAATCATCCTCAGTTTGCTGACCTGATCCGGATTGTGGCGAAAGTAAAGGGCATTGATCCACCGCTCGTCGAAAAGGACTACTGGATCATGCATTGCCTCTACGGGCTGCACCAGCTCGGCTTCACATTCCAGCTGAAGGGTGGAACTTCCCTTTCGAAAGGACATCAGATCATCAATCGGTTTTCGGAGGACATCGATATTCTCATCGAACCTCCGACCGGGATGTGAAGACCGGCAAGAACCACAACAAGCCGCCGCATATCCGATCCAGAAAGGACTTCTTCGACTGGCTGGCCCAAATGATCAAGATCGACGGCATCACGAAGGTGGAGCGCGATACCGCGTTTGATGATGTGCCCGATTATCGGAACGCAGGAATCCGTCTGATTTACACGAGCATCGCTGAACCGGGAAAGGCTGAGGGACGGCGTCCTGCTCGAGGCCGGCTTTGACAAGGTCGCGCCAAACACACCCGAGGATATCAGTTCCTGGCTTTATGACCGGACCGTCGCCAGCAACGTCGACATCATCGATAACCGCCAAGGCGGTGCCTTGCTATGATCCTAGCTACACATTCGTAGAAAAGCTGCAGACGATCTCGACCAAGTTTCGCAATCAGCAATCCGATGTCGGCGATCCGGTCGGGTTCATGCGGCACTACTATGATGTATACGAACAGCTCCAACGTCCGGAGGTTCAGGAATTCATCGGCACGGAAGGATACAAGCAGCACAAACAAAAGCGATTTCGTTAGGGCGACAACCAGAACATCGCTGGGAACGAAGCTTTTCTTCTGAGCGACGCCGAAACGACGGCCCTGTATGCGAACGCCTATGACCGCAGTCGCGCTCTCTACTATGATGACCCACCCAGTTTCGAAGAAATAAAGACTGAGATCCAGGAGTGGATCGATAAGCTTTAGGCGGGAAATCAATCAAAAGAGACGGTTCGGCTTGTCGCATGAACTCAAGGCGAGAGTTGATTTACGGTACCAGCTTTTTCAACTGTTCAATGAGGCGATAGACCGAAGCCAGTGCAGCTAATGCTGTAGCTTTACTACATGCTTCGCCCGAGCGCAGTGCTCTACCGGGATGAATGAGGTTCCGCGCATCCATCGCAAGGCCCGCTTGGTGCTCGGTTCCCGCGTCGATCACACCATGACCGCACGATTGATCAAATCAGCGAGATGTAACTGGTCCAGCGGTCGCTTCGGCGCAGTCGTAAGTGACACCTGCTTCAGGGCCCATAGGCGTGCGTGAATGAAATCGATGGTCGGCGTTGCCTCTGCTGTTTAATCAAGCGAGGCTCCGAGGGGATGCGCCCTTCTGGGGAACAACACTCAGCCAGACGATCCGATACAGTTCGTCGCTGCTCTCGCCCACGCGCGCCCCTTTATCAGCGAGCTTCGATTCGAACACCCTTCACTCCAATGTTGGCATTGACGCGCATCTCTCCCATACGCGATCAACGCCTTGGGCTGTGCACATTTGGTCATGATTTCCAAGCCTACAACCTGACGCAGCGTGAGTTTCAAGCTCTTTCTTTCGAGTGAGTGTTGCGCTGTCGTTACAGCAATTCCCGATGACGTTGCTAAGACGCGCGCGGCCCGGGGGCCATCTAAAGGAAAGAAACTGGAAATGAAGAACTTGTTGCTTGTGACTTGCAGCATCGTCGCGCTTAGCGCGGCCGCACCCGCATTCGGCGCGGATCTCGCTGCGCAGCCCGTCTATATGGCGCCGCCACCGCCGCAGGTCGCGGCCGCGATCTACGACTGGAGCGGTTTGTACATCGGTATCAACGGCGGTTGGGGCTTCAGCGATGCAACTGGTAGCACCGTGGGTGGCCAGATCGGCTATCGCCAGCAGATGGGCCAGGCGGTGTTTGGTATCGAAGGTCAGGGCAACTGGGCTGATTTCAGCGGCTCCAATGTCAGCACCATCTTCCCCCTCAATACTAACCGCAGCACGACCGACGCGTTCGGCCTGATCACCGGCCTGATCGGCTACACCTCCAACAACGTTCTGCTTTACGCCAAGGGCGGTGCTGCGGTGACGAGCAACACCCATCAGGTCACCTCAACCCTGACCGGCGCGCAGCTGGCGAGCACCGACAATACGCGTTTGGGCGCCGCGGTCGGCGCGGGTGTGGAAGTCGGCTTTGCGCCGAACTGGTCGGTCGGCGTCGAGTACGACCACCTGTTCATGCCGGACGCCAACGTGAGCTTCACCACGGCCGCTGGTGTGGTCGCGACCGATCGCATCCGTCAGGATTTCGATCTCCTGACCCTGCGGCTCAATTACAAGTTTAGCCCGCCGGTTCTCAAATACTGATCTCTTCGCGTTCAAACGGCGGATCGAAAGCCCCGGCCCTCGGGCCGGGGCTTTTTTCGAGCTATTCATCTGCCGCGGAACGTACTTCCGCGGACATTCGACCCCAGACCTACTTCCATTCTGCGGTCCGCAACGCACTGTTCAGCTTACGCATCTCACGTTTGGAAGCGCCGGATCGGCTTTCAGCCCGCACACACGATCAGATTGCTAAGAGTATGGTACCGCTTGTGCTCGACGTCTTCCTTGCCCGTCAGCTTGCGTTCCGCGCCCGGACGCGACTCCTCGCTCAAGGCCCGCTCCAGATTGCCTTCCACGAAGCGGCGCTTGGTCCGGCCGACGGTGGAGAGGCTGACACTCACGGTCCGGGCAGTCTCCTCGTCGCCGCGGCCCCTATCGGCCGCCAGCAAAATCTGCGCCCGCTTGAGCTTGCGGGCGGCGTGCTTGCCGCCGCCGAGCATCGCCGTCAGTTCATCGCGCTCGGCTTGGCTCAATTCGACCCGATAACGTACATTCATGCTTTGCCTCCTTGTCGGAGGCCGGGACGAATCCAACGATGAGTCAAAAATCAGGCGCGCGTTCACCGAGAAGCAGGGGCACTACCTCGCTTTCATCCATACCTATTCGTACATGTTCGGACAGCCGCCCGCCGAAGCCGACATCCAGCGCCATTTCCGCGTCAGCCCGCCGACTGTCCACCAGATGATCGTCACCCTCGAACGGAACGGCTTCATCCGACGTCAACCCGGCGTCCCCAGAAGCATCGAGATTCTCTTGCCACCGGAAAACTTGCCCATCCTCGAATGGCTCGGTATCAAAACGTCAAAATCACTATGATGAACCACTAGCGGCGGCCGATTCGTGGGCGACCGGCGCAGGCCTTTTGTGATTATACCGATGCAGCATCCAACTCGCTGCTATTCCCAACGAGATTAGATCGTCATGCCATGAGAATCCTGCGAGCGGACGCCACACGCTCAGGTCAGTTACCAGTTGCCAGCGCTGGCGCCGCCGAGAATTCAATGAGATTGAGGCGAACCGCTTTTACGATGGCCTGGGTGCGGTTCGTCGTACCCAACTTGCGCATCACGTTCTTAATATGAAAATTGACTGTATTATGGCTGACCTTCAGGATCTTCCCAATCTCCCAAGACGATTTTCCCTCTGCCACCCAGCGCAGGCAGTCTTTTTCGCGCTTAGACAGGGTAAGTTTCCTGTCGCAGCTGCTATTCGAGGGCCGCGCGATCTCCGCAAACGCGATATGAAACTGCCAGGCCAGTGTGTTGAGGTGACTCATACGATACTGAGGATCGGCGTCGTCGAACGGAGATGCAAAGGATACCACAGATACTCGGCCAAATGCCCCAAACAATGGCACGCTCATACCGTGCTTCAGACCTGCCTCTCTGCCCTCGTCCAGTACGCGCTGCTCGCCGGATTGCAGTTGATATTGCTTGGCGAGTTCGTCCCAGAGAAACGGCCCCGGAAGCATTGGTGTCCGCCGGACCACCGGGTCGATGACACGGTAGTTACGTTCAAAATAACGGTGGCACCAGTCAGGCGGGAAGTTCACGGTCACCGAGGGCGGTAGATACTCCGGTAGACGAGGCGGTTCCGCGAAGGTGAGTGCTCCATAGGCGACTTCACTGAAGCCCTCCTCGCTCGCACAGCTCACAAGAAGATCGAACAGCGCTTTAATAGAGCGCGTTTGCTTCGCGCATTCGATGAAGCTGAATAAGTCCATGTGGCGACTCACGAGGGCAGCCAAGAGGCCGCTATTGCGCCGTTCGATTGAGTGTTTTAAGCGGAGTCTAGTTTTATTCCGCTCAGCGAAGCCCTTGCTCCGCTCTTCATCCAGCCTGAACACTTGCGCGCTGCGGCAAATGCTATTCCCGAATTCGTTGACCTCTCCCAGCAGGCGCCCAGAAGGGACAGATCAATCGAAACCGTGGGCACGCCAATCAAGCAGCGGGGATGGAGCGCCTCTCTCACTTAAGCTCGAACAGCACACCATAACCGTGGTACTGGTAGCTCCACGTTATGTCGCCAGAGGGCTCGCCAACGAAGCGGTGGGTATCGCATTCGATGAAGCCGTCGAGGGCGATCTCCACGTCGCACTTGGCTTTCGGCTCGAAGCAAAGCGCGGGACCGGCTTTCACGAGCGAAAGAAGCTGCGGCAACGGCATTGTGCGCGCGCACCCCGATATGGGAACGACCGAGATCGATGTGATCGCGGTTGTAGAACAGCTTCTCTTCGAGGCACACTGAGGGCTCGACATTCATGTTTCAGTCTCCGCAGTTGGTATCCACAATTAGAGCGCAAGGCTTCAGTCTCTCTTGTTTATGCATGATCTCCTTCGAAAACCGGTGGCCACTTTTCCGGATCGTGCAGCGGCACAGGGCGCGGGCGAATGTTCGCCGCGCTTGGGCCGCAACGCCTTCATGTCGAATTTGGCCATAGGTAACGCGGAGGCATGCCGGCTATCCCGGCGCCGACCACGATGGCGTCGAACCTTACCTCGATCGTGACAGCCTCCTCTAGCTCGCGATCTGGACGCACGAATGCGGCCGCAGACGCGCACGAAGGCGGCCGTCGGCGCTGGCAGCAGCCGGTTCGCGTCACTACCAATATGGGCGAATTCGAAGGTCGGCGCGTTCTTCTCGATGCTAATGGCGACGATCAGGGCGGCGCCCTTGAAGCCGACCCGATGCATGATCCCGCCGGAAAGGCCGGCCGCGATAAAGAGCTTTGGCCGCATGATCTTGCCGGTGTGACCGCTACAGCAGGGCGGGCCGCTTGGCAATGCCGGGGTCGACCTTAGCGGTGTCGCCGTCGATCGTCTGCTTGCCAGTGAAGATGAAATCAGCCGGGCCATACTCGCTCCCTGTTGCGGATGCGGTCGCCAACGCATAGCTGCTCGCCAGTGTGCCGTCCTGGCGAATACGCGATCATGACCGCACGATGTGGTCGGCGCCGAAGGTCAGTGCCTTCTGTAGGGCTCGGCGGCCATCGATGAGCACGGTTACCTCGCCGCCGCACTCGTCGCTTAGCTCCGGCACTGCTCGCAGCGAGAACAGATCGTAGATGTGATAATGCTCGGCCTCCCGGTGGGCGCATGGAGTTGTTGGCCACCGGGCGCACGCGGATCTGAGCGAAGTTGGAAACCTGCTTGATGCAGACGATACCGTGCATGCGGTACTCCACAAGTTCCGAGAACCTGGAATGAGAACAGCAAGGCTCGTACCAGTTGCAGCGCTCACGAGAATCAGGCGTGGAGACAAATGCTTGAGAGAATTTGCGATCGATTGGGCACGATAGGCGATCGACGCAATTGCGACATGGTCGGAAATGCGACATCGCCTTTTGCAGCAGTTGCGACATTAGTTGATGTAGATCGAGAAGAGCGCAGCGTAAGACGGGATACGTTCTCCCCCCATCTGCGGTGAGAGCGGGGCGCGTAACACACAAGTGAGCGGCCGCAGCGTTCGCGAGGACAAAACCCATACCCCCATTCGCCTTGGACAACGCCTCGCATCGCCAGGATCAGGACGAGATGTCGGATCGGGCTCGACGTCGAGCAGAGCAAGAAGTGCCGAGCTGATGAGGTTTGCCCATTTATCGAAAGAGTGCGCTTTGCATTTCCGCCACCAACGATCGAAGATCTTATGATTGTTAGGACTTAGCCTCGACACCCGCGGCATCCTATTGCGACTTGCAACACGCTGCGACTCAGTCAACTACCAACGCTAGTAACTGATCGAGATGAAAGAAGCATGCCACCTATCGGTTGGGCTGCGGGATTGCCCGAGCGGCTTACCCCGATCAAGAACTGGGCGAAGCACGCCTTGAACATCCGGCCGGTCGAACGCACCTGCAAGGAGTGGCATGCAAGATCAATCACAATCTTTTCCTTCCAACAGCCCTGATCGATGCGCTGACTCCTCACTTGCAGAAATGCTCCGCGCTGAGATCTGCTCCAACCGCGAGCTCTCCTTCCTCATGGAAGCTCATGATGGGCTCTCTGGCGCGATCGCCAAGCGCGCAGGCTTCAAAGGTCTGTGGGCGTCGGGCCTGTCAATTGCCTGCTCTCTCGGCTACCGCGATGTCAACGAAGCATCATGGAGCCAAATCGTCGATGTGGTCGAGCGCATAGTAGATTCGACCGCGCTCCCCGTGCTCGTTGACGGCGATGGCGGCTTCGGGAATTTCAACAATGCGCGCCTTCTGGCGCGCAAACTCCGTCAGCGTGGCGCTGCCGGGGTTGCGCTGGAGGACAGCTGCTTTCCGAAAATGAATTCGTTTGTTGGTGATCGGCATCCCCTAGCCGATATCGATGAATTCTCCGGCCGTCTGCGGGCAGTGAAAGATACAGTCGCGGACGACTTGGTCCTCGTGGCACGGATCGAAGCGCTGATCGCCGGCCATGGAATGGACGAGGCAATTTTACGCGCTAGCGCTTACGCCGCCGCGGGCGCCGACGCGATCCTCATTCACTCGCGCAAGAGCACCGCGGACGAGGTCCTCTCGTTCGCGAGTGCCTGGCAGAACTGCCTTCCTGTCATAATCGTTCCAACGAAATACTATCGAACACCGGTCTCTAAATATCGGGATGCCAGCATCTCCACAGTGATCTGGGCCAACCACTCCATGCGAGCTGCAATAGCGGCAATGCGGCACGTCTGCGGCCGCATTATCGCTGAGGAAGGCATTGCCGGCATTGAGCCAGATATCGCAACACTCGATGAGGTCTTCGATTTGTTGAGGTACGACGAACTCGCCCGTGCGGAAGCGCGATATCTCCATCCCCCTGACCCACGGCAATAGCTTGTCATCCACACTACTCATTCTCGAAGGACTGCTGCGATGCGACCGCCTGCCCTATCGTCACGCTCCACTGCAATCTCGAACGAGGCATTTTTGCCTCACTGCTATTGGAAATGTCGTCAAAGGGCATAACAGACTTTACGCGGCCGAACTATCCAGTCCTGCCGTCTCTTGGCTCGCTCTGTTCACCTATCCCGATGACCAGACACCGAAGAACAGCCACGAACTCATTTCTCTTTCGGAGAACGACCGACGAGGACCATGATCTGTGCCCTTGCACCGTGGGTCGCATTTAAAAGGACACCGGAAGCCTTCACGCCACCGTAGCGAGCATAAGCGACGGCCTGAGGCGATCGACCCCCTCACCGTCCGGGGGATGACGGGGCGGGAAATCCCGCGACGATGGAAGGGAATGAAATGACCATCAATGCTCCCAAGAAAGCCGTCATTCTCGCGGCCGGCTTGGGCTCCCGCCTGCGTCCGCTAACCAACCTGCGCCCGAAGCCACTGGTCAAAGTCAACGGCACTCCGATCCTTCACAACGCTCTGCGCAATCTGCAAGCCGTCGGAGTGGAAGAGGTGACGATCGTCGTCGGTTACCGGAAGGACGCGATTCAATATGCCTGCGGGAGCCGCTTTGGCGAGCTCGAAATCAAGTATGTCGAGTCGACCGTCTTCGACCGTACCGGCAGCGCCTATTCCCTGTGGCTGGCGCGCGACGCGCTTCTTTCCGGAGACTGCTTTCTTCTCGAGGGCGATGTTTTTTTCGAGGGGGATGTGTTGCGCTACCTGATGATCGGAGGGGCGACCGATGTGGCTGCAGTAGCTCCCTTCAATGAATCGATGGAAGGGTCGGCAGTTCTGTTGTCGGATAGCGGTTTGATCTCAGGTTTCCGCATGAAGCAAACCGCAGCAAACCTTGTCGCGGATGGTCCAAGACTATTCAAGACATTGAATCTGCTACGATTCTCGGGAGCGACGCTCAGAGCAACGATCGTTCCAGCGCTGGACGATATCATCGGGTCCGGAGCTGCGCAGGCCTACACAGAGGAGCTCCTCGCCTATCTGATCGAAAGACGTGGCCTACAGCTCGCAGCGATGCGATGCGATGGTCTCAGATGGTATGAAATCGATAGCACCGAAGATCTGCGCATCGCAGAGCGCATCTTCGCGAACCGGCAAGTACTGACGTAGGTCATCGCAGCAGCGGAATAGCCACGAGGATCGGATGCTTCGATATCTGCTCGACCCAGCCAACGCCATCACAAGCCTCGGAATTCTGTTTTCGGGACTGGCGCTGCATGCGGTGCTTGCTGGGCGACTAGAACTGGCTGTAGCGATTGGCCTGTGGTCGATGTTGGCAGACCAGCTAGACGGGATCGTTGCGAAGAGAACTCCGAACCGGGGTTCAGACGTGGCTGAAATCGGGAAAAGTCTCGATGGCCTCGGCGACGTGATCTATGGGGCGGTGCTTCCAGCTGTCGTGATCATGGCGCTCGGAGAAGGAGGGCTGGTAGCCACTTCGCTCGGTATCTTCATGATTTGCGCTGGTGCATTGCGGCTTAGCTACTTTAGTCGCTCCGGCCTAACCGGCGGATACTTTACCGGCGTGCCACTTTCCTACGACGTGCCGCTTCTCGCTATATTTTTTATGACAAGGCGGTGGTTTCCTGCGGAGGTCTTCAATCCGGCGATCATGATTTCGTTCTTCTTGCTCACCTGGCTGCACGTGAGCTCAATAAAGGTGCCAGCCCCTGGGCGCGCGATGTATTTGGTCATCACCGCGTTCAGCGCAGTTTCATCCGCCATTCTGGTTAGCCAGGCCGTGCCTTTCAACTGAGACCGTATCCTACGGAGGAGGACTTGCTATGAACGAAGTTGCGATTCAGTCAGCAGTTTGTTGGGGAGATTTCTCCCTCAACGCAGCTGCTTATGGTCAGAACCCGCCCTATTCGCACGTTGTGCTTTCATCTCTTCTAAGAACGGTACGCGCTCAGTTCGACGCCGTACGGATTGTTGAGCTCGGCGCGGGGACTGGGAATTTACTAAGATCTTTCATTGACAAGGATATCCACGGATTTGCCGTCGAGCCAAACAAGGAAATGCGAGCGGTTGCGCGTTCATTGGCTCCTGATGACACACGATTCGAATGGATCGAAGGAACGGCCGAAGAGGCCAATTTGCCGCCCAGGTCAGCCAACTGGGTACTACTCGGAAACGCGTATCAGTTCGTTCAACCTGCAGCAATGTTCAAAGAGACAAGCCGAATTCTCGTACCGGGCGGATTCCTAACCATCATTTGGAACGTCCGACACTTCAAGAGAGACGCCCTACAGCGTTCTATCGAAGAGAAGGTCAAGCGCATGGCCGGAAATCTGAAGCGGACAGGAAGCTCAGTTGCCGCGCTTATGGAAAACGTGGACACCAACGGTCAATTCAACGAATACATGTACATGGAAGCTAGTCACAAACAGGTGTTTTCGTCCGAACGACTCCTCGCAAGCTGGAACGCAGGCCACGACATTCCGAGCCAAGTCTCAGCCGAAATGTGGCAACACGTCGTCAGTGAAATAGCCCGTATGATCCCAAAGCAAGACTCTATCGAGACAACTTGGCTTACCCGGGCGTGGACTTTTCAGGCCGCCTGATTTCTGGGTGACGAACGTGTCCCGACGGTGGTCAGCCGAGAATGCCGGTCAGAGCCACATCGTCAGACCATCTTCAGCGTGGATTCGCGGTCTTGATAAACTTTCTAGTATTCGACAGACCCCCTCAGTGCCCAACATTAACTGGCGTCGGCGTGATCATCGCGGCATCCGTTTACGCTCTCTATTCTGAGTGGCAAACGGTGGCTACAGCAGTCAAGTTGGGCGGGGGATAATTTCCATCATGTGTAGATTCTGCTTTGATCATTGTTGTGTCGCACTGACCGATGCGCCGTCTAGCTTCGGTACGATGCAGGAGCAATGAAAGCCCCAATACTCGGGTTTTCGAGCTGAGGTGTATACCGCGTACCAACATCAGGAGGGGCCGCCATGGGTGCGACGATGATTGAGCGGGTTACACTGAGGGACGTAGTGAAAGTGCGCCATGAAGTGTTGCGTCCGAACCAGGGGCCAGAGGCCACTATAACCGAAGTCGACAACCATCCCCGCACAGTTCACTTCGGCGCTGTGATCGCAGATGAAATTGTAGGCGTTGTCTCGAGCGGTCCGGAAGCGTTTTCGGCCGATAACGCTGTCATCGGTTGGCGTTTGCGAGGTTTTGCAGTATGTCCGCAGTATAGGTGTCGGGGGATTGGCACCGCATTATTGCAAGCACTAAGGTTGCACCTCAGTGGGACTGAATGCGAGCTCTTGTGGGCCTATGCGCGATGTACGGCTCTCACGACTTATCTAAAATCTGGCTTTGAATGCTTTGGGCCGGAGTTCGACATTCCGCCAACTGGTCTCCACAAAATCATCTGCATGAGGAATTCAGGTCGAGATGTCCAGCGCTAATAACTGCGTCGCTGTGTGTTCTTGGTCGTCTTCAATACTCAAGCCGCACACGACGTCGGCCAAATGCGGCGGACTTTACTTCGAAAATGGTGCGTTGTCTGAAGGCCAGCAAACGCACCTGAAAGGGATACAATATGCCGACGGTATCAAGCAATACAAGGCCGCTCGCCGAAACAAAATCGCCAATCGATATGACGAGGACAATGGCTCCGGAAGTGCCCGGTTTTCGTGAGTACATTATCGAGGGACTTGGAAAAATCGCGACTCTTCCGGAATTGTCAGACATAGTTCAGCGACATCGCTTTCATGGAACCACACACGACAAAGCAGTTGCAGCTCAATGGCTCGGCAGGCGGCTCGGTACTGCGCCTGACTCGTCACGCCTGCTTCTGACGGGCGGCACTCAAAACATTCTAATGATTTTGTTCTCTCGCCTAGTGCCTAAGGGGTCCGTAATCGCGGCGGAGAAGCTAACATATGCCGCGATCGGGCAGCTTGCGATGCTGGCAGGCGTGTCGGTGTTGCCGGTCGATATAGATGGCGACGGCATGCGGGCAGATGCGCTGGAGGAGATCTGCAGGTCACACAAGGTTGCCGCTGTTTACACCAACCCAACGGGTCACAATCCGACGACGTCCATCATGTCCGCCGAACGCCGCCAAAGCATCGCCGAGGTGGCGCGCAGGTATGGCGTGGCTATCGTTGAGGACGACGTCCATGGGTTTATCACTAAGTATGCGCCAGCTCCTATTGCGACGATAGCTCCTGAGCTCACCTGGTATATGATGACAGTGTCGAAATGTATTGGTCTCGGCCTTAGAGCCGCATATCTCGTTGCTCCAAATGCAGAAACGCTTGCGCAACTTTTAGCCTCCATTCCAAGTGTCTCGGCATGGTTTGTCCCTGGACTATCGGCGGCACTCATTACGAATTTGATTGAAACGGGTGCCGCGGACGAGATCGCTAGAAGCATCTCGGCTGAAATAGGCTTCCGGCAGGAGATTTCCCAAGACATTCTTGGGCCATTTGGGTGTATGCACACAAACGGCTCTTCCTTGCATATATGGCTAGATTTGCCGCATGTATGGACAATCGAAAATTTTGTCGATGCGGCAGCCGAGGCAGGCGTCACCCTTCGTCATCCTAACGTTTTCGCAGTTCCAGGAACTGAGATCAAAAGTAACATTCGCCTCTCCTTGATCGCGCCCGCAACACGCTCAGACTTACGAGAGGGACTCTCCAGAATTGCCGGTTTACTCCAGTCGCGGATGTAACTTGGCGAGATTACTCAGGGAAAGGAGATCCCAAAATGTCTGCGGCAGACTTCGCGTATTTGAACGGAGAGCTATTACCCTGGAATGACGCCAAGATTCATGTATTTTCGCCTGTGGCAAAGTACGGCATTGGCATCTTTGAGGGAATACGCGGTTATTGGAATGGACATGAAGAGCAACTTTTCTTGTTCCGCCTTAAGGAGCATCTAGATAGGTACGCCTTCTCGCAGAAGGCGATGCGGTTCGATGAGGGCCCATCCAGCAGGGAATTGACGCAAGCTCTTATCTCTCTTTGTCACGCAAACCAATTCCGCACCACCGTTCACATTCGGATGATGGCTTTCGTCGACGGTTTGGGAGAGATGAGTGCAACCGGACCCGTTGGAACCGCTATTACTGCCCTCCCTCGTGCGACGACGAAACAGGTCAGCAGAGGTGCATCCGCGCAAATCAGCTCCTGGATGCGAATATCCGACAACGTCATGCCGGCACGGATCAAGTGCAACGCTAACTACCACAACTCCCGACTAGCGGTAATGCAAGCCCAGCTCGACGGATATGATGTCGCATTCCTCCTCAATTCGAGAGGAAAGCTTGCTGAAGCGCCGGCGATGTGCGTTTTCCTCGTCCGACATGGACAGCTCGTGACCCCGAGTGGAACGAATGACATATTGGAGTCGATCACACGACGGACGGTGATTGAGATAGCAGAGGAATATCTGCAACTGAGGACTATTGAACGCGATGTGGACCGCACTGAACTGCTTCTTGCGGATGAGGTGTTTTATTGCGGTACCGGCGCTGAAATAACTCCCGTGACCTCCGTTGACCGGATCTCTATCGGTGATGGCAAACTGGGCCCGCTAACAAGCAAACTGCGGGAGATTTACCTCTCTATCGTAATGGGCGAGACGAAAGATCATTCCGAATGGAGGACGGCAGCGTATTGAAATCAGTTGGGAGAAGCGCTGATTGATTTATCGTCAAGGCCGGGCGCGGGTGAGACTTAAGGCAATTCACGAGTGAGCGAGCTACGGTACCGAATTCGATCGCACAGCTCTCGCAAGAGCGCTCCACTAGATCGATCCGGCCAGAACTCTGCATCACATCTGTGCTCGAGCCCGCTTAAGGGGCTGCTTTCTGTGCCGAAGGCACGGCGGCCGCCGGCGCCCCTGATCTTCCCCCGAAAAAATGGAAAAATGGACAAGGTTAAGCTGCTTTTAGCTCCATCTCGCTCGGGCTGATGTAGCCGATGGCGGAGTGGCGACGCGTTCGGTTGTAGAAGCCCTCGATGTAAGCGAAGATATCACGTGTGGCCTCTCGCCGTGTTGCATATTGCCGGTGATGGACGAGCTCGGTCTTGAGAGTGTGAAAGAAGCTCTCCATCGGGGCGTTGTCGTAGCAGTCGGCCTTGCGGCTCATCGAGGCCCGCAAGCCGGCGGACTTCATCGCTTGGCGATACTCCGCCGAGGCATATTGAACGCCGCGATCGGAATGGTGGATCAGGCCGGCGCCAGGCCGCTGCACCGAGATGGCCATCAGCAAGGCCGCCAATGGCAGTTCGGCGCGTAGATGATCGCACATCGCCCAGCCGACAATCTTGCGGCTGTACAGGTCCATAATGGCGGCCAGATAGAGCCAGCCCTGATCGGTCTCGACGTAGGTGATGTCGGCGAGCCAGATCTGGTTCGGTACGGCGGCGGTGAAGTTCCGCGCGAGCAGATTCGGGGCGATCGGGAAGTCGGTGACGGCTGTCGGTGGTGCGCACCCTGCGTGGCCGCGCCATGATGGCCCTGACACCATGACGGCGCATCAATCGCTCGATGCGACCGCGGCTCACCCCACGGCCTTGGGCCCTCAGCTCGGCATGGATGCGCGGGCTGCCATAGCGTCCGCTGGTGTCGCGGTGGACCCGTTTGATGTCGTCGACGAGCCCACGATTGGCGGCGGATCGCCGGCTCTCCGGGCGCGCGCGCCAGGCATAATAGCCGGCCGGCGAGACACCGAGCACGTGGCACAGGATCGTCACCGGATAGTCGGCGCGGCGATCTTCGATGAAGCGGAATCTCATGTCCGAACTCCAGCAAAGATCGCGATCGACTTCGCCGGGAATGGCCTGCAACACGAAGCCCAGCGATTTGGCGCGGCGCTGTAGATTGGCGAGGACGCGGGTGCGGTATTGCTGCTCATAGTGGTCGGCGCCTGGATCCCTGTAGCTCATGCCGTGCCGCAGGGTGTTGTAGAATAAAACTGCGATCTTGCGGGCAGTTGCTGTCACCGCCTTTGACTTACCCGCACGTGATGACAGCCGGCGATAGAAAGCTCCGAGCGCCGTATCGCTCCGTCCAACCGTTGTTGCTGCCAACCGCAACAGTGCAGCTGCCCGGCTGGAGGATCTACGCGTGCGCGCTGATAGCACCTTGCCGCCGGAGATCTTGTTTCCCGGTGCGAGACACAGCCAGGAAGTGAAGTGTTTGGCGCTCGGCCACGCTCTCAGATCGGTGCCACACTCACCGACAAGCTTCAGTGCCAGTGATGGGCCCAACCCATGGATCTCAGTTAGATCGACGCCGAGCAGACCATACAAGGCGGACCTGACATCGAAGGTGGACGTGTTGACCTGCTTGGTCTTGGTGCGTGGCCTGGATAGCTTTCCGACCGGCTTTGCCCCTTTATTGTTCAGTGTCGCGATCAGGACTTCGAGCTTGCGGTCGCAGTCCAGCATCTTCGCCTGGTAGACGTCATAGAGTTCTAGCGATTGGGTTAGCGCGAAGACATGTTCGTGCCGGTCGTTGCCCACCAGCGCCGCTCGGATCGTCTCGATGGATGAATGACATCGCACGTCCCGGTAAGTTGCCAAGACGTCAGGATTCCGCTCGCCTGCAACAATGGCTCGGATAATCCGCATGCCGGTCGCACCCGTGACATCGGAGACCACATGGTGGAGTTGCAGATTCATCTCCATCAGGGCCTTCTGCATGTGCTGAATATGGGCGGCGGCGTATTCCACCAACCGCTCGCGCTGGCGCAGATAGGCGCGCAGGGTTGCGATCTCGGCATCAGGTCGGAAGCTGCCGCGTAACAGGCCATAGGAATGAAGCTCGCGCAACCACGCGGCGTCGCTGACATCGGTCTTGCGTCCGGGCACGTTCTTGGCGTACCGCGCATTGACCAGAATGACCTCAAACCCGCGCTGCTCCAGGATCTCGTAGACGGGAATCCAATAGACCCCAGTGGATTCCATCGCGACACTCGTCACGCCGCACATTTTGAACCAGTCCGCCAGCTCATGCAGGTCTTGCGTGAATGTGCCGAAAGAGCGCACAGGCACGTCGGTGCAAGCGGGATTCACCGCAGCCATGTGCATCTTTGATCCGATGTCGATGGCTGCGGCCCCGACGTTGACCGGTTTAAGTGCCGGGCGGTCGCCGGCCGTCCTCTTCTTGAGCATGGCAATCCTCCAAGCAATGATGAGCGGGAGGGTCTGGGCTATGCCAATCGTCATCTTCCTAATCGGGATCGCCGCCAGGGCGACGTCACCACTCTCAAGCCCGCATGCACCCATGGACCATGTTTTTTAACGGGGATTGTGCCGCCAATAATCGAACGTCCGCTACCCTCCCAACCGCAGAAGCTAGCACAAGGCCGTTTCTACGTCGCACAGGCGCACCACCCTGCTGGACGGTTTTTTAAAATGTCGCGCTCCATACGCAGCCGCTCGTTCTCTCGCTGCAGACGAGCGATCTCCGCCGCGTGGTCCGCCGACGGCAGCGGCGCTTGCGTTGTGGGGCGCCGCGCCGCCGCCGTCGGTTCTCGCCCAGCCCCACGCAGTTCCACCCAGCGCCGCAAAACTGAATCCCGCAGGCCAAGTTCCTTGGCCACCGATCCGATCGAGCGGCCACTCGAAGCCACCAGATCGACCGCTTGCCGCTTATAATCGTCCGTAAACGACCGACGTTGACGTCCTTCCATCCAACACCTCCTGGCTCCTTGAGCCTACTACAGGTGTCCATCAATTCGGAGGAGGTTCACCCCACCTGTATCAGGTCGGGGATACCCATCTGGTTGCGCGCCTTACAACTGTTCGCGCCGCCCGGGACGTCAAAGTCGTTGATGACCTGAGCGAGGAACCGCACTGTTTCGGGAAATGAAAGAATCCCATGGCTCTCCTCCACCGCGCCCTCGGCCGCGTTGTACGCCGCGATAAAAAGCGGATTGGGGTACTTTTGTATTTTTTATGGAGAGCGCGCAGAAAGCGACAGCTCAGGCGCGACTTCTCTCCAACCAAGTGAAGCCATACGTCCAGATGTGACGGGCGCGTGAGAACCTCAGTTTTGCTCACCCGATTTACGGTTTGGTTGACAGGCTTGCGTCTACTTCGCACCGTAGCTTGCGCGTTTTGTTGCGCAATTGCAGGCCCAGCTCGCTATAGACACGCTGCGTCTTCTTGTAGATTGCCCAGCCTTCGCGGCGAAGCGGCCCGTGAACGCGGCGGTAGCCGTAGCGACCGCGCCCATGGCGATCTCTGCCGTTCGAGGGGCAGCCTGGGCGGAGCGACGAGACTAGTAGTGGCATATATCGACTTGTCACATTCGAGAGCCTCGCAGGCTCTACGGATCGACACCTGCCACTCGCTGCGTACCTCGGCGATCAGCTTGCGCTTCCGCCCAGGCTTCATAGCTTTCGGCGGATCACTGCTGCAGCATTTCCTTGTCGAGCGAGAGATCCGCCACCAGCTTCTTCAGCGTGGCGTTCTCCTCCCTCCGTGGCAACAGCCCCGTCATACTTCTTCTTCCAATTGAACGAGGGTAGCCGGCTGATCCCTGCCTTCCGGCAGATCTCGGCGATTCGCACGCGTCGTTGCCCTGCTTCAGAATGAACGCCTTCTGGGCGTCCGAAAATGTCGAGACTTCATCGTCTTCTGCTCCTCCAAGCGGGGGGATTCAGCAGCGCAAATCTCTTGCCAAAAATGGTCCAGTTTGCCGGCCTTAGGTCATCTTCAGTCCCGCAGTGGCAGGTCATCCTCACCAGAGTAGGTAGTGTCTCGATCCTTGTTAATGATCTACCATCAATTGGTACCTCGCCGTGCAGCCTAGATACTGGACAATGGCGTATACGACTATGCGCATCATGAACGAAACGGATCGATGCTACAGCTGTTAGAAGAGGATATTGTGGACGACGATTGGCTAATTTGGCTAGCCGGCGAGCAGTTGAGGAGCAGTGTTGATCGTCACGACAGAACGAAGATCATTTTGCCGCGTTATTTTTCGCCGGCACCATCGAGCAGTACTTAACCTTGGTTCAGAGCCGCGCACATGCTGGCGGTAAGAATTCGGCGCTGATCGGCAACGATCGGCGAGCCTTTGCCCCCGCCGCATATCGTGTCCTCGACAAAGGCTGCCTCGTCGAGCAGTTCATAACGATGCGGCGCTTGTTGCTCATTCCAACCGCGGTCGTCGAAGCCAAACGGGCCGAAATCGTCGGGCATCTTGTCAGGGAGCTCCCGCGGCCCGTCGTGATCGCCGGATTGAGTGTCGCCGGACGGAGCGTTGATCGCATCTGTGCGGCGATTCCGCCGAAAGATGGCTCCGCACTGCTTCATCTCGCTGGCCGCAACACCCACATGTCCAGGGCCGGTCTAGATGCCGTTCGAGCATGAGCACCAAGCGGCGGACGGTCTTTGGGAGCCGCCCGAAACTGCGCGTGACGGACTTCTGCGGAAAGAACACTGGTGTGAGCATGGCAAATGCTGATCAAGGAAGAACAGAGGGGTCCTCGCAGAGCTATTGCGACGATTATTTGCAAGCAACCCGATCGCACTGCGCGGCGATCCTCATTCGACCCGTCCGGCCGATCTCGGCGATGCGGTCGAGGCCACGGCGACGTTCGCATCGTCGAACTATCGATTTGCGGCTGCATCGCGCCGGAAGGCAAGGATCACACTCGCCATGCCATGAGCGATGCCGCGCTATGGGGAAGCATCACGATTCAGGCGGTTCGCCGGTGAATGAACTCGTTTCCTCCGAACGAATGCGAATTGCGATAACCATCGAGGCGACGTTCATACTCTCTCTCGCGTCGCCTTTTGCAACGATCTACGTCCTGGGCTGGGCAGTAATTTCGGTGGCCTGCTCTTCGGCGCTTAGAGCGCTCACAGCGACCAAGGCCAAGAAGGCTAATTGTGACTCTCAATGCTGAATGGAGGAGTGGTCATGAATAACCCCATGACATGGCAGCTCTATGATGGCTGCGCAGTCGGCTACGATGCGTATAGACCCAAGTATCCTGAGGACGTCTTTGGCATCCTGTCACGCTATCATGTGGCACCTGCGCCGCTGCGGTCAGCCGCAGATGTTGGCGCCGGAACCGGCATCTTCAGTCGACAGCTCATGGAGTCGGTGCCGAGCATTGAGAGGTTGACCTGCATTGAAGCGAACTCGGATATGGCGGCGATCGCCAAAGAGCGTTCGGCCACCTTTCGTGGGCTCGACGTACTGGTCGGGTTGGCTGAGAGCCTCTCGTTGCCGGATCGTTCATGCGATCTTGTAACAGCAGCAACGTCAGCCCACTGGTTCGATAGGCCGCTATTCTACGATGAGGCCGCGCGGGTGCTGAAGCCTTCCGGAACATTGCTGCTCGTGCAGAACAGGCACCGGTATTGGGAGAGCGCATTCCTGGATGATTTCGCCAGCTTTCAAGAGCGCCATTTCCCTGGATTTCGTCGGGGTCACTACTGGGATTTGTTTGGCACCGATGGGAAAGCTGACTTTGAAGCGGAACTCCGTTCGCGTTCCGATCTGGTAGCTGTAGAGCGCCATAAGGTAGAGTGGTGTGAGACGATTACCGAAAATCAGTTCCGCGGCTACTGTTATTCCATGTCACACATAAAGATGGCGATAAGTCAGTCTGGCGCCGCCGCAATCGCGCAGGAGATCGATGCGCTTCTAGAGCGGCACCAGGATGGGTCAGGCGATGTGGCGGTTGAATGGCTCACAGATGTCGTTTTGAGTAGAGTCACGTCTTAGGGGGCGCCGCTGGAGCGCCAAGTTCCTTCTCAGAATCTCTTTGCACGCAGTCAGTCGTATCGAAGATGGTCGATGCGTGGGCAAACTACTCAATGAGAATCTCGGTGCATTCACCGGTTTTGTTGAGAGATCCGCAGACAACTGTTCAGAACCACAACGTGGACACCGGCCATGGCGAGTTTCTCCACCAACACAAGTATCGATAGCTCGGAAGGGCATGACGGCCCCGCTCCGACGAGCAGGCCCACCATCGGCCAGCGGCCTGGAAATCGCGCCACGCAATAAAGGGTTAACAGAGAAGCGATGCCGCTCAAACGACCGAGAACATTGTTTTCCCGCGGCAGCTGAAGGAATGTCACTTGAAAGCGGTAGCAATATGGACAACCTGAACGAGCGAGCCGAAGGCGGCCTGATCAGGGCTGTCGCCGGATGCGTACGCCTTTCCGAGCGGCCTACCAGCGCAACGACGAACCCTCAGGTATGGTCGGGCACAAACACCTTGGCCGCTTCACGCGCGGTGCTCTTGCGCCGGCTCGACCTTGAGAGCGGCGGGCGGCTCTATTCAGTACCGTCGCTCGGCGAAGATGCTGACGACGGCCGGTCGCAGCCTCGCAGTTTTCGCCACCAACGCGTCGAGCACGATGCGGCTGTTGCACCACCAGGCTGAGAATTTTGCCACGTAAGCCTTGTTTTCGTTCAGGAGGAACCGGTCGATCTCTCGGTTTAAAGCTCGTACGCGTGATCGAGACGCGCAGGACAGTTTGTGGCTCCTGGCCGACTACAGCGGTGGTTGCGAGGGCGCAGCCGGCGGCTCCCATTAGAAGCCGTGACTTAACTTAGTCCTTCCGTGGCCGTTGCGGGGTCACACGCCGATCGTCGGCGCCGTCTAATCGGCTAAAAGGGCCGAGATTTCGGCTTGCACGGATGCGATGTCGTCGGCGACATCAACCAGATGGCGCACGGTGGCCTCGGCGCCGCGCGCGCCTACGAAGAAGAAATGGCCACCCGAAACGGTCCGGGTGAGGCGCCGCGGCAGATCCAACATCAACGACCGCAGCCGCTCCCAGCGCTCGGGGGGGATAGCGGACAGGTCGCGGCAGCCCTTCACATAGCGCTCGAAAAGTTGCTGTGCGTTCAGGAACCCCCAGGTGAGAGAATCCGTCAGGGCGTGACGCGCGTCGGAGGGCCAGGTCGGCGCTATGACCCCTGTCAGCGGATGGGAGGCGAAATCAAAGGTGCCGAGCTCCTGCGTCACTTCAGCAATGGAAAGAGCCGCGCCGCGCCTCCGCAGAAATTGCGGCTCCCCGCGCAACAGGAGGGGCGTGTTCGCACGATAGTCGCGCCGGTAGACGTGTTCGGGAATGACCACGCGGTGGTTATCGGCGGATTGGGCCGCAAGTTCGGCGCACCAATTTGAATCGCGCGGTGGCAGGCCGGGCTCGCCAGCTGAGGGATTCCACAGGCCCGCCTCCGTCACCGGCTCGCCCGTCTCGAAGGCCGGCACCAAGCCGGGAAATGGCGCGCTGGCGGCGAGCGAGATGAACCCGATCGGCGGCACGCCGCCTCGCGCGAGCCCTTGACAGACCGAGCGCGCCACCCGGCCGGCCATGCTCCAACCGGCCACGACGACCTGGCGCGGCGCGGGGCACGTGGCCAAGAAGCCCCGAGTGATCGCGGTGACCGACGCGCCCCAATCCCTGACGGTCATGTCGGGATAGACCCGGGAAAAGGCGGGGTGGTCGCTGGGATAGGAGATAGCGAGAAGCCCCCATCCAGCCTCCCGCAGCCAGAAGTCGACGAAGTCCCGCGGATTTGCGCCAGGATGGCCATAGGCGACCCGAGCCAAGTGGCCGCCGCCTGGCAGGAAGACCACGGTGGGATTGGTACCGGCCGGCGGGCGCCAGAAGACAATCGCGGGAAAGCTCGCGCCGTCCAGAAGCCGTTCGTTCGCAAACAAGGCGGCCGCCGATCGCGAGTCGGCGTCTGAAGGCGTCGGTCGGGAGCGAACCATTTCATCTCTCCAATCATCTCTGCAAGGGCGCCGCGACACTACTATTCAAACGGACCCGCTCTCACCGGTTGTTGGCACAACGGCTCTCGCGATAGTGCGAGCCAGCGCAATATCGTTGGGAAGCAACAATCCGGTGACAAGCATCGAATAATGTGATTGAACACTTTGATTTAGCGATGGATTGCGGTGACAACTGACCGCAGAATAAGTTCACCTCGCTGACAGCATAGCCGCCGTGACGGGTCGTTCGCCCGTCGATCGCAGAGCTGCGGCCGCCCGGTGTTCTGCGCCACATGCGGCGTCACGTTCATCGAGCACAGCTCGTTGACGAAGTCTTTTGGGCTTTGTCGGCGCCAAGCGTGATCGCTGTCGGCCGGTCTGCACGAGGCTCGATCATGTGCAGCGCGGCCACCCGTTCGGCATGCCCGTCCGCCAGCGTCAGAGAGGCGTCGACCAGCAAGCCGTGGCGGTTCTCCATCAGCCCATGCCCGATGAAGCACAGCTTCGTCTCCCTGCCTTTACCCTTGCGGTAGAGCCTGGCGTCCGGATCGGTGGTCGAAGCACGGGATCGAATAAAACGCCTGCAACAGCATCGCCCGCAGCAGCTTCTCCGGCGGGATCGGCGGCCGCCCAATCGGCGAACAGAGCGCGGCAAACTCGCGCTCCAGCGCCAACGGCGCCTCGTTCACAATCGTCTGGATCGCTCGCAGCGGATGATCGCGCCGCACCGCGTCCTCCAGGTCAACGCAGCTGAACAGCTCGCCCGTTCGATTGGCGCCGCCGTGCACGCACCATCTCCGACTCTCGTCGGAGCCAATGAATCACGGTCACCGGTCGGCGGCGAGCACCTTTTCAACAGCCTGCTAGATTTATGCGACGAGATTCTGCACCACACGCTGCAATACTCAAACTCACTATCAAGCCAATGTCCGGCTGCGATCAGCACGTCCAAGCACTGTTCGTACCCCTTCGAAAATCGTCTCTCCGGGCCGCTCCCACTCGAGCTCTCTGCCAATCGTCTCAGCAATGACATGTGTTGCCGCTCCGCTTGTAGTGGCAATTGAAAGAACATCACTACTCGACCCGGATGTATGCATGGCCCACGCCCGAGAACGGTGAGGACGAACAGCGTTCGTCAAGCTGCGCAACTTGTTCGACTCAGCTTGAGTCACTTCACTGGTGCAGATTTGATGAGTAGTCCAAGGAATTAACTGTGCGATCTGAAGGCGCGTTACGGAGCCGCTACCCAAATACGCAAAAATTCCATCCAATGCTGGCTGGCCACATGCAACATAGGCAATGCTGATATCCGCAACCGTTGCTGCGAAAATACATTCCGCCATGAAGTCCGCCAAAGGCGCCTTCCCGCCCGAATAGGCAGTCAGTGAATAAGGGAGCGCACCAAGGACGTCCTGCCTGGCCTCATTGATGAGGTCCGCTCCGAAGCCATCCCATTCCTCCGAGCCTCTGACAGGCACAGCGGCAAACTTGGTGCACACCTCGCTGCTGCGGAAATCGAAATCGACCAGCGCAATCTCCGCTCCAAATGGCCACGGCTGCACGAATTTCATGCGCCCAATCGAGCCATAGTGTCGGCCAAGTGTATCGCCGCCGACAACGAGATCGACCGATTCCTCCCATTCTTGAATTCTGGCAAACAGCCTCTGCGGTCGCGGTTCATATTTGCCGCCGCTAAAGCGCCAATCTGTTCCATCATGTAGGAGCACCACGACAGCGCGGGCGCCGGCTCGCCTTAGCTCATCCGCCATCAGAGGTATGTTTGGCTCGATCCTTTGGACCGGAAGGGGATGGCGCCGATCAACCCTATAGTTGCTTGATGCGAGTAAGTCTGACGAGGTCAGACCAATAAACCCAATATCGCCGGCGCTGGTCGGCAAAATCGTGGCCTTCGGCAGAGACACCTCGGCATTTGCACATAGCAGAGGGTAACTGAGGTCTTGGGCAACTTTCTCAAGAACGTCATTGCCGTAGTCGAAGTCGTGGTTTCCCGCGGCCGACAGATCCAATCCGAGTTCACATGATGCGCGAAAGCCGTCTCGACCTTGAGTCAGCCATTCAAGCGGACCGCCTTGGATGAAGTCACCACTATCGGCCCAAATTGCCGCGCGGCCGTCCCGCAGCCTAGACATTTCTCGCCGCAGAGCCCGCCCGCCCGGCAGACTCCCGAATGAAGTTGGCATCGGAGAGTAAGCCCCATAAAAATCATGAGTGCAGAGGATTCTTATTGTTTCCACCTAGGGTCCCTTCCACAGATTTGAAGCATCAATTACCGCGCCAGAAGTGCCGCCACCTTTGATTTCATTTCTTGCAGCGCTTGTTCAGGGGGCATTTTTATGGTCATTACTTTTTGCAGGATGTCCTTGATGGTATTGAAGATCTTGATTGAATTCGGTCCTGGGAATGAATACCAGCTTGTCACCCGATCCCGATTGAGCAATGCGACCGCGAACAAGGGCTCGGAGGAGTAAAAGTTTCTAAGGGAGTTCGGATCGTTAATTGCCCTCTCGTTGAAAGGAATCATTCCTGTACTCTTCACGATGACTGCCTGGGAGGATGGCGTCATAGCGAATTTCAAGAATTTCCATGCTGCATGGGCTTTTGCTTGGTCTTTCGAAAACAAAACCGCAGTCAAGCCGGCAACGGGCAGCCGACCATTCGGTGACGGAAGAGGAAAAGGCGCAACGCCCAGCGAAAAACGTCCGCCAATCTGCTTTTGGAATCCCCCAATGGCTGAGCTGGCAGTGACGAGAGCTCCCAATTTGCCGGCAGTGAACGCCTGACGAGCTTGGTCTCTCGACATATCCGCGCGCGCTTGGCCGGCTTCGCCGATCTGCCGAATCACGTCCAACGCCCACAACCCTTGCTCGCTAGCAAAGGCGACGTCGTTTGATGGTGTTGCTATTTTTCCTCCCGCGCTTTCGAGCAGAGCCAAGTATGTCCAATTTCCATTTGACTCATGTTCAAAAAACAACCCCATGTCCCGATCGATGGCGGGAATCTTCCTGCCCAAATTGATAATGTCCGGCCACTCACTCGGAAACGCCTCAGGATCAGCGCCAGCCTTTGCAACCAAGTCCTTGTTGTAGACGATCACTGGCATCGACGCCGCCAGAGTTAGACCATATTCGTGCCCGTCGATGCGCCCGGTGTCCGCCGCCGCAGAACTATAGCCTACATCCCCCCATTCCCGATCGGTCGACATGAATTGACCGAGATCGACGGCGTACCCACGCTCGACGAACACTCTAATTTGATTGCTGCCAGTGAGAGTTATATCAGGCAGATCGCCGGTAATAGCCTCGCGCAGTGTTTGCTCGGTCAAAGATTCAAAATCCCGATTCTTTGCTTCAATCTTGACCGTGATTTCCGGATATTGCTCTTTAAATTGCGCCGCGAGTTCTTGAAGCATTGGCGCCCACGCTGCCGGAGCAGCCGTGACGCGGATGACATTCTGAGCAATGGCCGGTGAAGCCGCACTAGACAAGGCGCCAAAGAAAATACTTGCGATAAGGAGTGCGTGACGCATGGTGACTTTCTCGCGTTTTTGGGAGGAATCAAGTTAGGCTTGAGAGTCTTTGAAGGGCCGTCTGCAGCTCTTCGCGCGACGATGGACCGCCTAGGCATACACGCACCGAGTTCGTTGGCCGGTCCGGCGTCGTATTGAAGATTGATGCAGCGCCAAGGAAAATGCCTTCACGACGCGCAGCAACCAGAAGATCCGACGCGGGCTGATGCATCGGAAGCCGAAGCCAGACATTTAATGCCCAAGGCTTTGTGACGATGTCGGACTCGTTAAGCGAGCTTGTGGCGATGAATTGCCGCGCGACGACGTCCTCGCGCACGGTCGCAAGCACCCGCTTTGCGGTTCCATCCGTGATCCAGTGCGCAATGATTTCAGCCGACAGCGGAGATGGGACCCAAGTTGTTGTCGATCTAAATCGCGCTATGAAGTCATGAGCGTGCTGGGAAGTGGGCGCGACAATATAGCCGAAACGAAATCCTGGGCTTAGAGTCTTGCCAACGCCGGTAACATACCACGCATTCGAGGGGGCGATGCAAGCAAACGGCGGCGGAGCCTCCGGCAGTAACATGCCGCAAATATCGTCCTCGATAATTGAGACTCCAAATTTGTCGGCAACGCGAGAAATGCTTTGCCGTCTGTCTAGGCCAAGGACGTGCGTAGTCGGATTGTGGAGGGTCGGCACCGTGAACAGAGCTTTCGGTGCATGACGTTTGCAAATCTGCTCGAAAGCATCCGGCATCATCCCGTCAGCATCGATCGGCGTTCCGATGACGCGTATCCCCAGGAGCCTTGGGATCTCCCAAGCAGCAAGTGCGCTAAGCTCTTCTGTGACAACGCTATCGCCGGGATTTGCGACTAACGAAAGCAGCAGAAGGACGCCATTCTTGGTACCATTCGTTAGGATAATCCGACCACTCAGATCAACCTCACAAAATCTCCCAGCAAGCCACTCGCTACCTGCAAGTTGGTCGGTTTCATTCTTCCCATAGCGATGATGGCGCATTACATCGTTTATGCGGCCGCTATCGACGATCTGAAGTAGAGTCGAGCGCAATGCGTCGCGGAATTCGCCAGGCTCAGGCGGTAGGTTCCGATCGAGATGAAATTGCTGACGTTCGTCCATTTGCACAAGCTCTTGTTTTGCAGGTCATTGACTGGTGAAGCGCCAGAAGCGCGTGCTTCATCGGCTAGGGAGAGCTTCTGGGCACGATGGTCTCAGTATGCGAGAGCAATGCCGTCACGCCTCGGGTCGGCCCCACCCTGAAGACAACCGCTGCGAGCGCATCTCACGATCCCGTGGCCGCCCCCGACAACCGGGGTCCATGACGGCAGCGCCTCCACCACATGTCCCCTGCGCCGAAGGTCCTGGATGGTTTCGGATGAGAAGCGTCCCTCCATGCAGATTTGACCACTATCTCCAAAACAAAAACGAGGCGCCTCTATCGCAGCTTGTATGTTCTGCTGGAGCGCAAGATGATTCAGTATCATCTGGGGTGTGGTTTGTAGAATGCGCCAGGAGCCAGGAGTGCCTATGGCGCCGATAGCCCCATTACGGCCCACGATGATCGAAGGTGCTAAACACATTTCGACCTTTTTGTCCGGCCCTACCGTATTGGGGCTCTCTGGATCCCAATCGAACCAGTGAGCAAAATTGTTCATCAATATTCCGGTATTGCCGTAGACGACGCCGCTTCCAAATCCTTTGGCTGGGCCACCTCCGATGGTCTGCGTACAGGCTGCAAGGTAACCAGCTCGATCCATCGCCACGAGATGAGTCGTGCTCTCACGGCGAACCGCTCCAAACGTGTCATCCATTCTTAGTTCGAAGTGGGGCTCTGCACCAATTCGATTTCCGGACCAGTGAGCCGCAGCATTCTGCTTGACAGCACGCAACACTTCACTTGCATAAGATGGCTCGAAGAATTTCTGCCAGCCGTTTGGGGTATGTAGTTCCAGCCGCGTATCCTCTCCAGCAATCTTAAATGCCTCGATCAAATAGTGTAGATAGTCTGGCTCAGCCTTCAGCTGAAGATCTTCTACGCCTGCAAGTATATTGAGTGAGACGAGATAACGCAGACCACTACAAGGAGGCGGCGGGCAATATATTGTGCTGTCTCGGAACGTCGCATGAACCGGCGACTGCCAAACTGGTTCATAGCTCTTTAGGTCATCGTGAGATAGGAGCCCTCCATTGTTGTGAGCGAACGATACTATTTCATCTGCAACGCTCCCTTCGTAGAATGCTCGCGCCCCCTCTGCAGCAACAACGCGAAGCGTACGGCCAAGATTACGTTGAACCAAAATATCGCCAACATCAGGAAGCTTGCCGTTTGGTGTAAAGATGGAGCTTGTGGTTTCATATCGGGAGAATGTGTACCAGGAAGCTTTGATTATCCGCGAGAGATATTGAGACACAGGGAAACCACTCTCTGCGAGGTCGATTGCCGGTCGCAAAGCCTGATCGAGAGTGATCGTGCCATAGCGTTTAAGCGCTAAATCCCAGCCAGCGATTGCACCCGGCACTATGGCCGACTTGATGCCGTGGTCCTTGTCTCCTGGATCCTTGAATTGATCTCGAAAAGCTGACTTCGGCGATGGCCCTACGAAGTCAAGGACTTGGGGAATTGGCATCTTTGGCCCTGCGACAATCATGTAGCCGACGCCACCAATTCCAGACGAATTGGGCTCGACGACGCTCAAGACGGCGGCCATAGTGACTAACGCGTCAATAGCGTTACCGCCATTCCGTAAGCACATCAGCCCGCTTTGGGTAGCAAGTGGATGAGCAGAAGACACTGCGCCGTTCAGACCGTAAGCCACTCCTCGGTGCTGGTACTGACCATGAGGCCAATCACGGGAATCATTTGCTTGCAGCATAAGACTTGTTCCTCTTGACAGTACCGCAGAGTATTCAGTTCTTTCGACTTCTAATGCAGTTGGACGAAATTGAATTGGCCCTCTGCCCTCACCTTAAGGGACGTTGTCGGACATCAGGACAGAGACAGTCATCTCGCATTGTCGCGATACCGATGAATTTGCCGCCATTGTCGTCAGCCTTCTGCAATTCCGCTCTCAACGTAGCTGGTGCTCTCTACCGCCACGCGCCGGAGAACCTGCCGATAGCTCCCCAATCGCGCCTCGAAAACCTCTCGGCGGATGCTCGGCTCTGGAGGCGTTGAGGTTCGGACGATCTCGTGGAGAACCCTGCCAGACATGCTTGGCGGCGCCGCAACCCCGAGCAGATGTAAGATGGTCGGCGCGAAATCGCAGACCCCAGAGGGGATTCTGGAAACGAAGCTGTCTGCCGCAAAGACAGACCCCGCGACAATGCCGACCGCCGCAAGCTCCTTCGGATGCAAGCCGCCGTGAAGGCCGAGCCCGGCCGGGCGATCATTGTCATAGAAGGTGCCACCTACGAGGCCGAAGGCGTCGATGGTATCGTCGGCGCGGAAGGAAAAGGTGACGTCCGGCGCACGGACATGATCCGCGAACACGAGGCGGTTTGAGAGGCTCCCTGGGGCGATGCCGCTTAGCTCGTCCTTCGCGCGGGTGAACACCGGCCCGCACCATGGCTCGGACGTGATGGTCGCAACCAACAGCGCAACCTGCGCCTCATCCGGATCAGCAAGATAGAGGGCGCCGACTTGGCCAGGCACCACGACTACATCAACATCAGGAGAAGGCGCGACGCCAGGGCTGAATCCGGCCGCACCTAGGCTTTCGGCCACCGAGATGCAAGTATGGCCCGTGATATGGCCGTGGTCCGAGACCGCGATGATCTGCACTCCGGCTTGTCGGCCCTCGGACTCCCACCAGTCGAGCACACGTCCGAACTGGCGATCGCAATGGGTAATGATGGAGCGGGTTGCCTCAGCTCCTGTTCCGTGAAAGTGTGAGGTGGTGTCCGGCTCGCCGTAAGATAGAACCGTGACGTCCGGCCGATAGCTTGACCAGACGATATCGAGGAACACCGTCGTGATCCAATCCTGCCCGACGGTGTCAGGTTCGGTGTTCGGCGGCGCGGCGGGCAGCGGCCCGACCCGCGCCTCGATCTCCGCGAGGACCCCGTCGGGCGTACAGGCCTCTCGGAAATGGCCCGAGAGGCGGACATGCCCGAAATCCTCAGCCTTGTGGTGGAAGAGGCGGGCCGTTCCCGGCGTGTTGGTGGCCAGGACAGCGAGGCTTCGCCCGTTCGCCGCCAAGATCTCCCCAAGCGACGGCGCCGAATAAAGCCGGCCGCCGCTTCCGAGATCGAGCTGGCGCAGCAGAACTGCGTCCGAAGTGTCAACGTATCGCGGCGGCGTGACTGAGCGGTCGACATATGCGTTGCCGACCATGCCGTGACGAACGGTAGTCGCGCCGGTGACAAGGCTCGGGAAGGCTGAGCGGGTCTCGCTCGGATAGACGGTGCGGTGGCTGGCAAGCGTCACCCCGGCCGCCTTTAGGCGCCAAAGGTTCGGGGTCAGGCCCGGGCCAATCAGGTCTGGGCGCAAACCATCAAAGCTAACAATAAGGAAGCGGAGATCAGAATTCATACGTCTGCATCGGGGTGCTGAGACTCATTCGGATATGCGGATAGTCCCTTTGGAAATTCTTCAGCATTGCCCGCGTCGGCCAGTGCCTCCCAAGAACGCTCAGAGTGCCGGGCTTGACGACGGTGACGGCCACGCTACGCAACATCGCCGACCTCCACACGTCCGACGGCACATCAGCGTCAGGACTTTACCATCTGCCATCGACAGCGAAACACCGCGCAAGACGGACACCCCGCCACAATTGTTTCGGACGCTCTCAATCGGTACGGATGCCATAGCCGTTACTTCCACATCGTCATGAGAGCATTGCGGAGCACGGCCCTGAGATCGACTATCTCATTCGGATGCGTCCGCTGACGTGCGAGACCTTTAGAAGCTCGAATTGCTAAAGTTGGATGACACTCATCGAATAGTTCGATGAGAACACGCGCAAAATGCGATGTGTTGCGTTCCGGGGATGATGTTTGAAAAGAAAGAGCTTCGGACAGTGCGCGTTTTCGTGAAGATCGTGCCCGAACAGAGCGGGTCTCATCCGCCAACAAACATTAGATATTGTGAAGGAATGCTGATGAGCCCGCGATGAAGTAGAACGCAGAAACGGATTGCAGCTGCGCGCGAGCATAGTCGTCCTTACCCGCACGGTTGCCGGCCACGAGAACCGATTGGCCGCACGCTGATCTTATCGGTTCGCACTGTTTTGGCGCGATCGACATCGGATCGACGATCCCACCGGAGGCGACGGTGAGCGACCTTGGCACAGACATAACTTACACGTCCGGTCGCTGGTCGAGCAGCTTCGATCTCGAGAAGATCGAAATGTTCAAGGCTGCGCACGGCGCCGAACGGTTCATCGAAATAGGGTTGCCTACGTCGAAGACCGATGCACCGAGCTAGGTCAGCGTTTTCTTGGTTCGAATCATATCAGGCGGCCTCGGCGAGCTTGTAGGACCACGTGTGGATGACCGGATGGCGATTGATGTCGTCGATACCAGCCACGATGCGCTCCTTGAGTTCGTGTTTTGAGGTCACCCGGATGTGGCGCAGGACTGAACGGGCGAACTTGGAGA
>NZ_JAGWDK010000042.1 GCF_018398875.1 Bradyrhizobium sp. sGM-13 | reverse complement strand
TCGGATGGACCCTCAGAAATGTGTGCATGCCCTAGTGCGTTCGCAGGGACGACGAGGGAGATCGGCTACGTCAACCAACCTCAAAACGCCGTATACCCGCCATCGATCACAAAGCAATCCGCCGTATGATACGACGATGCCTGGCTCATGATGTACACGGCGATGCCGCCGAAATCGCTCGGCTCGCCGAAGCGGCGCATTGGAATGCGCGGCATTACGTTGGCGACGAATTTGTCGTTGGCCATCAACCCCGACGTCATGTCGCTCTTGATCCAGCCGGGCAGGATCGCGTTCGCGGTGACGCCGTAGCGCGCCAGCTCGACCGCGAGCGCGCGGCACAGCGCGTTCAGCGCCGCCTTGGTGCCGGCGTAGTGTTCGTTGCGCGCGGTGCCGAACAAGGACGCCAGGCTCGAGGTTGCAACCAGCCGGCCGAATTTGTCGCCGGCTTCCGCACGTTCGGTCATGTGGCGGGCGGCGGCCTGAAACACGTGGAAGACGCCGTCGAGATTGGTCGCAAACATTTTTCGCCATTCCTCCTCGGTCCGGTCGATAAAGGCGCGCCGTCCGCCGCCGCCGATGCCGGCATTGGCAAAGCAGCCGTCGACGCGGCCGAACGTATCGAGCGTCGCCTTCATCGCGGCCTTGACGGAGGCGGGGTCGGAGACGTCGCAGATCTGCGTATGCACCTTGCCGGGCCCGGCCGACATGGTTGCCGCCGCGCTCTTGTTCTTGTCGTCATTGCGGCCCCAGACCGAGACGTTGCAGCCTTGGGCGTTCAGCGCCTGCGCAATGCCGAGGCCGATGCCGCCATTGCCACCGGTGATGACCGCCGTGCGGCCGGTGAGGTCAAAGATGCTCATTGGATGTTTCCATTTGTTTGGCAACAGAGTTGCGCCCTGCGGCGGGCAGATGTTCTGGCGCAAGCATGGACAACGCCGCCCAGAAAATCAAATATGGGCGAGACATCGTCCGGTCTTCCGCGCAGCGAAATAGCGCGTAAACACAAGTTAAGAGGAAACAATGCAGTTCAAGCACGTCACGCTCGATTTCGATGGCGCGGTCGCCGTTCTCAAGCTCGACCATCAAGAGGTCATGAACGCGGTCTCGATGGACATGCTGGGCGGGCTTGGCGAGGCGCTCGATGCGATCGAGGAGAAGCGAGAAGAGGCGCGCTGCCTCGTGCTGACCGGCGCCGGACGCGCCTTCTGCACCGGCGCCAATCTGCAGGGCCGCAACAACCAGAAGCCCGGCAGGAGCAATGCCGGTCAATCGCTGGAAATCGGCTTTCACCCCTTCCTGCGGCGGCTGCGCCGGCTGCATTGCCCGATCGTCACGGCCGTCAACGGTCCCGCCGCGGGCGCCGGCATGAGCTTTGCGCTGATGGGCGACATGATCCTCTGCGCCCGCTCGTCCTATTTCCTGCAGGCGTTTCGCCGCATCGGCCTGGTGCCGGACTGCGGCTCGACCTGGCTGTTGCCGCGCATGATCGGCAAGGCGCGCTCGGTGGAATTGTCGTTGATGGGCGAACGGTTGCCGGCAGAGAAGGCGCTGGAATGGGGCCTCGTCAACCGCGTCTATGACGATGCTGACTTGATGGAGGAGGCGATGAAGCTCGCGCATGAGCTCGCCAATGGCCCGACGATCGCGCTGTCGCTGATCCGAAAGCTCTACTGGGACAGCCCGGAAAATTCCTTCGAGGAGCAGCTCAACCTCGAATTCGAATCGCAACGCATCGCCGGCGCGGCTGATGATTTCAAGGAAGGCGTTGCTGCCTTCCTCGAAAAGCGCCCTGCCAAGTTCAGGGGCAAATGATCGAGGAGCAACTTGGGCGCTGCGTCGCGTCCTGGTATCCGGGAGCGACCGGCGTGACCGGCGCCGCCAAGCTCTCCGGCGGCGCCAGTCAGGAGACCTGGACGTTCGATATCGTGCATCCGAGCGGCAATGTTGGCGCCATCCTGCGCCGCGCGCCGCCGGGCTATGGCGCGTCGCCGGGGCGGGCCGCCGGCCTCGATGCCGAGGCGACACTGATGCAATTGGCTCATGACGCCGGCCTGCCTTCACCGCGCGTGATGCATGTGCTGAAGCCGGCGGACGAACTCGGTAGCGGCTTCATCATGCAGCGGATCGAGGGCGAGACCATCGCGCGGAAGATCCTGCGCGATGAGCAATTCGCCAAGGCGCGGCCGATCCTGGCGCGGCAGTTGGGCCGCGTGATCGCCGGAATTCACGGCTTAGCCCCAGCGAAACTGCCGAAGTTGCGCGAGATGAGCGCGACCAAGGAGATCGCCGACCTCGAGCGGGAATACCGCAGCTTCGACTGGCCGCGGCCGGTGTTCGAATTGGCGCTGCGCTGGCTGCGCGAGCGCGATCCCGGACCGTCGCAGCAGGTGACGCTGGTGCATGGCGATTTTCGCCACGGCAACCTCATCATCGGCGCCGACGGCGTCCGTGCGGTGCTGGACTGGGAGCTCGCGCATGTCGGCGATCCGATGGAAGACCTCGGCTGGATCTGCGTCAACTCCTGGCGCTTCGGCGAGATCGACAAGCCGGTTGGCGGCTTTGGGACGCGCGAGGAATTGTTCGCCGGATACGAGGAAGCCGGCCGCACGGTCGATCCTGATCGTGTGATGTTCTGGGAAGTGATGGGCACGCTGCGCTGGGGCATCATGTGCTGCGGCATGATGCAGCGTTTTCGGCAAGGCCCCGACCATTCGATGGAACGCGCCATGATCGGTCGGCGTTCCTCGGAGACGGAGATCGATCTGTTGCGGCTACTTGCTCCGCGGGGAAAGGCATGATCCCGAAAAGTGGAAACCGGTTTTCGGATAGGATCATGCCTCAAAAGAGAGGGTAGGATGCAAGACGAACCGACCCCCATCGAACTGATCAAGGCGGTCGCGGATTTCCTCCGCAACGAGATCGCGCCCGAGATCAAGGGCCACAACGCCTTCAAGCTCCGCGTCGGCATCAACGCGCTCGACCTGGTGACGCGGCAACAGGCGTTGGAGCAGGGCAGCGATGCAGCGGAGGCCGCGCGGCTGAAGCAGTTGCTCGGCATGGATGGCGCGTTGATCGAGTTGAATCGCGCTCTATGCGAGAAGATCGCGAACGGCGAGGTCGATCTGCAGACGCCGGGGCTATCGGAACATCTCTGGCAGACGACGATGGACAAGCTCGCCGTCGACCAGCCGAACTACGCGTCGTACAAGAGGGAGCTGGGGAATAAGTAGGGCGCCGACCAACTCTCCGCCGTCATTGCCTGCGACAAACGCGAAGCGTTTGCGCAAGGGAGCGGAGCGACGAAGCAATCCATCTCACCGCAAGCGGATAAATGGATTGTCTTCGCGTCGCTCGCAATGACGAGGATAGAGCGTCGCGATCCTCACCGCCCCAGCCATTTCGGCGGACGCTTCTCGGCAAACGCCTTCGGTCCCTCGATGTAATCCTGCGAGGCCGCCATCGCCTTCACGGCCGGGTACTCGCGCTGCTCGGCGATCGCCTGTTCCAGCGACACTTCGAGGCCGCGCTGGATCGCTTGCTTAGAGGCCCGGATCGACATCGGCGAGTTCTTGCAGATCGTCTCCGCCCAGCGCTCCGCCGCGGCGAGCGCTTCACCGGCCGGAACCACCTCGTTGACGAAGCCGAGTTCGAGGCCTTCTTTCGCCGAGACGTGGCGCGCGGTGAGGATCATGCCCATGGCGCGCTTCAGCCCGATCTGTCGCGGCAGCCGGTGCACACCGCCGGCAAGCGCGGCGAGGCCGACGCGCGGCTCGGGCAGTGCGAAGGTCGCATTCTCCGAGGCGATGATGAGGTCGCAGGCCAGCGCGATCTCGAAGCCGCCGCCCATCGCGACGCCGTTGACGGCGGCAATGATCGGCTTGTCGCAGTCAAAGCGCGAGGTGAGGCCGGCGAAACCGCCCTTGTCCCAGCCGCGCTTTCCGCCGGCCGCCTGCCATTTCAGGTCGTTGCCGGCGCAGAACGCCTTGTCGCCGGCGCCGGTGACGATCGCCACCCATTGCGCAGGGTCCGCGGAAAAATCGTCGAACACCTTGTTGAGTTCGAAATGCGCGTCGATATGCAACGCATTGTACACTTCCGGCCGCGACAGCGTGATGATCGTGATCGGCCCCTTGCGTGTCACCTTGGAGAATTTCAGGTCCATGTTTGCTCCTGTTTGGATTTTCTGCGGCGAAGAATATTGACCGCGATCATAGCGCTGCCCGGCCGTCGGAAACCATCCAATTACGCAAGGCCCCCGCGCGTGCCAACGTCCATTCCGTTGCTTGACTTGGGCGTGGTCTTCCAACCTAAATCGATCCGAGCAGGAACGCCGCGTAGCGCCTAAACGCAAAAGCGATAAACGACATTTCCGGGAGACCGCCTTGGATTTCAACCTGCCTGCCGACCTTACGGCCTATCTCGACGAACTCGATCGCTTCATCGCGCGCGAGATCAAGCCGCTGGAGGAAGCCGACGACAACATCCGCTTCTTCGATCATCGCCGCGAATGGGCGCGTACCGATTTCGAAAACGGCGGCCTGCCCCGGCATGAATGGGAAGCGCTGCTGCGCAAGGCCAAGAACCTTGCCGACGCCGCCGGCCATTTGCGCTTCGCGATCCCGAAGCGCTATGGCGGCAAGGACGGTTCGAACCTCTGGATGGCCGTCGTCCGCGAGCATTTCGCCTCGAAAGGGCTCGGTCTGCACAATGATCTGCAGAACGAGCATTCGATCGTCGGCAATCTGCCGCTCGTGACCATGCTCGACCGTTACGGCACTGATGAACAGAAGGCGATGATCGAAGGCTCGATCACCGGAAAATACCGTATCACCTTCGGTCTCACCGAGCCTGATCACGGTTCCGACGCGACGCATATGGAAACCAGGGCCGTGCAGGCGACGCGTGACAACGTCAAGGGCTGGATCATCAACGGCCAGAAGATGTGGACGACCGGCATGCATGTCGCGACCCATTGTGCGCTGTTCGCCCGGACATCAGGCAATGACGGCGACGCGCGCGGCATCACCTGCTTCCTTGTGCCGGCCAAGAGCGAGGGCGTGAAGGTCGAGGAATATATGTGGACCTTCAACATGCCGACGGACCATCCGCGCGTCAGCTTCACGAATGTGTTTGTCCCTGAGGATGCACTGTTCGGCGAGATCGGCCGCGGACTGTCGCTGGCGCAATGTTTTGTGCACGAGAACCGGATCCGGCAGGCGGCGAGCTCGCTGGGCGCGGCTGTCTACTGCATCAACGAGAGCGTGAAATACGCGCGCGAGCGAAAACCGTTCGGTAAGGCGTTGGCCGAAAACCAGGCGATCCAATGGCCGCTGGTGGAGCTGGCGACGCAGGCCGAGATGCTCAGGTTATTGATCCGCAAGACCGCCTGGGAGATGGACCAGCTCACCCAGGCCCAGGTCGAGCACACGCTCTCCGATCGCGTGTCGATGTGCAACTACTGGGCAAACCGCCTGTGCTGCGAGGCCGCCGACCGCGCCATGCAGGTGCATGGCGGCATGGGCTATTCGCGCCACAAGCCGTTCGAACACATCTACCGCCACCACCGCCGCTACCGCATCACCGAAGGCAGCGAGGAAATCCAGAAGCGGAAGGTCGCGGGATTCCTGTTCGGCTATATGGGGGCGGGGAAGCACTGAGGAGCAAAGCCAAGGAGAAGATCATGGAAGGTGGATGCACATGCCGGCATGTCCGCTACCGCCTGAACGGCAGACCTATGATCGTGCATGCCTGCCATTGCACCTGGTGCCAGCGCGAGACCGGTACGGTGCATGCGCTCAATGCGATGTACGAGGCCGAAAGGGTCGAGCATCTCGCGGCCGAACCCGAGATCATCGTGACGCCGTCGGCGAGCGGTAAGGGCCAGCGCATCGCCCGTTGCCCGATTTGCAAGGTTGCCGTCTGGAGCAACTATCCGGGCTCCGGGCCCGCGGTGCGTTTTGTCCGCGTTGGTACCATGGATGATCCGTCACAGTGCCCGCCGGACGTTCACATCTTCACCTCCACCAAGCAGCCCTGGGTGACGCTGCCACGGGCGCACGCGCGGTCGCCGAGTTCTACGACATCGACGAGGTCTGGTCGGAAGAGGCCAAGGAACGCCGGCGGATAATGCGGGAGAAGGCGAAGAAGTGAGCACTATTGTTACCACCGTCATTGCGAGCGAAGCGAAGCAATCCATAGCACGGCATAGCGGATAGATGGATTGCTTCGTCGCTTACGGTCCTCGCAATGACGGCCGGCTAGTTCACCTGCCGGTCCTTACCCGCCCAATACGGCTCACGCAGATTCCGCCGCAAGATTTTCCCCGACGGATTGCGCGGCAGCGCTTCGATGAAGTCGACGGATTTCGGCGTCTTGAATCCGGCAATGCGCTCGCGCGTAAAATTGATGATGTCGGTGGCATTCGCCTGCTTGCCCGGCTTCATCACCACGATCGCCTTCACCGCTTCGCCCCATTTGTCGTCGGGGATTCCGATCACGGCGGCTTCGGCGACATCAGGATGATCGCAGATCGCACTCTCGACTTCGGCCGGGTAGATGTTCTCGCCGCCGGAGATGATCATGTCCTTGATGCGGTCGTGGATATAGAGGTAGCCGTCTTCGTCCATGTAGCCGGCATCGCCGGTGCGCAGCCAGCCGTTGCTGCCGAGTGTCCTCGCGGTCGCCTCCGGCAGGTTCCAGTAGCCGACCATGTTGGAGCCGGAGCGGGTAGCGATCTCGCCGACCTGGCGCGGCGGCAACCGGTTGCCGTCGGGATCGAGGATCGCAAGCTCGATGCCGGGCAGTGCCTTGCCGGCGGAACGCATGCGCTCCAGCCCCTCGACATGATCCTCAGGCGGAAGGGCGACGATGGTGCCGGTCGTTTCGGTCATCCCATACAACTGCACGAAGCCGCACTTGAACACCTCGATGCATTCTTTGAGCAACGCAGCAGGAATCGGCGAGGCGCCGTAGAGCATGTATTTCAGCCGCGAGATATCCACCTGACGCGCGCGCGGCTGCCGCACCACGAACTGCATCGCCGCAGGCACCATGAACAGTTTGGTAATGCCGGACTGCTCGAAGAAGTCCAGCACCTTGGTCGGATCGAACTCGCGCGCGATCACACCCTTGGCGCCGTGATAAAGCCCGATCACGCCCCAGCCGGAGCCGCCGATGTGGAAGACCGGCATCGCCACCAGCGAGACGTCGTCGCTCGACCATTTGTTCCATTCGGGCTTATCGGCCTCGCTGCCGGCGTTCACCAGGTTGAGGAAGTTGGCGTGCGACAGCATCGCGCCCTTGGGCTTGCCCGTGGTGCCCGAGGTATAGAGCTGGATCGCGATATCCTTCGGGCTGATCGGCTCCTTCGGATCGTCGCCGCCAGCCGCATCGCGCCAGGCCGTAAAATCCTGCCATTCCGGCGCACCGCCCTCGGCGGTGATCACGTGGCGGACCTCAGGCAGTTGCGCCTTGATATTGCGAACCTGTGTGATGAACTCAGGCCCCACGAACAGTACCGGCGCCTTGCAGTCTCCGACGATGAAGGCGATCTCGGGGCCGGCGAGCCGCCAGTTCACCGGCGCCATCACCACCTTGGCCTTCATCGCGCCCATCAGCAGTTCGAAATAGATGTCGCTGTTCTTGCCGAGATAGGCGATCCGTGCGCCCGGTTTGACGCCGAGCGCGATCAGCGCGCTCGCAACGCGGTTGGTATTGACGTCGAACTCGGCGAAAGTGGTCTGGCGTCCCTCGAACTCGTAGGCGATCGCGTTGCCGCGCGTTCTGGCGCGCTCGCGCACCATGTCGGCAAGGTTCGTCAGTTGCTCCGGCGCGGACATGTCTCTCCCGTATTGTGTTGTTATCGTTGCGCGGAGTTTGGCCACATCGCGCGACAAAGACAATATGTCACCGTCGTCCCTGCCTCCGTGCGCAATCGCGCACTCGGCGCAGGGACCCATACGCCGCGGCCTCTGGGTGAGACGATGGGGCTAGTTGCCTTCGTACCAATTGACGCTGGTGGTTATGGGTCCCTGCTTTCGCAGGGACGACAGCAGAGATCACCCCCTCGCGGCGCGGTCCTTCTCGTTCTGCGCCTTGATCGAGTCGCGCGCCTTGTTCCAGTCGTCGTCGCTCCAGTCGCGCAACTGATAGAAATTGCCGCCCATCGCGAGCGCCTGCGCGCCGTCCATGGCGATGGTCTCGCCGTTGATCCAGTCGCAACCGCCGGAGATCAGGAATACCGCGAGGTTCTGCAATTCCTCCATGGTGCCGACGCGGCCCATCGGGTTCTGCGCCCGCGTGCGCGCGCCGGCCTCGTCGCCCGGCTTGATGCGCTTGCTCATGCCTTCGGTCGGGATTTCGCCGGGCGCAATGGTGTTGAGGCGGATGCCGTATTTGCCCCATTCGACCGCAAGCGACATCGTCATGGCGTGGATCGCCGACTTGCTCATCGCCGACGGCACCACGTAAGGCGAGCCATTGCGCACCCAGGTCACCGTGATCGACACCACGTTGCCGCGCTGCTTGGCAGCGATCCAGCGCCGCCCGACAGCGTGCGTCACGTAGAAGGTGCCGTGCATGACAATGTTGGCGACGGCGTCAAAGCCGCGCGGCGAGAGCTCTTCCGAGCGCGAGATAAAATTGCCGGCGGCATTGTTGATGAGATCGGTGAGGGGACCCGAAGTCCAGATCTGTTCGATCATTTCATCAACGGCCATGGCATTGCGGATGTCGACGCCGTGGCTGACCACGCGCCCGCCATGCAGATCCATCAATTCAGTTGCGGTCTCATCGCAGACGATCTTGCGGCGGCCGCAGATGTGGACCTCGGCTCCCAGTTGGAGAAAGCGCGCGGCCATGGATTTGCCGAGGCCGGTGCCGCCTCCGGTCACGAGAATGCGTCGCCCGGCGAGAAGCTGATCGTTGAACATCGTTTCCACCCAAGGGGATTGTCTGTTAATTGGTCGATTGACTAAAACCGGACAACACCGTTCTGTAAAGCAGCAACTGAGGAGATTTTTCATGGAGCAGCGCGTCTCGATCTCGATTTCGGACGGCATTGCAGATGTCCGGTTGGTGCGTGCCGACAAGATGAACGCGCTCGACGCCGCGATGTTTGAGGCATTGGTGGCCGCGACCGAGCGGCTGGCCAACGAAAATGGGCTCCGGGTGGTAGTATTGTCCGGGGAGGGGCGAGCGTTTTGCGCCGGTCTCGATATGGGACGCTTTCAGGCCATGAAGGAAAGTGGCGGTAACGGGATCGCCGGCAGCGAGAAGCGTGACCTCACTGCACGCACGCATGGCATCGCGAACTTTCCGCAAGCTGCGGTCTGGGGCTGGCGCCAGCTTCCGGTGCCGGTGATAGCCGCGATCCAGGGCGTGGCGTTCGGCGGCGGCTTCCAGCTCGCGCTCGGCGCCGACATGCGGTTCCTCACGCCGGACGCGCGGATGTCGATCATGGAAATCAAATGGGGCCTGGTGCCCGACATGGCCGGCACGCCGATCCTCGCCAGTCTCGTTCGCGACGATATTTTACGCGAACTCACCTATACCGGCCGCATCTTCTCCGCGCAGGAAGCCATGAGTTATGGCCTCGCGACGCGGATCTGCGATGATCCGCGCGCGGCAGCTTTCGAGGTCGCACGCGAAATCGCCGGCAAAAGCCCCGACGCGATCCGTGCCGCCAAGCGTATGCTGAACAAACTCTCCGTCGATCCGGCCCCGGCGCTGCTGGCCGAATCCGTCGAGCAGCAGAAGCTGCTCGGCAGCCCCAACCAGACCGAAGCCGTGCGCGCCAATATGGAAAAGCGCGCGCCGCTGTTTGTGGATGTTGGGTAACTAGGCTCCCGGTCATTCCGGGATGGTGGCGTTAGCACCAGACCTCAGGTGCGCAATTGCGCACCATAGTTCGATGCTTCGCATCGCTCCGGAATGACTGCGCAGCTTTCAAACCCGACAGCAGATCGGAAAAAGACAATGTCAGCCTCCCAACTCTTCCAAGGCATCATCAGCGGCGAGCGCCGGCGCGACCACGGCGAGGTCACTGAGCGGACTGAGCGCATCGCCAGCGGTCTGCAAAAGCTCGGCGTCAAACAGGGCGACAGCGTCGCCATGTTGATGCGCAACGACATCGCCTTCATCGAGGCGGCTTATGCTGCGATGCGGCTCGGCGCTTATGGCGTGCCGGTCAACTGGCACTTCAAGCCGGAAGAGATCAATTATGTGCTGAAGGATTCGGGCACATCCGTGCTGATTGCGCATGCCGACATGCTGCATCAGTTGCGCGAGGCGATCCCGCAAGGCGTCACGGCGCTCAGCGTGCCGACCCCACCGGAGATTCTCAGCCATTACAAGATCAATCCCGATCATCTGACGACGCCCGACTTCGCGATCGATTTCGAATCCTGGCTGAACCAACACCCGCGTTATGACGGGCCGGCCGTGCCGCAGCCGCAGAACATGATCTACACCTCCGGCACGACGGGCCATCCCAAGGGTGTGCGCCGCTTTGCGCCGACGCCGGAGCAAAGCGCAAACGCCGAGCGCATGCGCGCGATGATCTACGGCCTCAAGCCGGGGGCCCGCGCATTGCTTCCAGGGCCGCTGTATCATTCTGCGCCGAATTCGTTCGGTCTGCGCGCCGGCCGTCTCGGCGGCGCCCTGGTGATCATGCCGCGCTTCGACGCGGAACAATTTTTGCGCGTGGTCGCGACCGAGAAGATCGACACCATCTTCATGGTGCCGACCATGTTCATCCGGCTGATGAAGCTGCCGGAGGAGGTCCGCAGGAAGTACGACATGTCGTCCTTGCGCCATGTCATTCATGCTGCCGCGCCCTGTCCGGCGGACGTCAAGCGTGCGATGATCGAGTGGTGGGGGCCGATCATCTACGAATTCTACGGCTCGACCGAGTCCGGCGCGGTTACCTTTGCGACCTCCGAGGACGCGCTGAAGAAGCCCGGTACCGTCGGCAAGATCGCGCCGGGTGCGGAATTGCGTTTCATCGGCGACGACGGCAGGGAACTGCCGCAGGGCGAGATCGGCGAAATCTACTCGCGCATATCAGGCAATCCCGATTTCACCTACCACAACAAGCCGGAAAAGCGCACCGAGATCGATCGCGATGGGTTCATCACCTCGGGTGACGTCGGTTACATCGACGCGGACGGTTATGTCTTCATCTGCGACCGCAAGCGCGACATGGTGATTTCAGGCGGCGTCAATATCTATCCGGCCGAGATTGAGGCCGCGCTGCATGCGATTCCCGGCGTGCATGATTGCGCGGTGTTCGGCATTCCCGACGCCGAATTCGGCGAGGCGCTGATGGCTGTGGTGGAGCCGCAGCCGGCGGTGACGCTAGATCCGGCTTCCATCCGCAGCCAGCTCAAGGTCGCGCTGGCCGACTACAAGGTACCAAAACACATCGAAATCCAGGCCAACCTGCCGCGGGAAGATTCCGGCAAGATCTTCAAGCGCCGCCTGCGCGATCCCTATTGGGAGCGGGCAGGGCGGAGGATTTAGTATCCTGTCGTCCCTGCGAACGCAGGGACCCATAACCACAGGCTGCGGGGGTTGGAAGAGATCTCTCCCCCCAGTGTGCCCTAAGAGAAGACACGGAGTATGGATCCCTGCGTTCGCAGGGACGACGCCAAGCAGGGAGGTAGGCAAGCCCACATCTTTATCTTGCACTGCGGCAGAAAAATTGCACACTCGGACGAGCCGGGCAGTTTGAGGTGGCCAGCCAATGTCTTCCCAGACCATGCCTTCCGACATCGAAGTCCGGTCCAGCGACGAGGCGCTGGCGTGGGAGGAGGATGCGCGGCTGCGGACCGACATTCGCCTGCTCGGGCGGATTCTCGGTGATACCGTCCGCGACCAGGAAGGCGCTGACGTCTTCGATCTGGTCGAACGTATCAGGCAGACTTCGATCCGGTTCCATCGCGACGAGGACAAGCTGGCGCGGCGGGAGCTCGAGACCATCCTCGATAGCATGTCGATCAGCGATACCGTGCGGATCGTCCGCGCCTTCAGCTATTTTTCGCATCTCGCCAACATCGCCGAGGACCAGAACAACATCCGCCAGATACGTGGCCGCGGTCCCGGCGGGCCGCGACCGAGCGCGCTGACCCAGACGCTCGCTCACGCAAAGGCCGCGGGGATCAGCGCGGCCGAGCTGCGCCGCTTCTTCAAGGGGGCCCAGGTCAGCCCGGTCCTAACGGCGCATCCCACGGAAGTCCGCCGCAAGAGCACGATCGACCGCGAGATGGAGATCGCCGCGCTGCTCGACCGGCGCGAGCGCGTCCAGCTTACGCCGGAGGAGGCCGAGGCCTGCGACGAGCAGTTGCGCCGCGCCGTACTGACGCTGTGGCAGACCAACCTGCTACGCCGGACCAAGCTGACCGTGCTCGACGAAGTCGCCAACGGCCTGTCATTCTACGACTACACCTTCCTGCACGAGGTGCCGCGGCTGCACTGCGCGCTGGAGGACCGGTTGAATCGGGAGGACGGCGATGCGCCCGGCGAGCTGGCGTCGTTCCTGACCGTGGGAAGCTGGATCGGCGGCGACCGCGACGGCAATCCCTTTGTCACTGCCGACGTCATGCGCGGCACGCTGCGCCTGCAGTCTAGCCGGGTGATGAACTTCTATCTGGAAGAGTTGCATGTCCTCGGCTCCGAATTGTCGCTGGCCGCGCACCTGGCCGACGTCTCCGACGAATTGCGCGCGCTGGCCGAGCGGTCCCCGGATACGTCGCCGCACAGGAGCGGTGAACCATATCGGCTCGCAGTATCCGGCATCTATGCAAGGCTGACCGCGACCGCTGCAAAGCTCGAGGTCGAGACGACGCGTCGTCCGGTCGGCGAGGCCGCGCCTTATGCGAGCGTGAAGGAGTTCAAAGCCGATCTCGACGTTCTGGATCGATCGCTGATTGCGAACAATTCGGGCGTGATCGCGCGCGGTCGGTTGCGTTTGCTGCGTCGTGCCGTGGATTGCTTCGGCTTTCATCTGGCCCGGCTCGACATCAGGCAGAATTCCGCGGTGCACGAGCGCACGATCGCTGAACTGTTCGATGCCGCCATCCCCGGCATGTCCTATCTAGCACTGAGTGAGGAGGCCCGCATCCATCTGCTGCTGCGCGAGCTGCGCAGCGCCAGGCCGCTGACCTCGGTATTCGTCAAGTACAGCGAAGAAACACTTGGCGAGCTCGCAGTGTTCCGCGCAGCCGCCGAGGCCCATGCGCGCTTCGGCCCCGACGTGATCCACCAATGCATCATCTCCATGTGCAAGGGCATGTCGGACATGCTGGAGGTGGCGGTCCTGTTGAAGGAGGTCGGCCTCGTCAATCCGTCCGGCCGTAGCGCCATCAACATCGTGCCGCTGTTCGAAACCATCGAGGATTTGCAGGCCTCATCGGGCATCATGGACCGGATGCTGGCGCTGCACGATTACCGCAGGCTGGTCGACAGCCGTGGCGCCATCCAGGAAGTGATGCTCGGCTATTCCGACAGCAACAAGGACGGCGGCTTCGTCACTTCGGGCTGGGAGCTGTATAAGGCCGAAATCGAACTGGTCGACGTGTTCGAGCGTCACGGCGTGCGCTTGCGGCTGTTTCACGGCCGTGGCGGATCGGTCGGCCGCGGCGGCGGGCCGAGCTACGACGCCATCATCGCACAGCCCGGCGGCGCGGTGAACGGACAGATCCGCATCACCGAGCAGGGTGAAATCATCTCCAGCAAATATTCCAATCCGGAAGTCGGCCGCAGCAATCTGGAAATCCTGGCCGCGGCGACGCTGGAGGCGAGCTTGCTGCATCCCCGGCAGAGCGCGCCGCGGAAAGAGTATCTGACGGCAATGGAGCAATTGTCGGCGCTGGCATTCAAGGCTTACCGCGGGCTGGTCTATGAGACCGAAGGCTTTGCCGATTATTTCTGGGGCTCCACCGTCATCACCGAAATCTCGACGCTCAACATCGGCAGCCGCCCGGCGTCGCGCAAGAAGACCCGCGAAATGGAGGACCTGCGCGCCATCCCCTGGGTGTTCAGTTGGGCGCAGTGTCGGCTGATGCTGCCGGGCTGGTACGGCTTCGGCTCCGCGGTCGAGACCTGGATTGCGGAGCACCCGGAGCAGGGCATGCCGTTCCTGCAGGAGCTCTACCGCGAATGGCCGTTCTTCCGCACGCTGCTGTCGAACATGGACATGGTGCTGGCCAAGAGCTCGATTGCGATCGCCTCGCGCTACGCGGAGCTGGTGCCCGACGTGGCGTTGCGCGAAAGCATCTTCGGGCGCATCCGGCGCGAGTGGCATGCCTCGATCGAGGCCCTGCTCGACATCATGGGCCACGAGCGCCTCTTGCAGGGCAACCCGCTGCTGGAACGCTCAATCCGCAATCGCTTCCCCTACCTCGATCCGCTCAACCACGTGCAGGTCGAATTGTTGAAGGAGCATCGCTCGCATAGTCCGGACGAGCAGGTGCTGCGCGGGATTCAGCTTACGATTAACGGGATTTCTGCAGGGTTGAGGAATAGCGGGTGAGGGAAGCAAACCTCGGCCGTCGTCCCTGCGAACGCAGGGACCCATACCGCGTGATCTATCAGTAGGGGAGGATGGGAGACATCATCCTTCAGCTACAGAACCCTGTGGTTATGGGTCCCCGCGTGCGCGGGGACGACTTCGTGGTGGGAGATCCCACCTAACAGCGCTCTTCGCGTTCACGGCTTCAACGCGCCCTGCGCACTCGTATAGACCGCATAGAGCGATGACGAGCCGCAGATGTAGAGTCTGTTCCGCTGCTGACCGCCGAAGCACAGGTTGGCGACAGTTTCCGGTATGTGGATCTTGCCGAGGAGATCGCCGTCAGGAGTGTAGCAGCGCACGCCGTCCTCATTCGGATCTCCCCAACCCACGGAGCACCAAAGGCGCCCGGCCGTGTCGCAGCGCAGCCCATCGGTAATACTGGGCTTGGGCATGTCCGCAAAGACCTTGCTGTTCGAAAGCTTTCCGGCCGCGAGATCCACGTCGAACACGCGGATATGCGACGGGTTATCCGGTCCGTCGGTGAAGCCGGTATCGCAGATATAGAGCTTCTTCTCGTCAGGTGAGAAGCAAAGGCCGTTCGGCTGCACGAAGTCATCGACCACCATCTTGATGTCGCCGGATTTCGGATCCACCCGGTAGACGTTTTTCTTTTCCTGCTCGGGCTCGGCCTTGATGCCCTCGTAATAGCCGCCGATTCCGTAGGCTGGATCGCAGAACCAGATCGAACCGTCGGCCGCGACGACCGCGTCGTTCGGCGAATTCAGTTTCTTGCCGTTGTACTTATCGGCGATGATAGTGATCGAGCCGTCGAGTTCGGTCCGGGTGACCCGCCGGCCGGAATGTTCGCACGTGATCAGGCGTCCCTCGCGATCGATGGTGTTGCCGTTCGAGTTCATCGACGGCTGGCGATACACGCTGAGATGACCGTCATCCTCCGAGAAGCGCATGATGCGATTGTTGGGAATATCGGAGAACAGCACGTAACGCCCGGCTGCAAAGTAGACCGGGCCTTCGGCCCAACGGAATCCGGTGGCGACGCGCTCGACCGCCATGGTGCCGGCGAAGGCCGGAAAGCCTGTCGGCCCGAACGAAACCTTCGGTTTCTTCATCGACTCCAGGCGAGCGTCCGGATAGCGGGCGCCGGGAAGCGGGCCGAGCGGCAGAGGCGGCGTTGCGGTGGTTGGCGCAGCGGTCTGGCCGAGTGGCGCCACAGAGGCCGCGGAAGCCGTCTTCATCGTTACGGCGGAAGCGGCGAGCGCTGCCGCGCCGGTCAGTATTTTGCGACGGTCAAAACCGCCGCCTTGTTGTTGGGAATCGGAAAAGGTCAGCGAGGTTGTCATGATTTCCTCCCGTGTATTTTTGTTTGGGAGGAAAAACATCGGCTCGCATTCCGGCATAAAGCGGGCGGGCTGTGGTGAAATAGTCAGAGATGGCGGAAGTCGTCGTCCCTGCGAACGCAGGGACCCATCACCACCGGCTTCGATTGTTTCAGAAGATAACTACCCAGCGCTCGACAAATAGGCCGCGGCGTATGGGTCCCTGCGTTCGCAGGGACGACCTCGTGGGGAGTCGTTCTCAGATCGGATCCCACGTGAAGATGTCTGCGGAGCGATCGAGCTTGTAGAACGATCCCGCAAGCGCCGGCATGCCGTGCTCGGCGATGGTTTGCGGCGTCCAGCCTTCGCTCCGCTGCACCGAGCGCAGCGGACGATTCTGGCTGAACAGGAAAATCTCGTTCATGCGCACGCCGAAGATCTGCCCGGTGACGTCCTTGGCGGCGTCGCTGAGCAGATAGGCGCAGAGCGGCGCGATCTTCTCCGGACCCATCTGCTGGATCTTTGCGACGCGCGCCTTCTCGGCCTCGGTCTCGGTCGGGATGGTGCCGATCATGCGGGTCCAGGCGAACGGCGAGACGCAGTTCGAGCGGACGTTGAAGCGGCCCATGTCGAGTGCGATCGACTTCGACAGGCCGACGATGCCGAGCTTGGCGGCGGCGTAGTTGGCCTGGCCGAAATTGCCGATCAGACCCGAGGTCGAGGTGAAATGCACGAAGGAGCCGCTCTCCTGTTCGCGGTAAAGCCGTGCTGCGGCGTGGCTGACATAGAACGAGCCCATCAGGTGTACCTTGATGACGGCCTCGAAGGCTTCCACGCTCATTTTGTGGAAGATCATGTCGCGCAAGATGCCGGCATTGTTGACGACGCCGTCGAGCCGGCCGAAATGATCGGTTGCCGTCTTCACGATCTTGCTCGCCGGGATCGCTTCTGCCACCGACTCGAAATTGGCGACCGCGGTGCCGCCGCGCTTCTTGATCTCCTCGACTACCTCCTCGGCGGGCGCCGCGTTCGATCCGGCGCCGTCGGCGGCAACGCCGGGATCGTTGACGACGACCTTTGCGCCTTCCGCGGCGCAAAGCAGTGCGATCTCGCGCCCGATGCCGCGGCCGGCGCCGGTGACGATGATGACTTTGTCTTGCAGTGATTTTGTCATTGGGGGTCTCCGATTGAGTTGTGCGTTCCTACCTCGCCCCGCTTGCGGGGAGAGGTCGGATCGCATCGCAGATGCGATCCGGGTGAGGGGGACTCTCCGCGAGTCCGAGTGTGTGGAAGCAGCCCCTCACCCCGACCCTCTCCCCGTAAGAACGGGGAGAGGGAGAGGCGAGCAGCTCGCTCATTTCTCGTTCGTAAAGATGATCGTGCCACTCGCCGCGAACATGCCGCCGACGCCGTGGCAGACCGAAATCTTCGCGTCCTTGACCTGCGCCGGCGCGATGCCGCGCATTTGCCGCACGCTCTCCTGCAGCGCGTACATGCCGTACATGCCGGAATGCATGTAGCTCAGTCCGCCGCCATTGGTGTTGAGCGGCAGCTTGCCGCCGGGGCGGGTGTTGCCATCGGCGATGAACTTGCCGGTCTCTTCGTGCGGCATGAAGCCGAGATCGCCGAGGCCGTAGAGCGGCAGATGCGCGAAGGCATCGTAAATCATCAAATGATCGACATCCTTGTGGGTGATGCCGGCTTCCTTGAAGGCGGTGGGACCTGCGACCTTGAAGGCGCGCGAGGAGTTGAATGTCTCCATCTGGCTGACCATCGGCGTTTCCACGCTCTCGCCGGTGCCGAGGATGTAGACCGGCTTTCTCGGAAAGTCCTTGGCGCGGTCGGCCGAGGTCAGGATCAGCGCGCCCCCGCCGTCGGTAACGAGGCAGCACTGCAGCAGGCGGAACGGGTAGGCGATCATCCGCGAGTTCAATACGTCCGCAACCGTGATCGGGTCCTTCATCGTCGCGCGCGGATTCATCGCGGCCCACTCGCGCTGCACGACGGCGACCATGGCGATCTGCTCATGGGTGATGCCGTAAGTCTTCATGTAGCGCAGCACGGGAATCGGGAACATGCTGGGCGGGCCGTAGACGCCGAACGGCGCCTCGAACTGGCCCTGCAGGCTGTCGGCGGGGATCGAGCGCGGCAATTTGCCGATCATCGATTTTCCGCTCTCGGCGTGGGTGATCAGCACGGTCTTGCACAGGCCGGCCTCGATCGCTGCCGCCGCATGGCGGACGTGCAGCATGAACGAACAGCCGCCGACGGACGTGCCGTCCACCCAGGTCGGGGTGATGCCGAGGTAATGGGCGATCTGCTGCGGAGTTTCCACGGCGGTCGCGATACCATCGATGTCCGACAGCTTTAGCCCGGCGTCGGCGATAGCATTGAGCGCCGCATCCGCGTGGAGCTGGATCTGCGACATGTTCGGGATGACGCCGAGTTCGGTGGTCTCGGCAGCACCGACGACGGCAACTTGATTCCTGCGCATGGTGCTTAAACCTTCGCCGGACGGAACATGGGAAGGGTGATCTTGTCGTCGAGCTTTTCGAACGCGACCTCGAGCTTCATGTCGAGTTCCAGCGCCTCCGGCGTCTGCGGGCAATCGATGATGTTGCTCATCATGCGCGGACCCTCGTCGAGTTCGACGACGGCGATGGCGTAAGGCGGGGTGAAGCCGGGCGCGGCCGGGCGGTGGTTGATGACATAGCTGTAGAGCTTGCCCTTGCCACTGGCCTTGAACACGGAAACCTTGCGCGAGGCGCAGGACGGGCAGAACGGGCGCGGCGGGAAATAGACGTTGGCGCAGGCGTCGCAGCGCTGCAGGCGCAACTCGCCGGCCTGCGTGCCGTCCCAGAAATGCTGGGTCTCCGGGGTTGGCTTTGGTTTGGCGCGCGCGGGCTCAGCCATGTCGGCAGTTTCTCCTTGGGAAGTCGGGCGTTACCCGCTTGTTGCGGCCTTGATGCGACATTGTCTATTGCCCGTCAACGGCCCGAGCGGCGACGGAGATGCATGGCCGCATTCCCGCGCCCGAGAGCGCTTGTATGCCAGCGTGTCTCGGGCAATAGTCCGCGCCACGGCAAATCGCCGATGCAGCTTTCGACATCGGGCTCGCTTCGGACCACGAGTGACGCCACAAGAAATGAACAAGAGAGCCATGCCTGACCATCCGACGCTTGCCAGTCTTGCTGCCGATCTCGACTCCGGGCGTACTACCGCGCGCAAACTGGTCGAGGAATGCCTCGCCAGGATTGCCGATCCCGCCGGCGAGGGCGCACGGACCTTTATCCACGTCGACAAGGACGCAGCGATCGCCGCAGCCGACGCGATGGATCATCTGCGCAAAGCGCGCGCCGCGCCATCGCCCTATGCCGGCATTCCCGTCTCGATCAAGGATCTCTACGACATCAAGGGGCAGGTGACCCGCGCCGGCTCTCGCGCGCTGGAAGATTCTGCGCCGGCCGAAGCCGATGCGCCCGTGGTGGCGCGGCTGCGCCAGGCCGGCTTCATCGTGATCGGCCGCACCAACATGACCGAGTTCGCCTATTCCGGCATCGGCATCAATCCGCATTACGGCACGCCGAAGAGCGTCTGGAACCGCAGCGTCGGCCATGTGCCCGGCGGCTCGTCCTCGGGCGCGGCGGTCTCGATCGCCGACTGCATGGCGTATGGCGCGCTCGGCACCGATACCGGCGGCTCCTGCCGGATTCCGGCGGCCTATAACGGCATCGTCGGGTACAAGCCGACGCAGGTGCGCGTGCCGCTCGACGGCGGCGTGCCGCTGTCCTCCTCGCTCGACAGCTTTGGGCCGCTGGCGCGTAGTGTAGCTTGCTGTGCGGTGCTGGATGCTGTGCTCGCGGATGAAGCCGTGCAGCCGTTGCAGCCGCGCACCGTCAAGGGCATGCGGCTCGCGGTGCCGACCACGATCGCTCTCGATGACCTCGACGAGGAGGTCGCCAAAACCTTCGAGCGCGCGCTGGCGACGCTGTCGCGCCACGGCGCGTTGATCGAGCGCATTGAGGTGCCGGAATTTCACGACGTCGGCGTCATGAACAGCAAGGGCGGTTTTGCCGCCGCCGAAAGCTACGCCTGGCACCGCTACCTGCTAACCGGCAAAGGCGACGTCTACGACCCTCGTGTCCGCGTCCGTATCCTGCGCGGCGAAGGCATCAGCGCGGCGGATTATATCGACATCCTCAAGGCGCGCCGCTCGTTCATTGCGCGAACCGAGCAGCGCATCGCACCCTATGACGCGCTGGTGCTGCCGACCACCGCGAATACGCCGCCCAGGATCGCCGACCTCGCCGACGACCAGGCCTTCACCACGCAGAATTTGCGATCCTTGCGCAATTGCACCCTGATCAACATGCTCGACGGCTGCGCGATCTCGCTGCCCGCGCATCGCGAAGGCGAGGTGCCGGTCGGGCTGATGCTCGCAGCCGCCGGCGGATCGGACCGCCGCATCTTCGAACTCGCCGCCGGAATGGAGGATGTCATCCGTGTTTGATCTGACCTTCAACGTCGACGACAAAGGTATGCTGACGCCGCTGACGCTCGCGATCGACCAGGCCGTCATCGCAGGATGGACCGGGCGCGATCCGGTCGCGCGCGACAAACATATCGCCGAACTGGAAGCGCTTGGCATCGCGCGCCCCGCGACGACGCCGATCTACTATCGCTGCTCGGCGCGGCGGATTACCCAGGACGACCGTATCGAGGTAACGGGCGGCGATACCAGCGGCGAGGTCGAGTTCGTGCTGATCGGCTGGCAGGGCCGCATCTTTGTCGGCTGCGGCTCCGACCATACCGACCGCAAGGTGGAGAGCTACAGCGTCACCGTCTCAAAACAGATGTGCGACAAGCCGGTGGCCTCGGTGCTGTGGGAACTGGAGGAAGTCATCGGTCACTGGGACAATTTGATCCTGCGCTCCTGGGCCATCATCGGCGGCGCGCGGGTGCTCTATCAGGAGGGCACGCTGGATGCCATGTTGCCGGTGAACGACCTGATCGAGCGCGGTTTTGGCGGCAAAGGCCTGCCCGACGGCTGCGCCATGTTCGGTGGCACGTTTGCCGCCAAGGGCGGCATCCGCCCGGCTGATCACTTCGAGTTTGAACTAGAGGATCCCGTGCTGAAGCGGAAGATCAGCCACGGCTATGACGTGATCGCGCTGCCGGTGTTGGGCTAGCTTTCTCCACGTCGTCCCTGCGAACGCAGGGACCCATAACCACCTTGGTTCGTTGTTATGGCGAGCTGGAGCCACAGCTTGGCGACCCACGACGACCTGTGATTATGGGTCCCTGCGTTCGCAGGGACGACGACAGAAACGGAAATCGGGTGGCTTGAAGCCGTCAGTCCTGCGAGACTCTCGTCATGAAAGCAACCGCAAGAAACATCCACCATCCTGCCCCCGACATCGCCGCCCGCGTGGCAGCCATCGACTGGACGCAGGTAACCGCCGATCTCGACGCGCAGGGCTGCGCCGTGCTGAAGGGATTGTTGTCGCCGGACGAATGCAACGCCCTTGCGGCACTCTATTCCGACGACAAGAATTTCCGCAGCCGGATCGTGATGGGGCGCCACGGGTTTGGTCGCGGCGAGTACAAATATTTTGACTATCCGCTGCCTGATCTGATCACGGAACTGCGGCCGGCGCTCTATGCACGGCTTTGCGGCATAGCCAATCGCTGGAATGAAATGATGGGGATCGACGTCCGCTATCCCGACAAGCATGCAGCGTTCCTGAAGCGCTGCCACGACGCCGGGCAGACGCGGCCGACGCCGCTGCTGCTGCAATATGGCGAGGGCGACTACAATTGCCTGCATCAGGACCTCTATGGCGAGCACGTGTTCCCGCTGCAGGTTGCGATCCTGCTGTCGGAACCCGGGCGCGATTTCGAAGGCGGCGAGTTCGTACTGACCGAGCAGCGGCCGCGGATGCAGTCGCGGCCCGAGGTGGTGCCGCTGAGGCAGGGCGATGCCGTCGCGTTTGCTGTGCATCACCGGCCGGTGCAGGGGACGCGTGGGCCCTATCGCGTTAACCTGCGCCACGGCGTCAGCCGGATCCGCTCCGGCCATCGCCATACCGTCGGCGTGATCTTTCACGATGCCAAATGAGTGCGGACTGAGTTGACTGCGGATTTGTTCGAGGCCGTGCCGGATGTGCGCCCATCGCGCGAAGCGATGGCGGAAGGCGCGGTATTGCTGCGCGGATATGCGAAGCCCTTCGAAAGCGAAGTGGTCGCGGCGTTGCGCGAGATCATCGCGCGAGCGCCATTCCGTCGTATGTTTACGCCCAGCGGTCACCAGATGTCGGTCGCGATGACCAATTGCGGGAGTGCCGGTTGGGTGACCGACCGCAGCGGCTATCGCTATGACGGCATTGATCCGGATTCCGGGCAGCCTTGGCCGGAGATGCCGCCGAGCTTCCGCGCAATTGCCAAGCAGGCGGCCGCCGAGGTTGGCTTTGCCGGCTTCGCGCCCGATGCCTGCCTGATCAACCGCTACGCACCAGGCGCACGGATGTCGCTCCATCAGGACAAGGACGAGCAAGATTTCGCCGCGCCGATCGTGTCGGTGTCGCTCGGTCTGTCCGCGATCTTCCTGTTCGGCGGCCCGAAGCGTGCCGACAAACCGAAGCGCTACCGGCTCGAGCACGGCGACATCGTGGTCTGGGGCGGACCGTCGCGGCTGTTCTTCCACGGCGTAGCCCCGCTCGCCGACGGCGAGCATGCCCTGTTGGGCCGCCAGCGCGTCAATCTCACTTTCCGCAAGGCGCGGTAACGTGTCCCGGACGCGATGCAGCGTTCTTTACGCTGCGCCGCAGAGCCGGGACCATGGTGCCTCACGCGAATCGGCCCCGGCTTAGCAGCGCACCGTAGGAGTCGCGCGAAGCGCGATCCCGAACACGCTGCGCTGCATCCGGGGCAAGAGACCGCATCGGATTGCTTTTCAGTGAAGTATCCTCTGGTCTATGCTCCCTTCGCCGGGGGGCCGACATGAGCACGACAGAAGCAACGTCCGACACCACTGCCAATCGCACCGGCGTCTATCTTGCCGTGCTGCAGCTCGTATTCACGCTGGGCTGGACCACTTACGTCGTCTATTTGCCAAAACTCTGCGCCGATGTCGGCATCGCGCCGTCAGCCGTGATCCTGATCCTGATGCTGGATCAGGCAATCTTCACCATCACCGACACCGCGATGGGAATCGCCGCCGACAAGATCGCACCCTTCGTCGGCAAGCTCGGCGTGTTCGTCGCTGTCCTGACCGCAATCTCCTGCACGGCGTTTGTCGCGCTGCCGTTCGTGGCGGGTACGGGGCCGGGCGCGCAGATCTGGTTCATCGCCCTGATCGTGATCTGGGTCGTGACGTCATCGGCCCTGCGCGCGCCGCCGCTGACATTGCTCGGCAAATACGCCGCGCGGCCGGCGATCCCGTTTTTGTCGGCGCTGACGATGCTCGGCTACGGCCTAGCGGGCGCTGTCTCGCCCTATCTCGGCCTGGTGCTGCGCAACCACGACCCGCGGTTGCCCTTCGTGATCTCGGGCGTGGTATTGCTGCTTACCGCCCTGGCGCTCTCGAAGATCGAGCGTGATCTGGCGCAGGCACCTCGCGTCGCAAAACAACCGGTTGCGCCTGCAAAACCGCCTGGCCCGGTACCGACGTTCTTCATCGCTTCGATGGTGATCCTCTCGCTCGGTTATCAACTGCATTTTTCCATCAACAGCACGCCGTTCTTCCTGCGCTTTGCCAAGCCGGACGAATTGCCATGGCTGATGCCGGTGTTCTGGATCGGTTTCAACATCGCGATGTTTCCGGCAAGTGTCGTGGTCAAGCACCGCGGCGGGCTGATCGTGATGGGCGCCGCCGGCCTGCTCGGCGCGCTTGCCGTGCTGGGTGCCGAGATGGCTGGCAATCTCAACATGCTGATCGCGGCGCAGTTCATCGCCGGCGCGGCGTGGGGCTGCATGCTGATGGCCGCGGTTTCGGCGGCGCTCGCGATCGGGGAGACCGGCGCCGAGGGCAAGGTGGTGGGGCTGGTATTCTCCGCGCTGGCGCTCGCGACCTTTGCACGGATGGCGGCGGTGGCCGGCGGCCTGCAAAAGCTGCCGGAATATGCGCCGCTGTTGCACTGGGCGCCCGTCGCGTGCTGGTCGGTTGCAGGTGCGGGGTTGCTGGTGATCGCGGCGTCGCGGATGCAGCGGGGTGCGGCGAAGCAGGCCTAAGCGTTCTTCGCCGGGTGAATGAACGTCCACGGCGAGACTTCCGAATCCGTCGGCACCTCCACCGAAATCACGTAAGGCCCGCCGTCGGCTAAAGCCTTCTCCAGCGCGGGCCGGAACTGATCGGGCGAAGTTAGCCGCGCAGCACCCGCGCCGAAGGATTCCGCCAGCTTCACGAAATCCGGATTGACCAGGTCCGACGCCACCACGCGGCCATCAAAATGCTGGCGCTGATCGCGCCGCACATTGCCATAGGCGTTGTTGTTGAACACCAGCGTCACAACGCCGATCTTGAATTGCACGGCGGTCGACAGTTCCTGCACGCCAAACATGAAGCCGCCGTCACCCGTGATCGCGACCACCGGGCGGTCCGGGTTGGCGACCTTGGCGCCCAGCGCTGTGGGGAAGCCGGAGCCGAGCGTGCCCTGATAGCCCGAAGTGATAAAGGTGCGCGGCTCGTAGACCGGAAAGCCGTACCAGGAGGCGAAGCCGACTTGCGAGAGCTCATCTGTGACGATCGCATTGGCCGGCAGCACCTCGCGCAGGATGTTCAGATAGGCCATTTGCGGCTGAACCTTCTGGATCTCCTGATGCGCCGCTGCAGTGGCCTCGCGGATTTCGGCGCGCCGGCCGCTGGTCCTGCTATAGCCAGCCTTCTTCACAGCAGCCACGAGATCAGCCGTGCCGGCTTTCGCATCCGCGACCACGGCGATGTCGGATGCAAGCCGACGCATCTCGGTCGGATCGATATCGATGCGAACGGATTTTAGTCCCTTCGGCTGGTATGGCCAGCGGAATCCCGAAGCCGGTAGCTCCATGCGCGTGCCGATCCCGATCATCAGATCGGTGTTCGGCCAGAGCTTGTAGGCTGCCGCCATGGTCAGCCCGAGCTCGTGCGCGTTGGAGACGATGCCGCGGCCGCTGCGAAACGCCACGACAGGCGCATCGATCATTTCGGCCAGTTCGAGAATTTCCTCGTGCGCATGGATCGCGCCGCTGCCGACGAAGATCATCGGCCGCTTCGCATCCTTGATCAGCGTAGCCGCCGCCTTGATGCGATCGGGATCGGGCTGCGGCGCCGGGAACGGATCGAACATGGATGAGGCGCCGACCTGCGCGCGCTGCGTAAAGATGTCCCACGGCATTTCGAGCGATACCGGACCGCGGCGGCCCGACATCATCTCCTGAAACGCGCGCGACACCGCGGCGGGCGCCGCATCGGGATATTCGATGCGCTCGGCCCATTTCACGAAGGTGCGCAGCGTTGCGAGCTGGTCCGGCATCTCGTGCAGATGGCCGCGGCCCTTGCCGAGAAACGCCGTCGGCACCTGTCCGGTCAGGCACAGCACCGGCTCGTTGCAGCCGAACGCAGTGAGTAGCGCCGCACTGGCATTGAGTACGCCCGGACCGGGCACCACGCTGAACACGCCCGGCTTGCCCGATGAACGCGCGTAGCCGAACGCCATGTAGCCGCAGGCCTGCTCATGCCGCGCGCCGATCACCTTCAACTGCGCCTGATGGAAGGCGTCGAACAGGCCGTAGATCTGCGCGCCGGGCAGGCCGAACACGGTGTCGACGCCATGCGCGACGAGGCCGTTGACGATCGCTTCGCCGCCGGAAGTTGATTTCATCGTTCTGTCCACTCGCTCACGGGATTTTCAGGCTTCGTCGGTGACGCCGTTTTTGAGCACACCGACACCCTCGGCCGCAACCTCGATGACGTCGCCAGGCTTCAGATAGCGCGGCGGGTCGAACCGCGCGCCGGCGCCGGTCGGCGTGCCCGTCACGATGACGTCGCCGGGCACCAGCGTGGTGAAGGTCGAGAGATAGTTGATCAGGTAGCGGAAGCCGAAGATCAACCGGCCGGTGCGGTCGTCCTGCCGGGTCTCGCCGTTGACCTTCGTGGTGAGGCGGATGTCCGCAATCTGGCTTTCATCGATGTAGGGCACGAGCCAGGGACCGAGGCTGCCGGTGGAATCGAAATTCTTGCCCTGGGTGACGTTGAATTTGGCGTGCCGCACCCAGTCGCGGATGGTGCCTTCGTTGCAGAGCGTCACCGCGGCGATGTGGTCCAGTGCGTCGCTCTCCTTGATGTGCCGTCCGGCCTTGCCGATCACAAGCACCAGTTCGCCCTCGTAATCGAGTTGCGTCGAGGCGCGCGGGCGGACCAGCGGCGCGTTGTGGCCGACAAAGGACCGCGGTGTCCGCATGAACATGCTCGGATATTTCGGCGCGTCCTGGCCGTCCTTGTATTCGGCGTTGCGGTCGGGGTAGTTCACGCCGATGCAGATGATCTTTTCCGGTGCGGGGATCGGCGGCTGCCAATCGATCGCATCGAGCGCATGATCCGGCGCGCGCCGTGCCGCGTCTTCGGCGAGTCTCATCAGCGCGCCGGCGGCGACGACTTCGCGCAGCGTCGGGTATTCCTTTCCGAACCGGTCGGAGAGATCGACGATGCCGGCATCGGTCACGGCGCCGTATTTCTGCGTGCCGTTGATGGTGAAAGAGGCGAGGCGAGGAGGAGCCATCTTCTGTTCCGTCAATCCGCGATCAAGACGTCGGCGACAAAGAGCGGCTCGCGGACCTCCTGACCCGTGAAGGACGAACCCTCCTCGAACCAGGAGCGCGGCGCCGGTGCGCCCCACAGCGTTTGTCGGCGCGGGTCCTTTAGCGACCAGCGCAGCGGCTCGTGGTCGTGGTCTCCCGTGAAGTAGTCGCTGGTGTAGAGTTCGAGCCGGTGGCCGTCCGGGTCCCGGACATAGAGGAAGAATGCATTCGAGATGCCGTGGCGGCCCGGGCCGCGCTCGATGTTCTTCAGATATCCGCTTGAAGCCATCACGTCGCAGAGATGCAGGACGTTCATCGCCGTCGGCACCCAATAGGCAAAATGGTGCAGGCGAGGACCGCGGCCGTTGGTGATGGCGAAGTCATGGACGTTGCCCTTGCGGTGCATCCAGGCCGCTGCGATCCGCCCGTTCGGGCCGTCTTCCTCGCCATATTCGGTCAGCCGGAAGCCGAGCCGCGCATAGAAGTCGATGGTGCCCTGAACCTCGGGCGCGAAGACGTTGAAATGATCGAGCCGCTGCGGATGGCAGCCTTTATAGAGATCGTAGCGCCGCAGCAGATGCGGGCGCTTGTCCATCGACGCATAGAGCTCGAGTTGGAAGCCGGCGGGATCGGTGAACTGCAGGGTGCGGCCCTGGAATGGCTGATCGGCGAAGGCGTAAGGGATGCCATTCTCGGAAAAGAAGGTCGCGGCCCTGTCGAGGTCGCCGTCATTGCCGACCTTGAAGCCGAGTCGATTGCAGGCCGCGGCCGAGGCCTTCCGCAGTACCAGCGAGTGGTGCTGATGCTCCTCGCTGCCGCGCAAATAGACCGCCTTGTCGTCGGCGTCCTCGACATGCAGGCCGACGGTGTTTTCGTAGAAGGCGCGGCTCTTGCCGAGATCGGTGACGTCGAGCACAGCATGGCTGCAGCGGATGATGTTGAACGGCGGGGTGAATGTGTGTGTCGGAACGGGCATAGGCGTTTCCTCGGCGTTGTCGTTCGGGGCGGTCCGCAGGACCGAACCTCAGATGCGCAATTGCGCATCGGGGAATCTCGAGGTTCCGGGTTCGCTTCGCGCCCCGGAACGACGTGAATTCTAGATTCCCAGTCTCTGAATCTTATGCGTCCCGCGGGCGAGCGAGACGTGCTTGGTTTCCATATAGAAGTCGAACGAGTAATCGCCCCCGTCGCGGCCGATGCCTGAAGCCTTCATGCCGCCGAACGGCGTCGGCAGATGACGGACGTTTTCGGAATTGAGCCAGATCATGCCGGCCTCCAGCGCATCCGCCACGCGCAGCGCGCGGCCCATGTCGCCGGTCCAGACATAGCCGGTGAGGCCGTATTGCACGCTGTTGGCGATCTCGATGGCATCGTTCTCATCCTTGAACGGGATCACGGTCAGGAACGGGCCGAACACTTCCTCCTGCGCCACCCGCATCTTTGAGTGTGCGCCGGTGACCAGCGTCGGCTGGACGTAATGCCCGCCGCCGGGGCCGTCGTGCGGCTTGCCGCCGACTGCGATGGTTGCGCCGTCCTTCCGCGCGACCTCGAAATAGCTGCAGACTTTTGCAAGATGCCGCTCATGGATCAGGGGGCCGATCTCGGTCGCCGGTTCGAGCGGGTGCCCGACCTTCAGGGCCTTGACCCTTGCGGTCAGCTTTTCGATGAATTTATCGGCGACACCTTGCTGGACCAGCAGCCGGCTCGACGAGGTGCAGCGCTCGCCGTTGAGCGAGTAGATCATGAAGACTACCGCATCCAGCGCCCGGTCGAGATCGGCGTCGTCGAACACGATCACCGGGTTCTTGCCGCCAAGCTCGAAATGTACTCGCTTCAGGGTAGGGGCGCCCTGCGCCATGATCGCGGAACCGGTCGAACTCTCGCCGACAAACCCGATCGCCTTGATGGCGGGATGCTCGGTCAGCGCCTTGCCCGCTTCCTCACCCATGCCATGGACCGTGTTGAGCACGCCGTCCGGCAGGCCGGCCTGTTTCGCAAGCTTCGCCAGCAAGTCCGCCGTAACCGGTGACCATTCGGCCGGCTTGTGCACGACGGTGCAGCCGGCAGCCAGCGCTGGCGCAATCTTCCAGGTCGACAGCATGAATGGCGTGTTCCATGGCGTGATCACGCCGACCGGGCCGATCGGCACCCGGGTCGAGATATTCCAGTGCTCCTCGGAGGGCGTGTTGAGGCCGTCGCGGGCCTCGCCGCACTTGTCGGCAAAGAAGCGGAAATTCTCCGCCGCCCGGATCGCGGCTTTGGCCATGAAGCGGTGGGCCTGCCCGGTGTCGATGCATTCCAACACCGCGATATCGTCGGCGTGGTCCTCGATCGCGTCGGCGACGCGATGCAGCAACTTTTTCCTCGCGGCGGCGGGCATGTCGCGCCAGGATTTGAAAGCCGTTGCGGCGGCGGTTGCGGCGCGGTCGATGTCTTCGGCGTTGCCGCGGGCGACCGCTGCCAGCACCTCACCATCGACTGGGGACTTCGTTTCAAATGTCTGGCCGGAGACCGACGGCACGGTCTTGCCGTCGATCATGTGGGCGATGCCTTCGCTCTTCAGCCTGGCGAGCAGGGGAGCCACACGGTCGCGATTGGCCTGAAACCCGTCCTTAGGTGTCACCTTATCCATTGATAGCCTCCACTTTCAGAGCGTCGTGGATGTTGTTGCGCTTCCAGCTCGTTTCCTTGTCGTTGATCTGCATGTCGAACGACAGCGCGAACTTTTCGCTCGCAAACACCGGATCAAGGTAGGCCGACAACGCCTTGAAAATATGTTCGCCGGCCTTCTTGCGGGTGGCGAGGTCGCGGCCCTCGCCAAGCCGCAATACCATGTCGAGAAAGCCGTAATTCTGGCGGCCGTCCGCGATCGCGTAGTGCTCGCATCTGATCGCGCGGACGCGAATACCGCCGAGCGGGAAGATGCCGGTGTCGACCGCCGCTTGGCGGACGAGTTCCACGACCGCACCCATGTCGACGCGCCCATCGAGATTGGCTGAATATTCAATCGTGAAGTGCGGCATGTTCCGATGGCTCCTGTCGTCCTAAAGCGTCAGGCGAAGTGGCAACTCACCGAACCGTAAGGTCCATAGTCGGCCTGGATCGTGTCGCCTTTGCGGGTTTCGATCGGGCGGATGAACGAGCCCGCCAGCACCACTTGACCGGCTTCAAGCGCTAACCCATTCGGCGCGATCTTGTTGGCAAGCCACGCCACTGACGTCGCGGGATGATTGAGGACTCCGGCCGCAAGCCCGGTCTCTTCAAGCTGGCCGTTGCGGAAACAGAGCGCGCCGATCCAGCGCAGGTCGGCGTCCATTGGCCGGATCGGGCGGCCGCCGAGCACGATGCCGGCATTCGCGGCGTTGTCGGCGATGGTGTCGAAAATCTTCCGGGTCGCCTTGGTCTGCGGATCGATCCGCTCGACTCGTGTGTCGAGGATTTCCAGCGCGGGCACCACGAAATCGGTGGCGTTAAGGACGTCGAACATCGTGCAGTGCGGTCCAGCCAGCCGCGACTTCATCACGAAGGCGAGTTCTGCCTCGACGCGGGTGGCGATGAAACGATCCGACGGCACAAGCCCGCCGTCGGCAAAGAACATGTCATCGAGCAGGATGCCGGAATCCGGCTCGTCGATATTGAGCGCGCTCTGCATTGCCTTCGAGGTCAGGCCGATCTTGTGGCCCTTCACGGTGCGCCCCTGCGCGACCTTCATCTCGACCCATGCTTTCTGAATAGCGTAGGCATCCTCGATCGTTATGCCGGGATGTTCAAGCGAAAGCTGCCGGATCTGTTTGCGGGTCTTCTCGGCGGTATCGAGCCGCTCGGCGGCGCTTCGGATATCATCTCTGGAAAGGGCCATGGGCGTTCGGCTCGATCAGCAAAAAGCGGGTGCTGAAATTTGCTTAACATGTTAAGTTCTCCGGCGCAAACTGATTTGATGCTTGTTGCGCCGCAAAACTCTATCCTTGGCTCGATCGAGGATTCCCGATGGGCGGGCCACTGAAGATGTCAGGCAAGAAATCGCCGAACGGATCGCGTTCGGACCAGGAGGGAACGGCAGAGGCACGCCGCGCACCGATGCGCGAATTCTCGCGCTCGCTGCCGATGTCGCTCTTGCGCGCGCGCGAAGCCGTGATGCGCCAGTTCCGTCCGTCCCTGCGCAATCATGGGCTGACCGAGCAGCAATGGCGGATCCTGCGCGCGCTGACGGCGGTGGATACCATCGAGGTGACGGAGCTGGCGCGTGTCGCGTTCCTGCTGGGGCCGAGCCTGTCGCGAATCCTGCGCGATCTCGAAGCGCGCGATCTGATCGAACGCCGCACGGCTAAGGCAGATTTGCGCCGCGGCGAGGTGTCGATCTCGTCCAAGGGGCTGAAGCTGATCGAGGCCGTCGCGCCCACCTCGGAAGCGATCTACGCCGAGATCACGCACCGTTTTGGCGCGCGCAAGCTCGCCGAATTGCAGGACATGCTGGGCGAACTTGAGCGCAGCCTTGCCGCGATGGAGGTAGCGGGTGAGGGCGAGGCCGAAGCAGACGAGTAAGCGCAAATTTGCATGATGCTACTGGCCCGATGCATAGCGGCCGGGCAAATGATTGCAATCATTTGTCAAATGCGACTGAGGCGGTAGACACGCGCGATTTTTCGTTCAAAGTGCCGGCCAAGCCGGTCATCAAAACCGGTGCGGGAATCGCGGGGCTAGCTGCTCAAACACAGGCTCTCCCGTGCAAGGACAGGGCTGAAATCCGGACATGGTCACAATAAAAGTCAACAATCTGATCGATTTCGTCGCAGAGGTTTTTTCGCATTCGGAATCCTCGCCCGAGGAAGCAAGGCGCATCGCCACTTATCTCACGACAGCCAATCTCACCGGCCATGACAGCCACGGCGTGATCCGGGTTCCGGTCTACATCCGCTGGAAGAAGACAGGCAACGTCGTTCCCAACCAGACCCCTGAGATTGTCGTCGACACGCCGTCGCTCGCCGTGGTCGATGGCAAGTTTGGCTATGGCCAGACTGTAACGCTATTCGCGGTGCGGACCGGCATTGAGAAGTGCAAGAAGGCGGGATTGTCAGCCATCGCGCTGCGCAACGCCGGCCACATCGGCCGCGTCGGCGACTGGGCTGAGATGGCCGCCGCCGAAGGGCTGGTTTCGGTGCACTTCGTCAATGCCGCCGGCTCGCTGCTGGTCGCGCCGTATGGCGGCGTGCAGAAACGGCTCTCGACCGCGCCTTACTGCGTCGGCATTCCGCGCCAGGGCCAGGACCCGATCGTGCTCGATTTTGCCACCTCCATCGTTGCCGAAGGCAAGGTGCTGGTCGCCAGCCGCGGCGGCAAAAAGCTTCCCACCGGCGCACTGGTCGATGCCGACGGCACGCTGAGCGAAGAGCCGTCCGTGCTCTATGGTCCCTACACGCCGGACGGGCCGCGCGATCACACCAAGGGCACTGGCGCCATCCGTGCGTTCGGCGAGCACAAGGGCTCGGGGCTTGCCTTCATCTGCGAACTGCTCGGCGGTGCGCTGACCGGCACCGGCGCCACCTCGGGCGGCCGGCAGTTCGCCAACGGCATGCTTGCCTTCTATATCGATCCCAAGGTGATCGACACAGCCAACTATTTCGACGACGAAATCTCGCGCTATACCGACTTCATCCGCCAGACCAAGCCGATCGCCGGCGTTGAGTCCGTGCTGGTCCCGGGCGACCCCGAACGCAAGATGCGCGCCGAGCGCACCAGGAACGGCGTGCCGCTGCCTGATGATACCTGGGCTGCGATCGTCAACACCGCCCGCGAGGTCGGCGTCAGCGAAGCGAGCATTCAGCGCGCGACCAGCTAATCAAATCTGCGAACTCCAGCAAATTGTAACGATCACAAAGGGAAAGCGATCAATGGCAACCAACAACGTCAAGAAAGTATGGGCCTCGGGCAAGGCCGTGGTGAACGCGTGGCTCGCGATCCCCTCCGGCTTTTCGGCCGAAGTGATCGCGCAATGCGGCTTCGACAGCGTCACCGTCGACATGCAGCACGGCGTGCAGGATTACCTCTCGATGGTCCAATGCTTTCAGGCGATGAACGGCCATCCGGTGACGCCGATGGTCCGCGTGCCCTGGAACGAGCCCGGCATCATCGGCAAGGTGCTCGACGGCGGCGCCTATGGCGTGATCTGCCCGATGATCAACACCAAGGAGGAGGCGAAGAACCTCGTCCAGTACTCCAAGTATCCGCCGAAGGGCACGCGCTCGAACGGCCCGATCCGCTCCGGCATGTATGGCTCGGCCGGCACCTACCAGCAGACGGCGAACGACGAGATCGTGCTGTTGCCGATGATGGAGACCAGGACGGCGGTCGAGAACATGGAATCGATCCTCGATGTCGAGGGCATCGACGGCGTCTATATCGGCCCGTCCGATCTCGGTTTCTCCTATGGCCTGGTGCCGAAGCTCGACCGCGACGAGCCTGAAATTCTCAAGATCTACGAGAAGATCGTCAAGGAATGCGGCAAGCGCGGGCTCAATCCTGGCATCCACTGCTCCGGCGCCGAGGGCGCGGTGCGCGCCATCAACATGGGCTTCAAGCTCGTCACGCTCTCGAACGAGAGCGGCCTGATGATGACCTACGCCAAGATGCAAGTGAATCAGACGAGGAAGGATTCGGGCGGCAAGGCGTAAACTCTTACTTCTCCCTCGCCCCGCTCTTGCGGGGAGAGAGTCGGGGTGAGGGGCCTCTATCCGGCGAGCATTGCGCCAGGGATTAAGTCACTGCCTTGCCCCTCACCCGGATCGCATCTTCGATGCGATCCGACCTCTCCCCGTAAAGGACGGGGAGAGGTTAAAGCGAACCATTGGAGAAACCCCATGACCAGCCCGGCACCCGTGATCCGCCTGCACCCTGACGATGGCGTGCTGATCGCGCGCGCGAGCTTGCCACCGGGGATGGTGGTGGCCGAGGGCGTCACCACAACCGAACGGATTCCTGCCGGCCATAAGGTCGCGATCAGGCCGATCGCCGTAGGCGAGCCGGTCCGCCGCTACGGCCAGATCATCGGCTTTGCCACCGCGCCGATCGCGCCGGGCCAGCATGTGCATACGCAAAACTGCGGTATGGGCGATTTCGCCAAGGACTATGCCTTTGGCGTCGACGTCAAACCGGTGCCCAATTTCGATCTGCCCGCCACCTTCGACGGCATCCGCCGCGCCGACGGCCGCGTGGCAACGCGCAACTATATCGGGATCCTCACCTCGGTGAATTGCAGCGCCCATGTCGCCGGCATCGTCGCCGACATGTTCAAGAAGAATCCGTTCACCGGCGATAACCCGCTGGCCGACTATCCGAATGTCGACGGTGTGGTGGCGCTGACCCACAAGACCGGCTGCGGCATGACGCAGAACGAACCGCTGGCGCTGTTGCGGCGGACACTCGGCGGCTATGCGCGGCACGCGAACTTCTCCCATGTGGTCGTGCTGGGGCTTGGCTGCGAGGTCAACCAGATCGGCGGGCTGATGGAGGAGCAGAAGCTCGCGGGACGTTTGCGCGCGATGGACATCCAGGAAGTCGGCGGAACCCGCAAGACGGTGGAGGCCGGCATCGCCTTCGTGAAGGAGGCGCTGACCGACGCCAATAAAGTAAAACGCGAGAAGGTCGCAGCGAGCGAATTGACGGTGGCGCTCCAATGCGGTGGCTCCGATGGTTACTCGGGCGTTTCGGCCAATCCGGCGCTGGGTGCTGCCAGCGATCTGCTGGTGCGCCACGGCGGCACCGTGATCCTCTCGGAGACGCCGGAGACTTATGGCGCCGAACATCTGCTGACGCGGCGGGCTGTCAGCCGCGAGGTCGGCGAAAAACTCGTCGGCCTGATGCGCTGGTGGGAAGAATACACTAGGCGCGAAGGCGCCGAGATGAACGCCAATCCAAGCCCCGGCAACAAGGCCGGCGGCCTCACCACCATCCTGGAAAAATCATTGGGCGCGATGGCGAAGGCCGGCAGCACCAATCTGGTCGACGTGCTCAACTATGCTGAGCCGATCACCAAGAAGGGTTTTGTCTTCATGGACACGCCCGGCTACGACCCGGTTGCGGCGACAGGCCAGGTCGCGGGCGGCGCCAACCTCGTCTGCTTCACCACGGGCCGCGGCAGTGTGTTCGGCTGCAAACCTGCGCCCTCGATCAAGCTCGCCACCAACACGCCGATGTACAAGCGCATGGAAGATGACATGGACGTCAATTGCGGCACCATCCTCGACGGCGAGGAGACAGTGCAGCAATGTGGCCAGCGCATCTTCGAGCTGATGCTGAAAACGGCGTCGGGTCAGCCGACGAAGAGCGAGAGTTTCGATTTCGGCGGCGCCGAGTTCGCGCCCTGGGTGCTTGGGGCTACGATGTAAGGCGCACCACACTGTGCCGTCGCCCCTGCGAACGCAGGGGCCCATAACCACCGCTCGAAGTCGTTGAAGCAAAGCTGTCCCCCCGC
>NZ_JAGWDK010000041.1 GCF_018398875.1 Bradyrhizobium sp. sGM-13 | reverse complement strand
TATGGCACTTCGATGCCGCAGAGTGGGCGCCGTCCACAGCATCAATCGCGTCATTCTGAGGGTGTGCCGACCACTTCCCGTCTACCCTGATAAACTGACATTCTCAGCGTTCATCGGCATGTCTCAAACGTGCCAAGAAGAGACATCGCGCGCATGGCTTGACTGTGCGTGTGTCGCGAAGGTCAATGTGCTCCGCGACGTGGCTGACGAAAGCAGACCGTGAAAGATGCAGGCTCTTGAAGATCGTCCGTGGCTGCACGATAATCTGTCTCCTGGACGGCGCGTCGCTCCGCAGCCCGCGCGAGGATGCCGGAGGCATCCGGTAGAGCCTAAATGACCGCAACGATCCGCTCGACCACGCCTCATGTGCCGACCTCATATGGCTGCTCCGCCTCAGCCCTGTCCGGATGCATGTGATGTTGCAGCTTGGCACGCCGGCCGCAGCGTCGGCGGCCTACCGCTTGGTGACCGTCGCGGCCACCGACCACCAGACGGTCCCGACACTTTAGGGAGTCAACCTATTGGTCGAGGGAGGATGTGCTATGAGAGCACCGCCAAACTATTCGCGTCGTCGCTTTCTTCATGCTGGCACGGCCGGGGTAGCGGCAAGCCTCGCCGCGGCGACAACGCCCGTTCGTGCGGCCGCCGAGGCCGGGATGCAACCGCCACCCCCGACCGCGACGGCGCCGCGGATTCTGCGCAAGCCACCGCTGCCTGAATTGGAGCGCATCGCCAAATCTTATAACTTGGCTCTCAGCCGCGACGATCTGACGTCGTTCCGCAACCTCATGGACGGTGTGCTCGCGTCGTACCGTCGATTGGACCAGTTCGCGGAGCCGACATTGGCGGTGAAGTACCCGCGGGACGCGGGGTTCCGTCCAGGTGCCTCGGACAATCGGCTCAACGCTTGGTACTGGAGGTGCTCGATCAAGGGCGCAACGTCGGGGCCTCTGGCGGGCAAGAAAATCGCCGTCAAGGACAATGTGTGCGTTGCCGGCATCCCGATGATGAACGGTTCCAACGTGCTGGAGGGCTACGTCCCTGACGTGGACGCGACCATTGTGACCCGCATCCTTGATGCCGGTGGGGAGATCGTCGGCAAGGCCGTGTGCGAGCATCTTTGCTTCTCGGGCGGTAGCCATACCTCCGACACTGGGCCCGTGCTCAATCCGCACGATCCGAAGCGATCTGCCGGAGGCTCCTCCAGCGGCAGCGCGGCGCTCGTCGTCGCCGGCGAGTGCGACATGGCCATCGGGGGCGACCAGGGAGGGTCGATCCGAATTCCCAGCTCTTTCTGCGGAGCGGTTGGCCACAAGCCCACCCACGGGCTTGTGCCATACACAGGTGTCTTCCCGATTGAATTAACACTTGATCATACCGGACCCATTGCCCGTACCGCCGGTGATGCCGCCCGGCTTCTCGAGGTGCTCGCCGGGGCCGATGGCCTCGACCCGCGCCAACCGGCGGGACTGCGCACGGAAGCATATACCAAGCAGCTCACCGGAGACGCCCGCGGCCTCCGGATTGGGATCGTTAAGGAAGGGTTTGGCTGGCCCAATTCCGAGCCCGATGTCGACACCATGGTACGCGAGGCGGCACAGCGCTTGACGCGAGCGGGGGGAGCCGTGAGCGAGGTATCGATCCCTCTCCACCGCGATGGCATCCATATTTGGAACGCTATCGCCGTCGAGGGCGCCACGGCGCTGATGGTCGCGGGCAACAGCATGGGAACCAACTGGAAAGGGCACTACACGACTTCGCTGCTGGACTTCTACGGCCGGAGCCGGCGGGTGCGCGCCAACGACCTTTCGGAGACCGTCAAACTCGTCGTCCTGCTTGGCCAGTACATGCAGGACAATTATCAGGGCCGCTACTACGCGAAGGCCCAAAACCTCGCGCGCGTGCTACGCGCCGCCTACGATGAGCAACTCAAAGGCGTCGATCTCCTGCTCATGCCGACGTTACCTTTGAAGGCCACGCTACTCCCAGCCCCGGACGCAAGCCGCGAGGACTACGTTGCGCGGGCACTCGAAATGATTTCCAACACTTGCCCGTTCGACGTCACTGGTCATCCGGCCGCCACGGTTCCAGCAGGCATGTCGGCAGGGCTCCCTGTTGGCATGATGCTGATCGGACGCCACTGGGAGGACGGCACGGTGTTGCGTGCGGCTGACGCGTTCCAGATCGTCGGATAGACGGCAGTCGCGAATTGCCGGCTAACGGCAACGCCGGCGTGCAAGGTTCGGAAACCGGAGGCCCGCGCGCTATCTGGCATGAGCCTCTGCCAATTCAGGAAGTGATCCGTCAACCGACATTGCCCCACATAACCGCGGGTGAGCATGAAGGTTAGCACTTTGGTATGTTGGTCGGAAGCCAACACGCCTCGAGAGGCGCGACCGGCGAAGAATTTCGGGGACCACGTTTGAGAAGATCAGCAATTCCCAGCTCGGTTGCGACCGGCAAACTCGGCGAGGCAAGATACCCAACACGTGCCCATGACGCACAGCTTTCGTTGGTGATCAAATGACGCATAGCGGCCAAAAGGGTTTCGGCATGACCAAGCACGGCCGATCGGGGCACGCGACCCAATCGCCGCGTTTCCGTTTCCTGCAGAAGCTCGAAGCACAGAAGAACGACCGCAAGGACCGTTCTCGGATCAAGAACCCGAAACAGTCCGTCGAAGAGCTATTCCATCCCCGGAAGCCAACACGAACCTGACGAACTATCCTTGGATGAGCTCCGGGGGGTGGGCACCGCCCTAGTCCACCTTGGCGCCGGCGAACTTCACCACCTTGCCCCACTTCTCGGTTTCATCCGCTACCAGCTTGCCGAAATCGGCGGGCGAGCCCGGCAGCAGGATGGCACCGATCTCGGCAAAGCGGGCCTTTGCCTTGGGGTCGGCGAGGATTTCGTTGACCGCCTTGTTTAGCTTCTCGACGATTCCGACGGTGTGCCCTTTGGTGCTGCGAGGCCGTACCAGGCGCTCGCCTCGTAGCCCGGCAGGTAATCCGCGACCAACGGCAAATCCGGCAGCACGTCCGAACGTGTCGTGCTGGTGACGGCAAGCCCGCGCAGCTTGCCGGATTTGACGTGCTCGGCGCAGGTTGGAAAGTTGTCGAACATGACATGCATCTGGCCGGAAAGCATGTCGGTGAGCGCCGGCGCGCCGCCGCGGTACGGCACGTGCTGCATGTTGATGCCGGTCAGCATCTTGAACAGTTCGCCCGACATGTGGATCGTGGAGCCGTTTCCTGACGATGCCATGTTGAGCTTGCCCGGATTGGCCTTGGCGTAGGCGATCAGCTCGGGAATCGACTTGATCGGCAGTGACGGATGCACCACCACGACGTTGGGAAAGCGAATGATGCCGGCGATCGGCTCCATCTCCTTCATGAAATCGAACGGCAGCTTGTCGTAGAGCGTGGCGTTGATCGCGTTCGCCGGCGCCACCAGAAGCAGCGTGTAGCCGTCGGGCGTGGCACGCAGCACCTGCTCGGTCGCAATATTGGTGCCGCCGCCCGGCCGGTTCTCAATCACGAAGGATTGCCCGAGCTTTTCCGACAGCCATTGCCCCATCAGGCGCGAGGTAAGGTCCGCCGAGCCGCCGGGCGTATAGCCGATCACGAGGCGAACCGGCCGCGTTGGATAGGCCTGCGCACTTGCGATGCTTGACGTAACGGGGAGCGCAGCCGCACCGGCGACGAGCTGCAAGAACTGGCGACGCTGATATTCCATCATGCTTCCTCCGACAACGCGCGCGCCGGCGGCTCTTTGCGACCGCTCGGCGCGAACATCCTAGAGCATGATCGGGAAAATTGGATACCGATTTTCGTCAGGGAGAGGCGAAATGCTTGCGCGCTAACGCAACTGACAGGCCTTTCGTTCGGCGAGCTGGCTGCTCACCGCTGTTCAAACACAGTAAGACTATCCCGGCTTGCCGCGGCCGCTATGGCGGCGGCGGATAGCGGTCGAAGGTGGGCAGTTCGTGTGCGCGCTCCATCCAGCGAAGGCGCTCTGCGACCTGGATATGCATCATGGCCGGCACGGCGTCGGGATCATCGTAGGTCGCGCTCTGGATATCGACGATCCCGGGCAACACATTGGCATTGGTGTAGAAGAGACCGGTGCCACAGTTCGCGCAAAACTGTCGCCGGCCATGCTCCGATGATTCGTAAACCTTGGGCGTTCCCTTCGTCACCTTGAGCGCGTCCTCCGCGTACATCGTCCACCCGACCATCGGCGCGCCGGCGTGACGGCGGCAATCCGCGCAATGGCACAGTGCATGAACGATAGGGTTCCCAGCGATCTCATAACGGATGGCGCCACAGTGACAGCCGCCGGTGATGTTGCTCATGCTGTTCTCCCATTGGATGCGGCTTTCGATCGTAGCCCGGAAGAAGCGCAGCGCAATCCGGGGATTGCGCAGAGCCTGTCATCACTACGCACGCGCTATTGCACGCGTCGCAGGGCACGCATTCGCGCGCCCCGTTGGCTCCACCCGGGCTACGCCGACTTCCTGACCGCGTTGTCGACCAGCGTCTTGCCGAGCGACCAGATCGCGCCGGGCACCTTGTGACTCGCGGCAATGACGTCGTCGAACGATTTTTCGATCCAGGTGCAATCTTCTTCCGTGATCACCAGCGGCGGCAGCAGCTTGATGGTGTGGCTGCCGTGGCCGGAGACTTGCGTCAAAATCTTGTGATCCTTGAATAGCGGTACGGTGATGAGCTGGCAGAACAAGCCTTTATTTGCGGTCTCCAGCAAATTCCAGGAAGCCTTCAGCTTCAGCGATTTCGGCGGACCGAACTCGATGCCGATCATCAATCCCTTGCCTCGTACTTCCTTCAGCAGTTCATAGCCGGGCACCATGCGGGTCAGCGCAAGACGAAGCTCGGCGCCCCGCTTGGCGGCCTGCTCGACAAGCTTCTCCTGCTTGATCACATCGAGAGTGGCGATGCCGGCGGCCATCGCCATATCGTTCTTGGAAAAAGTCGAGCCGTGCACGACCGCGCGATCCATCTGGTTGAAGATCTTGTCGAAGATGGACTTGCGGGTCAGCAGCGCGCCGACCGGCACGTGACCGCCCGACAGCGCCTTTGCCAAGAGCACCATGTCGGGCTCGACATTCCAGTGCTCGACCGCGAGGAATTTTCCGGTGCGGCCGATACCGGTCTGGATTTCGTCGGCAATGAAGATCGTGCCGTATTTTTTGCACAGCGCGGCAGCGCCCGGCAAAAATTCATCCGAGGGCATGTTGACACCCTTGCCCTGGATCGGCTCGACAATGAAGGCTGCGACCTGGCGCGAGGACAATGCCTGCTCGAGCGCGGCGAGATCGTTGAAAGGTATCTGCGTGCATCCCGGCAGCAGCGGCTCGAAGCCGCCTCTGAAGTTCGCATCGTCCATCAGCGACAGCGCGCCGTAGGACAGGCCGTGGAAGGAATGCGAGCAGGAGACGATGCCGGGACGGCCGGTCGCACCGCGCGCGAACTTGATTGCAGCTTCGACGGTCTCGGCGCCGGAATTGGCAAAGAACACCTTGTCCAGATATGGAACATGTTCGAGCAGGCGCTCCGCCAGCACGCCTGCGAGCGTCGAAACGTCAAGTTGCACCAGATTGGGAAAATCGCTGTCAAGCACGCTTTTCAGCGCCAGACGCAGCGCCGGATGATTGCGGCCAATCGCAAAAACGCCAAATCCGCTGAGTAGATCGAGATAACGGGCCCCGTCACGATCGAACAGGTATTGTCCTTGACCCTTCTGAAAGCCCACATCGTAGCCGATGGTCTTCAGCACTCGGACGAGCTGCTCGTTCAGATGGCGCGCATGCATGGAACTGCGCTGCGCCTGCCGCTCAACAAACAGCCCGGAAACGTCTAGATATGAATGTGGCATCGGCTACATACGTCGGTTGATGGCTGTTTCGTCAACTGAAAACGCTCAATGCGGCGTTTTGACCTCTCGCTTGGATCATCTACTTAAACACAGGTTCGAACCATGTTGCACTGCCTAAGAACTGTCGCGCGCACAATAGTTTATTCGGGAATCATTTTAGCCACAGGTCTTAATGCGGCGCTGGCCGCCGATCCCACCGGTGACTGGAAAGTGGCCGACGGTGTTGCCAACATTCGCGTCGCCCAATGCAACGGCAACATGTGGGGCGTCGTGGCCTGGGAAAAGATGCCGGGCGGCAAGGACAAGAACAATCCGGATGCCTCAAAGCAGAGCCGGCCGACTTTGGGCATGCCGATCCTGATCGACATGAAGAAGAAGTCCGGCGTCGATGCGTGGGAGGGTGAGGTCTATAACGCCAAGGACGGACAGAACTACAGCGCGACCATCAAGCCGGTCGGGAACGACCAGCTCGAGATTCAAGGCTGCGTGCTCGGCTTCCTCTGCGGCGGTGAGACCTGGACCCGTGTCGGTCCGCCGATCCCATCAAGCCCCACCAACAGCATGGCCAAGGGCGCACCGAAGGGTGCACCCGGCGCACCGCCCAAGACCGCGGCGCCAGCCGCCCCGCCGGCGCCGCCGAAGACCACGGGTGCTGTAAATCCTGCCCCCGCGAAGGGCGCTTCCGGTCAGAAGCAGGCCGCCGCGCAGTCCGGCGATATCGGCGACATCTGCCTATTGCCCGACATCGCGCGGTTTGCCCATTAGCGCCGGCTGGAACAGCAACACCGCAGCAAGCGTGATGACGAACGACAGCGCCAGCAATTTACCCATGCTGGCGGTGCCGGGATGACTGGATAGCCACAAGCTTCCGAACGCCGTCGCAGTCGTCAGAGCCGAGAAAAAGATCGCGCGCGTCAGGCTCGACTGCAGCAGATTATTTCTGCCCTCGCGCCAGGCCACGACGTAATAGATCTTGAAGGCGACGCCGACGCCGAGCAGCAGCGGCAATGCTACGATGTTGGCGAAGTTGAGCGGCAGTTCGATCAGCACGCAGAGCTCCAGCGTCACCGCGCCGGCCACCAATAGCGGCACCATCGTCATCAGCACGTCGGTGACACGCCGCAGCGTCAGCCACAACAACAGGCTGATCACCACCAGCGCCCAGATGCCGGCGTGAATGAACGCCTTCACGATGGTGTCGCCGGATTTGAGGATCGACACCGGGCCGCCGATCGCGTTCGGCTCGGCGGCCAGCACCGCATCGGCAAAGCGGCGCAAATTGTCGTTGTCGTTGGGATCACCTTTCGGCAGCGCCTCGACGCGGATCAGCCCGTCTTTGGACTTCCAGCTGTTCAACAGTTCCGGCGGCAGCGTCTTCAGCGTCACCGGCCCGGCTTGCATCGTGTTCCTGAGCTGGTCGAATACGATCTTGAGCGGGGCGACGAAGATGTTCTGGGCCTTGTCGCGCGTCGCCTGATCGCTTCCGGCAAGCTTCGACAACGCATCCGCCAGCCTTCGCGAGGCAACCGCGCCCGGCCCCTTGCCGTCGCCCGCGGCCCTGCGCAAGCTGTCGACAGAACTCTTCAGCGCGTCCACATTCTCCTCATCGGTGGGCGCCGCGTCGACCGAATCGGGATTGAGCGCGGGGCCGACCACCTTGGCGGCCTTCGCGATCAACTGGAGCTTGGCTGGCTGGTCTTCGGGCACGAAACTGTCGATCGACATCACGCGAAGAACTTCCGGCAACTTCTCCAGCCGCGCCTCGATCTTCTTCGCTTCGGCTTCGGAATTAGTCAGCACGTTGATGGCGTTGGCGCCGGTGTTGGGATCCTTGCGCAGGTCGAGGAAGGTCGCGATCGATTCGGCCTTTGGATTGCGCAGGTTGATCGGGTTGAAGTCGAACTTCATGAAGTAGAGCAGCGGCAGGCCCGCCACCACGAGCAGCAGCGTTCCGGCGACGATGATGACGCGGTGCCGTTCGAGGAACGCGTCGACCGGCGCCAGAAACGCGTAACCAACAGGCTCGCTTTCTCCGGGCGGGTGAAGCAGCTTCAGCATGGCTGGCAGCACGGTTATGCTCGAGATGAACGCGATCAGCATACCGGCGCCTGCAATCTTGCCGAGTTCGGAAATGCCCTTGTAGTCGGTCGGCAGGAAACAAAGAAAGCCGGCAGCGGTCGCCATCGCGGCAAGCGACAGCGGCACCGCCGAACGTCGGGCCGCGCTCTCCAGCGCCAGAGCCAGATCTTCGTTCTTGAAACGCTCGGAACGGTAGCGGACGCTGAACTGAATGCCGAAATCGACGCCGAGGCCGACGAACAGCACGGCAAAGGCGATCGACAGCAAGTTCAGCGATCCCACCATCATCAGGCCGACCGCGGTCGTCAGCGCCAGGCCGATGAACAGGTTCACGAACACCGCGAAAATGATCTTCGCAGAGTGCAGCGCCATCCAGAGAATGACGAGGACAATAAGCACCGTTGCGACGCCGTTGACGATCGCGCCGTCCTGCACGGTCGAATATTCCTCGTTGGCGATCGGGACCGGGCCGGTCAGCCGGACGCGGGCGCTGTACTGGCCCGCGAAATTGAGGTCGGTTGCGGCCTGTCGGATCGCGTCGGTCGCGTCCTTGCCGGGTTCGAGCGCGTTGTAATCGAGCTTCGGCTTGAATTCGATGAAGGCGCGGCGGTCGGCATCGGTCAACCGCTTGTCGCTGACGAGCTCGCGCCAGGAAAAGGTCGCCGTCCCCTTGCTCAGGATGTCCTCGACCGTCTGGCTGATCAGGTTGAAGGGGCGCTCGGTATTGTCGAGCTTGACCTGCCCGCGCTTGACGCCGGCAAGCCCGGTTTCCAGCGCCCCGGTCAGGCCGCGGATCGAGGGATCGCCGGCCATGATCTCGATCAGCGGCGCTGCGGCTTCGAGCTGGCCAGCGACCTTGCCGACTTCTTCCACCGGCAGGAACAACAGCCCGTTCTTCTCGAAGAACTCGCCGGAACCCAGCGGCTGCACCGATTCGAAATACTTGGTGTCGCCGGACAGCTTCGTGGCCAACGCCTTGGAAGCCGCGCTGGCGAGTTCCGGGGTCGGCGCCTCGACGACAGCTAGAATCAGCTTTTCACGGTCGAAGGCCTGCTCGAACTGATTGTCGCGCTTGCGCCAGTCGAGGTCGGGCGAAATCAGCGTGTTGATGTCGGTGTTGATGGCGAAATGCCGGGCGGCGTAGTAGGCCCCCCCGACCGCCAGAAGCAGGGAGATGATGACAACGAGAGTGGCAAACCGCGTACAGGTTCGGACAACGGCAACAACAACACTGGTCAGCACTTCGTTTCTTTCTAAATCTAAAAGGAGAGCTGGGCGAAAACGCCCCGCTGTCTAGCGGAGTTCCCGCAGCCGATCTAATGTTGTTTGGTTACTTCCCCCGAGGGTTCAAGTTAAGTCGCACAACAGACCGGGACGGGCGTTCGGCGCCGGTATAGCCCGTTCGAGTGGGCGATAAAGTGACGAACCGGTGAGGAACAACCGGTCCATAAATGGACTTTTCGGTATCTAAATACCCAAACTCGGGTAACCATTGCGCGATCCACCTTTCCTATCCGCACAATTTTTGACACATAGTCCTGCGCTTCCATGTGCCTAGCATGGGGATTAGCTATGGGAACCGGCCATGGTGCGGATATTGCAAATATCCGAAGTGTGATCGGCTGCACGGAGGCCTTCGGATGAATTTGCGAATTCGGTACTTGGTGCAACTTGCGTAATGGACATCCCATGGAAGTGTATCTAGCGCAGCCCCGCGGATTTTGTGCGGGCGTCGTTCGTGCCATCGAAATCGTTGAGCGTGCGCTCCAGAAATACGGCCCGCCGGTCTATGTCCGGCACGAGATCGTGCACAACAAATACGTGGTCGAGAGCCTGAAGGCCAAGGGCGCGATCTTCGTCGAGGACCTCTCGGAGGTTCCGCCACTCGCGGTAACCGTGTTCAGCGCCCATGGCGTAGCCCGCAGCGTCGAGGAAGAGGCCGCCGCCCGTGGCCTACCGGTCCTCAATGCCACCTGCCCGCTGGTCACCAAGGTCCATAATCAGGGTAAACGGTATATGTCCAAGGGCCGCACCCTGGTCCTGATCGGCCATGCCGGCCATCCCGAGGTCGAGGGTACCATGGGCCAAGTTCCGGGCCCGGTTCTCCTGGTCCAGAACGTCGACGACGTGGCGGCCCTGCCGCTGCCGACCGATGCGCCGGTGGCCTATATCACCCAGACCACCCTCAGCGTGGACGACACAAAAGACATAATCGCCGCCCTTCAGGCCAAATTTACAGATATTCAAGGCCCTGACATCCGGGATATCTGCTATGCGACACAGAACCGCCAATCTGCGGTAAGGGACCTGAGTAAGCTGGTGGACGTCATCTTGGTGGTGGGGGCCGCCAATAGTTCCAACTCAAACAGGCTTCGCGAAATCGGCACCGAGGTCGGCGTCGCGAGTTACCTCATTGCCGACGGGAGCGAGCTGAACCCTGCTTGGCTGAAGGATGCAAAGGCTGTCGGCATTACGGCGGGCGCATCGGCGCCCGAAGTTTTGGTTGACGACGTGATCGAGGCTTTGAGGCGTATCGGACCCGTCACGGTTTCGGTGCTGCCCGGCCGGGAGGAAAACATCGAGTTCCGGCTTCCGGCCGAACTGACTGCGGGTTGATCCACTTCAAGATTTACAGGTCCAGAAAGAAAATCTCCAAAATGGCAATACCGTTCTTCAAGGAAATGCGTATCGGCGCCTATCTGATGAAGCAGAAGCTGCTTGGCCGAAAGCGCTATCCGCTCGTGCTGATGCTGGAACCGCTGTTCCGTTGCAACCTCGCCTGCGTCGGCTGCGGTAAGATCGACTATCCCGATGCGATCCTCAATCGCCGCATGACTGCGCAGGAATGCTGGGATGCAGCCGACGAATGCGGCGCGCCGATGGTGGCAATCCCCGGCGGCGAGCCGCTGATCCACAAGGAGATCGGCGAGATCGTGCGCGGCCTCGTGGCGCGCAAGAAGTTCGTCTCGCTCTGCACCAACGCGCTGCTGCTGGAAAAGAAGCTCGATCTGTTCGAGCCTTCGCCGTATTTGTTCTTCTCGGTGCATCTCGACGGCCTCAAGGACCACCACGACAAGGCGGTATCGCAGAAGGGCGTGTTCGATCGCGCGGTTTCCGCCATCAAGGCCGCGAAGGCCCGCGGCTTCACCGTCAACGTCAACGCGACCATCTTCGACGGCCATGCCGCCGAGGACATCGCGAAGTTCCTGGACTTCACCACCGAACTTGGTGTCGGCGTCTCGATGTCGCCGGGCTACGCCTATGAGCGCGCCCCGGACCAGGAGCACTTCCTCAACCGCACCAAGACCAAAAAACTGTTCCGCGATGTCTTTGCGCTCGGCAAGGACAAGAAGTGGAATTTTATGCATTCCGGCCTGTTCCTCGACTTCCTGGCCGGCAATCAGTCCTACGAATGCACGCCCTGGGGCATGCCGGCGCGCAACATCTTCGGCTGGCAGAAGCCCTGCTACCTGCTCGGCGAAGGCTATACCAAGACCTTCAAGGAGCTGATGGAGACCACGGACTGGGATTCCTACGGCACCGGCCGTTACGAGAAGTGCGCCGACTGCATGGCGCATTGCGGCTATGAGCCGACCGCTGCCAACGCCGCGCTGACCAATCCGCTCAAGGCGATGTGGGTCGCGCTGCGGGGCGTCCGCACCTCTGGCCCGATGGCGCCCGAGATCGACCTCTCTAACCAGCGCCCGGCGCAGTACATCTTCTCCGAACAGGTTCAGAAGAAGCTGTCGGAAATCCGCCGCGATGAGGCGGCTGCCGCCGCCGCCAAGCAGCAGGCGAAGGCCTCCACCGCCGCCTGAGCGAGCACGGAAACAAGTTTAAAGGGCTCCGATTCTCAGCGAATCGGAGCCCTTTTCTATTTGTTTGACGCTTTCGAAAGTTCTGAAGCTGCCTGCCGCCCCCGCCCTCAGGCCTCCGCCATGGCAAAGCTCTCGCCATGCAGGAAGCCGCGGCAGCCGCGCAGCGAGCGTAGCGCGCGGTTGAAATCGAGCCCCGTGGACACCAGCGCGCGCAGCGTGGCGGGATTGCGCGCCACCCCGCGCAGCACCTTGCCGAGGTCGATGTCGCCATTCGGCTTGATGGCGCTCTTGGCGAGCGCCGGAAGCGCCCTGGTGGCCGGATCGGAGATGACCCGCAGCGCAGCGAACGGAAGCCCGGCCTCGGCCGCATAGGCCGCCGCGATATGGCTTTCCATATCGACCGCCGCCGCCCCGGTCTCCGAATGCAGCGCGGCCTTGCAAGCGGTCGCCGCGATCACCTGTTCCACACCCGAAAGAATGCCACGGACCACGCGCCGGCGGCGCAGCGCTGCGCGGGCAATCATTTCCTCGTTCAGCGCCAGACCTGCCAGAAACCGGGTATCGCCGGCGAGAACCTCAGTCGCCACCACCACGTCGCCCGATTTCAGCGACGGATCGAGCCCGCCGGCGACGCCGAACGAGATCACACCTCTGAAAGTGGTAGAATCCAGCGTTGCCAGCAATGCGCGCAATTGCTGCGGATCGCTGGAACTGCAGATGACGATCATGCCGGGCCCGGCCGCAATGCGGGCTTCCTGCACCAATCCTGTAACGATCAAAACCGGCCGCGGATCATTCGAATTGCGATCAACCGAATTATCCACGATCGCGGCGGCCCCCGCCCCCCAAGTCACATTCCGACCCCTACCACCCTGCTGTTGGTGCTTCTCAAATTCCGATACCGCGCCAGCGCCCAGAGCGGAAAGAACTTCGAGTAGCCATGATAACGCAAATAAAACACCCGCGGAAAGCCCGTAGCCGTGTAGCGCGCCTCGTCCCAGAGTCCTTTCTCGGTCTGTGTGGCTTTTAGGTACTCCACGCCACGCACGACAGCCGGATGTTCCACCTCGCCGGCCGCCATTAGACCAAGCAAGGCCCATGCCGTCTGCGAGGAGGTCGATGGCGCCTGCTCATATCCCTTGTAATCGAGTCGGTAGCTGACCGCATCCTCGCCCCAGCCGCCATCTCGGTTCTGGATCGAAACCAGCCAGTCCGCCGCCTTCCGAATCATGGGGTCCTGGTGGTCCAGGCCGGCGGCATTGAGCGCACACAGCACCGACCAGGTTCCGTAGATGTAGTTCAGCCCCCAGCGACCGTACCAGGAGCCCTCCGCGAGCTGGGTGCGGCGCAAATAGGTAATGCCGTCAGCGACCGCCTTGCTGGTCTGCGCGGTCTCGCCGAGCTGAGCCAGCATCGAGATGCAGCGCGCGGTGACGTCCTCGGTCGGCGGATCGAGCAGTGCGCCGTGATCGGAGAACGGGATGTTGTTGAGGTAGTATTCAAGGTTGTTGACGTCGAAGGCGGCCCAACCGCCATCACGGCTCTGCAGGCCCTCGATCCACTCGCGGCCGCGCGCAATCGCCTCATCGTATTCCTTGCTGCCGGTCTGCCGACGCGCCCGGTCCATCGCCATCACGACCACGGCGGTGTCGTCGAGATCGGGATAATGGTCGTTGTTGTACTGGAATGCCCAGCCGCCGGGACGAACGTCGGGCGCCTTCGCCGCCCAGTCGCCCTTGAGGTCGAGCACTTGCCGCGGCTTCAGCCAGTCGAGGCCCTGCTTCATCTTCTTGAACGTGTCCTCGCCGCCGGCCTCCGCCAGCGCGTGGCAGGTCAGCGCGGTGTCCCACACCGGGGAGACGCAGGGCTGGCAATAGGCTTCGTGCTCGCCGATCACGAGCAGATTGTCGATGCCCTTGCGGGTGACCGCACGCGGCGGATAATCCGGTCCCTTGCCGAGCGCGTCGTACATCATCACGATGTTGGCCATCGGCGGATAGATTGCACCCATGCCGTCTTCGCCGTTGAGCCGCTCCTCGATGAACGCGAGCGCGGCATCGATCGCGCGCTGGCGCAGCTTTTTCGGAAATAACGGTTCGACCACGCGCAGGATCTTGTCCAGCGTGCTGAAGAGCGTGAACCAGCCCCAGCTTTGATGCGGCGCCTTCGCGCTCATCCCGACCGACTTGGGATCCTGCAGGAACAACTCGTCGATGCCGACGCCCTTGGGATTCTTCGCCAGCGGCTTCAACGCCGCCATCACCATCAGTGGCACGATCGTGGTGCGCGCCCAATAGGAAATCTTGTTGAGATGGAACGGCGACCACATCGGCAACAGCATGATCTCGACCGGCAGCACCGGCACCGCGCGCCAAGTCAGTACACCGTAGAACGCCAGCAGAAACCGCGTGAAAACGTTGACGCGGGCGGCACCACCGCGGGAGCGGATCGCCTCTCGCGCGCGCACCATATGCGGCGCATCGACGGAATCGCCAATCATCTTCAGCGCGAAATAGGATTTGACGCTGGCGCTCATGTCGAATGGGCCATCCTGCACCAGCGGCCAGCCGCCATGATTGCCTTGGGCGCGACGAAGATAGTTCGCGATCTTGGCTTCGAGCTCACTGTCGATGGGCTCGGCGAGATAGTGGCGCAGCAGGATGTATTCGGCAGGGATGGTACTGTCGGCTTCCAGCTCGAATACCCAGTGTCCGTCGGATTGGCGATAGCCGAGCAGCGCTTCGGTCGCGGAAGCGATGCTCTTCTCCAGCGCGACGGGGTCGACGGCGTTTGTTTTGTCGATGGCAAGCATTTCGCTATACATCCCTATGTTCGCGACGGGCTCTGTGAAGCCGGTCACGCAACTCGTTCTCAGGCTTAAGGCCTCGCCAGGACCAGATCGGCGGCGCGATCGCCTGACCGCACCGATCCCTCAATGGTTGCCGGCAACCCGGTATCAGTCCAGTCGCCGGCGAGAAACAGATTTTTGAATGATGTGACGGCGCCCGGCCGTAGTGCATTCTGCTCCGGCGTCGCCTCAAATGTCGCACGGCGCTCGCGCACGATCTGCCAGGGCGGCAATGGAGTTTCGCCCGACAGGCCGGCGGCTTTGCAGACATCCCGCCAAATCGCCAGCGCGAGTTCTTCGCGCGGCATGTCGACGAGCCGGTCGCCATTGCTGATGGTGACCGACAGACGCTGCGGGAATGCGAACAGCCACTCCACCAGCCCGCCGACGACGCCGAGAATCGGCGGCGCATCCTTGGGCGGATCGAAGCGGAAATGCGCGTTGACGATGGCACGAAATTTCGACGGCGTCTTCAATCCCGGCAGTAGCGCCGCCGCAGGCCGCGGCGGCACTGCGAGTACCACGACGTCGTCAGGGCGGAGCGCGATGGTGTCGCCAACGAATTTCAGCTCGCCGACATCGCTGCCCTTCATCACGAGTTCGCGCAACTCATGGCCGAGTTGGATCGACGCGCCCTTGTCCTGCAAAAGCTTGATCGCCGGCTCGACCAGCACAGCGCTGAGGCCGTCGCGTGCGATCAGCGGCCGGCAGGCCTGCCCGCCCGCCAGCAGCGTTTCCCGCACGATCGCGCCGGCCAAACCCGCCGAACCCTCCGGCGGATCGACATTGAGCGCGGCCAACAGCAGCGGCTGCACCAGCCGCTGGTACAGTGTGCCCTTGCAGGGGATCGCATTGCCGACCAGTTTGTCGGTCCCCGCCCAGATCAGCGGCATCAATGCAAGGTAATCGAACAGCTTGGTATCGGGGACGCGGCGCGCCTGATCGAACACCCACAACGGCAACTTGCCGTCGCCGAGGTCGAGTTGCCAGCGCTGGCCGGTTGAGATGTCGACAAAGGGAAACTGCGCAAGCTTAGGCCCGACCAGCCCCGTCTCGGTGCCGATCGATGTGGCGTAGGCCAGCGCATGACGGTTGCCCGACAACAGCAAATGATTGCCGTTGTCGATGATGAGGTTGGTGGCCGCATCGAAATAGGACCGGCAACGGCCGCCGGCCTGTTGGGTGGCCTCGTGGACATGCACCCGGTAATTGGCGTTGGCGAGCCGCACGGCCGCCGAAAGGCCGGAAATGCCGGCGCCGATGATATGAACGTTTTTTTGCATCAGATGATCGCGTATCGGAGAAGGATGGCGATCTTCGCCCATTTGTGGACGCGGACCGGCTCGCGCGGAGCGGCAAAGCCCCGGGCCAGCAGCAAGTCCAGGATCGCGCGGTAATATTTCGACATGATCCGCGGCGCGCGCACTACGCGCCGCGAATTGCGCTTCATGATTTCGTCGGCTTTCTCGAAATGCTTTTTCGCGCGCTCGGCCAGCGGCAGGCATACTTTCGGCAATGCGCGATCGACGATTACCCGCTGCGGATTGTCGGTCGTGATACCGGCAAGCAGCAGCCCCTCGCGTGGCAGATAGAGGCGACCGAGGCCGGCGTCTTCATCGATGTCGCGCAGGATATTGGTCAATTGCAGCGCGCGCCCGAGGTGGTGGGCGAGCAGGATGCCGTCTTCCTCAGGCAAGCCGAACACGCGCACCGACAGCCGCCCGACGGCGCTGGCGACGCGGTCGCAATAGAGATCGAGGGTGGCAAGATCCGGCGCCCGGATGTCTTGCGGCACGTCCATCTCCATGCCGTCGACGACGGCGAGAAAATCCTCGCGCTTGAGACCGAAAGTTTTTACCGACGCGGCATAGTCCTGCAGACGCGGCGGTGGATGCCCCTGATACAGCGCATCGATATCGTCGCGCCATTGCTGCAGCGCGGCCAGCCGCTCGGGCCGCGGGCCGTCTGAATCGGCGATGTCGTCGACCTGACGGCAGAAGCTATAGATCTGGAACATCGCCTCGCGCTGGTCGCGCGGCAGGATGCGCATCGCGGCGTAGAACGAGCTGCCGGACGCGGTAGCGCCGTAATCTGCGTTGGCCGCCGCCGGATGCAAGGTCATGCGCCGGCCGCCGGATTTGCCTGGGGACGACGTCCGATCGCGCGGCGGGAGATCTCGCCGGCGATGCCGCCGATGGTATGGCCGAGCAACTCCAGCTTGCTCAAATGCACGCGCTCGCTGAGCGGATCGCGCACTTTCAGCATGCCGACGATCTTGTCGGCAAATGTCTGGATCACGGCAATATCGAGCCCGAGCCGGAAATCCTTTACCGCGGCACTCAACGGCTTGCTTTCATTGAGAAGAGTTTCAGTCCGCACCGCGAGCGCCTGGAGACATTGCAACAGCGCCGGCTGCGATTTCGCCTCACCCAGCATCTCGACGGTGGCCCCGCTTGCCGCCAACGCATCGCGCGGCAGGTAGACGCGGTTGAGATTCTTGTAGTCCTTGGCGCAGTCCTGCAAATGGTTGTTGATCTGCAGGCCCGCGCACAGCGCGTCGGAAGCGGCCCAGGTCGAGGTGCTCTCGCCATGAACGTCGAGCATGAAACGGCCGACCGGCATGGCCGAATAGCGGCAATAATGAATGACGTCGTCCCAGTTTTCGTAGCGCAGCTTGGTGACGTCCATCCGGAACGCGACCAGCACGTCGAGCGCATGGCGCGGCACCATCGCGCGCTCGGCCAAGGCACGGCGCAGATTGACGGCCTCCGCTTGCGTGTCGCCCTTGCCGAGCAGTTCGGCCTCGAGCAGGTCGAGATAGCGCAGCTTTTCCTCCGCGCTAAGGGTGGCGTGGTCGGCGATGTCGTCGGCAGTCCTGACGAAATTGTAGAACGCGAGGATCAGCGCCCGGTGACGCGGATGAATGATCCACGACGCGACAGGAAAATTCTCGTCGCGGTCGGTCTTTCCAGATCGCAGGTCGCTCGCGGTGGTCATCAAAAACTGGCTACATCAATCGGGATTGGCGGCATGCGCCGACGCTCGGCGCATGGGATCGCGAGCCCCATATAGGGGAATACGCCACCAAAACCAATGCTATATGGGCTTATTAAGCCCGCCCGTGACGCGCGTCATAGAGCCGAAAATGGCTTTTTTCCGCGAGGATTGACGGGCGCGGTGCGCCTTATTGGCCGTTATTCTTGAGAACCTGGTTGCAGGCCGCGCTGATCTTGGGCCGATTTTCCTTGAGGCACGCCAGGATCGTGAGATCGCCCTGATCGATGACCGGGCGGCAGAATTTCTGCACGTCGCGCGTACAGGCCTTCTGCTCCTCCGCCGTTCCGCTGCGCTGTGGTTGCTGGGCGAAGGCGACATTCGACGAGACCGACATCGACAACAAGGTGAGGGCCAGGAGAGATTTACGCATCTTATTCCTTCATTTCGGCAGCATGAAATCCCGTTCCCGATTTGCGTTTCGGCTTCGCCGGGCGGATTTGTTTGGATGGCAGGTGCCGCGTAACGCAGCAACGTGTACAGGACAAGCATGGCAAATACGGCTAAATTTACGGCGGTTTCAGCGTGGTAAATAACCGGCTGATATCTCACGTGTATTTCTGCCACACTTTCTCGAAAATTGGTTCTTGCAGACGGTCTTGGGCGAAGCTAGATGCTGCGCCGACGGAGCTGATGCAACGCTTTGATTCCCTCGGTCGCTTGCGGCGTTTCTTTCTGCCGTGACCGCCGGAAACAGCATCCGGTCATTTTGAACCTAACATACTGCGGGGACACTAAATCTTCGATGTGGCGAGACCTATCTTTGCGAAGAACGTCTATTTGAGGGGAAAACTCACGATGAAAATGCTTGGTTCCAGCTTGCTCCGTCAGGCTCTCGCAGCGGCCGGCGTCGGCGCCGCGCTGATGTTGTCGGTCGCCCAAAGCCATGCGCAGGCGGGCGGCCCGTTTGCCGGCTTCGACGGAAACTGGAGCGGCACAGGCACGGTCGCGCTCTCCAACGGCACCACCGAGAACATCCGCTGCAAGGCCGACTACAAAGTCAACGCCAATGGTCTTGGCCTGAAGCAAAACCTGCACTGCGCCAGCGACAGCTACAAGTTCGATCTCTCGAGCGATGTCACCAGCCAGGGTGAACGCATTTCGGGCAACTGGAGCGAAAAGAGCCGAAACATCTTCGGCAATCTGCAGGGCACCGCCGGTGGCGGCCAGATCGACGTGTTTGTCGAAGCATCTGGATTTGCAGCCAACCTGAATCTGCGCACCACCGGCAACAAGCAGAGCGTGCAGATCGACTCCAAGGGCGAGATCCGCGGCGTCAAGATCACGATGACCAGGACCTGATTCGGTTCTTCAAAGCAGTAGTGCCAATGGCGGCTCCCCCGGGTGCCGCCATTTCATTTTCGGCAGCTCAGCGGAATTGCCACGCCCAATACACATCGCCACGGTCGCGGCGCTCCGTCACCTCGACACGCATGAAGCGATCATGCGCGAGCGCGGCCCCCACCCACAATTCGTTCCAGGCATCGAACACTTGAGGCGACAGCGCTTCACGTTCCGCCATCAGGCGCCACGAAGTCTGGCGAACGGTTGCGCCCGAGCCTTCGACTTCTAGTTCCGCATCGTCGTCCTGCCCCCGCGCAAGCCGCGCGAAGGCCTTGGCGAAACCCGCCGCCCCCGCCTCCACGCCACCCAACAGCGCAGCGACGTCGTCGAAAGTGTGCATCCCTACGAGTCGCGCCGCGGCGCCGGCGAGATGGCCGCCCTCCTCCGGTCCGAGCACGGCAATCGTCTCCGGAACGATTGAGGTGATGTACTCCATCGCATAATTGCGAAGCACTTTCTGCAGCCGTTCCTCCGGCCATGTGTTCTCCGGCAGGCGCGGCGCGAGCTCGGCGCGGAACGGCGGACAGCGTTCGCCCGGCGAAAACTGCAGTCGCTCCTCAGGCGCGAGATCGTGATCCCATTCCTTGTAGTAACCTTCGAGCCCCGGCTGGCCGTCGACGGTCTGGCCCGTGCAAGACAAAGCCGAGCCTGGGATTGCCGAGCACGACGCCATTATTGGCGTGCCATCCGCGCAACATCGCCCGCGAGACTTCCGAGGGGATTCCGCAAATGGCCGTGCCGGACCAGATCCAGCGCGGCGGCGGATAGCGCACCCAGGCCTTGCTGTCGCTCTCGTAGACATATTCGACCTTCACACCGCCGACCTGATTCGACAGATAGTGATATTGGGCGCACGCGACCGCGTGTGGAAGCTGGTCGAGGCCGAGCTTCTTCAGTCCGGGAAGGAAGCGCGCCAGTTGCTGGCGCCGGAAGGTACGAAACACCACCTCGGCCGTGCGCGGCGCGCCGGCCCGCGACGCCAGCATCAGGATCAGCCCGGTAACATAGGAATGATAGATGTGTTCGACCGCGCGGTAAGCGGCAGCGTCGGCCGCAGGGCGAGCGACTAATCCTGCAGACGTCATTCCTCAGCCCCTCTGCGGTTGCCGTTGGCCGCCAACCCCCTGTTGTTCAGCAGCGTTCGTCACTCGGCAGCCTTGTTCTCCGCCGGCTTGACGTGACTGACGCCGCGAATCTTTTCCGACAGGCTGATCAGGAACATCGAGGTCGGCCGCAGGATGAAGAGGTCAGCCACCAGTGCTGCGACCATCGAGAACGCGCTGAGCCAGCCGAACAAGCGTAGCGACGGCAAGTCGGAGAACACGGTGACGACGAGGCCGCAGGCCAGCACCACCGTGGTCAGGATCAGCGCCGGGCCGACCAGCACGGTGGCGCGCTCAACCGCCAGTCCCGAACTGACGCCCGGCTTGCTCTCCAGCCGAAGCCGGTTGAGGAAGTGGATCGTGGCGCTTAGGCCCAGGCCGAACGATACCGTCAGTGCGACGACGCTGGCGAATTGCAGCCCCTCGCCCAACATCCACAGCACCGTGCCCGATGCCACCACCGGGAAGATGCCGGGCAGGATGCAGGAGAACATCACCACGACCGAGCGGAACGCGAGCCCGATAAAGACGGCGACGATGAGGAATTCAATCGTCAGGCCGTGGTTGAGCTTGTCGATCATGTTGGCGCTGTTGCGCGCGGCAATCGCCGACAGGCCCGTGACCGCGATTTCATAGCCGGGGTGTTCGGCGCGCACCTTGTCGAGCGCCTTGTCGAGCTTGTCGACCACAGGAAGGATTTCGCTTGAATCGAGATCGGGAACGCGCCCTGACACTACTACCGCATCCTGATCGGCCGAGATGAAGCGGCGGACCAGATGTTCCGGGATGACGCTGACATATTCCTTCAGCGTCGCGACGTCGGTGCTGCCGGCCTTATCGGCGAGCCAGCGGCGCAGCGTTTCCAGCGACCAGACGTTGCCGACGCCGGCCGACTTCTCGACCATCGAGTGGACGTCGGCGATCGTCTTCAAGGTTTCCGGCGCGTAGAGCGAGGCGCCCTTGGGGAACTCGATCAGCACGTCGATCGGATTGGCGCCAGTGAGCTTGGCGTCGAGCCGGCTCGATGCCGCCACCGCCTGCCGCTTGTCCGGCACCTGGTCGGCGAGCCGGTAGCGCGGCTCCAGCGTGGCGTAGATGTAGCCCAGTGCACCGACGAAGATCAGCGCGATCAGGCTGAACATGCCGGGGCGGCCGACCATGCGCACCGCAATCCAGTAACAGAAATTGCGCAGCGCCTGCACACCAGCGTCGGCGCTTTGGAACTTCACCGCAAAAATCTTCTCGTTGCGGACGAACAGCACACCGAATACCGGCACCAGCGACAGCACGGCCACCAGCGCGATGATGGTGGCGGCAAGACCGGCCTCGCCGAATTTGCGGATCAGTTCGGAATCGGAGAATTGCAGCGCGATGAAGGATATGCCGGCGGTGCCATGGGTCAGCACGCAGGCCGGGCCGACTACCAGCACGGCATTGGTGAAGGCCTTCAGCTTGTCCTGGCCGGCAATCAGGCGGTCGCGCGCCGCGAACGTCAACTGCATGGAGTCCGAGAAGCTGATCACCATGATGAGCGGCGTCATGACGTTCAGGAACATGTTGAGATTGAAACCGGCCCACCCGAGACCACCGAGCGCAAGCAGGATCGCGATGATCGGCGGGAAGGCCGCAACCACCATGAACGATATCTTGCGGAAGAAAACGATCGCGATGATACAGCCGGCCAGGATACCGAGAATATTGTAGGTCAGTCCGTCGCGCTTAACCGCGTTGCGGATCTCGAGCTGCATGACGGGAACGCCGGAAAGCTGGGCGTTGAGCCCGCTGCCGGAAAGATCCTCGGCCATGATCTTCCGCATTTCGCCGACCACCGTGCCGAGATCGTTCGAGGAAACGACCTTCGGCTCCAGCGACAGCACGATCAGCGCCAGCGTGCCATCCTCGGACAATAGCTTGCCGCGAATGATCTCGTTGGATTTGACGGTCTCGACGAACTTGTCGTAGGCGGCGCCCTGCGGCAGTTCGGGCGGGAACAGCGCGGCCGGCAACTTGCCGGGCTCCGGCGCCTGACGCGCCGAAAACAGCGAGACCAGGCCGCGCACGCCTTCGACCAGTTGCAGGTCGGTGACCATATCGCGGATCTTTTCGAGGTTCTCGCGGGCCAGCAGCGTCTTGCCCTCGACCACGACCAGCACGTCGAATTCGGTCGCCGGAAAGCGCTTGGTCACGGCCTCATATTGCTTGAAGTCCTTGGAATCGGAGCGGAACAACTGGCTCAGCGAGTCGTCGATCTTGATGCGCTGGATGCCGAAGATCGCCGCCACGATCAGCACCGCGAGAATGACCATGGACAGGATCGGCGCCTTGACCGCGATCAGCCCCATGCGCTCGAGCCCGAAGGCGATGCTCTTGCCCTGCGGCGGCTCCTCTATGGCTGCGACGTGGACGCGACTTTCCGAGTTCTTGTCGAGCATACCCTGTCCAGTTCTCACGTCGGCCTGTTTGTGTAGCTTGGTTTTTTGTGCAGCTTGGTGGCGCGAATACGGCTTTGCCAGCCCCTATCCGATCGGCACTAGCCCTTGAAATCACGCGGTAAATTAATTCGGCGCCGTTTTACAGGTCCGAACCTGATCCGGCAAGCGCGCGCGGCAGGGCAAATCGGCACGCAAATGTCGAAAATGCGCGTTAAGTCTCTGATTTGCCACACCTGCCGGCACCACCGGCGGCGATCAGCGCGGTTCCGCTTTCGTCCTTCAGCGCCACCCCGGTGACCTGGCGCGCGAAGCCTTCACGCACCAACCACGCGATCTTGAAGGCGGCCTCATCGTAGCTCAGGCCTGCGCCGTGGATATTGGATATGCAATTGCGCTTCTCGTCGGTGAGGCCGCTGCGCGGCGCAAAGGTCAGATAGGCGCCGAGACTGTCGGGAGCCGACAGGCCGGGCCGCTCGCCGATCAGCATCACCACCATCTGCGCGCCGAGCACGGCGCCGATCTCGTCGCCTAGCGCTACGCGCGCGCCGGAAGCGACCACGACACGGTCGCACCAGATCCCGGCCTCCGACAGGCGCGGAGCAAGATGGCGAACCAGCTCGACAGCGTGGACATTGACGGCCGCCGGCGACAGCCCGTCGCCGATCACGATCACAACCTGGTTCGCACCGCCGCCTTGCTTTTCCAGCGCGCGTCGTGAATCCGGGTCGAGCATGCGTCCGAGGTCGGGGCGGCGCAGATAGTCGCGCCGGTTGCCTGCCTGACTGGAAACCTCACTGACCTCCAGGCCGAGGCCGGCCAGTCTGGCAACCAGATGCTCCACATCGAACGCGGCATGCACGGCATCGCGGGCGCGTGCGTGATCGAGGGTGAAGGCAAGCAGCGCGTCCGTCGGCATGCTCGCGCCCGAGCGGCCGAGGCCGACGCGGGCTGGCGTCAGCTCCCGCAGGGCTTCGAGCGAGCGGGTCGGCGGCGCCGGCGTTTTCATGGGCTTTTACTCGGCAGGGACGGAAGCCTCGCGCAGCCGGATCGAATAGTTCGACGCGTTCTGCTGGCCGCCGGACGCCGCACGTGCGAACTTGATCAGATGATGCGCGATCGTGGCCGAACCGATCAGCCCTTCGATATCGCCGCACTTGAGGCGTCCGATCGCGAACTTCCAAAACACGCGCCTGTAATCGCTGAGCACCCCGACCTGCCAGAAGATGTTGCGCAGCATGATCAGCGCGCGCCTGATGTTGGGCCAGGTCTTCATCTCGGGCGCGACCGGCACCTTGATCCGGTTGGCGTAGGTGTAGTCGCATTGATACTGGTAGCGCGCATAGAGCTTTTCAGGTTGGAAGGCGACCTCCATGCATCGCTTCCAGGAATTGATGACCTGGTCGTAGGGCATCAGAAATTCGACGTTGGAATCGCGGCCTTCGTCGTCATTGAGGCGCCCCTCGCGCTCCAGCCGGTCCCACAACGGCGTCTTCGGCAGCGCCTGCAGCAGATTGATCGTCAGCAGCGGAATCCGCGATTCATCGACGAAGTTGAGCAGTGCGTCCGCCGTGCCGGGCTTGTCGGTGTCGAGACCCATGATGATGCCGGAGACGACCTCCATGCCATAGGAATTGATGGTGTGGATGCCTTCGTGGATCGGGACCATCATGTTGTGGTCCTTGTGCATTGCGTGCAGCGCATCGGGATCGGGCGTCTCGATGCCGCAGAACACGGTGACGAACCTCGCCTCGCGCATCTTCTCCAGGATCTCGGGCCGCTTGGCGATGTTCAGCGTCGCCTCGCAAGCCAGCCGCACGACGTAGCCCGTCCTCTTCTGCCATTCGATCAGATGCGGCAGCAGGTCGAGAGCAGCCTTGCGATTGCCGATGAAATTATCGTCGACGAAATACACGGTGTCGGTGATGCCGCATTCGCGCATTCTGTCCAGTTCGGCAACGATCTGCTGCGGCGTCTTCAGGCGCGGGTTGCGGCCATAGAGCCCGGGGATGTCGCAGAACTCGCACTGATAGGGGCAACCGCTCGAATACTGGATGCTGCCAAGGAGATATTTCTTCACTTCCGCCAGCTCGTAAGCCGGAATCGGAAACTCCGTCATCGACAGGCGTTCGCTGGTCGTCAGCACCACCTGCTGCTCGGGACGCGAAGGGTCGCGCGCCAACCGCGCGATCAGTTCATTGGTGGCGTCGCCGAGTTCGCCGACATGGAGATAGTCGAACGAGGGATAGTAATCCGGGCACGCGCTCACCGACGGGCCGCCGATCGCGACCGCAAGATCGAACGCATGGGCGCGGCGGCAGATGTCGTTCATCTGCTGGCGCTGGATGTGCATGCCGCTGACGAAGACCGCTTCCGCCCATTCGAAATCTTCTTTGCTGGCGGGGCGAATGTTCTCGTCGATGAAACGCACCTGCCAGTTTGCCGGGAGATAGGCCGCGATCAGGAGGAGGCCCTGCGGCGGCATGAAAGCCTTCACGCCAGCGGTCAGGGGATAGGCGTATTCGAACGTGCCGAAAGAGGACGTATAGCGCGGGAAGACGCACAGGATACGCCGTACCGTTCCAATGCCTTCAGCTCTCATCAAATTTCCTCAAGGCTGGCATGAATTTAAGCACGACATTGAAAGTTGGGCCAGAAATTCTTCAACATTGTGGCTGTGACTTCTAACTCGCTTTGGGTTCAATTGGTTGCACGAAAATCTGCAGGCCGGAGTTCAGGCGATCAGCCGCGAGGCAAATTCGGGCAGCAGGCCGGCGTTGCCGGCAAGCCGGAAATTGCCGTCCGCGAGGCCTGAGCGGACCAGCCAATCGTCGAACTCGGGCGCCCGCTTCAAGCCGAAGAGGTCCCGGACGTAGAGCGCGTCATGAAACGAGGTCGACTGATAGTTCAGCATGACGTCGTCGGCGCCCGGCACGCCCATGATGAAGGTGACGCCGGCGGCGGCCAATAGCGTCAGCAAATTGTCCATGTCGTCCTGGTCGGCTTCGGCATGGTTGGTGTAGCAGACGTCGACCCCGAGCGGCAGGCCGAGCAGCTTGCCGCAGAAATGGTCCTCTAGACCGGCGCGGATGATTTCCTTGCCGTCGTAAAGATATTCCGGACCGATGAAACCGACCACGCTGTTGACCAGCAACGGATCGAACGCGCGCGCCACCGCGTAGGCCCGCGCCTCGCATGTCTGCTGGTCGACATTGTGATGGGCGTTGGCCGACAGCGCTGACCCCTGCCCCGTTTCGAAATACATCAAATTGTCGCCGACCGTGCCGCGGCGAAGCGACAGCCCCGCCTCACGCGCCTCGCGCAGCAGCGCGAGATCGACACCAAAACTGCGATTGGCAGCCTCCGTTCCCGCGATCGACTGGAATACCAGATCGACCGGCGCGCCCTGCCCGATCAATCCAAGCGTCGTGGTGACATGCGTGAGCACACAGCCCTGCGTCGGGATCTGCAGCCGCGAGATGATGCCGTCGAGCAGCCGCAGCAGCTCGCCGATCACGGCCGGATCGTCGCTGGCAGGATTGATGCCGATGCAGGCATCGCCCGATCCCAAGAGGACGCCGTCGAGGATCGAAGCGGTAATGCCCTTGGCATCATCGAAGGGATGGTTGGGCTGCAGCCGCACGCTCATCCGCCCCTTCAGGCCGATGGTGTTGCGAAAGGCCGAGGTCACGGCGCATTTCTTGGCGACCAGGATCAGATCCTGGTTGCGCATCAGTTTTGAGACGCCGGCAGCCATTTCCGGCGTGACCCCGCGCGAGACCTTCGCCAAAGACTCGCTTGTTGCGGCATCGGAGAGCAGCCAGTCGCGGAAGCCGCCGACGGTCAGCGACGATATGGCGGCAAATCCCGGGGCATCGTGGCTGTCGATGATCAGCCGGGTGACTTCGTCATCCTCATAGGGAATGACAGCCTCGTTGAGGAACTGCTTCAGCGGCACGTCGGCGAGCGCCATTCGCGCTGCGATCATCTGTTCCGCGCTATCGGCCGCGACGCCGGCAAGACGGTCGCCGGATCGCGGCGGCGTCGCTTTGGCGAGCAGCTCGCGCAAATCGTCGAACGCATAGGTGGTGGCACCGATGATCTGCCGATAGACCATGCTGACGTTCCTGCGCCGTCCCACTCCGTTGCCTGGCTAGTCTATGCCGGGCGACCGGCCAAGGCTACAGGCCGCAATCAGCGGAGCGTCGGCATGGTCCGGGCTTCAATCCGCTCGAGGCCGTGCGCGGTGGCCGGGACCAGCCATCAACGTCCCGCCTGTGATTAATCCAGCGTACCAAAATGGCGGATCGAAAAGCTTATTTGGTAAGCCACCGCGCTGAGCGCAAACAGCATGTGGAATTTTGGGTTGCGCGTTCTCGTAGCTGCCACGGACAGCAATATGAATGCGCTGGTGGCGACGAGATATTCCGGCCCCAGAGATCGCAGATGCGCTGTGCCCTTTATCCAGGTATCGACCACGTCGAGCGCTTCCGTGAGGGCCGCAAAACCAAAGAACCAGCGGCGGCGGGAGAGGAAGTAATCCTCGTAACCCTTATATTCATCGAGATCCTGCGGGAAAAGCAGGACGCTCAGGAAATAGTACATCGATGCGTACACGCAAACGAAGAAGTAAAGGCCATACGTCCAGTGCTGGATGTGGCTCAGCCGAAACTCCCACCACCAGAACGCGACCACGTTCAGGAGCGTCCAAGCGACCCAGCCAAGATGTACAGGCCAAATCGCGTAGCGACCGGGGTGCTGGACCAATGCCGCGATGCCACTGACCAGACGCGTGACGCTGAGCCCGAGGATCAGGGCGATCAGCACGCGCACGTGGAGGTAGAGATCGAGATTGCCCAGCAAGGCGGCACTTTGAGTCATGAGTCCCAATTCTCACGCATAATCGAAGCAGCGCGGCGCCACCTTCGCCGTGCTCGCTGTCTAACTAGCTTGATTCGCGCCACGGCTGCTTGCCAATGCGAACCGTCCTTCGGAGGATCAGGCGGGCTGCGCCGTCATGGCGATACCGGCTCGTCTTGTCGGGCAATTGCGAGAGCCGGGCATCTTCCGCCGCGCCAGCCACCTCCAATTGTGCTGATCTACCAAGGCCCGCTGCAGTCGCACCAACCTGCCAAATTTTCCCGACGAGGCATCTCGCGATATTCAAGTAATTGTTTGAAGCTACTCATGATTTGTCTTTAGTTGCGATTCCACGAACTTCGCGCGTTAAGACATTCTCCACCAAAACTCAGCACATTGCCTACGCTGACGGCATTCCCTGGATCCCATTCCGGCGTGCCGATACGGCTGAATTTTCCCGTACCTATTTTGGTGGCGCCATGGCATCCCGATTTTCGCTTGCAGCTAAATTGTATTCGATCTTCGCGCTGTTCGCGTTGCTCGTTGCAGCCATCACGGCCTTGTCCGATTACAACACCCGCCAGAACGCGGCCCTCACCGAAGCGGTCTCGATCGCGAGCCGCGCCGCGCTCAATGTCGAGCGCATCAATTCGCTGGTCTATGCAGTCGTGATGGAATCGCGTGGCATCTACATGTCGAGCGAGCCGGCGGTGGTGAAGAAGTACGGCGACGGACTGCTCAAGTTTAACGAGCGCATCCTTGATGTCGTGAAGAACTGGGAAACGCTGGTCCAGGCCGACGACGCCCAGCAGTTCGCCACTTTCAAGAAGCGCATCGAACAGTTCGTCGACTTCCGCAAGGAGCTGGTTCGCCGCGGCGTCGAGATCAACGGGGCTGCGGGGCGTGAATGGGGCGACAACGACGCCAACCGCCAAGTGCGCACCGCGCTGAACAAGGATCTCGAGGCGCTCTCCAAAGTCTATGCCGAACGCAGCGGGAGGCTGGCCCAACAGACCGACACCAACCATACAATGGCATTTATCCTGACTTGCCTCGGCGTGTTGGCGCTGGTGGTGGTCGTCCTCGGCGTGCTGATCATTTCCCGTTCGATCGCGCGCCCGCTCTCGGTCATCACCGCCACCATCAAGCAGGTTGCCGATGGCGCCGAAGGCGTCGAGGTTCCGCATGCCGAACGCGCCGATGAAATCGGCGCGCTCGCCCGTGCCATCAAGATCTTCCAGGAAGCGATGGATCGCAACCGCAACCTCAATTCGCAGGTGCTGGAAGATTCCAGGGCGCGTGACGAGCGCACCCGCCACATCGAAGCCTCGGTCGATGCGTTCCGGGAAGCGATCGGCGGCGTACTGCGCGCGGTCACCGACAATGCGACCGCGATGCGCGGTACCGCCCAGACCATCGCCAGCGTCTCATCGGAGGCGAGCGGACGCGCGGTGGCCGCCAACGGTGCGACCGAACAGGCCTCCAGCAACGTCTCCGCCGTCGCGAGCGCGGCCGAAGAGCTTTCCGCTTCCGTCGAGGAAATCGGCCGCCAGGTACGCCAGTCGGCCAGCGCCGTCGAGCAGGCGGGCCAGCGCACCGAGAAATCGGTCTCCGAAATCGAGGGGCTTGCGGCTGCGACCCAGCGCATCGACGGCGTGCTCAACCTGATCCAGGCGATCGCCGAGCAAACCAACCTCCTGGCGCTCAACGCAACAATCGAAGCCGCGCGCGCCGGCGACGCCGGCCGCGGCTTCGCCGTGGTCGCCCACGAGGTCAAGGCGCTGGCCGAGCAGACCGCCAAGGCGACCGCCGAAATCGGCCAGAACGTCGGCCTGATCCAGACCTCGACCAAAACCTCCGTCGAAGCGGTCCGCGAGATCGGCGCCGCCGTGCGCGACATCAACGAGGTGACTTCCATCATTGCCAGCGCGATCGAGCAGCAGGACGCGGCGACCCGTGAAATCTCGGCGAACGCGCAATTGGCGGCGCAGGGCAACGGAACGCTGGTCATCAATATCGGGTCGCTCAGTGACGCCATCGGCACGACGAGCACCGCGGCGACTTCGGTCCTTACGGCATCCAGCGAGCTGACGGCCACGGCCGAAACGCTGTCGCGCGAGGTCGAAAAATTCTTCCGCAACCTGCGCGCGGATTCGTCCGAGCAGCCGCGGAAGACCGGGACGTAAGCGGACGGCAAGTGGCCAGCCAACCGTCAAAACGACGCGAACGCCCCGAAGCGGATGCGGCCATCGGGCCCCAAAGCTGGCCAGTTCTGACCCTTGGCCTCCGATCGCCCGTCCTCGAAATCCTCTCTTGCGATGGTAGACGTTCGCGCTTCTTGGGATAAGCTGGGGCATGCTGAATTGCCCGGAGACTATACGATGGTTGAGATTAGTGAGCTGCGAGCACGTTTCCGCGAAGTTGTCTCGACCGAAGATGAACTCCGAGCCGTTGTCGGCGAACCTCCCCGCCACTCGATTGCTAAGGTCGTCACCGCCATAGATCACGTTGCTCGGACTTTTATCGAACACGCGCCATTCGCCTTCGTCGCCTCCGCAGGTGAAGCTGGTCTGCTGGACATTTCACCCAAGGGTGACCCAGCCGGCTTCGTGAAGGTGCTCGACGATCACACGCTTGCGGTTCCTGACCGGCTCGGCAACCGCCGCATTGATACCTTCCGCAATGTGCTGCACAATCCGAACGTCGGAATAATCTTTCTTATTCCGGGCGTAACCCACACACTTCGGGTGAGCGGGAAGGCGATCATCGTGAGAGACGACTTCCTCCGAGATACGATGAAGGTGAGTGGCAGGGCGCCAAATCACGTCTTGGTGGTAGGGGTGGAAAAGGTCTTCTCACACTGCCCCAAGTGCATGATCAGATCAGGACTCTGGCAGCCCGATACGTGGGCCGAGCCGACTGCCGTGCCATCTTTTGCGGAAACGCTGGTCGCCCACGCCAAGATACAGGAAAGCGTCGAACAGATGCAGGCCATCATCGAGAGGGGCAATAAGGAAAGGCTGTATTGAGGGGCGCAGATGGTGCGCTTGGTGTTCAATAGGAGCCACCGACTCGCTTCCGACACGAACGGCCTTACGCCGACCGCACGGTCGCGAGAAACTTGCCCACTTCGGCCTTGAGGCGCTTGTTTTCGTTGGAGAGCAGTTGCGCGTTGGCCAGAACCTGTGACGACGCCGTGCCGATTTCGCCGGCGCCACGGTTGACGTCGGCGATGCTGTTCGCAACCTGGGTCGAGCCCACTGCCGCCTGCTGCACGTTGCGCGCGATTTCCTGGGTGGCAGCGCCCTGCTCCTCGACGGCGGCAGCGATCGCCGCGGCGATTTCGGAAACGCGGCCGATGGTGCCGCTGATCTCCTTGATGGCGTGCACCGATTCCTGCGTCGCCGACTGCATCTCGGCGATCTGGGTCGAGATTTCGCTGGTTGCCTTGGCGGTCTGGGTGGCGAGCGCCTTGACCTCCTGGGCAACCACCGCAAAGCCGCGGCCGGCGTCACCGGCGCGGGCGGCCTCAATGGTCGCGTTGAGTGCCAGTAGATTGGTCTGCTCGGCGATCGTGGTGATCAACCTGGTTACGTCGCCGATGCGGTTTGCCGCCTCCGACAATTCGATGATCCGGGCGTCGGTCTTTTGCGCCTGAACGACGGCCTCGTTGGCGATCCGGGTGGAATTCGCGACCTGCCTGCCGATTTCATTGACTGAGCTGGCCATTTCCTCGGTGGCGGACGCCACCGACTGCACGTTGCTGGAAGTCTCCTCGGAAGCCGCGGCGACCACGGTGGAGAGCTCCTGGGTGGCCACGCTGCTGTTAGTCAGGATCGCGGCGGAATCTTCCAATTCGGCCGAGGCTGAGCCAACGTTCTCGACGATATTGCCGACCGCGATCTCGAAACTCTCAGCCAGGTTATGAAGCTCGGCACGCCGGGCCGATGCCAGTTCGCGGTTCTTTTCCTCACGCTCCGCCGTCTCGCGTTCGGCCTTGGCGATCGCCTGCACCTTGAATTCCTGGATCGCGTGCGCCATCTGGCCGACTTCATCGCGGCGCTCGAGGCCGGGCAGTTGGACCTCGAAATGCCCGGCGGCAAGTTCGCGCATCGCCCTCGACATCGCCACGACGGGACGGGACGTACTTCGCCCGATCAAAAACGAAACCAGGATACCGGCAAGTGCAACCACCAGAAGAGCGGCCGTCAGCGTCATCTGCTGTTGCTCGAGCTTGATCCCGGCGCGGGCAATCTCGCGATCCTTGCTCTCGCTGCTATGGGCGATCAGGTCATCGACCAGCTTTTCAATGACGGCAAAATTGCGCTCTGCACCCATGATGAATATCAGCGCCGAACCGGCGTCGCCGTCGGCCATCTCGATCGCGTTTTTCGATTGCTTGAGATAGCCCGCGACTGCAGCTTTCAGCTTCTCGAATGTTTCCGGACTGAACCCGCCCTTGATACTTTCTACGGCCTTCAGCGCGTCCGAAATCTTGCCGGCCGCCACGGAAGCTTCCTTGGCGACCTGCGCAATTTTCTTCTCGTCCTTTTCATTGGCCGCCGTGGCCGCAAGACGATACAGCTTGGCGTGCGCCGTCCACACCGTCGTGGTGAGATCGTTGGCCAATTCCGATTGCCGTACCGGCCCCGACACCAGCGCGTCAACGGCGGCCTGATTCCACCGCAGCGTTTGTAACGCATAGGCGCCGAGCCCGATCAGGACGGCGATCAGGAACGCCGGAGCGAGCTGGACTTTCCATGAAAGGCCAATGTTTTTGATCCAGCCGAGCATGTCACCCCTTCAGTGCGGCGATCACCGCACAACCACGCAAACGCTTGATCGGGGTCAGAGCTTATAGACGCCCGCACAGACGGCTGTATTATCCAGCTTTTCGCAGTACATTTCCTTTGGCTCGACCTTCTTGCTCACCGGATTGACGAACTTGTAATCCTGCCAGAACGAAGGCTGCTTGGCGGCGAGTTCGACGCGTTCCTTGACGTAGAGCTTGCCGTCGACATCCTGGGCGTCGATCAGATCCTTGCCGACGAACTTCTCGTTCGAGCCGTGAGCCAGCACTTTGCCGTCGAGCTGGTAGACCACGACATAAAGATCGCGGTCGCGGAACTTGCTGGTCTTGCTGGTGATCTCGGGATACGCCTTTTCGGCTCCCTGCTCCTTGATGAAGGTAACGGCCTGCTTGACCATGGCAACGGCTTCGTCTTTGCTTGCGCCGCCGCCCGCGCTGGCGCTGCCGCCGAAAACAAGCATGGCTGCCACGGCGGAAACGAAAGGCTTTGTTGACCAATTGTTCACGATTATCTCCTGGCTAGGTGGACGCAACTTGCAGGCGCGGATCCGCGCACGTCATGCTGGCAACAAAAGTGCGAACCTTCCGTTAAAGTGCCTATCCGTAGTGCAGCGGAGATCAGCGCGGCTTAGCCGCGCGGCAGGACAACCAATTCTTAAGAAGTCCGGCACCGAAGCATTCCAGCCTCATTCCACCAGCAGCACGTCGACGGCGACGTTGAGCTTCTGCTTGGGCGATCCGACGATGATGCCGTCGACCGGCGAGACGTCGGAGAAGTCCCTGCCGATCGACAGGACGATATGATCGTTCTCGACCAGGAGGTCGTTGGTCGGATCGAAGCCGACCCAGCCAAGCTCGGCGCCGCACCAGACCGAGACCCAGGCGTGGCTGGCGTCGGCGCCCTGCAGGCGCGGCTGGCCGGCGGGCGGAACGGTGCGCAGATAGCCGCTGACATAGGCCGCCGGCAGGCCGAGCCCGCGCAGGCCCGCAATCATCACATGGGCAAAGTCCTGGCAGACGCCGTGGCGCTTCTCGAACACTTCTTTAAGCGGCGTCGAAATCACGGTGGCCTTGGAGTCGTATCTGAAATCGCCGCGGATGCGGCGCATCAGGTCGACGGCACCCATGAGGATGCCGCCGCCCGGCGCGAAGCTTGGCGCGGCATAGGCAGTGAGCGGCGCCAGCACCGGCACCAGCGAGCTCGCAAAGACGTATCCGACCGGCGAAGCCGGACCGAGGCTGGTAGCCTCAAAGGCCACGTCGCGGATGCGCTCCCAGGGCGGGCTGGGTGCCGCGCGACCAGGCGCCAGACGCGCGACCGAAACCCGTGAGCGGGAATCGATCCGCAAATTGCGATGCGCGGTCTCGATCAGCACGCTCTCGGTATGCGTTCCGAAAAAGTCCCGCCGCACCGTGCGTTCGGCCGGCCGCGGCCGGATCTCGACCGCGTGCGAGATCAATTGCTGACCGTCGTCGGTTCGCGGCTCCAGCCGCAGCGAGCAGCGCGCAAAACTCACCGGGCTCTCGTAAGCGTAGGTCGTGACGTGACGGATGTCGTAGATCACGCGAGGCCCGTGAGCTTCTCCGGCCGGCTCGCATTGGGCCCGTGCGGGAAGTAATGCAGGCCGATGGCGTCGGCCAGATTGAGCAGATCCTGTTCGAGTGCAAACAGCGTTTTCACATCCAGCGTCGCGGCCTCCGCCGTCGTCAACGTTGCCTGCAACGCCACCGCCAGCCGCTGCGGCCGCTCGATCAAACCATGTTCCTTCAGGCTTGGCAGCGCCGCGATGTGGTCGTTGAGCGCTGCGACCTGAAAGGCGACCGAGCGCGGATTATAAGGGTCGAGCACGGCGAGGTCGCGAACCGGCGCCAGCGCTGGCCCGACCAGATAGCGCGAGCGGTAGGTGATCTGGCAATCCACCAGCGTCAACAGCACGTCGAGGTCGTCCTCGCCCGCTTCGTCATAGGCGAACTGCCGCGCGAACCGCGCGGTGTTGATAGCGCGCTCGGCGCGGCGGCCCATGTCGAGGAAGCGCCAGCCGGCGGCGCGGTTCATGTTTTCCTGCGCCAGGCCGGCAAGGCTCGCCAGCTCCTGCAGCGTCAATTCAGCGGCACTTACGATGCTGTCGTCGTCATCGACCTGCAGCGCAAGGCGCTCCACCATCTCGGTGATGATCTGCCAGGCATCGGGCGAAAGCCGCTCGCGCAGCGAACTCGCAGTTCGCTGCACAGATCGCACCAGCGAAAGTGCAGAACCGAACTTCTCCTCGCTCTGCAGCGCTTCCGCGATGACCCGCGCCGGATTGGTCCGTGTCGCCTGCGACGTAGCGTCCCAGGTCACGAGGATCCGTTGGATACGCTCGACCGAGTGCAACGCGGTTGACGCTCCCTTGGCGGGATCGCGCGTCGAGGTGCCGAGCGCGCGGATCAGCCGCAGCGTCGCCTCGGCGCGTTCGAGATAACGGCCGAGCCAGAACAGATTATCCGCGGCACGGCTCGGCACCACGCCGGCGATCCGCCTGATCCGCACCGTGTCGGCGCCGGGCAACAGCGTCGCCGACGCTACGGCCTTGTCGGACACCACCCAGACATCCGCCGACCGCACGCCGTCGCCCATCGACACCGCACGCGCATCCGCCTTTTCGGCAATCCGGCAGAAACCGCCGGGCATGATGGTCCAGCCTTGCGGGGTAGCGGCGGCAAACACCCTCAGCACGAACGGCCGCGGCGTGATCCGCCCCTCTTCCCACACCGGCGTCGTCGACAAGCGCACCAGTTCCTGGCCGACATAATCGATGCCACGGTCGGTGATCGCCTGCCGTAGCCGGTCGCGGTCGGCTGGCGGCAACTCGCCGGCAAGCACGGGCGCATGGCTGGAAAAGCCGGGAACGGCCCGGCCATAGGCGCCCTCGATGACGAAATCCTCCAGCCGCGACAGTACTTCCTCACGCGCGGATTTCTGGCCGCACCACCAGGTCGCGATGTGCGGCATGATCAAGGTCTCGCCGAGCAAGCGGTGGCACAGGCTCGGCAGGAATCCAAGTAGCGCCCTCGCCTCCAATACGCCCGAGCCCGGCATGTTGGCCACGACGACGCCGTCCTTGCGCAGCACATCGATCAGGCCCGGCACGCCGAGATGCGACGAGGCATCGAGCTCCAGCGGATCGAGGAAATTGGAATCGACTCTGCGCAACAACACGTCGAGCCGCTTCAGGCCCGCGACGGTGCGGATGTGGATGCGGTCGCCGCTGACGGCGAGATCGTCGCCTTCGACCAGGAGAAAGCCGAGATAGCGCGCCAGCGTGGCGTGTTCGAAATAGGTTTCGCTGAAGGCGCCCGGCGTCAACAGGCCGATACGCGGCTCGTCGCGGTCGGCGCTGGCGCGAAGCGAGTCGCGGAACGCCTCGAAGAACGGCGCCACGCGCTCGACGTTCATCGACTTGTAGAGATTAGAAAAGGCGCGCGACAGCACCAGGCGGTTTTCCAGCGCATAGCCGGCGCCTGACGGCGCCTGCGTGCGGTCGTTCAGCACCCACCAGCGCCCGTCGGGGCCGCGGCCGACGTCAGCCGCATAGAAATGCAAATAGCGGTTACCCGGTGGTTTGACGCCGCAGACGGCGCGCAGATATTCGTTGCTGCCGGCAATCGCGGCCGCGGGCACCGCACCATCGCTGACCAGCCGGGCCTCGCCATAGAGATCGCGCAGGATCATTTCGAACAACTGCGCTCGCTGCGCGATACCCGTGGTCAGTTGCTGCCAATCGGCCTCGTCGATGATCAGCGGCAGATGGCTGAGCGGCCACAGCCGGTCGGCGGTTTCGCCGGGTGCGCGATAGGTGACGCCGGCCTCGCGCAGATGCCGGTCCGCGGAGGCGAAGCGCCGTTCGATATCGCCGGCCGAAAGCGCTGAAAAGGCATCGAAGAAGCGGGTCCAGGCCGCGCGCGGCGCTCCGTCAGGCCCGATATATTCGTCGGGAGTGCCGGGCAGCCGCGCATAGTCGCGCGTCCATTGCGCCATCCGGCGCTGACCTGGGCGGGCCTTGCTCTCCTGATTGTTGCCTTGGCCTGACATTCCGATTCCCCGAGACCGTCGCTTCCGATTAGATCAGGAGCGGCGTCCTCAAGTCGAGCGTCAAAGGGAATTCAATTGTGCGTTCCTCGGGCGGCGGCTGGATCCGCCCCGGGGTGTGGCCGTGATCCTGAAACCGGGCCAGCCGTCGCGCCTCCGCCTCATAGGAATTGACCGGCTTGGTATCGTAATTGCGGCCGCCGGGATGGGCCACGTGGTAGACGCAGCCGCCGAGCGAACGGCCGTTCCAGTTATCGATCAAGTCAAATGTCAGGGGCGCGTGGACCGGGATGGTCGGATGCAGCCCCGAGGCCGGCTGCCAGGCCTTGAAGCGGACGGCGGCCACGGCTTCGCCGGAGCGTCCCGTTGATGTCATCGGCATCCGCCTGCCGTTACAGGTCACGACGTGGCGTCCCTCGACAAAGCCGGTCGCCTTGACCTGCAGCCGCTCCACGGAAGAATCGACGTAGCGCACAGTGCCGCCGGCAGAGCCTTCCTCGCCCAGCACATGCCAGGGCTCCAGCGCCTGACGCAATTCCAGCGCGACGCCGCCGTGGTGGACACGGCCGAACACCGGAAAACGGAATTCGAGTTGTGCCGAATACCATTCCGGCGAGAAATCGTAACCGGATTGCCTGAGCTCATCGAGCACGCCCAAAAAATCCTCCCAGAGGAAATGCGGCAGCATGAAGCGATCATGCAGCGCAGTTCCCCAGCGCACGAACTGGCCCTGCTGCGGCTCGCGCCAGAGCTTTGCGATCAGCGCGCGGATCAACAATTGCTGCGCCAGCGACATCCGCGGGTCGGGCGGCATTTCGAGCGCGCGGAATTCGACCAGCCCGAGACGGCCGGTCGGGCCATCAGGCGAATAGAGCTTGTCGATGCAGATTTCGGCGCGATGGGTATTGCCTGTGATATCGACGAGGATATGCCGGAACAACCGATCGACCAGCCACAGCGGCGCCTCGATATCGGGCGGCGGCACATGCGAGAGCGCGATTTCGAGTTCATAGAGCCCGTCGTGCCGCGCCTCGTCGATGCGCGGCGCCTGGCTCGTCGGGCCGATGAACATGCCGGAGAACAAATAGGACAGCGACGGATGGCGCTGCCAGTACAGCACCAGGCTCTTCAGCAAATCCGGGCGGCGCAGGAACGGCGAATCCTGCGGCGTAGAGCCGCCGACCACGACATGGTTGCCGCCGCCGGTGCCAGTGTGGCGGCCATCGACGAGAAAGCGATTGGCGCCGAGCCGGACTTTCGCGGCGTCTTCATACAGGCCGAAGGTGATGTCGACCGCCTCGCGCCAGCTTTGCGCCGGCTGGACGTTGACCTCGATCACCCCGGGATCGGGCGTCACCTTGATGACCTCGATGCGTGGGTCATAGGGCGGACCGTAACCCTCGACATGAACCGGGATCTGCATCTCCTCGGCGGTCGCTTCCACCGCCGCGATCAGGTCGAGATAGTGTTCGATCTTCTCGACCGGCGGCATGAAGACGCACAACACGCCGTCGCGGATTTCGACCGAGGTTGCCGTGCGCACCGGCTTGGGTTTGCGCTTTGCTTTCGGCTCGTGCGCCAACCTTGACTCGTCCCCTGCTCCGGGCTGCTTGTCCTCAGCCGCCAGCTCCAGCGGCGCATCCATTGGATCCTGCTCGACTAGGTAAGGATATTCTTCTGGCGGAACATGCGGCAACGACGCCATCGGCAGCCGGAGCCCGAGCGGGGAATCGCCTGGGATCAGAAGCAAATGGCTGCGCCGGAATTGCCAGCGCTCGCTGATCCAGCGAGGACCATCGGCGTCCGCATGCTGGACCGGCAACACGAACCCTTTCGGCTTGTCGAGCCCTTCATCGAACACACGCGCCATGCGTGATCGTTCTTCGGGATCGGACAGCTTGGAGTCACCGGGATCGACATTGACCGGAAGTGCCGCTTCTTTTTGCAGCCAATGCACGGGGTCTTCGTATGCCGGAATCACGTAGCTGGCGTCGAGGCCGAGCCGCTTCGCGATGCCTTCCATCAGTCGCCGGGCGTCTGCAACATCGGCTCTGTGCGGGTTCTCAACCATTGCGATCAGGTGGGCATTCTTCCAGATCGGCACGCCGTCCTTGCGCCAATAGAGTCCGAACGCCCAGCGCGGCAGGCTTTCGCCCGGATACCATTTACCTTGCCCGTAATGCAGTAACCCACCCGGCGCGAAACGCGCCCGCAGCTTTCGGATCAGCTTATCCGCCAGCGCCTGCTTGGTCGGGCCGATGGCAGCGACGTTCCATTCCGGCGATTCCAGATCGTCGATCGAGACGAAGGTCGGCTCGCCGCCCATGGTCAGCCGCACATCGTCGCGCCTGAGATCGGCATCGACCTGCTCGCCAAGCCGATCGAGCCGTGTCCAGGATTCATCGGAGAACGGCCGCGTGATCCGCGGCGCCTCGCGGATGCGCCTGACGCTCATCTCGAAACCGAACTCGACATTGGCGAAACCTGCACTGCCCGAGACCGGCGCCGCGGAGCGATAATGCGGCGTGGCGGCGACGGGGATATGCCCCTCTCCCGTCAGCATGCCCGAGGTGACGTCGAACCCGATCCAGCCTGCGCCGGGAAGGTAGACCTCCGCCCATGCGTGCAGATCGGTGAAATCACTTTCGACCTCGCGCGGGCCTTCGACCGGATCGATATCGGGACGCAACTGCATGAGGTAGCCCGAGACGAAGCGTGCGGCGAGGCCGAGATGCCGCAATGCCTGGATCAACAACCACGCGGAATCGCGGCACGAGCCCAAACCACGCGCCAGCGTCTCCTCCGGCGTCTGAATGCCCGGCTCCATCCGGATGACATACTTGATCTTCTTCTGAAGCTGAGCGTTGAGCTCGACCAGGAAATTGACCGTGCTGTCAGCCTCGCGCGGAATCTCCTTCAAGTAAGCCGCGAACAACGGCCCCTGCTCGGAGGTCGCGAGATAGGGCGCGAGCTCGGTCTTGAGGCCGTTGCTGTACTGAAACGGAAAGGAGTTGGCGTAGGGCTCGACGAAGAAATCGAAGGGATTGACGACCGTCATCTGCGCGGTGAAGTCGACTTCGATTTTCAGCTCGGACGCCTTCTCCGGAAAGACGAAGCGCGCCAGCCAATTGCCCTGCGGATCCTGCTGCCAGTTCACGAAATGATTGGCGGGCGTCACTTTGAGCGAATAGCTCAGGATCGGCGTCCGCGTATGCGGCGCCGGACGCAGGCGAACGGTCTGAGGGCCGAGATCGATCGGTCGGTCGTATTTGTAGTGCGTGACGTGGTGTAGTGCGACGTAGATCGACACGGACCGGAGACTCCAGCGGCTTTTTTAAGCAGAACACCGGTTCCGGGCGGGATCAAGCATTAACAACGGGCAGCGCGTGCCTATGGGAAGTGCGGCCCCACCGTCGTCCCTGCGAACGCACTAGGGCATGCACACATTTCTGAGGGTCCATCCG